>NZ_JBZFQL010000001.1:0-1213572 GCF_058313585.1 Bacillus sp. z50
ACAAATGATCCCGTCCGCTAAACTGTTCACCCCCTACTTGTAGAAATATGTTTGAGGCTGGTTGGGACTGAGATCTCGTATAACAAGCGAAGCTATAATACTACTTGGAGGAAATAGGGATACTGGTGAATTTATCAGAGGAGGAGAAAGAATGAACCCAGTTGTGGGTATAGATATAGCCAAAGAAGAAAGTGAAGTACAGGCTTTTTTAGATAAAGGAAAGCCGTATGGAACAAGTTTTTCGATTAAGCATAATCGTGAAGAGTTGGAGAAGTTTATCTATTTCTTAGAAGAAATGAAGGAAACAACTGGGCAGATGCCTGTGGTTATATTGGAATCAACAGGACATTATCATACCCCAGTTGTTCAATGCTTAGAAGAGAATGACATACTTTATATCTTATTGAATCCAATCATTTCTCATCAAGCGAAGAAGGCCAGTTTAAGAAAGGTGAAAACTGATGCGTTTGATGCGTATCAATTATGTGTTCTCTATTATAAAGAAGAATTTGAACCTCAAAAAAGGAGAGGAATTCAACTTCTAAATATTCGGAATCTATCGAGACAACAAGAGATAATGACGAATATGTATGTGGAGGCAAAATTGCATTTCCATACGATTTTAGATCAGGTTTTCCCTGAATATAGAAAGGTTTTTGGGGATCTATTTTCGAAAGTATCTTTATCGGTATTAAAGGAATACCCTACCTCGGAGAAGGTTCTAAGGGCTAGCAAGGAAGAGCTAGAAGATAGGATACGAGAACATTGTCCCAGTCGGTCTGTACAGTGGGCCAAAGAAAAGGCAAGAAAGCTCATTCATTCAGCTTCTCAAAATCCTTTTCAGAAAGTGCGATATGAAAGCCATCTTATCAATCTTAGTATGTATATCGATATTTTATTTCACTACCAAGGACACCTTACGGATTTAGAGAGCCAAATGGTATCCCTGGCAAATGAAATAGAAGAATATAAGATTATCCAATCGATTCCTGGTATCGGTGAAAAGATTGCGGCAACAATCATTTCGGAGATAGGAGAAATTGATCGGTTTAATCACCCTAAAAAGTTAGTGGCCTTCGCTGGAGTAGATCCCAGTGTCTATTCATCTGGTAAGTTTACTGCGAACATAAATCGTATAACCAAACGAGGATCCAGTAGGCTAAGGCATAGTTTGTATTTAGCTGTTTTATGTGGGATAAGAGGCTCTAGAAATAAAAAGCTCAAAGAGTTCTATGATAGAAAACGTTCAGAAGGAAAACCTTCAAAAGTTGCCATTGTAGCTTGTATCAACAAGCTGCTTCACTGGATTTATGCTTTATTGAAAAAGAACGAGAATTTCCTAGATTTAGCTTAGGAAATGATATTTATCCAACATAAGAAAAACCTTCCAAAAAGAAACTGGAGGGTTATTTGGCATACCCAAAAACAGTATAGCATATAAAAAAATGAAATATACAGAGAGATATTGACAACCTATTAGCTGGTTTAGCTCAAGAAGGAATTGAATAGAATAATAATGTAAATGTGATATGATTAGACAAAAACTTGGGGATATGACTTGTTGTAAGGGGAGAGAAATATGCTAAAAACATTAAGAATTATTTTATCGATAGGTGTTCTTGCATTAGCGTTTTTTGGTCTAATAACTAAGAACTTTGAGTATATGCCTTATTTAATGATGGTACTAAGTTTTTTCATATTGACTACGGGACTAATTGAGCTTCAAAAAGATAAAAAAGCATTTTGGGGTTATATGTCTATTGGTGTTTCTGGTTTTGTTTTTTATGTTTCAATTCAGGGATTCTTATTGAGTTAACAGGGATATTAGCAAAAGAAAAGGCTGTCAAATTGACGGCCTTTTCTTTTGCTGCTAACGGGTCAGTTTAGTGAAAGAACATTGTTTAATTTGTGTTGAACATTAGAGTTGGATTGTACTAATATAAAACTTATAAGTAATGAAAGGAGCTGCTGTGTTTATGTATAGCAAGCGAAATGTGGAGATTGTAACAAATAGGGAGGTATGCACAAAATAAACTAATGCATAAAACCTCCCAAAAGTTATTATCTAAACTTTAGGAGGAAATGAAATTGAATAATATTGATATGAAAAATTTAGGACTTACTGAAGAATTCATACAGGAGTCTACAATATATAAAGACCTTTTTATTGGGCGAGTTTCATCACAATCTAAAAATTTATATAAGGTGATTACAGAAAGTGGTGAGGTTGTTGCTGAGATATCCGGTAAGTATCGCTATAATGTAACAGGAATTTCTGAATATCCTGCTGTTGGAGATTTTGTTATGATCGACAGAACAAATAATTCAAAGGGGAACGGAATTATTCATCATATACTTTCACGAAAAAGCGTATTTGGACGTAAAATGGTAGGAACCAAAAAAGATATTCAGATTGTCGCTACAAATATTGATACGGTTTTTATTTGTATGTCACTGAACAATGATTATAATCTGCGTAGACTAGAGCGTTATCTTTCTATCGCTTGGGACAGTGGTGCAAACCCAGTTGTTGTACTTACAAAGTCAGATTTATGTGATGATATAGCATCAAGACTTGATGAAATATATTCTATTGCAATTGGTATAGATGTGATTGTTACAACAAATACTTCTGATGAAGGATGCCAATCTTTAAAAAAGTATCTTTCAAATGGGAAGTCAGTAGCGTTTATAGGTTCATCTGGAGTTGGGAAATCAACCTTAATTAATTGCCTTATCGGCCAAAACTTATTAGATACAAATGAAATAAGGAATGATGATAAAGGCAAACATACTACTACAAGCCGTGAATTAATTATGTTGCAAAATTTAGGTGTTGTTATAGACACTCCTGGTATGAGAGAGCTTGGAATTATAAGTGCAGATTTAACCAAGTCTTTTTCTGATATTGAAGACCTTGCTAATGATTGTAAATTTAATGATTGTACACACCAACATGAGCCAAACTGTGCAGTACAAAAAGCAATGAAAGATGGATTTTTGTCAATTGAAAGGCTAGAAAGCTACTGGAAACTAAAAAAAGAGACTAAGTATCAAGGTTTGAATTCTAAAATGATTGAAAAAGAAAAGGCAAATGAAATGTTTAGTAGCATAGGCGGCATGAAAAATTTCAAGAAATTTAAAGAACAAAATAGAAAGAAAAGAAGATGAAGTTTTATAGCTCTTTGAAGTGAAAAATAGGTAACAGCTCGATGTTGAGCTGTTACCTTATTTTTTGGTAGATAGTATAGTTAAATGAGATTTTATTTATAATATTTGTGAAGGAATGTACTTAAACAAACAGGAGAGTTAGTCCAATAACAAGTACAACCACTTCCTTTTTGGAGGTGGCTATTTTCATAAAAACAAGCGTTAATCAATAGCAACAATACTTACGAAAACAGCCAAGTAAAAATAGCTAGAGGCTATTCTAGTAACACCAAGGGGAAAAGAATCAGAAAAACCGAATGGATTAGCCGAATAAAAAGCACCCAATCGGGTGCTTTTTAACTGCTGGAAATTAGGTTGTCTTAGTTCTTCTGATCAGTTTTTCAATCTCAATTACAATGATTGGAACAAATCCAAGTCCAAGCGCGATCAGATAGTATTCAGAAGGAAGAGGAGTTACCTCGAAAATATAAGCAAGCGGTGGTATAAATACAATCGCAACTATAAGTAAAAGTGAAGCAAGCAGGGCAAGAATCATATATTTATTTTCACGAATATCGGATTGGAAAATAGATTTGGTTGTTCTTACATTTAGAACATGAAAGAGCTGCGAAAGTGATAAAACTAGAAAAGCCATTGTTTGGGCAGCGCCTAATGAGTTCAGATTGACTCCTGCCAGATAAAAGCCGATTAAGGAAAGTACAGCAAACATCAACCCCTGAAGGACAATCCGGTAAAGGAGCCCACCTGCAAAAATTCCTTCTGCTTTTGGCTTCGGTCTCCTCTTCATAATATCTTCTTCAACAGGTTCCATTCCAAGAGCGAGTGCAGGAAGTCCGTCTGTCACTAAGTTCAGCCACAAAAGATGGATGGCAAGGAGCGGTGTTTGTTGCCAAATAATCATGGCAATGAAAACAATAAATATCTCACCCATATTAGTGCCAAGCAGGAATTGAATGGCTTTGCGGATATTATCATAGGTACCGCGACCTTCTTTTACTGCATCGACAATTGTCGCAAAATTATCATCCGTCAAGATCATATCTGATGCTCCTTTCGCGACATCCGTCCCCGTTATACCCATCGCGCAACCGATATCAGCTGCCTTCAAGGCAGGAGCATCATTAACCCCGTCACCTGTCATTGATACGATTGCACCTTTTTGCTGCCAGGCGCGGACAATCCGTATTTTATCTTCCGGTGACACACGTGCATAAACAGAGTACTCATCGATTGAGTCATTTAATGCTTGATCGCTCATTTTTTCAAGTTCTGCACCACTAAGAGACTTTTGTCCGGCATTTAATATACCGAGTTCTTTGGCAATGGCATTTGCTGTTCCAATATGGTCACCTGTGATCATAACCGGGCGTATACCAGCTCTTTTACAAACCTGTACGGCATCCTTAGCTTCTGCACGTGGAGGATCAATCATTCCAAGCAAGCCGACAAAGTGCAAATCATGCTCAATCTCATCGCTATTAGGGTGATCAGGAACACTGTCAAGTTCCTTAAAAGCAACAGCGATAACACGCATAGCTTCATCCGTCATTTGGTTGTTAATTCTCTTGGCAGCTTCAAAATCACCAGTTTTACAACGGTTCATCAATACATCAAAAGCACCTTTTGTTAATGCATAAGGTTTTCCTTCTATTACATGGATGGTTGTCATTAGCTTTCTGTCAGAATCAAAAGGAATCTCACCAACACGGGGTGCTGCTTCATGGAGGCTTTCTTTTGTCATTTGATTCTTAAGCGCTGCTGAAAGGATAGCAGTCTCTGTTGGATCGCCGATGTGCTTTTCTTCTCCATCTACGATTTCAACGGTCCCATTTGATGCAAGTGAACCAAGGCGAAGCAAGGATTTAATTGGACCGGAAACATGGTCAGTTATATCTTCTGGTTCACCTTTAACCCAGGCTTTGATGACTGTCATTTTATTCTGTGTAAGTGTACCTGTTTTATCAGAGCAAATAACAGAGGCACTTCCTAAAGTTTCAACTGCTGGAAGCCTGCGGATTATAGCATTTCTTTTGACCATTCGCTGGACGCCGAGTGCTAAAACGACTGTGACAATTGCTGGCAAACCTTCTGGAATAGCAGCGACTGCTAAGGATACTGCAGTCATAAATATCTCGAGTATCGGCATTCCAGAGAAGAATCCGATAGCAAAGATTACAATACTGATGGCAAGCGCCAGCAAGCCGAGGTACTTTCCTAGCTTGCCTAGTTTTTGTTGCAGAGGTGTCTGACCTTGGTCAGCTGATTCAAGCAATTCGGCAATCTTGCCCATTTGTGTATCCATTCCGGTTCCAGTTATAATTGCTTTTCCGCGACCATAGGAAACACTGCTGCCTGAAAAAACCATATTCACTCGATCTCCAAGGGGTGCATCCTCATTAACTGTTGCATTCTGATCCTTTTCAACTGGAACGGACTCTCCAGTTAAAGCTGACTCCTCAATTTTCAAGGAAGCTGCATCAACTAATCTTCCATCAGCCGGAATGAAATCACCAGCTTCAAATTCGATTAGATCACCAGGCACAATCTGGCTTGCTTCAATCTCGGTTAATTTTCCATTACGGATGACTTTTGCCCGTGGAGAGGAAAGGTTCTGTAGTGCCTCGAGTGATCTTTCCGCCTTATTCTCCTGAACAACTCCAAGTACAGCATTCAATATAACAATACTTAAAATAACAACTGGTTCAATATATTCCTTTGTATCATGGCCTTTAAGGGCGACGAAAAAGGAAACCGCAGCCGCGATGATTAGAATCAAGACCATGATATCCTTAAATTGTTCAAAAAAACGTTGGACGAGCGACTTCTGTTTCTTTCCTTTTAATTGATTAAGTCCGTATTTCGCTTGGTGTTCCGCTACTTGTGCGTCGCTTAAGCCAAGCTTACTATTTGTCCGATATTCCTTTTCGATATCATCGAGTTTTTTCATATGTGGATTATTCATGAAGAAACCTCCATTCTTTTTCACTAAATATGCCTTTAGCATATCCAAAAGAGAGCGAAGGATTCTTTTAAGATAATAAATTAATAAAGAAAGGTAGACTTACTCAATATCTTCTTTTGATATCATAAAGAATTAATGAAATACAACTATTCACTCGAATTGGACTTGCCGATAGAAGTGAGATAGTTAATGAATAAGCATTGTTTTATTACTTAGATACGATAGGTAAATATTATCGATTAATGGGGGAGGGGGATGTTTTTTATAGAACATGGAATGAGTGGCTAATGTTCCCCGGAATTTAGATTACTTTACAGTACAGAAATAAAATGCGATTCGATATTCTTTTTAAATGACACATAGAAATGAAGGAATTTTTACGATATTCACCAATAGGGGATGCAATAGTAAAATAAGGACAAGAAGAGCAGGGGAATCAATGGGAAATATCTATGAAAAAAGGACTTCAGAATAACACTTATTCTGAAGTCCTTTTGTATGCTAATCAAAAATATACATTAGCGTTTATAAGATTGATTTATCTGTGTCCATTGGCAATGTGTTATGTGTTTCAAGTGGAGCTGGTTTTAACATTGGTTTTGCGCCTTCTGCAGGTGGAACGACAGCTTCATAGCGGAATTCACCTTGTCCATCCGGAGCTTCACCGCTTGCCCACGTTCCAGTACTGCTTTCTTCGCCTTCAGAGAAATTATATAAAGAGTATGCGATATCTAAGCGTTCTTTTTCACGTGGGAATGTGCTTGGAACAAGTAATCCTTCTTGTTCTTCTAATTCAGCGATTGCTTTTGCCCATAGATTTTGGTGATAAGAATCACGTGCAATAAGAACGGAAAGCATATCTTTAATTCCTGGATCATCAGTCATTTCATAAATACGAACAGCTTGCAGGCGACCTTGTGATTCAGCATTTAGGTTGGCGCGGAAGTCAGCTAATAAGTTTCCGCTTGCAGTTACGTAACTGCCCATCCATGGATTACCAAGGCTATCCTGAGGACGAGGGTTTAATCCGGATACAATCGCGTGTTGTGGGTTCATTCCGCTTAATACTGCACCGGTTGCCGGGTCAGCCATAGCTTTTTCCTGATCTTTTAGCGGTGCATCCTCAAGAAGACGTGCGACCATAGTTGCTAACATTTCAACGTGACCAATTTCTTCAGTACCGATATCAAGTAAAAGGTCTTTATATTTTTCGTTGCCGCGTACGCTCCAGCCTTGGAACAAATATTGCATCATAACGGACATTTCACCATATTGTCCACCAATCAGTTCTTGAATTTTCTTTGCCATCAATGGATCTGGTCTAGTTGGTTTAGCTTCAAATTGAAGTTCTTTTTTATGAAAAAACATATCTATACCTCCGTATATAATAGTATTTTTTTGAGCGATTGCTCGTACAATCTATTACATACCCAGCGTTTTTAGGAAGAAACATAGAAATTTTGTAAAATCAGGTAATAGAGGTGTGAAATGCTATGGTAATATTGACATAGAGAATAAGAAATAAATTTTATTTTCAAGTGTATTTTTACATATTTTTTTCTTGGTTGTCGAAAATTTATGGTCTATACATAAAAAATGTCATAATAAGAAAAGAGCACCCAGAATACATGTATTCTGGGTGCTTTAGTTCGATAGGCGATAGCGCCAGATTAATTTTTCATTGCACCGATTGGCGTTAATTGTTCATTAGGCTGTTGCTTGGTTATTGATTCCATCTTCTTTAATTCTTCTCGAAGTAATCGTCTGACTTCCCTGCGTCTGTGTACTTTTTTTCCCATTAAGTAAAGACCTCCTTAAAGTAGTGGAAATGCAACAAACCAATCTGACCCTTAACAAAAATAACCACAATCCCTGATTAGATTAAAGAAATATCTAGATTGAATGATATGAGGAAACTATACAGTATATTCATTACTTCTTTAATACAGTCAGATTGTTATCTTTAGTTATATCAGAGATTGATAATTCTGACAATTAAAAACAATCTCAATTAACAAGGGAAAACAATAGAGAAAAGCCCAAAATCTTTGATATATTTACGTAATACACCCTTTTCCTGCAATTCTTTTTATTTTTCTCCAAAATCCATGTTAGGAATGGAGGTTCCCTTATACGAATTTTGTACAAACAATTTAGTAATTATTAGTCAATTTAGTTGAAGGTTTCCAACTCTTTGTTATAATAATACATGGAAAATGATTGTTAAATTAGGGGATTGTGTATTACTTAACTGGGGTGAATGATTTATGTTAGAAGGATGGTTTTTATGGTTCATCCTGTTTTGGGTTGTCTTTATGATTGGTTTTATGGCCATCGGTGGATTTTTTATGTTTCGAAAGTTCTTAAAAAAACTGCCCAAAGAAGATGGAAAATCAGATATGGACTGGGAAGTTGAATTTGTTAATCAGACAAGGCATCTATGGAATCAGGAAGAAAAAGATTTTCTAGAAGAATTAGTAAGCCCGGTTCCTGAATTATTTCGAGATGTAGCAAGGCATAAAATCGCAGGGAGAATCGGTGAACTTGCACTTAAAGAAAAGGCTAATAAGATAACGATGGATCTTATTATTAAAGGGTATATTCTAGCAACACCAAAACGTGATCACAAATTTCTTCGAAAAAAATTAGAAATTGAAAAAATAGACGTCAGTCCATTTGAAAAATACTTCTCTATTTGACCTCTTCTTTTTATGAAGAGGTTTTCTTTTACGGAAATAGCGTTTGATTGAAAATAGGACCTTAATAGGTCCCCGGGTTATTATGGCTGTGTTTGACAAATTATTTGTTGTTACTATCTTTTATAGAATCAAAAAAGCTATTTACGTCTTTAACGTATTGATGGAAAAACTCCGGAATCTCTTTGTCGTCCAAACCATAAAAGCTATTCATTGCAACCCCTCTGATATACCATTCCTGAGAATCCAGTCCTCTTTTAAAGCAGTTCCAAATTTCACTCCCCAATAATTCATGTCCGGCAGTCATGGATTTTAGGTTATCCCATTTATCAGCAACAATAAGAGCCTTTACTTCAAGAGGCGCTTCTTTAACAAGCTCAAGTGTATGCTGCTTACGTTCTTCCCAGGTTTTTGTTTTGTCCTCTGTATGAGCAGAAACATAATGCGCGATTTTAGGTCCAAACTTCTTTTCAATCTGTTCAATCGTTGTATCTGTGTCCTCCACAGTATCGTGCAGTAATGCTGCAATCACCAATTCTTCACAAAAACCAGCCTCTTCAAGAGTTTTAGCCACCTGCAAAGGGTGTATAATATAGGGTTCATTTGACAGCTTACGTACTTGTCCGGCATGTGCCTCCGTTGCAAATTGTACTGCTTTTTCCTTTAATGTCATTCATTCAGCCACCTTATCTATATATACTGAAATTTCACTATCTTATTATAAATAAATAATTCTGTGCAGCTAGAATATATAAAATATACATATGATTATGGGTATTATATCATATTTAGCTTTGAGGCAGGTCTTATGCGTTTTATTTATGAATATGTATAATAATATATTACACAGAAAGCTAAAATTATATATAATCATACTGTGGATTATTAGAAAGATTTAAAAGGGGTCATAAACCATGGAACTTATCAAGGAAATTTATGATGATGCGTCAGAACAGTATACGGATCATGCATATCGTATTAGAAAGGCATCCAGAGCTGTAGTCATTAACGACCGTGATGAGATTGCTCTTTTATTCGTTGCAAATGGAAACTATCATAAATTGCCTGGTGGAGGCATTAAAAGCAATGAAACTATTTATGATGCATTAAAAAGAGAGGTAGAAGAAGAAGTAGGAACCTTAATAGAAGATATTAAGGAACTGGGACTTACTATTGAATACCGTAATAATGAAGAGCTGCTTCAGATATCTTATGGATATATTGCTAAAACTATTGGTGAACTTAAAGACCCGATGTATACCGACGATGAGATTAACGACGGATTTGTATTAAGATGGGTGCCAATCAAAATAGCGATTGAAATATTAAAACAAGACATGCCTTCTAATTATGCAGGACAATTTATTCAGCAAAGAGATCTGGAATTTTTATTAAAAGCTGACGAACTGATTTAAAATAATGTCAGTCACTACTCTAAAAGCTGCACTCCAATTGTTAGAGATTTAATTGCAATTGGAGTGCTTTTTTAGTTTAGTTAAAATAGTTTTCTAAGTCAGCTAAAGAATAGGCATCAGAAACACCTTTTTTGGAATATAAATATTGAATTAGATTTTTATCATCTTCATACAGATCAGCTAGTCCATAATAAATATTCTTTAAATAGGGAAGAGAAGGTGGAGTGATGTTCTTTTCAGCAATAGTTCGATTATCTGTAAAGGTGAAAATCGGATATCCATCCGTCTCACCCAAGTAGAGAATATTACCATACCAAGAATCGTTAAAGGAATAGGTATGAACATTTTTGGCTAATTCAAGATCTATCTCCATTTTATAATTGTCATTCTCCTGCTGTACAATTTGTTTAAACTGTTCGCTAGTAATTAGGTATTTCTTACCGTATGTCCTTGTATTCGTATCTCTATCAGTATTGATAAAAGCGACACCGCCATCCCAACGACCTGAGTATTCAGCGAAGTACATCTCATAAGGAAGAGAAATCGGAGCAATTTTTTCTGGATAAGCAGGATTCGTACACCCACGTTCATTTTTTGTAGAACCCTCTGGTGTCCCTCCGCTTATATAACAACGAAAGCGGCTCTCTAATAAATTGGATCCATAACTTGCGTACCATACATAATCCATTGTCGTATAATACCTCCTCAATAAAATTCTATATAGATATACGTACCACAAAAGGGATTGATTACACATGAACATGCGGGAGGCAGGTTAATTCCTTAGAAAAATCAAACGTATCGTGAGCACGCACAAAAACGGTAAGCTGTGTAACCTTCAGAAAAAGAATTTTAAACAATCAGGGAGAGAAAAGGGAAAGTTAATAATAATATTTTTAGTTAAAAGGCGAAAATTTAAAAATATAGAGGATATTAGTAGTTGTATTAGGTCTGCCAGTAGGAAAGGCCATTAAAGATAATACAAAACCTTATAATCAATGTTTCTGTTGAAAGTCTGAGGATCTTTTCCTGAATACTATCTATGAGCGGAATTAAAATGCGAGAGAAAAAAATTCCTCCCGCAGTCTTTTAAGAAAAGATAATGCTGTTACATATCGTGATGAGAATGATTTTTTTGACGTGTATGCTGCCTGTTTTTCACTTTATGAGAACCGCTTAAGGGTGCCGGTTGGCCAGAATGATTTTTATCTTTAGGGCCTTTTTGGTGATTAGCGTTTTTATTCGACATATTCATCCCTCCTACCTATAGTATGAGAGCCTATTAAATGATTATACAGGTATATAATAACGGGTATTTAGAAGCTGATTCACATCATGAATAAGGCAATAAACTTCCGTACATCATAAAAGATATATTGTTAAGGAGGGGTGTACGTGCCTTATCACAAAAATAAAGTTCAAGCCTTTCAATCCGCTCAAAATGGCGTCAGAAGAGCGGTGGATGCACATGAAAATCTTGAATCTATGCAGCATGATCCTCAATTTGGCCATGAAGTGGGACATTTGTGGGAAGAAATTAATGAGGCGTATCAGCAGGTTGAAAATGCTTATGAAGTGGCAAGTGAACATCAAAAGGACCAACTGGATGATTATAGAAATACATTAGACAAAATGGTTTCAGATTTAGACAAATTTGAAAAATATCGATAAGGTACCGGCCAGCTAATATTACTTTGCTGGCCGACTTTTATTTTATCAGGAAAATAATTACCAATAAGCAGAACTTATGACAGGTAATAAATTACTTATATTTTACTTTATGGAAAGGTTATATTAATATTAAATTGTTAGAATATTAGGATTGAATGAAAAGTGTTTTACTTTTCTACAATTTATTACTATATTCTGTAATATCTTTTACCTAGAGGGGGTAATTTGATTGGGGAAAAATGATGTGTTCGATTCACGGAGATTTTTTGAAATCGACGGTAAACGCTATCATTACTACAATTTGAATGTATTGGAAGAAGCAGGAGTTGGAGAAGTTTCCAAATTGCCTTATTCCATTAAAGTTTTACTGGAGAGCGTTTTGCGTCAACAGGATGGGAGAGCTATTAAAAAGGAACATGTGGAAAACCTTGCTAAATGGGGAACAGAGGAAATGTCAATCGATATTGATGTACCTTTTAAACCTTCCCGTGTAATATTGCAGGATTTCACAGGTGTACCGACTGTAGTCGATTTGGCTTCATTACGTAAAGCCATGGCTGATATCGGAGGAGATCCGGGTAAAATTAACCCTGAAATCCCGGTTGATCTTGTTATCGACCATTCAGTTCAGGTTGATAAATATGGAACTGCAGATGCGTTGCAGATTAATATGGATTTAGAATTTGAAAGAAATGCGGAACGTTACCAATTCCTAAGCTGGGCACAAAAAGCATTTGATAATTACCGTGCGGTTCCACCAGATACAGGGATTGTTCACCAAGTGAACCTTGAGTATTTGGCTAATGTTGTACATTCAGTAGAAATGCCGGATGGCGATTATATGACTTTCCCAGATTCTTTAGTGGGAACTGATTCACATACTACCATGATAAATGGTCTGGGTGTATTAGGATGGGGTGTAGGCGGAATTGAAGCGGAAGCTGGAATGCTTGGCCAACCTTCTTATTTCCCAGTACCTGAAGTTATCGGTGTACGGTTTATTAATTCCTTGCCAAACGGAACAATGGCTACAGATTTGGCGTTAAAAGTTACTGAAATACTGCGTAAAAGTGGTGTGGTTAATAAATTTGTAGAATTTTTCGGCCCTGGGATGAGCGCTCTTTCACTTTCAGATCGTGCGACCATCGCAAATATGGCACCGGAATATGGCGCTACTTGCGGTTTCTTCCCAATTGACGAAGAATCTCTTACTTATATGCGTTTGACTGGACGTACAGAAGAGCATATCGCAATTGTTGAGCAATATTGTAAAGAAAACGGTTTGTTCTACTATAAAAACAGTGATGAACCAAGATATACAAAAATTATTGAGATTGACCTTTCAGAAATTGAGGCTAATCTATCCGGTCCAAAACGTCCGCAGGATTTGATTCCTTTATCTAATATGAAATCTGCCTTCAATCAAGCTTTAACAGCTCCGGTTGGAAATGCAGGATTCGGTCTTAGTCAAGATGAAATTAATAAAAAAATCACTGTTCAGCTGAATGATGGCCGTCAGGCGCCGATGAAAACAGGTGATATTGCCATTGCTGCCATTACAAGCTGTACGAATACTTCTAACCCATATGTTATGCTGGGTGCTGGACTAGTTGCTAAGAAGGCTGTGGAATTAGGATTACAGGTTCCACATCACGTAAAAACATCATTAGCTCCGGGATCAAAAGTCGTTACAGGCTATTTGCGTGATTCTGGTCTGGGAACATACCTTGATAAACTTGGTTTCAATGTTGTTGGGTATGGCTGTGCTACATGTATCGGGAACTCCGGTCCATTAATGGAAGAGATTGAAGCAGCTGTTTCTGAATCAGATTTACTTGTTACTTCTGTCTTATCCGGTAACCGTAACTTTGAAGGACGTATTCATCCGTTAGTAAAAGCAAACTATTTGGCATCACCGCCATTGGTTGTCGCATATGCCTTAGCAGGTACAGTGGATATCGATCTTGAGAATGATCCAATTGGAAAAGGTAAAGATGGAAAAGATATTTATTTCAAAGATATCTGGCCATCCAGTGAAGAGGTTAATAAACTTGTACAGGATACCGTAACATCTAATCTCTTCCTTAAAGAGTATGAGCATGTATTCGATGACAATGCAAGATGGAATGAAATCCAAACCAGCAACGAACCTTTATATAATTGGGATTTTGATTCAACTTATATTCAAAACCCACCTTATTTTGTAAATATGGATCCTAACCCAACAGAAGTAAAACCGCTTGACGGACTGCGCGTTGTCGGATTATTTGGAGATTCAGTTACAACAGACCATATATCTCCGGCTGGATCTATCGGCAAAGATACACCAGCAGGTAAATACTTGCGTGAAAAAGGAGTTGCTATCCGTGACTTTAACTCATACGGTTCTCGTCGTGGAAACCATGAAGTTATGATGCGCGGTACTTTCGCTAATATCCGAATCCGTAATCAGATTGCTCCAGGCACTGAAGGTGGATATACAACGTATTGGCCAACTGGTGAAGTGATGTCTATCTATGATGCATGTATGGAATATAAAAAAGATGATACTGGCTTGATCGTATTGGCTGGGAAAGATTACGGAATGGGAAGCTCCCGTGACTGGGCTGCCAAAGGTACCAACCTACTTGGAATTAAAACGGTCATTGCGGAAAGCTTTGAAAGAATTCACCGTTCCAACCTTGTATTAATGGGTGTACTTCCGCTTCAATTCAAAGAAGGCGAAAGCGCTAAAACACTTGGTTTAACTGGAAAAGAGAGAATCTTTGTTCCAGTTAATGAAAATGTTAAACCACGTGACATCATCGAGGTAACTGCAGTTGGAGAGGACGGAACAGAGAAGAAATTTGATGTTTTAGTTCGTTTTGATTCTGATGTGGAAATCGATTATTATCGTCATGGCGGTATCTTACCAATGGTTTTACGAGGAAAATTACAAGAAGCATCATCTACTAAGTAACGATAAAAAACTGACTTCGGTCAGTTTTTTATTTTTGTTTAGAATAACTAATTGTAAATATGAAGTTATCAGGATGAGATTTTCACGCTTTCGTAAAATTGGAAATACTGATACAATTTCAGGTGGGGAATATACTATTTGTGGCTGGGGGAGTTTAGTGTGAAAAAAATCATCGGGTCACTTTTATTGCTGATACTGATTGGAGTAGCATTTTATCAAGTGTTGAATCAGCCTGATACACCTGTCAAGGCTGATGAGGGCAAAGAAGCAGTCGACTTTACATTAAAAGATCCAGATGGAAAGGAAATTACACTATCTGATTATAAGGGGAAAAAGGTGTTGTTAAACTTTTGGGCAACCTGGTGCAATCCGTGTAAAAAAGAGATGCCTGATATGGAAAAAATTAAACAATCTCATCCTGATGTAGTTGTTTTAGCCGTAAATATAGATTCTGATCAGGATATAAAAGGATTTATGAGTGATTTAAAACTTACGTTTCGGACTGTATTGGATGTAGATGGTGAAGTGAACAAAAAATATAAGGTTGTGTCCATTCCAACTTCATTCTTCATTAATGAAGAGGGAGTTATTGATAAAAAGGTTGTAGGGTTAATGGAATATAAACAAATGGAAGAGCATATCGCAAACATGTAAGCAGCCTTGAAGGCTGTTTTTTCATATTTTAAAGACTAATTAGTTATCGTTATTTTCTAAAAATGTTATAAATACAGAAAAAGTAGGCAATGATATTATAAAATAAAGTATGGATGGTGGTTGACGATGAAAAAGCGTAAGCGGATGTCTTTAGCAGATTTAATACTGGAAAATAAAAAACAAATTATAATGGATAAACATGCAATGGAAGTTCTAGAAGATCGAATCGATAAAAGAATGATGGAACGAGCGGAGTAATATCCAATATCTACACCTTATAAGTCATGCGTAAGTAAGCATGATAAGAAAGAAGGGGTGAAGATAAAATGGGAAATCCGAAGAAAAATTCCAAGTCATTTGTACCAAATCACATTGGAACTCAACCTAGAGCTGCCGGTGGAAATAAAGGCAAACAGATGCAAGATACATCCGGAAAGCATCCAGACGTGATTCAAACAAAAGGTGAATAGCTGAATAATTTAATCTCAAATCTGCCTGAATCCTAATGGAGACAGGCAGATTTTTTAGTTGGTTAGAATCCAGGAAATTTACTTCGCGTTCATTAATGAATTAAAAAAACTATGTTCCAAATCTTCATGGTGAATTTTAAAACCAAACCCAAGTAGCCAAGAAAAATAATCCGTAAAAAGAGGGACAAATGAAGCGGCCATTACGACTAAAAGACAGAACTTCTGAATAAGAGAATGTTTAATTTCAATAGTTGACTGGTGAATCATACATTAAGCTAAAATGATTAATCTGGAACGTGTTGTATGATAGGATGGAGACATCGACTGAAAAAAGGATGAAGCAGTAAATGGAATTATCAATAACCAATTATAAAAATATGATTGATGAGTGGGAGAGAACGTTGACTAAAGAAGGTTCACTCCCCATAAAAACAGAATTACTTAGTGTGCTTCAATTTATATGTAAAAACCAGGGTGAGTGGGGAATATCAGCAGATTTAGAAGGAAAGCTGTTATATTTATTAGCCCTGGAAAGAAGTAAGCAAGAGGAACAAGATGATTTATATTATCTATTATTAGATGAAGCAAACCGATTATTGAATAATCGCTCTGAAATACAACGATTGCTGGAAACTAAGCAGCTCAATCGTTTTAATGACTTATATACTGGCTTTTCTACTCCAACTTTACGAGAAACGGATAATAGAACTGCAAAACGTAACACGGTCGGGCAGATTATGAATGAAACAAGCAATTACATGAACCGTACAACTGAAGCATTAAAACAAATCAATCAACTGGCAGAAACAGATTTAATCCATACTGCAAAAAAATACTTAAATGATATATTTGACGGTATGCAAAAGGTAATCTCTACGGCAAAAGAGTATGAAGAAACATTAAGCGGGAATTTCCATACCGCAATTGTTTATCAGGAGTTAAAATCCTCATTAAATCTTCTGAATAGCCATATTCATCAATTTAACGAGTTTATATCACAGCATGAAATTGTTGATGCAAAGGATCAAGTAAGTGCCTTAGCAGAGTTGAACGAAATGGTTGGGCTGATTGAAATAAAAAAACGGGTTAACCAGCTTTATCAATTTTTGAAGTATCAAAAACACCGTGAAGAATTAGGATTCAGTAATACAGGTGATATTAGCCTAAACATGATTTTAACGGGTAATCCTGGAACCGGTAAGACTACCTTGGCCAGATTATTAGGGAAAATCTATTATGAATTAGGGATATTGCCAAAAGAAAAAATTGTAGAGGTTGATCGTTCTAAATTGGTTGGAGCTTATGTTGGACAAACAGAAGAAAACGTTCGTAAAGCTGTGGAAGAGGCAGTAGGAGGCGTCCTTTTTATTGACGAGGCATACAGCTTAAAAAGAGAGGGCCAACAAGGAACAGATTACGGGCAGACAGTGATAGATACGCTTATATCTCTTATGGATAGTGCAGAGTATTCTGGAAGGTTCGCTGTTATTTTAGCAGGATATCCTGAGGAAATGAGACAGTTTCTGGATAGCAATCCTGGTTTGCGCAGTCGTTTCCCGAATTTTAATTATATGGAGTTACCAGACTATTCATTGGATGAAATGATTGAAATTGCGATTCAAACGGCAGAAAAAAATCATTATTTTATCGCTCCCGATGCGATTCCTTCTTTAAAAAAACGAATTGAATATGAGATGGTTGATCAAACTTTCGGTAATGCCAGAACAGTTAAATCAATTGTTATGGATGCAATCTTCCATAAAGGTTCTACAGGTGAACAGCAAGCCAATGAAAGCTTTTTAAATTATCTTCTTCTGCAAGAAGAGGACTTTTCTTCTCAGTTTCCTGTATCCACTGGAAATCCCCAGGCAGAACTAAAGAATCTTGTTGGTTTGGATATGATTAAAGAGGAAATTCATAAACTTTCAGCATTTGTAAAGATACAGCAATCCAGGAGACAGGCTGGAGTAAAAACGGTACCTGTCCAGCTTCATGCGGTTTTTACCGGGAATCCTGGAACTGGTAAAACAACAGTTGCAAAGCTGTACTCGGAAATACTGCGAGATTGTGGACTGTTGAAGAGAGGTCATCTAGTTGTAGCTAGCCGTGCTGATTTTGTAGCTGGCTATGTCGGGCAGACAGCCATTAAAACGAAAAAGAAGGTTCAGGATGCATTGGGCGGTGTATTATTTATTGACGAAGCTTACTCCTTACTAAGCTCTTCCAATTCAGATTATGGAAAAGAAGTTGTGAATACTTTAGTGGATGAGATGACCAAACATAATGAAAACCTTGTCATCATCTTGGCAGGATATCCTGATGAGATGAAGGCGTTGCTGTCCAGTAATCCAGGATTTTCATCCAGGTTCAAAAAGTTCATGCATTTTCCGGATTATAGCACAGAGGAATTGATGCAAATCATTGAAAATTATGCTCGTAAATATCAGTATATACTGGACCAGGCGGCAAAAGATTACTTGGTTGAAAAGTTGAACCTAATTGAGATTGATGGGAACGGACGATTTGCTATTAATTTGGTTGACAATGCGATACAGGTACAGGCGGTTCGATTAATCGAGCAGACGGGAGAGGATCTGGCTGCGGTTGATTACTCTACTCTGACAAAGGCTGATTTTCAAGATGTGTTAGAATAGAAAAAGGACTATTGTAGAATAGGAGTGTAGAAGGAATGTTTGTTTCAAAAAAAGAAATCCAATTATTTTACGCAGATACTGATATGATGGGTGTTATGTATCATGCAAACTATCTTAAATGGTTTGAGCTGGGCAGAACAGCCCTTATTGAGGATTTGGGCTATAAATATACGGATATGGAGGAAGCAGGCTATTATGCACCTGTTTACGATATTCATGTAACCTATAAAACACCATTACGATATGGTGATCAGGCCTATGTACATACTTGGGTAGAAGAAAATAATGGAATAAAAACACTGTATGGATATGAAATCCGGAATCAGCATGATCAAATTTGCGCAACTGGAACAACTACGCATATTGTAGTAAAAAAAGATAATTTCAGACCGATTCAGTTTAAAAAAGCATTTCCGGAATGGAATGCAAAATACGAAGAAATCAAACGAAAATAGATAAAGAGAATCCCCTGTGTCAGTGGTACACAGGGGATTTCTGTTCTTATTTGCTATAGGAGAACGTGGGCTCAGCCTTCTGTTCGTCAAAGGTTATATTGAGGTTATTTCCGTCAAAATACCATATATCATCCTCATTAATAAAATAGGTGATTCCATCCTTTAATAAGGTAACAGTGGCTTGTTTTCCTTCCTCTTTGCTGATTCCCAAAGAAAAGCCTGATTGTATAGGGCTATAGCCTCCATAACGGGGAAAGAACCGAAGGCAGTCGCCTTTTTCAAGTTCCAATTCTGCTTTATACCATGCAGCTGATTGCTCATCGATTGTAATTTCCATGTTTGAATCCTCCTGATATGTTTATTGGCAGATAAAGGTGAGCTATCTAACTACTGAATACTACCATTATGACATAATTTTAATAAGATAACGATTGGTAACACTCAGTAAACAAAAGGATGTATCACTAGAGTGGTTTAAACTGTTTCAATTCCCACTTTTTATTCGGTGGAAAATTCATCTCTGATAAAGACTCAGTTGCTGTTAGATTATTATTATAATACTCTATAGCCCTTATCCATCTCTTTTAATCTTTTTCTCTCCTAAACTTGAAAAAGAAAAACTGTCCCAATGCAAATTAAGCAAATTTGGAACAGCTCGTTAGTTTAAATTCTTATTTTATGGATGGATGGCTAAGCATAAAATCAGTCAATTTTTCTTTATCGATCTTTTCCTGTCCAAATACATCTTCACTTCCAAACGTATTTATTCTGTAGTCACGGTCGTTTTGATTAGTTACATAGGTTGGAGAGAAGTTTACGTTAGTTACTTCGGTCTCAGTTCCCTTAGCTGACCATTCTTTACGAACGCTAATGGTAACCATACCGCCAATATCTTTATAGTTATTTTTTTGGGCGGAGATGAAGTTTCCTAATGAATAGACAACTAATGTTTTTTTCTGATTGGATTCTATCCATTCAATTGGTTGGAGGACATGCGGATGATGCCCAATAATAATATCTGCACCTGCATTAGACATTAATTTTGCCATTTTTCTTTGTTCATCAGATGGGTTTCTTTGATATTCCAGTCCCCAATGAGCATTAATGAGTATAAGATCCACTTTATCACGTAAATCCTTGATATCTTGCGAGACTTTTTTACCATCTAAGTAATTGACTAAATAATCTTTTCCATCCGGAATAGGAATCCCATTCGTTCCATATGTGTAAGAGAGAAAGCCGATGTTAATACCATTTACGTTCATGATGCGGTCTTGTTTGGCATCCTCTTCATTCTTATGAATTCCTACGTAAGGCATATCAATTTTATTGTAATACTCGATTGCACGCAGAATACCTTTTTCACCTTTATCGAGGGAATGGTTATTTGCTAAGGTTACGAGGTCTATTCCAACGTCTTTTAAGGTGTCCGATATTTCATAAGGTGAATTAAATGTCGGATACCCCGATAACCCCAAGTCACTTCCGGCTGCAATAGATTCCTGGTTGGCAATCGTAAAATCTGGGTTGCTTAGCATGTCTTTTACATGTGCGAACATATCTGAGAAATCATAACCAGAACCAGTATCTGCATCTTCATATACCTTATCATGCAAAAGTATATCTCCGATGGCTCCAATTTCAGCAGTAGAATGGTAGTTACGTTCAGATAAGAAAACTTCCCTGTTATGGGTTAAAGCTACGTTTTTTTCTTCATAATTATTGAAAATCTCCTGAGTGTTTAGATATATAAGTATACCTATAGCTGCGGTAATGATTAAAAATGATAGGAGGGCTATTTTTTTCTTCATTCTTCACCTGCTTAGTAAATTTTTCTAAATATGAGTACATATTTTTAATATATTCCTACATGTATATTGACACTTTTTAGATTAAAATGCAAAATAAGGTATTTTTCTGGTTTCATATGACTGATAATTTTATACTAAATTATCCGATCGTTTAATCCTATTAGGTAATCAGTCGATAGAGGTCGAGCTTTGTTGTTTGAATATGAGATGAGGTTTTCGGAGGAGAATATTGCTTTTGTATTCTGTTTAGCAAAAATAAAAAAGACTGTTTTTGGACCACTAATCGTGATTCCAAAAACAGTCTTATATCATCGTTTAAACAAATTAACCTTAGGTTCTGTTTTATTAATAATACGTTTGATATTAGCGCGATGGCGATAGAAGATAAATCCTGCCAGGAAGATAATTAGGATTAACATGGAAGGATCTCCGCTAAACATGGCATAAATAAGTGCCACAACTGCAATCAACATAGAAGATAAGGACACGATTTTAGTTAGGTATAAGAATACAAAAAAGCATGCAACTAGAATCACAAATAAAAGTGGATCGTATCCGAGCAAAATACCTCCGGATGTAGCTACAGCTTTACCGCCTCTGAATCCGGCAAATATAGGGTACATATGGCCGATAACTGCCAATAAGCCGCATATCAACGGAATAGCAATCCAACTTGGCCATTGATCAGCTTGTATATTAAATATGTATGGCAATAAGGTGGCCAAAGTACCTTTTAAGATATCTATAGTTGTAACGATAATTCCGGCTTTTTTCCCAAGTGTCCGGAATGTATTGGTTCCTCCTAAGTTTCCGCTGCCATGCTCACGTATATCAGTGTTATAAAAAACTTTTCCTATAATTAAGCCTGAAGGTATTGAACCTAGCAAATAGGCCAATATAAACAAAAAATATAACATATAAACAGTTCCTTTCTTACACTACTGGTTAATATATTTTAACATGTACCTGCAAAAAGAAAATAAAAAAATTATTTTTATTAACTTCCCTATTCTGAGCTGACCGTTTATTCTATAATAGCCTATGGGTATACATAAGGATAAATTTTATTATTGAAAGGGGCTATATTCATGATAGAAAATCCAAGCAGAGATGAAATTGGTCTCCTCTTAAAAAAAGCGAAACGAATAGCTGTCGTTGGTCTTTCTGATAATCCGGAACGGACATCTTACATGGTATCTAAGGCCATGCAGGATAATGGATATGAAATTATCCCGGTCAATCCTTCAGTGGATAGTGTTTTGGGTGTAAAGGCGGTTGCGACATTGAAGGATATTGAAGGGCATGTAGATATTGTCAATGTTTTTCGCCGATCTGAATATGTAATGGATCTGGCTAAGGAATTTTTGGAAATCGATGCCGATATATTTTGGACACAGCTGGGAGTTATTGATGAAGAGGCCTTCCAAATGCTAAAGGACAAGGATTACACCGTCATTATGGACCGTTGCATAAAAGTGGAGCATGCATTAACTAAATAATAAAAAATGGCCACCAATTGCTCGTAAATAGCTCATTGGTGGTTTTATAATGTTGTAGGTAATAAAAACTAATAGTTGTAAAAACACCGAAGATGATACCATAATTAAGATACAGGGACTTATTTTATTTGTTTTTTACAGGGACTGGAAGCCGGGATGTCTCGTATACATAACCTTTATCTAAACTTTATTTGCGAAACGAAAAATAATCTGTAAAAATAGAGCAATAGAGCTTTAGTGTGCTGTTTATACTATCAAGAACATTTGTTCTTGTTTAAGAATATGTATATAATAGAAGTTGTAACGTAAAGAGAGGGGTACATAAGTGGCAAAAAATATAAAACCTATTGACTATAACGAAGATGCCATCCAGGTACTTGAAGGATTAGAAGCTGTCCGTAAACGACCGGGAATGTATATCGGAAGCACAGACACACGAGGCCTGCATCATCTCGTTTATGAAATCGTTGATAACTCCGTGGACGAAGTATTGGCCGGACATGGGGACGAAATTATTGTAAAAATTCATAAAGATAATAGCATCAGTGTAATGGATAAAGGTAGAGGGATGCCTACTGGAATGCATAAAATGGGTAAACCGACTCCGGAGGTTATTCTAACCATCCTTCATGCAGGAGGAAAATTTGGTCAGGGTGGCTATAAGACGAGCGGTGGTTTACATGGGGTTGGTGCATCGGTCGTAAATGCTTTATCAGAATGGCTTGTTGTTACCATTAAGCGTGATGGTTTTATTTATGAACAGCGTTTTGAAAATGGCGGAAAACCTGTAACGACTTTAGAGAAAATTGGTAAAACCAACCAAACTGGAACAACCATTCATTTTAAACCGGATGAGAGTATTTTCTCTACCATTGTTTACAATCGTGAAACCTTAAGTGAACGCTTACGCGAATCTGCCTTTTTATTAAAAGGTTTAAAAATTGAATTACATGACTTACGTACGGATGAAAAAGATGTTTATTATTATGAGAATGGGATTGAGGCATTTGTTTCTTACCTAAATGAAGAAAAAGATACATTGCATCCTGTTGTAAGCTTTGAGGGGACTCATTCTGATATTGAGGTTGATTTTGCTTTTCAATTTAATGATGGATATTCGGAAAATATTTTATCATTCGTCAATAATGTCAGAACAAAAGATGGCGGAACTCATGAAGTAGGAATGAAAACTGCTGTTACACGTGCCTTTAATGAGTATGCACGTAAATCCGGTTTGCTGAAAGAAAAGGACAAAAACCTGGATGGTTCAGATATCCGCGAAGGATTGGCTGCTATCATTTCTGTAAGAATTCCAGAAGAATTATTACAATTTGAAGGACAGACAAAAAGTAAACTTGGTACCAGTGATGCCCGTTCTGCGGTAGATTCTGTTATATCTGAAAAATTATCTTATTATTTAATGGAAAATGCCGATATTGCGACATCCTTGGTCCGTAAGTCGATTAAAGCGGCTCAGGCCAGAGAAGCAGCCCGAAAAGCAAGAGAAGATGCACGCAGCGGTAAAAAACGCAAGAAATCGGAAGCGTTGCTTTCAGGAAAACTTACACCGGCGCAGTCCCGCAATCCATTGAAGAATGAACTATACCTCGTCGAAGGAGATTCTGCCGGAGGGTCTGCCAAACAAGGGCGTGATCGAAGGTTCCAGGCTGTTTTGCCTTTACGCGGTAAAGTTATTAATACAGAAAAAGCTAAGCTTGAAGATATTTTTAAAAATGAAGAAATAAACACAATTATTCATGCTGTCGGTGGTGGAGTAGGATCCGATTTCTCCATCGAGGATATCAATTATGATAAAGTCGTCATTATGACCGATGCTGATACGGATGGCGCCCATATCCAAGTATTATTGCTTACCTTCTTTTATCGTTATATGAAACCATTAATTGAACATGGTAAAGTATTCATCGCCTTACCTCCTTTATATAAAGTTAGTAAAGGAAGCGGTAAAAGAGAAGTTATAGAATATGCTTGGGATGATGATGAATTAGAAGGTACCATTAAAAAGGTTGGAAAAGGATACATGCTTCAGCGATACAAAGGTCTTGGAGAGATGAACGCAGACCAGCTATGGGAGACGACTATGGATCCAGAACAACGTACCTTGATCCGTGTATGCATTGATGATGCGGCACGGGCAGAGAGACGGATTACCACATTAATGGGTGATAAAGTAGAACCAAGGCGTAAGTGGATTGAAGCCAATGTTGCTTTTGGTTTAGAAGAAGATGGAAATATTTTAGAGAATGAGAACTTAACGGTTGCTGGTGAGGAGGAAGTATTATGACAGCAGAGAAATACCGCGATCTCCCTCTTGAGGATGTGATTGGCGACCGCTTCGGCCGATACAGTAAATATATTATTCAAGACAGGGCATTACCGGACGCACGAGATGGATTAAAGCCGGTTCAACGAAGAATCCTTTATGCCATGCATTCGGATGGTAATACCAATGACAAACCATATAGAAAGTCAGCCAAGACAGTCGGTCTGGTCATCGGTAACTTCCATCCTCACGGTGACTCATCCGTTTATGAAGCCATGGTCAGAATGAGCCAGGACTGGAAGCTTCGCCGTGAATTAATTCAGATGCATGGGAATAACGGAAGTATTGATGGGGATCCTCCGGCAGCCATGCGTTATACGGAGGCACGTTTATCCTCTATTGCAGGCCAGCTTTTACGAGATATCGAGAAGAAAACAGTCGATTTTGTACCAAACTTTGATGATACAGCTGAAGAGCCGATTGTGCTGCCGGCTAAATTTCCAAATTTGCTTGTAAATGGTTCAACTGGAATCTCAGCTGGTTACGCCACTGAGATTCCGCCACATAATCTTGGAGAGATTGTTGATGCTACCATCATGAGAATCGATAATCCGGATTGTACAGTTGATGAGCTAATGACTGCTGTAAAAGGACCTGATTTCCCTACAGGTGGAATCATTCAAGGGGCAGATGGAATTAAAAAGGCGTACGAAACAGGTAAAGGCAAAATTGTCATTCGAAGTAAAACGGCGATTGAAACTTTACGCGGTGGCAGACAGCAAATTACGATAACTGAGCTTCCCTTTGATGTAAACAAAGCTAATCTTGTTAAAAAAATTGATGAATTGCGCCTTGATCGTAAACTTGAGGGTATCTCTGAAGTAAGAGATGAGACCGACCGTACAGGTTTACGGATTGTCATTGAGTTAAAAAAAGAAGTAGACTCTAATGTTATTCTTCAATATTTATTTAAAAATACAGATTTGCAAATTACATATAATTTCAATATGGTTGCCATTCATAAGAAACGTCCGCAGCTTATGGGCATAAAAGCAATGCTGGATGCCTATATTGATCATCGCCGTGAAGTGATAACAAGGCGCTCTGAATTTGATTTGGCAAAAGCTCGTGATCGTCAGCATATTGTTGAGGGACTTATCAAAATGATTTCCATTCTTGATAAAGTAATCGCAACAATCCGTGCGTCTCTCGATAAAAAAGATGCAAAAGAAAACCTAATAAAGGAATATACATTTACAGAGGCACAAGCAGAAGCGATTGTTTCCCTTCAGCTCTACCGATTAACGAATACGGATATTACGGCATTGGAAAACGAAGCTGAAGAACTACGTAAAAAAATTGAAGAGCTGACAACTATCCTTGGCAGTGACAAGAAGTTAATGGCAGTTATTAAAAAAGAACTAAAAGAAGTTAAAAAGGATTTTTCAGATTCACGTAGATCTCTAATAGAAGCTGAAATTCAAGACATTAAGATTAATCTTGAAGTTCTGATTCCAAGCGAAGATGTTATTGTTACGGTCACAAAAGAAGGGTATATAAAACGGACAAGCTTACGATCTTATACTGCTTCAGGCGGCCAGGATTATGGAATGAAGGAAGGAGATAGGCTCCTTCATAAGCTGGATATGAATACAACCGATACCTTGTTGTTGTTTACAGATAAAGGTAGTTATATTTACTGTCCGGTTCACTTACTTCCTGATATCAGATGGAAGGATACTGGTCAGCATATCAGTAATATCGTACCGCTTGATAAGAATCAGAATCTATTAAAGGCTATTCCAGTTTCTGATTTTGAAAAAGGATCGTTTTTATTATTTGTTACGAAAAATGGATTAGTTAAGAAGTCTGAACTTGCACTATATAAGGCAACGAGATATTCAAAACCTTTAACAGCTATTAATCTTAAGGGAGATGATCAGGTTGTGGATATCCATCAAACAGATGGAAATCAAAACATCTTCCTGGCTACTTCTATTGGGTATGGATTGATGTTCCCTGAAAGTGAAATTCCAACTGTGGGAGCACGTGCTGCCGGTGTTAAAGGCATAAATCTCAAGGACGATGATTATATAGTTGCAGGGAAAGTTTTTGCTGAAACTGATTCATCTATGATAGCGTTGATCACACAGAGGGGCGCTATTAAGAAAATGAAACGAAGCGAGTTTGAAATGACTTCCCGTGCAAAACGAGGAGTTGTTATGTTGAGAGAGTTGAAGAAAAACCCACATCGAGTAGCAGGAATAGAATTTGTAAACGATGTTGATACTATTGTGATTTTGTCGGAAAAAGGCATGATAGAAGAAGTTGCATCCTTCCAATTACGACCTAGTGATCGCTATTCAAATGGTTCGTTCTTTATGGATGAAGGCGAAAATGGACCAATCGTTGAAACATGGGTTAAGACTCCCGAAGTATCAAATTCATAGCTTCAATGTATT
Source organism: Bacillus sp. z50 (assembly GCF_058313585.1). NCBI lineage: Bacteria > Bacillati > Bacillota > Bacilli > Caryophanales > Bacillaceae > Bacillus > Bacillus sp. z50. The sequence goes on from NZ_JBZFQL010000001.1 coordinate 27,164, forward strand.
TCTATCCAAAAAGCTGTAAACAGGATCATCTGTTTACGGCTTTTTTTCTTTGATTTTCATCAGTTATATGCATAATTAAGTTAAATTCCAGGCAATCTATAATGAATAATCCTATACCTGGGAGTTGATGAGTATATGATGAAATGGATTAATCATTTTATAATTTTTTCGATAGTTGGGTGTTTGCTTCTGCCAGTATCCATAGATGCTGCAAAAAAAGATGCAAAAAGCCAGGAAGTTGAACTTGGTTCTTATAAAGTGGATGTGACAGGAGACGGGAAGAAGGATCAAGTATATTTATATGGTAATCCTTTTGATCAGGAGACAAAGTATTACAAGGAATTCAAGTTGGTAGTAAAAACAAAAAAGGGAACTAAAAAGGAAACGATTCAAGGAGGGTTTAAGCCTGCCGTTAAGTTTCTCGATCTTAATGACGACAGTACATTGGAAGTTCTGATGGAGATTCCAACAGGGGGTAGCGGAGGAGTTAATGATTATTATGCCTTTTGCATCTATAATAATAAAATTGAACTGATTGAGCTCCCCGAAACATTAAATATCAACGGAGCATTCAAAAATAATTATCAAGCCACTGTGATGGTTCCAGAAATGAATAAATCCTACTTAATTGATTTAAAAGATCATAAAAAGAAGTATGATAAACTCGGGGTTTATCGAAAAGGGAAATTAAGTGAACCATCTGAAACATTAGTAAGTGAATACAAATCCTTAAAGGTAAAAGACATTGATAAAGATGGTCATAAGGAATTGATAGGCATTCAGCAAATTTCCGGCGCATCCGTGGTTGATCGAATCGCTGAGGTTCGATCAAGCTGGGTATATAAAGAAGAACAATGGGTGCTAAAGGATGTTCAAGTGGTGCCAAATTAAAACCTTATCCCACGATCTACGATTTCCTTTTGAATTTAATGAGTGAGCGTGTTTAACAGGATTTATGTTTAAATGAAAAAAGTCTCCTAGTCGGTAGGATTACGTATCCTTTTCGACTAAGGAGGCTCTTTTTATTGCGGAAATTGCTGATATAAATTAAATTGCCCTTTTATACCGCTGACAACCAGTTTTAGGATATCTTCTGAGAACATCTCCAGCTTGCATATTTATGAATTCATGACAGTAAAACAAGCTACAACAGCTATGGTAGGTATGGCTAATACTAAAGTGACACCCATCATGGTGAGAGTCTTTATTGCTAATTTCAAGTCCCCTGGGGTATTCAAATCATTCGTTATTTCAGAGGATGTACCATAGATGAAGATAATATTAAGAATTGTAACTGCACCTACTATGATAAGGGGTAAAATAACATCAGAAGTTGAAGAGGATAGGTTAATAAAGCCAAAAATGATTAAAATAATGGGAATTGCCTCTACAACAGCTACTTTGATGAACATCTTAGTTTGAATGTTTTCTTTTCTTTCTGGCTCATTGACCAATTCCTTGATTGCTGTTCGAACAGCCCAGCTAATGCCAAATGTTGCGATAACAGCAGCTAAAACAAAATAATAAAGAGCTTCCATCAGTAGTACCACCTCAATCAATTATTTTTAAAATAGTCCTATATTAAAAAATCATTCTATTAATAGAATATCACTATTGGATATATTTGTAATGCGATAATCGTTATAGCGAAACAAAATTATTACCTAGCTATTATTTTATATAATGTATTACAATCTAGATCAAAAGTAATTAAAATAGTATATAGATGTAAATCTAAGTAAAAATAGTCAATGATATCACAGTATATGATTAGAATGAGGGGATTTATTAACTGGAAGATTAACTATTTATTAATGATACATATTCAACTCTACGATAAAAATAGTATGATAAACCACTTTCTCGTTTAATTTCGTGTGATATTTTGAAAAAGAGATTTTTTCGTTTAATAAATATCAGATGGTCAACTCATGGCATTACATGCAGCTATCATCATACTGGGAAAAAGTATACTTCAGGAGAAGAGGAGAGAACATAATGAAATCGGTTATCTTAGACGTAGATACAGGAATAGATGACGCATTGGCTATAGCTTATGCCGTTCATTCACCGGAATTAGATATAATAGGTATCACTGCGTGTTTCGGCAATATTCCTGTTGAAGAAGCAGTAAGAAACTCGCAAATCGTTCTAGAAAAATTGGGTCGTTTTGATATCCCGGTGTATGCCGGTGCGTATGAATCTCTTAGGCGTGGACCGCGAAAAGTATATGCTCGTCATGTACATGGTGAGGATGGTCTTGGAAATGTACTTAATGGAGAGAAGCCCAGTGAAATACCAGAGGTCCATGCAGTTGATTATCTGATTGAGCAGGTGAAAAACAACCCTGGTAAAATTACTTATATCTGTGTAGGACCGCTGACAAATCTTGCGCTTGCCCTCCAAAAAGCGCCTGAGATAACTGCTATGTTTGATGAAATCATCATCATGGGAGGAGCGGTTTTCTGTAAAGGAAATGTAACGCCGCATGCAGAAGCAAATATTCATTGTGATCCTGAAGCAGCTGACCTTGTTTTCCGCTCTAATCTACCGCTTTTCCTTGTAGGACTTGATGTAACCATGCAAACCCTGCTTAAGAAGGAGGAACTAGCAAACTGGCGGAAGAAGGAAGATGAACTCGGTTCCTTTTTGGCAGACATGACAGAGTTTTATATGGACTTTTATAAGAAGGCCACTCCTGGCATCAAAGGTTGTGCCCTGCACGATCCACTGGCTGTTGGAGTAGCAATTGACAAGAGCTTCGTCACACTGAAGACAGAACCCATCTCGGTGGAGCTCGAAGGAGAAAGGGTAGGGGAAACCTGTCCCAGTGGAAACGAAAGGCCGCTTGTTCATGTATGTGTAGAAGTGGACGAAAAACGTTTTGTAGAACATTTTTTAAATAGAATTATTTGATGTTATATAAGTGGGTAAAGAGCTATATGACTGTGAAGGTAAACATCTGGTTTTAACATACCAGTTTACGAGTAAGGAGAAAAATAGCGATCTATTTCATTTGCACCATTTTTAGGCTGATGTCATAGAATGGTAAAAAATCTTCTTATTTAAAGGAGTGTTTCAGATATGTCCTTCCAGACAGAACAATTGAGTGTGACCTATATTCCGCCGATAACCCCTTCAGGTCCTTTAGAGGGTAGAAAATATACGTTGACACATTCTGACTTAACCGGACAGTTGTTTTTGAGCATTGGCTGTGAGATTGATGCACTGAACATCAACTGGGAGATGCGGGATGAAGTTGTAGCTGATTGGCGCATGTTAAACGGACAATTTGTCTTAACAGCTTACATTCATATTAGTAAAGGTGAATTTGATGAACAAAAGGCCCAATCACGTTATGATCATTTTGTAAAGATGATGCCTGTAGCCTTACATGCAATTATACATGGTGATCAAACGCTGTTTGCTTACTATCCATGGTTGCTCGATAGCCCCATTTATGTTCAGTTTTCTTCTATTTATCCGGAATACAATAAGATTGAGTATTATGGGACGGTCCGACATTATCAATGATAATGTCGGCTGTCTTTTTTGTTTGCTGTAATTACCTGTTACAATGAAGTTGAAATGAAATAGAAGATGTGAGGGAGTAAAATGCAATTAACATATGATCTTAAGCTGACTGATGTAACCAATTTTTATCTCCACATGAACAAACAATCTGAAATAAGCAATCGGAGAATGAGAAATAGACAACTAAGATTATTTTTGATCACTTTATTTATTTCACTAATCCTGCAATTGCTATATTTTCGACCTACTACACCTATTTACTATTTGATCAGCTTATTCATTGCACTCTTACCGGTACTTTTTTATTCATTCTATTTAGAGAGAATAATCAGAAGGAAGTTTAGAAAATTTCATAAAAATAGCAGGGAGCCTAATCTATTTGGTACATACCGCTTATCCATCGGAAAAGGCGGATTAACAGAGATGATTGATGGTGGGTATGAGGTACTCTATGAATGGAAAGATATTAAACAAATCGAAATGCTGAAAAATTATATTTATATATATACGAATGCCATTCATGCTGTTATTATTCCGGTAAGGGTGTTCGGTACATTAGACGACTGTACCTTTTTTCTGAATGAATTGAAGAGATATATAAAGGAATCAACAAAGCAAAATATCGAGGTGAATCGTCGATGAAAATCATTGTGATATCAGATACCCATATGCCCAGAATGGCAAAAGGACTTCCACCGCGTTTAAAGGAAGAATTGAAAACAGCTGATCTTATTTTACATGCTGGTGATTGGCAAATGAAGGATGTATACGATGAACTGCTATCCTATGCACCCGTTGATGGTGTTTGTGGCAATGTCGATGGAAAGGATTTGATTGACCAACTTGGATATCAAAAAATTCTCACATTAGATGGATATCGAATTGGTTTGGTACATGGGCACGGTAAGAAAGGAACTACAGAGGGAAGAGCAATTGAAGCATTTAGCGGAGAGGAACTGGATCTAATTATTTTTGGACATTCTCATATCCCTGTTAATAAAGACATAAATGGGACAATTCTATTTAACCCGGGTTCTCCGACAGATAAAAGACGCCAAACTGAATACTCATTTGGGATTATTCGGATTGAAAAGAGTTTATCGGTTGAGCATGTGTTTTATAAAAATAAGAGATAAGTGTAAAAACAAGAAGGATGCAGCTTTATCAAGCCTGCATCCCTCTTGTTTACTTTTTCTTTTTTTGCTGATTTTTAGTAGTTTTATAGGCTTTATAAAATGCAAAACTGCAATCATACACAGATATTAAAATAACAACTGCTAATGTGATGGCTATAATACCTGATGGTAATGTTCCATTTGTAGATTTTTCAAATAATAAATTGAAGCGTTCGATAAAATCGCTATTGTATAAAGTAGTGTCATACAGCATTTTATAAAGGATTGCTATAACAAATGCGCTTTGGACTGTATAAAATATAGCGATATGGTAGGTCCATTTACCCATCATGTATTTCAATCCCGCTAAACTTATTTCTAACACTGCCAAGGCAATTAAAAGGGGGATATACGTTTTCAGAACTTCTTGGTTAAACAAGGAGGCTTGCAAAACAAGCTCGCCATTAACGGTCTCATACCAGCCTAATAGATATTCAGAAAATAATAGAATTAGGATCCATATAATTGTCCAAATGAGTCCAAAGATTGCTTCCCCTTTGGATATTTGATACTTATGCTTTTGAACAGTCCGCCTCTGCAATTGGTCAGTGTTCCATTTTGGCTTTACAAGGGGGATGCTATTTGTTTTATTTGCAATTTTATCTATAAATATAAATGTAATGGTGACCCAGGTAAATACCTGAAATGCTGCCTGGAGGATTCCTATGATAGAATCTGTAAACATGTCAATTAGAAATGATACAACGGAGGAATAACTGGTATAATCCGTAATCCCGCTGACTATATGACCCAATAAAACCAAGCCCGCCATCAAACCAAAAGCTATTAGTAAGACCCGAATATAACTATCATAAAAAATCGGCCCTATAATATATCGGTTATTTCCGCTATAATCGGCAGCAAGAATTCTGGGGTCACCCAAGCTATTCAAAACGTTCTTTACATCATTTTCAGTATAGTTATGTGGCAGCATATCCTCAATATTCCCTTTGAGTTCCAGCGCAATCTCCTCTTTTGACTCTTCTGGTAGCCACTTTGTAACTTCATAAATATATATATCAATTAAACTCATCACATTCATCCTCTCTTAACAATTGTACCATCTGATTAGACGTTTCAGACCATGCTTCCTTTAATTTTTCATAAATCTGTTTGCCATTGTGGCTCAATTGGTAGTATTTTCTCTGTCGATTTCCATTTAACTTCCAATCGCTAACCAGTAAACCTTGCTTTTCTAATCTTCTCAATAAAGGATAAAGTGTGCTGGGATCAATAGTAACATTTTTTTCTTCAAGGGATTGAACGAGTGAGTATCCATATTCGGGTTTTTGTAATTGACTTAAAACTGCCAGAGTAAGTGTACCTCTTCGCAATTCGATAATGAGAGATTGTATGAGTTCATCCAAAACACCTTCACCTCCTAATTCTATAATAGTGTATGGCATACAGTATTGTTAAGCAAATAATATCCAAAAATTGTTACAAGAAGAGTCAAAAAACGACCTTCATAATTGGGTTTTAAGGTCCTCTTTTTTAATTCCTAAGGTGTTTGTATTCTAAACGTTTTTTGTCGAATGTAGGCGATTTATAGCCTTTTTGGGAAATGTGTAGAATTATGATGGATTTTACCATTAATAATTAAAAAATTCCGAATGTAACAAAGGACTTGAATTGATACATTCGAAAACTGATTAAATCAAGGTTTACAGAAGGTGTGGAATTGAAAAAATCTTGTGTTTGAATGGCCTCTTCACGTACAATAAGAGATGGGAAGAAGGGGGACTGGCAAAAGTGGTTACAGCAACAAAACGAATTAAAAATGTACAGCCTATTCGCCGGCTTGATCAAATAGAGGCCATGAAAAAAGCATTATTACGCTATTGCAGTTATCGGGATTATATAATGTTTACAATTGGGATCAATATTGGGCTGAGGATAGGGGATTTATTGCAGCTACGGGTAAAGGATGTATTGGATGGAACGCATATTGTCATTATTGAACAGAAGACGGAAAAAACGAAAAGGTTTCTGATTAATCCGCACTTGCGAAAAGAAATTAAAAAATACGTCAAGAAAGAAAAACTTTCAAAGGACGATTATTTATTTCCAAGCCGTAAAGGAAATGGACCAATTACGAGGGTTCAGGCTTACCGTGTGTTAAATAAAGCAGCCGAAATGGCAGATATTCAGGATGTAGGGACACATACTCTACGTAAGACATTTGGTTATTTACACTACCAAAAATTCAAAGACATTGCATTGCTGCAGCAAATTTTAAACCATTCCAACCAAAAAGATACGATGATTTACATAGGATTGACACAGGATTTAATGGATGAAACTTTAATGGATTTCTACTTTTAACCAATTATTTACGAACCAACCACCTCTAGAATGGTTGGTTTATTTGTACAGTTAAGCCAAACCTGTCATAATTAAAAGGCATAAAATCCCAATAATAGGATGACAAATACTTTTGATAGGCGGGAGAACGAATGACTAAAAAACAAGATAAGAAAAAATCAAAGTGGCTATCTCTTTTAATATTAATAGTAGGTATATTAGCAGCTGGAGTGATTGGTCTTACTGTCTATTATCATTTGAATGATCCATCTAAAGAAGCAATGGATCAATTAAAGAAAAACCCTCCAAAAAATATATCGAATCAAGAAAGTGTGTTAATTGCTGAATATCACGCTAAATACAATGATTTAACAGGCTATGGCAGTATTGAAGAATTAGATATGTCAGAAGCCAAGAGTTTATCAGCCATACTTGAAAAAGATACGAATGAAATCATTAGCCAGGGGATAGAAAATAAAAAGGTATCGGAAGATTTTAAACAAATCCACGCAATTGCCAAGGCGACCAAAAATAAAGCAGACAAAGAACAGATTCGATTAATACATCGTTATTTTCATGATCTAGATATTGCGATTAATCAGTATAATGATACGAAGGATGTATTTGGGGTGACTAAGACTCTCGGTAAGTAAGTCTCGTGATTTAATGTAGATATTGTAATAGACAGAGAAGAAAATAAATTTTTGATTAAACGCTTAACTTATACAGTAGACATTTTAAAGATAATAAGGATAGACAGGCATAGATAATTGCTTGTCTATCCTTTTGTTTACTGACTTCTAACTGCATAAATAAAGTTCCTGATACTCAAGCGATGAAAATTTCGTCAAAAAACGTTGTGAATTCTCAACATTCTTAAACTATGGATATACGATATGGTAAAATGAAAAATTGTTAAAAAAATAGTTTTCTGATATCCATGTTTCCTTCATATAATGAATGGGAGCGGGGTTTCTTGGGTATTACGGGAAGAGACGTTTGCCCGCTTTGCCATCATGACGGTTGGGGGAAGACAATGGGGGTGTTTGGCGGAAGTAGACAAATGGGTAGGAGAAAAAGAGGATATTTCAATATCATTTTTCTGCTCGAACACCTGGGGTTATGGAATCGAGGGGATGGGGGGAGGACTGAATATGCCTTTGAAGCAGACTCTGCAAATGGTAAAAGGGACTGTAGGATCCCGGGTCGAATGCTTTGCTTTCGGAAAATCATGACCAGCCGAGAAGCTTCAGCACCTGGGTAAATGACGAGTCATGGCGCAGAGAAAGTGCCCAAGCACTCAGCACCTTGTTTTTGGAACCACGTTTATTTATGACGGGCAGGAAATCAGCATGACAAATATCCACTTCGCGACCATTGAGCAGTACAACGGTGTGGGCATGAAAAATTTACACAATATTGAAATATGGCAAGGGCGATTTATACGAGGAGATCATGCAGATCATTGGAAAAATGGAAGAGACAATTCTCGAACATTAGTACAATGGGATGATACTCATCAAGCGGGAATTACAACGAATAAATCTGCTTAGTTTGACATCAATCCCAACTACTCTCATGCTAATGTGTTCAATCAGAAAAAGGATACGCAAAGTATTTTCACGTACTACAAACAGATGATTCAACTCCGAAAAACCAACCTCTTATTTGTGTTTAGAACTATGACATATCCACCACGTACCACAACTGTGAATTTATACCTATGCCGAACCTTCGGGGACGAGCAGGCGGCGAGTCTGGTCTAATTGGCTCTCCAAGAATGTACCATTGTGATACAGGAAGAACTGAATGTACCCGTTAATGGTTATTTTTGAAAGCGTTTTCTCGAGGTGCCGCTGGATTAACTTTTGTTCGTATGAGGAAATGGTCTATCAGAAACGAAAGTAAAAAAAAGTGTGTATCGCAAAAGCACTTACAGCTTCTGTTTCATTAATTTTATACATGGTACAAAAATTCCCACATAGGAGGTTTCACATGATCAAGAAAAGAATAGTTGGTATATTGGCATCCGCCACCCTATTGGCAGGAATATTGGCGGGATGTTCGGAAGATGAGACGAAAAAAGCAACCACTGAAACAAAACCCAAGGAAACCACAAAAGAAACACTCAAACCTGAAGATGGAGCAACCCTGATTATTTGGGACAACGGAGCGGACGAGGGCGCGTGGGCGACCTATGTCGCAGAGCAATTCACGAAAAAATACAATGTGCCTGTTGAAGTACAAGAAGTGGGACACACAGACGCAGCAGGAAAATTGGAAACAGATGGGCCAGCTGGCTTAGGTGCCGATGTTTTCAACTCCGCCCATGATCATTTAGGAAAATTGGTGAAAGCAGGTTTGGTATATGACAACTATTATGCCGATGACTATCAAGACATGTTCTTGGAAGCAGCGGTAAACGGGACAAGTTTTGTGGATAAAGATGGAAAAAAGAAAATGTTCGGCTATCCCATCTCCATTGAAACATATGCCTTGTACTACAATAAAGACATCGTAAAAGAGGCACCAAAAACATGGGATGACTTGTTCAAAACAGCTAAAGAATTCCAAGCAACGAGCAAAGGAAAAAATCAGAAATATGGTTTTATGATGGAACCAGGTAACTTTTATTACACACATGCTTTCCTATCTGGTTATGGCGGTTATGTATTTGGAAAAGAAGACACCGATCCAACGGATCTTGGTGTCAACAATGAAGGAGCCATCAAATCGGCGGAATTTATGAAAAAAATCAACAAAGAATTGTTACCGATGAAAAAAGAAGACATTACAGGTGATGTGATTTCCTCTTTCTTCAATGAAAGTAAATTAGCCTACCGAATTTCAGGTCCATGGGATGTTAAAAACCATCAAGATGCTGGTGTGAACTTTGGAATAGCTCCACTTCCAACATTGGATAACGGCGAAACGCCAAAATCCTATTCAGGCATCAAAGCGTACTATGTAAACAGTTATTCCAAATATCCCAAAGCAGCAACTCTTTTAGCTCAAATGGCTTCCAGTGAAGAAATGCTCTTAAAAAGATACGAAATGACAGGCCAATTGCCACCAGCGACTTCGCTCCTTGAAAACGAAACCATCAAAAAAGATGAAGTGTCCATGGCTTTCTTGGAACAGGCGAAAAATGCTGTGCCGATGCCAAATATCCCTGAAATGCAAGCTGTATGGGGACCAATGGAAACGGCTTACACATCCATCTGGAATGATGGAACCGACTCGAAAAAAACGTTTGACGCAGCCAAAGAACAAATTGAAGATGCAGTGGCCACTCAGAATAAAAAATAAAGAGTTCATCTATCAAAAGAGCCGATATCCAGGTAGTGAGATATTGGTTCTTTTTTCTAAGAAGTGAAAAGGAGGTTAAAAACAAATGAAAACACATGCCAAGAAAAGCTTGATCTTTTCTTTGCTGTTTATGGGACTTGGGCAATTGTACAATCGACAGTACATCAAAGGGATCTTATTTATCTGTATGGAGCTATACCTTGTAGTGTTTTGGACATTACCGTTTCGAAATGGTATGTGGGGGTTAGCCACATTAGGGGAAACGGTGCAGACCCGTGTGGGATTTGATATTCAGCAAGGGGATCACAGCATCTTCTTGTTAATCGAAGGTATCATCTTTTTAATTTGTGGCTTGTTCTTTGTATGGATGTATTATTTGAATGTGAAGGATGCTTGGAAAGTCGGACAATGGCGAGATCAAGGGGGAAAACCAAACTCATTCAAAGAAACCCTCCGTGTCTTAATAGATAAAGGATTTCCTTACTTTTTGCTCACACCATCCATTGTATTCACGGCCTTTTTAACCATCTTGCCTTTGATTTTTGGAATTGCAATCGCTTTCACAAACTATTCAGGACCGAACCACTTGCCGCCTGCTTCTCTAGTGGACTGGGTGGGATTTCAAACCTTTGTGGACTTATTTAACTTGAAAACCTGGAACCGAACGTTCATCGGCGTCTTCGGATGGACGATTCTTTGGGCAATTTCAGCCACGGTTACCACGTTCTTTGTCGGAATCTTATTTGCGGTTCTCTTGAATTCAAAGGGAATCAAATTCCGGAAATTTTGGAGAAGCATTTATATCTTGCCATGGGCGATTCCTTCGTTTGTCAGCATTTTGATCATGAGGAACCTATTCAACGGGGAATTTGGACCTATTAACCAATATTTAGAAGTCATTGGACTATCCAGTATCCCGTGGCTTAGCGACCCGATGTGGGCGAAATTCGCGCTTATCATGGTGAATGTCTGGTTTGGATTTCCGTTCTGGATGGTCTTGATGAGCGGCGTCATGACGAGCATAGATCGTGAATTATATGAGGCGGCGCAGGTGGATGGGGCAAACGGGAAGCAACAGTTCTGGAAAATCACCATGCCGATTGTCATGTTCTCTACCGCCCCCTTACTTATCATGCAGTTTGCTGGGAATTTTAATAACTTTAACCTGATTTATCTCATGACGAATGGAGGACCTGTGAATGTGGATTACAGTTATGCAGGCTCCACAGATATTTTAATCAGCTGGATTTACAAACTGACCCTCGACCAAAGCCAATTTAATATGGCAAGCGTTGTGAGCATCCTGATCTTCATTGTTATTGCCATCATTTCGGTTTGGAACTTCAGACGAACGAAAGCATTCAACGAGGAGGACATGATGTCATGAAACAAAAAACACGTGAACGAATTTCATTCGTGTGGAAACATTTTCTGCTTCTCGTGGTGGCCATCTTCGTGCTTTATCCAGTTGTATGGATTCTCATGGGAAGTTTGAATCCTGGGGATTCCCTATTCAGTGCACAGCTTCTTCCTGGGATGGAATGGGGTCTCTTTTGGGAAGGGGTTCGGAGTTTTGATTTCGCTCAAATTGCCCAGTCCGTAAAAGGAATCCGTTTATCCTTAGATCATTTTGTCTATTTGATTCAGAAAACCGAGTATGTGACATGGTATAAAAACACCTTAAAAATAGCACTATGGAACATGGTCATTTCGACCTTTTTAGTGGTCACAGCTGCCTATGCGTTTAGTCGATTCCGCTTTCCAGGCCGGAAAGAAGGATTGATGGCTATGTTGATTCTGCAAATGTTTCCCGGATTTATGGGGATGATTGCTATCTATATCCTGCTTTTACAAATGGGATTATTGGACAATCACTGGGGACTCATATTGGTTTATGCAGGCGGATCCATTCCGTTTAACGCCTGGCTTGTGAAAGGATACTTCGATTCCATGCCTCGCAGTTTGGAGGAAGCTGCGAAAATTGACGGAGCAGGTCATTTCACTATTTTCTTTAAAGTGATGATGCCATTGAGCGTTCCAATTCTCGTCTTCGTAGCGGTTTCGAACTTCATCGGTCCGTGGATGGACTTTATCTTTGCTCGACTGGTTTTACGATCCAATGAAAATAAAACCTTAGCGATTGGGTTGTTTGAGATGGTGACGGGACGAGGAAACACCGAATTTACGACATTCGCGGCTGGAGCAGTGCTTGTTGCACTGCCTATCACGATTCTCTTTATGGCGTTCCAAAAATACATGGTAGAAGGGTTGAAGGCTGGGGCGAATAAATAAGCCCCAAGCCCCCTTACGATGGCAGGTATTTAGAGAGCAAAAATTGTTCGGCATTTAGTAGAATCACGAAAGAACATGATGCCGTAATATTGGTTGGCCATTGATTATTCAATAAGTTTATTCCGAATTGAATTCAGAAACTAAACTGGTTTGTTCAGTTATGCTAAAGAAATGTTATCAATCTGCTGTAACTCTTCTTCTGTGAATGTGATATTTTTTAAAGCTCCAATGTTATCAAGAATCTGGCTAGGTTTGGAAGCTCCTATGAGAACACTGGTCACAATTCCATCTCGCAAAATCCAGCTTATCGCCATCTCTGCAAGTGTCTGCCCTCGCTCCTCAGCTATCTCATTGAGTTTTTTAATTTGAGTTAATCGGTCTTCGGATAAGGTAGAAGCATTTAAAAATCGTCCATCCGTCTTTATTCTACTGTCGTCCGGAATTCCATGTAAATATCGATTGGTTAACATTCCCTGTTCCAAAGGACTAAACGCAATAATACCTTTTTTTAACTTTTTAGATGTATCTTTCAAATCATTTTGTTCAATTGTTCGATCAAAAATTGAATACCTATTCTGATTTATAATAAATGGGCAATGTAATTCTTGTAAAATTTCAGTCGCCTTTTCTAACGTTTTTCCATCGTAGTTTGAGAGACCTACATATAATACCTTGCCACTTCTAACGATTTGGGCTAGCGCATTCATCGTTTCTTCCAATGGTGTGTGGGGATCCATTCGATGATGGTAAAAAATATCAACATATTCTAATCCCATTCTCTTTAAGCTTTGGTCGAGGCTTGCAATAAGATATTTTCGGCTTCCCCAGTTTCCATATGGACCATCCCACATATCATATCCTGCTTTAGTACTGATGATAAGTTCATCACGATATGCTGCAAAGTTTTCTTTCATAATAAGTCCTAGATTTTTTTCAGCACTCCCAGGTTCTGGTCCATAGTTATTTGCTAAATCAAAGTGAGTAATTCCATTATCAAAAGCGGTAAAACAGAGTTGTTTCATATTTTCATATGAAGCTATATCGCCGAAATTGTGCCAGAATCCTAATGAAATAGCTGGTAATTGAAGTCCACTGTCACCACAGTGGAAATATGTCATAGATTTATAACGTTGTCTTGATGCCTGATACATGTTTTCCCTCCTATATTAAATACTCTTACTTTACTCAGCGTAGCCTTCAAGTAGACTTGAAGTCAAGCGTAGTATTTTGTTTTTTAAGAGTAATTTAAACATTCTAAATTTATATGGAGGAAGGGGAGTCTATCCCAGAATGGAAGAATGATCGGGATAAACTATTTGATGTGTAGATGGTATTTCTTCTATCTTCTCTATAAGAGAATCTCTCTGTTTTAGAGGTGTTAGAAAATCTCCTAAAATACTCCTTTGTAAGATAGATTAACATTGTCTTTTCTTGTTCACAGTTCTTCATTTAGCTTTTCAGCATGCTTGATTTTCGGTTTGTATTTTTGCCAAGCCAGTTCCTTTGCAACAAGGTGAAAATTATCCTCTGTAATTAGCCAGATTTATAATCGGTAATCCCGCTATCTAAGAGGTACGATATACATTGCTATCTAGTTTAACGAATAATAAATAGGTACACAGGTGTTATTCTCCTATTATGAGGGATTGGAAATGTGAATCTTTTGTGTGGTTGCCGGTAAAATATGATAATGTGCATGTATATAGGGACCTGGGAGGGATAGTAGATGGAGTATAAATTATTGGCTGTTGATTTAGATGGAACTTTGTTGAATGCGGAGATGGATATTGACAAAGAAACGATAGAGGCCCTGCATGATTTTAAATCAAGGGGAGGAAAGGTAATCATCTGCAGCGGAAGAACGCCTTTGGCGACTAGGTGGATTGCGGAGGCTATCCGTTTATCCGATCCAATCATTGCCTACAACGGAGCTGTTATACAAGGGCGGGACGGGAAGATTATTCAGCAATCTACCTTTAAAAAAGAAAGTCTGTTGGCCTTTATAGATGCGTGCCAAAGCTATGGGGTATATGGGCATTTGTATGAGGGTGACTGTTTACTAGTTCCAGAGAAAAATAAGTGGAATGAAAAATGGATTGAGAATAATATCCTGCCTTTACAAGGAACCGGTGCAGAAATGGGAGGATGTGAACGATTCCGGGCTCAGTGCGAAATCAGGCTGTTTCATTCTTTCGATGAATATGTGAAAGAAAACGAACCTGCCATTCAAAAGCTGGCTGCTTTTCGGAAGGAACAAGGAGACTATGAAGGATTTATGGATCGGCTATTCAACATGGAAAATCATTTTGAAGTGAGCAGCAGCTTCGGTTTCACAAGCCTTGAAATTACTCCACCAAAGACTACTAAGGCTTCTGCTTTGGAATATTTGGCAAAAAGGCTTGGCTTGGATATGTCTGAGGTGGCTGCGATCGGTGACAACTTTAACGATAGACAAATGCTGCTTTCAGCGGGACTTGGCATAGCTATGGGAAATGCGCCGGAGGAAGTTAAGGAAGCAGCTGATGCTGTGACCGAGCCTAATGACCGAATGGGAGTAGCGCATGCAATCAAAAAATATATAATGTAAAAAGGTTTTTTTAGCATATCCTATGTAGTTCTGCATATGAGAATATGCTTCTTTTTTTGGATTAGAATGAAATAAAATTTTAAATATTCAATAAAATTATTGAATATCAATTTCAGTTGGAGTATATTGGAAGTGTTGGGTTACTAGTAAATGGTAATCGCAAAAGGAGCTACCTGGAGGTCTTACTAATGAAAGAAAATCTTAATCTATTAACCACGGAATCACGCAATGATCGAAGTATGCAGATAGACACTTCCAGTCCGATGGAAATTCTGCGAATTATGAATGAGGAAGACCAAAAAGTAGCCGCTGCAGTTCAAGAGGTTTTACCAGATGTTGAAATAGCCGTTCACTTTGCTGTTTCATCTTTCCAAAATGGAGGGCGCCTTATCTATATGGGAGCCGGGACTAGCGGAAGGCTTGGTGTACTCGATGCTGTTGAATGCCCGCCGACATTCAGTACCAAGCCAGAGATGGTACTGGGTATTATCGCCGGCGGAGAAAGCGCATTCATAAAGGCGGTTGAAGGAGCGGAGGATAGGCCGGAGGATGGCGAGAAGGATTTAAAAGACATCACCCTTACTGAGAATGATACGGTTATCGGTATTGCTGCAAGCGGCCGGACACCATATGTTATTGGTGCACTTCGTTACGCACGGTCGGTAGGAGCCAAAACAGTGGCACTGTCGTGTAATAAACAGGCTAGAATCAGTGAAGAAGCAGATCATACCATCGAGGTGGTCGTAGGTCCGGAAGTGCTTACGGGATCTACTAGACTGAAATCTGCAACCGCTCACAAAATGATTCTAAACATGATTTCAACCTCTTCAATGGTTTTGCTCGGCAAAGCGTATGAAAACTTAATGATTGATGTCCATGTCAGCAACGAGAAGCTCAAAGAAAGAGCTATCGGCATTATTAGCAAAATCACAGGAGTAAGCTATGAAACAGCGAGACAAACATTAGAGGATGCTGATCATCAAGTAAAGGTCGCCTTAGTCATGCTTAAAAAGGATATTAAGAAAGAAGAAGCGGCTCTGATTCTGGAGCAATCTGGAGGGTATGTCCGAAAAGCCATTGAAGCCGAGCTCTCAGATTGATTTAAACACAAGTAGGTGATGATAAGTGGTTTCCGGAGTATTGAAAATGGTAGTAAACAGGGTAGAACACTTGCCTGCATCTGAACGGAAAATTGCTGAATATATACTGGAAAATCCGTATGAGGTTGTCAATTGTAAAGTCAATGAATTGGCAGAAAAGACGAGTTCAAGCGGGGCAGCGGTCATCAGGCTATGCAAGTCACTGGGGCTGAATGGCTTCCAGGATTTGAAGGTCCGTATTGCCGGTGATCTCGGCAGACCGGAGGAACCGGGATACAGAGACATTGAACGGGATGAAACCGCCGAGATGATCGTCCAAAAGACTTTGAATAATAGTATACAAAGTTTGCGTGATTCCTCTGAAGTAATCAACTACGAAGAACTAAAAAAAGCGGTCGATGTGCTGTTGAAAGCGAAAAATGTCCATTTCTTTGGAATCGGGGCATCATCAATCATCGCCGTGGATGCGCAGCAAAAACTGCTTCGGATCAATAAAAGCGCAACAGCATTTTCGGATGCGCATCTTGTAGCAACATTGATTGCTAACGCCGAGCCTGATGACGTGGTATTCACCATTTCGTTTTCTGGTGAAACAATCGAGGTCATCGAAGTTACAAGACTCGCAAAGGAACAAGGTATCCAAACAATCAGTTTGACTAAATATGGGCCCTCATCGGTTGCAGCATTAGCCGATATTAATTTATATACATCCTATTCGAAGGAAGCTCCGTTCCGGAGTGCGGCCACTTCTTCAAGGTTAGCTCAGCTGTTCATGATTGATATTTTGTTTTTGAGCATGGCGACAGAGCAATATGAAGAAACGGTCAGAGCCATCGATAAGACGAGAGAGGCTATAAGATTTATGAAAGGCAAAACATACAAATAATCAGTTTTTGGGGGGAAAGAAAATGGCTGGTCAAGATTACAAAACTCTGGCTAAAAAAATCTTGGAGCAGTTGGGCGGGGCGAAGAATATTAAAGCCTTTACGAACTGTATGACACGTCTTAGAGTCACACCTTATGATGAATCACTCGTTAACAAAGAAGCCATAAAAAAAATCGATGGAGTTCTCGGCTTTGTTGAAGAAGAAACGCTGCAAATCATTCTGGGTCCTGGACATGTCAATAAGGTCACGGACGAATTCGAGAAGCTGGTCAAGGAATCAGGAGACATCAATCTTAATGAGCGGGCTTCCAGCCTGAAAGGTGAACTTAAAAAGAAAAACAGCACGCCGTTTAAGCTCTTTTTGAGGAAAATTGCCAGTATATTTATTCCTTTGATTCCTGCGTTAGTTGCTTCCGGTTTGGTCAATGGTATTTCTAAGGCTGTCATTCAAGCAGGATGGTTATCGGCTGAATCACAACTTGCAATTATTTTAACAGTTATCGGTGGAGGTTTATTCACCTATTTAGGAATCTTTGTAGGGATCAATACAGCGAAAGAGTTCGGTGGGTCCCCTGCACTTGGCGGGTTAGCCGCTATATTGATTATTAACCCTGCTGCTGCCCAGATTGTCTTGTTCGGGGAAGAATTACTGCCTGGACGCGGTGGTTTAATCGGGGTCATGTTTGCTGCGATATTTATGGCTTTTATTGAGAAGAATGTCCGTAAGTTTGTTCCAGCGTCGCTTGATATTATCGTGACACCGACTATTGCCCTTTTGCTTACAGGTATTATGACGTATCTGGTATTTATGCCTGTCGGGGGATTTGTCTCTGATGTGATTACAGATGGATTGACCGCAGTGCTTGATTTTGGAGGAGCCATTGCAGGATTTGTTCTTGGAGCGACATTCTTGCCGTTGGTCGTGACAGGCCTGCATCAAGGTCTCACACCTATCCATTTGGAATTACTCAATACAATCGGTGACGACCCATTATTACCTATTCTTGCAATGGGTGGCGCAGGTCAGGTTGGCGCTGCGTTCGCTATCTATATGAAAACAAAGAAAACACGCTTGAAAAGAGCGATTGGCGGGGGACTTCCTGCTGGTATTCTTGGAATCGGCGAGCCATTGATCTTCGGAGTTACATTGCCGCTCGGCCGTCCGTTCTTGACCGCATGTTTGGGGGCAGGCGTTGGTGCAGCCTTCCAAGCACATTTCAATATCGCAACGACAGCAATTGGGGTATCCGGTTTGCCGCTTGCATTCCTTGTGAATAACGGTGAGGTACTGCTTTACTTAGTCGGGGTATTAATTGCTTATGTTGCTGGCTTCATCTTTACATACCTGTTTGGGTTTAAAGATGAAATGGCTGGTGAATTTGATTGATCGGAATTTCCTTTTATTTGAATGATCCTCTGGCTGAGGAACGTATTATCCAAGCAGGCCAAATGGGGGTGAAGCGGGGATTTACCTCGCTTCATATCCCGGAGGAAGCAGGTGAGCTTGCAGTACGTGCCAAAAAGCTGCTACATCTGGCTAAAGGACAGGGAATCGATGTATATGCGGATGTTTCATTAAAAACCCCGGGCCATTTGGGAATCGACAGTTTGTATCAATTGAAGGAATTGGGTGTCACCGGGCTAAGACTGGACGATTTCTTTGACCATGGTTTTATTGCTAGTCTGGCAAGGGAATTTAAAATTGCGGTTAATTCAAGTATACTGTTCGAACGTGATATACAGCTGCTGCTGAATAACGGACTCAAAACTGAACAGATAATCGGTTGGCATAACTTTTACCCGCGGAGGGAAACAGGACTAAGTGAATCGTTTTTCCGGGAGCAAAATGCATTGTACAAGCGATATGACATTCCGATCTTTGCTTTTGTACCGGGAGGAGGCGAGAAACGCGGCCCTTTATTTGAAGGACTGCCGACTCTGGAGAAGCATCGATATATATCCCCTTTTGTTGCCGCGCTTGAACTATATAAAGATGGAACGGAAGTATTTGTTGGTGATCCGGAGCCTGGAGAAGACTTACTCAAAAGGATGGATGGCTTTGAAAACGGAAAGATTAGCATCCAAACAGAGCAAGGATTCGAAAAATATGGTGAATACCGTTTGCGCCCGGATGCTTCCAGGGACGTTCTTCGTTTTATGGATACAAGGGTTGCGGAATCTGTACCGCCACTGCAAAATGATCTCCGTCCGAAAGGGAGCATAACCATTGATAATGACCTTTACGGACGCTATCGCGGTGAAATGCAGATTACGCTGACAGATTTGCCTGCTGATGAACGGGTCAATGTCGTTGGAAGTGTGGCAGAAAGTGATTTGCTGATTTTGGATCATGTGAAGCCTGGGATGGTCATTGAACTAGTATAGGAATAATGTAAACTCCACCCAATCAATGGGTTGGAGTTTTTTTGTAGGGAGACATGACTCATGAGAATTGCTTTTCCCTTCGACGTATTTATATCGACTAAAAAAGTAGCCTTCTTTCCTGCTAAATAAAGCCATTTAGACCTTACCAGCATATACTGTCCATGAAGGAGGGAGCTAAAAAATGTCCTTTATTGGCATCCTGTTTGTTGGTGGCTTTATTGGTTGGATTGCGGGATTACTTATTCATGAAAACGTTCACAACGGGATGGTGGGGAATTTCCTGGCTGGCATAATTGGTGCGTGGATTGGTACAGGAATTCTCGGTGAAATGGGTCCTGAAACTGGAGGATTTTATCTATTTCCAGCATTCACAGGTGCTCTTGTCCTTACCCTAATTGTGAGTTTTATTTTAATAAAGACAAGTAAATGGTGAAATTATATAATGTGCCTCCTCAAAATCTGATTTTGAGGCTTCTTTGCGTTATACAGTTTTTTATTAAGCTATCCATTATAAGTTATTCTACCAAATTTTGTACCTTCATTTTAAGAGTATGGCTTGGTTTAATGGTAATGTTGTTTGTTTACGTATTATACAAAAAATAATGGCGGGCAAACTAATGGTGCTATTGCAAGGAGGAAGATATGAAAGATAGACGTTTTAAAGTAGCCCATAGGGAAGCAATCATAGGTGTCGTACTTGTCATTATAAATTTTATCTGGTGGTTTGGATTTGCGTATGGGTTAGGATCAGGTAATCCGAAGGAATATACATACATTTTAGGATTGCCAGCTTGGTTTTTTCTAAGCTGTGTAGTCGGCTTTCTTGTAATGGTGGTCCTTGTTACTCTTATTGTCAAATTTTTATTTGAAGAAGTATCTTTTGATGTGGATGACGAAGAGGAGGAGCAATCATGAAGTGGGAGGTCATTGTTCCTTTATTGATCTTTTTAGTTATTATTTTTTATATAGGATTCTGGGCAAATGGAAAATTAAAATCCTCTGATTCCTTCCTGCAGGAATATTTTCTTGGCGGGAGACAATTAGGCGGTTTTGTGCTTGCAATGACTATGATGGCAACATACGGAAGTGCTTCAAGCTTTATTGGCGGGCCGGGTGTTGCCTATACACGTGGGCTCGGTTGGGTTTTACTATCTATGGCTCAACTGGCAACCGGGTATTTTGTATTAATGGTTTTAGGGAAAAAATTTGCGATTATGGCTCGTAAGTATAAAGCAATCACGATCATTGATTTTCTAAAAGGCAGATATAAAAGTAATACGGTTGTCATTATATCGGCCATTAGCATCATTATATTCCTATTTGCGTCGATGACTGCCCAATGGGTTGGGGGAGCGCGATTGATTGAATCCTTAACAGGGCTTCCATATAAGACAGCACTTTTCATATTCGCCGTTTCAGTTTTAATGTATGTTATTATTGGTGGATTTAGAGCAGTCGCTTTAACAGATACCGTCCAAGGAGTAGTCATGTTAGCCGGAACCGTCATCCTTTTAATCGCCACCATTATTGCTGGCGGAGGAATATCGAACATTATGTCAGACTTAATGGCTGAAAATCCCAACCTAATTACTCCTTTTGGTGCAGAACGAGATTTAACGCCTTTGTATGTCTCATCTTTTTGGATTTTAGTTGGTGTGGGCGTCGTGGGTTTACCGCAAATCAGCATGCGAGCGATGTCCTATAAAAATTCGAAGGGAATGCACATCGCGATTATCACAGGAACAATTGTGGTAGGTGCTGTGATGCTGGGAATGCATTTAATCGGAGTTTTCGCGCGTCCATTGATACCTGGGATAGAAATTGGTGATATGGTCATGCCTGCATTAACTATGGAGGTCTTGCCACCATTTATTGCGGGTATTGTCTTAGCCGCTCCCATGGCTGCTATCATGTCCACAGTTGATTCTCTTTTAATATTAGTAAGCGCAACTATAGTAAAGGATGTATATATCAATTACATAAAAAAGGATGCTACCGAGAAGCAGATTAAAAGAATCAGCTTTTGGATTACAGCAGCAATTGGAATCGCTGTTGTATTGTTTGCGTTAAGTCCACCTGATTTAATTGTATGGTTAAACTTGTTTGCATTTGGAGGCTTGGAGTCGGTGTTTATATGGCCAGTTATTATGGGATTATATTGGTCTGGCGGGAATAAATACGGCGCGGTTTCATCCATGATTGTAGGAATGGGCAGCTTTATGATTATAGATCGATTTTATCCAAATCCTTTCGGGATGCATACGGTCGTACTGCCGATTGTTTTATCGTTTTTTACTTATGTTTTAATGAGTAAACTGACGAATGCAAAACAACAGTTATCTATTCAATAACAAGTAAGATAATCGCACAGTCAAGGGCGGTCTCAATATTTAGATCAATCAAGCAAAGAATGCATAGCTTTATCAGCATTCTTTGCTTTTTCTTTTATCCACGATCAGCTAATTCAAATAACATTGGAAAAGAAAAAGGAGTAGTCGTCCTTGAAAGAAGATAAAACAATAATTCATAGCTGACAGTGCATATTTACTCTTTACTTTCTAATACTAAATGAGAGAAGGAGGGATCGTATGCCGAAAAGAAAGCATGATGCAGCTCAAAAAAGTAAACAGGGGTTTGATTCTAGTAAAACGGATGCTGAATTCTCAAAGGAATTAGGAAGCGCCAGCGCAAATCAAGCTTATAAGAATAAATCTAAAAAGGCAAAGAAAATATAAAATAAAGGAAAATAGGGCGATATGCTTCAATCTTTTGCAATGAGTCCTATTTTAATTTGGAGGTATATATATGTCACATTCAAAAAAAGAAGAAGAAAGACACTGGAAGCAAAGAAAAAATTCACAGCATCCTCATGACGAAGTAAAAAGTTATAAGAAGCTTGGTGAAGAAATAGCAAAAATAACAAAAAAATATGATGAATAATGACATAAAACACATGGACCATCCATGTGTTTTCTTGAGCATTAAATGAATTTTATACTAGTCACTTTTCTGATATAGTAAAAGTATAAACTACAATGGGGTGATATACATGTTAAAGAAAATGGCTTCTGATGCATTGGGTTTGTCTGACGTAGGTGTTATTATTCCGCCGGAAGATTATGACAAAACGGATGCAGACGACTATGTTATGCACGAGGATAATGAGAAGATTTATTTCATTATCAAAACGAAGGCAGACGAATATTGCTTTACAAATCTAGCATTAATTCATGTAGATGGCGAAAATGCTGTCTCATCTAAACGTTTATTAAAACGATACCCATATTCTCAGTATAAGATTTCAAATGTCATGCTTGAAACTGCAGGGCGATTAGATTTGGATACAGAAATAAAGTTTGATGTAGGAAATGTTCATTTTGATATTGACGTCAAGAAAAATCAAATTGAACAATTAAAGGATTTGTATAAAGCATTACTGCGAATTGAGGAAATCACGTATGAAAACTCCATTCAAATGAATTATGCCAAGGAAGGACTCGATCGAGCGGTTCAAACACTCCAACACTCAAGATCTGAGGAAGCATCATTAACAGGCACATATAAAGGGATAACTGAATTTACATTTGAATGGTTAAAATCCTCCTATAATGAATATCATATGAAAGATTTTGGTGCAGTTTTTGAAAAATACATTAATAATTAATTTTGCCTGGATAGAGTGCCAATTTATGAATAAATAACTAAAAAGGGAGTTCTAAAGTCTATTTATTTTAGAGCTCCTTCCTCTTTTACTAATTCTTCTGATACCCTCAATAACTTACTCCAATAGTAGGCTCATAAATAAATGTAAGTTAACATACTAGGGATGATGAATCCTTGAGCCAATGCACTCGCATCTGCTGTCTTCCCATTTTCGCCTCATAAATAGTTTAGTCCACTTACTTATCGAACTTATCGACTTTCGCTTTGATTTGCGGAAGTATACACTGACGTATTTTAATTTCTTCTGCAACCCAGAGGAAAACTCCAATTCCAAATTAACTAATTTCCTCATAAATACACCATAGAATACATAATCGGGTCTATTGGAAATAGAGGTGGTTGTCCTCTTATTTTTCATAAAATCTGAAACTCTTGGGACAATTCAATAATAAGCGAAATAAAATCTTGTTGAGAGCCATATAATCGTATGAACGGCAGGGGGATGAATACTAATTTTATAAGAATGAAGTAAATTGGTACTATGTCGGCAACTATCAGGAGAAACGACGGTGTGGAAGAATACTACTATAACACATAAAGGGGGAGGAAGAGGATGGCTAAGAAATATAAAGTGATGGTTATCATAGCAGCTGCAGTATTGATATTAGGGATAGCGGCCTTTGCAGGTTATAAATATTACTCAGACGCGGAAAACAAAATAGCTAGGGTTGCCAAGAATAAAGTGGAAGATGCTTCATCAAAGGATGAAACTTTTGAATTTATTGGGCATAGCAAAGTTGAGTACAACAAGGATGAAGATTATTATGTCGTGAGCGGATTCATGGAAGTCAATGATGAATATGAGGCTGGACGCAGAGTGATGTATATAGCAATAGTGGAAGAGAACATGGGGGAATATCAAGCTACAGAAGTGGAACGAACAGATGATGAAGTAAAATATGAATTCGTGGATTATTTCTCCGATTATGAGGAAGAGGATGATGAGGAAGATGATTATTGAACCAGTCTGGTACTAGGCTGGTTTTTTATTTATAAAAAGGGAGGAATATAAAACTGTTGATTTAGGCTCATAATTTTAAGCAAAGTAAATTCTTCTTTTTATATCAGTATACATACCTAAATTATGGAACTATAGATTAATATAAGAGTATAAACGTTTATCAAAAAGGGGGAAATGCATTGGAGTTCGATGCGATCGTTATTGGGGCTGGTTTGGCCGGTTTGGTGGCTACAGCAGAAATTGCAGATGCAGGGAAAAAGGTATTATTGCTAGATCAAGAACCTGAAGCTTCATTAGGCGGACAAGCTTGGTGGTCATTCGGTGGTTTATTTTTAGTGGATTCCCCTGAACAACGTCGTATGGGTATTAAAGATTCTAAGGAATTGGCTTGGCAGGATTGGATGGGTACTGCAGGGTTTGATCGAGATGAGGAGGATTATTGGGGTAAAAAATGGGCAGAAGCGTATATTGACTTTGCTGTTGGAGAAAAACGTGCTTGGCTTCATAAACAAGGAGTTCGTTTTTTTCCTGTAGTTGGTTGGGCTGAAAGAGGAGGTTATTTGGCTGAAGGACATGGTAACTCAGTACCAAGATTTCATATTGTTTGGGGAACAGGTCCAGGTATTGTATCGCCTTTTGAAAAAAGGGTAAGAGAGCATATTAAAAATGGATTAGTTGATTATCGTCCTCGTCACCGTGTAGATGAACTGATGAGCAGTAATGGGATAATTCAGGGGGTGAAGGGTTCCATATTGGCAGCCAGTTCGGCTTTAAGAGGTGAGAAAAGTAACAGGGACGTTATTACTCATTTTGAGTTTTCTGGTAAAGCAGTTCTTGTTTCGAGCGGGGGTATCGGAGCCAACCATGATTTAATTCGCACAAATTGGCCAGAAAGACTGGGGCCGCCTCCAAAGAACATGATTTCAGGGGTCCCGGCACATGTGGATGGCAGAATGCTGGGGATATCAGAAGAGGCAGGTGGGCGTATTGTAAATCGAGATCGTATGTGGCATTACACAGAGGGAATCAAAAACTGGAACTCGGTATGGGAAAACCATGGAATTAGAATTTTGCCAGGTCCGTCCTCTATTTGGCTGAATGCAACAGGCCAGCGCTTCCCGGCCCCCAACTTTCCTGGGTATGATACACTTGGCACCCTGGAGGCTATCCAAAAAACAGGATTTGATTACTCATGGTTTATTTTGACACAAAAAATGATTGAGAAAGAATTTGCGCTATCCGGTTCTGAGCAAAATCCGGATTTAACGAATAAAAGTATCCGCAAGGTCTTAAGCAGAGTACTCCCTGGTCCTCCTGGTCCGGTAAAGGCATTTATGGATCATGGCGAGGATTTTGTCATTGCAGATAACTTAGTGGAACTTGTTAAAGGAATGAATGAATTAACAAAAGATAATCTATTAAATTACGAAGAAATTGAAAGACAAATAAAAGCGAGAGATCGTGAAATGGATCATACATTCACAAAGGATTTGCAAATTACGGCATTAAGGGGAGCGAGAAATTACATAGGTGACAAATTAATCCGAGTCTCCAAACCGCATAAAATACTTGATCCTCAAAATGGACCATTGATTGCTGTTCGTTTAAACATTGTAAGTCGCAAAACTCTAGGCGGGCTACAAACAGATTTATCAGCACGAGTCCTCAATTCTAAGGGTGAGGCAATACCTGGCTTTTATGCAGCTGGTGAGGTTTCTGGATTTGGAGGGGGAGGAGTTCACGGATATCGTTCGCTAGAGGGGACATTTCTTGGAGGCTGTTTATTTACAGGCAGGGTAGCAGGCAGGGCAATCGCTTCCTACTTAAAAGAGAAAAAGGATTAAACCGAGGAAGGTTTAATCCTTTTTTTGCTTTTGACAGATTAAATGTATGTGTCTTTTAATCCGCAGTATGCATCAACTGGGCTGTCACCCTTGAATGGTGATTTACCCATCATTTTTTCTACTAGTACTTCAATTGTTTCTTTATTACCGTCATACGTGTTGATGTATGTTTTCACTTGTGGAACATCCGCTAAGTGGAATGGGTAGTTTACAGAAACAAAGATTGTTGGTACTTCGTGTACATAGAACGGAATATCAGGTGTTCCTTTTAACGCATTCCATGTCATACGTTGAACAACTTCACCCATTTTGATATTAGCGATATTAATGATTAAATCATATTTATCTGTTAATTCTTTAATAGGGCGTTTTGCTGCATATGCGTTCATGATGCTCTTCATTTGTTCTTCTGGTGGCAGGTCCGCGATTTTATCCATTGGAGATTCGTGAATTTCCACTTCAAAGCCTTGCGCTTCAAGCTCTGCTTTCAGAAGATCAATTGGCTTAGGTTTGTTACCGCTAATTAATTTACTGAATGCACCTTCAGCAGTTTTAACATTAACTAGTAATACTCGTTTGTATTTTTCAGGAGTAACAGGCCAAATATCTTGTTTGTCTTTTACCAATGTGATTGCACGATCAGTAACTTCTTTAAATAGCTTAACGTTTTCAGGAAGACCGATTTGTTTAAGCGCTTCTTCTTTCGGCATCATGATTTCCGTTTTTGCTTTTTTGTGAAGACCTAAAGATGCTTTAAGACCAAGGATACGAGTAAGAGCTGCTTCTAAACGCTCTTCTGTAATAATACCGTTTTTGTATCCGTCCATCATGTAGCCGAAATCTTCATCTGGATCGTTGAAGAATAAGAATAAGTCACAACCAGCAGCAATAGCAGTAGGAAGCATTTCGCTGCGTTTCATTGCAGAAGTCATCGCAACCATGTGGCTCGCATCTGTAACAACAACGCCATTGAATTCTAATTTACCACGTAATAAATCTGTGATTAGCTCTTTAGAAAGAGTTGCTGGCAGCAAATCTTCATCTGTAAGGCTAGGGTTGAAGTGCTTGGAATAAGCAGGCATATGGATGTGACCAGCCATGATAGAAGGTAGGCCAGCATCGATTAAGCCTTTGTAAACTTTTCCGAAAGTTTCATCCCACTCATCACAAGATAGGCTGTTAGGCGCGAAGGATAAATGCTGGTCACGCTCATCTACACCGTCACCAGGGAAGTGTTTAGCAGCAGGTGCAATTCCGCTTTCCTGGATACCTTTCATGTAAGCCAAGCTCATTTCTAAAACTTGATCAGGGTCAGAACCAAAAGTACGGCTAGAGATGATTGGGTTACGCCAGTTCATGTGAATATCTACGATTGGCGCAAAGCTCCAGTTACATCCGATTGCAGACGCTTCTACACCAGAAACTCGGCCCATTTCATATGCCCATTTCGCATCTTTTGTTGCACCGATTTTAACTTCAAGACCAACTTCAGTACCGTCTGTACAAGCTCCATTACCGCCTGCTTCTGTGTTTGCAGCAATTAGCAATGGAATTTTGCTGTTTTCTTGAAGAATTTTATTTTGATCGTAAACTTCTTCAGCTTTACCAGGATTGTAACGTACAGCACCGATATGGTAGTTGTTTAGCATACCTGTTAAATATTCTTCAGTACGGCTAGCTCCCATATTAACGAATAATTGGCCAATCTTTTCTTCGATTGTCATAGAATTAATTGTGTCTGTTACCCATTTAATATCTTCATCAGATAAATGGTATGGTTTTGCTTTTAAATCCACTTTAGTCATCCTATGTAATACTCCCTTACTAAATATTTGAGAAAAATTTCTATCATCATGTAGTATGTACGTTTTTTCCTTTATTTATGTTTAGGCTTTCATAATTAAAGACGAAGGCATCAACCTTCAAATAAATTAGCCATACATTTAAACTACAAAAAAGTAATTTAACTCAACCACTAGTATTCTAGCATACTAGTTTAAGGATTTCTATAGAAAGTTCAATATTTCACAAACTTATTCAGGATTTAAATAATAAAGATTAATATTTAGAAAAGCCATACAATTGTCAAGATACCTATAGGTACAGTGTTTGATAACGGGAATAATGATAATAGAAGAAAAAGGGGGGATAGACGATGATTCTAAGATTTTCAATACTAATCTTACTCGATATCATTTTTGCAATTACCCTTATTGATCAGCAGCTCATATTGGCAGCACTGATTGCTCTTGCCTTTGTCTATTATACAATAGAGCTTGCAGCTGAAATGGAGTTTGACAATGTGGAATTTGAGTTAGTTCACTTATGATTACCTAAGCGATTAAATGAATTCACAAAGATGTGTATTACACATAATTCATATAAATATCAGAACAGTAGAACGAAAGGGCAGGTATGCTCTTTCGTTCTTACTTGTTAGACTGTTAGGAAATTAACCGACTCGGTTTAATTATCTTATAAAAGAAAAACTCAAAGTATAAATTCAGGATTTTATATTTATTCTACATTCTCTACTCGGTGAGCTAAACGGCTGGAAGCGGCAGCAGCAATCGCCCCAACAATATCATCCAGGAAGGTATGGCATTCACCGGAGGATTTATCATTCAATTTTGCCAGTATGCCTGGTTTCTTTTTATCAATATATCCATAATTGGTAAAACCAATAGAACCATATACATTCACGATGCTAAATGCTAAAATCTCATCAACCCCATATAATCCTTCATCAGTCCGGATTATGGATTGTAAAGGTTCTTCAAGCATCCCTTTTTCGGAAAGCATATCTAGTTGTATGCCAGTTAAAATGGCATTTTGGACTTCGCGTTTTGAGAGTACGCGCTCCACATTTTTAATACACTCATCCAATAGCAGATTATCATGATATTGATGCTGAAGGTATAAAACTAATTCACCAATATCTGTAACTGTCACCCCTCGATCATGCAACCATTTTCTTGCTGTTTGTTCAGTCATATCTACAGGTTTCCCTTTCATACGAAGACACCAACTCCCATGCATATAGTAAGTATAAATCTTGATGTTAACCACATATAACAGTTATCTTGCCCATATACTTATCATAGTAAGCAAGGAATTAGAGGTGATGAACAATATTGTGATGAACAAACAATTATTACACGAACAATATGGAATTACAGTTGATCAAGAAATAAGCAGTGGGGCAATAAACATATATAACGGTGGAGGCAGAGTATTCATGAGCTTTGCCATAAACATGGAAGAGCAAGAGCTCCAGGAACGAAGCAGTTTGGCGTACCATATGCATAACAAAGGGGAGAAGGGAGTATGGCTTCCCCTGTTAAACAAGGAACAAAAGCTATTAACAAAACTGGAAAGTAACGATTATGTGGTTTGTATAAATGAAATGGAAATTCCTCAATCATATGAAGTGGGCAGAGAGCTGGCAATATTTCATTATCGTGGCAGGTCTATTCCGCAACGAATCGTTTTTTGCAGCAGAATCGGAAAATGGAAGGAAATGTGGGAGCAGCGTGTCGATCAGCTTGAACGAGTTTGGAGAGATAAATTGGCAGCAAAGCCACAAAACGATTTTGAAAAACTGTTTATTGACAGCTATCCTTATTACGCAGGCCTTTCGGAAAACGCAATCCAATATTTAGTTGATACTGAAATAGATGAAAACCCGGAGATGGTTGATGCTGGGACCGTTTGTTATAATCGCTTTACTTCAGAAACCTGGGGATCTGGCTCAAATGGCAAATTATTTAGTGAATGGGTTTTTGACCATAGTGCGAGGGATATTGCGGAGTGGATACGCGCTTATTATTTTAAACAGCCAAATACATACCATCAGGGTGTCGAGTCATTTTTGCGCCAATATCAATCAATCACCCCTTTATCAACATTTTCTGCACGGATGTTATTCTCAAGGTTGCTCTTACCGGTTCATTATTTTGAAATTATTGAGCAGTATTATGTAACAAAATCAGAAGGAGAAAAGACTCGTTTGGAGGAAAGATTAGAAAATTTCGTGAAGCACTCTACTATGTATGAAAGAATGCTAAGTGAAATATATGAACTGGCTGGTATACTAAAGGGGAATATCAAAATGGTTGTTCCTGAATGGATCATGAACAGGAGAACTATTTAGTCTATTTTAAGACATTCTTTGAGTGTCTTTTTTGTTTTAAATAAAAATACTCCCGACTGTATGTCCGGGAGAGAAATTTATCATAGGATATCTTTAACAGCCAAATGTAAGCTAGAGTAGCTTTTAGCTGTAAATTTAATTCCGAGGTTTACCATTGTTTGTGCAATTTCTATTCGGATACCGGATAAGCGCGTCTCGATACCGATGAGTCGCAATGCATCAATAACTTTAAATATCTGATGAGCCACCATTGTGTCCGTAATCGGAACTCCTGATAGATCAATAATAATATAACTTAGATCATATTCACTTCCAGCCTGTAATGCTTTTTCCATCAAGTGGCTTGCACGTTGAGTGTCTAATACTCCAATGATTGGAATAATCCCGATATTGGATGTAATCCTAACAACAGGAATAGACAGTTCAAAAGCAGTCCTCTCCGCTAATACGATTCTATTGGAATATTGTGAAGAATAAGAAATACTAAGCCAGTGTATCGCTTTATCAACAACTGAATCGAATTTAGAAATGATTTCATAGAAAACGTCCAGACTTACTGAATATTTTTTAGCTTGCTCCTTGATGATACCGCCAATTTTATCACGATAAAATCTAACTTCTTCTATTGCATCAGCAAGTGATAAATTTAAGTTTATGAGTAAATCAACGGTTTCCTTTCCCCATTCTTTTAAAACTGCAAAGGTTTCGTTTTGCTCTTGGGCAATTGAAAATCCATATATCTCTATAAGGGTTTTTCGCCAAGTTTTAACCATACTATTGATTTCCTCGGAATATGTATTCGTAGCGTCTTTAAATCGTAAATCTGCAAGAGTATCTTCTGAAGAGATTATGTGAGTTGAAACACCTTCTAAAAACACATGTATGCTACTATCAATGCTATGCATATCAACAGCTCCTAATTACTGCGATTTATGACCCATTGTTTTTTTGCAAAGAAAAAAACCCTTTAGAAGGATTAATTTTGAAAATATTTAAGCGCATATCCAATAAGCTAATAACCCTTATACAAAGAATGTATATTATTTTCTCTAACATAACAGTTGGAGAATAAACTGTAAAGAAATACCTATTTACAAAATGCTTCACATTTAACCAAATTATCTTAAGATTTGCGTAGTTAGAGATAGGGTAACCCGGTATATGGGTGGTAAATAATTGAAATATGTAGGCAAATATTTTAATTGGAATTGCAGAAGCATACGAGAGGAAAGAGGGACACGCTAAATAACTTAACTTTGGACAGCATTATATTGAATAATAAAAGTAACAAAATGGAATTGAGTATATATTAAATAGATGGTTCAATCTTATAATAATAGAGAAAATGGACTATGCATGCATTAACCGAAAAAAATCCTGTTCAGAGTAAGAAGAGGTGTTTGAATGATTATCTTACGTAATTTATATTTTAAACTAACACATATGTCTTGGTTATTATTGACCACATCAACCATATTTTTAATCGTATTCTGTACAATTATGCTTAGGTTGATTGAACCAGATACGTTTACTACCTATATGGACTCGTTATGGTTCACAATGACGACCATGTTGACGGTTGGATATGGAGACATGTCACCGTCTACTATAGAAGGAAGAATATTTACAATCCTATTTTTGTATGTGGTTGGTATTGGTTTATTCGCCACTTTTATCGGAAAAGTTATGGAAAGTTTTACGGTTTACAGAAGACGTAAAGAGGGTGGAGAGCTTATGTATGAAGGAAAGAATCATATTGTTATCATAGATTGGTCACATAAGGCGCAAAACGCAGTTAAGGAAATTTTAGACAAGAATAAAAAGGCGGAAATAGTGGTTATAGATATGCTTGAAAAGCTATCTTATGTAAATGGAAATATCCATTATATAAGAGGAGAGGCCTCGAATGTTGAGGTATTAAAGAAAGCCAATATCCAAAATGCAAAATCTATCTTGATTTTCTCTGATGATCGGATTCAGAATCAAACCTTAACTGACGGAAAGTCATTAATGATTGCATGTGCGGTTGAAAGAATCGCCTCTCATGTCCATACAGTTGTCGAAATTGAAAGAGAAGAGCATGTTGAAAATTTCTCACATATAAATATTGATAAATTTATATTATCCAATGGAACGATTGCCAAGATGGTAGTAGATGCCATGTAAGTGAGATAACAGGCAAGGCATAAATTTAGAGCTAGTAGGTGGATTATTTAAGGATATCGCTTATCTACTGCCGTTTGTTCATGCTGTTGAAGCTGGAAAAGCTGCATTAAGCGGAGTTTATAGAAATATGTTTCCGCATCTATGGTGGGTACTTGGGTATGCTGTTATTATTCTATTTATTTCAATATTTGTTTTTAAAAAGAGAACTCAGGAAGTCTAATTATTAACTTAAAATTATAGATGATTAATCATCTGAAATTGGTGCATGGTCATTAGGCCATGCTTATTTTAGTGAAGTCAGAATTTACCAATCCATCAGATAAGAGGATCATTATTCTTCTAGAATTTAAAGCAGCTTTTTCGCATTATTAATGAAGGATTTTACCATATATCAATAGAATTAAATTGGAAAGGAGGATATCTATGAACACATACGGCAGATTATCTTTATTAACAGTAGGCATCTGTATAGTCTTATCCTATTTTATAACGGATAATATGGCATATCCTAGATTGTTCTTGTTAATGGCTACCATCTTATCTATAGCAGGAATCGTCTTTGCTATTTTATCTAAAAAAATGGTAAGCATGATTTTTGGTATCCTCCTAAATGCCCTTATCTGGGTTGGCTTTTTCATATTAATATTAGTTGTAGGTATAGGTATAAACTAAAGGACCCTCCTTATTGATAGTGTATCAAATTAATAATTTTTAATAGCAGACCGCTCTATCTATTTATAAAATGATTCTATAGGTAGATATCCTTTTTTTTTACGTCTTTCCAATCGGAGCGGCGTTTTATTTTTGCTTTCATAATCACATTTTCAACTAATTTTCTAATGAATGATGGTGCTTATACATAACGAAAGGACTGGAATTAAATACATATAAAAAGGCATTATTATTTTGATATAATGAAATCCTCTGTTAATTTAATTGAATAGGCGAAAGGAACACTTAAGATATAAAATGATTAGTTTTAAAAAGAATTTGATAAATAATCAGCGAGTGTTTAAGCAAGTTGCATACTTTTCAATCATATCGCTGGTGTTTATTACCACTATTTTATTTGGTTATAACAGGATGTCGACTCTCTTTAGGAAAGAGGCATCTGAATTATTCCCAACTCATATTTGGCTAGAACATGCTCTATATGAAGATCAGCTAAATACCGAAGAATTAACTGACTTTTTGCAAACTATTCCAAAAGATAACGAGTATATCTATGTTTATAATCAAGATACTCAGTCAAAGGCATTATATTACAAGGACACAACAGTACTTGCCGATGACGTTGAAGGCTTCGATGGTCTTTTATTATTATTGTTAAACAAACTGTTAATGCATGTCGATTTAGGGGATGTCTATAATGTGTTTATTAAACAAAATTTGGATCTGAAATTACTTAATGAAAGTAATTCTATTTTAATCAACATCGGCCATGAGGTTAATACAGATGCTTTTAAGGGTGAGATCGTTACTTACCGTAATGTTAGTAAAGCTCTCTTGCAGGAGTTCAAAATAGTGACTATTCAATGCTTGCTATTCATCAGTCTATCAGTGCTTTTAATTTTCATTAACTATAAAATTATGAGAAATCTTTACTATACCCCTCTAATAAAAATGAGAGAACATTTTATGAAAATGTCACGATTTCATTTAGAGAGTTTCGTATACAAAAAGCCTGTTATACCAGAAATAGAAAAGACGATTGACGCAGTCAATACGACGATGTTGGAACTGCAGGATGGGATTAAAGAGACCAAATCCTTCCTTGATGAAATGGTTCATGAAATTAAAAATCCAGCCCATAATATTAAGAATGAACTTGAATTGATAGAGGATATGCTACCTGAAGCAGATGAGGAAATGAAACAGAAACTTCAATCCGTTATAAATGAAACGGAAAATATCACTTCCTTATTATCTAGCATAAAAATCATTTATGATATGTATTATTTAGGGGGTTCCCCTCCAGATAGTTGGCTGAATCCAATCGAGAAAATCAAACCTATTTTTGAGGAATATAAGAAAAAATACCCTAATCGAGAATTTCATTTCAAGTATAGTATTAACCCCAATATTCATATATGGATTGACCAAGGTTCAATCGAATTGATGATCAGAAACTTGCTTGATAATGCCATAAAATATTCAAAAGAAGACTCCTCCATCTTTATTGGTATCCGTGAGTATAATCAGACCAAAAAGATCGTTATTGAAGTCATAAATTCTGGTTCGAGTATAGATTATAATAATCTTGGAAAGATTTTTGGAAAGTATTATCGTACAAATTCGGCTAAAGCGCAAACGAGTGGAGCAGGTATTGGACTTTGGCTGATTAATAGTATTGCAGACATCTATAATGCCAACGTACATGTGCAAAGTTCAACAAATACCACAGGATTTGCGATTGCTTTTCAGTATTATAAAATTGTAGAACAAGAAAGACTTGTGGATGAAGCGATCTCTTCTTAAAAGAGATCGCTTTATATATTTTGTTTAAAAACTTAATTAACCTTTACAGTCAGAACAAAAATTGATTTCTTGATACGAATAAAACAAACCGAGAATAACAATACCTTTTATTATCCTATATATTTAATCTTCAATCTGAAGTATTTTGAAGGTGATTAATAGAGAAGAATGTAATATGAATTTACAGAACAAAAATACAATAAAGAATATTAGTATAAGATAGGTGAAATGTCCATTCTGATTTTTTAATAAAATAGGATATTGGCTATTCTATAGAATATATATATAACAAGGTATCAAAAGCCGTTATAAAGGGTGGTAACAAACGCTGAGAAAAAGGAGAGTCTTGATGAAATCTGCAATTTTATATAATCCATCTATCGAATTTCCATACAGTAAAAGCAAACCTCTAAAAGTAAGGGATATAAAGCTAGATGATATTGATGATGATGAGGTACTAGTTGAAATAGCATACGCTGGAATTTGTCATTCTGATTTATCTGTTATTAATGGAAAAGTCCCGAGACCATATCCTATCGCCCTTGGGCATGAGGCATCCGGAATAATTATGAAAACCGGAAAAGATGTTCATAATTTCCAAAAAGGTGATCATGTTGTATGTATTTTTCTGGCGAGCTGTATGCAATGTGAGTATTGCCAAAAGGGAAGACCTTCTTTATGTACGTTTGGTAAAAAAGCAAATATAAAAGGAACACTTTTAAGTGGCAAAAAGAAAATCATAGTAGATGACCAACATGTCTCACACCATGCTGGTATATCTGCCTTTTCAACACATGCTATTATGTCATCCCGTTCAATCGTTAAAGTCCCTAAAAAAATATCACTTGATGTTGTTGCTATTTCAGGATGTGCATTAATTACTGGTGCAGGTGCCGTAATTAACACGGCAAAAATTCCTCCTGGAAGTCATATTGGCATCGTAGGGCTTGGCGGTGTTGGGTTAAGCATGCTATTAGGCAGTAAAGTAATGGGACCTAGTCTAATTATTGCAATGGATATTAATGATGAAAAATTAGCTTTTGCTCAAGAATTGGGAGCAAATCTTTCATTTAATACTTCTAAACATAGTTCTGTTAGACAATTAATGCATGATTTTGAAGGCAAGTTAGATTTCGTTTTTGATGCTTCAGGTGTATCAGAAGCATTTGATATAGCCTATAAGCTTCTAAAACCAGGGGCTACATATATTACAAGCAGTTTACCGGATTTTGAAAGTAAGCTTTTTATACCATATATTAATTTAACGACTGAAGAAAAAATAATAAAGGGATCCTATATCGGTAGTTCTTTACCGTATCTGGATATTCCCAAATATTTAGAACTTTATGAGAAAGGATTAATGCCTATTGATAAATTAATTAGCCATAGAATATCACTAAATGAAATAAACAAAGGTTTTGATTTGTTAAGATCAGGAAGGGCAAAGCGGATAGTCATCGATATGGCTTTATAAATGGTATCATACGAAGGATGATTCTCTAAAATTATCAGTAATTAAATCTACCTTTGTTCAAAATCCGCTCTAGAGAAGAGAGGTGTAAATTTTCTTTGAATACTCCAGTTGAAGTCTTCAAAAAGAAAGGCTGGCTGAAAATGAAATTTTAGTGGTCAAGAAGGGCCATTCTAAAAAGATGGGAAGACCATTTAAACGCTTAGACACGGTCTAAATTTAATTCAGTCATCTTAAAATAGCATTATGATTCGAGTTTTATGAAAAAAAACGCTTTATATTTTCTGAATTTTCAGATAAGGGAGAGATTTTATTATGAAGAAAAATTTATTATTTATGATATTAATTTTAGCTTTTGTCCTAAGTGGTTGTTCATCAGGCGGAGAATCAGCTACTGATTCAAATGTAAAAAAACAAGCAACAGAATTAAAGGTTGCAATCAACGCGCAGCCGAATACATTAGATCCTCATATAACAACAGCGGGAATTACCCGAGATATCTCGCGAAATATATACGAGCAGCTGGTTGTTTTAAATGACAAATATGAAGTAGTACCGGAGTTGGCAGAAAAAGTGGAACAATCGGGGGATAATAAAAAATTTACTTTTATTTTGCGAAAAGGTGTTAAATTTCATAACGGTAAGGAGTTAACTGCTGATGATGTAGTTGCTTCCATGAATCGCTGGATAGATAACTTCGGTACAATTCAATCAGTAGTTGGTGATGCACGTTTTAAAAAGGTTGACGATTATAAAGTAGAAATTCAGTTATCTAAAGGTGTTTTAGAATTTCAATCTATGATTGCTGGAGCCAAACAGTTAGCATCAATCATGCCTGAAGAAGTAATTAATAATGCTGCCGCTAATGGTGTTACTGAAACTATTGGAACAGGGCCATTTAGTTTTATTGAATGGAAATCTGAGCAATACATTCATCTAAAAAAATTTAAAGACTATCAATCTATAGATATTCCATCTCAAGGTTTGGCTGGTACGAAGGAATTGTTTATCAACAATCTTTATTTCTATATTGTCACAGATGCTTCTACTCGGTTGGCTGGCTTGCAGACTGGTGAGTATCATATTGCTCGTTCCCTTTCCTATGATGACTTCGATATGATTGAAAATAACTCTGATTTAGCATCAGAATCAGAGCTGCTTGGAGATTTAACGATTGTATACAATAAAAAAACAGGTTTAATGGCAAACCAAAAGATGCGCCAAGCTATAAATGCCACATTGGATATAGATGAAATTATGATGGGTGCAGGGACAAATGAAAAGTTCTATCGTATGGGTTCAAGTTATATGTTTGAAGAACAAGAAGCTTGGTTTTCAGAAAGCGGGAGTGAACATTATAATCAAAAAAATGAAAAGATAGCAAAGCAACTTCTCAAGGAAGCAGGATACAACGGTGAAGAGTTAGTTATGGTTACTAATAAAGAATATCCGCAATTCTATAACGCAACAATCGTAATTAAAGATCAGCTTGAACGCATAGGAGTAAAAGTACGTATAGATGTATACGATTGGGCTACTCAATTAGAGATTGAGAATGACCCTGATAAATTTGATTTATACGTGATGTCATATAGCCCCGTAACCACACCCACGAGTTACTTATATTTAAGTCCGACGTACTCAGGGTGGACAGATGATAAAAAAATTTCAAAATTAATGGTTAAGATTGATAATGAAACGACAAGAGAAGATGCTAAAGCTGCGTGGGATGAGCTCCAAGGATATATGTGGGAATCTTTACCTATAACGAGTCTTGGGGATATTTATACATTAACTGGCCGTTCAAAAAAAGTGAGTAATTTAGAATTCTTCCAAGGACCTATTTTTTGGAATGTTAAAGTCACTGAATAAAATTTGATAGCCTTGCTGGTAGAATATCAGCAAGGTTTATATCGAGGTGAATAATATGCAGATATATCTAATGAAAAGGGTCTTCTCTATCATTCCTGTGTTGATAATCGTATCAATTATTGTTTTTACATTAATACACCTTATTCCAGGAGATCCTGCCCGTACAATTTTAGGTCAAGAGGCTTCTGGTGAGCAAATAGAGAATCTTAGGGAAGAGATGGGGTTAAATAAGTCCATTGTTACACAGTATTTCGTTTGGATTACTGGAATTTTCAAAGGAGATTTAGGAACATCATATTTTAGTAACCAACCTGTGTCTGAAATTCTTTTTCAATATCTCGGAGCAACATTATCTTTAGCTATTTATGCACAAATTTTAGCTCTTGTTATTGCTATTCCACTTGGAATATTGGCAGCCCGAAAAAAAGGAACAATAATTGATCAAATTTTAACATCAGCTTCGTTATTTGGCATCTCATTACCCAGTTTTTTATCTGGATTGTTCTTGGTTATGATTTTCGGTGTGCTTCTAAAATGGCTTCCAGTCGCTGGGTACAAACCATTGGATCAAGGTATTATCGAGCATATTAAATATTTGACTTTACCGGCCGTATCATTGGGATTACTTCAGGCAGCGCTAATAACAAGAATGACACGCTCATCCATGCTTGAAATTTTAGGCCAAAATTTTATACGTACAGCTAAGGCCAAGGGGGCGAAAGAGCAAAGGATTATCTATTATCATGCTTTAAGAAACGCATTTATTCCTATTTTAACAGTCATTGGCCAATCTTTTGCCTCCTTAGTAGCTGGGGCTGCTGTAGTGGAAACAATTTTTAACATACCAGGGATAGGTCAACTTATAGTCAATTCGGTAACACGAAGAGATTATTCTGTTATCCAGGGGATTGTATTATTCATAACTGTTTGCTATGTATTTATCAATTTATTTATTGATGTCTTGTACAGTATTATAGATCCTCGCGTTAGATTGTCCTCCAAGCGTTCGTAAAAGAAAGGGTGATATCGAATGCAAGAAAACGTTATAAGTAGTATTAAAGAAGTTCAAAAGGCAGAACTGAAAAAGCGCAATAGAATAAAGTTAACCCGCTTCTTTAAAACAAGGGCTGCTGTCACTGGAGTATCAATTTTACTGTTGATTACGGTAATTGTAATTCTTGCGCCCTTGATTGTAAGGTATACACCTATCGAAGTAAATGCCATGAATCGGCTTGTAGGACCAAATGGCGATCACTACTTCGGTACGGATAATTTAGGACGAGACTTATTTAGTAGAATACTGTACGGTTTACGAATTTCTCTTATTATAGGGCTTTCTGTTACTATATTATCTACTCTTTTTGGTCTGTTCGTTGGACTATATGCAAGTTATTACAAATTCTTAGACAATCTTTTAATGAGGATATGTGATGGAATTATGGCTTTTCCATCTATCTTATTAGCGATTGCTGTTATGGCGATATTAGGTCCAGATATTAAAAATGTTGTTATTTGTTTGACCATTGTTTTCACACCCTATATTGCTCGAATTATCCGTTCTGCGGCCATAGTTATCCGCGAACAAACATATATTGAGGCGATGATGTCATTAGGTGCTAGTGATTTACGTATTATTTTTGGACATATACTTCCTAATGCTTTATCTCCCCTTATAGTACAGGCAACCTATATTTTTGCGGAAGTTATTATTTTGGAGGCTGCATTAAGTTTTTTGGGAGTAGGTGTACCAGCTCCCAATCCAAGCTTAGGCAATATCTTGTATGATGGAAAACTGGTGATATTCAGTGCATGGTGGATGGTCGTATTTCCAGGAATATTTGTGGTACTAAGCGTCGTTTCTCTGAATTTAATGGGAGATGGAGTACGGGATTTATTAGATCCAAAAATGAAAAAGTAATTTAACAAAGGAGGGGAATTATGTCATCAAATGTCTTATTAAATGTTACTGGATTAAAGACAAGTTTTAAAACAGAAAGAGGAAATGTTTCTGCTGTTAAGGGTGTAGATTTTCAGATAAAGAAGGGTGAGGTAGTAGGTTTAGTAGGTGAGTCCGGTTGTGGTAAAAGTGTGACTGCACAATCAATTATGAGATTATTTGATGAAGACAGATTGGTGAATTATGAAGGTAAAGTGGAATTAGAAGGTGAAAACTTACTTGAAGTTAACGAGAGAAAAATGCAAGACATACGGGGTAATGATATATCTATGATATTTCAGGATCCTATAAGCTCATTAAATCCTTTGATGAAGGTAGGTGATCAAATAAAGGAAGCACTAGTATTACATCGAAATATTCCGAAGTCTGAACTCACTAATAAAGTAGTTGATTTGTTACGACTTACCGGTATCCCCTCACCAGAAAAGCGGATACACGACTATCCCCATAAATTTTCTGGAGGTATGCGACAGCGAATAATGATAGCTATCGCGCTGGCATGTAAACCTAAATTGTTAATCGCAGATGAGCCTACTACAGCATTAGATGTTACGATTCAATCTCAAATCATTAAACTAATAATGAAATTAAACAAGGAATTAGATATGGCAATTTTAATGATTACTCATGATTTAGGAGTAGTTGCGGAAATTTGTGATAGAGTGATTGTTATGTATATGGGTCAAGTAGTAGAAGAGGCAGATGCCATAACATTGTTTTCTAATCCAAAGCATCCATATACAATAGGGTTACTAAAATCAATTCCTGATTTAAAAGGTAATCGTAAAGAGTTATTGCATATTATACCAGGGATGGTGCCTTCTTTATTTGAAAAACCTGCCGGCTGTTCATTTGCCCCTCGTTGTCCAATTGTAACCCCTGAGTGTACAAAGAAGAATCCTCCATTTGAAGTATTGAGTGAAAATCATCGTGTCCGATGTTTGTTTGCAAAGGAGGGGGAATTATATGCAACAGAATGATAATACAAAAGATATTCTATTGACAGTGAATAATTTGGAGAAGTATTTTAAAGATGAAAGCTTAGGAAAAAAAGTGATTGTAAAAGCAGTCAATAATATCACCCTATGTATTGAACGAGGTGAAACATATGGTCTGGTAGGTGAATCAGGTTGTGGTAAAAGTACAGCTGGCCGAACCATCCTAAATTTAATAAGGCCAACAAATGGTGATGTTGTATTCAAGGGGATAAATTTATCAAGCCTATCCCAAAGGAACATGCGAAAATATCGTAAAATGTTACAGATGATATTTCAGGATCCATATTCATCCTTGAATCCTAGAAAACGGATAGGAAAAAGTTTAGAAGAGCCACTTGCAATTCATAATGTTGGCGCAAAATCAGAACGAATAGAAAAGGTCATTAAAGTACTGAAAAGCGTAGGAATGGGACCGGAAAGCTTATATAAATTCCCTCACGAGTTTTCTGGCGGTCAATTACAACGCATAGGGATTGCTCGGGCACTAATCTGTGAACCAGAGTTAATCATCTGTGATGAGCCTGTTTCCGCATTGGATGTTTCGGTTCAAGCACAAATTATAAATTTATTAATTGAATTACAGAAGCAATTACAGCTTACATATATTTTTATCGCACATGATT
Organism: Bacillus sp. z50; assembly: GCF_058313585.1. Taxonomy (NCBI): domain Bacteria; kingdom Bacillati; phylum Bacillota; class Bacilli; order Caryophanales; family Bacillaceae; genus Bacillus; species Bacillus sp. z50. Next base: position 68,982 of record NZ_JBZFQL010000001.1, read on the forward strand.
TAAGTGTAGTTCGCCACATCTCAGACAGGGTTGGTGTTATGTATTTTGGTAGTTTAATAGAAGAAGCTGTAACTGATGATATTTATAATAACCCGTTACACCCTTATACCCAGACACTGCTTTCTGCAGTACCTTCAGTAGATCCGAAAACTAAAAGTGAACGAATAGAAGTTCTTGGCGAGCCTCCATCACCATTAAATCCACCGCTTGGATGTCCATTTCATACGCGCTGTCCTAAAGTGATGGACATTTGTAAACACCATTTGCCTAAAAGAATAGAAGTAGAGAGCGCCCATTTTGTAAATTGCCATTTGTATTAAAAGAGGAATTTTTTCTAGAATATTAAAGAGATTAATCTGTTGGTGATCCATTGTGTAATAAAGAAGATATTTGAAAAATATTAGAATCAACACCGGCCAACTAAATAACAGTCTTAGCATAAACTCTTTCAATAGTATTCATACAGTCTATCTATCAACTCTAGTGGGATTTTGCCCAATAAGTTAATTATATTTTACATTGAATATCTATAATTGTTCTGTACTAGTTATTTTTACGGATAAGTATAGTAAAATAGACTTATAAAAAGGAAATGAGGGATTATCATGTTTGATAAACTGCTGTCATCCATAGGTATCGGTGCTGCCAAAGTTGATACAAAGCTTGCAAAAAAAAGTTATACTGTCGGTGAGACAATCGAAGGTGAGGTTTTTATCAAGGGAGGAAAAAACGAGCAGGATATTGATAACATCTATTTAACATTAATGACTGACTATGTAGTGGAAGTTGATGATAAAAAGGTTAGACGTTCTGTTGCCTTGGACAAAATCTTATTGACTGAACGCTTCACAATCGCTTCAAATGAAGATAAAGTGGTGCCCTTTCAGTTGAATATTCCTTATGAAGCCCCTGTTACAAAAGGAAGTACACGTGTTTGGATTCAAACCGGCTTGGATATTAAAATGGCAATCGACCCTCAAGATAAAGACTTTTTGGAAATAAAGCCACATCAGCTTGTAAGAGAATTCATTGATGCTGCAGGAAGATTGGGATTCCGCTTACGTCAGGTAGATTGTGAAAAGACTCCTTCGTATTTCAGAAACGGCTTACCGTTTGTTCAGGAATTTGAATTTAAAGCTACATCCGGTGAATTTGCGAGAAAGCTGGATGAACTAGAAGCTGTATTCCAGCTGACGGAAAACGAAGCAAGAGTGTTGCTTCAAATCGATCGAAGAGCAAGAGGTTTCTCAAGCTTCTTAGCTGAATCATTAAACATGGATGAATCGTTTGTTAAATTCACTTTTGATAAGTCGGACATTGGCACGCTAGACCGTACATTGGGAGATTTAATTAGAAAATATTGCTGATTTATGGTTTCGACCAGTCAGATTCAATAAAATTTTACATGTTTTTACATTGTGATGAAAGAAACTGCTCACTGGCAGTTTCTTTTTTTATATAGAAATCTATTTTTTTATAAAAATAGTTAGCTGAGAAATTAGATATAAGTAAATGAAACTAATGATCTCTTAGTTATGAATATATCCATATAGGTAAACTAAGCAATAAGAATGAGGTGAATATGCAGAAACTTGTCATTTTTTCATGAAATAATTGTTGTTACATTAAGATAGACCTAAGGTTAATAATGGAAGTAAGTACTTATGCCGGATAGAAAAATAAGAAAGATGGATGTATTCTCGAGTGAGAGGAATCTATCTAGATAAATCCCCCAAAGATCCATCTCCGTAGCCTTCATCAACCTTTCTTTCGTTTTGATCACTCGCTTTGTGATAAAAAAGAGGAGGAATGATATGAAAAAAATCACCTCAATTGCATTCAGCACGATGATTGCTGTGTCTGCATTTAACACATCCGATGGTCTAATGATGACAAGTGCTAAGGGACATTTAGACAATGCATCATATTGGGACGAACCTGGTCGAATGCTACCGATACTCCTACCTTCAAATGCCAGAATGGCAGGTATGAAGCAGTCTGCACTTGATGACATAGATGTGACAATCGGCCAATACATCGAAAGCGGCTTAATTCCAGGGGCGGTCACCTTTGTGGCACGAAGCGGTCATATTGTTCAAAAAGCTGCATATGGGTTTGCGGCTCTCTATCAGGATGATACCTTCACGGAAATTGAAACACCCCTTAAAATGAAAGCGGATACAATTTTTGATATCGCTTCTATTAGTAAGCTTTTTACAACTACTGCGGTCATGATGCTTTATGAGCAAGGAATTTTCCAACTCGATGACCCTGTTTCGTTGCATCTGTCACAATTCGCTGCAAACGGCAAAGAAGACATAACAATCAGACAACTTTTAACCCATACTTCAGGTTTTGCAGCTGGGATGCCTCTTTATATGCAAGAGGGCACTCGAGAAAGCCGCATCCAGTCCGTACTGCAACATGGTTTGATTAACGAGCCTGGGAACACCTATTTATACAGTGATTTGAACATGATAACGCTTGGGGCGCTAGTCGAGAAATGGAGTGGTCTCCGGCAGGACGAGTTTGTTAAGAAAGCCATCACAGAGCCGCTTGGTATGAAGGATACGATGTATAATCCTCCGGCAAAATTAAAGAAACGTATAGCTGCAACCGAATATCAGCCAAAGATAGGGAGAGGGCTTGTCTGGGGCGAGGTTCATGATGAAAATGCGTGGTCGCTTGAAGGTGTGGCTGGTCATGCAGGCGTCTTCTCCACAGCCAAGGATTTAGGGATTCTCGCCCATGCATATTTAAATGATGGTAAATACGGTAAGATACGCATTCTAAAGAAGAAAACGATTGACTTAATTATGAAGAACTATAACACTGCGTTTCCAGGAAATGACCATGGATTAGGCTTTGAGCTTAATCAGGGCTGGTACATGGATTCACTTTCTGATACATTCACCGCTGGCCATACGGGCTATACCGGTACAGCTCTTGTGATGAGTCCATCTAATCAGACTGTTGCTATTTTACTTACAAACCGGGTACATCCATCCCGAAATACACCTTCCATTAATCCTATCAGACGAACATTCGCTAGAGGTGTGGGAGACAGCATACCTATAAATGTGAAAAAGGGACAAATGGCTTGGTTCGCGAGCTATGGAGATCAATTAGATAACACACTTTCAGCTCAAGTGAATTTAAAAAGAGATGCTTATTTGAGTTTCGATACCTGGTTCCGTATTGAAGAGGAGAGTGATTATGGATATTTGGAAACATCGACTGACGGAAAAGCATTTACAAGTATTCAAAGCTTCACAGGAAAAAGCAATGGATGGGAGAAGGAGAATGTCCTCATTCCTGCCGGCACGAAATTTATTCGTTTTTCCTATAAAACTGATGAAAGCGTGAACGGGCGCGGCTGGTATGTACAAGACGCAAGCATAAAAACAAATGGAAAGAAGGAACGACTGACCTTCGAGAGCAATGGATTTGAACGTAGAACAGATTAAATGGGGAGGTGCTAATATTGAAAAATAGGAAATGGTTCTTGATTATACTTGTGATGAGTGTATTCCTGACGACCGGATTCAGCAGCCAAACTAAGAAACCAGCAAATCCAAATGATGGTGTGCGAGATATTGTAATCTATCAAAATCTGCATGAGGTTGATAAAACGATTAGCGGCAACAGTGTCAAAATGAAGGCAGTGAACGTCTACCATGATGGTCATTTTACAAAGACAAATAAGGTAAAATGGTCGGTTGCAAATAAACGTATCGCGAAAATTAGTTCTAATGGAACCTTGACGATTACAGGGAAATCAGGAGTGGCAGTCATTCTTGCTACATCGGGAAAAAAGATAGACACTGCCTTTTTGGTAGTGGATAAAAAGGGAAATGCAACATTCCGCTCCATCAAGCAAAAACGGTACCAGCTTGCTGAATATGCCGTTAGCAAGATGAAGTTAGAAGAGAAAATCGGGCAAATGCTTATGCCTGATTACCGGAACTGGGATGGCAAGAATGTGACAGAGATGCTGCCGGAGATAGAACAGCAAATTAAGGATTATGACTTGGGTGGAGTTATTCTATTCCGCGAAAATGTTGTAACGACTGAGCAAACCGCTCGTCTCGTGGATGCGTATCAGCTCGCCTCTGAGAAATATGGGATGCTCATCTCAATTGATCAAGAGGGTGGAATTGTGACCAGGCTGCAATCTGGAACTGATATGCCCGGCAATATGGCCTTAGGAGCTACACGGTCTGGGACAATCACGAAAGATGTTGCGCGTGCCATTGGCGAGGAGCTCGGTTCGCTTGGCATTAATACAAACTTTGCCCCATCGCTTGATGTCAACAATAATAGTAACAATCCTGTCATTGGTGTCCGTTCCTTCAGTGAAGACCCGAAACTAACCGCTGAACTAGGAACTGCTTATATTGAAGGCATGCAGGAAACAGGCACGATTGCAACGGCCAAGCATTTTCCAGGTCATGGCGATACGGCAGTTGATTCCCATGTTGGACTTCCAGAAGTTCCATATGAGATGGAGAGATTAAAGGAAGTGGAACTATACCCGTTTCAGCAAGCGATGAATGCTGGTGTTGATGCCATCATGACCGCGCATATCACCTTTCCGAAGGTAGATGACACGAAAGTGATTTCCAAAAAGACCCGTGAGGAAGTCTCTATACCAGCAACTCTCTCCCACCGCTTTCTGACAGAATTGGTTAGGGAGGAAATGGACTATGATGGATTGATCGTTACAGACGCCATGAACATGGGTGCTATCACCGAGCATTATGGAACTGTCGATGCGGCCATCATGTCTGTTAAGGCAGGTACGGACATTGTACTTATGCCCGTTGGACTAGAGGATGTTCGTAATGGGCTCCTTGATGCAGTAAGAAATCGCGATATTAAAGAAAAGCGAATTGATGCATCCGTAAAACGGATCCTGTCACTGAAAATCAAAAGGGGCATCTTTAAAGAAGAATCCCCAGACCCACTTGAAGAAAGAATCGAAAAAGCGCTTGAGACCGTTGGTTCACCAGAGCATAAGGCGATCGAGAAAACAGCTGCAGAGAAATCTATTACCCTCGTCAAGAATAACAATCAGCTCCTGCCTTTAAATGACTTGCAGGAATCCGGAAAGATTGTCGTTATCGGTATGACCTACAACCAAGAATTATATAACGCTATTAAAGAAAAGCATGCCAACACTGAGGAGATTACCCTTCCTTCTAGCTATCAACTGACCGATGCACAGAAGGAGCAGCTTCGTCAGGCGGATTATATTATTATTGGCAGCCATACATCAAATGTAGCAATGAGGTTACCTACCCATCCTCAAATGCAGAGAATTAATGATATTACCGACAACTATAATGCGCCTTCTATAGCTGTTGCGATTCGTAATCCATATGACATTATGTCCTTTCCTCAGGTTGATGCATATATCACTCAATATGGTTTCCGTACCGCAAGCTTTAAAGCAACTGCAGCAGCCATTTTCGGTGAAATAAATCCATCTGGTAAACTCCCTGTCACGATCCCGAACGGGCAAGGGGAAACTTTATATCCATTTGGCCATGGTTTATCCTACTAATTAGATAACTAAGGAGGCTTTATATGCAGAAGAGAAGTTTCGCTGTCCTATTCACACTGATTCTGATTTTATCAACGATTTCTTTCGCCCAAGCAGGTCAAAAGGACAAGCATAAAAAGAAGGATTTAGAACTAGGCGTCGACGTTATTCTAAGTGATAAAAAAGAATTGCTGGAAGGTAAAAGGGTAGGTCTCATCACAAATCCGACCGGTGTAGATCAAGAGCTTAACAGCATTGTTGACCGTTTCTATGAGGATGAGGATATCAATCTCACCGCTTTATATGGCCCGGAACATGGAGTTAGAGGAGACGCGCAGGCCGGCAGCTATGTTGATTTCTACATTGATGAAACTACTGGTCTTCCTGTATACAGCCTTTACGGCAAAACCCGTAAACCAACACCGGAAATGTTAAAAGATATTGATGTACTTGTATTTGATATTCAGGATGTAGGCGCACGCTTCTATACGTATATTTACACAATGGCATTAGCGATGGATGCGGCAAAGGAACAAGGAATCCCATTCATCGTACTTGATCGCCCGAATCCCCTAGGAGGACTGAAGGTGGAAGGACCGATTCTTGAAGCACCCGAATATGCTTCGTTTATCGGGCAATACGAAATCCCACTCAGACATGGGATGACTGTTGGAGAACTCGCGAAACTATTTAACAAGGAATTTGGCATTGGGGCGGATTTAACCGTTGTAAAAATGAAAAATTGGAAGCGTCATATGAATTATGAAGATACAGGACTAGAATGGGTCCTTCCATCCCCAAACATGCCGACACTCGACACAGCTTATGTATACCCGGGTACAGGATTAATTGAAGGCACGAATTTATCCGAAGGGCGCGGAACAACGAAACCTTTTGAATTGCTCGGAGCCCCATTCATAAATGGAACAGAGCTAGCAAAGGAGCTAAACAAGCTAAACTTAAAAGGTGTTCAATTCCGAGCAGCCTCGTTCACGCCGACATTCTCGAAGCATAGTGGAATCCTATCCCATGGTGTTCAGGTTCATATAACAGACTATAATGATTTCGTGCCTCTTGAGGCAGGTCTTCATATCGTTAAGACCATTCATGACATGTATCCGGATGATTTCAAATTCCGTACAGAGGACAGCAAAGGAATTTCCTATTTCGACTTGCTTATCGGCAACGGCTGGATTCGCGATGATATCGAAGCAGGTAAATCCGTAAAACAAATCAAGCAGAAATGGGAAAAGGATTTGAAAGACTTCATGAAACTAAGATCTAAATATTTGCTGTATAGATAAGGGAGGGAAGCTTGAAGGCTGAGATGAGTGGAGCCTTTGAGCTTCTTAATTTTTTTGCGCATTCAAAAGATGCTATTCCGTCTAAGAGACACCGGTACCAAGATTATAGAGTTAGAGGAAATGTTAGTTGCTTTAGTAGTAATGAGACAAAATAGTTTTCTGCGTTATTTTAGAAGATAATAACAAGTAATGAGGTATTGTATGATTACGGTGATTGTTTGGAGTTATTTTTCACCTTGTATGCGCCAATAAGATACTGTAATCCGTCGAATATTTATTATTGTCAATGTGTATTTCAGAAATCACATAAACTTACATAACCAGAACAAATGAGTTATTTTCTATCTCGCTTTTGAGTATCAGACTTATTTAAACAGTCCATTTATATCTCCACTTACATATTGCAAACTATCGAATTTTACCAAAAATCCCCGAGAGCAAATCATTATTTTTTATGCTAAAGTTATATCGATATTACATGCGAAATATACAAACGTAGGGATTACGCATATGATATACAATATACATCAAGGAGTTGGCTTTAATTGTTTGGATTTTTAACATTACTTTTTTTAGTCGCGACAATCTTAGTTGTTGTTGGAATAATCAAACCTACGAAAATAAAAATGTCTTCTCGTAAAGAAGTCTTGAAAAAAGGCGGTATAGCTCTTTTAGTACTTTTTGTATTAATGATGGTAACAGTTCCTCCGACTGAATCAACTACTTCTGAAACCGATAAAGGCACTTCTACTGGGCTAGAAACTACGGAGGAAGCAAAAGCAGAAGAGGCCAAGAAAGCAGAAGAGGCCAAGAAAGCAGAAGAGGCTAAGAAAGCAGAAGAGGCCAAGAAAGCAGAAGAGGCCAAGAAAGCAGAAGAGGCCAAAAAAGCAGAAGAGGCCAAAAAAGCAGAAGAGGCTAAGAAAGCGGAAGAGGCTAAGAAACCAGAAAACATTGTGAGAAAAGCAGTAGAGGAACATTTTGGGGAAGAAAATCTCGAAGAAGTGACATATAATGCTAGCGGAAAATTTGTATTAATACGTGTTTTGGGCAATGACAACTTAACCACTAATATGATAAGAAGAGGTATGTGGCTAGACACCCAAGATGTATTAGAAGATTTAGACGGTGTAGAAGGAATTGACACAGTTGATTTTAATATATTATTTCCTATGCAAGATCAGTATGGAAATAGTTCAAATTCTATAGTTATGAAATCATCATTCAACAAAGAAACTAGAGATAAGATTAATTGGGAAAATTTCTTAACTGATAATATTCCAAATATATCTCAAAATTATTGGGAACATCCAGCTTTTTCTAAATGAAACATTTAACTATTGGCGGAAACCCTATTACTCCAGCGATGTGATGTAATAGGGTTTTTAATTGGTTGTATATTTATAAGAATAATATAGAGGAATAGATATTACTTAGACTTCATTATGAAGTCTTTTTTATCGTCTATAAATCATATTAATTATAATAATATATAAATTTATAAAAATATAATCACGATTATTACAAATAAAATAACCAGCGGAATCCATATCGAAAATATAAGAAGAGTTGAAATGCCAATTTATAAAGTAGATATTAAAGCTGAATTAGATTTACCAATTGATATAGAAGAATGGATTTATAGTCTTGAAAGAACAACGAATAATAAATGGTTAAAAGAAGCTATTCTTGACTACTGGGAAAAGAAAAAGGTATCCAATTAGGATGCCTTTTTTATTGAATGAAAATCCTTATAAATCAATAAATAATGGAATTAAGTTTATACTAGTGAAAGATCTGTATTGAATAAAAAGGATAAGTTAAATCCATAACGTGTGAAGGTGAAAGGTAAAACTTTGTGTAAATGAAAAAATCCTGATTTCAAAAGGAGAAATGATTATATGAATGAAAAAGCTAGTCCAAATAGACTAATAAATGAAAAATCTCCATACCTTTTGCAGCATGCCTACAACCCTGTAGACTGGTTTCCATGGGGAAAAGAGGCTTTTGAGAAGGCAAAACAAGAAAATAAACCAGTTTTTGTAAGTATTGGGTACAGCACTTGCCATTGGTGTCATGTGATGGAGAGGGAAAGCTTTGAAGATGAAGAAGTGGCGTCGGTTATAAATGAGCGGTTTGTTTCCATAAAGGTAGATCGGGAAGAACGTCCTGATTTGGATTCGATTTATATGTCCGTGTGCCAGGTGATGACGGGACAAGGCGGTTGGCCGCTCAATGTGTTTTTAACTCCTGATCAGGTCCCCTTTTATGCAGGAACCTATTTTCCTAAGCATAGCCGTTATGGCCGTCCTGGAATAATAGATGTGATTACTCAGCTACACGATACGTATATTAACGAGCCACATAAAATCGAAATGACAGGTGAGCGGATTAAAGATGCAATTATGCCACCGAAACAGGAGACATCGAGTGAGAAATTAACGATGACTGCGATCAATGCAGCTGTTCAACAATTTAAGCGGGTATTTGATGAACAGTATGGCGGGTTTGGCTCGGCTCCGAAATTTCCTACACCACATAATTTAATGTTCCTGCTGCGTTACTTCCATATGACGAAGGATCAGGAAGCATTGAATATGGTGCTAAAGACATTAGAAGGGCTATCAAGAGGTGGAATCTATGATCATATCGGATACGGGTTTTCTCGCTATTCCACTGATGAATTATACTTAGTCCCACATTTTGAAAAGATGCTATATGATAATGCCTTGCTGTTAATGGCGTATACAGAAGCCTATCAGGTTACCGGAGAAAATAGCCATCAAGTGATATCTGAACAAATCATTGAATATGTTTTACGGGACATGCGACATCCTGATGGCGGATTTTACTCAGCGGAGGATGCAGATTCAGAGGGTGTGGAAGGGAAATTCTATATATGGGACTACTTTGAAATCTTTGATCACCTTGATGAAGACGTAGCAGAATTATATTGCGCTGTTTATGATATAACCCCTGAAGGAAACTTTGAAGGCGAAAATATTCCTAATCTAATTCGTGAACCAATTGACTCATTTGCTGCTCATAATGATTTAGACGCAGCAGAAGTTCGTAAACAATTGGAGGAAGCAAGGAAAGTCTTATTTAATGTTCGCGAGGAGCGGGTTCATCCGCATAAGGATGACAAAATATTGACTGCCTGGAACGGATTAATGATTGCCGCTCTAGCCAAAGCTGGTAGAGTTTACAATCATCAGGAAGCACTGGTTGCAGCAAAAAGTGCTATCCAATTTATTGAACAGAATTTAATCGTGGATGGAAGAGTCATGGTCCGATACAGAGATGGTGAGGTTAAGCAGGAAGGATTTATTGATGACTATGCGTATCTTCTTTGGGCTTACATTGAACTCTATGAAACGACATTTGATTTATCCTATCTCAAAAAAGCAAAAACACTTACGCATCAAATGATCGAATTATTTTGGGATGGGGAAAATGGTGGATTCTATTTTTATGGAGAGGATAATGAGGAATTGCTGATCCGTCCAAAAGATGTATATGATGGAGCATTACCATCCGGGAATAGTGTCGCAACCTTACAAATGCTAAGGCTGGCTCGTTTAACTGGTGAGTTTTCATTGGAGGATAAGGTACAGAACGTTTTTGACGCATTTGGCGATGATGTGATTCACTATCCAATGGGTCATACTTATATGTTAATGGCGTATATGACAACCCAAATGAAAATGAAGGAAGTCGTTGTATTGGGAAGTACGGATTCAGAGAATAACGTTATCACACATTTGCACAAGGAGTTTCATCCAAACTTAACTTATCTGGCAAACGAGGATTCCTCTTTATTTACTGGTGTTGCTGATTTTGCGGCAGGTTATTCCAAGGTCAATGATCAGGAAACCTATTATGTATGTGAAAATTTTGTTTGCTACAGACCACTGACCAGTGAAAATGAAGCAATCGAGCTTATAAATGGCGACAAAGAGTCATAAATTTAATAAATAACAGCTGCGTTGGCTATATAAAATATAGGATAAAATAGTACATCATGATTGGTGTGCTATTTTATTTTGGGTCTTTCCACTACTAATTATCTCATCTATGATTCATTTATATTATAATGAATGTAAATATTCTATAAATTAAATAAACGAAATTGAGGGATTCTATGAAAACAATTCAGTGGGGTATTATTGGACTTGGTAACATAGCAGAACGTTTTGCGAAAACGGTGAAAGCAATGGATGGCGTTACTTTAAAAGCAGTCGCCTCCAGGACGAAGGATCACGCGCTCGAATTTGGCCGAAAATACGGGGTTGAAGAAAAATTTTGTTATGGTACATATGATGAGCTAATACAGGATGAACAAATTGATGCTATTTATATCGCTGTTCCACACCCATTTCATAAAGAAAATGCGATTCGTTGTTTAAACCATGGAAAAGCCGTGCTTTGTGAAAAGCCTGTTACAATGAATAAAGAAGAAGTTCAAGAAGTCATCCATGCTGCTAAAGAGAATAAGGTCTTCTTTATGGAAGCGATGAAATCACGCTTTATGCCAATTAATAAAGAAATAAGAAACCTCGTCAAGGAAGGTGTCATTGGAGAGCCTACTTTCATGAGAGCGGAACTCGGTTTTAAAGGGGAATTTGATCCGAAGGGGCGCATATTTAACCGAGAACTTGGCGGAGGAGCATTATTAGATATCGGGATTTATCCTATCTCATATTGCGCTTATTTACTTGGAAATAAACCAAAATCGATTCAAAGCTCATTACAATATGGAGTAACAGATGTAGATGAAAATGGGACTATACAATTAAGCTATGACAATGGATCGTTTGCTCAAATTTACTGTACGATAAGGGCAAATACACGAAAAGATGCAAGTCTATTAGGCACAGACGGCAGTATTTATATACCGTATTTTTCAAATGCCCAGTCCGCAACAATCACCACCCCAAATAAAGAATGGACGATTGAAGAACCTTTCGAATTAACTGGATTTGAATATCAAATCCGTGAAGTAGGCCGATGCCTTCAAGAAGGTGTGCTTGAGAGTCCACAAATGACTTGGCATGATTCTATTGAAGTCATGGATATCGTTGATCAAATATTTGCTAATAATGTTTTAAAAGGATGAGAGGAGAGCCAATTAGGCTCTCTTTTTTTAGAAGATTTATTGGTTACGAGGTGTATGAAAATGAGTAATTTAAGACAAGAAAATGGGTAGAAGGGTCACGATTAAGCCAACCACTAATAAAATTGTCCCAAAAATACGAGATAACAATTCTTCGTCACCTGAAACACCGTTCCACAAAACAAGATTCACTAAGAAGAGGGCTTTATTCCTTAATACTAAAAAACCAATAAACATAATAAAAATACCAATGATTAAGACTGCTAAAGTCTCCACATTCATTCACCTCCGAAATATTCTTCACACTCTTCTTTGTTTATTTTAACATAAATATCCAGTTTACTTTATGAGAATTAAGGATTGAGAACGGGTGTTTATTTGCCAGATTCCCCTAAAAAGACAAAGATAATAAAAAAATTTCAATAAAATAAAAACGAGAACCTACCATATATGCAAAAAAACACTTGACATAATCAGGGTGTTGATTCTCACTTTATTGTTTATTGATTTCCAGTGTGGGTATATTTTAACTGTGAAGCAAATATTATCCGAACAAAAATTGCTAGGAGGAATATAACATGAATAAAACAGTTTATGGAGTTTACACACAAAGTGCAGAAGTCGTACAGGCTATTAATAGTTTGAAAGCAAAAGGGTATGATAGTTCTGATATTACTGTAGTCGCAGATAATGCAGATAAATTAGATTTGATGGGAAATTACACGATAGATAAAGATGTTAAAACAGTATCAAATGATGAAGATTCCTTTATGGATAAAGTAGCAAAATTCTTTACATTGGATACTAATAATCCAGTTGAAGAGAAAATGAGAACGGACTATGGTTTTACTTCTGAAGAAAGTGCACGCTATGCAGAAGAAGTGAACAACGGAAAAGTTTTAGTTCTTGTTGATCAAGATGCACAGCTTGGAGATACAATTGGCATGGATCGTACTGAAGATGTGAATTCAGGAGCAAATGCTTCTGCCGCTCTTAATACAACTGATCGTTTGGCAAATGATGATACACTAACTGACGAAGAAAGAAGAATTAAACTTCGCGAAGAACGATTAAACGTTGATAAAAATGAAGTGAAAACTGGAGAAGTAATTGTTAATAAAAAAGTAACGGAAACACAAAAAGAAGTTGAAGTACCAGTGGACCATGAAGAAGTTTATATTGAGCGACGTAAAGTAACAGATCGTGATACGACAGATCAATTGGGTGCTATCACTGACAATGAAGAAATTCGTATCCCTGTAACAGAGGAAAAAATAGAAGTGACCAAAAAGCCAGTTGTAACTGATGAGATTGTGATCGGTAAAGAAAAAGTTACAGATACCAAAACCGTTCAAGATACCGTTAAAAAAGAAGATGTTCAGGTTGACAAGGATGGTAATCCATTTGTAAATGATCATAATACAACTACTCGTATGGAGGGTACCTCTGTACAGGATTCTTCGTTAACAGACGAAGATACAGACCGTTTAACTGCAAAGCCATATCAAAAAAATAAGATTGATACTGATAATCTTTAAGAGTAATATAAAAAAAGCTGTCTCATTGAGACAGCTTTTTTTTAGCTTAAAGACTTTTTAACTTTGCATTGAGTTTATTTACGTATTCCATCAATGCTTGATACTCCTCGATTTCTAATCCACATTCCTCAATTTTCGACTTAATGGAATCAATGATATTATTTTTTTGCTTATATGCTTTTTCTTGCAGAGAGATCAGCATCATGCGTTCGTCCGTCTTAGACCGTTCTTTTATCAGCCATCCGCTATGCTGCATCCTTGAAATAATGGGATTTAACGTCCCAGTTCCCATATTCAGCTTTTGTCCAAGCTCTTTCATTGGAACTTGATCTTGCTCCCATAAGCTCAATAATACTAAGTATTGAGGATATGTTAAGCCAAATGGCTTTAAAACATTAGAATATAGCCTCGTAAATTCATTGGTAGTTTCGTGTAAAGCGAAGCATAACTGTTTATTTAATGTAACTTCCTTCTCCATAACCTATCACTTTTCCAATTCTTCCATGATATCTTTCGTAATTTTTTCGGGAGCGGTGGTTGGAGCATAACGCTCGATAACCTGACCTTTTTTATCAATTAAAAATTTAGTGAAGTTCCATTTAATTTTTTTGCTAAGGAGACCTTTCTGTTCAGTCGTTAAATACTGAAAAAGCGGGTCAGCATGATCACCATTTACATCAATCTTCGCAAAAATTGGGAATGTAACTCCATAGTTTATTTGGCAAAACTCGGTGGTTTCATTAATATCATCATATTCCTGACTATTAAATTGGTCGCATGGGAATCCTAATACCTCAAAGCCTTGGCTGTTAAATTTTTCGTATAACTCCTGAAGTCCTTTAAATTGAGGCGCCAGCCCACATTTACTGGCTGTATTAACGATAAGGAGAGGCTTGCCTTCATATTCTTTCAAAGACTGCAATTTGCCGTTTGTCTTTTTTACTTCAAAATCGTAAACACTTTTCATCGTATTCCTCCTTTTATATCGTGTACGATATAATTATACAATATATGGTAGGGTGAAACGAATTTTAAAGCTACACGTATAAGGTAATAGAAGGAAATAGACAGTGAAAAGTATAGCTGGTAAACTATTATAAACTTAATAGAGGTGAATTATTTTGGGAAAACGATTGGCGTGTATGCATGCACATCATTCAAATATTCATTATATTGACGGGGCATTCTCACCCTATGAGGTAGACCTTGTACACTTTGTGGATCCAGGTTTAATGAGTCGTTTAACTCATGATTTATCTTTTCAAAAAGAACAAGCTGGTATGAAAATTGCAGAACAAATAAACTGGATGGAGAGCTGTCAGGTAGATGGGATTCTTCTGACATGTACAAATTATATTGCTCTGTTACAGGAAGAACATGTAACATCCAAACTACCAATATTTAAAATAGACGAGCCTTTTTTCGAAGCAATCTGCGGGGTTACTGAACCACAGACTATATTCTTTTCGAATCCAGGAACTGTAAAGGGAACGATGGACCGACTTCATCAATATGCTGCTATAAAGGGAAAGACATTACCTATTAATGTTCATGTTATAGAAGGTACATTCGATTTAATGATGAAGGGGATGACTGAACAATATAACGAAAAAATAGCGGAATATATTACGTTATATCGTCAAAAATCTCAAGATATCCTATCAGTTGGTCAACTATCTATGTATGATGGTGCTAAACAAACAGGTCTTGAGATTATTAATCCGTTGGATACGCTGGTAAAACCGATCGTCCGTGGACTAGGTTTAAATAAAAGCTAAAATAAAAATGGAGGTAATCCTATGCTGAAAAAATTATCGAAGAAATCAAAATTTGCTATCGCTGCTGCCGGATTATATTTAGTATTACCTACAGACGTAATACCTGACTTTATTATCGGTTTCGGCCAAGTGGATGATTTAGCCGTAGCGGGCTATGTTTTTAAGACAATCTATGAAGATCTTAAAAAATCAAAAAAAGCTATTAATCAGTAACTAAGTTGAGAATATCTGATAAGGAATGTCCCGCAATTCAGTGTTCGTACGAATCAGATGAGGTTTATGAAAACTTACTGATAAGCTAATTAGCATTGAGAACTGGTTGTTTTCAGATGCGTACTGTAAAAGTGGTTACTCCTTCTAGTATTATGTATAATTGTTAAATTTAGCAGGTAGACATAGTTATTCGCTTCTTTCATAATGATGTGCGAAGGACTTTGCAATGCTAGAATTTATACTTAATACAGAGAAAGAAGGACTTATTTTGAGAGCACAAAGAAAATCATTTGGAATCGCATTATTATTATGGTTTCTTCTCGGAAGCATCGGAGCTCATAGAATGTATATACAGGAACGCATCCATTATTTCTTTTGGTATTGGTTTGCGGTGATGTGTACATTTTCTATCATTCTATGGATTGATCTGTTTAGATTGAAAGGTATGATTGATAGACAGTATTACTACGACCGTGGTAAATATGGGGTTTGAAATTATTGTCTTATTTAGTGCAAGAGGGGGTTAAGAACCCCCTCTTTGTAGTTTTATAACACTTGAGTTATCTATTTAATAATTTTAATGGAACAATAAAAGGAATATGTTCCTTATCTATACCTGGCTATATGATTATATATTTCACTAAGATTTTTAAATCCTGCTTCCTGGGCTTTCGATAGATAATAGCTCCATAAGTGAGCCGTCATAAAGGCATCGCCCAATGCGTGATGTCTATTTTTGATTTCTATCCCACATCCAGTGCATAGATCTTCTAAGGCATTTGAGTTGCTGACGGGATTAAATAGTTGTGTTAAGAATGAAGTATCAAGGATTCTATGCTGGAATTTTGTCCGTGTCACATCCCAGGTGAGCTTGTGCATAAAGCTTTGCTCATGCTGAGAATGATGGGCAACCAGACTTTTAGTAGAGACAAATTTAAAGAAATTCATCAGGACATCTGAACTGTCAGGAGCGGCTTGAAGTTCTTCATCTGTAATATTCGTTAGGGAAGTAATTTCAGAAGATAAAGGAATGTCCGTCTTAATCAGTGAATAGAAGCGTTCTTCAGTTAATATTTCACTTCCGTGCATTTTCACAGCACCTATAGAGATCATCTGATCACCCTTGTCAGGGAAAAATCCTGTTGTTTCAATGTCAAACACCACCACATCAAGCTGATCAAGAGGACAGCTTAGATCGTCTTTTTTACGCGCTTCTTTTTCTAGCTGCCGCAAAAAAGAGATGTTTTGCGGAGAGGCTTGGGCTTGCCCCTGTACACCGGCGAGTACGTTCGAACTGATCTTACCACCCATTCCTCTGAAAAATTCGATAAAATCATTCATTCCCATTTTTATCATCCTTTGCTGCAAGCTTTTTCACATATTCAGTCAGTTGAATCCCATTCTTGATTATTTCCTTAACATTTTTCTTTTCTACTTTCGATAGCTTATTCACAGCCAAGTAATGTCCGGATTCATAGTCTGTATGAATTCCATAGACCAGCCGATATGTTTGTAGTTTGGCAAACTGATTAGCATATTTTTCTCGATTTTGTTTTGGTAGCACAGAATCCGGTACACCTTTAAGCCTATCGATAGTGGTGGTTGCATTTAATTTTTCTTTGATTGCGAGAATTCTTCCGGCATTCACATATGGGTATATAGCAGATTCCTTTATATTTAAACAGCCAGAATATGGGCCGTGAGTTTCTAAAAGTAACTGTCCGAATACACCAATCGTTTTTTTTATATGCATTGTATTATCCAGGATACGAGTTAATAAATGTTTTTCATCAATTAGTTGATAAGAATACTTTTTTAATTGCCGTATAAACCTTTCCTCGCCCAGAAATGCTCGACTATCCATAAAAGTAAGCAAATAACGGATAGATTCCCATGAAGCATCATCTATCCAATCATCTAATTGTTGTATCCACTGATTGTATGATCTGCACCAGAAAGGATTACTTGCCATCACTTTACCTTCACAAAGGCTATATCCAACTTGCATTAACCCCTCGGATATTTCTTTCCCCAGCGATAAGAAATAATTTCGCACTTCTGGATGGTTGTGTTCAAAAATGATCCCATGGTCCTGATCGCTCCAGATGCCTTGTTCTTTTCGACCGACACTTCCCATAACAAAAAAGCAAAAAGGGGAGGGAGGAGGGCCAGAGATTTGGACTGTCTTGTTAAAAGCTATAGTGATGGTCTGCCTTATAATCTCGTCATGCAGCAAATTCAGTTCATCAGGGCTTAAGATTATTGAATTAAATTGCTGCACTCGATAAGCCAATATTTTTGAATAGTCCTGATTTTCGGTTTCCATTCAGACGCTCCTTAATGGAAATGATCCCCTGAACTAAGCACAGTTCAGGGGATACCATTTACACGATAGATTTATCAGTTGTTTCATTTTTAAGTAATTCAGGATAACCATATGCGCCATGCTCACTCATATCCAATCCCATAATTTCTTCTTCTTCCGTAACTCGAAGGCCGCCCATTACTTTTTTCATACCTAACAAAAGAATATAGGATACAAGAAAAGCAAATGCTCCGCATACAACGACACCCAAAGCTTGAACACCTAATTGGCTAAAGCCGCCGCCGTAAAATAAACCAGCTTTTCCGACAGTGGCCAGCTCTTTTGTAGCAAAAAAGCCAGTGGATAAGGTACCCCATATCCCAGCAGCTCCGTGAACAGAAAGTGCGTAGATAGGATCGTCGATTTTTCGAGCTTCAAAGAAACGGATGCTATAAAATACTAGAATTCCAGCAACAAATCCAATGACTACGGATGCCCATGCTTCAACGAATGCACAGGATGCCGTGATGGCAACCAAACCAGCTAATGCTCCATTTAACATCATGGATACATCTGCTTTCCCCATGACAATCCAAGAAATAATCATCGCAGCTATCGTACCTGCAGCCGCTGCAAGATTTGTATTGACTGCAACAAATCCAAAGAATCCTGCATCCACTGCTACCGTACTGCCGGCATTGAATCCGAACCAGCCAACCCAAAGCAATAAAACACTTAAAGCTGTGTAAACTTGGTTATGTCCATATAAGTTATTAGCTGAGCCATCCTTATTAAATTTACCGATACGCGGTTTTAAAAGGATCGTAGCTGCCAAAGCCGCCATTGCACCCGTTAAATGAACAACAGTGGAACCGGCAAAATCCTGTTTTCCATGATCCGCTAACCAGCCACCGCCCCAAATCCAGTGAGCGATAGGAGGATAAACAAGGGCAGAGAATAAAACGGCGAAGAGTACATATACACCCATTTTCGCTCGTTCTGCAAATCCACCAAACGCAATGGTTATCGATATTCCGGCAAAGGCTGTTTGGAATAAGAAAAAGACAGCTCCAGATAAACCAACACTTTCGAGATCGTAGCCAGAGTAGAAGAAGTCAGATAAACCAATGATTTGACTTAGACCGGCTCCATCCCCAAATATGAATCCAAAGCCCACTGCCCAAAAGACAATAGAAGAGATTCCAAATGTAAGAATCGTTTTACCTGCGATGTGACCTGCATTTTTCATTCGAGTGGATCCAGTCTCCAGCAGGATGAAGCCACCAATCATCAGGATGACTAACACTGCTCCCACCATCACCCAAAGGCTATTCATTAAAAAAATCGTATCCATAATTCCACACCTTCCTAAATAAGTTTTCCTTTACTGTCTGTATTGTCGCATCATCAGGGATGGGAATTCTACAACCATGTAAGGAAACCTAACGTGGTTTTTATGGAAAGGAGTGGAAGTGTGTGTGCAGAAGGCGATAAACCTGAGCTAGTTGTATTTTTGAACACCAAATTGAGCATTTAATTGCCCCTGGATCATTTTTTTGTGCGTTTTAGCCGCATCTTCCTTTTTCTTTTCTCTGAGCATTTCTTGCCTGATCTCATAGGTCTGTATACCATCTTCAATTTTTTCTGCTATATCCATTAATAATTCAATGTCTGTAAAAGAGTATTTCCGACTTCCGCCATTGTTTCTGGCAGGAAAAATGAGTTTACGTTCTTCGTAATAACGGATTTGCCTTTCCGATAACCCGGTTAATTCTTTAACAACACCGATTGTTATGACTTTTTTATCTTTATATGAAGTCTCCTGGCTCATCCGCAATCCTCCTAAATATAGTAAAATGTACCTTGTGATATTATCTCACATAGATAGAATTAAATATATTGAAAATTCAAAAATCATTAGTAAAAATTATTTATAATTTATGAACCTGTAAAAAAATATATGTCAGAACATCTCCCAAACACCTTGAGATTAATTGTAAACAAGTAATAATCATCTATATAGCGATTTATATAGCCTTGTTTAGGGGGTGACGGAGCCATGTCTTCATATAAGGATAAGAAGGTTATATCTATAGGCATTGTTAGCGAGCTGACAGGTATTTCCCAACGGAAAATTCGTTATTATGAAGAACGCGGATTGATTTTTCCTGAAAGATCAAATAAAGGTATACGAAAATACTCATTTCAAGATGTGGAAACCTTAATGAAGATAGCTGAAAAGATGGAAGAAGGTGTACAAACAGCAGAAATAAGAAATGATATGCAACGCAGAAAAATTCGGGATGAAATGATTAAGGGACAATTAAATGCTCATTTTCGTTTTAGGAACTCAGATAAATAAATGGTATTCCATATAAACAAAATTCGGGAGTATTTGTCATCATTTTTAAATCAAAGACTACTAGGTATTTGTATATGAAGTGAGAGACTACTCTTAGAACAAACCTTTTTATGCGTGTTTTGTTAATCGCAAACATAAGAATATATTCAGCTATACGAAGTATATAACCGCTGAACTTTGGACACTCTGTTAATATTAGAATATGAATTAACAGAAGAGAGAAATGAAGCGAGTATATCAAATTTCTTTAGGCGACCCAATTGGCAACAGTATGATTATAAACGGCAAATGGTACAAAGACGCAAGGGACGCATTGATAGCGCGGATCTCGTTAATTGCTGCTTATGAATAAGTATATGGTGTGAAAATTGCTTGTGATGATTCAGGAGAACTTCATAGAAGGGTAGATAATGAAAACTCTATATGTATCAACGAAGGTCGAGTTACCGGAGCAAGCATCCCTGTAATGAACGAAGCATATGTTCAGGTAGAGTGGCAAGATGTAACAGATGATTTTCCTACATCTGAACCAAATTTGCCTGAAAAACCAATAACTTAAGAAGAAAAGTTCATTATTGAAAATCTTAATGACTTTTTCATTCAAATAGATAACGGTGAAATCATCATCAACAGCCACAACTGAAACAAGACAGTAATTAAGTTGACTATTGCTCAATATCCAAGTTAAATCTCATTTTAAAAACCTTCATCACTAAGATGATGGTTTTTTGTTTTTACACTCCTGATAAACTATAACACTTTTGCAAGGCAGCTCGGTGTTCTTCTATATGTCTTTGCAACTACTCTATATATTTATGAAACCACTTTCTCTGAATTTGAAACCTCCGCATAATAAGGTGTCTGAATAGTTTGTTAATATCGAATTTATTAAAAATAACTTTTCTAGTATAATTTAAGTAAGCGGCAGAGTTAGGAGGATGGCGATGTATGAGCTTTTTTTAAAGATAATAGATAAGCTTGATAGCAAACAACTAGAAGACATATTCAGAATTAACAAATTGCGCGTTAAGGGCTTTCGTATTAACGGCCCCTCAAGCCCTACCAAGACAAAGACAATGAAAAGGATACTTACTGAAGTATCTGAAGAAAAATTGATAACTTTATTAAAAAAAGCCGCTGAGACATATACAAAAGAAAAAAATAGAGATTATTCTTGGGCTTTAACATCTACCATTGATGAAAAAATGCTAACAGAAAAGATCGAGAATACTAGTATCGGAGAAGTTGCTTTCGCGTTGATTTTCGGGGATAAGGTTAGCTTATTAGAAAAGTATCTAGGGAATTCACAAAATGACAACATAGCATTCAAAAAAACAGAAGAGAAGACTAACGAAGAAGAATCACTAGTCAAAAATCTTCGATCCATTATCACCAAACTAGAAGAAGAGAATAAAAGATTACAAGATATAGCGATGAAGAGAAGAAAAGCTGTTTTAACACAAGAACACGAAAACAAAGGTTTAAAAAAAGATTTAAAATTAGCCAAAAAAGAAAACCAAAGATTAGAGAATGTACTTACGAAATTAAGAGAGGAATTGAGGCAGTTCGAGATAGAAAACGAAGAACTAGGCAAACTGAAGCTCTTGTTTTACGGAAATGACTCTTATAGAAAATGTATAGATTCTAAAGTGACGACTTTAGATTTTTTAAATTATGAATATGCGAGTGGAGGCATCGATGAGATAGAGGACTATAAAAATTATCATAAGTTAGTCGTGCTTTCTTTTACCCTAAACAAAAAAGAAGAAGCGAAATTAATTGCTTCAAAAATCTTTAAATACTTTGGAGAAATAGGCAATGCACTGTTTATTGACTCTCTAGAGAATTTTGACCAGTACATTGGAAGAATGGAGGGTTATTATGACCGAAACCAAATGGTTTGAAACAAAATTCCTTGGCAAACTACAGGACACGGACCATTTCTTATTAACGAAAGAGAATTCAATCATACGCTTTCCAATCAAAGTGGTTTCTAATCCACCAGAAAATATAACAGATGATATAACTAAGCGAGTAACCAGTTTTTCAGGGGAGTTAGAAAACTTAGGGTTTACCGACGATAAGGACTTAACACCTGAAGAAAGATATAAGGAATTGACCGATTTTTTAAAAGTACATTATCTAATGTTCAAAATTAAGGCTAAGTATAAAGAAAATGACCAAACCTTTTATAACGCATACGACTTAGAGGTTGTTAGAAGGGAATCAAACAACGATCATACGTATTTTCCAATACCTTTTATTCGAACTAATTCAGGTAAAAAAACAGTAGATGTTATCCAAAAGTTAACGAACAACGAATACGTCCAATCGTACTTTTCACTATCTAAAGAATCCGAGGACTACCCTTCGTTTGTTTTGATAGGTGAGTACAAATCTAGCCTTGCTAAGGAACCATTTTCGGATCCAAAACTTGATAGGTTATATGCGTTCGGTCCTATTGAAGGGATTGAGTATTCGGAGGAATATCAATTTAAATTTATCACGAATAAAGAGAATACATATTATAGAGAAATCAGTTTAAAGGAACTAGGAGAGTATTACTTATCTAAAGGCAAAGTAATGTTTGTTACAGGCGAAAAGGATAATGAGATTAGAGAATCCTTGATATCAAAAGGACGCAAAGTAAGTCCTCAAAAAGCCAAATCAAAAATAGAGGATATTAATGAACTAGAATTTTTGAAAGTGTTCGAAGAGGTTGCATTGTCAAAAAACCTACTTTATACACCTTTAGATTTGTATAACTTCCATACGGCTATGAAGAACAAAAGCCTTGTGATCTTAGCTGGGTTGAGCGGAACAGGGAAATCACGTATCGTACAGTGCTATCACGAAGCTCTTAATAAATTTGCCAGCAAGGGCAGCGATTATTCAAACGTCAATAAAAGTAAGTTGCTATTCGTTCCTGTAAGACCATTTTGGCAGGACGATACGGATTTATTAGGATACCTAGACAGCTCTCAAGGCATATATAGACCTGGGGAGTCAGGGTTAGTTGATTTCATCATCGAGGCAAACAACAACCCTGATGAATGTTACATCGTTTGTTTAGATGAAATGAACTTAGCAAAGGTGGAGCATTATTTTTCCCAGTTCCTATCCGTATTAGAGAGAGAGCCTGATGATAGACACATTAATTTATATAGCAGTAACTTAAACGGGCGTGTTTATAACCAAAACGTATATCCATCTGAAATTAAACTTAGTGAAAATCTTTTGTTTGCGGGTACGGTTAACATCGACGAATCTTCATTCCAATTTTCAGATAAGGTGCTTGATAGAGCCAATACGATTTCACTTGGACTATGCCCATACAAAGATGTACGGGAAAAACTTGCAACTGCCCTTAACGAAAAGAAAGAGTCACCTAAAGGGGAAGTTGAGACTGAGGAACCTTTAAGAACCTTCATTAAGCTAAAAAGTATGCAGAAAAACCATAAATACAGTGTATTGACTGCAGAAGAGATTGATATCTTGTGGGAAATCAACCGCTTAATGCAGGAAGCAACAGACCAAATTGGCGTAGGATATAGGATTGTTAACCAAATTGAAGAGTATATAGAGAATATCCCTAACTCTCCGCAATTTCCTAGAAGCAAAGCATTCGATTTGCAACTAACACAAAGGATTTTGCCGAAATTAAGGGGTTCCCAAAAGCAGCTCGGAGCGCTGATTGGTAAAATTCAAAACGAAAAATACGAAGAAGGGCATCTTTATAAATTGTTAAACAACAACCGAAGTATTTCTGATTTTGATTCAGCAAAAAGAAAACTAGTCAATTTAGCTAAGGAGCTAGATGAGTATGGGCATACCATTTAACTTGCTCTTTTTTTCGAATAAGAACACTGTAGGAGACTTGGTTGTTAGTTTTTCAACTGATTTAGAAGAAGCTTTAAAAAATCTTGAAGAGTATAGTTACTCCTGCACCGAACTGTGCGATTTAAGGGTTAAATTTGAATGCAACCAACCGGACGCTAAGTTATGGATCGAAATAATGGATATGTTGCCCGAAAAGTCATTTAGAGATTCTGAAACCGTGTTTTTTCATCCTTCGCAAGAAATCAGAGGTCTCTACTTAAATTTTGAATCTGATTTCAATACGGATAACCTTAATTTCAGCTGTCTTTTACCTGGTGTGTACAGAATGGTAGTCACTGTTCACGATGAAGAGTATTATGCTTTCTTGAAAGTGACCCCTTCAAGGATCCACGTAGAACAACTAAATTTAATGAGGGGAGAAATCGAAGGAACCTTAGTGGACCTCGCTAAGGAAACAGCAGTTAGAAGAAATTTTGCTGGGTTTGAAAATGATTCAACCAATGAATCTATAACCCGCAAATACGACTTCTTAATTTCAAACTCAGTGGCTTTGATTAACAACATCAATTTAATATTACGAGAGCCTAGATTTAAAATAACCAAAAAATATATGTATAAATCGTTAGGACAGCCAACGCGGAGCGACCTGAAAACGACCCAATTAAAGCAGAGCAGACACACTTCCACCCACAAGGTTCCTAGCTACGATTATATAATTGACTACAATCTTTCGATAAACAGCAATTTAAAGAAGATGTTAGAAGAATTTTTAGACAGCATTTTCTTGGTAGAAAAATATGTGAAGAAGAAAATTGTGTCTTTAAAAAATGACTTGGCATTGCAAAAAAGATATAAATCTCCAACAGATATAATCGATAAAAAATTAGTGATTGAAAAGGAACGATTGGAACAATTTAAGAAGCTAAAAGCCAATGTTATTTTGGCTTTGGAGGAAAATTGGTTTGAAAATGTCGATGCACATATGAATAATCAAGAGAAATTAACGCGATTTCCCTATTATCGAACCATATATTCTTTGTATTTGCAATTAAACAAAGGGAGTACGTTTACGATCAACCCTTTCAAACACTACATTTACTATTGGAAAGAAACATCAAAGTTATATGAAATTTGGGGATTTATTAAACTGTTATTAATGCTTAAGAACAACAAATATTTAAATTTCAATGAAATCTCGGGTTGGATATTTGATCATAATGACGATTCGATTTATCCATTCTTAGACCCAAACACGAAAATAACTCTCAGAAATTCTGAGGGCCTCGTATTGAATGTTTGGTACGATTCGTTTATTTCTAAACCACCCGAAAAAGCCGATACATTCGATAACCCACTAATCACTGTGGAAAAGAGCAACAGACCGGACTTTAGGATGGATATTTATGACCAAGGAGTGTTTAAAGGGAGCGTCTTAGCGGATTTCAAATATAGATCTTATGACAAACTGGGCACTCTAGGCGTTTACACTCGTAATCGCGATAATAACCAAGGCTATAAGGTGTATTCTCAACTCGTCAATTATTCAAATGTGAGGTCGTTTTACTACAACACCACCCGTAAAACGAAGTATGCGAATCCAGCGATTAAGAGAGTGTTTGGCATATTTCCACAGAAAGAGAACAAATCTAATTTTTTTGAATCTGATGACGCAACCACAATCATCAGATGTTCTCTTTCACCAGGAGTAGAATTCAAGGATATCGAAAATGAATTTTTGGACATTATTGAAGAAGCTACAGGACGCGAATTGGAGAGAGGAAAGGGAATATAATCACGAAGTATACTATTAAAAAACCACATCTCAGATGGTGTGGTTTTATTCTTTTACTTTTATAAATTAACGCATTTTTGTAAAGCTGCTCGGTGTTCTTCCAGATGTCTTTGCAACTTCTCCAATTCCCCTTGGTGCTGCCCCAATTCAACCTAGTGATAGAGTTTTTCTATTCTTGATACATCTTTGGGTAAATTTTAAATCGTTGATGACTTAATGACCCCTACATTGTTTTGGATATCGGGAAACGCACACCCTCACAAACAAAAGCGTGCTCTGTTTCTTCCAGGACTTTATGTATTGTTGTTTTTAATGAACAAATGGTGATTGTTACTTTAACAATTTCTTTGACCCCGTTTAATTGTTCTCTCTTGTATTGAATTAATGTGTGTACGGTTCCCCTCATAGAAATTCCACTTCATTCCTTTAATTTTCATCAGTATACTGCCTCTTCTGGAACTTCCTGATGATTAATCAAAAAACGATACTTAATAAATCGTTTGTAGATTAATTAAAGTAAGAAAGACAAACCTAGCTTCTATTGCGATATAACTAAAATACTGCGAAATTTACTCATAGCTTAAACATTTATCACATGTAAAACCTTTATTTGAACGAATCAAACTAGTCAAAATCGAGGAAGATTTGGAGCGGCTGCAACAGCAAATTTTATCATAAACAAAAAGGGCATAGCGGATTTTCTATGCCCTTATCATATGAATACATCTATGATCTATAACGGATTGTCTTAGTAATAATTATGTTTTATCCTATCTGCTTTTTTTGTTTCGCAGTAATGAACATAATCTCCAATAAAGCAAGGGAGATACCGCGTCTATCCTCAACTGTATAATGCATGGATATATCATGCTGTAATGGGCTATTTTGCACAGTACGTAGAAACTCCTGGCCTCTTGATCCAAAATTATTCTGTAACTCTTCATAGAGCTGATCACGCAATAAATCCAGTTGGATAATCATTTCAGCCAGTTGCCTTTCATTCTCTATTCTCATACTGTATCATCCTTCCACCTTATTAACATAGTTTATTATAAGTGTAGAGGATTCATATAGATCTGTCTTTAATCTTGTTAACCTTTCTAACGCACATTTTTCTTAATATCTGACCGTTATACTTCTTTCACTGAAATAGCCTTGGAGTAAGTGATTAGCTTGCAGCTTTCAAAATCCTCTTCCTTAAGGAAGCCAAGCTTAATAGCAGCATTCATCTTTTCTTCATCTGGGATTTTCACTGTTTTAATTAATTCATTCATATTTAGTTCTTCTAATTTATATACAGTTGGTACAGTACTGTATTTTTCATATTTGCGTATCTGCCTTTGAAGCTTTATACCATTGTCGATTAATTCACCTTTATTATTTGCACCTACATGATGATCAAAATACGTATGAAAAACCTCTTTCAGTTTTTCCATTTCCATTTCAATCTCTTTTTTCTTCTTGTTGAGCTCATTAAATCTCGTAATCATATCAGCAGTGATAAGAGTATTATTCATATGATCCCTCCAAATTAACCTGTTTACTATAGGTTATTTTGGTAGAGAAGAGAATATGTCTTATGAATGAAAGAGAATCAAACAAATAAAGGTCATAAAAGCCTTAAACTAAAAGGTCTGTCAAAGAGAAGTAGAGGAGAGGGTGATTACCTGCTATAAATAAGCATATATAACGAGTTACCTGGTAAACCTATATGTACATAATATATGGGAGGTATAAATATGAATAAGAAAAACAGGAAAACAGATACAGAAAGAAAGCAAAAGGAGGAAATGAATATAATAGAATCTACATTACAGGATTCCTCATTTGATATTGAGTTAGAATATGAAGTTCCTCCAGTTGAGCCTTATGAAAAGAACCGGATTAATACAGAGCATTTGTGAATGGCCGTCTTTTATTGTTAAGAGAAATAGAAAGAAATTAATGGGTTCGGTTAACGGGGAGAAAACAATAAATAACGGATTAATAAGGGAAAATTCATCTATCATTAATGTTTTATTGAATTTACACATCAACATCAAAAATACGCATACAAATTAACAACACCCCATACATTTTTGCGGTGTTGTTAAAACATGGCCGATACTTTTCTGCACAAAGCAGTTCCTCTTACACTGATTTGATGCTTGATCAAACCTAGCAGAAAACATCTATATCAAAATGGTAAATAAATACATTCGAGGATATAATCAGATATAAGATGTTTGCCAAAAGGGGGAGGTTTATGTGAAAAAACGATTGAGTGATGTCTTTGCAACAGTTTTACTTACTTTACTTCTATTTATGTTAGTGGGTTGTACCGAAGAAAATGAAGCGAAAACACAAGATGAAAATATCCAGACCATTGAAGCTGTATTACAGAATAGTCTTACAGGCCCAAGTGATGAATTGAAACAAATAGTGGATCAAGAAAGCGAAGAGAAACTTGCAGCTTTACGTCAACATGAAGAAAAGCTATTTAAAGATTATTTTGCGAATGAAACATCATATACGGAATTCGTTAATGACTATGGTTCAACAAGCATGATAGAAGCCATAAAAAATGATTACATGTTAAAAATTAAAAACATTGATTACGAAAATGTAGATGAAAAAGACAGCGTTTATGATTTCTCAGTAGAAATACAGCTCCTAAAAGAAGGCGCTGAAAGTTCAAAAGATCAAATTGTGACCGGGCAGGCCAATCTTAATGATGAACATAAAATTGAAACGATGTTAATCCGTATAGAAGATCTATATAAATCTATGATTAATTAGCGGTTGAATCTAAAGTAAGTTCGTCATATTTGCTACTAGTTATTAAATTCATGTAATTAGTAAAGAAAATATAAGTTTAATAATATTAAATTAATCTGCCTTTTAAAGTAGGAATCATACTTTTAGGGCATTTTTTATGGTTGAAATTATTTCAGGTTTAACAAAATGCCGTAATAAAGTTTATTGAACTATGTATATAGTGGGATTTAGAGAAAAAGAACCATGTAATTAAGGTATTACATTCACATTAACAATAGTTTGGTCAAGATGTGTCCTCCTAAATAGAAGGGATGCTTCATCATTGTCTTTTTATGTAGAAAGAAGGAATTTTTTATTTTTATATTGAATAATAAAGAAGGTTTACTTAAAGTGGAGCGGGAGCAAACTGAGCACAAAAAATAAGGGATGGAGTGATTTATAATCGATAAAATAAAGTCTTTATCTTTACCTGATTATGCTAGAGTTGTTGTTATTTCAGATATACACGGGGAAATAGATTTATTAAAAAGTTTATTGAAAAAAGCAGATTACAACCGGGAAGATTATTTAATCATTAATGGAGATCTTTGTGAAAAAGGAGCTTAAAATATATTATGGAGTTATCAGAAGAAAATCCTAAGGTATATGTACTAGAAGGCAACTGTGATACTTTAGTAGAGAACTTATTAGAAGAAGACCCTTGGTTACTAAATTACATATCCAAAAGAAAGAATACATTGCTGAATGATTGTCTAAAACACTTAGGAGTTAATATGGATACCATTCGCAATATATCTGAATTAAACGAGATTATAAAGGAGAATTTTTCATCTGAGTTTAATTGGCTTAATGATTTACCGACAGCAATAGAAACTGACGATTTTATCTTTGTACATGCCGGTTTAGATTCTGTTCAAGATTGGAAAATGACTAGCAGAGAAAACGCCCTTAGAATGCCATCTTTCCTAGATAAGGCTCATCAAGCAAATAAATTGGTTTTTGTCGGTCATTGGCCAGTAATCAACTATCCAGCTGAAATTCCTTCCCACAATCCAATTATGGATTTTGATAAGAAAATAATTGCAATTGATGGGGGAAATGGTATTAAGGAAACTGGTCAATTAAATGCTTTAATTATCAATAAAATGCCGCTCGGAAATGAGTATTTCTACACATATGTAGACCGTTTCCCAAAATGTGAGATTATAAAAGATTATAAGATCAAGGCTGATCCCAAAATGACAGGCTCGATATCCTATCCTTTATTTGAAATATCCCCAATAGAAGAAGGGGAGTATTTCACACTTTGCAGACAGCAACAAACCGACAAATTGATTTATATCAAAAATGAATATATAAAACAGCATGAAGATGGAGGCTATAAAGTTAGAACGGATGTCTCCTGTGCTCAATTAAACGTAAATAAAGGAGATATTGTCTCTATATTGGATAATAATTGTGCTGCGTATACATTAATAAAAAAAGATGGTTTGGTAGGCTGGATACCAAAAGAAGTTCTTTTGGAGACATTATAAAGGTACCGAATTATTCCGCAGATCTCATTAAAAAACATGAGATCTTATTTTTTTTTGCAGCAATAAAGTTGAATGAAGCGATGACGAATATAAAAGTCTTAAGTAATTTTTATCGATCGCTACTAATTTAGAAGGTTTATAAATAAACGAGAAAAAAGTTGCCATAATAACATTATGTAAACTAAAAAAGAACCATCGTAAATCTGGCAACAAGACTATAAAATCTAATTTCTAATGATTTAAAACTAAATCTAAGTACAAGTTAAACAATTATAAGTTAGTTCAAGATTTATTATTTACTACAAAGAAAGAATAAAAATTCTATAAAAAATTATGTTCAACATCAACTTAAAAAACAAATTATTAAAACAACCAGGGATATAACGAATAAATAAATTATATAAATGAATTAAAGAATTAAATATATAATTAAGATCTACATTTGAAAATTTTTCTATTTTGTCTCAATTGCTAAAGTAATCTTGATTAATGAGACACTTGTTTAATTGGTTTTCACAACTTCCTATAATATATATTATGTTCGGGGCGTTGTATTAGAAAGTTAAAAAGAATCCAATCACCCCTTTTCTATCCTGTTTTTATAGTCTTTATCTTTACTCTTATCAATGTCTATTAGATTGACACTATATTCAATCACATCATTAATAAATAGCTTATGCTGCTTAGCAAATTCTTTAACAGCCTCGAGTAATTCCTTGTCATATGTAGTTTTATACTGGACACGATCCTTAGGGCGAGTATCTTTATTAAATGTAATAACACCTTCGGATAACAATTTTTCTAATCCGGTTTCCAATAAATAATTTACATGAGTATCATATTTCTCAGCTAAATCACTTAATTGATCCAGAATTGCTTTACTAATATTAGTTCTAAATTTTACCCGTGAAGTATCAGTAAGCTGTATCAACTTTCCATCGACGTTTTTCCACATAAATATCATTCCTTAAGTAGTCTTTGAGACATTAATTCACGTTTATAAGTCACACAATTTCCATTGCAATTATTATATATAATTTTAGCTAGCTTTGGTATATCATCTTTTCCTTTTACCCATATACGATAGATCTTGGTGCCTTTTGTAGTTGATTGTATAGTAATCTCTGATCTTAAATTCCACTTTTTAAAGACAGACAACAATCCTTCTGCAAAATAAGGAATTGCTTATAGTATAGCTAGATGAATATACTTCTAATTTTTGTAGACATTCAGATAATTTATATTGGTTTTGGATATCATGTATGAAAAAAGACAGCTTCGGTTTTGCTCAGAAGCTATCTTTTAATTTGTTTTGTCTATTTTAATAAATGCTTTTGTTGAACATTTATATTAGAGTATATTACTTTCTTCCTTGACTCCAATGGTTCCATGTTTACTCGGACCGTGGTTTAACGTAATAAGCGTCAGCAAACTAATAATCATAAATCCTGCTATCATCAGCATTCCTTGTTGTAAATTTAAAATCCCCAATATCATTGGACCGATAAAACCACCTAAAGATGATAGGGTGCTTACTAGAGCAATCCCTGCTGGGGCAGTAGATTCGCTGAAAAAATAGGTTAAATAAGCGTAAAATGAACCTGATATGCCATACAAACCTGCTGATGTAACGGAAAGCGTTAAAATCATTAATGGTACGCTAGTTACAAAAGCGCATCCTATCAATCCGATCATGGCAATTGATACACAAGCAGCTAAGTGGTGTTTATATTTGTTGGTCCTATCAGCATTCCATCCGACAAATAAAATTGACGGAATGGCGATTAATGAAGGTATCATTGCTAACCAACCAACTTCCATGTTAGAAGTACCTGCTACTGAAAGATTTTTAATTATGGTTGGTATCCAAAAATTTAAGCCATTTACAGCAACAAATCCTGCTATATTAAAGACTGCTAATTTCCAAACCTTCGAATCCTTTAGCATACCCAAATGTGAGGTTTTATTGTGCGTTGCAGCTACCTTTCTTTCTTTTTCTAACTCATCTTCAAGCCATGTCTTTTCTTCATTTGTCAGCCATTTTGCATCGGTTGGACGATTAGTCAAATAAAACAATACCACTATGCCTAAAACGATTGCAGGCAGTCCTTCGAGAATAAACATCCATCTCCAGCCAGATAATCCTGCCCATGCAATATGATCGATGATCCAAGTAGATAATGGTGCCCCAATTAATGCAGCTAACGGGAGTGCAACAAAAAAAGCAGCTGTTGCTTTTCCACGTTCGCGAACTCGAAACCAATATGTTAAATATAGAATGATCCCCGGAGTAAAACCTGCTTCGGCAACACCGAGTAAAAATCGTAATATATATAGATGTGTAGCGGATTGAACGAAACCGGTTAATACAACGATGATTCCCCAAGTAATCATAATTCGTGAAATCCATAACTTAGCTCCAACCTTATGTAAAATCATATTGCTAGGTACTTCAAACAAGCAGTAACTGATATAAAATATTCCTGATAGAAATCCAAATACTTCTGCTGATAAAGCAAGTTCAGCATTCATTTCTAATGCAGCATACCCCATGTTCACCCTGTCCAGAAAAGCAACAACATATAAAATTAAAATAAATGGTAGTATCCTTCGCATTGTTTTCTTTAACGTGGATTTTTTAATATCTTGTATATTTACACTCTCATCCATGTTTATCTCCTCCTGTTTAATTATAAAGCGCTTTCATTCTATGCGATTAATTTAAATTACTAACATATATGTCTTATCGCATTTGTAATATCCCTCCTTTTATGGTTCATGAAATAGATAACTAGTGTATTAAAGAATAATTGTATACAATTATTGGTAAGCTAATTCTATGCAAATTTTCCTTATGTGTCAACACCGAAGACAGAATTATCAAATAAATATAACTATTAATTCAAAGACTAAAAAATAACCACTATATTTAATATCTATAGTGGTGTGCTTATCTATTCATATTCATTAATATGACTTGTAATCGATTTTAGTGCTGCGGCTAAACTATTATGTATATGTTGCTTCATTAAGCTCTCTGCTTTTGTTGGATTCCGTTCTGCGATTGCTTCAGTTAATCTCTTATGTTCAAAGGCAGCTTCCATACTTCTAGTCATGCTATCCTTCGGCCCAAGTCTACGATAACGCGAGATTTTATCATTCATATTCCTTAATATTTTTACAGCAGTATGATTTCCGCTGATTTTGTATAGCAAGGAATGAATTTCGCTTCCGTAATTAACTACATACTCCCTACGATCGGTTAAAGCTGCTTCGTTCAGCAAATTTGTATATAATTGCAGTTTCTGAATTTCATCCTCATTTACCTTAATCGCTGCCTCTTTTGCTATTAACCCTTCCAGTAATCCTCTGATATTATAAATTTCTTTTGCCTCTTGTATAGAAATCGGTGCTACTTTAAGTCTACCATTAGGCTGTCGAATGATAAGTTCTTCTATCTCTAATCTTTGTAATGCTTCGCGTAATGGTGTTCTGCTAATCCCTAAATCCGAAGCAGTTTTTATTTCATTTATTGGTTGAAGAGGTTTCAATTCACTTAAAATAATTTGTTTTTTAATTTCTTGATAAACAAAATCTTTTGTAGATAATCTGCGATTATCCATTAGAGGTGAGTCCATTATTTCTCCTCCCTTCTGAAAATGCACGACAAAGTATATCTCTACTTTTATACTAAACATATTTATCTGATTGCGCAAAATATAATAGGTATAATTGTATACGATAAAATTTTTATAAATTGAATTAATTCCCTCAATAAAACTTATTATCTTTAATCAAATTGTATTGGTGACCTCTGCTTAATCTCTCCATAAACAAACTCTTATCCACTTTCCTTTACATGTCTAGAAAAAATAGTTAAAATTAATTTTATTACCTAGTACTAAAAGTTGCATATGACAACAGGTATCACATACTTGATTCGTATTTTAGGAGGATTTTTTATGAAAAGAGAAGAATTAATAGCTCCTCATGTCTATAATTTAACAACGGAAATTGAGCGTTATGCCAACGATTCTGAGAAATTGGCTCTAAAGTGGGAGAATCAGGATGGTCTGACTAGATCAATTACATATAAACAATTAGTCGAAGAAGCTAATAAAATAGGAAATGTATTTGCTGAAGCGGGATTACAAATGGGTGATAAAATACTGGTGATTGTTCCCCGTATAATCGAGGCTTATGCCATCTATATGGCTGCATTAAAATCCGGTATCGTACTTATTCCATGCTCAGAAATGCTCCGTTCAAAAGATTTGGCTTTTAGAATTCAGCATGCTGAAGCCCGAGCGGTAGTCTGTTATGAAAAATTCACAGCTGAAATTGATGCGGTGCCTGACTCTGATAAGCTGATTAAATTCAGTGTCGGCGATGCTAAAGATCAATGGATTTCACTAGAGGAAAAAGTGAAAACAGCTTCCTCTCAATTTAAAGCTGCCAACACCACTAGGGATGATATTGCTTTGTTATCCTATACTTCCGGCACAACAGGCAATCCAAAGGCAGTTGTACATACTCACGCCTGGGGCTTTGCTCATTTGAAAACAGCTGCAAAGAGTTGGATGTCTATCAATGAAAATGACCTAGTGTGGGCAACAGCCGCTCCTGGATGGCAAAAATGGGTGTGGAGTCCCTTCCTATCCGTACTTGGAACAGGAGCAACGGGCTTCGTGTATAATGGAAAATTCAATGCTGATACCTTTTTAGCTTTGCTGGATAAATATCGAATAAATGTTTTCTGCTGTACACCTACTGAATATCGGTTAATTGTAAAAAGTGAAAATCTACATAAGTACAAATTACCTTATCTCCATAGCGCAATTTCCGCTGGTGAAGCACTAAATACAGAGGTAATAAATGCTTTTTACAATCAGTTTAATGTAACGATTCGCAATGGTTATGGACAAACCGAGAGTACATTATTAATCGGCCAATTAAAAGATATCCCAAATAAGCCTGGTTCCATGGGTAAAGCTACACCGGGAAATATAGTAGAAATTGTCGATGAAAATGGGCAGCTGTGCCAAGCAGGTGAAGTTGGTAATATAGGTGTTCATCTTAGTACACCTGCTCTCTTTAAAGAATATTATAAAGATCCGGAACGTACACTTTCGCAAAGAAAAGGTGAATACTTTATTACAGGTGACCGAGCTTTAAAAGATGAAGAAGGTTTCTTTTGGTTTGAGGGTAGAAGCGACGATATTATTATTAGCTCTGGATATACAATCGGGCCGTTCGAGGTGGAAGATGCTTTAATTAAGCATCCTGCCGTGAAGGAATGTGCAGTCGTAGGAAGTCCTGATGCGATTAGAGGAAATATTGTTAAAGCCTTTATCGTCCTAACAGACTCTTATAAACACCATTCAGAAAAAGAACTGATTGCAGATCTTCAGAGTTTTGTAAAAACCTTAACCGCTCCATATAAATATCCGAGGAGCATTGAATTTACCGAGGCGCTACCAAAAACGACTTCAGGAAAGATTCGTCATGTACAATTAAGAGAAATGGAACTAAGTAAAGACTAAATATCAAACGACCCGACTTCTAAGTAAGTTGGGTTTTTTGTCTCTATATAAATAAAAACCGTCACTAATACCGCGACGGTGTAAAATTTTATTTTGTTTGTGTGACCTTAACGCCTTTTGATACAACTTTTGTTGGATTGATTAAGGTATCAAGTGCTGGGCAATGTGCTTCTATATAACGGATAAATTCCTCGATTTTTTCTTGAGGCGCATTAGACTCCATATGGACGAAATAACGAATTTCCTCTAAACCAACTTTTGCACCTGGTTTTCCCTTGTAACCGCCCGTATCTAAATCACCTTCAAGCTCGATCACTAAACGATCGTATTGAATTCCCATTTTATCCGCATAACTTTGAGCCATAATGGTTTGACAAGCACCGAGTGATGAAAGAAGGAGTTCTAATGGGTTCATGCCAAGATCTGTTCCTCCTGCTCTTTCCGGTTCATCAATTGTCACCTTATGTCCCCTTGCTTCGACCTCGACCTGTACATTATTAATTAAAGTTGCTTTTGACTTCAGTGTCGTTTTTGCCATCATCAATCTCCTTTTACACGTAGTATATGAAAATGAATAGCTCTCTCACGTTACTGATCCGTTAAAACGATATGTTTGTAGATTGTGATTTTCTTTTATTTCTTTTTGTGGTGATCCGATTCTTTTCGTATCGTCCCGATTTTCTTATCACTGCGTGTATCCCTGCCATTACGATTTCGAATGGTCCCGGGTGGGAGCTCATATTCTTTTTCAAAATTGCCTAATCTGCAATCGTCACTTGTCTGTTTTGTCAATATAGATCACCCGTATATAATTTATATCTGACTATATAGGTTAATACCACGAATTATACGATTCTATTCATAGGATCGAATAGACTGTAAAACAAGGTGCGAACATATGTTCTGTTAATTAAAAATAGCATTTTGTAAAAATTACAGTCATAATCTCTAATTTTTCGAACTTTTATAAAGAAAATAGCCAATGTTCGTGTTTTTCGCCAACTCGTTGGTGTCCGGTCGGTGGAGCAACCGCACTTAGCTTCTCTAAATACGAATGAAACCATTTCATAAACATATAACGTTTGTGTTTTTGTGTGGTATCATTCAAAAATTATTATAGAGATTCATCCTTGTAAAGGAAATATAGAGCTTTTGAGTATATTATCTCAAGATCCCCTTTTGCTTTGCTTCCTCTAACCATTGTGGAAATTCGTTTAATAATTGATCGTACAATTCTTCATCGGACACATCTTCCAAATTATTCAGATGAAAGAAATTTGCATTATCCACAAATCGGCCTTCCATTGTATCCAACTTTCTTAACACATCAAAATTAGAATCACCTATACCTACAAACTGCCAGAAAATCGGCATTTTTGAAGAATTTGCGATGATCTTTTTAATACCTGATTTACATCCGCCATCATTAATAAAAACTAAAAAGACGGGCTCATCTGCTGGTTCTTCTTTCATATATTTATGTATAACATCTTTCATAACTTGTGGTTCGTCATTTCTTCCAAACTTATGTATGGACTGATTATTTACTATCTTATCATTGACATAATTGACAAAATCCTTTTCTGTAACAGCAGGCAGCCTGGAAAATTCATTATTTCTAAATTTGCTAACTGTGGTGCAATCCTTTATTTTGAACCTCTTACCCAGTTCATGCCCCAATTAAAAGCACGATCCATATCCTGATGACCCTTAAAGTACTCTACTAGTCTTTCCACCTTGAATGTTTCGTTGTTAACATTTTCTATCATTGCTATTGCACACATATTTTTCCCGTTCAGATGTTCATCTAGTTTTACTTCTACATCGGAACCTCCAGGATACTTAAGAGTTACGACACCGTCTGCCTGAGACCAATTAGCTACTCCTTGATATATAAATGCATATACTAAAATTCGCTTGATTTCGGTGACTTTATCTCCGTTAATCCGAAGATTTTCTCCGCCTATGGCACTTCCCGTACGGTCATCAGCATCCAATTTTATAAAAGGTCTTGCGTTATAATTGCCAAAAGCATTGCCAAGAGCTTGGACACAGCCTTTTTCTCCATTTTTCATTTCAAATAAACAACCAAGATCAAGGTCGACATTATTAGACTTACCGAATAAAGCAGACATGAATCCACCGGATTTAGGAGCACTTTTTTGATTCCAATTTAGGTTTACGAGCAGTTCTCCGAGTGATTGATTCGTACTTTTTGTTAGATTGATATTTTGTCCTTTTTTCTTTAATTCAATTTTATTTAAGTTAACCATTATATTACACCTTCCTTATTTGTATTTTATTTACATAAATTAATTATATTTTAATTTACAAATTTTAGATAGAAAAAGAATCATATTAAGTCGATATTTCAAATGAATCGATAAAAAAGCTAATATTCACTCGAATTACCAGCCAATTGGTGATATAGAATATAAAAAAAACCCTATCTTCACTATAGATAGGGGTAATCGGTTAGGATTGGGATAGGACGCGTTTCGCATCCTCTCTAATCGTTTCCAAACGTTTTTTATCTTCAATCCGTTGCATGGACTGTTCTTCTTTAACCTTTTTATATTCATCTATTCCTTTAACAATCGTATCCCACATATTTTCAATGGTATCCATTTTAATACTAGAGCTACCGGAACGCTGAGCAATCTCAATGCTTTGATTCATAATATCGCTAGTGACATCCTTTAACATTTGATTCGTGCGATCTTCAAATGCATTCAATGAATCTGAATGTACTTTTTGACGTTTTGCACTGACCGTATTAATAATGCCCATTTTAAAAATCGGAATGGTTGTAACAAAGGCACTATTAATCTTTGCAACTAAATCATTATTTCCACGTTGCATGGTTTTAATCTGTGGAGCGGCAATAACAGCTACCATACGGGCTTTTTCTAAATCATCTATTTTTCTTTCTAATAATTCTTTGACTGTACGAAGATTTTCCAGCTCCATCCGAGCCATTTGATTGCCTGAATTTACTCGTTGTTCGCATTCAGGGATTAACGTCTGATTTACTTCCTCTAATTTCATTTCAGCAGCTACTACATATTTTTCTAATTCGAAATAATATTCAATATCTTCTTCATATAAACCTTCGAGATTTTGATTTGTCCGCTTTAATTCATCCTCAATCATCGCAAATTCTCTATGAATTTTATCAAGCTCTCCACCTAATGTTTGATATTTTTTAAAGAGAGCTTCCGTGGTCGCCTTCGCTTTTTTAAATAGTTTTGCGATGAAATTAGGTTCTTTCATGATTTCGTTTTTATCAAATCGTTTCATTAATTTCTCTAATTGAATTAATAATTCACCGGATTCATCAATTTTTGAAAGTGCCATGGTGTTTAATATTCTGTCTGAAAACTGAGAAAGTCGTTCTGCGGGTGCTCTCCCAAGTGATAATAATTCATTTTGATTTCGAAGATCCATATTTTCTACAATTTGAAGAACCTGTGCTTCATTGCGCAGCTGCATTCTAACTTCATTAGCAGACTGTTCTGTCAGATCTGTATTTTGTTTTATCTGTAATTCATTTACCATTAGTAATTTCCCCAATCATTGGAATATTTGTTGATTCAGCCTCATAGATATCAGTCAAAATATTCTTTTAATAATCTTTTTAATGAATGATTTTTCTTCTTGCTGAAAGTCTGGAATTTCTTGTTCAAAAACAATATCTTCTAGCCAATGGGTATCGTAATGAGATGGGTCTACAAAATTTTCTATATCGGTTTGTCCTGCTGGATGGTATAACACAATATCTACGCCAAATTCATTTAAAAACAGCAGCAGTGCTGCATCCTCACGGGTAAATGTACTGTTAGTTCCCATATTGTATAGAACGATTCTGGGCACATCTTGAGAATAATCGAATTGTTGTAATTGTTTCAGAAAATCTTCAGGAATCAAACTCGCTTGTTTAAATAAAAATAATTGCAAATCATATTCTGTTTCATGATTCAGCTTTAGTAATTTAGGATGTTCACAGTACTCTTTAATCGTCCAGGCGATGGCCCTTTGCAGCTCAATCGGCAAATTTCCATATCTCCACCAATTTCCTGCGAGCATTTTTTCGGGTGACAGTGCGCCATCTTTATCTAAGGAATGCTGAAAGTGAAAATGATAATTGGCTTTTGTCTTTGTCGTGAAAGGAAATTCGCGAATGTTTTTCGAGAGTGAAGAATCCTTGAGACCCTTCATTTTAGACCAATAATCCGCTCGATCTCGTGAAACTCCATTGATTTTTGTGAATATGACAGGAATGATTACTCGATCCTTATCAATTTTAAATTGAGGCCTAATCATTGCTTTTTCTTTTGCATATATAAATACATCATCATAGGTCATTCTTAATGTTGTAGATGAAGGCTTGAAATTTCTAAATTGCCAAGGTTTATAAATACCAGACTCATGATCATTTAACATGATTTCAAGCTGTTTGTTGGCTCGATACGCTACAGTTGTTTGCCGCTCTCTTTCTTTCGTAGGGAATGGTTCTAGCTTCCCTTTATTCGTATACACATAGGGTAGTGAAAATTCATTTTCTCGATCAAGATTGCTAAAAAAGTCTGTGCCGGCAGGATGCAAAATTAAAACATCACAACCAAATTCCATGAGCAGTAATAAAAAATATTGCTGACTTAAGGATAGATCTCCATACCAAACGACTTTCGGAAAATCTGAACCTATTTGGAGGTCTTTAGACCATTTTTCCCAATGATTTTTAAGCCATTTGATCATATCGATGATAAATCTGCGGAATTCAGGTGAGAGCAACCCGCTCTTCTGTTTATCTTTAAAATGTTCAACCACTTTAATGATTGATATTTGTACATGCCTGTTAATGGTAGAATCCGTATGCTTAGGTATTAAGTTTTTACCATAAAAAATGGCTATCAATCGTTTAATTGATAATCCTTTATTTTCTGTACGGTGTAAAGTTAAAACATCCTGTATAGTTTGAAAGACCTGATTATCGATCGTTTTATCCAATTCTTCACTTAACACATGTATATAAGGTTTTTGGTGCATGTCGTATAAAGAGTTAAAGTATTCATCTTCGTCGAGCGGAATACCTAATACTCGGAGACTGATTCTTTGAAAACGAAAAGTTGATTCATCTAAATGATAGGATGGTCTTGTACGAATAGAAGAAAGAAATAACTCTAACCATTCTGCTGTAGATTTGTTTAATAAAGGTTCTACTTTTATGTAATTCAATATTTAAACTCCTTTCTCTAAGATGATTCGTACATTAATATTATATATCTATTTTTTTACAGTTGCGCTAAGAGATTTGGGAAATCTGCTCTTTTTTTACAAAAAAATATAACTTTGGGAGAATATTATACGCCCGTAATTAGTCAGTTTTTCTATAAACTAAAAAATCTATGATATTTTCGGTCAATTACATAGATGTTTTTTAGGAATCGCTATTCAGTTAGAAATAAAATTGCTAAAACAATTGAAAGAATGAGCAGTAACCCAGTGGGATAGTACTTTATACTCTTACTCCCACCGAGTTACAGCTTTCTTACAGGCTCAGAAGATTTTTAATTAAATCCTCTGTGGAAGCTGCTCCTTTACCTTTTAACCAGTTTATTTTTTGATCGTTCGGTTTGACATCGTAAAGCTCTCCATGCTTTAGACTATATCCTTTATCGGCAATCGCGATCATATCATAATCCATAAGGGAATCCCCGGCAGCAGTGTGAATATCATAGTCCAGCCGCTTTTTTAAATGCTCCACTGCAAAAACTTTATTTAAATTACTTGGCAGTATATAGAGTTTTCTTCCGTGCAAAAATGTTCTCCATCCGATTTTGTTTAATTCATCTTCAAAGGACAGCAGTTCTTGATGTGGTAAGGTATCTTTATTTACATGGTACATATAGAACAAGGAATCGATATAAAACTCACGCTCAACCCAGGAATCATGACGGATCTTTGCGAACGTATTTAGCATGTCATGATGTGGAAGTGAAGTAACAGAGAGATGGTTTTTAATAAAATCGTCCCACTCAGAGTCAGGCTTTCCATCTACTAAAATCGTTCCGCCATTGCTCACAATCGCATATTTAGGTTTTATTTTCTGTTGAAATACTTCAATTCTCTCATATTGATATAGTGCTCTTGTCGTTACTGGTACAAATAGATGTTGTTGATTAAATTGTTGTAAAAGGTCAATAGAAGTTTGAGACATATAGGTAATAACCTGATCATCTTTAAATTCGACTGGTGTTATTTGATTATCGATGGGGTACTTGTCCATCATATTTTTTGAATAAATTAAAGTTCTGTCTAAATCGGATGTAAATAAAATAATAGTAATCCCTTCCTTATACCTCTTTTATAATTCCGCAGCATGTATAGGACATATCCCTGAATTCCTCAACCGGTACATTTCGCTCTTTAGCCAAAAACAAAATATGTGATAAATCATTTGAATGATTAGGATTGATTAGGATTTTCCAGGGTATTCTTCGCAATAAAACACGTGTTGTTTCTCCAACACCTGGTTTGATAAAATGTGTATTGCTAATATTGTAGATGTTTTGAATTCTTTCAATAGAATCCATCCCGAGCCACGTAGGTGTTTTATCTTCTTGACGTAATTGTTCCAAGGATTGTTTCACTTGCTCTTCTACTTTCCCAAAATCCTCGCTAATCGTATCCACATAAAAATTCGATAAATCTGCATCCGCTAATTCTTTATAAAACTTTGCACCATGAAAGTCATCCTTGCTCATGAATTCATAGTTTAATACAGTACGACTTACTAATCCTGATACCGTAGAGTTTAAACAAGCGGATGGGATTAAAAAGTCATCTCTTGTTCCATATATATCTACACAATGCCCTGGATCGGCTAACACGGCCAATGAAGGATCAATATAATTCGAGTGAGTTGAATTATATTGATCGCATGCTTCAGCTAATTCAAACGTAATAGCTCCTTTTCCTGTCCAGCCGTCTATTACCTGAATGTTCGCATGAGAATGCTGCTCAAAAATATAATCAATAGCTGCCTCATCAATGCCTCTGCCGCGAATGATAGATATAGAATAGTGAGGAACATTGATTTGATATTTATAGGCGTAATAACGTTTAATCAACACTCCAATTGGTGTTCCAGCTCTTGCTAAGCTGACTAAAACTAAGTTATCCATTCCTTTACGTTCAATAATCTGTTCGGCCACTGTTCCAATAGCCACAGCTAGACGCTCTGAATATTTTTTTAATGTATCATGAAATAAATTTATATATTCTTTTGGAGGATGATATTCGACAGGGAGCATTTCCGAATAGTGTATACCGGATTGGATCAAACTTTCTCTTTCTTCCGTTTTGGTTTCAAAAACGTAATCACTAATATCTCTTAATAAAAATATGGCATCATCTTCGTTGTAGCTTCCCATTTGATCCGGTATTAGTTTTCGTTTAAGCATAAAATCCCTCCTGGTTGTATAGTGGAGCAGTATATAACTATAAAAGTATGAAACTATATATGATATCTAACAGTTCTAGTCCAATTAGAAAGAAAATGGTTGATATGAATTCCTTACTGATTCATTTCCGTTAGAGTGATGACAGTAATGAAATTAATTCCGGTTTGTTTTAATGCGGATAGTATGGAATTTAATGACTCATGAGATGAGTTTCTTTCAATAAAAATAAATATCTCGTCATAGCGATTGATTTCAATATTATATAAGTAATTTACGACCCCTTTATTTTCAGGACTATCGAAAGTGAATTTATTATGAATTAGGTAATCACTCTTTTCTAAAGAGTATATTGGACTTCGAGTAGTAGATTGAAAGTAAACCTCACTCCCCATGGACGAAGCAATCATCATAGGTATATACATAAATTCCCCGGTACCTATAGCCAAGGTTCTCTTACCTTTGCGATGCTGTTTCAAAATACCGCCTATCTCTTCAAAAATAGGAGAAAAACTTCTTTCTTCTTCTATATCCAGACCAAATCTCCCTGTAGCCTGTGAATAAGGGGAAGCATTTAGAGACTCATCTGTATTGATAGAAGTAAATTGATTAAAGTGATGGTCTTTAAAATAATGATGGATAGGTATATATGAAACGTG
This sequence comes from Bacillus sp. z50, assembly GCF_058313585.1. Lineage (NCBI taxonomy): Bacteria > Bacillati > Bacillota > Bacilli > Caryophanales > Bacillaceae > Bacillus > Bacillus sp. z50. The sequence continues at coordinate 112,729 of NZ_JBZFQL010000001.1, forward strand.
TTGCTCAGAAGTTTGATTAGGAGCAGCAAGTTGGTCCTCCAGCTTTAAATCAGGTTGACCATTAATCGAGATTGTTCCATCCATTAAAGACACTGGATGTACGGTAATCCCTAATTCTTTTTCTATTTGTTGATATTGTGCACGATGCTCAGCTGTGCGCCAATCCAAAATCGATATCAATGTAAATACCTTTTTAGATGGATAAACAGAATTGATTTTTCGGATAATATTGATTGCTGTTTTACCCGTTGTTATTTCATCATCCACTAATACAATTTCTTGGTCGTTATCAAAAAAAGCAGGATCGCTTGAATAGACATAATGGCTGCTGGCATGGGAATGTTCTTCTTCAAAATTAATGATTGAAGGGATTTCAGCTATTTTTTCTCTTGTTGTGTGTATGTATTTTGCATGTTTATCAAAGGAACTAAATACCGCATGGCCCAATGCTGTAGCCGTCTCAGCAAAACCAATAATGGTTAGTGGCTTTGGCAGTTTGATCGGATCTTCTTCAACTAAAAGCAAGGCTTCCTCAATGTTTCCACCAGTTTTTATAGCCTCAGCGATTGCCTCTGCACGCATATCTTTCTTGCCGTAGACGACTTCTAAATATCGCAGGGATAATAAATGACCAACCAGTAGAGGTATTTTAGGGTTAACAGCCAGATGTTTGCCTAAAACCGTACTTACAAATAAAAAATTACGCTTTTTATTGATGCGAGTCGCCATTTTAAATAACTGATTTGTTTCGAAATCATATGGATTATGAAAAACTTCGATCCCAACTGTTAAATCATCCAGTATTTGGTGCGTTACTTCTCTTATATTCACTCTGGTTGCTGTCATTTCATTTCACCTCTAGAATTTGTTCATCATGTCCTTGATTTAAAAGTAAACTAGTAAAATCTTGATCAACATTATATACACCGAATACCTTGGCTCGGAGTAGAATTTTTTTCGCCCAATAATAATGAGGTTTCATTTCATTCATTTTGTTTTCATACATGCTTTTTAATACCCCTGCATCCCCTTCGCGGTTCGCTATGATGCTTATGGCATCTAAATATTCTTCATGTGTAATGGTATATAAAGAATGCACTGCTTTAATATGAGTAGGGTGTATAATGGTTTTTCCGTTAATTCCATTTAATTTATCCAGGAGGACTTCGTTAATTAAACCATCTAAATATTCATTGATTAATTCAGTCCGCTTTACTAGACCGGAGCTACCATATCTTCTTTGAAAAGGAGATACACGCAGTGTTGGTTTTAAGATACGGTTATCTTTTGAGAAGAACTCCCAAACTGGCCCGGAAACTACATATTCATCACCCTGTCTGGTAAAGAGATTGATAATATCCGTGATACAATCTCTTATCACCGACACATCATAAATAGTTGTGTCTACTTTTCTTCGTATACCAAATAAACCGGAAAAATCAGTAGCTCCTATCCGGATGTTTAATATATAGCTCTTATATGAGTCCAATAATTCTTTTATTTTTAATAGAGCATCCATTCGGGTTTCTTTATAAATAATTTCAGCTGACTCCAATATAGGCATACCATATAGTAAGCTATTATTTTTATTGATTTCATCCAGGATTGCTAAAAATTCTTTCCCATTTTCATAATTGAATTTTGGAAAAACAAACCCTGTCAGTATGTACAAATAATCGTTAATGAGCTTAGTTATTCGTCTCATTTGGATTGGGTCCCTTACTCTTATAAAAATAAGCGGCAGTTCATCCATGCTTATTTTGTTTTCCTCAAGATGCTCAGATAGTATAGATAGATGTTCCAGCAATTTGTTTTCAGCATCCACAACTATACAATCAGCAACTGAGTCTTCCAAATCAATCACTAATGAAGTAAGCTCTTGATACTTTTTGTTAATGATATCCTTTGCGATATTCGCTTTTATAGCAGGCATATAAAGAGTGGCACCAAGGGCATAAGCAAGTACCTCTTTATCTGTATATTTCGTAAAAGGCTCCGGTTCCATATAAAAAATCTCTTTCATTTTTATGGATGATTCATAGCTGAAATGTTGCATTCTTATGCTCCTTTCATATAAAAATAAAGACTACTGTTTACGAACACAGTAGCCGTCTTTAATTCAAGCCAGATCTTTTTATTTATCTTTAGATGCAGCCATTTCCGTGTTTTTATCAATATTTTTACCTTTATTGATATAATGAATGATAAAAGTTGCGAGAAAAGCGACAATGATAATCGCAAAAAACACATAATGAGATACATGGAAGCCAAAAACACTTGCAAACATTTTTGCTGAGATAATCCCAATAAGTATAAATGCAGTAGTTTCGAGTTCAGGTACGCGTTCAATTAATGTTAAAAATACACCGGCAACTGTACGCATCATTAGGATTCCTAACATACCGCCAACCAAAAGTACCCATACTTGATCAGATATTGCAAATGCAGCTAATATAGAATCCACTGAGAACGCAATATCCATTAATTCTACTGAAACAACCGTGCTCCAGAATATTCCGATTGTACGTGTAAGCCATGAATTTTTATTAAATTGTTTTACGCCGTCTTCGCCATCTCCGGCTTTTGACCGAAAATGCTGGATTACGATCCATGCTAAGTACGCAGCACCTAAAACTTTAATGAACCAAAATTTAACGAGGTATACGCCTATTCCAATAAATAAGAAACGGAAGAAGTAGGCACCGAACATCCCATACATAAGTGCTCTTTTTCGTTGTTTTTCAGGAAGATGCTTTACTAAAACAGCCAGAACAAGGGCATTATCAGCGGACAATAATCCTTCTATGATTACTAAGGACCCAATTAGTCCCCATGCTACAGGATCAGTTAATACTTCCGCCCACATGTCCAAGTCAAAAAATAAAGCATACGTACTTAAGATTTGTTCTAAAATTTCCAAAGTGTTAACCCTCCGTTGTATATCTTAAAAATAATAGGGGAAAGAAATAATTCCCCCTAACTAATCATTTATGCTTAAACGCTTAAGCCATATGCTTTAACCAATGAATGTAACCCGCCTTGATAACCGGAACCAACCGCATTGAATTTCCAATCAAGGTTATGTCTATAAACCTCACAAAATACGACAGCTGTTTCAATACTGAAATCTTCTCCAAGGTCATAACGTAAAACCTCAACGCCCGTATCTTCATTTACTAGACGTACAAAAGCGTTGGTAACTTGTCCAAAATTTTGACGGCGAACTTCCGCATCATGAATCGTTACTGTAATAGCAATTTTGTTCACATCATCGGGGATTTTAGAAAGATCGATTTTGATTTGTTCATCATCGCCTTCCCCTTCTCCCGTTCTGTTATCTCCGGTATGGGTAACGGAACCATCCGTACTTTGAAGATTATTATAAAAAATGAAATCGAAATCGTTACGGCATTTTCCGTGGGCATTTAAGATGAACGCAGAGGCATCCAAGTCAAAATCTTGACCTCCATCAAAGTTTTTTACATCCCATCCTAAACCGATAACAATTTTTTGCAATGTTGGATCGTTTTTAGTCAGGTCAATACGTTGACCTTTACTGAGTTGAATAGCCATGTGCAAAATCACACCTCTCAAATTCGTATATTACTATTTAATAAACGAATAGTATTATCCTATTTGTAATCCATAGTCATTGCAAAGAGCAGCTAAACCGCCTTGGTAACCGGAACCAATCGCACTAAATTTCCATTCTCCTTGATGGCGGTATAATTCGCCTACAACAACGGCAGTTTCAATGCTAAAATCTTCTCCCAAATCATATCTGATCAGTTCTTCATTCGTTTCTTCGTTCACAATTCGAATGAAAGCGTTTGAAACCATACCAAAGTTTTGACTTCTGGAATCAGCATCATGGATGGTTACAGCAAAAGCAACTTTTTGTATACTTTGTGGAATACTTTGGATTGAGATTTTAACCTGTTCATCATCGCCGTCACCTTCTCCAGTTAAGTTATCACCAGAGTGAGTTACGGAACCAGCACCACCTGTTGTATTATTATAGAAAACAAAATCTTCTCCGCCGGATACTTTTCCGCTTTCATTTAAAAGAAATACGGATGCATCAAGGTCAAAATCATGTCCGCCATCATATTTGTTTACGTCCCATCCTAAACCTACTATTACTTTTGTTAAACCAGGATTTGTTTTTGTAAGATCTACTTTTTGTCCTTTTGATAATGAAATTGCCATTTTATTTCCCTCCAGTATTTTAATTAATATTTATTATTGGTATTTGCTGCATATCTCCGATAGACTGCTATCTTTCGTTCCATCACCAATAGCAGCAAATTTCCATTCTGAATTGTGACGATAAATTTCACCTGTAATCAATGTTGTTAAGCCAGCATAATTATCCGACAAATTAAATCGAACTAATTCTTCGCCTGTATCGTGATTCACAACACGTATATAAGCATTCTCAATCATGCCAAAGTCTTGTTTTCTTTGAACACAGTTATAAATGTTTACGACAAAAACTAATTTGTTGTATGTATTTGGAACAGATTTCAAGTTGATTTTAATGGATTCATCATCACCATCGCCATCCCCAGTTAAGTTGTCTCCTGAATGAATAACAGAACTACAAGCACTTTTTTTATTCCCAAAATAAACAAGATCTTTATTACTCTGCAATTTATCTGCAGTCAGCATAATAACTGATGCATCACAGTCTACATCTGCACTTCTGCTAAAAAAGCCGCCTTTTTTCTTTACTGGATCCCAACCTAAACCAACCATAATCGTATTTAGATTTGCATTACCTTTTGTCAGGTCAATTCGTTGTCCTTTTTGTAAGCTTATAGCCATTAACGTTCTCTCCTTCTTTCGTTTTGGATTTTCTGTATAGTAGCCATGGGTGAAATAACGAATATTTACATAATTCAATAAATTTCGTTAGTTAATATTTACTAGTTTATGAAATTACTAACTAGTAAAGCGCTATATATTTACTATAATAACTAAAAATGCCTTACATTTACAACTTTTTATATTAATTCCCACGAGATACTTTATATTTGTCGAATTTTTAGACATTTCGCATTATTGTCTCTTCCAGTTATAACCTTTTATTCTTCTTTTCCCTGGATGCTTTTCATCACTTTAGACTCTTCATTTACAGGAAATAAAGATTACTAATTTAGTAAGTACTTAATATCGTCATACCGGTAGCAATATGTCGTCATTGAGGGGTCTAACTAGACAGGAATTACCCATTAACTGAAAAATACGCATTAGAGAAATTAGAACAGGAAGAAAAGTAATAAAAGTACTAATGATTTAGGGGAAATATGTATAACAGATAGGGTGGATACAAAGAATATTTACTCTCCTCACTCTTTCTCATGCTATGAGTCTTTTAGCTGCAAAAAAAAGAGATTATTCATCTGAATAACCTCCCTTTTACTTACATGGATTCCATTTGAGTAGCTTGCTTATCTATGTCCTTATTATATTTTTGCACCACCATAAAAACGAATACTAAGCCAACCAATTCCCCAAGAGAAGCAGCTATGGCACCCGCTCTTCCATTTAATGAAGGGAACAGGACAACAAATGTCACTAAAATAATTACAACCGTAATCAGATTATAAAGCTGTGGCTTTAACATCGCTCCTGTTTTCTTGTTTAGCATTAAAATGCCCCCTAAGTAATCCACCCAAGGAAAAACAAAGGTTTTTATAATAAAGAATTGCAGCACCTGCAATGTCTCTTTAGCCAATGTACCGGTTGTGCCAAAGATCGTATCCATAAACCAGAAGCCTGCAGGTGTATAGCATAATATAAGCAATAATGTTGTAGGAACTATACTAAAAATCACAATACACTGAAAGACCGCTTTTTTGTTTGTATCATAAAATTGAAGAACGACCTGATGGGTGTACATAAAAAAGCTGATGATCAAATTCGTTACACTGAAGGCAAGAGCAAAAGAAGCGATCCCGAGATTTACATTGTCAATGAAGCTTAAACAAGCATAAATGATAGGTGTTACAAGCGTTTGAAAAGATAAGTAAAAGACCAATGGCGTATAAAACTTTCCAATCTCTCTTTGGGTCAATGGCTGTTCATCATCTTCATCCAGGTTCTCTGTCTTTATTAAACGATGGCCTCTCCAGATACTGATTACACATTCGATTAACATACCGGTTAAGAAAATGATGGCTCCGGCTATACTTGACAGTAAATCCGCATAATGGATGAAATAAAATGCAATTGCAATCATACCAATCAAGCGAATAATCACACCATAGGTCACCCATTTTGTTTCAAGATGATTAATCATAATTCCCTGATATAACGTACGGATGCCTGATAGTAAAATCACAACAGCTAAAACCTTAAAGGTGTTCATTAAAGCTGACATATTCTCAGGTTCAGCATTAAATAAATAAGTGAATATCCATTCTCCAAGCGGTGAAAAAGCGACTAACATACAAATAAGCATTAAAGTAACGATGATTTTTATGAAAAAAGAGCAAATAGCCTGGAAGGTCGACTTCCCTTTTGCTAAGGCTGAGCTTGTTTGTCTGAATACTAAAGCCGGTCTTTCCATAATACTAAACAGTGAAAAAGCAATTGCATAGTTGGATATAATGACCTCCGCTGCTTCAGCCCGACTAAGTGTCCCGTTAATAATAACGTGAGATACCGAAGTCAAACTAGCTGACAGAGCCAATGGGATAAAGAATAGCAATATTTTTCCTAATGTATATTCCTCTGATGTCTTTGGTTGTTTCATGTCGTAACCTCACTTCTTTTCAATCAAACATTTTTTCACAAAACTACAGACTGAAATATCTAATATGTTCACTTTCATACGGAAACTGAACAAATTATTGACAAAGTAAAAGCTATTCATGCTGCTTATTAGATTACTCCTCCCAAGCGGCAATCGTCTATCTTAACGCTTTATGCATGTGTATAAACCGAATTTTCAAAGAATAAAATAGAGCACCTTTAATTATTTTTTATTAGAAGGAGATATATTTATGTCCTTTCCCTGGTTTAAAAAGAAAAAAACAGAACTATCCGGAACATTAACTGAAATGAAAAAGATGCTTGATCAAAAAAAGAAAGTAATATACAAAATGACGCATGAAGATGAAATGATTTTAAGAATGATACGTGAAAAAACAAGCTTAGCCAATCAGAATAATATTACCAGGACTAAAGCCTATCTTTCTTTTTATCAAAACCATCCAGAGATCCATTGGTCATTTCTTGCCCATATGGTTTCCAGAAATGCCGGATGGAATATGACTGACTTAAAGGGTACTTGTTTATCAAGATTGCTGGAGAAAAAGGAAGCTGAAACATTCTTTTTGTTTTTAGAACGGGGTAATTGGTTGATTTTTAATGATGCCTATCCTCAATTACTCATGTATGAAGAATCACTTAAATACGGTCGGAATCTCGCCTACTTATTGCCTCATTTATTTGTTTCAGCGTATATGCAAACTGTTTGGACTTACTTTTGGCAATATAAAGATTCAGCTCTTCTAACGGTGGCACTTATCATAAATGAACAAAACCATTTAGAAGAAACACTCATAAAAGAACCCAATATCCATAATCAGGTCCTTGTAAAACCTGAATTTTCTCTACAAGATCATTTATCAATGAATCAAATTTTATTTCCTTATTTGAAAAATAATACGAAGATCAGTTTTGCGGGTAAAACGATCCATCACTTTGAACAGCTCGATAGCCGGATTCAAATTGGAAAGGATTTGTATACGTGTTTATTTAATGATAGAAGTTTGAAGAAAATTGAACAATGGGCATTAAATACGCCGCATACAGGCTCAAGAAAGGATTATTGGCCGCATCTTTTTAATGATATAAATGAAGAATTTCCAGGAAAAAAGTATAAAGTTCGTTTAAGAGAATGCAGGCTGCTATCTGGATCTCCTCACTTTTATAGCCCTTCACTCTCATATGTATGGAAAGATGTATCGCACTCGCCACCTCAATATACAGAATGGTATAAGGATTCAACGATTGTAAAGGAAATGGTTCTGAGTATGAATCAAACTATTGAAAATGTAGAAGTTGATTATTGTAAAACACTGGAGAAATTAGAGATGGCTTGTGTGGCAAAGAATGTATTCCCTCTTTTTTAAATATGGTTAATATCTAAGGTTTTCTAGCACTGTTATAGCGAATACTCTTTATAAAAGAAATATACCACTATGAATCACTTAATTCACAGTGGTATATTAAAATGATTTAATTTGATCTTTCTTTTATTAATGAAAACTCAGGATCAACAGAAACTTTTTGCATAGGCACTGCCAAAGATATTCCCTCTTTTTCTAACAGCTGCATGATACTTAAATTGATTTGATGTTTAATTTGGACATGTTCTTCCCAGGCAGTAGTATTGGTAAAGAAATAAACTAGTATTTTTATATAATGATCTTTAAATTGATCGAAGGCTACGACAATGGTGTCCTGATGAACACCTTGATGTGAGCGCAGCAAATGTTTAATTTCCTCTATTAGATTATCAAGTTGATCTGTCTCCCTTTGGTAGGCGACGTCCAAATGAAAATCGATTTTTCGTTTTCCCATTCGACTCCAGTTCGTGATTGCATCGCTGGCCAGCGTAGCATTAGGTACAGTCACTAACGCCTGGCTGAATGTACGAACCTTTGTACTTCTAAAGTTTATATCCTCCACAGTTCCTTCAACATTAGATGTTAAAATCCAATCACCGATAGAAAAAGGTTTTTCTGTGACGATTACAATTCCGCCAATTAAATTACCAACAGCGTCTTTAGCTGCTAAGGCAAAAGCTAAACCACCCAAACCAAGACCGGCTACCAATCCATTTACGTCATAATCAAATTCTTGACCGATAATACTAATGCTGATGGCTACGATAATCACTCTCATGGCTCTGGATATAAAGGGAATGAGGATCAAATCGATTTTTTGATTCATTTTCTCATTAATATTTAATAAAATACCTTGTGAAGGTGAGGACAAATTAAATAATCCCCAGGTAATCAAAAAGATAATCATCGAACGCAATAATTTTAAGAAAAAAGGATTATGTTGATTGATGAATGGAAAGTACTTTACCCCTATGTACAGACCAATGATAATAAACAGCCAACTGATCGGTTTTTCAAAGCTTTTAAAAACTTGAATAAATAAATCATTTGGCTTATCCTCTCTCAATTTTAATATCAACTGAAAGACATACTTCGTAACTAGCTTCCTAAAAAGGATGAATAGCAAAACAATTCCTAATGCAATCCCAGTGTTAACCCATTTCTCATAGTCTCCTTCATATAAAGTGACCATTAACTTGTAATCTAACAAACGATCAAATCCTTTCTGTCTTGATTGAAGTTCTACTACCAAGTCAGAATTTTTATCCATATTATGAAACGTCATGTAAGTAATACGCATTATTTTACCCTGATTTTCAATAAAATGAAAATAATGTGTCTTCAAACGAAGAGAGTTTCAACAAGTATGAAAGTTACATCAGCAATTTACGATATTTATATAAAAAATATAATTCTTTTCCAATTATGATAGGATATTACTTCATTTAATGTTAAAATGTTGAATAATTCTAAATATACAGATAAATTTACCTAATTGGAGATGATTGTCATGACTGAAATGCGTAGTAATATGATAAAAAAAGGAATAGATCGCGCTCCACATAGAAGCTTACTGAGAGCGGCTGGTGTAAGTGAAGAGGATTTTGGAAAACCATTCATCGCGGTTTGCAATTCCTATATTGACATCGTTCCTGGTCATGTACATCTGCAGGAATTCGGAAAGATTGTAAAGGAAGCAATCCGTGAAGCGGGTGGGGTTCCGTTTGAATTCAATACTATTGGTGTCGATGATGGGATTGCTATGGGCCATATCGGCATGCGTTATTCTTTGCCGAGTCGTGAAATTATTGCGGATTCTATTGAAACAGTCGTATCAGCGCATTGGTTTGATGGAATGGTTTGTATTCCAAACTGTGACAAAATCACACCTGGTATGATGATGGCTGCTCTTCGTGTCAATATCCCAACTATTTTCGTCAGTGGCGGACCAATGAAAGCTGGTAAAGATAAAGATGGCAACTCCCTCTCCCTCACTTCCGTTTTTGAAGGTGTCGGTGCCTATCAATCCGGACAAATTGATGAAGAGCGACTGCAGGAGCTTGAACAGGTCGCCTGTCCAACATGCGGTTCATGTTCCGGAATGTTCACCGCGAACTCAATGAATTGCTTAGCGGAAGGCTTAGGTTTAGCTTTACCTGGTAACGGGACAATCCTTGCCGTTGCAGAGGAAAGAAAGGATTTTGTCAGACAATCAGCCAAACAGCTGATGCAGCTCATTAAAACAGACATTAAACCGCGTGATATCGTGACCATCGATACGATTGATAATGCATTTGCTCTTGACATGGCCATGGGTGGTTCAACGAATACAGTCCTTCATACTCTCGCATTGGCTCATGAAGCTGGATTCGAATACCCGATGGAGCGTATTAATGAGATTGCCAGCCGAGTCCCCCACTTGGCAAAAATAGCGCCGGCATCTGATTATCATATTGAGGATGTACATAATGCCGGTGGTGTCAGTGCTATTATTAATGAATTGCTGAAAAAGCCGGGTGCTTTAAACGGAGAATGTATAACTGTCTCTGGCCAAACATTGAGAGAAAACGTGCTGGGCTGTGAGATTTTAGATTATGATGTAATTCGTCCTTTAAGCAATCCACATTCTGAACGTGGCGGCTTGGCTGTACTGTTTGGCAATCTTGCACCAAATGGTTCAATTATTAAAGTTGGAGCGGTCGATCCCGAAGTTGGCGGCTATCACAGAGGCCCTGCTATTTGTTTCGATTCTCAGGAGAATGCTTTATCAGGTATTATTACCGGCAAAGTAAAAGAAGGAGATGTAGTCGTCATTCGTTATGAAGGCCCAAAAGGCGGTCCTGGTATGCCGGAAATGCTCGCTCCTACCTCGCAAATTGTCGGAAGAGGATTGGGCGCAAAAGTAGGCTTAATTACAGACGGACGTTTTTCTGGTGCCTCAAGAGGAATCAGCATTGGCCACATATCACCTGAAGCTGCTGAAGGCGGCCCTATTGCCTTTGTTGAAAATGGCGATATCATTGAACTCGATATGAATAAACGTACCATTCAACTGGAAATCTCAGACGAGGAATTTGAACTCCGCAGAGCGAATTGGAAAGGTTTTGAGCCAAAGGTCAAGACCGGCTATCTGGCACGCTATTCGAAACTCGTCACTTCCGCCAGTACAGGTGGAGTTATGAAAATCTAATGACTAAGGGATGTAAACAACTGTTTACATCCCTTTTTACATGTTGTTTATTCCGGTGAATGCTGAAACTGTATTGGTTCATGCAAGTTCACCAGTGGTAATCATATAACCGAATTGGTCATCAAGGTAGTCTATTTTCCTACTAGCGGCAACTCGAAATAACACATATTTAAATCGATTAATTAAGAGGAAAATAATTTTATTTTTCCAAATATATTGAATATATGATTCAACTAATTTAGAATCTGAATATAATCCAAAAAATGGAGGAGATTAAATGCAGGATCTTTATTCGTTTGAATCGATAGAATCGCTATCTATGCAAGTAGAATCTTCACCAGTTTGGGAAGTTATCCTTGGTATTGCTGGCTATACTCATGAAAAGATGCGGCATACTTTTGAGCAGGAAGCATTATGGTCCTCTTGGGAAAACAAGTTGCCAATATCTCTTTCTAAGGATTTAAAAGAAATCGAAGATACAAACCTTTGGTATGGACTGATAATGCTGCAAGCAAAATTTTCTTCATCTTCTATTCAGGAGTTTCTTGATGCTTTGGCTGATATTTCGCCAAATACTTTTTACGAAACCGTTCTTCCATATAAAAATCGAGTCTGTGAAGAAGCACGTAAAAATACAGCGATTAATTATAAGGAAAAGCATTTGTTTACTGAGTATAGTAAACATTTTTCAGAGCATGATTATTTGGGAGACTACGTTCTTAATCTTGGTAAATATCAATTCAAAGAAATATGTGTCCTCTATCAAACCATTATAGATGGATGGTATCAATGGGTAAGAAGCTTCGAGGAATGGAATAAATGGTTAAAAGCACTGGAATTTGAAGAAAAACAGCATCAATCATTGGAAGAAAAGAATCCCACCGAGATCATTGAGCAAATAAGCGGCCGAGCGAATTATATACCGGAACCTTCCGTATGGTCTGTAAAGATGGTCCCTCATGTTTCTTATCGGCCATGGATACTGGAAATTCGAACAGTAGATACCAAACTGATCTTCTATCCAGTTAAAGAAGACTATTTTAGGCAATCAGATGTACCTTCACAGGAATTAATTGCTGGCCATAAAGCGCTTGGGGATGAGCTCCGCTTAAAGCTGCTTCATCAATTGATTAAAGGTCCAAGGTCCCTGCAGGAATTAAGCGTCCAATTTTTAATTTCAAAGACAACTCTGCATCATCAGCTTTCCATTTTAAAATCGGCCAAATTTATTCGTGCGGATAAAGGAATCTATTCAATCAATGCCGCTCAGCTTAAAGATTTTTCAACTAAGCTATTTCATTATTTGGGTAATCCTTTATGAAAAATTATTCAAAATCGTTTAAAGCTCTTTGGATTGGAGAAATTGTTTCTGAATTAGGCGGAGCAGCTGGTGGAATTGTAAATGGATTACTACTGTATGAATTGACTGGTTCGAAAGAATGGATGGGTATACTTTGGCTGATTTATTTTATCCCTTCGTTAATTTTACAATGTATTAGCTCTCCATTTTTAAATTACATGGTTAAAGAAAGACTTTTGCGTAATATACAACTGATTCGCTCATTCGCTTATTTACTTCCTTTATTGGGTTTTATTCTGGTCTCAGAGAATGGCGCTATTATTGGTTTATTCATATTGCAATGCTTACTGGGTTTAATGCAGCCTATTTACGCAAGTCTCTCTTTCTCCCTTCTGCCGGAGCTTTGTGAAGAAAAGGAACTGGTAAATGCCAATGCATTATTGGACGGCACACTTCGTCTTATGAGCTTTCTCGCACCGGGAGCTGCCTCCTTATTTTTATTATTCATCCCCATTCACTTCATCTATGTCTTTTCTGCAATCATGTTCTTAATAAGCTTTCTATCTCTTAAACGGCTGCCAGAGAATCCCAAACAGGCCGTATCTCCATGGACAAAGCAATTTTGGTGGAAAGAGATGAAGGAAGGATACAAAATATTTTTTCAATATCCAGGTCTTTTCCGATTGACCCTCCTCTCTTCTACCGTTCAATTTGCCGTGGGAGCCACAATGGTTCTAAGTGTGCCTTTTATTAGAGGAAATTTGGACGGAGAATATTGGGAGTATGCGATCTTTTCTGCAGCCTTTCCTGTTGGTTATGTTATTGGCACATGGATATTAACGAGTCTTCCTAAGTCACCATTGTTTATGTACATCGGTTTAATGGGGGGAGGCTTATCTTTCATATTATTATTTTTCACACATTCTATTCCTTATGCATGGCTGTGTGAATTAAGTGGAGGTATATTATTCCCTCTGTTTAATGCACAAAGTGCCGCCATGTTCCAAAAAGGTGTAGCAAAAGAACGTTTAGCACAATTGAGCTCCGTTCGATTATTTTTCCTACGGCTCACTATGCCATTAGGAATTCTGTTTGCCTCCTCTCCATTTTGGGATTTAGGGGTAAGGCCGGTATTTCTAATAATCGGAACGATCATTTTTGTTCCCGGTTTGTTTTACTTTTTAATAACGCTCAAGAACACTGGGAGCACATCCTTTATACAAGTAAAGTAAAGGATTTAATGATAAATAAACCGAGGATTTTAGATTTAATTCTCGGTTTATTCATTGAATGATTGAGACATAAAACCATAAACACCAACCCTTTTTATGAACTCTATTGCCTCCTCCTTTATGGCTGGACATCAAAGAAATAACTTCCTTATTTATCAATTCTTTAAGCCTAACTTTACAGACAATGATACTGTTTCTTTATATTCTCCGGACTGACAAACATCTAGCAAGGCTTCTCTAAGCTCCTGTTCAAATTTTTCCACATTATTTTCAAGAAATCGTTTTGAACCGAAAGAGGTGGAATATAGGTTTCCAAGGATTGATTCAATGTTCCAAATGATGTCGTATGTAGGTGATTGGTGAATCTCTAAATTGAATTTTGAGTTAGTTAGTACTTCCTCATGACTTTTAATCGGATGGGTATAGGTAGTCTTTCCAGCTTTTCGATCAGTTCCATACCATTTCTCTATAATTTCATTCATTCTTACCTGCCATGTTGTAAGTGGTTGATTTGGATTATAGTTGTCTATAATAGCTACTCCTCCGCCATCCGTAATGATTGGAAAAAGTTCCTCTAAAATCGTTGGTCTGTCCATCCAATGAAAGGCTTTAGCGATAGTCACGAGGCTATATTGTTCATTATGTACATATTGATTTAGTGTTCCATTAAACCATTGAATTTGCCCTATTCTAATCTCTTGATGTAGACGTTTCGCTTCTTCAATCATTTCTGGTTCAGTATCAATCCCAACGATTTTTTTACACCAATCAGAAAATCTGATTGTGAGGTGTCCTGTTCCACATCCAAGATCTAGGAGGTTCTGCTCTCCATTTAAAGAGAATTTCTCTACTAGAAATCTAATTAGTTCAGAAGGATACATAGGCCTGTATTTTGAATAATACATAGCAGAACCCTTAAATAATTCATCTCCATACGTATTCAAATGATCACTCTCCAATCTTTAAATAATTTACTTAAGTCCCTTTTACAGTTACCATTTATTTCAACAAACCTCATTTGCAAAAGGTGGAAATTTATCTATGCAGTTAATCAAAAATCACCTATTAAGAATAAAAAACAAGCGTATGTGCAAAAATAGACACATACGCTTGTTTTTATAATTTATTTGAAGTGACATTGCTATCAATTAGTTGTAATTGATATTGCTTAATAATATCGGTCAGCATTTCACTATATATTTTTTCGCCTTTTTCATTCTCAGCCGTACTGTAGCCAGCATCCTCCAATGCTTGCGCCTGTTCCATATAGGTGTTAGCCTCAAAAAGGCCATGCTTTTCATAGCGTTGATTTTCTTTAAGAAATGCACCATGATCATCGATTGACTCATCAATCGAATTATAGGCTCTGAAATCACTTTTTGTTTTTTGATTATGAAATTCCTTTGTGTCCATGCTCGCAACAGCACCATCCCAGTTATGGCCTTTAATGCCAAATAGGTTATTATACTTCTGAGATAGCCCTGATTTACCCCATTCAGATTCCAGGATCGCCTGAGCAATTGTGATGGAAGGCAAAATACCATATTCCTTATAATTATCTACAGCGGCACTTTCTATTTCAGCAATAAATTCATATTGATTGCTTTTATTACCTTTTTTAAATGAATCTAAGTAGGTTATATAGGATTTCACCTGAGATTTCTGTTCATCTGTATAATTTAAAGTATCCATTACTTTTTCAATATTTTTAAGCTTATATTCGTTTCCTTCTTTTTCGATAAACAGATTAGTAGTTTGTTCGATATTATAAGGTTCTACAGTGTCTATATTATATTCAATAGCTGCAATAGCTGCGACGTTTTGCCAGTTGGCCTGGACTTTACCTTTACTTGCATTATCCACTATTGACTGGATTTCTTTCATTCGATCATTCGTAATAAAAGTCTTCTGCTCAGTCGG
The DNA here is from genome assembly GCF_058313585.1 of Bacillus sp. z50. Lineage (NCBI taxonomy): Bacteria > Bacillati > Bacillota > Bacilli > Caryophanales > Bacillaceae > Bacillus > Bacillus sp. z50. The sequence goes on from NZ_JBZFQL010000001.1 coordinate 128,512, forward strand.
GAACATTTTCCAAAGAACAAATATCATAATCGCAATCATTGCGAAGAATACTAACTTTAAAGGTTTCATTTGATTTTCTCCTTTTGACAATTCGACATTTAACCGGAAGAAAGTCAGGATTAGCAGTAGATAACCACTATCAACGTTATCTAGTACGTTATCAAATTATATTGTATCAAATTGAGAAAAACATTAAATGAAAATTACTTCAATAATATGTAATGTTTGGTAATCTGTATATTGATAAGGAACAAAAGTGATTAGTAAAATAGGAAAAGAATCAAAGAAGGATTAATTTCCACCAAGGAAAATTTATAATAAAGCTATTGGTAGTAAAGTGGCAATGATATAACTTACTCCTTCGATTATGATATGAAGCAAGTTTTGTCTTTTAAACTTACTGACTAGTAATTCTTCCAGTAACAATTAACGTTTTTTTCTCTATTGAATTAAAGGAATATCAATGATATTTACTTGAAAAAAATATGACATAGTTTATTTCATCCTAAAATATTATCTTGTTATCAAAATCAAATAATTTAAATTTTCTGAATTAATATTGCTTTTGAAGTTTCAAGTCTTTATAATCTTCCTTAGATATAATAATAGAAACCTATCTGCACGCATTAATGTAAGCGTATACATTAAGCTGAAGGAGTGATCTTTATCGAATCTATTTTAAAACCTGCCATAATCTTGACAGGCGGGTTTAGTGGAATACAACTTATGGAGACAATTCGAAAGCTGCAAATCAAGAAAGCTTTTATCATGATTTCAGTAAAGCTTTACAAAGATGCGAAAACGCATCTCTTCTCAATGCTTGAAAAAGAAGGGATATCGATTCAGCTCTATATTTGCGACAAAGGTGAACCAACCTTCAGTCAGGTGAGAAAAACCACCCATATAGCTCTCTCAGAAAGCTGTGATGGTGTTGTGGCAATCGGTGGTGGCAGTGTGATTGATCTCGCTAAGGCCGTTTCCGTCTTTGCCATTAATTCAGAGCATACTTTACTTACCATCCAGCAAGAATCCATAATTGAACGTCTTCCCTTGATTGTCATACCAACCACGGCTGGTTCAGGATCAGAAGCAACAAAAGTTATGGTCATTACTGACGATGAAACTGGCATTAAACGTAATCCCTCTCATCCAAGTTTTGTACCGGATGCGGCCATATTAGATTCCTATTGGACCAAGAAATTACATCCGGTCATCTCCGCATATACAGGCTTAGACGCACTTACACATGCAATGGAAGCTTATGTTTCAACAAAAGCAACCGAATTAACAGACTTCTATGCTCTTCAAGCCTTCAAGAAAATCACCAACGCCCTTCCAAACGTTTACATAAAAACAAATAACCAACAAGCCTATGATGATATACTTATCGGCAGTTTATATGCTGGAATAGCATTCTCTAATTCATCAACTAATTTAGCACACGCCACAGGCAGAGCCTTAGGGATAAAATATAAAATTCCCCATGGTTTAAGTGTTGCACTCCTGCATCCATTTGTAATTGACTTCGGAATTGAAGATGCAGAAGACCGTTATGCAGAAATGGCCATTGCTATTGGACACAATCCCAATGAAAGCAAATCCGCCCTGGCAAGAAAAATACTTAAACTGATCTATCAATATAATGAGCAGTTTCAAATTTGGGAGACAGGCAGACCATACATATCAATGGATCAAATGTGTTCCTCACAGATAAAGGAATTAACGGCGCTCACTCTTTGCGGCAATGGTATTGACACAAACCGCAGGATTCCAACTCAAGAGGATATTGAAAAGATTTTCCATCAATTATTTCAAGTATTAAACCCTGATTTGATTCATCAATATAATCGTAATGATTAAGGAGGAATAGTATGGCTGAAATAAGTGGCGGCGAAGTTATTGCAAAAATGTTAAGCCTAGAGAATGTTGAAAAATTATTTGGCATCATTGATGGAACTTATTTTGGATTTTATTCAAACTTACAGAACCATGGTATCAAATTGATTTCTCCACGTCATGAGACGAGTGCAGCCCACATGGCTGGAGCCTATGCCAGATTGACTGGTAAGCTTGGAGTTTGCATGGCCAGCAATGGGCCGGGAGTAGCCAATATCCTCCCTGGATTGGTTGTCGAGCAGGCAGAAGGTAACCGGGTACTTGTCATTACCAGTGCTAGGCGGACCGGCATCATGTACCCAGACCGTGGAGGCACCTATCAATGCTTTGATCAGACAGCAGTGATTGGCCAGATTGCGAAATGGAGCGAAGCAGTTCCTTCATTCGATAGGATTCCAGAAATGCTCCGCACCGCTTTAAGAAAATGTTTCGAAGGACGCCCAGGAGTCGTTCATCTTGATATACCGGAAAATATTCTCAATACGAAAGTGAAATGTGACCTTTCATTTTGGAGGGCTAGCCAATACCGTGTAACCCAACCACCTGAACCAAATAAACAACAATTAGATGAAACGGTTGAACTGCTTATATCAGCCAAATTTCCTGTTATTCATGCTGGCAGCGGAGTCATTCATGCACACGCCTTCAATGAGCTTGAGAAGGTTGCGGAATTATTACAATCGATGATTACAACAAGTTGGGCCGGTCGAGGCTCTATTTCAGAGAATAACCGCCTTATGCTACCAATGGTTCATATTGAGGCTAATAACAAGGTTCGCAATGAAGCAGATGTGCTTTTAGTGTTAGGCTCAAGGATAGGAGAAACAGATTGGTGGGGAAAAGCACCTTACTGGAATCCTAACCAAAAGGTAATTCAAGTCGATTTAGATCCTTCTATTCTCGGCGCAAATAAGCCAACTGAGGTCAGCATTCTCTCAGATGTAAAAATCTTTTTAGAAAAATTATATCAACGACTTCTTCCCTTTAAGGATCAATTGAACTACCTCCAGCGCGAAGCATTGCTATCCAAATACCTTGAAGATAAGCAAAAGCACAGGGATAAGCTTAACGAACATCTAAATGATCATGCCACTCCGATGAACTCAGCTCATATTCCTGCTATATGCAGTGAGGTATTTCCAAAAGAATCACCACTTGTTATTGATGGCGGCAATACAGCCATTTGGACAAATTTCTATTATAAGGTTACAGAACCTGGAACAGTCATTTCGACATTTAAATTCGGGATGCTCGGGGCAGGTGTCGGTCAGGCGCTCGGCGCAGCTGCTGCTAAGCCAGATGTACCTGTATGTTGCATCATTGGTGATGGAGCAATGGGCTTTCATCCACAAGAGATTGAAACAGCAGTGCGGAATGGCTTGCATATTATATATATCGTTCTTTGCGACCGTCAATGGGGAATGGTAAAAATTAATCAGCATATAGCCATGAAGCCAATTAAGACCTTAATCAAGAAAACCCTCAGCCCTGAAGAAAGCATTAATACAGACCTGGGCAATATCAATTTTCAACAGTTAGCTGAAAGCATGGGTGCACATGGGGAATATGCAAATAATCCAAATGAATTCCGCGAGGCCCTTGAGCGTTCAATCCGAAGTGGGATTTGTTCGGTTATTCATGCTGATGTAGATCCAGTCAAGCATATGTGGGCACCAGGCTTAAAATATTTTAAAGAAATGCATGCTGAACCAAGGGGTAAATAGCATGAATATCGATGATATCCAATTAAATTTCAACGCAACTTCACTGACAATTATGAATATCTTAATCGGGTTTATCATGTTTGGGGTCGCTTTGGACTTAAAATTAGCAGATTTTAAAGAAAGTATTAAAAAGCCAAAACCCACACTCATTGGACTGTCTTGTCAATTTATCCTGCTTCCGGCCTTTACATATATACTCGTTCTTATCATAGAGCCAAGGCCTAGTATCGCTCTTGGGTTGTTTCTAGTTGCAGCTTGTCCGGGAGGCAATTTATCTAACTTCTTGACCTACTTAGCTAAAGGTAATACCCCATTATCCATCAGCATGTCGGCTATTTCAACCGTGCTAGCTATTTTTATGACTCCCTTTAACACCTTGCTTTGGGGATCTTTTTACGAACCGACAAATAGCCTGCTCAAGTCTTTTACCATCAACCCGCAAGACTTGTTGATTACAATCTTTTTAATGCTTGGGTTACCGCTCGCCATCGGTATGTATGTGAACCATAAATATCCAGAAAAAGCGCAACTGATCAATAAATGGGCTAAAAATGCATCTATAGTCTTCTTCTTAGGATTTGTCATCGTTTCCCTGGCAGCAAACTTTACTTATTTTATTGAATTTATTGGAATGGTTGCTCTCATTGTATTTATCCATAATCTACTTGCCATTACGATTGGCTACACCACCTCCTCACTGTTAAAACTCCCTATCGCCGATCGTCGAGCGATTTCTATCGAGGTAGGTATTCAAAACTCTGGTCTGGGTCTAGTTTTGATATTCAATTTCTTTGACGGACTAGGTGGTATGGCCATAGTAGCTGCCTGGTGGGCAATCTGGCATATTGTTTCTGGACTTACCCTTGCCATTTATTGGTCAAAGCGGCCACTTCATAAGGAAACTACCAAAGACACAGCCAGGAGCGTGAAAGTATGAATGTACTCATAACAGGCGCGGCAGGTTATTTAGGAAGCCTTCTTGTCCAACGACTATCTGTGGCAGAAAATATTCACATTATCGCTACTGATATTCAAGAAAAGCCTATATTTTATTCCGACACTACCATACATTATGTACAGCTCGATATCCGCTCAGAGGACTTTCATAAGGTGATGGCCACATATCGTATCGATACAGTCGTCCATCTAGCCTCGATCGTCACACCCGGCAAAAAGAGTAACCGTGAACTGGAGCATTCTGTCGATGTACTTGGTACAGAAAATATCCTAAAGGCTTGCGTTAAAAATGGTGTAAAACGCCTCATCGTCTCATCAAGTGGAGCAGCTTATGGCTATCATCCAGATAACCCAGCATGGATTACAGAGGATGTACCGATTCGAGGAAATAAGGAATTTGCTTATTCTTATCACAAAAGATTGGTTGAACAGCTTTTAGCAGACTATCGTCAAACTCACCCAGAACTAGAACAGATCATCTTCCGAATAGGTACCATCCTTGGCGAGACAGTGAACAATCAGATTACCGCTCTGTTTGAAAAGAAAGCCTTAATTGGCATCTCTCGATCTGATAGCCCATTCGTCTTTATTTGGGATCATGATGTCGCTTGCTGTCTCGAACGGGCCGTTACAGGTGATGTGACAGGAATCTTTAATGTTGCTGGTGATGGTAAGCTAACAATCGATGAACTTGCCTATATATTATACAAGCCAGTCATACGGATCCCTGCATTAGTCGTAAAATGGGCTCTTTATATCTTGAAACGACTATCCCTAACTCAATATGGAGAGGAACAGGTTAACTTCCTTCGCTATCGACCTGTTCTTGATAACACTAAACTGAAAACCATTTTTGGATATACTCCAACTTATACAACAAGAGAAGTATTTGAATACTACCTGAAGCACAATGCTAAAATGAAAAGTCAAAGTCATCAGTACCGAATTGATGAAAAATCCTTCAATTAACGTATTTATTTCATTATAATACGGTAACCTTGATTGATAATTTACAAATGGGAGCAGATGCTAAAAGTTCTAAGATAAGTCAAGATGATTACATCTTAGTGCTAAGTACTAAACTTAAAGCCAGGTTCGCAAATTGAAATTACTTGTAATTATCTCGACTAAAATGAATATAGGGAACAAGACGTGTATCAGTTCTTAAATAAGGGTGGCCATACGTTTGTTACAAGCCTTTTGGGTTCTATAACTAAAAGGCGTTTTTTTATTTAATAACAGTTTTCCTAAAAAAAATTTCTCTTCGTGTCCTACTTAAGTTTCAAACAAAGTCCCATTTAACGCTTGTATATATCGCTCAGCAGATTTTTGAACGGCTTGTTTGGCATCCTTCTGAATGATACGATGAAAAGCGTTGTAAATTCGGTCAAAGTTCATTTTGGCTACTTTATCGGCTATGTCCATTACTTTTTTAGCAGGCAAGGGAATCAGATTGGGATAACTATACATAAAACTAACCCATTTACGATCAGCCACCACCTGAATAATATCTCCTGTCAACAAAATTCCTTTATGATGATTTCCTTTATTCCATTCAAGGACAGCGCCACCTTTAAAATGGCCACCTAATCTGTGAAGGATTAATCCTTCAGACAACTTTAAAGATTCTCCTGACCAAAATACAATTTTTTCACTTTTTCTTAATACCCACTCCTGGTCGTCTTCGTGTATATAGATTGGGATATCAAAGGCTTCAGCCCATTCTATCTGACTGGAATAGTAATGAGGATGTGACAATGCAATTGCATGTAAGCCACCCATTTTTTTAATTTTATCGACGGTTAATTGGTCAATATAGGTAATACAGTCCCATAACAATGTAAAATTATCGCTTTGAACGATGTATGCTGTCTGACCGATACCAACATCTGGTTCTGTTTTCATACTGTACAAATCTTTTTCTTCATACTTTATTTCATTTTTAAATTGTTTTGAAGATACCATCTCTTCCATTGTTGTCCACTGCTGCCCATTACGATTAATATACTGTCTTTCCTCACTGCAAATTAAACATTTCACCGGTGGGTCATTTAAGCAGTCCGTTTGTGTCCCGCAAGTTGTACAAATGTAAAGTGTACTCATTTTTATATCACCATCCCTTTAAATTGGTTCAGTTGTTTATGTGTTAAGTATATTAATTACCAAGAATTTTTACGTCCTGACAAAGGATGATATGATCTACAACTTAAGTCGCAAGTACTCCTGTATTTGTTAGATAAATAAAAGAGACCAGTTTCTATTTAACTGGTCCCCGTTCATTTGTTTCTTATTTAATTAGTGTCTTCTGAGCCCTAAAAAACTCAGTAAATGCAGCATTGATTTCCTTCGTTACTCTGAACTTAGATTTGCATCCAGTACAGCTATAACGGAAACCGCCTTTTTTAACATCCAAAAAGCCTATGAACATAAATATCGGGATTAAATACCAACCCGGCATTGGAATGCAGCACGCAATTAAAATAGCCAAAAACATCATATCTGAGACTGTAATTAGTTTTTTCACTTGATTTCCTTGGCATTTTCCGCATTTAACAATTTGTTGATCATTCATTATAATTCCTCCCTTTCATAATAATGAAAGCGCTTTAATAATTAGAATTAGGCAAAAATATTTAGTTCAGTTTGGTAAAACGTATTCATATCGTTCACAATTTAGACACATATTATAATATTCGTCACAAATTTATAATGTCCTTCATTATTTACAATTTATACAAAAAAAGATTATTTATTAGTATGGTTTTTTATGATTATATGAAGCAAAAAGACTACGGATTGTATTTGTTATGATGGGATTAGGTAAGAGGAACAATAAAAAAGGGAGAGCGTTTTAAAACGCCCTCCCATTATTAATTGATTATTTTTTTATTTATCCACAAACATAATACGCAAGCAATTTTTGAACATCTTCAATGCTATTGCCTTTTTTGAATGTCTTAGTTATCGGCATGTCTGCTCCAGATAACCAAATTTTAAGCTCAGCATCCAAATCAAATGTTCCCGCTGTTTCTGTACTGAAATGAGTGATACTTTTGTAAGGAATGGAATGATACTCGATTTTTTTTCCCGTCATTCCTTGTATGTCTACAAGAATAAGTCTGTTGCCCGTAAAAACAATCATATCCCTGATTAACTTGTAAGCTTGTTGAACTTCTTCACCTGGAAACAATACTTCTTTTAAAGATTTGGATACTTCATCCTTACTTACTGTTGAAGAATTACCCATTAACCCATCCAAAATTCCCATCTATGTATCCTCCTTTATATTTCTGAATACTTAAATTATACCTTACAAATGATTTTATATAAAATGGAATTAAATACTATAATATATTTGTACAAGTGTTCGACAAAAAAGATACAGGTTCTGTATTTATATGAAAGATATGAATTTACAAATAGGATGCTTGGTGGATGTAGTTCCATCTTTATTTCCATACCCCACTCCATTTTTTTATTAGAGATTTAAGGATATTCATTAAAGGAGGAATTACAGTGCCAACTTGTCAAAACTGCGGCAGCAAATGGTCATGGAATGATTCATTTAAAAAATTAGCATCATTCCGCAAAAATATGAAATGTAATGATTGTGGAGCTAATCAATACCAAAGCATGTATTCAAGAAAAATCACATCTATTGTAGTATTATTTCCGCTGATAACAATTCCTATTACGGTACTGTTTAATTTATCTTTAACTTTTGTCATAATCATCGAATTAGTGTTGATGCTTGTTGTTTTATTATCAATGCCTCTTTATTTACAATTGACTGATAAAGAAGAGCCGTTATGGTAAAAAAGGAGACTGCTTAGAATTTCAGCAGTCTCCTTGTCTTCTATTTAACTTTCTAAAACTTCCTCTTCCTGATAAATTCGATAGGCAGGTACCACTGTATCTGTCACAATCTCTTTACCATTTTCACGGACAAAATCAAGTTTATAATAAGAGTCAAAGCGCTGGCTGATCTCTGTTTTCACCAATTCAGGCGGTGTAACAACGATTAATTGGAATTTCAGTTTTTCTGCCACCGCAAAAATTGGATCAAGGACGTGCGCTGATGCCGCCTGACCAAATGGATTATCACATACTAATGATACCCAGCTGTTATCTGCTTCACTCTTAACCGATAGGAGCATCATCATCATGACCATCCGCGCAGATAATTTTTGGCCGCCGCTTCCGTCTGACTTCGTCTTAGAACCTTGGTTAATGGTTTTCCAGGTTGAGTAATGTTCCTTCTGAGGTCGTCCATACATGAACGCGTTATCTGTACGCATATTATAAACAAGCAGCTCAGGGAAACGATTGCGAAGAGAAACAAATAGTATTTGTTCATCACTGATTAATTGTTTGATTTCAACCTCTAGCGCTTTATTATGGTCATCAATTGTCTCGAATTGCTTCGTGATTTTATCAATTGCCATAACGAAATGCTGCTTTAAAAGTGGCTCCACCTCTTCCGCATTTTTAGGCAATAGATCTTCCTTCAATTGGACCAGCGGGAATGTCCCACGCTCATTTTTGATTTTCATTTTCGCAATCATGGAACGTATAGCATCGGACATACTCATAACCTTCATACTCGCACGACTTGCCCAGAAATCCTGCGCCTTTTCAGCTCGTTCTTTATCACGGTCCAATTGCTCCAAACCGCTTCTTGAAAATCGTTTCATATTCGAAATAATGGTTTCAATATGAGCGTAATGGCGCGTATCCATGTGATCTAATGAGGTCAAAACTTCATTTTTAAAACGAATCTCCCAATCTTTATCCTCAATCGTCAGCTTTAGCTTACGAAGCGATTGTTCAAGCTTGGCATGTTTAACCTGTTTTTCTTCAAGGAAGTTTTGGTGAGCTTCACACCAGGCTAATATACACGATTTTCCTTGATTTTTGATTCTCTCCACGACCTCATCTGTATAAGGTACTGGATTTTCCTTGAGGATTACGGATAATGTTAATTGGTCTCCCTCATATCCATTAATACGTTCGTTTGTCTCTTTCAACTTCTTCTCAGTCTGATCCAATTGTTTTTTGGTTAATTTAGTTCGGTCTTTAATTTCTACCTCTTTAACATCCAGATCCTGATCTTCCCATTTTTCCGGCTCTTGTTCATGCTTGCTTAGCTTTTTCTGTGCTTTTTTCGCTTGTTCATTTGCCAGATTAAGAGAGGTTTCCGCAACGGTTACTTCCTTATCCTGCTTACGCTCCTCTTTATCTGCTTCTTTCGCTTCTTTTTGAGCAGTTTGCTGCAAACCCTCTAATATACTGATAGGTTCATCAGGTACAGGTCTTTCTCTCCAATCTTCATGTTGCTTTGCTAGCTTCTTCTCCAATTTAGACTTCTGAGACATTTCGGCTTCTTTCTGAGCTTTTAATGTAAGTAATTCCTGTGCCTGTTCTTCCTTGGAGCGCTGCAAGAGTTTTAATTCATTCAATTGCCCCATGATCTTATCTAATATATGCAGGGATAAGCTTGGTACTTCATCGTTACCCTCCATTTTTTCCGCAGGTGGAAATGAAGCGGAATGAACAAATTGCACGATTTCCTTAATACTCTGGTCGATTGCCAATTTCCATTCCAAATAGGTTTGATTCCATTGAGCACTTCTATCGTTCAGCTCATCTAAATCCTTGGCAATCTCAGCCTGTTGTGCAATAAGAGTAGCTTTATGCACTTCTTTAGCTTCAAGTAATTGTTTATGTTCTTCATATTTTTCTTTTTCCAGAATAAATGCTTCCAATGCATCTACATGTTTTCCACATTCCTCGATTCTCACTACCTTTTGATTGAGTTGTTCACGTAATTGAGCATGTAATTCTTTTTCTTTATCGAGGATTTGAACAGTTCGTTTTAATTCCGTATCAGCCTTGGATATTTCCTTTTCTTCCTGTTCAATGAATTTGGCAATATCTACACATAGATCTGTATCCGTCATTCTGTTTAATTCGTTATATAAACGGCGAAGAGATCGCTCTGATTTTCCAAGCTCGTCTAAAACATCTTTTTTCTCTTCGATTTTCTTGGAAATTGCTATCTTCCATTTCATAAATTCATTACGGTTTGTGATTAGTTCATGTTCCTCACCGTGCAAAACAACAAAAGAAGATACCGGAGTACCATTCATCTCTTCTCTCAAATATACAGGTACCGGGCTTTTAAATAGCCTTCCCTGTAAAAGATGATGATTGATCTTTTCCCATTGATTCCGGCTTACGACTAACCCAAACGGTAAAAGAGGATAGGACTCCAGATGATGAAGACGTTCATCTTCATCCAATGATTGCAGGTACTGTGTCCCATAGAATACATCTATTCCTGTTTTTTCATCAATCCACTCTTTAAACTCTTTTAGATCCTGATTAGCAATCCAAAAATTCTCATCGTTTAAATAATGGTCTAGCTGACTCTCCCACAGTTCTTTTTTAACCTGTTCACTCTCTTCCTGATTCTGCGTTAATTGACCTTCAATTCCGGCAGCGTATTTGGATAATAGAGCATGGGTCAAGGATGGTGAGACATCATCCAAAACTAATTTCATCCGTTCTAAAATAGAGGATTCTTTTAAATCCTGCTTTTGGTATGCCTCTTTCCAATTATCTCGTTTGGAGTTCAGATGTTTCAGTGACTCACGTAATGTTCCTAAGGAACCAGACAGTTCATTTTGAAACTCCTGTGTTTGTTGATCCTTATCCTGCAGTTGTTTTAACTCTTCCTGAAGCTGAATTAGATTTTGTTTAAAATGACTGATTAATCCAGATAAATCATATGTGATGCGGTCACCAAATTGGGTGGACATATCCTTTGATTTCACTTCAAAAGATTGTAGCTCATCCTGAATGGAAAGAATTTCCGCACTTAATTTAGCAATTTCAATCGTCTTTTGTTTATCATGACTACTTGATTCTTTAATCCGTTTAGTCAGATACTTTTTATAAGCATGGTACTGGTTATTGGATTGGGCAATATCTAGATTGGCCTTTTCCCATTCCGCTGTAACCTCGGCTTTAATTTCTTCCATTCGTTGATTCACTTGTTCTAATCCACTGTTTTGTTCAAGTTTACTCATTTGGTCAGTCAGATTAAGAATCGTATTTTCAAATTCACTCCATTCCTTTAATAACAAGGAGAAAGTGAATTCGTCCCTTATTGCTTGTTTTTCAGCGACAACTTCCTTCAACTGTTCGTGTTTCTCTTTGTTTTTCTGAAGCTGCTCTTCCCATTTACGTACATCCTGATGGGCCTTGGCATACTCCAAATTATCTTTTTCAAAGCGTAGGACAGACAGTTGCTTTGTTAATTGTTCAATCTCTGTTTCTAGTGAGATCAATTCTTCTTTTTCTTGTTTAATGACATGCTCCAAAGCACCGAGGAGCTGCTGGCCTTCCTTCGTACTTGCTTGTACAATTTCTTCATGCTCTACACCAATTCTGACATGATCTTCAAAAGGAACTATATCCTCTAAAAATTCCTTGTGGGCTTGTTCTCTTTTAAGTAAAACCGGCAAATCCTTTGCGATACTGGCCTGGCTTTTAAAGATTTCGATTAGGTCATTCTTTTGAGCTTCAGCTTTATTTAATACCTGGCTGACCGTCGGGATAATTCTCTTTTGAAAAAGGGAATGATCATCCTCCGCCCCTTCGAAATATTTACCAACTCCGCCTTCATCCCTATTAATCTCTTTCATAATGTCCCAATCTTTTCGATTAATGCCATATGTATCAAGAATGCGGTAATGTTTTTTTATGTCTCGATAAACATCGAATCCATTCCATTTAAAATAATCCTTCAGTTCTTCCGGATCAGCAACTTGCCCATTCTCGTATAGAGGAATATGCTCTAATGCTACATCCTCTTTACGATCAAATTCTCTGGCATAAAAAGTGATATTAGGAACAATCTTGGCTTCTCGCTCATCTGAACCCGTTTCCTCATTGAGATCCTCATCCAGCAGTTTCTTTTGCTCAGCAGAGAACATACCACCAGTCACTAAATGGCGCCCGTCAGAACCATCCAGTTCCCATTCGATTAATATGTGGAAAGTATACGGTGCAAATTGTTCCTTTTTATTAAAGAAAAATTGTTGGTAAAAACGATTATTTTGTTTGCCCCATGCTGTACCCGGTTTGAGTACCTGAAAGATGGATTGCAGGAAAACCCCTTTTCCACCACCATTCATCATCGCGATTAATCCGTTTGTTGATGTTTGTTCATTGTGAAAATCAAAGGTTGTGTCCTTATATTGCTTTTGCATCCCGTCATATTTCAGTCCGACGATTCTAATGCGATGGATTTTCGGCATGCTCCTGTTCCTCCGTTCTCATAAGTTCCTTCATTTGTTCATAACGGTCATAATCATGGTAAAGGAATTCAATCCGTTCAAATAACTCCATTTTAGGAACAGCTTTTGGTATATCATCTTTGTCCAAAATCACAATCAGCCCTTCAGTTTCGAGCAGTCTCATAGCGCTCGTAATCAGTCCGATACGCGTGCGCCTGTTCCCTTTCTTTGTACCGAAATCATCCGTTTCTATGACCATATGGACCCATGTAGTCACGATATCCGGCATATCAATGGCTTGTTCCTCGCCAAAGGATGGGTCCTCCTTTAACATTCGATTCCAGTTTGTAATCAGTTCATTAACCTGGCGTTCCAATGCATAATAGGTTATCCCTTCACGCTTTGTCCGAATTCTGGCTGCCTGATTCTTATCCACCATAGCCAAAAAAGCCATTAGGATGACACTCATTAAATTAAAATACTTCTTATTTTCTATTTGTTTATGCTTATCCTTCATATGGGTAAAATTAGTCGCAAAGACTGACCCTGCCGGCTGTACAACTAAATGGATACGTTTAGGCGATTCTATAATATAGGTTCCGGATTCATCTGCTAGTAATAGGACAGTTTGTCTGACTTCCGGCTCATAGTAGGTTTGAAAATGCTCGCTCGTTTCATCAATTACTTTTTCTTTTAATAAAGTAAAGTACACATGCGAAGCTTTTTTTATAATCTCATTATTCATTTATTCTTAGTTCCTCCCGGACACAAATTTTAAATGGTGTCATTTTGGTCCCATACCAATAGATTGGATCTGATCGATGATCAAACTCCGTATAAATATGACGGCCTTCCAATGATAAAAATTGTGGATATTCATTCATTAATCGATGAAGGAGGATTTCACGTTCATCCGTCAATGTTTCCAATTTCCTTGTCGGAGACATGATTTGGAGAGGTTTTTTATCAAACAACATCCATAAATCAATCGTTTCACTTTCTTCAAACCATTGATCCTGTACTTCCATAGGCATATCTGCTAAATCCGCTAATGAAAATTCTCCATATTGCTGTAAATACTCAAATACATATTTCCATGCTTTAATAACAGAGGACCAATCTGTTACTCGCTTGATTAATTCTTCTTCTTCATCCTCATCTTGATTCGTATCTTCTATTTGGAGAGTATGCGCCGATTCCTGTTCCATCCAAATCCAGTCCAATGGGAGAATAAATTCATTTTTGGGTGAAAACAACGGTCCAATAATTTGATCAATCAAATCGAAATCCTTAATTCCCTCTTTCATTAACCAGTTTTCATAAATATGCTCCCGGAATGAAACAAGGCTGTTTTCCCAAAATAGAGAAGGATTTTCTGCTTTTAATTTCATCTCATATGAAATATTTTGAATAACCAGCTTTGCAAACCGGTCATGAAGCTGTCTGGTATGTTCAATTTTTTCATGGAGAAGAATTAATTCTTTTTGAACCAATCCATTTTCTTCCGTACGTTTCGCTTTTTCAATCATAGACGAGATGGTACGGAAATGATTTTTCTCCTCCTCAAATTGTTCTTCAATCTCCCACCTGTTTTCCTCTCTCTGGTGTTCTTGCTCCAGGAGAAGAATTTTCGGGTTGTTCATCATCTCTTTCTGAAAGGAATATTCCTTTGTCATTAAACGATTCACTCTCGAAATGAGGTGATCTAAATTCCGTGTCGCTTTTTTGAAGTTACCATTTTTAATCAGCTGCATACTGTATAGCTGTTCAATCGTAATGGAGAACTCTTCCGCCATTTCCCGACTCATAAAAATCATTTCTTGTGCAACATCAGTTAATTTATAAACGATGGATCCACCCATCTCCAGGTTTGTATACAGTTCATCCATCATCACATAACGAAAGGTTTGAGTATCCCATACCTGTCTCGTTTCATCAAAATATAAGGATTCAAATGGCTTGCTGTATTCTTCCTTCCCCTGAAATAAGAGACCATTCGTAATTCTTTCTATTTGCTTTTCATCAGCCGTCAGCTTCATTTGTTTAATGCTGTCCTCAACCATATGTAAAATGTCGGTTTTTCTACGGCCATCATCATCATTTAATTCACGATAGAACATGGTCAGTAGAACTTGCATTAATATAGTCTGTATATAGGGCTTGAGTTCACCGATTTCCATTCCTTTTCCCAATTCGAACAAAGGATTCAATCGTTTCATCCTTTGAGAAAAGCCTTCCCACGATTCGTTCACATCCATCTCCTCCACGTTTCAATCGTTAAAACCTCTTGCGGAATTCGGTTTTTGGTAGCCCATAATTCATTTAAGCTGTTTTGCTCCTCTTCCGTGAACCAGGAAAAGAATCGTTCCCTGTGTATTTCATTACGTACCTGTCCTGTCTCCGAATTTGCCTGATCCATGCAGTCAAGCATTTTGCGGTAGATTTTTAAAGCAGGCTGAATGGTGCATTCTTGATATTTATCTATCAATCTCATACAAATGCTGTAGCCCTCTGCATCTAAGTCACCTACATAATAAAATAAATAGGAGGAATCCTTCGGGAAAAGTTTAAAGAAGAAGGAGAAGCTCCTTTCTATCTTTTTACCTTCACCATAAATAATCAGTTCCGGTTCGTAATCTAATATTTCTTCTTCCAGCAATTGAACGCAAGTATGGAAGAATGATAGATTTTCTACTATTAATACTCGTTTAATATCCGCTATCTGAACACCCGGCTTTAACCAAAATACAAACGGTTCTCCAAACTTCATACTTTTTAATTCTTCCATCGAAACGCCAATTCTTTGTAGAAATCCCTTTCCCTCAGGGAATAGATCAGAGTCAGTCAGAAATTTTTCATGCCCGAAAAGCTCAAGGCTCCGCTCTTCCAGCGAAACAATTTGTCTATCCTGACTTGATTTTAGAAACGAATAAAGATTTTTCACCCTGAACCATTCATCTTCCGTTTGCCATTCCGGATGGTTTTCATAATAAGAAAAATCAAATCGATCATTCAGCTTAAGCATCTCAAGACGATCCCATTTAGTGATTTCTTTTTTGATATTAACCCAATAAAATAATGGCAAGGCTGGATGCCGGCCATTTGTTTGTTTATTTAGTATCGGTATAAGAATATTTTCTTCAACGAGTCTTTCGATAACATCGTGAAACAATGTATACCCATCCATATCAAAATAGTCTTCTATATGTATTCTTAATTGGCTTTCCAAGACATTTACATTTAATTTTTTCTTTTGCTGAGGATGCTGTATATCCTCTATAAATTGTCTAACTCTAACTTCAACCTTATTAATAACTGCCACCTTCTTCTTGCTTCAACTTACTTATAGGATTATATCAAAAAATAACCTATTTTCTCTTGGAGAATTTTGTCGATACGTATTATTATACACAAGATTTTCTGCTTTTCGGCTTATAAATAGGAAAAAAAGATGGCTAACATGATAGTAATAAAGTATTTTTAGTCATTGCTGTTACATTTCAAAAAACAAAGAGGATGAGACATAACTTATAAACGATCCTGAAAAGACGAACGAAATCTAATTTATCGACTTTGTTACTTATTAAAGAGTTAAGTTGGAAGAAAAATTCGTTCCATTGCGCGCTTACTCCACTCGCTTTCCGCGGGGAGGAAGCTGAGCCTGCGGGGTCTCAGCCTTTCCTCTACTTCCCGCAGGAGTCGGTGGCTTCTGCTCCATTCCACTAAGTTTAATAATGATATACAGAAGTAACCAATCTATTGAAAAAAAATAAAAATCCAAACTATTAGGCGAAATATCTATTAAAATATCACCTAATAGTTCGGATTTATCATTGACTGAAATACTTATGTCCCAGCCTCTTTGTTTACGATCATTTCTATCTACTTGTAATAAAAATAGGTATTTCTTTATTCAAAAAGAATAACTAATAAACACATTACCAAAATAGGTGCTAACCTCTTTAAAATCGTTTTAATAGAAAAGGCTTCCTCTTAATCTCTAAATAAACTGCCCAAAAAATTTAAAAATCATCAGCCGATTTTAAGTGATACTTTTAGGGATTCAACAGGATTGCCAACTTCTAAATCAAAATTTCCCGGCTCTATGGTATACTGCCTTTGATTTCCGTAAATTTGCAATTCTTCTTTTCCAATATCAAAATTTACTTCTTTTGTTTCCATAGCTTTTATCCAAACCTTTTTAAATCCTTTTAATTCCCGTACTCTTCTTGTAATGCTGGATTCTTTTCCCTTTAAATATAACTGAATAACATCATATCCATCACTGCCACCACTATTGGTAACATCTACTGAAAGATTAAATATTTGTCCAGCTGAAAGTTTATCTACTGAAATAGCCTGTTCCGAGCATTGTAGATTTTCATAAGTAAAGGTCGTATAAGATAGCCCAAATCCAAATGGGAATAGACTGCTGCCTGCCATATCAAAATAGTCCTTTTTGTAATTCCCATCCTTGTGATTATAAAATACAGGAATTTGCATAGAAGATCTTGGGATGGAAACAGGTAATCTACCGCTTGGATTAACGTGTCCAAACAATATTTCTGCAATTGCCTGTCCACCCATTTGTCCTGGGTACCATGCGCTTAAAATCGCTGGGGCGTTTCCAGCAATCCAAGGGATCGCATGTGGGCGGCCCTGTATCAAAATCGTAATGGTTGGCGTACCTGTCTTCATGATTCGCTGCAACAATTGCAATTGATGACCGCCTAACTCTAAACTAGCTAAGTCTACATTTTCGCCGCAATCCATTTCCTCTTCTCCTGTTATATTAACGACTGCTCCATTTAAATCGAACTGTGCCTTAAAGTCTCTTGCGCTCGACCCACCTAGTACCACAATAGCTACATCCGAGCTTTCAGCAAGACTGACGGCTTTCTCGATTCCTTCCGCAGACCGTGAACGAATGCCACATCCTTTTTCATATACAACTTCTGTCTCCCCTGCAAGCTTTTCGATTCCCTTAAGAACTGTAATAACATTATCTTCTTGTTGGAACGGAGTGTAATCACCCAATTGATTGTAGATTGAATTGGCATTGGGCCCAATTACCGCTAATTTTTTTAAGTTGTTCTTTAGCGGGAGAATTCCCTCATTTTTTAATAAAACAATCGACTGCCTTGCTGATTCTAAATTAATTTCCTCTTTTTGTGCAGTAATTCCAGCCCACTTGGTTTCAACATATGGATTTTCGAATAATCCCATTTTAAATTTCAGTGTCAGAACTCTTCTAACGGCTTTATTAAGTTGTTCTTCACTAACAAGACCATCTTCAATAACCTTTTCTAAGGTGGTATATACATTATCCCAAAGGCTTATATCTATTCCGCTTTCAAGAGCCAGCGCAGCCGCCTTTTCTCTGCTTTGTGTCAAGTTGATTAAATCGTCTAGAGCGCAGCCATCTGCCATAACAGCACCGTTAAAGCCAAATTCCTCTCGTAGGATTTCATTGAGTAGATAGCCATTTGCATGGCATGGAATCCCATCGATTTCATTATATGCGGCCATACAAGCAAGTGCCCCGGAGTGTATAGCCGCAATCATTGGAGGCAGATGGATCTCCCTTAATTCTCGTTCACCTATAGACGCAGGTGCAGCATTATAGCCACCTGTTCCATTGCCCTGAGCTGCAAAGTGTTTTAATACCGCCACAAGTTTTCCAGCTTGAATAGTTTCACCATTATCTCCCTGCATCCCTTTAACCACTGCTTCTGTTAACCTTGAAGCTAAGTACGGATCTTCACTGAAGCATTCTTCTGAACGTCCCCATCTGGGATCCCGCAAAATATCGAGTGTTGATACAAGCGCCATATGAGCCCCTTTTGCCCGAACTTCCTCCGCTACAGCCGCCATTAAATCTTCGTGTAGATCCGGATTCCATGTCGCTCCTACACCTAAATTAACAGGAGTAATCATACTGTCGAGCCCTTGATGACCATGTGAGCACTCCTCTGCCAGCAGAACCGGAATACCTAGCCGTGTGTTTTCTTTAATATATTGCTGTATCATATTCGCAACTTCAGCACTTTCACTTTTGGGAATTCCATTTTCATAATGAATGCCTGACCATGGATCGGATCGAAACAAACCGTAAATAACTCCGATTCCATCCCCAAATCGCACGTGGTCTATAAACTTTTCTGTTAATTCGTACCCTGTTTCTGTTTTTCGGTAGGCTTCCCAACCATACATCTTTTGGTTTACCTGACCTACCTTTTCCTTAAGTGTCATTTTTGAAAGTAATGATTCTACCCATATTGATATCATTTCTGTTTCTTTTGCTGAATCCATCGCATTATCCACCCTTTACCACCTCCTCTTCCCTCATTGCTTTGATTTATATATGCTATACTGCTTAAGATATTTTGCAGACGATTCGAGATGATTAGAATGAGACTAAAATCGTTTTTACTTCAAACGGCTTAAGATAGGAGGATAATTTATTTTTTTGAAATTGAACAGCGTCTTGTTTTTCCTCCAATAGGTTCGTTTCATCAGCAGAAAAAACCGACTTTCCAAATGTTACTTGTACTTCTTCCCTGCCGCCGCTTGATTCGTACATTCTTAAAATGATCCCCTTACCATCTTCAGAGGGTTTCAATGTATCGAGAACAGCATGTTTGCTCTTCATATCGATAAAAGAATGTGAGTTTGGAAGATTCCCACTATGAGAGGAGGCGTTTACACAAACGATAGGGTGATTCAATTCATAACCTCTCTTAACTACTTCCGCTTCTCTCCAATCCCCTTCATGTGGAAGCAGCGAGTAGGTAAATTCGTGATTACCTAAGTCAGCTGTTGGATCTGGCCATTTAGAAGCTCGAAGTAAAGATAGACGAAGGGTATTATGTTTTACGTCATATCCATACTTGCAGTCATTGAGCAGGCTGACACCATACCCCGCTTCAGAAAGATCCGCAAAACGATGACCGCACACTTCAAACTGTGCTCTCTCCCAACTTGTATTCGTGTGATTTGCTCTCTCCACTGATCCAAATGGAATTTCATATGTGGCTTTTTGACAAAGGATATCAACAGGAAAGGCTACTTTTAATAATTTGTGTTGCTCCTGCCAGTTCACTTTTGTATGAAAATCAATTCGACTACTATGATGGTAAAGAATCATTTCTTGTTCAATAATGGAATTTGACAACTGCCATTTAAAACGAATGGAATCCTGTGTCTCGCCTTTTTGAATATCTTTACCTAGCAAAACTATTGAATCAGCAGGCTGGTCATTAAATTTTGGATCAATATCCCAGGCATCCCACACGATTGGCCGGTCATGAAACAACTGAAATTGGTTGGCTAGTGCACAAGGTGCTAAAACCTCACGTTGTGCCTTTTTGTCATACAAGCGGAGCATTTCCCCTTTTTCATTCCATTCCACTAAATAATATTCAGTTTCCCATCGGCTACCTACTTCCTCATTCACTTTTATACTTGGATTATCATAATCCTTTAACCAGATAGTCTTGTAGCCAAGTTGAGGAATGTCAGATACATAAATAGATAATTCCAGTTGGCCATTTTTCAGCTGGCGGATGTCTGACGGCAAAAAGTCACCATCCTTATTAAGCGCTTTCTTACCTGCCAATTCAAATCCCCCGATAATTCTTACCGTTTCTGACCTCGCCCATGACAAACTGTTAAATAGAAGGAATGGGGTTCCTTCACCCAGCGTATTTATTTGCTTTTCTAATACTACAAGAGCATTATTTTTAACATGCTCACCGGCAGTAAAAATTTCCTTGTAATCAGCTTCTGACTTTTCATACACCTCAGGAATTGATGAACCCGGAATAATATCGTGAAATTGGTTAAGAAGAAGTGATTTCCACCCTTTTTCCAATGACGGAGCAGTACCAACGTTTGCAAAGTAAGCTGCCATAGTACTCCAAAATTCTGCTTCTCGAAAAAGAACCTCAGCCTTACGATTCCATTTCTTATTCCGGGCATGTGTTGTGTATGTCCCTCGGTGAAGCTCTAAATACATATCTCCAACCCATGTCGGCAAATTGGGATCTTCTTGTTGAATACCATCAAAGAATTCGTGTGCTGTACTATTCACCACTGCTGGAAGTCCGGGAAGGGAGGTAGAGCGGTTTATATAATCAATCATTTCTTGTGTAACACCTCCACCTCCATCCCCGTGACCATAGAGAAGCATTTGTTTTGGATATAGTTGCTTTTGTTTATAGCTCCTCCAGTGATTATCAATTTCTTTTGGATGGGTATATTCATTCAAACCATGATTTAAATAGGAAAGAATTCTTGTTCCATCAATTCCCTCCCAATGAAATAAATCATATGGGAATGGATTAGTATCATTCCAGTTCATTTTGGTTGTCATAAAGTACTCTAATCCTGCTTTCTTTAACAATTGAGGTAGAGAGGCGCAATATCCAAATGTATCTGGAAGCCACTCAATTCTTGGCTGTTGACCGAATTCATCTTTATAGAACTTCATTCCATATAAGAGTTGACGCACCAATGATTCGCCAGAAGGTATATTTAAATCAGGCTCTACCCACATACCACCGACAATTTCCCAGCGGCCATCGGAGATATGCTTTTTAACCCTCTGATAGATGTCAGGATAATATTCTTTTACAAATGCGTATGCTTGAGGTTGACTTTGAGCATAGGTAAAGTTCGGATTCTCATCTAGTAAAGTACTCATCGTCGAAAAAGTACGACTGCACTTTCGGACAGCCTCCTTCATCGGCCATAACCAAGCTAAATCAATATGGGATTGACCGACCATTAACATCTGTCCCGGTATGCTACCAGGTAAATATGCCAGATGTTTAATTAGCTTTTCTTCTATTTCTTTTATCCGTAAACTTTCACGTAAAGATTCAGGTTTTTCAAAAAGAACTTGATACTGAACTTCATTTAGAGCTTCGAAGATTTTTCCTCTTATTAAATCATCTTCAGGGAGCAATTTTGCAGTCTCAAAGTAACATGTAACAGTTGTTAAAAGACTTTTTATTGCTGGATTCGGCAATTCCAAGCACCCATTTATCAGATAAAGAGAAGGCGGGTCATATTCCGCAGGTTCATTTTGATGATTTAATTCATCTACTGCCTGAGGAACAGGATTAAATAATTCTATTTTGATATTAATTTTTTCTTTTCCCCTTGCTTTATCATTAAATGGCACATAATTTCTGTTTCGATCAATCCCTTGATAGGGCAAGCCATCGATCGAAACCAAACCCTCATGATGAGTTGGTCGTCCCTTTGCCCCAACTAGAAAATTTAATCCAAATTGTTGCTTTCTCCATTTTTCTGGTATGTATACATCTTTTTCAAGAAACATAGTTGTACCTGAATTGATTAACCAATCACCATTATTAACTAAAGGAGAACTTTCAGATTCTAATACATACTTAATAGGTTCCTCATATATCGCACGTTTCGTACGCCAATCGGAAATGGGTATAGCTTCTAGAAGTTGGTGATCTGCTAGATAACGAATGAATCGTTCTATTCTTTCCATTACATATCCCTCCAGGTACCTATTGAACAAATTAATAGACAAATTGTATGGCAGATGATAGGTCAGTATCATACTTTTCCATCAGGCACCAACAACTCAAATTACAAAAATCAGGCATTCTAAAAAACCTAGTGCTTTATCTTTTATCAGAAACTCTTCTAAATAAATTCTCCTTACCGTGTATCCAGATTTATCCTGTCGATGAATCAGGCTATGAGAGTTCATGGACATTTATTCAAACAATTATCTTAATCTTCATCTTTCTAAATAGGATGTACTGGTATAAATATGTAATCATTTTCATAATTTTAGCAATAATAAATGTCCCTTCCTATTGGGGAAAATATAGATTCATTGGATAAAATAAAGAATACTCAAATAGAAGATGCAATAAAAAAACGTATCAATTTGATACGTTTTTACTGGTAAATTCATGTGATATGAAAGTGGCCTAGCGATTTATCTTCAATTCCCTTCCACCAGATTATTCAAATCTTTCTCCATTCACTAGGTGTTGTCCCTATATTTTTCTTAAATTGTTTATAAAAGTAGGTTGTATCAGAATATCCTACTTTTTTGCCGATTTCCCCAGCGCGATAATGAGTTGTTTTTAATAATTCCTTAGCTTTTTCTAATCGATATCGATTCAGGTATTCAGAAAACACCAAGCCAACTTCTTTTTGGAATAATTGGCCTAAATAAATGGCGTTTATATGAAACTGCTGTCCAAGTGTTTTTAATGACAGACCTTCATGATAATGTGAATGAATATACTGAAGCACATTTTGCACAATCGGACTTCGACTATGAGTATGTTGATGAATGGCTTGGAGTAAATCATGACAGTACTCTTTTAGGATGGTTGTCATATGACTGATTTCAGTACTATAGACAATCCTTTCAACAGCTGCAGTATATTGAGAAAAATCATCGTGCTGTATGGAATAGTGGATATAGCAGATTAAATCAAATGTATATTTTTTCACTACTTGAGGAGAGATTAAATTTGACTGCTGTGTCAAATTTTCAAAGAAATGATCAATCTCCAATAAGAATACGTCTTCCCCATTCATTAGTTTTTTCACGATATTTTCTTTAATTTCTTTTTGTCTCTTTATTTCTTCCTGCCGATCCATTGCATTTTTATTGGAAATAAGAACATTGGGTTCGAAATTTAACTGCAGTAAACTATTTTCCCTTGCATTCGCAAAACTGTCCTCAAATCCATCAAGCGTATTGACTACCTTTCCCATAGATAAATAAAATAGTCCGGTCCCTAACTGTTCTTTATGTAAATGTTCGACTAGATTTTGATTTTGTCTCAATATATCCTCTTCATCATAACCTCCATAGATGATTACGATTTCCTGGAAAGGGCTAAAGAGACAAAGTGCTGAATAATTTTCCTCAATAAAGCTACGAACTTTGTTTAGTATCTCTCCATCTTGGTAATTCTCAATATTTAATATAGAAACATTATAAAGCTTTTCATTAAACTCAATACTGTATAATAACAACCTTTCATAAAAATCGTGCTGATCTATTTCACCAGTTAAATAGTTCCATAACGTATTATCCAACAGAGTTGTCTCATCATGCTGCTGCCTGGTGTTTACGATCGAATTTAACTTTCGGCCTGTATTTTGGATAGTTGTTAATAATTCTTCTTCATCTACTGGTTTTAGCAAATAATTCTCAATGCCTAACAATAATCCTTGTTTTATATACTCAAACTCTTGATAACCTGTTAAAACAATACTCTTAATCTCAGGCTTTATTTTATTCACTTCCTCAACTAAATCCAAGCCAGACATTTCGCCCATTAAAATGTCCGTGATAAGAATGTCAATTGGATGATTAATTAAATAAGCAAGAGCATCCTCCCCGCTTTCGGCAGTATAGGCAATTTCAAATCCATAATCCTCCCAATCTATTATGGCCTTTAGTCCTTTTGTGATAATCGGTTCATCATCTGCTAATAGTATCTTATACATGTTTGATCTCCTGCACAGGAATAGACAACTTAACCGTTGTACCTTGATCTTTGATGCTGGTCAAGGAAATTCCAAACTGGTCCCCATATTTAAGCTTTAGACGTTGATGAATATTTCTTAATCCGATTGATTTCACACCATCACCTTCTTCATGATTAATATGTTGAACAATGATGTCTAGTTTATCTTCAGACATTCCTTTGCCATTATCTTTCACGATGATATCTATTTTTTCACCTACTTGGTGGGCAAGGATTAATAATTCATTATTAAATTGATTTTTTTTGAAACCATGAGCAAAATAATTTTCAATTATTGGCTGTAATATTAATTTTTGTACCATTGTTTGTTCCACTTCATTTGGAATGTTGATATCCACACTTAATTTATCTGGATATTTAAATTGCATCAATTTCAAGTATTGATTAACATATCTGATTTCAGTGTAAAGCGGTACGGTATCTTTAGATTCCAAAGTATAACGAAAAAGCTTAGATAAATGAAAAATCATTTTACTGGATGTTTTAGAACCCTCTACAACTGCAACCATTCGGATGGCCTCAAGTGTGTTAAATAGAAAATGCGGATCTATTTGTGCCTGAAGGGCTTTTAATTCGGCTTGCTGCTGCTTCATATTCAACAGGTAGGATTGTTCAATATACTTATTTAGCTCTGTTAACATCGAATTGATATTGATAGATATCTTCGATAATTCATCTTCTTGCTTTGATATCGGAATTCGTGCATTCAAATCACCATTTTCTACCTTACGAACTATCTTTACGATGTTTTGAATTCGACGGGAATAATTCCTGGTAAAAGAAAAAGTTATTAAAATAGCAGCTAAAATAAGAAAGCAAATAACAACCCACATAGTCCCTCTAATGATCGTCAGCTTTTGCCATCCTTTATCGGGAATAACACTTATGTAAGTAAATTCCCCCATATTAGCAATCGTGTTTATGTGATAGTTTTCTTGCTTCCACTCTATTTTCGTCTCATTTGTTTCTCGTTTCACTTCCCTAATCATATCAATCGGGATACCTTTATTAACCGAATAAGCAATTTCTCCATTTCTATCAATAAGAAAGAAAGATACTGGTGCTCCTTCTTGCTTTCTTAACATTTTGTCTAACCATTCTGTTGAGTAGTAAAATGATATTTCACCAATTTTTTTCAGTGTTACTGGGTTATTCAGTATGATTCTTTTTGTTATTGTGTTTCTTAACTTTCGTTCTTTTAGCAAACCATCCCTGTTTAAGTTAGGTATTCCCTGAGAAAGAGAAGGATCTGCATTTGTACCAAGGTCAATTACGCTTTTATTCCAGCGGACATTATTATTGATTAATAAATATTCAATAGATTGATTCTCATATGAACGTAAACTAATGGCATTTAAATCACTATCCTGACTAAAATAACCATTAAAATAGATATCAATATTATTAGGAGTAAAAGATTTACTTTTCGAAAATCTATCTAAATGGTACTCCAAGTATTTTCCATAACCATTGTTGAGAGCGAAAGTTATATCATTGATCATTTCTCCATTTATATAAAGATCTCTTATAGCTCTATTAATATCTGCATCCTTGGATGAAAAATAATCTTCTACTCTTTCTAATGTCCGTGTATTAATATTAACTTCCTTTTGAATAATAATATCGGAATAATAATTTGAAACCGTAACAAATAAAATGATAACGGTTACAACAATAGTGATAGAGGATATCAAAAACAGTCTATTAAATACATTTTGCGTAAAGCGTTCTTTAAATTTCATATTAGAATCCTTTAGTATACAAATTGTATATATGTTAATTATAACATCGAATAGCAATATTTAGGTTATTAGGTTAAAAAGGAGTATGGTAAATAAAATCAAGCTGGAATGCACCAGCTTGATTTTTATGTTTATTATTGTTTGCTTTTCCATTCATCATATTGCTTTTGAATTTCTTTTAATACTTTATCGATTCCAGCCTCTTTCAATTTTTTATTGAATTTAGGCAGATATTCTTCCGGATCCACTGAACCTGTTCCAAGCGCCGGATAAAACTCCTTCGAAATATTCGTTATCGAAGCAAGCTCTGAGCGAACTGGATCACTATTAAAATTGAAACCAAGGGTTGGTGATTTAACGGCAGAAGCATTAAATTCTTCGAATTTCTCCCATTTATCCTTAGGATCTTCTTTGTATAGGTCTAGGATGAAATGGTTTCCTAAAGAATAGGATGGCATATTATAGCTGTCGATACGTGCAGGAAGATCTTCTATTGTTCCATCTTCGTTTTTCTTATAGTGGGTGCCCTCAATTCCTTTATCTACGAGGTTACGAAGATAGGAATCTGTATTAAGCAAATTTAGGAATTCCATTGCTTTTTTAGGATTTTTAGATGTAGCCGAAATGGCCTGAATTGAACCAGAAACAGAGTCATTTACAATGGTTGGCGGTTCAGCAGGTGCAGACACAACCTCGTATTTAGCTGAACGGGACCAAAGTAAATCAGCATATGGCTGTGATCCACCCATACGTACAAACCAATTTTCCACATCCATTGGCCATGTGTCTTTACTTGTAGCAGCATCTTCTTTTAGATAGCCAGCTTTATAATATTTATGCATCGTTTTAAACATATTCATAGCTTCATCTGTATCAAATGGATTAATCACTTGATCTGTTTCCCCTTCAAATGGGAATGCAAAGGGCATTTCACCATTAAAGACATAGTCATAGCGTAAAAATGCTTTAAATGTAGCCATTGGTGTAACACCAGATTCTTTTTCCTTAATAGTTTTCAGCATTGGCTCTAAATCTTCTAAAGAACCCACTTTAGAAATATCGAAGTTGTATTGGTCTACAAGTCGTTTATTAAACGTATAAACCGTTTGTCTTGCTACCTCTTTATTAGCAGGAATACCGTAAATTTTACCATCAATCTTGATACCTTCTAAAAACTGAGGATCAATAACCTCTTTCATCTCTTTTCCTTCATTATTCAACATATCATCAAGAGCCATAAATGCACCCTTTTGGGAATTTTGAACATAATCGGTTCCGTTTGTAAAAATGATGTCAAATTGTTCACCTGAATTGATCATAACTTGCGATTTTTGAGCCCAATCACCCCAATCAATTTGAGTCATTTTCACAGTGGCATTTATTTTCTCCTTTAGGTACTTATTTACCTCATCGAATACTTTATCCGTATCCTTTTGAGGTGTTCCGATGGTGTACCATTTAATTTCGTATGGGTCTCCATCTTTTCCGCCGTTTTCCTCATTTGAGCTTTCTTTGCTGGTGCATGCAGATAGGATTGTTCCAATCGATAGAACTAGTGCTAATAGAATCACAAATTTTTTCTTCATACCTCTCTCCTCTTTCTATATTATTCTTTAACGCCGCCAATAGTTAGTCCGCTGATGAAGTACTTTTGGAAGAACGGGTATGAAACTGCTATTGGTAACGTGGC
Organism: Bacillus sp. z50; assembly: GCF_058313585.1. Classification (NCBI taxonomy): domain Bacteria; kingdom Bacillati; phylum Bacillota; class Bacilli; order Caryophanales; family Bacillaceae; genus Bacillus; species Bacillus sp. z50. Next base: position 156,385 of record NZ_JBZFQL010000001.1, read on the forward strand.
GATAACAACCATTGCCATTTTAGCTGACTCTTGTGGAATCGTATCAAATAAACTTTGTTGTATTGAGCCAACATCTAAATTTTGCCTCATAAATTCAAGGTTTGCTTCTATTTTCATTAGTAATGCTTGTAACGGCACTAAATTCGGATTATCTATATACAACAAAGCCGTAAACCAGTCATTCCAATAACCTAATGTGCTAAACAATGCAATTGTGGCAATACCCGGTAATGACAGTGGAAAGATGATTTGGAAAAAAATCCTCCATTCACTAGCTCCATCAATTCGCGCTGATTCTAATATTGATTCGGAAACTGATTTCAGGAAAAATGTCCTCATTATGATGATATAGAAAGCATTCAATGCAAGCGGTAAAATTAATGCCCAAATTGTATTTTTCAATCCTAAAAATTGAGTAACAATTATATAAGTCGGTACTAGACCGCCGCTGAAAAGCATTGTGAAAAAGGCTAGGAAAGTAAAGAATTTCCGATATTTAAATTGCGGTCTTGAAATAGCGTAAGCATAAAAGGTAATCATTAACACACTTATAATGGTCCCGAGGATAGTAACAAGAATGGTAACGCCATAAGAACGGAATAATCGTTCCTTCATACTCCATAAATAAAGATATGCATCAGTACTCCACTCTTTTGGAAATAGCTGAAATCCATTTCTTACAATACTTTCTTCGCTTGTAAAAGAAATTATGATGACATAGATAAATGGAAATACACACATGAATGCTAATATTGCCAGAAACACACTGATAATTATGTTTACGACAGGGGAGATTTGCTGGGGGTCTCGATACTTTTTCCTTTTCTTATCCCCTTTTAGCTCTCCCATCGATTGTGAAACGACAACCGGTGCTGGATCTTGCTCTAGTTTAGCCATAAAGTTAGCCGCTTGAGCGACTCTCCCTCCTTTCCGAAGAAAAAAACTTTAAAACAATGCACTTTCCTCATCAATTTTTCTGACTATGTAATTCGTAATCATGACAAGGGTAAAACCTACAACGGACTGATAAAGACCGGCTGCTGTACTCATACCGATATCCCCAAGATTCATAAGACCTCGGTATACGAATGTATCAATAACATTTGTAACCGAATACAATGCTCCGGAATCTCTTGGTACCTGATAGAACAATCCGAAGTCCGAGTTAAAGATCTTTCCGATATTCATAATGGTTAAAATAATCATTAATGGCTTAAGCATTGGTAAAGTAACATGTTTTATTTGCTTCCATTTTGAAGCACCATCAATCATTGCTGCCTCGTAATATGTTCGGTCAATTCCAACTATAGATGCTAAATATACGATACTGCCGTAACCTATACCTTTCCACAAGCTCATAAATACTAGAATAAATGGCCAATATTTTGACTCGCTATACCATGAAATGGGATCAATATTGAACCAACTGAGTACATGATTCATTAGGCCATGATCAGTACTTAAGAAAGTAAAAACAAAATAGCTGCCAATAACCCAGGAAATAAAATGTGGGAAAAGGATAGAAGTTTGATAAATTTTTGATTGCTTTTTATTCACTAGCTCATTAAGCAAAATGGCTATTCCCACAGCAGCAATAAGCCCAACAACAATAAAGATAATATTATATAAGAGAGTATTTCTTGTTATAATCCATGCATCATTTGTACTGAACAAATATTTAAAGTTATCCCAACCTACCCATTCACTATTGATAACGCTTGCAAAAAAACCGTCTGGATGGATTCGAAATTTCTTAAAAGCTAATACTTGTCCAAACATAGGTAAATAGGAGAATACCAATAACCAAATGGTTCCAGGCAGGACCATTAGAAGCCAGACTCGATTTTTATATAGATCACGTGCAAATCTTTTCAAGTGTTTTTACCTCCCTTCAAACTATGTAAGCACTTTCATAACTATATTTTATAGGGAATAGAGCTTAATTTATAGTTGACTAATTTAGGATTAACTGGAAAAAACTTAGAAACAAAATATTTTTAGTACTTTTTATATAACCACAAAGAATAACAAAATCGATTAAAAGATAAATCACTAAAAGACATAAAACAATATCTTCCAGTAATTTTTAAGGCTTAACCTACAACTAGGTTAACGAGGCATAATTTTAAGATAGTAATTTTCATGCTATTTTACTTTTTTTTATTTACTAAACAACTTTTACGTAATTTAATAAATTTTTAAACAATGTAAGTTTACCTAAAACTTGAAGTTATTGATGTAGTTGCTTAAGCCAAATAGTAAAAGCGAATTGGCTTTATAAATACAAAAATGAACGGAAAGAATGATCAAACCGTTCATTTTTCTGATTATGTTATTCTGATTGTTTTTATTTCATAAGGCCAAATTTCCATCTTAATCGGTGCAGATGATTCTGTACCGATAGGTTCTTCCATTAAATTCGTCTCAATCCATGATGAGTTATCTGTGTGGAAATTCAATGATACCGTACCCCTGCGCCCCTCATATTCATGAATCCGAACGATAATCCCTTTTCCATCGTGAGCAGGCTTAATAGCATCTATCCAAATATGGTCCGAATCAGTTTCTAAGAAAGATTCCTCTCTCGTCCATTTTCCTTCTGTAGATAAAACCGGTGCATTTAAATCCCAAGCTTTTTCCACTGTTTTCGCTATTCTCCAATCTCCTATATGCGGATAAAGAGAATAAGTAAAGGAATGTTGCCCCTGATCAGCTTGAGGATCTGGATGAATTGCCGATTTTAATAAAGTTAAACGCATCACGTTCTCCTTGATGTCATACCCGTATTTTGAATCATTTAGCAAACTGACTCCAAAATCTGGTTCTGATAGGTCGGCCCACTGATGACCGACAGTTTCAAACCTTGCCATATCCCAACTGGTATTCCAATGCGTAGGACGCTTTACATTACCATATTGAATATCATAAGTAGCTTCTGTAGACCGAATATCAACAGAGAACGATGCTTTGAGCAACTTCCTTTTTTCATGCCAATCAACATCAGTTATAAAATCAATCCGTCGATCATTATGATAAAATCTGATTCGTTGAGTAATGGACGAATGATGATACTTCCAAGTAACAAGAAGGCTAAAGAAAAGCTCACCATTTTCCTCCACTTTAAATGTACTAATATCACGAATTTCTTCCATTTTTTCTTGATAGAATAGATCAATATCCCAAGCATCGTGTGCAAGAGGCTTATCTTCAAAGATTTGCAACACATTTCCATTTTGACCATCTGCTAAAATATTACGATTTGTTTCTTTATCGTAAATTTTGATCATCTGACCATACTCATTCCATTCAACTTGGTAGAATGCCGTTTCTAATTTTCTATTATGATAAATAAAATTAGAAGCTGCTGGAATTATTTCATCCGGCTCAAAATTTAAGACAGCTACACCAAAAGAAGGTAGGTTTTTCACTTCAATTAACCACCCATTCTCACTCTTTTGATGGTTTAACTCATGTCCTTCTCTATCTGTCCAAACCCCAGCGTTAAATTGTGCGAATTGAGACACGAATACATTCCTTTTATCCTTACAATGAGTAGCATTAAATAAAATCGCAGACTGTCCCTTCTCTTCAACGTTCTTACTAATAATGTTTGCTTCCACTTGTTGAACAATCTGTAGTGCTTCAGCGTATTCTTCCATCGCATCTTCATATACTTCATGTATCGAGGAGCCAGGGATGATATCATGAAATTGATTTCTTAATATAATCTTCCAACCATCCTTAAGTCGGTCAAATCCTAGCCATTCTCCCTTGTCAGATAACCAAGAGGATAGGAATTCTGCCCTTCGGTATAAGAGCTCCAGTTGACGGTTCATCTTTTTCATAAATGCTTGGCTAGTATAGGTTCCACGGTGATATTCAAGATATAGTTCGCCGTCCCATTTATGGATATAACCATCGGACTTTTCTACATTTTCGTGCAGTTTTTCAAAAAATTCTCCTGCCCCGGATGTTTTCACATTCGGCATTCCCGGCAGCTGATCGAATCTGCGGCGCATTTCAAGCATATGGCGATTAACGCCACCCCCACCGTCACCGTACCCGTATGATAGTAGAAGGTCCTTGGATAAATCCTTATCGCGGTAAGCATCCCAAATCCCTTTTACTGTTTTCGCTGTAATGTAGCCGTTATATGTATAGAACCACGAGTCCTGCTCGTTCCAAGGTTCAGGTGTAGTGATAAAATGAGTTAATATCTCTGACCCATCAATCCCCTTCCAATAAAATGTATCATGCGGCATACGGTTATACTGATTCCAACTAATCTTAGTGGTCATCATCGTTTTGATTCCAGATTTTTTTAATATCTGCGGCAACGCCCAGCTATACCCAAACACATCCGGTAACCAGAGAAAGTCACAATCGATGCCGAACTCTTCCTTAAAAAAATTCTTCCCAAAAAGAATTTGACGGACAAGGGACTCACCACTGGGGATATTACAGTCAGCTTCCAGCCACATCGCTCCTCCTGCTTCCCAATGACCTTCTGCAATTCTCTCTTTTATTTGCTCGTATATTTCAGGATAGTCAGCTTTAATATAATCATAGAGCTGCGGTTGTGTTTGCAAGAAGTGATATTCTGGAAACCGATTCATTAGATTTAGTACCGTTGAAAAGGATCGGGCTGCTTTCTCCCTCGTATTCCGTAACCGCCAAAGCCAGGCAACGTCGATATGTGTATGGCCGACTGCATGTATCGTAATATCTGAATTTTTATCCACTGATCTAAGAGTTTCTTTTATATTGGTCTCCGCTTTATAACATGATTCATAGAATTCAAGGCTTCCTGGTTCAGTCCAATTAATTCGGAATAAAGCGTCCTGAATCATTTTCTTTAAAAACGAATAATGAGAATCTGCTTCCATGCTTTCTTTTAATACCTCATAAGCAGCTAAAAGGGTATAGTATAAATCATCAATATGAGTATCCAGCCAGCCAATCTTCGCGATTTGGAGTTTAAATTCATTTTCAACAGGAGGGCCTCCGCCTTCAAAGCCGGACCATAATCGAAAATCTAATCGTATGGATCCTTGCGACGTTTCTTGGTCGAATAGAACTTCTTCATGATTGGAATCTACTCCTTGTACGGGCTTTCCATTAATAAATAATAAGGACTCAAAACCAGAGTTATTTCCTCCGCCTGTCTTACCAAAAGAAAATAGTCCGACAATTTGTTTATCATTATATGGGAGGTGGCTATCGATATTAGCATGTATCCACATGTAATTATCTCGTCCCTTCCAATAGTCGCCTAACTTCATTTGATGATGTTCATCGTATTTCAATGGTGGAAAGGCACCAATCCTACCATTGTCACTACAGGTGTTAAATTGAGGAATATCATAGCAGTCACGGTAACGATACTCCCCTAGTTCATGAATACGTGCTTCAAACTTTCTTTCGGTTAAAAACATGTTTTCACTCCTATGTTTTAGATTGAAAAATTACCAGCAGTGACAATTCGATGATATATATTCCCACCTACTAATCCATCTACAATCTCCCAAGGTCCATCGTGAAGCAGTCGTTTTTCATCTAATTCATTAATTTGATCAATTCTTCCATCAAGCCACTCATTGAGACGATATTTTATGGTGTCAATTCTTGTAATAACACCCCCATAGCGGATATCAATAACTTCCCAACCGAATGGTTTATAGGCTGTAAACCAAATATCACGATGTTTTTGACGGAGCAGGTCCACGTTAGTTTGAATCCAATCGAGTTTAGGCAAGAATGAACGGATCTGTTCAACATCCTTTTTGTCATAAAGCTCCTTTAACTGAAGGCCTATTTCTGCCTTCACACTCAACACTCTAGCCAGCTGCCCATAAAAGTCGAATAAATGCTCCCAATCAGGATTATGAAGTTTAGCCTTTTCAATCTCAGAAGCTAGTTTATTATAATGTTCGCCAAGCCCTAAATCTCGAACATTTTCATCATAGAGACCGATTAAAATATCTTGATATAATAATATCTTCGAAGTCATGGATGTGTTCATATTATTCTCCATGACTCCTGGCGTTTCATCCAAGTGTTTCAAAATCATAAAATCCTCAAAGTGTCCTTGACAGCAAAATGCAAAGCGGTCGCCGACTTGTTCATTCGTTACTACTTGGTGATAGGTATGTTCAGCAAATAATTGAAGAATCGGATATGCTGTTGAGAAAGGTGTCTCTGCCCCGTTATCACCCCAGAGTGTAACAAAGACTTCTTTAACTCCTTCTTTTTTACAAGCTGCCATAGCTGCTTCAGTAGTAGCAATTGCTTTTCCATAATTCGGAGCAATTCCATTCCATGTCCATGCACCGCCAGCGAAAATTGGTAGGCGACCTAGATCTTTATGATGTTGGATATATTCTTCATATACCTCCTGCTCTTTACGATAATAATTCCAATAGACAAGGTCTACATCCGGAATTCCAGCTAAAATTTCTTCGCTAATATGACCTTTTTCATCATGGTATTTACTATCCTTGGAGAATAGAGGGAAATACATATCACTCCATATCATTGGTTTATAGCCATATTTTTCGGTAATTGCCACAACCTTTTGTATGTGGCGGTTCATAATTTCGATATGATTCACATAACCATGGTTTTCTAAATACCTCCCAAGCCCTAACTGGAAAGTTTCATCCATTCCAATATGAATACGTTTCGTATTGAAAGCTTCTGAAACAGCTTTGATACAGTTCTCCAAAAATTCATAAGTCTTCGGCTCATCCACCAATAGGATATCATCGGTATCTCTAAATTCAGATGCATAGTTCCACTTCAGCGCTTCCCGTAAATGCCCTAATGTTTGGATACATGGAATCATTTCAATTCCAAGTTTATTGGCATAATTATCACATGATTTTAGCTCTTCAATTGTGTATCGTCCTCGCATATAACCAAAATAAGGATGCTCCTTAACTTCATAAGTGTCCTCTGTGTAAAGCATCAATGTGTTAAGTCCCATAATTGCCATTTTTTGCAGCAGCTTTTCCAATTCAGTAACAGTTGGGACAGCATTCCTTGAGGCATCAAGCATTACACCACTCATTTCAAAATTCGGGTCTTCTGATATATCAAATTCATGGTTTTTCTGATAATTCTCAATCCACAAACCTAAAGCACGAAAAAAATGTACTGGCTGGTCATAGCTGATTTCTCCGCTACCGTTTTGATTAGCAATCCTAAGCTGTCCACTTTCATTTTTCACCTGAATGGGATGCCCTTCCGTGGAAAGCTCTATATTTAGATGCTTAGACAGAATCTCTATACCATTTTGTACTGAATTTACCTCTCCCTTAATATGCAATTTCAAAATAAACTCCTCCTTAAAGATTGTTTTAGTAACCTTTATTGCTACTTACTTGACTGTCTAAAGCTGTAAATCGGCTAAGACAGATTCTCATCATCCAAAAGGCAGGCGCTACTGCAGACACAAATAGAATAAGACCTGGATACTCATTAATCATATAGCCAATCAGGATAAGGCCAATCAAAATGAGTATAGTAGAAGGCATGCTGGTCGCCGCAAACAGAAATGACTGTTTAATGTATCCCCTATTTGGTAGTTCATAATGAGCATAGATTGCAAAAAAGTAGCCAATCGCCAGTAATAACACGCATACAAGAATATATAAGAAGATAGAAAGAAAACTAGCCAAAAACCCTGTCATTACTTGGTCAACTATTCGAATATCAATAAATAGGAAAAGTCCGATGCCATAGAAAATCAAGCCATTTACATTACTTCTTCTCCATTCTTGAAAATAAATCTGCTTAAATGTTTTTAAAACAGGTACATCCGTTTCGTTTCTAATCCATTTTCTTAATATCGTAAATAAAGCCACAGACGCAGGGAAAAATCCGAATATGCCTAATCCAAGGATAGTAAACGCAAACCAACACCAATTGACTAAAATTACTCTCCAAATCCACTCACAAACACCAATGATCCATGGCACTTTTTTCATTGCTTCATCCCCTCAAATGAAAATTCTTCCCCAAGATACTTATTGATTTTTAATCAACTGATGATAAAGCGGGCTTCCTTTTACCGCTTTCCCCGTTAAACTTAATACAAATTCACTAAACATTGTGTTAGCCCAAGCAAACCAATCTCTTGTAAATTCTTCTGGGCAATCGGCGTTAAAGCCCTCATGCATATACGCCGTTCCGCCATCAGTTGTTTTAAAATAGTCTAAAATCATTTGTTTTTCGGCTTCAACCGTTGTCGTCATTCCTTGAATTGCAAGTGCAATATGCCAGATATAATGATCAGGTGTATGTGGACTTCCGATTCCATTTGCAAATTTCCCTTCATAATAATATGGATTATCCCTACTTAATATAAATTGGCGTGTATTCGCATATACTTGATCTTCATATGGCATGTATCCTAAATAAGGAGCAGCCAGCAGGCTTGGAACATTCGCATCATCCATTAAATTGACCCTGCCCTCACCATCCGTTTCATATACATACATGTCACCGTTAATTGGGTGAGAGAACTTGGCAAAAGTTTCGATTCCTTGTTTTATTTCATTGCGAAGATTCAGACATTCTTTGCTTAATATTGGTAGGTTCAATACTTGATTGCTGATTTCAGCTGCATATTCAAGTACTACCACTGCAAACATATTAGAGGGCACTAAATACCCGTAAGTACAAGCGTCATCACTTGGACGGAAGGCACTCCATGTCATTCCGGTCGGTACAACATGTCCTCCTTTTCCATGACGTATTAATGTGTCGGACTGACGAACTTCTGCACGTTCAAACCGGTATGGTGAATGATTTTCATGATCCTGCTCCGTTCTCCATACATGAAGAATTGTTTTCATAACATCCTGGAACGATTCTTGTAAAAACGCAGTACGTCCTGTAGACTTCCAAAATAGGTAAGCCAGTTGGATTGGATAGCACAAAGAATCAATTTCATATTTTCGTTCCCAAATATGTGGGGTCATCGTTGTTATGTCGGTTTGATAACCTTTGCCGTTGGCACTTTCATTAAAAGCATTAGCATACGGATCATGAAGTATAAAAGAAAACTGTTGGCGAATTACTCCTTCGATTAAATCCGCTAATTCTTCATCTTCTTCTGCTGCCAGTAAATAGGGCCTTACTTGTGCAGCTGAATCGCGGAGCCACATTGCCGGAATATCACCGGTAATTACGAAGGTTTTGCCATCTTCCTGTTTTTTTAAAGTCGTTGTAAACGTATTAACAAAACATTGCTCAAACATTCTTTGTAATTTTGCGTCTTCCGGAAAAAAGTCATTTACATGTTTGATAAGTCTCTGCATTGATTTAGGAATAGTTATCATCAATTCACACCCTATCCTTTTCTTTTAAATCCAAGTGTAATGATTTCTGCATTTCCTGCTTCATATTGATTTTCTGTCAAAGTTGTTGAATCTTCCAAGATATTACTCTTGTACGATTGATAATCTTTGATAGATGCTTTTAGTATCGCATTCTTTTCACCAGGATTAAACCAGCGAATCATGATATCATCACGATCTTCCGCTACTTTCATAGAGGACCATGCTAGTCCCTTGTCTTCAGATTGTACAAATTGATGTATTGGTGGCCTTGAACCTTTATGTATAGTTGGTTGAACAATAACAAGAGGTACTTTAAATTGGTAAGCATCAACAAAAGCTTGTGATTTAATCACATCTTTTTCATGTGACAGTACTTGCCACTCTGCTGTCTGGATTCCTAAGCATTGTGCTTCAGGTGTCGAAAAATATCCCCAGTCTCCGAGCTCAGCTACCGAACGGAGAACAGTAATTGCGATCGTACCGTCTTCTGGCAGGATTTCATATTCTTGAAGACCATGGGTTGCCACGGTTAAGCCCATTTGCTCATCTGCTATACTGCTAAATCGCTGCTGATGGTGACAAAAGCTAGGATTATCCCATTCTTTTTCTGGTTTATTGGGACGAGTAACAATTTCAAATATACTATCTGCTTTGTGAGTTTCTGTCTTTAAACCAGTTGGGAAAAGCACACGGAGACGATGGTCTGTTGCTTGATTATCAATGGTCAGCGTAAAAACCGGACCTTTCATTCCTTTTGCCAGTGTGACAACAGTTCGTAAAGTAATTGTTGTCATTTCATCAGATCTACCTGCCTCCCGTTCTTTATGCCAAACTAATTGGTTCCTTTCTAAGGCTAATCGCTCATCCGCACATGCTGGAATTGATAACGTATGAGTATACTGGAGTACAGTTTTGAGTTTACTTTGTTCCAACCATGAAAATTCGGCTGCTATCCCCTTTGTATTGATGGAGGCATGCCCCTCTGTTTCCTTAAACATATATTCGTTTCCAATATCACCAGTGTCTTCATATATACCAAGATGATGAAATACTTCTTCCGTTAGTTTATTCATTAAATCAAAACTTCCATCTCCATGAAAATGTAAATGAACATACTCATTTTCCATTTCAAATCTATCATTCTCAGTTTCTCTTGTTTCAGCTAGATGTGCTGGAACCTTTTCTGGTAAAAGGTAGAACGTTTTATAGCCAAATGAAGGAATTCCTTCAGCGAAGAATGATAGCTTAGCCCGTTTAGCAAAAAACGGCTGTCGAAATTGATCGTCTGGTAAATCATATCCAAATTCAATAACAGGTTTTTCAAGGTAATAATCTATTGCCTTTCCTTGATTATCTACGAGTTTATAATAAGGTAATTCTCTTTCCTTAAGATAATTTGGTATTTCTTTAAAATCCATTTGAGAAAAAAATATTTTATCCAGATCGATTTCTTTTATGACTACTTCATTTTTCTCCCAACCGGTTGTATTAATTACAAGGAGTGGGATCCCGCCATCCGGTGTTTCAGATGTATCAATTCTTTCAGCAATCTCAGCAGCAAGTTCCTTAACAAATACATCTCCCATCTGCGAAACTGTTTCAAAACGTGTGACCATTTCACGATGGACTTCATCTACACTGCAGCCACAAATGCTATCATGTGGGTGATTCTTCATCAGTGTTTTCCACATAAAACGGATATATTCTCTCGGGTAATCCCCTCCGGCCAAAAGGTTAATAGCTGCAAGTGGTTCCACGACTTTTTCCAGCAATATTTGACACCTCGTATTCCATTGCTTTAAATAAATACGGCTTGATGCCGTGTTGACAAGGGTAGACCAGCCATCTGTTCGCTGGTTGCGAAGCTCACCTTCAATGATTTGCAGGTTATTGGGAAGTGAGACTTTTAATGCTTGTATATATTCAGCAAAGCTGGAGTGTTTAAATGTATAATCTGGATATAGAGCACCGGCTGTTTCAATTGCTTGCGGTATTGTTTTTTGCAATGGCTGATGGTCGCAGCCGTTCATGAATAATAATTGATTAGTCGAGGCATATTTCTCTGCATCCTGGATTTTTTTATCCCAAAATACCTTTGCTTCTTCCTCATCAACTGGAATTTCATTCCCATTCGAATACCAATTCGCAAAAAGAATACCTAAAACACTAGAACCGTCTGGCGATTTCCAAACAATCTCGGAATAAGGGGATTCAAAGTTTGGTGTATCCGATACTGTATTATTAAAGCCAGTAGGCTTAACACCACGCCCAAATGCTGCTGTATCAATGCCCGCCTGTTTCAGAATTTGAGGTGCCTGTCCATAAATCCCAAATGTATCCGGAAAATAACCAATTTTTGAAGCATGGCCATAGACTTCCGTATCATACAAACCAATCTGTAAGTTCCTGATATTAGCTTCAGAACTGGTTAAGAAAGCATCCTGCAACACGTACCAAGGACCAATATAAAGTTTTTTATCTTCAATCAATTGTTTTACGATTTCAAAATTTTCAGGGTGGACTGCAAAATAGTCCTCTAAAAGGATTGTCTGGCCGTCAAGATGAAACGATTTAAATGTATTACCATCCTTCTTAAATTGCTCAATGATACTATTCATGAGTTTGATAAAGTAAAAACGATGTTTTTCAAAAGGTAAATACCACTCTCTGTCCCAGTGAGAATGAGAAATTATATGGGCAGTCTTATTCATAAAGACTTTTCCTCCTTTGGTGATTTACACTCAACAAGAAAGCGCTGTCATTTTTTTGTAAATAGATTCCTTCAATATCTACAATAAAAAAACCAAGTTCTTCTAGCAATAGAATAGAGGAAAGTCATAAAGTTATTACAGTAGATATTAAATTAGTCCAGTGAATTTGTTATGTAGTTTAACTTTATCTTTTAGATACAATTTCTTTGGATTATTAAAATGCATTATTCATACCTTCCTGTATAAAGAAAATTACAATTATGAAAATGATGGAAATCACCCAAAATGCAAAGGCCTAATCTTCTATAATGAATGGTACAGAGAATATTTATACGATGGTTATCTTAACTGCTGTATACGCTCCTTCCTCTACTTGTCCTTCTGTATCATCACATCTACAATGTGCTTATACGAACAAAAATTTATTCTAATATCCTATATATAATAGAGCTGGAAAAGATGCTATATATATAAAAGCATCAGTCTACCCATCTCCTAGGGTAGACTGATGCTTTAAGGTTATGATTAAACCATTACTTTACAAATATTATTTGTAAACTCAACTGGGTCATTGATTGGCAGTCCTTCTATTAATAAGGCCTGGTTATACAATAGCTCAGTATATAAATCCAGCTTGGATTTATCCTGTTCATAAGCTGCTTTTAAAGATTGGAAGACTTCATGATTTGTGTTGATTTCCAATACTTTATCTGCCTTCACATTTTGATTATCAGGCATAGCATTCAAGATTTTTTCCATTTCAATCGTGATTTCTCCATCAGCGGATAAACAAACAGGGTGTGTTTTTAAACGTTTGGAAGCCCGGACATCCTTCACTTTGTTTGTAAGTAATTCCTTCATATAATTGAATATCTCAGTATTTTCTTCTTCTTGTTCATCTGTTTGCTTGTCTGAAGAATTGCGATCAATACCAAGATCTCCGCTGGAGACAGATTTAAATTCTTTCTCTTTATAGTTCATGATCATTTTAACGGCGAACTCATCAATATCTTCAGTGAAGTACAGGATTTCATACCCTTCATCTAGAACAAGCTCTGTTTGAGGAAGCTTTTCTATTCTTTCATAGGAATCACCGGTTGCATAATAAATGTATTTTTGATCCTCTGGCATTCTCGACACATACTCATCAAGAGTCACCAATTTCTTCTCTTTGGAAGAGTAGAACATTAGCAGATCCTGTAAAGCTTCTTTTTTTGCTCCAAAATCACTATACACGCCAAATTTAATTTGACGGCCGAAGGATTTGTAGAATGAATCGTATTTCTCACGGTTATTTTTTAATAATGATTGAAGCTCACTCTTAATTTTTTTCGAAATATTTTTTGCAATAAGCTTTAATTGTCGGTCATGCTGCAGCATTTCCCTTGAAATATTCAGTGATAGATCCTCTGAATCGACCATCCCTTTCACAAAGCTGAAATGGTCAGGAAGTAAATCAGCACATTTCTCCATGATCAGAACACCGTTTGAATACAGCTCCAGCCCTTTTTCAAACTCCTTGGAGTAATAATCGAAAGGAATATTCTCAGGGATGTAAAGAATTGCATTATAACGGATTGTTCCGTCTACATTGATATGCAAGTGTTTAAGCGGCTTATCAAAGCCGTAATGCTTTTCATGATAGAAGCTTTCATAATCTTCATCCGTTAATTCACTTTTATTCTTTTTCCAAATCGGAACCATACTATTGATGGTTTGTTCCTCAATAATATTTTCATATTCATCTTTGCTGCCCTCAATTAGGTGCTTCTCTACGGTATCCATTTTGATTGGATAGCGAATGAAATCGGAATATTTCTTGATAATGGATTTTAATTTATATTCATCTAAATATTGATCGAAATCTTCTTCCTCTGAATTTTCTTTAATCGTAAGAATGATTTCAGTACCGATTGTTTCCTTTTCGCATGGAACAATCGTATATCCTTCCGTACCTTCTGATTCCCATTTATACGCGGTATCAGAATCAAGCGCTTTACTGATTACTGTCACTTTATCAGCTACCATAAACGCTGCATAAAAACCAACGCCGAATTGTCCGATAATATCATGGCCATCTTTTGATTCATTTTCACTTTTAAAAGCTAAAGATCCACTTCTAGCTATCGTACCAAGGTTATTTTCAAGTTCTTCTTTGGTCATCCCAATACCAGTATCCAAGATGGATAAGGTTCTATTTTCTTTGTCTGCACTTACTTTTATGTAATAACTTTCTTTATTAAATGTTAAGGACTCATCTGTTAATGCCTTGTAGTAAAGTTTATCAATCGCATCACTGGCATTTGAAATAAGTTCACGCAAAAACACCTCGCGCTGAGAATAAATTGAGTTAATCATCATTTCCAATAATCGTTTGGATTCTGCTTTAAATTGCTGTTTTTCCATTTTCGTCTTTTCCCCTCCATCGTGTTCTGTAAAGAAAGAATATCCGGCAATTAGCACTCATGAATATCGAGTGCTAATTGCTATCTATTTTTAATTATTCACAATTTTAATATGGTGTCAATATTTGTAGGATAACTTGTTCGTGTAAAAGTAAAGTGAAGTGATTCACTGATAAGATCAACAACCTTTTAGAAATGCATATTTTATGTGGTTTTAGCAGATAGTAGGAGTGTATTTTTATTGAGGAGTGATAATATGCCAAACTTAAATGAATTAGAACTTCAGAACCTGCGTCATATGATCGGCTCGCATGGCACCCTAGCCACTAAGCTTGATTATTATGCACAGCAATGTACAGACCCAGAAATCATACAACAGCTACAAAAAGATGCTCAAGACGCAAGAAATCATAAAGAAGACCTAATGAAATTTTTATAAAAGGAGGATTTGTCATGCAGGAAAAAGAAATGATTAATGATTATTTATCAGGATTAAACAGTAGTCTTACAGGTTATGCGTCTATTATTGCACAGACAGAAAATCAGGAATTAAGACAAAAGGTTCAAGATATGAGAAATCAAGATGAACAAAGACAATATCAAGTCTATTTACTGGCTAAGCAAAGAGGCTATTATAAACCAGCACAGCCTGCAACCGAAGATGAAATCATGACCGTCAAGAATGAATTATCGCAGGGATAACAGACAGGTCTTTATTTAACCCTCTTCTTGACAGGGTGGGGGTCGCTGGTTCGAACCCAGTCGGGATCACACTTTACAAGAAGGCTTAAACCTAATGGTATCAAGGGTTTGAGCCTTTTTTCTATTTTTAGTAAAATTAATATTCCATAAACCGATTCGCCTCCTAATAAGAATCTTTGCATGAATATGCCTAAGATTATGAAGTGGCATGGAACCTTCGCCTTTTTAATTAAGCGCTTCACGTTTTGTTTTAAAACCAATTCGATAAATCTGTTTCCTCTTGCCAGTAAGTGTGTCAGCACCGGCATCTATCCAAACGACCATACTTTACCAACTTTTTAACTGTCAATAAAAAAACCTCCATTTTTGTTGATGGAGGTAGGGTTGATATTAGTATGGATTTATGAAATAGAAGCATAGTTTGTACTGTGAAAGTTATCTTTCTCTATAGCTTCATATGCAGGATTGAGGGTTGTCCATTCCCTTCCTAACCGCTTCCATATATTCCTCCGCCTAAATATTATTGTATCGGCGTATGGACTGTACTGTCCAAGTTCAAACTAAATCGATATCTTCTAATTGATCCAACTTCACTATCACTACCGTCTAAACCGCATGATTACATTTTTGACTTCAACCTACTAGTCCAAATTTATGTTAATTTTTTATTTAGTGCTTTTGCATTTAAAACACACTCGATTATTTAAGTTTAATCATTCACTAAATTTGGTTGGTTTTATTAAAGTTCAACTATCGTGTACTCATACCCGATTGTAGTTATAAATTTATACATATCTTCTGTAGACATAAATAGAGTTTTAGTGTTGTCATTAGGGTGGAACGTTATTAATCTTTCTGAGAGCATCTCTTTATCTAAATAGACTTTTATGTCGTGTTCATCATTGTTTAGCAATCCAAAAATAGAAACAAAACCAGGAGATAACCCCATTTTTTTCATTAACCGTTCGGAAGAACCAAAGCTTATCCGTTTTTCATTGAGAATAGTAGCAAGATGATCCATATCAAGACGCTTTGCTCCATCCATTATAACTAAATAAAACGCATTCTTTTTTTTGTTGGTAAGAAAGAGCGTTTTAGTGCGCACCCCTTCTTTCCCATCAATATATTTGTCTGCTTCAGCTGTTGTCCAAGCAGGAGGGTGTTCAACTACTTCAAATGGAATATTCATTTTAGTTAAGGTATTATATACAATTTGATATTGTTCCATAAAGAATAGGCCTCCATCATTACAGTTCTGAATATTGTTATTATATTTAAATATTTTATCATAAAAATCCCGAAGTATTTGCCTTCGATAAATCAATCTTGAAAAATCTTATTAATCATTTTAAATAATGATCACTAAGCTAACCAATAGACCATAACAAAAGAAACTGCGATCTGATGTGAACCCAAGAAGTTAGATTGGACTCTAACTGGGGTTTCAGTACAGATCGCAGTTCCTTTAATTTTATCAAAGCTACGCTACTAGTAAATAATTAGAATCTATAACCATTAAGTTTGCTTCGCTTATTTTAGCTACCGATTAATCAGAAATAGAAAAGCTAGTACTACAATTAATAATGCAATAAAAACTGACATCCACCCGATCTTCACCCTTATTAATAAACGGTCAACAATAAAGAATGAGATGGCAGAAATAAGACCAAAAACTTGTAACATTGATCCGAAAACAACATGAAATAAAAAGGAAGCAATTTCACGAATTACCCCTTTTTTTGAAAGCTTCCTGCTAAACCAGTCACTAAATATGGATGTCATAACCCCGTAGGTAATAACAATCATAAAATTCATATAATATAAATTATAAAATAAATCCCCTTCAAAACCCGCTGGTATTGAAAAGATAAGGGAAAATATTAAACTACTAACAACGGCCGTTACTATTTTCCTCTTTAAAATAATCGATATTTCCCCTATTTTATCTTGTTTGCTCAAACATAGCACCCCTAAGAAAGATTAGTATTTAATATAAATATTCGATAATCCATCATCTATACCCTTTTTCATTAACGTGCCCCTTTATCTCCATAAGAGGTTTAACAAAAAAACATAAATCCTTCCTGGATCAACGGACTGATAGTAGTACAATAAAAAACTGGCTACAGGATTTTAAATCCTGTAGCGCCTCAGTAGAATATTATTTTATTCGCTTAATTTCTTAATTTGGCTTAACAGATCATTATAAACAGCGATTTCCTCCAATAAACCAATTTCCGAAAGTAATTCTGAACTTAATGTGCCTGCCTCTATATTTTCTAAATACAACTCAATACCACTTGCTAGTTCCATATTATGCTCTACCACTTGATTATGGATATCCTCTAACATAGCCGGTGCTTCAAGTATATTGAATTCTTCTAATTCATTTTGCATTTCTGTTAATAACTCTTCTAATTGAATTTTTGAATTTAAATCGTTTATTGCTGCTTCTGCTACAGTTGGTAATTCATTTGCAAATTGATTTACTTCATCGATGTAATCCGTAGCCTCCGTAACATAATTTAAAGAATTTGACACTTCCTCTATTGTCGAACAACTCGTCAGAAAAATAGTCATTGGTAAAATAAGCATTGATAATAATTTTTTCATTCTTTTTCCTCCATCCATTCCTCAGTATAAACAAAATATATATCCTAATCGACTCATACTGGCCAAGTATATTTCATACCATTATCAGTCATCCAATTTATTAATTTATGGAAGAATCACTCTACTCAATGTAAAAACAACATTTATCTTTAACAAAAGCTCTTTTAAGAATAATAACAAACCTACTGATATCTTCTAGTTTAACACACTAACCGATTACTCCATTTATTCTCGATCCAATCAAAAGCAAACATTCAACTATAACAAAACAATCTATTCCATGATTGTATATTTAATGTTAAAGAATTATTGCCCACACCCTTAATCAAACCAAATAATATACTGTCGTTAGCCTATAAAAAATTGAATTAGGAGTGTATATTAATGGAATATTATGATCGACAAATCCCCGGGCTTCCCAATCTTCCGTTTCCTATTCCAGGATGGCCTGGAACATCAACAGGATGGCCGAATACCAATACTGGAATGCCCGGCACAGGTGGTTCACCAACTGGGGGCACACCCCCACCTTCACAGAATACGATTAATATGTATCAATATCTTCTACAAAACCCGTCAAAAGGCCAAGAGGTTCTAACATCAGGTACATGGGTTGGTTCAGGAACTGGAACAACTTTTGGGGTGGGCTGTGATAGACGCTGGACAATTATGCTTTTAAATAATGGTCGTTATGTATTAATGTGGGTCCTATCAGCAAGTCCGTTTGGTAATACTACAGGAATCATTTTTCCTACTTTTACTTTTGCCTCTTTCCCTACATCTAGTATATTAGCTTATAGTTGCTAATTATTAATTATCTAGACATATGTAAATACCACGAATCTCTTAATATGACGGTAAAAAGTCAACTATCTGTCCACCGGATACTATAAGTAAATCACTTGCGGTGGATGGATATTTTCTCTCGAAGTATACATACCATCGCAATATAAGATTATCCAAACAACGAATGAACCCTAGAATCGCTTATTATCAAACTACTTAATCAAACCTAAAAACTTTCAGGTACAGAATTCTATTTATCGGACTAGTATTTGTAACGTAATGCATTTTATATGTATTTCTTTAATGATACTTTTACGAAAGATAAATGAAGGAAAGACTCCCTGTTTGACAGCTTATGAGACAATCTCCCGTTGAGATAAGTATGTTACGTATCAATGTTTTAGAAAGGCATCAAATATCAATTTTTCATAAACAGTGTCAAATAATTATAGACTTTCCTGATAGTTATTGGGATCTAAATTAAATTGTCACTGATGTTAGATAAAAAGCTAATTCATAGTATTTACATAGAAATTATTATATATTTAACAGAATAACTTATATAGGAGGAAATATACATGCAAACAATTCCTATTATTGTTTCTACAGAATGGTTATCAAGCCGACTTGATGACCCTAAATTAAGATTAATAGACGTAACTACTCTTATGAAACCCTTAGAAAATGGCAGTATCACACTCTCATCAGGTAAGGAATCATATGAACATGAACATATACCTGGGGCGGTGTATGCAGATTTAATAAATGAACTATCTGATTCCGCTTCTGATTTACCATTCACTGTTCCTGATAGAGATTATTTCATAGAAAAGGTTTCAGAATTAGGAATCGGCGATCAGGATACTTACACTGTAATCTATGACCGAGGAGCGGTTGTTGGGGCTCCATTTTTTGCTCCATATTGGGCATCTCGTTTAAGATGGCAGCTTAAATATGAGGGCTTAGACAATATTGCTATTTTGGATGGAGGTTTGCCAAAATGGATTGAAGAAGGTCGTCCTGTTACTACTGATCAGACATCCTATCCAAAAGCTTCGTTTACAAGCTATAGAAGAGATCATTTATTAGTTACAATGGATGAGGTTTTAAAATCTATAGATGATGATTCGGTTATTCTAATCAACAGTCTCTCTCCAGAGGATTTTCGCGGTGAAACTAACAGTTATCTGAGAAAAGGCCATATACCCGGCAGTGCCAATGTATTCTTCGGATGCCATACTGATTCAACAACAAAAAATGTTCTTTCTGATGAAGAATTGAAGGATAACTTTGCGGATATCGGTGTATTTGATTCCAATAAAAAAGTAATCACCTATTGCGGTGGCGGAATCGCTGCTACCTGGAATGCTTTAATACTAGAAAAATTAGGTGTGCAAAATGTCGCGGTGTATGATGGCTCCATGAATGAATGGGCCTCCAAGCCTGACCTACCATTAGTCACTGGAAGTAAAATGATAGATTAATTGATAATTAGAGATCCTCAAATCATTCGGTTTGGGGGTCTTCTATTATTTATTACAAGGTTGGGGAGTATCGGTGAATTATTGAGTGAATCGGCTGAATTATATAAGAATTCAGCTGGATTATCGGTTAAATTGAAATGTTAGGAAGGATTCTTACTCAAAGATAAAGAAATAAGTACGCAGAAAGATATTCTGAGGATGGGGTTGGGAAGTTGAATAAAGATGAGATTCTAATGAATAATGGTTCTGCAACTTCAAAAGCTACTTCTGCATATTTAGATAGGCATGGAGTTATAAAAAGAGAACTTTCTTGTTTTTCAGTCTCTCCAATCGCCATTGGCACACATTTAGGCAGTATGGATGAAACAGACTCTAGACTTTATCGAACTTCGATTGAATATGGATTGAAAAATGGTATCAATTTTGTAGATACAGCAATTAACTATCGAGGAATGAGATCAGAACGTGACATCGGCTTAGTTTTATCTCGTTTAATTGATAATGGAACAATAAATCGCGAGGAAATAGTGATTTCTACAAAAGCCGGAATTATCCCAGGAGATAATGATGCAGGGCTTGTACCTAAAGATTATTTACAGAAAATACTCCTAGATGCAGCAATAGTTGAAGAAGCCGATTTACATATCGTAGGAAATCAGCGACACGTTTTGGCTCCTTCCTATTATCAGTTCGCAATCGAACAAAGTAAGAAGCATCTCAGAATAAATACCATTGACATCCATTATATACATAATCCCGAACTCTCAATGGTGGTTTTAGGAGAAGAAGCTTTTTATCATCAGCTTGAATCACTTTTTTTATTTTATGAGGAACAAGTATCCAGGGGAAATATTCGTTATTACAGGTTTGCATCCTGGGTTGGATTATTATGTAATCCTAAAGAGAAAGGGTATGTATCATTGGAGAAAGTTATGCAAACTTTAGTAAAAGTTGTTGGAGTAAATCATCATTTCAAATTTCTACAATTCCCCTATAACAAAATCACTCACTATGCCAAAACAAGACGAAATCAACAAGTAAATCAAAAATTTCATACTGTTTTAGATGCCGCGAAGGAATTTGGGTTAACTACAGTGACCAGCCCTCCATTTAACTTAGGTAAATTAATTGATAGAGAATGTACTCCAGACGATTATTTACTCTCCATTTTGGGAGAGCAAAACATTAGCTCAGTAATGGTGGGAATGAAACATCCGAACCATGTGGTTAACAATCTTAGATTAATACAGATAAAACATTAAAAATAAAAATTAGTGAATTGAGTAGAAGGCATAAATCTGATTTATGCCTTCTTTTGTTCCAAATAATCAATGTTTTATTCTATTATTCTTTCAATAATAGTAGCATTCGCCATTCCTGCTCCCTCACAAATGGCCTGTAAACCATACCTACCCTCTATCCGTTCTAATTCATGCATTAATGTAATCATGACGCGAGCGCCACTAGCTCCTAATGGATGACCAAGTGCAATAGCTCCTCCATTAACATTTAATTTTTCTGGGTCAGCTCCAAACTCCTCCATCCAGCATAAAGGAACAGGTGCGAATGCTTCATTTACCTCATATAAATCCATATCATTAATGGTTAAACCGCTCTTTTTTAATACCATTTTAGTAGCCTCAATCGGACCTGTAAGCATTAAGGTTGGGTCAGAGCCTATTACTGTTCTGGAGATAATTTTAAAGCGCGGCTTTAATCCCAATTGGGTCGCTTTCTCTTTTGACATAATAAGAAGCGCTGCAGCACCATCACTCATTTGACTCGCGTTACCCGCATGAATGACTCCGTTTTCTTTGAAGACGGTTGGTAGTTTGGCCAGTTTCTCCATTGAGGATTCACGACGCGGTCCCTCATCCTGAGTGACTATAGTTTTAGTCCCGTCATCATTAACTACTTCTATTGGCATGATTTCTCGTTCAAAACGTCCTTCCTCCTGTGCCCGGATAGCCTTTTGATGACTTCTAATTGAAAATTCATCTAGCTGATTTCGGCTAAATCCCCATTTTTCAGCAATTCTCTCTGCAGATAACCCCTGGTTAATTAATTCATAACGCGAAGACAGTTCTTCACTTGGTTTTGCATGTAACCTATTTGACCCCATTGGCACTCGAGTCATACTTTCAACTCCACCTGCAATTACAATATCCATATCACCGCTTAAAATAGCCTGTGCAGCAAAATGAACCGCCTGTTGACTTGAGCCGCATTGACGATCAATCGTTGTGGCAGGTACATGGATTGGGAAATCGGCCATCAGTACAGCTGATCTTGCAATGTTTATGGCTTGTTCTTCAACCTGAGAAACACAACCAATAATAACATCTTCAACCAGACCACTTGAAATACCAGCTTTCTCGGTAAGTTTACGTAAAACTCCTGCAAGTAAATCATCCGGACGAACTGAACTAAATACTCCCTTTCTTTTCCCGACTGGAGTCCTGACTGCTTCCACAATAACCGCTTCTCTCATTAGAGGTTCCTCCTTTAAAATTCACCTTGAAAATCAAATAACTTTTTTTTAGATTCATAACTTAGTAGCTGCTGTTGAAGGTAATATGTCTAATGCTTTCTCATATTCCTGCTGCAAAGTTTTAATAATAGACTCTATTGGTTGAATATCTTTAATCGACCCTACTCCTTGGCCTGCAGACCAAATATCCTTCCAGGCTTTTGCTTCATTTTGTTGACGAACCACATTCATTTCGCTTTTCCCCGGTAGGTTAGCTGGATCCAAACCAGCTTTTTTGATACTTGGTGTGAGGTAATTTGCATTCACACCACTAAAGGTATTCGTATAAATAATATCGCTGGCATTCGATTCAATTAACATTTCTTTATACCCTTCTTTAGTAACCGCTTCCAAAGAAGCGATAAACCGAGTTCCCATATAAACAAAATCAGCACCCAGCACTTTTGCTGCAAGAATTTCTTGTCCGTTTGATATACAACCTGCCAAAATAATAATTCCATTCCAAAATTGTTTAACTTCAGCTATAAAGGCAAACGGATTCAACGTCCCTCCATGACCACCCGCGCCATTGCAAACAAGAATTAATCCATCTACTCCGGCCTCAGCTGCTTTTTTTGCATGCTTAATGCTTATAACATCAGAAAAAACCAGCCCGCCATATTCATGGACGATTTTAACTTCATTTACCGGTTTTCCAAGTGACGTAATTACGATAGGTGGTTGGTATTTCTTTATTAACGCTAAATCACTTTCATAACGATGATTAGTAGAATGAACAATTAAGTTTACTCCCCAGGGTGCTATTTTTTTGTTTCTATGTTCTTTCTGTAATCTTACATGTCCATCCTTTATTTCTTGAAACCATGCCTCCAATTGTTCCTCAGTTCGTGCATTTAAAGTTGGAAAAGTACCAATAACCCCGGCATTACAGCTTGCAAGTACCATTTCAGGAGTAGAAATAATAAACATTGGTGAAACAATAATCGGCAAAACGGATTGCTCCGCTAATTCTTTGACACTTTCTTTTCTCATTTGTTCTCCACCTCCAATTTTTTTATCATTTTTTGATTTTACAACTACAAATTTCTGTTTTGGAATAAATAGAATCCTGTTGTCTATTTGATTTTTGAGAAAAGATTATGTAGAGTTTTACTAAAATCTTTATATTGGCGGTCTAGTTTGGATGGTGTATAGGATGGTGAAAGTACACCTTAATTTATGATCAATTACATAAAAAGCCCAGATTCAATTCCCTAAACAAGATACACTCTATTTCAAATTAGATAAGTAAAAATCCCCTCCATCCATTTAACTTAATGTGTAATTTTTTCAATTAGAATCTTTATTCATTAGCTACTTAAAATCACTGCATATAATACTTTTTCATCAACAGTTAGATATTCCCTTTAAATTACCGATAAAATGATTGTGTTTCTGTTTTTTTAACCATCCATACACATGGTCCTGCCTTGATCAAACATGTTATTCATAAAAAATATAAAAAGAAGACTTCACTAGGAAAAATTATTCCTGGTGAAGTCTTCTGAATAGGGTGACAGATAGCGCTGACTATAAATGATTAAAACCAAGGCCTAATGTTTCCTGTTCAATCCCTTTTTCCTCTGAATCAGACCGTCCATAAATGCAAACACCAATCCATTCATTGCCCGTGCTTATTTTTTTATTTTTACCTCTTACTATGCCATAGGTTAAATCAACTTTTTTAAGTAAGTCACCTACTTGAATGGTCCCTCTGCCGACTCCTTGTACTGCCTCTAAAATGGTATGATATAACGTATTTCGTTCATTGTAGGATTCCGAATTTATAATTCCCTTTGTTTTTGCACTTGCTTCAATGACAGAGATGACTTTATTCAAGTCGATAGATCCTATACTTCCCACAGTATACCGGCAATTTTCCATGTTTAACTGCTTCTTTATCATTTCTCCCGCTTCATTGTTATGTAAGAGTACCAATAAAGAAGTTAACTTGCCCATCGTGAAATCGTGATCCTGTATGATCATCTTTAGCACCCCCTCAGTAAATAAAGCAATTGCCAAGTGAGAATAAATTGTCCTTAAACCATTTTAATAATCACAACTTAATATTTCGTTTATTAGTGCTTTTTATACTTATAAACAAACGAATTCTTGGGAGCTAACTAAATTGAACATCTTTATCCCATTACTATATATGTATTTTAATTCGAATCGATTTATTTATGTTTTTTTAATAGGAGGGATCTTTTTTCAAATTTTCATTTGCATCCCTTTAAATCATAAATACGTAAACTTAAGGTGTAATTCATTCTATACATGCAAAACAGACCGACTTGCTATGCAAATCAGTCTGCCTGTTGAAACCTAATTTTATTTTGCTATTTATTTAGAATCCTGACCCTTATATTTTCTTAACTGGACCAAAATGATCCTCTAAAGCAACCTGCAGTATGCCGATTGAACGTTCCAGCTCTTTTTTCATTAACTTTCGGTAAATTTCTAATTCTTCTTTCCCTTTATCCGTTAAATAATAAATAAAAACTTCTTGAACATTTTCTTGCGGATCGCCGAGTATTTCGGTTCTTTTTTTTACGAATCCGGCTTTATACAATTCTTTATAGGTTTTATAAATTTCCGTATGGGTTGGCGAATAGCCAAATGGTTTAAATTTTTCTCTTAAATCATTTAACACCATGGAACCATAGTCCCTTGGATGAGAAGCAATCTCCAGTAGATAAAGCTTTAAAAATGCTTTTTGTTTTAATAAGAATCCTCTGTTCATTCCCCTCACCTCTTACATTAGACATCACTTTTAATCTTATATTATCAAATTTTTTCTTTCTTGGTGGGTTTTGTGATTTTTTCTTGGTGGCTGGGTTTTTAGAAAAAAACTATGAAGATTTGGAACATAGTTTGTTTAGTTCTTATTAATAAAAACATATGTTATTTTCTCTCATAAAAAGTAATTTTAAATGTTACCGGAGTTATTATACTTTTAGTGTTAATTCATTGAAGTTTATTATCTTAAAGTTAGAATGAACCATTAAAAAAGCGGACCCGCATGCTTAAAGCATGTAGATCCGCATGTTTTTCGTGGACTGAATATAATTTCAATATATCAATGACCGTATATTATAGTCTTGTATCCCACTTATTACACCAAACGTTTTCATTTGGTGTACCATGGAATTCTGATTCACCCATGATCTTGTCAATAACCGCTTTAATTGTGATTTCAGTATCTTTGTATGCATTAATATAGCATTTTACCATTGGCACATCAGTTAAGTGTGTTGTGAAGTTCAATGATACGAATACGGTTGGAACTTCATGTACATACCAAGGGATCTCGTTTGCCATAGCCGTTTTCCATCTGATACGGTAGTTGTTTTCTGCACCATAACCGATGACATTGGCAAATACAAGAGCTGCATCTACTTCTTCACGATATTTTAATGTTGGGCCTTTAACACGAGTGTCACCTTCGTTAACGGTTACTTCAAAGCCTCTGCTTTCAAGCTCTTTCACAATATAGTTAAGAGTTTTGTCAT
This sequence comes from Bacillus sp. z50, assembly GCF_058313585.1. NCBI lineage: Bacteria > Bacillati > Bacillota > Bacilli > Caryophanales > Bacillaceae > Bacillus > Bacillus sp. z50. The sequence goes on from NZ_JBZFQL010000001.1 coordinate 182,472, forward strand.
CGCCTTCATAAATGCCGCCTTTTTCTCCTTCTAAGAAATACAGACGAATACGTTTATGTGTTTCTGGGCGAATTGGCAATTGATCCAATGTGTTTTTAACAAGCGTAATTCCTTTATCTGCAGCTTGTTTAGCACGCTCGATATGATCTTCACAGCCAATTACTTTTAAGTCTTCTTCATTGCGGAAGATGGAACCGTCTTTTTGCGCTTTGTGCAAGCCTAGTGTCGCTTTAAAGCCCAGGATTCTTTCTAATGCATCTTGAAGTCGTTCTTCTGTAATGATTCCATTTTTGTAACCATTTAACATGAAGTTGTAGTCTTCATCAATATCGTTGAAGAACAAGAACATATCACAGCCTGCTGCAATGGATTGCGGTACATATTCTTCACGTCTCATCGCTGCTGTCATACCAAGCATATGAGATGCATCAGTCAAGACTAGACCGTTGAAGCCTAATTTGCCTTTTAGGAGACCATTAATTAATTCTGGCGCTAACGTAGCTGGCAAGATATCACGGTCTTCTAATTCAGGTACTAATGCTTTTTGATATTCTGGCAAAGCAATATGACCGGCCATAATAGAGTGTACACCGTTCTCAATATGATTACGGTATACTTCACCGAAGGATTTTTCCCATTCGTCTACAGATAATTCATTTACGCCCATGACTAAATGCTGGTCGCGTTCTTCTGTTCCATCACCAGGCCAGTGCTTAATGCAAACACCAACATTACTTTCTGTTAACCCTTTAATGTATGAATTTGTGTGCTTGATAACCGGTTCAGCAGTTGTACCGTAAGCACGAGTATTTACGATTGTATTTCTCCAGTTTTTTAGGATATCCACACATGGGTCGAAGTTCCAGTTAACACCAACCGCATGCGCTTCACGACCACTTACATAACCGGCATCAAAGGATAATTGTTCATCACCAGAAGCTTCACACATAGCAGCTGAGGCCACATATGTACCATCGTTTACCGCACCATTACCGCCTGCATCACAGTTCGCTGCTACTAGTAATGGAATTTTGGAATCCTTTTGAAGTTCGTTGATAAGTGCTTGTACTTTATCGGATGTAGCCCCCATATAACGAGCCCCGCCGATATGGTATTTTTCAAGCAGTTCTTTGTTTGTGAATGTATTACCGCTGAATTTATCATCACCAAAGAAGAATAGGTTAATAAATAACTGACCGATCTTCTCTTCTGTAGTCATTCCAGCGATTGTATCTTTAACCCATTTAATATCTTCATCAGATAGATTATATGGCTTTGCTTTTAGATCAACCTTTGGCATTGGGATGTTTTTAGCAATTTTTTGAATCATCTGGACTTCCTCCAAACCTTATTTTAAGTTATCGTTGAATTCCTTAATCAATTGTTTTTGGTATTCTCCTGCAAAGCTGCCGTCTAAGAATTTAGCCAAAGCTTCGTTTTGAAAACGATCCCAAGAGAATTTCTCTTTACCAACAAGAATTGGGTAATAAAGAACGTCATTTACCTCAGCAGCAGATAAATCTCCAGGAGCATCACCGATCATCAATACACGAGTGTTTTCATAACCGAATTTTTTCAATTGCTCTATGCAGTAAGCTTTAGTACCAGCTTCTTGTCCAAGCATGACATCAACATGTACGTTTAGTTCATGTCTTGTCCATTCATCAAGTACAGCTGCACCATTTGCTGATGATACAATCGCTACATCTGCTACATTATTAGCAGCTGCTAAGCCTTCTTTAGCACCTTCAACAGGTTTATCATTTCCAGCTAGTTCTTCCTCAATCGTACGATTAACCGCATGGCTCCACTCTAAAGCTTTCTTTAATTGCTCATCATTTGTTTCAGCAATCGCTCTTTCAAGTGATGGATTGGAAAGTTCATTCGTTGTTTCAGCCCATTTTTTGAAAGAAGTGATATCAGGCATTTCAATGCCTTCTTTTTCTAAAGCTTCGAAAGTAGCGACAACCCCTTTAAAGCGGTTGATTCCTCTTGTTCTTGTGTAAAGGTTGATATCATTCCATACTTTTAGGAAACGATCTTTAATGTGATGAAGCTCCCATACATCTACTGCACGCGGTCCAAATGCTTCTTCGTGTTTTACACCCATCGTATCCATTGCGCAACCATCGGAATCAACGCATACTAAAAAGTCTTTTGTTTTAACAAATTCTTTGATGTTGTCCTTCATTTCTATACTCTCCTTCTATATGAATAAGCCGATACGAATTCTTACTTGGAAGATTCGCATCGACTTATTTTAATCATTAGCGATTATTTTTATTTACTGCTTCCCATAATCCAATTAGGTAAGTAGCACCTAATGCACGATCATATAAACCGTAACCAGGCTTACCAGTTTCGCCCCAGATCATACGACCGTGGTCAGGACGGATTGGTCCTTCATAGTTGAAGTCTTTCATTGCTTTAATCACTTCATACATATCAACAGAACCATACTCAGATGGGTGAGCACTTTCTTCGAATGACATTCCGCCTGTTAATTTAACGTTGCGGGCATGTACAAAGTTTACGCGGTCTTTCTTACCAAAGTAACGAAGCATTTCTGGGAAATCGTTATTTGGGTGAGAACCAAGTGAACCGCTGCACATTGTTAAACCGTTATATGGGCTGTCATATAGGTTAACGAATCTTTCTAGGTTTTCTTTGTTTGTGATGATACGTGGTAATCCAAAGATATCAAATGGCGGATCATCTGGGTGGATTGCCATTTTTACGCCAGCTTCTTCTGCAACTGGAATAATTTCTTTAATGAAATACTCAAGGTTTTCCCAAAGTTTTTCATGATCAACATTTTTGTAGTGATCAAATAATTGTTGCAGGTCTTCTTTTTTATAGCTGGAATCCCAACCTGGTAAAGAAAGTTCACCTGTTAGTGGATCCATTTTCTTAGCTACTTCTTCTTCGAAGATAAGAGCTGTAGAACCATCTGGAAGACGGTATTCTAAATCTGTACGTGTCCAGTCAAAGATTGGCATGAAGTTGTAGCACACAACTGGGATACCAGCTTTACCAAGGTTACGTAAAGTCGTTTTGTAGTTCTCGATATATTTGTCACGAGTTGGCAAACCAATTTTGATATCTTCATGAACCGGTACGCTCTCGATAACAGAGATGTGCATACCAGCATCTTCTACAGTCTTTTTCAATTCTTCGATTTTATCCATCGGCCAAGCTTCACCAACCGGGATATCATAAATAGCTGTTACAATTCCTTTCATACCTGGAATTTGACGGATGTATTCCAAAGGAATACTATCAGTTTTTCCATACCAACGGAATGACATTTCCATAGTAAGTTTCCTCCTAAAAATTATTGAAGATCTATATTAAAATAGTTCTTAGCGTTATTAAAGCAGATGTTTTCAATTAAGTTTTGCAGCAATGCCGGATCATTTGGAATTTCGCCAGATTCTACCCAAGTACCTATTAAGTTACATAGAATGCGGCGGAAGTATTCATGTCTGCTATAAGAGATAAAGCTACGTGAATCTGTCAGCATCCCTACAAAGTGACTTAATAATCCTTGATCAGCTAAAGCTGTCATTTGGCGAATCATGCCTGGTTTAGTGTCATTGAACCACCAACCAGAACCAAATTGGATTTTACCCGCGATTCCTTCTTCGTTTGTTTGGAAGTTTTGAATCGTTGTACCAATCAGTTCGTTATAAACAGGATTCAAATTATACACAATTGTTCTAGGCAGGGAATCCCTGATTTCTAACGCGTCTAGCAGCGCATTTAATGGTGCGGCTACTTCGCCTTGATCACTGATGGAGTCAAAGCCTGCATCAGGTCCTAATCTTTTGAACATTTTTGTGTTGTTATTGCGGATTGCACCAAAGTGAAGCTGCATTGCCCAGCCTCTTTCTGTGTAGGCCTTTGCAAGAGCAATCATGATGGCTGTCTTGAATTTATTTTCATCCTCTAGGCTTACAGCTTTACCGCTACGACCAGATTGATAAATTCCATCTAATTCGCTTTCATCGAATTCAGCAAATGGAACCTCTGATAGGCCATGGTCAGAAATTCTGCAGCCTTTTTCGTGGAAATATTGAACTCGATCCAATAGAGCCGCAATATAATCCGCATAAGTTGCTAATGATTTGTCAGCAACCTTTTCAAGAGTCTCCACGAATGGAACGAATGTAGCTTTATTGATTTCCAATCCTTTGTCAGGTCGGAATGAAGGAAGAACCTTCACTGGGAAATCAGGCAATTCAGCGATTTGCGCATGATACATAAGATCATCCGTCGGATCATCTGTCGTGCCAATTACTTTTACATTTGAGCGTTTGATGAGTTCGCGAACAGAAAAATCATCTTGCTGCAACAATTCATTACAACGGTTCCAAATGCTTTCCCATGTTTGTTCGTTTAATAATTCTTCAATACCGAAGTAGTTTTTTAACTCAATATGAGTCCAGTGATACAAAGCGTTTCCAACTGTATATGGAACAGTTTTAGCCCAAGCCTCAAACTTCTCCTTCGGATCGGCATCACCAGTAACATACTTTTCAGGAATCCCATGTGCTCTCATTGCTCTCCATTTATAATGGTCACCTTCGAGCCATAGTTCAGTTATATTTTTAAATTTACGATTCTCTGCAATATCCTTTGGGGATAAATGGCAGTGGTAATCATAAATAGGCATATTCTTAGCGTATTCATGATACAACTTCACAGCTGTTTCATTTTGCAATATAAAGTTTTCATGTATAAATGAACTCATCCGCTTTACCCTCCTTTATGTAGCAGGTCTTGATTATTTATTTTGAAGTGTTGCTAAATGGTCCATAAACTCTCTTGCAACTGCTTGGACAGAGCTGTAATCTCCATCTTTCACATTCTTCGTTAAGGCACTTCCGATACCTACTGCAAATGCACCAACTTCGATCCAGTCAGCCAAGTTATCCTTGCTAACACCGCCTGAAGGCATCATTTGAACATGTGGAAGTGGTCCGTGTACATCCTTAATGAAGGATTTGCCAAGAAGGCTTCCAGGGAACATTTTGATAACATCAGAACCGTATGTAACAGCCTCCATTACTTCAGTTACGGATCCGCAACCTGGTAAGTAAGGAACACAATAACGATTACACATTAATGAAATGTTTTTATCAAAGTGTGGACTCACGATATAGCGTGCACCCTTCATAATAGCAAGACGAGCTGTAGCTTCATCTAATACTGTTCCAGCACCAATGATCATGTTGTCATCATTCATGCTTGCAAGTTCAGCAATAACGTCACCTGCATCAGGTGTTGTAAATGTAATTTCTAAAGAACGAATACCGCCTGCATATGCTTGTTTAGCAATTTCAACAGCTTCTTCTTTTGTCTTACCGCGAACAACTGCTACAACATAGCCTTTGCGCATTTCATTTAATACTTCAAATTTTGGTAACATAACATTCACACTCCAGTTTTCGAGTCGATATCAACAAAACAAATAGCGATAGATTAATCGCTATTTGTTTTCAATTTTTTAGCCCTAATTAAACACCAGAATATGCAGAGAACGCACCATCAACTGGGATGATTACGCCATTAACAAAGCTGGATGCTTCATGGCTTGCAAGGTATAACATTGTTCCAACAAGCTCTTCCGCTTCACCAAAACGATCCATCGGCGTATTGCGAAGGATTTTCTCAGAACGCTCAGTGTAAGAGCCATCTTCGTTTTTCAACAATTTTTCATTTTGTGCTGTAACGAAGAATCCTGGAGCAATTGCATTAACACGGATTCCAACTTTAGACATGTGAACCGCTAACCATTGTGTAAAGTTACTTACTGCAGCTTTCGCACCGCTGTAAGCAGGAATTTTTGTTAATGGTGTGTATGCATTCATAGAAGATACATTGATGATTGTTGCACCTTTACGATTTACCATATCACTTGCAAATTCTTGAGAAGGTAATAAAGTACCTAAGAAATTCAAGTTGAATACGAATTGAACTCCTTCTGGATCTAAATCGAAGAAAGTGATTGTATCTTTCAATTGACCATTCAAATCTTCTGGGAATAAATATTCTTTAGTAGTAGTTCCAAGTGGATGGTTACCACCAGCACCGTTGATTAAGATATCGCAAAGACCTAATTTTTCTTTTACAACTGCGTGTGCAGCTTTTAGGCTTTCTTTGTCTAATACGTTTGCTTCAACACCAATCGCAATTCCGCCTTTTTGGCGAACTTCTTCAGCTTTCTTTTCAGCATTTTCTAAAGCGCGGTCAAGAATGGCAACTTTCGCTCCACATGCAGCCAAAGCATCAACAAATGCTCCGCAAAGGATTCCAGCGCCGCCTGTAACAACCGCAACTTTATCTGTTAAATCAACTTTAAAAGGTAAAGTAGTCATTTCGTCATACCTCCATATATTTGCATTGAAATTTTCATAAACACTATGTATACGTGTTATTGCATGCTTGTATACTAGCATACTTGACGAGTTATATCAATAATTTATTTTTCTAAATTTGAACATAACTCATACATTAAATGCCCATTACTTATCATGCTCTACCAGATTCAAAGTATGTACGTAATTCATTAAATACTCTTCCTTTTACATCCTTTTCTTCTTTTTACAAATTCCCCAATAACAAAAAAAGATAGCCCATTTAAGAGCTATCTCTTTACTAATTATTTTTTACGTCTTTCAGCAATATCAATTGCAAGTTGCTCTGTACGTTTCTTGTTTAATGGGTACAAGAACATTAGGATTAAGAAAATAACTGCATAGAACAACGCTGGTGCTAATGTACCAAGTGCATGAATTCCATTTAACGTACCTTCTGTTTGTGTTTCAAGTGCTGCATTGTAACCAACTGCAGCGATCAAGAAACCGCCAAGACCACCAGCAACGGCTTGACCTACTTTACGAGCGAAGGAGTAAACTGAATAAATCGTTGCATCTTCACGTAAACCAGTTAAGAACTCATGATAATCAATAACATCCGTTACAAACGCCCAAATAACAACGTTTAAGAATGCTGTACCAAACATACCAAGTGCTGCAATCCATACAAATGTCATTGCATCAATATCTTTCAGCATGAATAGTACGAAGTAAATGATAGCCGCAAATCCCATACCAATAGAAGCAATTTCTTTTTTACCGAAACGAGCAACTAATGGTTTAACCAACGGCATTGCTATAAATGCTGTAACTGTAGTCATAACACCAACAAGACTTAACGCTGCAGTGCTAGTGAAATAATCTTTAAATAGGTATACGTTCACTGCTCCCATAAGCATGCTGTTTGTCATGAATAATAAAGATGCAGTTAAAATCCAAATAAGTGGTTTGTTTTGACCGATCGCTTTAAGCGTTTTACGAAGATCCATTTTTTCTGCATCATTTGTTTCAGGAACGATACGTTCAGTTGTTAATTTGTAGCAACCGATGTAACAAGAAATTGCCAACACACCAAAGATACAAGCAGCCATAAACATACGATTTGCATCGATTTTGTTATCAACAAAGACAATCATTGGTCCGACTGCATTGATGATCAAGCTCGCAAGCATCATGCCAGCTGTTCTGTAAGTAGATAAAGAAGTACGTTCAACTGGATTATCTGTCATAACAGAAGCCATAGATCCGTAAGGAATATTAACTGTACTGTACAAAGTACCCCAAACGATATATGTTACGAACGCCCATGCCAAGTAGAAACCATCACCCATACCAGGAATCGTAACGAACATTAAAACCCCTGAGAAAACTAATGGGAATGACATTCTTAGTACCCATGGTCTAAATTTACCATTTTTAGTTGGTTTTCTAGTGTCAATAAAACGTCCCCAAGTTACGTCTGCTACTGCGTCCCATAAACGAGCAGCCATGAAGAGCGCACCAACTGTCGCTGCATTGATGCCAAAAATATCGGTATAGAATACCATTAAGTAAGCACTTACCAATAAGAAAAAGAAATCGTTTCCAAAGTCACCTAATAGATATCCAATTTTGTCCCTCATGCCGAAAGGACGAACATTAGGAGTAGGGTTTTCTTTTGGTGAGCCTTGTTTTTTCAAAGCTTCTGCACTCATTTAATTACCTCCAAATACTATAATAGTTATAAATGACGAAAATACCGCCAAGCAGGTTCAAACACTTACACTCCATACTTCCATCAATCTTTTGTAAACAGTAAAGGCTTCTTAACTGGTAGTATATACTTACTCCTAAATTTTATTTACATTTCATTTTGCTCATTATTTCACAAAGAAAAGTAAAATAAAATGCAGGAGGTAAAATTGTTCTAAAACTGATCATTAATATTTCGTGTAAAAATAAATTATAATTACTATTGCTCATTATTTCACAAACAAGAGTAAAATAAATGTTTGAAACTTCTTCTTGGTTCAAACTATGTTTCGTTCATTTACACTAGTATACTAGCATGCGCATGATCAGATTAAAAGACCTTTTTTTAATTTTTTAGGAGGTAAAATAAACCAAACAAGAATCCTCACTAATTTTTCTGTTTCCGTTTTCATACGGGAAGCTTTAAAAAGATACTGGCCGGACATATACGGAATTACGTTTTTCTAGATTGTAAAGCTTTAAATTACTCCTCACCCTCTTTTTATCCTCTTATCTTTGCTTAAATTAGAAGCAATAATTAGAAAAGCTAAACAACAGAGCCTCTGATTTAACAGGATTCAAAAAGCTAATAAGATGTACTAGCTAAAGTACAAGTGCAATTTCCATAAAGTGCAAATTGTTTGACTTGTCAGAAGGGAAGCGTAATATCAAATTATCATTTAAATTTGGAGGTGAAGGTTACTTTCACTCTATAGTAGCCAATACGTTCATGAAACATTTAGTCATATGCTCGCAAATCGTTGTTCTTTTTCTTTTTTATTATATCGGCGTATTCATACAAGAGCTGTTTAGCATTCCCATCCCTGCAAGTATCATCGGGTTATTATTACTGTTAGTTTGCTTGAAATTCAAAGTGATTCCAGTTGAATACATTAATCGCGGAGCTGGTTTTTTAATTGGTTTCTTACCTTTGTTATTTGTTCCAATCTGTATCGGTGTTATAAAGTATCCCGAGCTATTCTCCTCTAAAGGTTTCATCATTATGTTTGTCGTATTTATTAGTACAATCTTTACCCTGCTGATATCCGGAGGAACCAGTCAGATACTCGAAAATTCAGTGAACAAACGAAAGGATCAAAATAAATGGGGAAATTACTGATTGCCATTACAATTATTATTATAACTGTCATCATATTTCTTTTATTAAATAAACTCTATATCCGATTTTCCTATCCCTTTCTTTTGCCAATCTTAACAACAACCATTTTAATTGTTTGCATCCTTTCAGTTTTTAATATTTCTTATGATACATACATGATTGGCGGAGAATGGATTAATCAATTACTTGGTCCGGCAGTAGTTGCACTTGCTTTTCCGCTTTATAAACAATGGAGAATGTTAAAAGATCATATATTCGTCATTTTAGGAGGTGTCTTTCTTGGGGTATTGGCAGGAATGGTTAGTGGACTTCTATTTAGTAAGCTGGCTGGTATAGCCGAGGAGACTGCCGTTTCCATATTGCCAAAATCATTAACTACCCCGGTTGCTGTACAGATCTCCGAGGAATTAGGCGGGGTTCCAGCATTAACAGCTATTTTTGTCATGATAGCAGGTCTAACCGGAGCTATTTTAGGGCCGCTTATTTTAAATCTATTCCACATAACAAATCCCGTTAGTAAAGGGATTGCTTTGGGCAGCGCATCCCATGCAATTGGTACCTCAAAGGCATTTGAATTCGGTGAATTAACCTTTTCCATGAGTTCTATCTCCATGACATTAAGCGCTGTTTTTGGTTCCATTATAGGACCAATTATCATGAACCTCTTTATTAACTAGGGGTAAAAAAAGTCCGTTTTTGCTGAAACGGACTTTTCATATACTTTGCGCTACCTCTTTAATCCCGTAATTTTCGTTCTCAATTTGTTTCACCTTATCGCTGCATTCCTGTAATTGTTGATTCAGTTTGATAAGCTCCTTTTCATATTTACTTTTAATCTTATTCTCCGTTTCAATCATGAAATCAATATCCGTTAATTCCTTCTGTATTTGTTTAATCCCAATTCGATCAGCCCGTTTAAAGTCACTATCCGAATCTAAAATATCTCGGACTAAGCTCTCAAGAAGCTCATCCACTTTTTTCTCTTTACCAAGCTGATCAAGTGTCACTGACATATTCAGCAATTTATTAGTAAATTGTTTGATTAAACTGGTTTCCAATATTTCATTGCTTTTGGATGCAGCTAATTGGTTTAATTTTTTTTGGATGTGAATGTACTCAGTACGATGTTTTTCAAAACTTTGATTTATCTTCAACTCATTTATATCCATAAAAAGGAGTGTTGATTTAAGCTTGTACATTTCGATATTCAATCGTTCCTGAATATGTTTTTTTTGATTTGCAAATTCGTTTATCCGCTGCCGGGATTTATGGACAGATGAACTCATTTCGATATGTTTCATTTCTAATAAATCAGAATGATACTCCAATTGACGGTATTCCTCTACCCTTCTTTTCCATTCATTCAGGAATAAAACTGGACTGGATACAGAATTTTCATCGCATAAATACGCTAAAGTTATCTGCATTAGGATAAAAGGCATTAGCCTTTTTTTTATGGCATGATGCTGATAGTTTATTTGAAGGACTCTGCCTCCAAGGACATAGGGTGTAATAAAATATGGAGAAGTTAATAATTTTGTCGTAGGGGAAATATTTTCTTGATTGATTAATGGGATATTCATTGGAAGCTTTTCATTGTAGTTCATTAAAAGCTTTGTAAACATATCAAAAAATGAAGGAAGACTGATATTTGATACCTGAATAAGTAAAGTGGATAATTCTATTTCTTTAAAAACCTCAATTGACAAATAATTTGCAGGCAATTGTTGAAGAAGGATCCATTTTTCATCCTCTGAGAGCTGAATTATAAATTCATATATAGTGTTTAAAAAATCCTGCTGATCCTCAACTGAAAGATTTTGAAAGCGATATTCCACCTCATAAAATAGCTGTCTGAGCTGATAGTGAATAATGTGATGGATCCTTGTAAACTCAATTTGTTCCGTGTTTTGAAGGAATGATTTTTCCTGATTTATATATATTTGATATACTTTTTCAACAATTTCTTCACATTGATTATCCACATGGAAAGCTTCACTATAATAAACACCTTCTAGTTCAAGTGTTTTATTCATTTCCTGAAACAAACTGACCTGCAATGCCTCATCTGAGAGATGAATATATTCATCGGTTTTTTCAAGAAGACAGTTTACATAATCAGTGTTATGTTTCCTAGAAATGATTTTGTTAAAATTAAATGGGATTAGTTCTTTTAGATTTAAATTCGTTAATAAACTATAAATGATTCGTAAATCGGCTCCTTTCAACGAATAGATACTGTTAGATAATAAAGTTCCATCCATATAACTCACTCTCCCGACCTTAACAGATAGAAACATTTTAACATGGAAATAGTTGTTAATATACGTGTGAGTGTAAATCTTTTTCAATTTAATTAAGATTGATAAAAGTGTAATTCATAAAAAGCGGGACAAAGAATGGTTTAACTACACCATGAATAATCACTGCATAAAAAACAGCATCCATATCCCTAAAAGGTAAAATGGATGCTGCATTATTTTCGTTTCTAGTAAACTTCATCATTCATTTTCTTTGATTGTTCAGCACAAACCTCCATCGCTTTAATGACAGAACTTCTGAATCCTTGTGCCTCCAGTTCTGTGATGGCAGCAATCGTTGCACCACCTGGGGAGCAAACTTGATCCTTCAGTTCTGCTGGATGAATCCCTGTTTCCAAAGCGAGTTTTGCCGATCCCATAATGGTTTGTTCAGCCATTCGATAGGCTTTTTTACGATCTATCCCTAATTTCACAGCTGCATCTGCCATTGCTTCAATTAATACGAAAATATAGGCTGGAGAAGAACCGCATAAAGCAATAAACGCTTCGAAATCATCTTCTTTAAGAATTTCATATTCTCCAAACACACTAAATAACTGGCAGATTTCCTCTAACTCTTCTCCTGTGACATGGTCATTTGGACAAATAGCCGTCATCCCTGCATTCACCAGGACAGGAGTATTAGGCATAGACAATATAAATTTTGATTCTGCTCCAATCCAGTCATCCATTTGCTTTATTTTAACTCCGGCAGCAATCGAAATAAGAATCTTCTTATCAGTAACATATTCTCTTATTTCTTTAATAACTTCTTCATATTGGTTTGGATTAACTGCTAAAAAGATTATATCTGAATTTAGGACAACTTCTTTATTATCCAGAGTTGTATGAATCGGCCACTTTTCCGAAATAGCAACTTTTGATTCTTCTGAGCGCACAGATACCAACAATTGATCAGCGAGTTTTTGATTACTGTTAATCAAAGAACCAACCATCGCTTTTCCCATATTTCCACAGCCAATAAAACCTATTCTTTTATTCATGTTTCAACACCTATTCTTCCTCATTTGCCACTATTCTAACATAAAACAAGTAAAAAATAGAAAATTAGGATTAGCGCGCTCATTCCCATGTAGCTATGTATGGTCAGTAATCAGTTTCTTTTCATAATGACCCAGTGCTAACAGAGGAAAAATATAATTATAGCTTTCATAAATGATATAAAAACCACCCCGTAAACCGAGACCTGTTGGATACCTGTTTGCATTAGGATGGTATAACTCTTCATTTATTAAAAAGTTAACCCCTTTCTGAATGGTTGGTGAAGTTGCCCGCTTAACTGCTAAGAGAGCATCCAATGCCCAGGCTGTCTGGGATGGAGTACTGTAGGTCAATGGGATATAACGTTCTTTATCTGCACTCATACAGGATTCTCCCCATCCTCCATCTTTCAGCTGGATAGACTCCAGCCATCTGATTGCTTTTTGGATAGAAGGGTGCTCAGGCTTGATTCCGATTGCACATAGTCCAGTCACCGCTGCCCACGTTCCATAAATATAACAAACACCCCATTTTCCATACCAGCTACCATCTGATAATTGTTCTTTCAGAAGCCAGGCAGCTGCTCTTTTAATAAAGGAATGGTCATGTGTTAATCCAGCATAATTACCCATGAATTCTAAAACACGACCTGTCAGGTCTGCGGTAGAATCGTCAATGATGGCATCCTTTGCATTTTCGATTGGTAGATAAGCAAATAAAGAATTATAGGCATCTTTTTCAAAGGCTCCCCATCCTCCATCCTTATTTTGCATGCCCTTCAAATACGAGAAACCTTTTTTCCAAGCAAGATTTGCTTGTTGGTTCAATTTACTTTGCTTTGTTAATGCTCGTAAAACCGCACTTGTATCATCATTATCCGGTATATAATGATTGCTGTCAGAAAATCCCCATCCCCCAGGAATCACATCTGGAGCATGTACTGTCCAATCCCCTCTCGTGCTTTGTTGTTTTTTCAGCAAATACGCATTTGCTCGATCGATAACAGGATGGGTTGCCTTAACCCCCGCTTCTTGTAAGGAATAGCTTAATAAAGCTGTATCCCACACCAGGGAGGGTGAATTTTGCAAATGAAGGCCATAAGGTGTATCCGTTAAATAGCTCTTCATTCCTTCCACCGCCTTAAGAATAATCGCTGAGTTTCGTTTATACCCTAAGGCAAGTAAAGCATAAATCATATAACAGGTAGCCGAACTATAACTATACAGTGTCCCATTCTTCTCAATCCGGTCAATCATTAGCTTTTCTGCAGATTGATAGCCTGCTTTTTGCCAAGAGGATGGAGAAAAATTGAGGATCTTTAGTTGATTAATCAATTGTTCTGTCTGAAAAAAACGTTCCTCTCTAAACCATCCACCTTCTTGTCCATCAAGGAAACTCTTATCTATCCCCTTGTGTTCATACATAAATCGTTTATTAATGCAGATGGTCATAGGAGTTAAATGCACTCTAGCATAGTTACTGCATTGATACATGTTAAAAGGTACATGGGGCGGGAGCATAAAATAACTCATCGGAAATTTAAAAAAGCTTGGATAATTATACATTCCATTGACTGCGAGCATCATTTTAGTCATAAAGTGAGATTTTGATACTCCACCATGCTTAATTATAAATTGTTCAGCTCGCTTCATCTCCTCATCCATCCGAGTAAATTTGCCTGACACAAGCAGGGCTGTATAAGATTGAACGGTGGCAGATAAATTACCATCCTTCTCATCCGGATAGATACTCCAAGACCCATTATCATTTTGAGTGCGCAGCAGCCGTTTCACTAGTTGATGCATTAATTCTTCTTCATCTATTCCTAAGGTCCGTATAAGTAAGATCATAAAACAATCCGTTAATGAAGATCCTTCAAAGTTGAATGTCCATGAACCTGATTGATTTTGTGTTTTTTCCAGCCTTTCTAGCTTGGAGGCTATATACTTCTCAACGTTAGATTTTGTCATAACTATCTTATCACCCCAAAAAACTATTTGGATTTTCCTATCTCGCTAAAATTACTAAGGGGTATCACAATCGATTCATTTTTGATTGAAAAGTCTCGATAATATCTCATGCATCCTGCGTAGGCTGCTGCACTTTGTTCATCTATCTGATAACCTCTCATAAAAAGCGCTTTACTGGCTTGAATGATTTCAGTTTTCGTAATGGTCTGTAAGTATCCATCTGTCTCTTTAATCATTTTTATCAATTCTTTATATAGGGGTTGAGGGATAGATACCGCTTTACTTTTTACAGGCAGAGAAGTTGATTGAATGTCGACAATGATAAATCTGGGGAGTTTTCCTATTAAATGATGTTCTAAAAGATCCTTAAATCCATAATAAGTACCTACTGCTAACATACTGGTTTCAACCGAGAACGTAACGATATCAGGATGACGGTGTCCCAACTGCTCCCATATCTCATATGCATATGTTTTTGCTCCCTCAATCATATAGGGGTGAAAGTCGGGTAAAATAAAATTATTTGCAGCAGATTCTTGATCAGAAACGAAATCGCTTACTCTGACTCCTTCATTTCTGTGTGCATCCACCAGCTGACAGGCTGTATTTTCAGGTAAAGCTAACTCACAGGCAATTTGAGCATGTTTTGCATATTTAGCAACAGAAAGACTCATACAAGTGGCTTCCGTTATAAGGATGTTTTGTATCTTTTTCTCTAGTAACTTAGTCACTAATAATGCTGAGCATCTATCTATATAAGATCGGCTTGGTAAAGTGTTTTCTAATTTTAAGTAGATGTGCTGATTGTCCGAGTCCAATTTATCGAGCACGGTATTCCCCTCACCTAGTGATACCTTCTCCCATGCACGTTTGTTTGCTTGTACTGATACTACTAGATAGTACTTCCACATCGTCTGGTTCTCACCAACAATCCAATTATCCTTAAAAATGCTTTTACTTGTTTTGATTATTAACAGACCGCCGCATGTACAACAATTTTTATCCGTTTCCTCCATGAATAGCTCCTGGCAATCTACACAAATAAATTGAATTTCACTCATTCCTGCTCCTCTCGTTAATCAGTTAATCAACATATTAAGATGGAAAAGTTTACGTTTTTCATTTATGATGATGGTATTAATAAAAATATGGAGGCGATTAGATGATTGATGTATTTCATGGAACCTCTACTACCAATTATGAAAAAATTCTCGATAAAGGCCTTACACTACGGACCTCTTTCAGTCATGGAAAAAAGCATGGTGATGCTATTTATGCCACGACACGTAAACATTGGGCTAAAAAGTTTGGACCAAACATCATAGAGTTTCGCGTCAATACGGAACACTTCTTATTTATTGAAGATGAGGACTATGCTAAATTATATGATTCATTTACCAATGAATTCGTACAACCTTACGAAACGATAAGTGCATATATATACCATAAACAATTCGATAAAATTCGTAATTTATCTGGAGTTAATAACAGAACAAACATTAAATTATTTATTAGAGATACCGAATTTAAAATAGGCAGCTTGCTTCGCGAAATGCTCACCTCTAACGGCTACAAAGGTATTGTTATCTCATCAGAAGACAGTAAAGGTCCATTTTATGATCTGACAATTTATGACCTTAGCTGTATTAGCATGTAAACCACCTCCTTTTTACTTATTCGAGAAACCTCACCACTATCCTCATGGCGTTTTTTTAAAACTGTTTCCTGCTGAATAATAAGTTTATAGATACTAAATGGTTAAATAAGGTTAATTTCAAGAATATGTATATATTCTGCAAATTAAAGTTGTTATAATATTAACCAGAATACATAAACTTTCGAAAAAGATTGGAGGAGATTTGTTGGCTAAACAGCATTCACTAACTGAATACCTTATTCCAGGCAGTCTGTTAACTGGCCTTGGAATTGGACTATCCATTGGGTCTCCAGGTGTAGGGTGTCTTGTTGGTTTGGGCGGTGGCTTCCTATTAACGTCAATATGCAATATTTTTTTGGATGGACAATCCAAACTATTAGGGATAGAAGAACTCGAACAAAGAATCAGTAAACTTGAAGAGAACGCAAAAAAGAACGGATGAATGGTGAATAGTCGCACCATCTTCGTTCTTTTTTCTTTGTGATTATTTAAGTTTTAACCTTACTTGATTTAAATAATTTCCCCTTATATGATCATGTGATTCTTGTTCAAACAATTGATCATATACCTATTCGAAACTTTCCTTTTTCAACTCTCGGTTATACACTTCGAACAATTTTTCCACTGAAATACCATTTTTTTCATTCCTGTTATCTTACTTTCCGTGATTTCCAGATTACTTAGGTCACAATTCCTAATCTTTGATTCCTGGAGGTCACATCTTTCAAAGGATATCGGATTTTTGTCATCTCCAAGATTTGTGTCCATAAATTCGATTCCTGCAAGGGTAACTAATCTCATTTTAGAAAAGGATAGGTTTAAATCTGCAAAATAGGAGTGTTTTAAATTTATGTTTTGGAATTTTGACTGACTAAGATTACAGTTACTGAAATGAGTACTTCTCAAGTTACTGTTACTAAAAGAACTCTCTTCTAAGTTGACTTGGTACCATTCTGTATATGCCATATCACAATTTTCATATGGTTTATTTGAAATATCATGATTTTCTACCAAATTATCAGATTTTGTCAAACTCTCTTTCCTCTTTATGTAGCAAAACTCATCTTCCGACTTAAAGATCGTTTTATAGCCCAATTTCTCGTAAAAATGGTGATTATTAAGCTGTCTGCTGGATGTCTCAAGGTCCCATTGTCTTACGCTTGGAAATTTCTCCTCTATTAATTCCATTACTCTGGAACCGATTTTGAGATTCTGAAAATCTGGATCAACGTATATACGGTCTATTCTTCCATATGACTTACCGGTAATCGTCACGATAACTCCACCAACTATAGCCTCTTTATAGATGATTTTGTAATAGGATAATTCTTCGATCATATATTAAGTCATTTCAACTGAAGTATAGCCAGGAGGCTGGATATTGCAATCCACAATCTCTTGATCTATAAGCCATCTTTTTGCTTCTTCATCAAATGTTTTCTTCATTAGTTCTGTTAATTTTTCAGCGTCACAAAAGATTGCTTTTTCAATTGTTAACAAGTTGTAATCTCCTTTTTCAAAATTCGTATGGATAAACTGATGAATAGTTCTAAATTTTGTAACTATCAAGTGAATTCTACCATAATTTACAAGTTGCACGTCATTTATTTAGTTATTTGTTTAAGAATACAAACAATATAAACTGAAGTATTTATAGTCGGGTATAACCATCTCTATATTGCACAAAATGTAAAATAGAATATAACAAGGAGTCTAATATATGCAAAAAATTTTGTATCGTATAATATGGGTATTGATTTTATTAGGCATAAATCTTTGTGCCCTTCCCATTTCGATTTATTCGATCTTCGCAGTTGAAAAAGGGACAAACATTACCACAATGGACTATACTTTGGCAATTACCATTATGGTTATCAGTAATTTCATTACACTCCAGCTCTTCATTGCCATAAAAAAGAATCAAAAACAGAACGCAATTTATGGAATAATCATTGCTGTCACTCAAATAATTGCCTTCATTTTATTCATGCATTTGTATGAGATTGCAGGCATAATCATCTTTTTACTTTCACTCATTGCATCTGTTACCATGATCATAAAAACCTGGAGAAACAAAAACCCAGCCTTGATGTAAGGCTGGGTTAATTGTTTAAGCTTGTTGTAACACTGCTACAATTTCATTAATTTTTTTAGCTCCAAAGACTACTTGTTCATCATTAATAATCATGGCTGGAACACTCATTACTTTATATTTCTTTTTAATATCTTGGAAGTTGCTGATATCAATCATTTCTGCTTCGACATTTGGGTTTTCAATTGCAATTCTTTGAGCACCGACAACAACATCAGGGCAGTAGTGGCATGATAAAGATACCATAATCTTAATATTTGCTTTTTTATCGATTGCCTGAATAGACTGCTTGATTGAGGAATCTAACGCTTGTCCAGGACCTGCCAGGTTATAAATGGCCAAGATAAAGGAATTAAGCTCATGTCCTCCCGGTACACCATGGAACTTCACGCCACTGTAATTCCCTTTATGATCAAGCAACGAAACAACCGGGAATTTATCAGCATTGATTTTCGTTTCCATTTCAGTATTTTCGCCTTTTGGATAAACTTCCAGATGAAGTTTATCGCCAAGTTCAGCAACATCGATCAAGAAATCACGTAATTCTACAGATTTAGGCATACTTTCATCCACAATACTTACTAATGTTACATCATTCTCCATTTTGGCAAAAATAC
This sequence comes from Bacillus sp. z50, assembly GCF_058313585.1. Classification (NCBI taxonomy): domain Bacteria; kingdom Bacillati; phylum Bacillota; class Bacilli; order Caryophanales; family Bacillaceae; genus Bacillus; species Bacillus sp. z50. Next base: position 201,341 of record NZ_JBZFQL010000001.1, read on the forward strand.
CTTTTAGTTGTCCTTTGATGGCATCGCTTAGTAAGCTGCTCTTACCACTTTTAGCTGTTTCTTTTGGTGCAGATTCTTTTTTCTCTGCCGGTTTTTCTTCTTTTGGCTCATCTACAATGCCAAGACGCTCTTTTTCTTCAGCAACATATTTCTGTACGTCTGTTCCGGCAATCGCCCCATCGGCAACAGCTGTAATAACTTGACGTAAAGATTTTGGACGAAGATCTCCAACAGCATATACACCTTTAATATTTGTTCTCATTTCTTCATCTGTAATAATGTAACCACGTTCATCCATTTCTACATGACCTTTAAAGATCTCTGTCTTAGGCTGATATCCCACGAAAACAAATACACCGAATGCGCCATCTTCTTCTTTCGCTGTGTATTCCCATTCTTCCTTCGTTACATTATTAATAAATCGGGCATGCTGAACCATCTCCACCCCTGAAACCTCAAGCAATTCCGTATTAAATTTAACTTCTATATGTTCGTTGGCAAAAACCTTATCTGCGATAGAAGGAGCACAAGTAAACTCAGGTTCACGAGCAATAATGGTAACCTTGCTGGCAAAACGGGTTAAATACATCGCTTCTTCAGCTGCGGCAAATCCTGCTCCAATGACAAACACTTCTAATCCTTCGAAGAATTCACCATCGCATGTTGAACAGTAGGCAACACCACGGCCCGTGAATTCTGCTTCTCCAGGGAATCCAAGTTTACGAGGACCTGCACCTGCTGCAATGATTACAGATCTTGCCTGATACTCGCCATTGATCGTTTTAATTATTTTAACTTCTCCGGATAGGTCAACATCCGTAACATCTGTTTTGGTAAATTTAACACCAAAATCTTCACATTGTTTTTTCATTTCTTCTATTAATAAAGGTCCAGTCGTCTTACGAACACCCGGATAGTTAACAATTTCATTTGTCGTTGCAGCTTGGCCACCCATATTTCCTTTTTCAATAATAAGAGTGTTTAATTTTCCACGTCCGGCATAAATACCCGCTGACAATCCAGCAGGACCTCCGCCAATGATAATTAAATCTAAAATTCCTTTTGTCAAAATACTCACCTAATTTAGTAAACTTTTTAATAAAAAAGGTACTTATCATTTTAAGTACCTCATTTGATCATCTGATAGAAAAAACATTCAAAAACTGGACAAGCAGCTGTCAGTCCTTAAGATAAAATTTGCACTCATCTTCCATTAAGAAAGATAAATGCAAATGATTAATAATTATATTTTACCTACTAGGTCCAGGCTTGGCTCAAGTGTTTCTTCACCAGGAGTCCATTTTGCTGGACATACTTTATCACCGTGTTCTGCAACAAACTGAGCAGCTTGTACTTTACGCACAACTTCTTCAGCATTACGGCCAATACCTAGGTCGTGAATTTCATATGCTTTAATTTCACCCTCAGGATTCACAATGAATGTTCCACGAAGCGCTTGACCAGCTTCTTCAATTAATACTTCAAATTGACGAGAAAGAACATGCGCCGGATCTGCAAGCATAGGATATTTAATTTTGCCGATTGTATCTGTAGCGTCTGCCCATGCTTTATGTACAAAATGAGAGTCCGTAGATACGGAGTACACTTCGCAGTTAATTTCTTTAAGGGCATCATAATTATCTTGCAGGTCAGCTAATTCAGTTGGGCACACAAAAGTGAAATCAGCTGGATAGAAGAAAAAGATTGACCATTTACCTTGAACATCTGAAAGACTTACTTCTTTAAACTCTCCATCATGGTAAGCCTGTACTGTAAAATCCTCTAATTTTTTATTAATAAGTGACATATCGTATATCCTCCTAAACAATATCATCATCTAAGTGATGTTTAATACTATATTATAATAATTATTAAAAAGAAATTTGTCAATTGCTTATTTATAATTATTATCATATTCCTTTAAAATTTTCCGCTCTTTCCATTAGGTAAACTCAATAAAAACTCTCTATATAAACGGTAATCAGGATCAAACATAATTACTGTCGATACAGTAAATTTATCAATTGAATTGTATTTTAATGATAAAACGTGAGGGAAATCACCGAATTATATTATATAAATATAATTTGTTTTGCTTTTTTCTTTCACTTGCTAGTATGCCCAAAAACGTTCATTTTTTTCATCTGTTTATGTTTCAATACAATCTATTTATCAAGGTACTTTTTATCTTCATTTGAAGGTTTTGTTTTATAAAAAGAAGAGCCACACTGGCTGTAATAGTCCCTTTGCAGCCAATAATCATCAACGAAAAAAACGTGTGATTAGTCACACGTCCTGTTGTTGATTATAAAATTTTCTCCATATACAACCGATCCTCACCGTCTCCGAATTCACCATACCTTAATTCATTTACAGTAAAACCGATGTTTTTATATAATTTAACAGCAGCCGTGTTTGCTTCGCTTACAGTTAAACTGACTTTATGAAAACCATCATCCCGCAAAATGCTCAGAACCTCATGTAAAAATTGTGTCCCCAATCCTTTCCCATGCTGATCTGACCGTACATAGTAGCCAAATATATAAGCTTTATCCGGCTGATTATAATCTCTCATACATTCACAAACCGCAACTGGTCGTTCATCCCCCTGTTGTCTATAAAGGATTAGTTTTCCGTATCTCGCCAAAGGAACCAGTGTTTGTTCATCTACCGCTCCCAACCCAGGAAATGCATCCTTTTCGAGCTCCATCATCATGTTCTGCTGTGCAGGCGTTAGGGATTCGGGTATTTCAATGTAATACATCGAATTCGTTTGTGTCATGATTTTTTCCTCTCTTCTACCTTTAGAAATTCTATATTTTTTAAGGGCCATGTTTGTTCCGGGATATTTTTATAGGGTAGCTGTGCGATGTTATTAGTGGCCGCGCCCGGTGCATCAACATAAATGACTTCACTTATCAACGGATCAAAAGCTGCCCTGAAATGATTTTTAGCTTTCAATATCAAATACCTGTACGCACTTGGTTCTATCCCAATATGACGAAAAAGTTCAGGATCATTAGCAGACATAGGTCTTCCAATTAGGAGAATATCTATATTTCCTACTCGAATCCAACAAGCACCCTTAACATCTACTTTCAAATCTTTATTAAATGGTCCACTATTATAAAATACACCATCAGTTAACCTGATAACAGTCGCTTGCACATTAACCGGTAATCCAAACTCAGGATAGATTTTCCCGCCAAGTGACAGTTGGACGGTTCCACCAACTCCCACACTCCTGCATATATCAATTGCCTTAGAATCCGTTAATGCTCCAAAAAGCGTTTTCTCTCTATTGTATTCTATACATTCTCTCAAAAGCTTCGTTGTATCTCCACTGCCACCGCTCAACGGATTATCAGAAATATCAGCTAATGCGATTGGTTTATTTTTCTTCATTGCTAACGCAAGCTGAAATGCTTCTTTAACATCAGGCAATTTGACGATAAATTCTTCCCTTAGTTTCCAAAATATTTTGGCCAAGTCACTGGCAGTACGTTCGGCCAACAACTGATTTTTAGCAATTACTATCACACTTGCACCTGCGCTCGGTACATCTGAATATGGAAATCCACCAAATACGGAAATGTTTAAAATACCATCTTCCTCTTCATAACGGTGAGCAAGCTTCATCATTTTTGCCATTGGACCTTCCATTGTCTTCATATTGATTGAGGGAAGCAGCATGGGAATTTTAACACATCTCGCTACATAATCTACACCAAGCGAAAGATGATTCATTAATGCATTCGCGGCATTTACTCCTTGCTCATACATATCAATATGCGGATAGGTTTTAAATCCAAAATGATAGGGTGTAATTCCAACGATGGCCGGACTAATATTGGCATGTAGATCCAGGGTCGTTGCAATCGGGATATCTACCCCAAGTTTTGCTCTAATCTTTAAAAGTAAATATTCTTCTGCATCATTAATTCCCTCAATGACCATTGCTCCATGCAGGGCAATCAATAATCCATCAAGCTTTCCTGCCGCTTCCATTAAACCCATAAGCTCTGTTTCAATTTCTTCGTATGTTTCATAGGTTACCGGACCCGAAGGAACAGCTGCTGCACAAAGAAGGGGGACTATCTCTACCTCTTCAAGTTTCCTCAGAACATCAATAAACCCGCCAACCTCTGTCCTTGTATTTGTATAAACGTCAAAAATTTGGTTCCCTTTAAAATAACCCTCATTCTTAAAATCCTGAATAGTCGTCTTAGTTCTAGAGAAACTATGGGATTCATGATAAAAAAAAGCTATTCCAATCCTCATTTGTTTCACAAGGGAATCCCTCCTATAGATAAGTCATATACACTGATTTCCATTCCGTCATACTATCCAAAGCATGATGGGATACTTCACGATGGCCATTCCCTGAATACTTCATCCCGCCAAACGCAACACCAATTTCAGCATTAGCAGTTCCGTTATTCACATAAACCAATCCACTTTCAATTTCAGCAGCAGCTCGGTTGGCAATAGACAAACTGCTTGTGAAAATGGATGTCGACAGTCCATATTTCGTATCATTATTAACCTCAATCGCCTCTTCATAGCTGTCCACTTCAATAAAGGCAAGAACAGGTCCAAATATTTCTTCTTTAGCAATCGTATGTTCCTTTTTCACATCACTGAAAATAGTTGGTTCAAAAAAACACCCTTCTTCGTTAGCTAATTTCTTTCCTCCACACTCCAATAAGGCTCCTTCTTCTGTTGCTATCCTTACGTATTTCTCAACCACCTTCATTTGCTGCTCATTTACCAAAGGACCTAAGTCAATATTTTCACTAAGACCATTACCTAGTTTCAATTCCTTCGTTAACTTTACGACCCTTTTCAATAAATCCTCTTTAATCGATTGTTCAACAATAACCCGGCTTGTCGCCGTACATTTTTGGCCAGTTGTTCCATATGCACCTTTAACAATACACTCTGCTGCATAATCTAAATTAGCGTCCTGTAGAACAATTGCTGCATTTTTCCCACCTAGCTCAAGGGAAACCCTTTTTAATTGTTTGGCACCTACCTGTGAAAGCAGCAAGCCTACTTCAGTAGAGCCTGTAAAAGAGATCACTTTGACATCTTCATGTTCAGCAAGCTGCATTCCCACCTGACTGCCGCTCCCTGTAATGAGATTTAAAACCCCATTTGGGAGACCAATTTCATGAAAGACTTGCATAAATATACCTGCTGAGAGTGCAACCTCAGAAGCTGGTTTCCACACAATCGTATTCCCACTGATTAAAGCAGCACAAATTTTATAAGCGGCAAGCGCTACCGGAAAATTCCATGGAGTGATACATGCAACTACACCAAGCGGCTCACGATTCATCGTAATCGTTCGATTGTTGTTGCCGGAAGCAATGGTTTCACCATACATTCTGCGACCTTCCCCAGCCATATAGCGGCATGTTTCTATGACGACATTCACTTCCCCGCGTGTTTCCGCCAGAACTTTCCCCATTTCTTTGGTCATAACTTCGGCTAATTGATCTCTTTTTCGTTCAAATAATTCTGCTGCCTTCCATAAAAATACAGCACGTTCCGGCGCGGGTGTTCGTCTCCAGCTTTTAAAGGCAAGGTGAGCATGCTGTACAGCCTGGTCTACCTGGCTTGAAGTTGCGATTGCATACATACCCACCGCTTCATTCGTTGCAGGATTCTTGCTTTCCCGATAATTCTGATTTAAATCGTGAGTCCAATGACCATTCATGTAAAGTAGCTGTTTTGTAAATTCTTTGGACATTTACTAAATACCCTCCTTTACCACGTCTCCAATAACGGTTTCGAGAATGGTTAACCCAGCATCCAATTCTTCTGTTGATATATTTAATGGCAGCATGAGCCTGATGGTTTGCCCGTTAACTCCGCAGTTCATGATTAGTAAATGCTTATCCAGGCATCTTGCTTTGATAAGCGGCACAATGGACTTTTTATCGGATTCATTGAATTCAATGCCAATCATCATACCGATTCCGCGGACTTCTTTTATTGGCTCGTATCCTAGCAAACTATTTTGCAGCCTATTAACAATTTGCTCACCGAGTTCTTTACTCCTCTTTACCAGATTCTCTTCTTCAATCACCTGTATACTTGCTAGGGCAGCTGCACATGAGATTGGGTTGCCTCCAAACGTGGAGCCATGCCCCCCTACAGGCCATTTATTATGTAAATCCCTATTTGCCACAATTGCACCAAGAGGCAGTCCGCCTGATAAAGCCTTTGCTAAAACGAGAATATCTGGAGTTACTCCCGAGTGTTCCGAAGCAAACATCCGCCCAGTTCTGCCAAATCCTGTTTGAACCTCATCAAATATTAATAAAATACCATGCTCATCAGCAATACTCCTTAATTCCTGTAAAAACAATGGAGGTGCGGGATAGTAACCGCCTTCCCCCAAAACCGGTTCAACAAGTATAGCAGCCACTCTCGATGGGTCAATATGTAAATCAAATAACGAACGTAATTGGTTAATACAATAATTTGTCAAATCAGCATTATCGATATTTTTTACTAAACCGGGATATGGATAAGGTGTATGGTAAACCTCTCCTACCAGCGGTTCGTAGTACTTTTTATATTTACTGCTTGATCCTGTTACAGTAGTAGCACCTAACGTACGTCCATGAAAGGACCCATTGAAAGCGATAATTCCCGGGCGGTCAGTAGCCGCACGTGCCAGCTTCAATGCTCCATCAATGGCTTCACCGCCTGAATTTGAGAAGAATACAGTATCTAAATTACCTGGCGTGATTTGTGCCAGCTTTTCAGCCAAGCCGATCACAGTCTCGTAATAGCCATAATTCAAACCAAAATGAACGAGTCGCTCCGCCTGTGTTTTTATAGCGTTAACGATTCTTTCATGAGAATGGCCGAGTGCATTAACTGCTACCCCTGAAACAAAATCAATATACTCTTCTCCATCCTTCGTCCAAAAACGTGCTCCCTTACCTCGATCTATAATTAATTCCGTCACTCTTGTGCTAACTGGAGATATATGTTTTCTCGCTTTCTCTGTTAATTCAGTAACTTTTTCAGAATGACTCATGATTTACTTCCCCCTCGAATACATAAATTGTTGCAGAGCAAGTTCTAATATATTTATGATTGCATCGATTTCTTCCCTGGAGACTGTTAAAGGCGGAGCAATTAACAAATGATCACCTTCATAGCCATTGATTGATCCACTTCCAGGATAAAAGACAGCTCCAATTTGCATGGCAATCCGATTAATCACTTCAGATGTTGAGCTAGAGGGAGGGAATGGGTCTCCTTTCGGACTGGAAGCAAATTCAATGCCTATCAAAAGGCCTTTACCCCTTATATCCCAAATGACAGGGTAACGTTCCTGAAGCAGTTTAAGTTGTTTAATTAAATATTCACCCTGCATAACTACGTTGGGAAGGATTTTATTGTGAGCTAATTTTTTCAGAACTGCCAATCCGGCAGCGACAGAGACCGGATGGCCACTGTATGTATATCCATGCGCAAATTTCCCCTTGCTGTTTTGAATAATCCCTTTAATTAATCGATCGTGAACAATCATACCGCCAAGAGGCGAATAGCCGGCTGATACTCCCTTGCCAAACGTAATAATATCCGGTATGAAATCAAAATGCTCTACAGCAAAATAGGTCCCTGTTCTCCCAAAACCCGTCATCACTTCATCTGCAATCAAAAGAATATTATAATCGTCACATAACTTTCTGACCTCTTTAAAATACGAGTCTGGCGGACTTACACTTCCCAATTGGCTCCCGACGATTGGCTCAGCTATGAAGCAAGAAATTTGTTCCGGACCTATCTCAATAATCAACTTTTCTATATCCTTAATGCATGACCAATTGTGTTGTTGATTGCAATCATCGAGCTTTCTTTGGTATGGGCATCGTTTACAATGAGGGGAATAAACATGTTTAAAATCAAGTAGATTTTGAGTGTATACCTGCCTTCTTTTAATATCGCCTCCAGCAGACAAGGATCCTAAAGTATTCCCATGATAAGATTGCCATCTGCCAATCACAATATGTTTTTCCGGATTTCCTGCACCTTTATGATATTGCTTTGCAAGTTTAATAGCACTTTCATTCGCCTCCGAGCCGCCACAGGTGAAATAAACCTTGTTTAATGGAACGGGAGCAATCTCCGCAATTCTCTCTGCCAGAAGATGCAATACCTCGGTTTCAAAACGCATCGAATGTACAAAGGCTGCTTTTTTTGCCTGTTCAGCCATCGCTTCAGCAATTTTCACATCCCCGTGACCTAAATTTGCGGCAACAGCACCGGAGCATGCATCAATATATTGCTTGCCATCCTGATCGTATAAATAAATCCCTTGCCCATGCGTTATGATTGGGTATTTATTCGTAAAATCACGATGAAATACATGGTCAGCCATTTGCGTCTCTCCATTTCATAGAGATGTTCTATCATTTTTCTACATACAAGATATGCTTAAAAAGCAAGTTCAAGACTTTTTTATGCTACATATCAAAGCCAACAAATTCACTGTTTAATTGAATTCTGAAATCCGCTTCCGTTTTTTCTTTAACAGTTTCCACTGTTATTCCTGGACCAGTTTCCACTAAAATAAGCCCCCTATCATCGACTGCAAATACGGCCAATTCAGTTATAATGAAATCCACTCTGCGCTCAGATGTAAGCGGATAATTAAGATTCTTAACGAGCTTCGGCTTCCCCGCTTTTGTTGTATGTAAGGTTGTTACGATAATTCTTTTAGAGCCCTCTAATAGATCCATCGCTCCTCCTACACCCAAAACCGCTTTTCCTGGAACTGCCCAATTTGCTATCCTGCCCATTTCATCCATTTGCAGAACACCCAAAATCGAGACATCAATATGGCCCCCACGTATCATCGCAAAAGATGATGCACTATCAAAATAAGATGCACCAGTCATGACAGTTACAGGAAGCTTTCCTGCATTCACCAAATTGGGATCTGGTTCATTTAATGGGGTAGGTCCCACCCCAAGAATCCCATTCTCTGTATGTAGAAATACGGATAGATGAGGAGCGATAAAATCTGCCACCAATGTTGGAATCCCAATCCCCAAGTTGACAATATCACCATTTCCAAGGAATCGTGCAGCACGTTTGGCAATCGTCTCTTTTGCACTCACAACGACTCCTCCTTTAACACTAAGTAATCAACATACAAATGAGGTGTGATAATTTCCTCAGGATCGAGTTCTCCCGCTTCTACTATTTCATCAACTTCAGCAATCACGATATTCCCGGCCGTCGCCATAGCAGGATTAAAATTCCGGGCAGACTTTATATAAATTAAATTACCAAGTTTGTCTGCTTTATAGGCCTTAATCAGTGAAAAATCAGCCTTCAAAGAATGTTGCAATATATATTTATTATCATTGAATTTTTTTTCTTCTTTCCCATTTGATAAGTCAGTGCCTACTCCAACGGGTGTATAGAATGCTGGTATTCCAGCTCCACCCGCACGAATCGCTTCTGCCAGTGTGCCCTGCGGCAGAAGTTCAATCTCAAGCTCTCCCCCCAAATAAGCCTCCACTACATCCGGGTTGGATGTGAAATAAGAACCTATCCCCTTTCTTACCTTCTTTTTTTGAACAAGCACTCCAAGTCCCCTGCCTGGCTCACCGAGATTATTGCTGATAATTTCAAGATTATTTATCCCTTTTCGGTCAAGAGCGTGTACCAATGTTATTGGACATCCCACCAATCCAAAGCCCCCAACCATGATACGGGCTCCGCTCTTTAGCAAGGATGCTGCTGCATCAGGTAAAAGTACCGGTTTCAACCTATTCACCTCTGTCCATTTCATTTTAATAAAAACGCCAAAGAATATAGCTTTTCTTTGACGTTGAATAACTGAAATCGCTTACATATATTTTGTCTATTTGAAATAGTTTCGCTTTAATAACCTTGGTACTTTCATCAATTCTTCAAAATGTACAGTGCCTGTTAATTGTTTTGTATTAATGAGCAATAAATGGTCCTCAATCTCCTCAGTCTGTTCATCCGTTAAATATTCCATTTGGCAATTGCCACAATGGATGGCTGGTGTTTCCTTTATTTCTAGTGATTGCGTTCCATCTGGCAGCTCCCAAAATACAGTGGTATTGGTCTCAATTGCCCCATCTTGTTCACACCATTGGCATTTCATACTTTTGAATCCTCTTGATCAGTTTTAGTTGTTTTTGTTTGTTGGGCCTTGAATTTCTTTTCTTTTAGAACGTCCCGTTTATCTCGTTGATCTTTAAGTGATGTATGCTCCGGGTTTTGTTGATAGGCGCTGCGCTTATTATATCTTTCTAAACCATCCGGTGTAATATTAAACTTTTCATCATCCATAATAGACAAGATACCTGTGCTGTTGTAATCTTCATATACATTTGGGTATGTTTGTTTGAAATATTCATCTGCACGGCCGGACACATAGTTCTCAGGTTCTGGATATGATGTAATCACACCTTCAAAATTACGTAAGATCACTTTATTTGAACTTTGAGAAATGATGTAGTTCGGCTGAAGCGGTATTTTCCCACCCCCGCCTGGTGCATCAACCACAAAAGTCGGCACAGCATATCCGCTTGTATGGCCGCGCAGTCCCTCCATAATTTCTAAGCCTTTACTAATAGGAGCTCTGAAATGTCCAATTCCTTCTGATAAATCACATTGGTAAATATAATAAGGACGAACTCTTATTTTGACTAAATCATGCATTAATTTTCTCATGATTGGGACACTGTCATTAATCCCAGCCAAAATAACCGCCTGATTGCCCACAGGTACTCCCGAATCAATAAGCAGCTCGCAGGCACGCTTTGATTCTTCTGTAATTTCGATCGATGTATTAAAATGTGTATTCAGCCAAACGGGATGGTACTTTTTAAGAATGGTACATAAATCTTTAGTGATTCTTTGCGGAAACACGACCGGGGCTCTAGTTCCAATACGAATAATTTCTACATGAGGAATGGCGCGTAAGTTTTTTAATATATATTCCAGTATACTGTCATTAATGAGAAGGCCATCACCACCAGAGATTAAAACATCCCGGACTGCCGGTGTTTGGCTGATGTAATTGATTGCTTTATCCAACTGCTTCTTCGGAACTCCCATACCAATCTGACCAGAAAACCTTCTTCTTGTGCAATAACGGCAGTACATGGAGCATTGATTTGTTACTAAAAATAAGACACGGTCCGGATAACGGTGAGTTAACCCTGGAACTGGGGAATCTTCATCTTCATGTAAGGGATCCTCTAAATCATACACCGTTTTGTGGAGCTCTTTTCCTATGGGAACGGATTGCATACGGATTGGACAGCGCTCATCATCAGGATCCATTAAAGAAGCGTAATAGGGCGTTATATTCAAGGGAATCGTTTTAGTTGAGATCCGTACACCTTCTTCCTCTTCTGGTGTAAGATTAATCACCTTTTTTAAATCATCAAGTGTTTTGATGGTGTGGGTTAACTGCCAAATCCAGTCATTCCACTGATCATCCGCTACATCCTTCCATAACTCGATTTCACTCCAATGGCGTTTAGGTTTGTATAAATTATAGTCCACTATTCTCCCTCCCATGGTACGTATTCCATAACATCTCGGCTATGTGAATGGATAATTATTCGAGCTTTGCTCAGAAAAACCATATCGGTGGCTTTATTGTCATTCGATTGGTAAATTGTACTCCATCTGAATGGTAAGCTCATTCTAAATCATTCAGCTCCTGAGCTGAGCGCTGAAAAGAAGTCTCCTACGGAATGAAGATTAACATTTAATTTTGATTTACAGATACAAAATCTAATATATGAGTGAATGAAAATATGGTGTATTTAACCCAATCTCAACCTATCACCTCTAACCTTACACTGTCAATGACAAAAAATTTTGACAATTTAAGTCGAAAGATTTTCATATTTTTTATGACAAACAAATAAAGCAGTTCAGCTAAAAACTGAACTGCTTCGACAAATTTTATAGTTGGTTAAGAGCTTCCTCAATCGGGGTATCACCTGATATTAGATCAAAAGAACGATTATAGCTTGCCTCATTCGTGAGGCAAGCCAAAATAGTTCGTGCCACATCCTCACGCGGTATCGTTCCAGCCTTTATTGTATCCCCAGTACGGATTTTCCCGTTTCCAGGTTCATTCAGCAATCCACCCGGCCTTATAATCGTATATGTTAATAGGCTGTTTTCCAGAATTCGATTTGCATAATGCTTGGCAACATAATAAGGTTTAATTTCATCGCTCCAGTTTTCGCGGTTGTTAGCCTGAAGGGCACTGACCAAAATAAATCGTTTGATTCCAGCCTTTTCAGCTGATTCCATCATTTTCACTGCACCATCAAGATCAATTAAAAGCGTTTTGTCATGACCTGTGCTTCCTCCTGACCCAGCTGTGAAGCATATCGCATCTGATCCTTCAATTGCCTTCGCCAGATTTTCTACGCTATCTTCTAAATTAGCAAGAACAGTCTGTATACCACTATTTTCAAATGATTTTACCTGCTCTTCTTTTCTGATCATCGCTTTTACATTGTGTTGTCCATCTTCCTTAATGAGGTGAACCAATTGATTGCCAATTTGTCCATTTGCACCAACTACTACTATATTCATAGAAACAATCACCGTCCTATCCATACATTCAGCCTTCATTTACTGCAAAATCATGATTTTGATCCAGACAATAATCAAGAATCCACTGCCATTTTCCAAAACCGGAGTCGATATTGATATGACCTTTATTCACAACCAAAAGTTGTATAATACCCAAGTCTTTATAAAATTGACTGTCTTCAACAGAGCAATAAGAATCGTTTGTGGATTGAATTTGCAGTGTATGATCAATAGACTGTATTAATTCTTTACCCTTAACTGGAAGGGGAAAAAACCTTTGGATGATTTCATGCTTTAAATAGGGAGAGGGCGGTGCCACTAAAATAACACGGTTAACCGATTTTTTTATCTTATGAGCATTTTTGAGAGCAAAATGAAGCCATAGGACACATCCTAAACTGTGAGCAACAACGGTTATATGGTCTGAGGTAATAGTTTGAAAGGTATCTTCCAATTTTTTTATCCACTTATCTTTATAAGGATCATCATATTCAGGAAGGGTCGGATAATAAACTGTTTCACCTGCATCCACCAGCTCATTATACAGCCAGGATTGCCAATGTTCAGGTCCGCTTCCGCCAAGTCCATGTATTATGAGAAAACTTCGGTCCATATTAACCCCTCCTTTTACCGATTTTATTCCATACTAAGTTTATCAGATTAATATATTTTATGTCTACTTTTATAGTAATCAAACTTTTTCCAAAAAATAAACCGGTACAGAGTGAATATCCTCTTTGTACCGGCTTTCGTTAATTTAATTGGTTATCCATGTGGTCACTTCATCAATAGATTTTCTTGAACCTTCTTTAGGATTCATATCTGGATATCCTAAATAGATAAACCCAGTTACAGCACCATCCTCAGAGAGATTAAAAGCCTTACTCATCCGTTTATCATGGCATTGTTTCCCGGTTCTCCATACGGCACCCAGTCCAAGAGCGTGAGCTGCCAGCAGGATATTTTGTGTAGCTGCATGGACAGCAGCGTATTCTTCTTCAATCAGAACCTTTTCATTCTTCACTGGTTCAACGGCAGTCACTATGATAACAGGAGCACGATAGGGATTCTTGCTTACTTTTTCTAATCTTTTTTTACTTTCTTCTGACTCAAGATCATCTAATTCAGATTTCAGGATATCCACTAACACATCACTGAGGATTTTTCTGCCATCCTCTTTCAAAACAAAAAACTTCCATGGTTCTGTACGATGATGACATGGTGCCCATGTTCCCGCTTCAATAATTTTATGTATGAGCTCATCAGGTATCGGCTCATTTTTAACCTTGCCAATACTTCTTCTTCCTTTAATGGCTTCAAATAGTTCCATAAACATTACCTCCCTATCTATTTCTCTCTATATTTTGTAAAATTTAGTTACTACTATACTATATATCCCTATGTTAGAAAGTACAAAAATTTCTTCTTCTCAAACAAAAAAGAGCAAACCAGTAACGGCTTGCTCTTAATCATTTATACATAATTATTCAAATTTATTTTTAATTTTATAATCTTTCTTTAAATCTTCCAACCATGTGCTGTACTCAGAAGATATCTTTTCGCTTAGAGCGGCTTCTTTAGCATCCTCTTTTGATTCTTCATAAGTGGATTCTTTAGCTTCTTTATGGCCTGTAGCTTTAATAATGTGGTAGCCATATTCTGATTTAACCACATCACTTACTTCATCAACTTCTAAAGCGAATGCTGCTTTTTCAAACTCTTCTACCATTTCTCCTTCAGAAATATAGCCGAGCTCTCCACCATTTTCAGCAGATGCTGTATCAGTGGAATTTTCTTTGGCGAGTTCAGCAAAATCCTCGCCGTCTTTGATTTTTTTCAATAATTCCTTTGCTTTGTCTTCGTCTTCAACAAGGATGTGGCTAACTTCAACTTGTTCAGATTGATCATAATTTGCTTTATTCTCTTCATAATAAGCTTTTACTTCATCCTCAGTGATTTCAATATCTTCCTGCATTAACTTTTCGATTTTAATATTTACCGCTATATCCTCTTTTAAATCATCAAGAGTTAAACTGCTAGCTTCAAGTGCTGATTTTAAAGCATCCTCTCCACCATAGCTTTCTATATATGCATCTACTTCTTTATTAATTTCACTATCATTAACTTTTATATTGCGCTCATCTGCTTCCTTTTCAATAACCTTCATCGTAACTAAGCTATCTACAGCAGAAGCTCCATACACATTGGCCATTGTGTCATATAATTCACTTTTAGTAATACGGTCGCCATTGACACTGCCTACTGTTTGAGATTTAGTATAAGCATATGCCCCGCCAGCTATAGCTGCAGTTAATACGGCAGCTGCTGCAATACCAGCAATCCATTTTTTATTTTTACGTTTTTTTGTTTGATCTGTTTTTATTTCAGTAGCTTTCTCTTCTGTATCTGAAGTATTCTTTGTCTCGTTGGTCATAATATAACTCCTATCGAAATAAAATTTATGTTGTCTGTTAACAATACTATAATCATATAATGTGTCAGGAATATGTCAAATATAAAATACCCACTGTCAAATATTGTTTAGTCAATGAAACAATGAATATTATTAGCATTACTATATGTAATATTATCTAATATAGTATATAAAAATATCATAAAGTGAAAATATAACCACTAGTTGAATTTGCACTGTATGTTTTCACTCCCTAAAGGATACTGGTCTACAAAAATAGATCTTCAACCATTAATTTTCTAACATAATAATATGTTCCAACCTTGTCCTAAAGTATGGTTAGACGATTAAAAATAAAAACTCCTTTTCAACTATATTTAAGCACTTTGTGTGAATTAGATTCATTTACGCATTAAAATGAAGATAATAGTAAAATAAAGGGGACTTTATAATGGCAGAGCATCAATTTATTTTAGAGGCTGTTTGGCCTGGATTACGAAACGATATAGGAGAAATACATACTAAAAACCTTCATACTAAAGTTTCGATACCGGAGGAAATGGATGGACCTGGAATCGGAACAAATCCTGATGAAATGTTACTTGGTGCTGCAGCAACCTGTTATATTATTACGCTGGCAGCCATGATGGAACGCAGCTATTTAGAAAAAGAAGGGTTAACCTTACAGTCAGCGGGAATTGTCGATGTAACAAATGGTGTGTTTACCTATAAAAAGATCATTCATCGGCCAACGATTATACTAAAGGACTCTGCAACAAAAGAAGATATCGGACTTGTCCAAAAACTAGCCCAAAAAGCTGAAGCATCCTGCATGGTCAGCCGTGCTCTCAAAGACAATGTAGACATAGAATTAGAAATCACGGTTAAGCGTATTTCTGAATAATGGTTATATACTCTAGAAGATTTTGAGTTTATTCAATCCTAATATCCGTAATAAACAAGAAACAACCTGAGCCCATATGAACTCAGGTTTGTTTATTGTTTATTTAGAGTTGATCTGGAGTACGATCAAGTCCCTTAACAATAGGAATCTCAGTTTTAGCCAACTCTTCTTCAAGGTTTATTCTGGGACTGACGCCTGAATTTTTACCTGCAAAGCTTTCAATTAACTCTTTCATGTCGATACCGGAGGATGCTTTTAATGACTCTTGTAAAGTTGCCATTAAATTCGTCGCATATCCGGTCACTTTATTGGCGCCGCCGCCTGTACCGCCGCTCCCTGTATCAACAATCGTAATTTTATCAATACTGCTCAGCGGTTTAGCCACTTCCCTTGCATATTCCGGAAGCATTTTTAACATCATATCCATAACAGCAGCCTGACCAAATTGCTCGAAGGCTTCTGCGATTTTTTGCTTTGCTTCCGCTTCCGCCAAACCTTTTAAACGAATGATATCCGCTTCGGAAACCCCTTGTGCTCTTTGTGCTTCCGCTTTTGCAAGACCATCTAAACGTACTCTCTCTGCTTCCGCTCTCGCCATTGCTTCGATGCGATATTGATTGGCATCGGCTTCAGTTAATTGCTTTGTTTTTTCCGCAGAAGCTGCTTGTTCAACTGCGTAGCGATCTGCATCCGCCTTTTTCTTCACTTCAGAATCATATTGCTTTTCACGGCGTAAAATTTCTTTTTCTTCTAATTCAATCAGCTTCTGCCGCTCAATGATTTTAATTTGCATCTCTTGTTCCGTAACATCTTGCTTAGAACGTGCAGTCTCCAAATCATATGCCTGATCGGCTTTTGCTTTAGCAATATCCTGTTCACGTCTGAATTCAGCAATTTTCAATTGATTTAATTTTTCTGCCTCTGCGATTTCAGTTGCACGTTCAAGTTCAGCTTTTTGCGCTTCCTTGGATGCTTCAGCCCGTTTGATCCGTGTTTCTTTATCGGCTTCGGCTGTTGCGATATCCGCATCCCTTTTCACCTGAGCTATTCTCGGTTTACCAAGCGATTCCAAATATCCATTTTTATCACGTACATCTTTAATTGTAAATGAAACGATAACCAATCCCATTTTCGCTAAATCCTGTGAGGCAACCCTCTGCACTTCCTGTGAAAATTTTTCACGGTTTTTATAGATTTCCTCAACTGTCATCGAACCAAGAATGGAGCGTAGATGCCCTTCCAGTACTTCTCTTGCTTCCTGTTCACGGTCATCCTTCGTTTTCCCTAAAAATTGTTCAGCAGCCGTTGCAATTTCAGAAATGGTATTACCTATTTTAATAATGGATACACCATCGGCCATTACCGGCACACCCTGTTCGGTATATACTTCCGGTGTTGAAACCTCTAATTTACTCGATAATAAGCTCAACGGCTCAGCTTGCTGGAATACTGGAAGAACGAAGGTCCCTCCTCCGCGTACAATTTTGATTCGATTTCCGGATTCATCAATATGTACATTTTTACTGCCTAAGTAACTGCCCGTGACAATCAATGCTTCATCAGGACCAGCTGTTCTATATTTTGTAACAAAAACTCCTATAAGGGCTAATAAAATAAATACCACTGCACCAACAATACCGTAGATTAATGTCATACTACTCCCACTCTCCTATCCCAGTTCATTTAATTCTTCATGTGGACTGACATGCAGAACACCATTTTGGATATCAATGATTAATACCTTTGTCTCAGATGGTATCGCTTCTTGGTCAAAACTTACGGCCGGCTTTGAAAACGTTCCGCTTTTACTTGTTATTAATACTTCACCATACCCATTAACAGGTACTGATGTTATCACTTTTCCCAACCGTCCCTTTAGTTCATCCTCGGTTATCGTTAAAGATTCATGAGCTGCCGACAAGGGGACTAAAACGAATAGATTAATAATAGAGACAAGTATAAAAGCAATTGCGAAGGAAATAAAAAAAATGGGAAGTGCCCGCAATGAGGTTAAAGAAACAAGCACATACCCTGATCCGCTTGCAATGGTCAAAAAGCTTAGTATAAGGGTTGGGTTTAAAAAGTCAGGGAGGTCTAATCCGGCAAACAGATCATTAAATAATATGAAGAAAAACGTAAGGATACCGGATATAATCAGTGAATATAAGAAAAAATCAGCTAATTCCACCCCTAAAAATTCCATACTAATCAACCCTTTATCAGTTATTTTTCGCTATTCAATGAATCCTTTAATCTTTGTAATTCTGATTCAACTAATTTTTCGGTTTCCATCTTTTTAAACTCATTATCAATTTCAAGATGATTACTTTTAAGCTCTTTACTGACTTCCGCTTCTGCTTCATATTCCATTACTTTTTGTTCCATTCGTTCAAATCCAGCTTTGGCCGAATTTCGACTTTCTGTATGGAAAGAACGATTTACTGAAGTTTGCACTTTAGCAGAAAGCGCTCTTGCCTTTAATGTATCTCTGCGCATCACAAGTTCCTGATAATCAGCTTTCATTTCTCGCAGTCGATTTTGCAAATCCTTGACATTTTGTTTAGCCTGTTCATGCAAATTCTCCAATGAGGCAAGCTCAATCCCGAGCTGAAGTTTGTTTTCTAAAGCTTGTTTTGCAAGCGTCTCTTTACCAGCTTGAATGGCTTCCATTGCCTGAGTATTACGTTTTTCAATCAGTAATTTTAAATCGGTGATTTTTCTGTGGGTTAATTTCTCCTCAGCCATGACCTTTGCAGTTGTCTTCTCTGCTTCTTCAATTTCTTGATTCATTTCTCTTAGGTATTGGTCGGCCATTTTAATGGGATCTTCTGCTTTTTCAATGAGTGCATACAATTCTGAACTGACCACCGTCTTCATTCGTTTAAAAAACTCAAACATCTTATCAACCTCCTAGGATAATCTTACCATTTTATACGGTTGAATATCACTGAAAGTTTCAATTATTTTACAATATTATAATAATTCAAAAAAATTTATTAATGAAATACGATAGTTATTCACACCATGAATAATCTAATCATGCTTTTTGCTCAATCTTTTACTCCGCAATAGCCTTTATAGTAAGCTTAAAAAATAACAACATAGTTATTCTGAAAGGAGATTTTCATTGAATATAGAAAAACCAGAATCAATCGATGCAATTATAAGTGACTTAAATAATGAAATAAGCTACTCTTTAACTACTCTTTCACCGTTTAAAAAAACACCGGAAGAGTTAAAGGCGGCCAGCCAATTGGCTACATTAAGAGATTCAGATATAATGGCTATTTCGTCAATGGCTCGTATATTGATTTCTCAAAGTCAACACCAAACAGATCAAGAAATAGCATCCAAACTAATAAAAGAACTATCCAATTCTCATCCGAATCGTTTCATCAAAAAAATATGCAAAAAGATGGCAAAGCAAAAGTGGGGTGAAAAACATGAGACAGAATGACCTTCATCATTTATGGGAGAAAATTAAGCCAATCACATCAGATCCCATTATCCAAAAACAATTCTGGAGCATTCTTGTCAAACTAATTAAAAACGAACGAAATCTTCAAAACCAACTCCCCATTCAGAAGGAAGAAGTGTAAAAAAGGTTTCCAGAAAACCTGGAAACCTTCTAAGTACCTATTTCTTTTCTTGCACGCGGATTGTGTACGGTGACAGAGAAGCAGAACCTTGAGCATCTTTTAATTTTATATAATAGGTACCTTTTTTAAGACTGATATTTAAAACTTCTGTATCATTTCCAGCATATCGGTCAGAGCCGGCGATTTTTTTGCCATTTTGATAAACCTCAAAGGCTCCATCCAATTCTCTGCCGCCACTTAAAGTGATTTGACCGCTGAAGGCTTTATCCACTTTAAGCTTGTACCAATCTTCATCATTTTTCTTTGTATTAAATGCGTTAAATCGGCCTGTTTTCTCCCATTTTCCCTTCGATTTCTTAAAGCTGATTGGTTTTGATGGTTTATTTTTCTTAATAACAGTCCCGGCATCTTCATCTTTGTGATTCACTTGACTGAGCTTAAACGTATATTGAGTTAAAGAGAATGGTAAATATTCCCCATCACCCATAATCGCGATAAAATACGCTTTACCCTTTTGGAAATAATGTGAGCCATATGCACCTGCAGGATCATAATAGGAATCTATATATTTAATCGTATCTAAATCCGCATCATCTACATTCTTGTTATTATTTTTATCTTCCATTACGGCAATATACGAATAAACATCACCTTTAACTAGCGCAGGGAGTCCTGGTGTGCTTGGTTTATTATTATCCACCGTTAATGCATAGTTACCAGATGCTTTGGCTGTGTATCTAAACAGATCCGTATCCGATAATTTTGCGTAATCTCCTTTAACAGTAGTACCAGGAAGAGTCTTTACGTTTTTCATAGAATCGTTGTTCTCGTATTTATCAGCAGGCTTACCTACCAATCTTGATTCAAAGAAATATTTATCCGTAGAATAGGAATCAGACATCCAATCCATCTCAATCTTCATATAATAGGTTTTTCCAGCTTCAAGTGAGGCATAAAACGTATTAAGCTTTTTGCCGGTAAATGGATCATAATTATCAGCAACTGCTTCTAGTAAACGGATTTCATTTCCGTCTTCACCTTCAGATTCAACGACCTGATAAATGGAGTACGAATGTTTAGCTGTACCTAAATCAAAGGCATGGATTCCTGCTGATGTTACATTGACTTTATACCAATCTTCATCATAGCGTGACTGTAAATAACCCGATTTTTCACTTGTTAATTTATACGGAATGGCCATTTCATTCAGCATTTCAATTACTTCATCGTCGCCTTCTTCTTCCCAATATTCTTCATCATCACCAACATATTCTTCTTCTTCGTCATACTCTTCATCACGATCATAAATGGAATGAATTCCATCCTCGTCCGCTGGCATTTTGACTAGGCTGGCCTTGAAAATATAGGGATCACCGTTTTGTCTGATTGCACCAGTTATCTTGGTAGCCGATGATTCGAATCCTTCTGAAAGGATAAAAAAGTCAAAGAAACTTTCGGAATATCCTTCATATTTGTTAGAAATTTTAATGGTATAGGTTGTTTTAGGCTCAGCAGTGAATACATCCTGTTCACTTTCTCCGATGGTGCCGCTGTTAATTTCCTGTTCAAGAATATTAACATGCGTTGGCTCTTCTTCTGAGTTACCATCCTCTATGTCTCCATCTGCTTCCTTACTCATACCCTCACCTTCAGTAATTTCCTCCTTTTCTTCCAACTCCTCTTCATCTCTAATGTCTGTCAAAGCATAGACAAACATGCTGACGTCTGCACCAGGTGTACCATTTACAGAAAGCTTAATGTTTTCCTCTTTTTCACCCGTTGTAAATTGAAAATAATCATCATCTCCATTTTCGCCAACAAGATGCATTTTTTTACCGGTAGTATCATATGACAATTTTGGTATTATAATCGGGTTTTCTTTACCGGATTCATCTTTTGAAACAGTTACTTTTTTGAATACTAATTCATATTCAGATAATTTGCTTCCGGCCACATCGTAATTTCCGCTAATATCTTTAACACCAACGGTCAAAGTACCATCGTATGGTGCTTTAAAGTAATAACCCTCTGTTTTACCTTCAGTGACATCATCGATTTTTTTCGTGCTTGATTTATCCTTTCCATACATATTCACAAGTAATTGGGAATCAAACACTTTAGATCCCATTAAATTGATTTGATATGTTTCACCTTTTTTTACGGTATGCTTAATCCAGTGCTGTTCCAAAGGTTTCATAAATGTTTTTTTCACCGTATAGCTGCTGCCAACCGTTTTAGCACTTTTCATAATTGTATCCTTATTCCACACGGCAGTAGTTAAGGATGGAATTTTTTTAATATCAAAGCTTAAAGCAGATGATGGGTTGATTAGTCCATATCCATATTTCTTATCGTAGCCCTTCGTACTCAAATCGGTAGCTGTTTTCTTCAAGATGTATTCTACCTGTTCCGGTTTTAATTTAGGATATTTAGATAATAATAAAGAAACCGTACCAGTCACCATTGGAGCTGCCATCGATGTGCCGCTAAATGAAGCAAAAGTCGATTTTTTCTCATAATCATAGATTGGTGCATAAACATTATCCCCAGGTGCTACCAAATCTGTCGATACACCATAGGATGACCAGGATGTCAGTGTTTTGCTTTTATTCACAGCACCGACACTAATGACTCCTTCATATGCAGCCGGGTAACCTTTCATATCAGATCCTTCATTACCAGCCGCAGCAACAATCACAATTCCAGCCGCTTTCGCTTTTTTGATTGCGGCTTCAAGAACCGGTGAACTGAATGGGCCACCTAAGCTTAAATTAATTACCTTCGCTTTCTTTTTAATCGCATATAAAACACCTTCTGCGATATTGTAATCATACGCACCCCATTCTCTATTAAATACATCAATAGATAAAACCGAGGCATTTGGATTTATGCCATATCCGCCAATTCCATTATTCTTCTCAGCTGCAATTATGCCGGCTACATGTGTGCCATGATCCTCCGGCAATGAGGCGTTAACTGGATTATGGACATTATAGCTTGATACAATTTTGTTTTTTAATTCAGGATGATTTTTATCAATTCCCGTATCAATCACAGCCACCAATACTTTATTTTTCCCTGCTTTTTTCTGTGCAGCAGGTAAGTTTAACAGCTTGTTATAATATTGTTGACTGATCTTAGGATCGGTTTTGACAGAAGAAGTTTTATACTTTACGCTCGGCGAAATCGATGTGACCGAATTAGATTTACTTAATTCCGTGTAAGCTTGTTTAGCTGCGGATGCTGTTTTAAATTTTACAACTGAATAACCAAGGTTCCCGCCAGACTTCATCACTTTCCCCTTATATTTGGTCAGGGTTTTCTTAGATAACGATCCACTATGCTTAATAACCAAGGTGTCTGCCTGAATATATTCGTCATATTTCTTCGTTGTTGGTTTGTAAATTTTTTCGGAACTGCGGATTTCATCTCCCTTTTGGTTTATTGAACTCACCTTTGCCGCAGCAAATACCCCACTTGTACCCGACGTGAGCAGCAATGCGGTAGCGGCTATGACAGCTACTATCTTTTTCATTCTTTCTCCCCTTTTTGTCTTCACTGATTTTTAAATTGAAGACTATTACCATTTCGTTACATTTATGTAAATAACCTGCTGTTAATTATGAAAAAGATTCGACAAAATTCTTTCTCTGCTATTTTGAAATCGGCAAAAAAACTGTTCAGCATTTATGCCAAACAGCCAGTTATAATTTAAGGTGATTTTATTAATTAAACTGGGACCAAGGTAATATTTATATATTGCATCAGAAAAAATAAGCAATACAGCAGAAGTGCAGCATCATAGACGATGACTGCACTTCTTTTAATTTATCAATTGCTTCTCCGGTTCAACGCTCGTTCAATCTTCTGCCGATCCACATCTTCCACCCAATCCTTATGTTGTTCATATAGCGGGCGCAGTCGTTCAGCGTCTATAGCAATAACCTCACACCCACGGTCATCATAGACAAATAAAATAAGGTCTTTAGTGATGTTCACTAAGAAGACATCCGGATAATGAATGGCGTCCCCTCCGAATCTTGGCTTTAGAGGAAAATCTTCGTGAGTTGCTGCTTTTAATAATTCAGTTATGCGTATGTCCTTTGTTTTACACAATAAGGAAAATTGCTGCGTTTCATATTCTTCTTCATCTAACTCAAAAGGATATGGACATGTTCTCACCTGAATATGATTTAAAGAATTTCTATACTTTAGAAAAGGTTCATATACCTTCAACTTTCTCGTATGCTTTACATTAGTTTTATACGTGTACATATTCGTTACAAGGAATACGTCATCATATTGCTCAAATAATTGATTAAAGATCGTATCAAGTTGCTTGTACACTAGCCTAAATCTTTCACAATTTAGTTCACCATTTTCTTTGAACTGATAATTAGTACCACCGAGCGTAAAGTGGATTCCTATGTCCCATTGATTATATATACTTGGCATTAATTCGATAGATGGAAATTTCTCCTTCAGATAGTCTATTACTTTCAAAGATTGATTCTCTCTTTCTATTATTAAGTGTATTCGCTGATCTTACTAATTAAATAGAATTATTAATTCGGGTCTATTATGCCAGAGAAAAAAGTTTACTCACCTGTTAATCCGGTTCCTTTTACATATTGAGATGGTGTCATAGATGTAATCCGTTTAAAAATTCTACTGAAGTAATTTACATCATTAAAACCAACTAGGTAAGCAACATCAGTGATTGACATAATTCCATTTGATAAATATAACTTGGCTGCTTCGATTCTTTTTAAATTGATGAAATCAGTAATACTTTGTCCGGTCTCCATTTTAAATTTTTTTGATAAATGTGATGGATTCACATGAATAGACTCTGCTATTTCATTAAGCATCAAAGGGCTTTCCAAATTGAAATTAATATATTGCACAGCGTTTTTGACGATTGGACTAAACTTTCGTGTTGAGAACTCATTAACGAGTTCACAATATGCATCAAGCATACTCCTAATAAGCTTGTGTAAATATGGTAGATTATCTGCTCTTTCAATCAGAATAGCATATTTTTCTGATACATCATGTAAATAAACCGGATGAACTCCGCCTTTTTCAGCAGCAATTCTAAATAACGTATTCTGAACAAATGTTAGGTTTTTCGACGATCGAATTGGATTTTCCGGAACTCTATTTTTTAGATGTACATCAGTTAAACCCGTTAATTGCTTTAATGCTCCTTCCTTATCCCCTCTTGCAATAGCATCTATAACCCTTTTTTCTATTTTATAACGGTGTTCAATAATCTTTTCACGATCTTCTTCTTCATCCTGAATAGGTTTTACTGGATTACTTTGTTTATTAAAAGTCGGTGTAACCAGCTGTGATGACGAAATATAGTTGTGAGGACACAAATTTACTAATAACTCTCCAATACTTCTTATTTCTTCCTGACTTAGGATTGATAAAGTCTCGTAGAAATCTTGATATTGCTTTCTGTCACTAATGGGTAAACTTTGAGAGGAGATAATTTGGCTGATAAATAAATCTGAAGGTAAATCAGACAAAAAAGGGCCAACCATCACTGTGCCTGCATATTGATCATCTTTCCATATTCCAGCAAAAATACATTCCAATTTAGCCGAATTAATATAATGTAAATATTCATTTTTTTTGCTCGCCTTTAACAATTCCGTGATTGATTTATTTTCCTCTTCGTTATTTGCCAATCCACTTGGTATCTGGTGTTTAGCCATTAGGATAATTTTATTTCCATCCAGGTCAAGCAGTTTTACATCCAATTTAACAATTGAACTGACCAGATTACATAGCTGAGCGTATACTTTTATCTGTTCCTGATTCAATCTAATCATCCTTTAAAATTCACTTTTTTATTTTCATTATACAATGAAAACGCCATCACGAACTAAAAATAATACTAAAAAAACAAAAATTGTACGATATTTTTCTAAAATTAATACCTATAATGAAATTAATTCAGTAAACACTATATATGAAGACAATCTGTTCTTATATCCTGATTGTTTACTGAATTAATTTATAAACAGGGAGTTCAATACATGAGAAAAGTAATTAATCTGAATGACGCATGGAAATTCATTAAAGAAAACGTACAAGATGCAATGAACCAAGTTTATGATGATGCTAATTGGGAGTCCGTAAACGTCCCTCATACGTGGAATGCGATTGATGGCGCAAATGGATTTGATTTTTATAAAGGAGCATGCTGGTACAGAAAAGAATTTACTGTAGATACTATAAATGCCGGCAATAAAGTGTATATCGAATTTAATGGAAGCAATAGTGTAACAGACGTTTATGTTAATGGACAACACCTTGGCCAACATCGTGGCGGTTACTCTATTTTCAGATTCGATATTACAGATGTTGTTACTTTCGGAGGTAAAAATACGATTGCCGTAAAAGTCGACAATACAGTTGTTGAAGATGTATATCCTCAAATGGCTGACTTCACTTTCTTTGGCGGAATTTACCGTGATGTTAATTTAGTTATTGCTAGCCATGTTCATTTTGATTTAATGGATCATGGTTCCCAAGGTGTTTATATCGTTCAAGACGAAGTGACGAAGGAACAAGCATCCATTACCCTAAAAACTAGACTTACAAATGATCATGAAGAAGAGAAAAAAGTTCGTTTATGGGCTGATATGCTTGATGCAGAAGGTAAGACAGCTGCTTATGGAGCAAAAGAGATTGTTCTTCCAGCAGGACAAACTACTGTTGTTGAATTGCCAATCAAAATCGAAAAACCAATCCTTTGGAATGGCCGTAAAAATGCCTATATGTATGAAGCTAACCTATCTTTAACAAGCTATAACGATGTAATTGATGAACTTTCCATTCCATTTGGTGTCCGTTACTTTAAAGTGGACCCTGAAAAAGGCTTCTTCTTAAATGGAGAACACCTTCGTCTGAATGGGGTTTCCCGTCACCAGGATCGTAAAGATATGGGCTGGGCAATCACTAAAAAAGAGCACAAAGAAGATATGGAATTTATCAAAGAAGTGGGCGCTACTTCCATTCGTTTGGCCCACTACCAACACGATCAATATTTCTATGATTTATGTGACCGTGAAGGTATGGTTGTTTGGGCCGAGATTCCGTTTATCTCTATCATGTCCAAGACTGAGCTTGAGGGTATAAACGCTAAACAACAAATGGTTGAGTTAATCAGACAAAATTACAACCACCCTTCCATTATGTTCTGGGGTGTTCAAAATGAGATTCAAATTGGCGGTAACAGACCAGAAGTAAGAAAACTTGTTAAAGAACTTAATGAGTTAACGAAAAAAGAAGATCCAACACGTTTAACTACACAGGCCAACGTTATGTTTGTTCCTGATACAGATGAATACAACTATATCACCGACACGATTGGTTACAATAAATATTACGGATGGTATCAAGGTAAGGCAGAAGATTTTGCTGAGTGGATTGATGCTTATCATGCAACGAACCCACAAGTTAGCCTTGGTATCTCTGAGTACGGTGCAGAAGGTATTATCCAGTACCATACAAACGATCCAAAAGTAAAAGATTACACAGAAGAATACCATACTCTATATCATGAAACTGTATGGAATATATTCGCTGACCGCCCATTCCTTTGGTCAACATATGTATGGAATATGTTTGATTTCGGAGCCAACATTCGTGATGAAGGCGGTGTAAAAGGCAGAAATAATAAAGGTTTAATGACTTACGACCGTAAAATTAAAAAAGATGCATTCTATATGTACAAAGCAAATTGGTCTGATGAAAAATTCGTGCATATTACAAGCAAACGATTTGTAGACCGTGCAGACGAAAAAATTACAGTTAAAGTGTATTCTAACTGCGAGGATGTAACGTTAGTAGTAAACGGGACTACCTATACAGCAGAACGTAACCGCGCTGCCTTTACCTTTAATGATGTGGCACTGGAAGACGGCATGAATACTGTAAAGGCAATCGGTACATCCGAAGGAAATACATTCGAAGATACTGCTCACTTCAATAAAGTGGATGAGCCAAATCCAAGCTACCTAGTTCCAGAAAGTGATGCTGGCGGAGTGGTTGCTAACTGGTTTGACATGCCTGATTTAGATGAAGACATGGAAATTGAAGAACTTGTTATCACTGATGATGTATATTCTACTCGCAATACACTCGGTGAGTTATATAAAAATGAAGAAACTAAGAAAGTATTAGAGAAGTATTTAAAAGGATTCAATGAGGATAATCCAATGTTCGGTATGGCAGAAGGTATGTCAATTGATATGCTGGCATCCATGGCGGATGATATATTTACTGAAAAAATGATGTATGCCATTAACAAAGAGTTAATTAAAATTAAAAAAGCTTAATTTAAAAAATGGAAATAGCGATCTGGGTTTATACCCGGTCGCTATCTTTCCTATATTCTTAGTCAAATAAAGAAGGTGCACGTATTGAAATCAATCATGTTATTTGGTGAAATGCTGTTGCGTTTAACACCAACCAATCATCAAATGTTAATTCAGGCAAGCCAGCTGGATATGATGTATGGTGGTTCTGAAGCAAATATTGCTGTCGCTCTCAGTCATTGGGGTGAAAAAACCTCCTATGCTACTTGCTTACCAGATAATAACCTTGGACTTGCCGCTGTCACACAGTTAAGAAAATATGGTGTAAACACTAATCATATCGTCTATAAAGGCAAGAAAATGGGCTTATATTTTGTTGAACAAGGTCATTCCATCAGACCTACAGAAGTCACTTATGATCGCCAAAACTCCGCTTTTGTTGAAGCTTTGCCAAATGATTATGATTTTGAAGCGATGCTTTCCGAAGTTAAATGGCTCCATGTCAGCGGAATTAGTTTAGGTGCAAGTAAAAATGCACGTGAAACGACTATGGAATTGGTCAAGGCGGCAAAACAAAAAGGCATTAAAATCAGCTTTGACTTTAACTATCGTGCAAAATTATGGACATTAGATGAAGCAAGAAAAGCTTACATCGAAATCCTGCCATATATTGATGTTATTATCGGAAGTTACCTGGACGTTCTAACAATCAGACAGGAAAAAAGAGAAGTTAACACATTCGAAGAAAAAATCGCTTTATTAAAAGAGTTTCAAAAAGAGTATCAGTTTGACCAAATTTACACAACTGAAAGAAATATTCTTGGTAACAATGTACAAGAATTACGATGTGCCATTATAACTGAAACAGAGCACTTCACAGTTGGTCCGGTTAAAGTAAATGTTCTTGATCGAATCGGTACGGGCGATTCATTTGTAGCTGGCGTATTATATGGAATCAACAATCAATACAGTCCTCAAGAAATCATTAATTTTGCCCTATCATCATTCGCCTTAAAACATACCATTATCGGCGATTTTCAAATTGCCAGCAAGGCGGATGTTCAACAATTTGATGTTGAAAATGAAAAAGTAGTTATCAAACGCTAATGAAAGCAGGTGCTAAAAAAGCACCTGTTTTTCATTTTCTCCCCTCTTCTGCTCCCTTTCAATAAAAAGCAATTCTCGAAAAACAAGTTTGAAGATTATGCAATTATGGAGATAGGTATATATATTCTATTAACAGCTTATATAGATTTACAGAAAGTGAGTCGATTGTTCATGCCATCTGAAGTACTAACAACTGATTTTTATATTTTAATAGCAGCGATCCTATTAATCCTCGGAATTCTGTCTACCAAATTCTCAGCAAAATTAGGAGTCCCTTCACTCGTCTTTTTTATACTGGTCGGAATGGCCATGGGAAATGATACCTTCGGCGTAATTAATTTTTCGAATGCAGGATTAGCACAAACGATTGGTGTTCTGGCCTTGATTATTATTTTGTTTGAAGGTGGAATACAAACTAAATGGAAATCATTGCGGCCAATTATTCTCCCTTCCCTTTCACTGGCAACCATTGGTGTTTTGATAACCTCTGCAATAGTTACGATAGCAGCTCATTATATTCTTAATGTTGATTGGCTGATAGCTATGTTATTCGGTTCAATTGTTGGATCAACGGATGCAGCAGCAGTATTTGCTGTATTAAAAGGACAAAACATACAAGACCATTCAGGTAAAACATTAGAGGCTGAATCTGGTTCCAATGACCCGATGGCAATCTTTTTAACCGTGTCCTGTATTGAAATGATTACCTCTTCTGAAGTAAATGTGGTTAATCTAATTGGATCTTTTATTGTCCAGATGGGACTTGGTTTACTGCTTGGATGGATATTCGGGAAAATAGCCGTTGCTGTGCTTAATCGGATCAATTTGGAATCAACTGGCCTTTACCCTGTTTTCGCTGTTACATTCGCTTTATTAACATACGGTATTACTGCGAATCTAAACGGAAGTGGATTACTGGCCGTCTATGTAATGGCTATTATCATTGGAAACTCTGAGGTCGCCTATGAAAAAGCTACACAATTCTTTGCCGAAGGATTTGCCTGGATGATGCAAATTTTAATGTTCATTATATTAGGCTTACTTGTTAATCCCGACGATTTATTTTCACTTGAAATTATCTTAAAAGGCTTATTGCTTTCTGTTATTTTAATCCTGATTGCAAGGCCGGCAGCTGTATTCATTTCTACTATTAAAATGAATTTCAATTTTAAAGAGAGAGTATTTTTATCCTGGGCTGGCTTAAAAGGCTCCGTACCAATTGTCCTGGCGACATTTCCCTTACTTGCAAACATTGGAGACAGCCACCTGATTTTTAATGTTGTCTTCTTTGTTGTATTAACAAGTTGTTTAATACAAGGATCCACCATATCCTTCGTGGCTGGCAAACTTGGATTAGCCGAGCCTGCCAGTGAAACCCCTAAGCATTCACTTGAAATTGTCTCACTGGGTAAGGCCAATGCTGAAATGGTGAAATATCAAATGGAACCGGACTCTTTCTTGATTGGGAAAACACTAATTGAAATACCATTCCCTGACCATACATTGGTCAATGCAATCATAAGAGATGACAAATTGGTTACCCCTACCGGTGACACAGTGATCAAAGAAGGCGATTTTCTCTATGTATTGACACCTAAGTTAAAAAAACGCAGCGTAAAACAGTTACTGCGAAAGAAAAATACTGATAATGAAGAATAATAGTAAGATTAGAAGTTAGTATCCTATTTCAAAACTATGATAGCTTAAAGAACAAAATCTCATCAAAAAATGCCTCCTATCTCAAGGATAGGAGGCATTTTTATTAGACAGTCACTACTTTTATTTCGTTTTTGATCACTTCTGCTTTAAATGTTCTCTTGTCTGGGTGATTGAAGACACAATCCGCAATTCCATCCTCAAGTTGTTCCTGAATAACTCGACGTAATGGACGTGCTCCAAAAGCAGGATTATATCCAAGCTCAGCCAGTTTTTCTTTTACTTCATCTGTTATGGTCAGTTTAAATCCTTCATGATCAAGCATTTCATATAGTTCAGCAAGCATAATATCTACAATTTCAAGTAAGTTTTCTTTTGTTAATGATTTAAACTCAATGATGCTATCAAAACGGTTTAAAAATTCAGGCTTGAAGTAGCTGCCAAGAGATTGAAGAATAGATACTTCTTCCTCTACTCCTCCTGCTCCAAAACCAACTTTCTTAACTTTCTCACCGACTCCTGCATTACTTGTCATGATAATCACTGTGTCTTTAAAGTTTACTGTGCGTCCCTGACTGTCTGTTAAACGTCCATCTTCAAGGATTTGCAAGAACATGTGCATCACATCTGGATGAGCTTTTTCAATTTCATCCAAAAGAATGATGCTATATGGTTTACGGCGAACCTTTTCGGTTAATTGTCCGGCTTCTTCATGTCCGACATATCCCGGAGGAGAACCGATTAATTTAGACACACTGTGTTTCTCCATATATTCACTCATATCTAAACGAATCATAGAGTCTTTTGTGCCAAACAATTCTTCTGCCAATGCTTTTGATAGCTCAGTCTTCCCAACTCCAGTCGGACCTACAAATAAGAATGATCCAATTGGGCGATTTTTGGCTTTTAAGCCGGCACGGCTCCGACGAACAGCTTTCGCCACTTTTTGAACGGCCTCATCCTGACCGATTACTTTATTTTTAAGTTCCTCTTGAAGCTTATTCATTCGAACAGCTTCATCCTCTTGTAGCTTACCTACTGGTATACCTGTTTTCTGTTCGATGATTTTCTGGATATCTTCTACAGTTACCTTCGGCTTTTCACCAGTTCCTGTTTTAAGCATATTTTCAAGTTTTTCTTCTTCGTCTCGAAGTTTGGCAGCCTGTTCATAGGCTTCTGTTTTTAATGCCTGTTCTTTTTCTTTGTGAATTTGCGCCAATCTTTCTTTTACTGATTCTTCACCTTGATTTTCAATTGTCAAATTCAATTTAGAACCAGCTTCATCCATTAAGTCAATGGCTTTATCCGGCAAGAAACGATCTTGAATATAGCGGTGTGACAGTTCTACCGCTGCTTCTAATACTTCATCACTAAATTCAACGGAATGGTAGGATTCATATCTTTCTCTTAATCCTTTTAGAATATCTAACGCTTCTGCAGTTGTAGGCTCATTAACCATTACTGGTTGGAAACGTCTTTCAAGTGCCCCATCTTTTTCAATTTGACGATACTCATTTAATGTTGTTGCACCTACTAATTGTAACTCTCCACGCGCAAGCGCTGGTTTCAGAATATTCCCTGCATCCATGGAGCCTTCTGCAGATCCGGCACCTACAAGCTGATGAATTTCGTCAATAAACAGAATCACATTTTTTCTTGTTTGCAATTCTTGAATAAGCTGCTTCATCCGTTCCTCAAATTGCCCACGAATACCAGTATTGGATACTAAGGAAGCAACATCAAGCAGATATACTTCTTTATCCTTTAGTTTTAAGGGAACATTCCCTTCCGCAATTTTAAGCGCAAGTCCTTCAGCAATCGCTGTTTTACCAACCCCTGGTTCACCGATCAGGACTGGATTATTTTTCGTACGTCTGTTCAATATCTCAATTACACGTTTAACCTCTTCTTCACGTCCAATCACTGGATCAATGAGTCCTGCTTTTGCATTATAAGTTAAGTTACGACCGTATTGATCAAGTAATCCTCCACCATTAGGCGGCTGTGTTTGTGTTCTGACCTGTTTATGCTGGTTGTGATTTGTCTGGTCCATTGAGCCAGACATATCTGACATAAATGAATCTCCGTTACCCTGGTTGAAAAATGATTCTAATGTAAATGGCTTAAATGGATGTAAATTCATTCCTCCCATTTGAGCTCCTAATTTATTGCGTTCCTCTTTATAGCATGAAGAACACAAATGATGATTTTCCTGATGTCCATTCACCCTTAATTGCATCTGTACAGTTGCTTGGTTTTGTTGGCATTTTTCGCAAACCATAGATGTATCCTCCTTATAATTCTAAATTTATTTTATCGTTTTACAGTTACTAAACTCATTTGAAACTGGTCAATTTGACTTTGACTATCTTTGACCTTAATTACATTATACTCTGACCTTTTTTGACTTTCAACTATTTTATACCCCTTTGTTTATTTTTTAATCATAAAAAAAGGAAGCGCCTGATACAGCGCTTCTTAGATAAACAAATAATTAATTAGTCACGGCTTCCTTTATATCATCATATCGCAAAGTTGCCTGTGCAGCTGCCAGCCTTGCCAATGGAACACGATAAGGCGAACAGCTTACATAGTCTAAACCGGCTTTATAACAGAAGTCGATTGATATTTTTTCTCCGCCATGCTCCCCGCATATGCCAGTTTTTAATTCAGGTTTTGTTTGTCTGCCCAATTTCACTCCCATTTCGACCAGCTTACCTACACCATCTTGGTCTAACACTGCAAAAGGGTTTTCAGGCAGGACTTTTTCTTCTATATATGTTTGTAAAAACTTCCCTTCCGCATCATCACGGCTGTATCCAAAAGTTGTTTGGGTTAAATCGTTAGTACCGAATGAGAAGAAGTCTGCCTCTTTGGCAATTTGATCAGCAGTAAGTGCTGCCCTTGGGATTTCAATCATAGTACCAATCGTGTACTGGAACTTTTTGTCCGTTTCTGCCTCTACCTGAATCGCTGTATCCATCACCAATTGTCGCATTTGTTTCAATTCATTCACATGTCCAACAAGCGGAATCATGATCTCAGGCTGAACCGGAATACCGCGCTCCATTAAGTTAGCAATCGCATAGAAAATAGCTTTTGCCTGCATGCCGTATATTTCTGGATGAATCATGCCTAATCGGCAACCGCGATGTCCAAGCATAGGATTAAATTCATCCAAT
The DNA here is from genome assembly GCF_058313585.1 of Bacillus sp. z50. NCBI lineage: Bacteria > Bacillati > Bacillota > Bacilli > Caryophanales > Bacillaceae > Bacillus > Bacillus sp. z50. The sequence continues at coordinate 235,174 of NZ_JBZFQL010000001.1, forward strand.
TGACGAACCTTTTTTAACAGTTGCTCTTTTTTCATTAATTCCTTTGAATCAGGATCAGTAATTTGAAGCTTCGTCACTTCGATGATTAATTCTTCTTTATCAGGTAAGAATTCATGTAATGGTGGATCTAATAAGCGAATAGTAACCGGATTTCCCTGCATGGCTTCAAAAATGCCTTCAAAATCCTCTTGCTGCATTGGCAATAAATATTCTAATGCTTTATTTCTTTCCGCAATGGTCTCAGAAAGAATCATTTGTTGGACAAACGGTACACGTTTTGCATCCATGAACATATGCTCTGTTCGACATAGTCCGATTCCGCCAGCCCCAAATTCGAGAGCCTTTCTTGCATCCTCTGGATTGTCGGCATTTGCACGTACCCCTAGTTTTCTAGTTTCATCCGCCCATGATAATAAAGTTAAAAATTCATCCGATAATTCTGGATCAATCATTGGAATCTCTCCAAGCATGATTTCACCTGTAGATCCATCTATCGTAATGGTATCATGATGGTTCACTACTGTATCGCCAACTCTGAATTGCTTTTCTTTTAAATCAATCTTTAATGGCTCACAGCCGCAGATACATGGCTTTCCCATACCTCTCGCTACCACGGCAGCATGGCTTGTCATTCCCCCACGGGTTGTAACAATTGCCTGGGCAGCAACTATTCCATGAATATCATCAGGTGTCGTCTCAGGACGGACAAGAATGACCTTTTGGCCGTCATTGCCCAATCTTTCTGCTTCATTCGCATCAAATACTACTTGGCCTGTAGCAGATCCTGGTGATGCTGGAAGGCCTTTAGCCAGTTGTTTTCGTTCATAAGTGTCATCAATTCGGGAGTGGAGTAGCTGATCCAATTGCTCCGGATCTACTCTTAACAGCGCTGTTTTTTTATCGATAATCCCTTCCTGCACCATTTCTACAGCAATTCTAATGGCTGCCTGTGCAGTACGTTTACCGGATCTCGTTTGAAGAATGTATAATTGTCCACGCTCAACCGTAAATTCTATATCCTGCAAATCCAAATAGTGTTTTTCAAGCTGCTTGCATGTATTTACGAATTGTTCAAAAACATCTGGCATATCATTTTCCAAGGTATGTATAGGCTGTGGTGTCCTGATTCCCGCAACTACATCTTCTCCCTGAGCATTAATTAAATATTCCCCATATAAAACATGCTCTCCGGTGGATGGGTTTCGGGTAAATGCCACTCCTGTTCCGGAATCTTCACCCATATTCCCAAAAACCATGCTTTGAATATTAACTGCTGTTCCTAAATGTCCAGGAATTTTATTTAAACGTCTGTACACTTTTGCACGCTGATTATTCCAAGAATCAAATACCGCTTTAACAGCTAAAAACATTTGCTCACGAGGGTCTTCGGGGAAACTTTGTTTCGTGTGCTTTCTAACAATATTTTTATAACCTTCTATAACTGTTTTCCAATCTTCGGCGGTTAATTCAGGATCATTTTGATACCCTTTTTGTTCACGTATATCTTCCAGCAATTGCTCAAAATAAAATCCATCAACTCCCAAAACCACATCGCTGAACATTTGAATGAAACGACGATAAGAGTCATAAGCAAACCTTGGATTTCCTGTTAACTCTGCCATGCCAACAACCGTTTTATCATTCATACCGAGATTTAAGACAGTATCCATCATACCCGGCATTGAAAAGACGGATCCTGATCTAACAGAAACTAAGAGGGGATCAGTTGGGTCGCCAAGCTTTTTACCAGTGCTCTGTTCAAGATTTTGGAGTGCCTCGAGAATTTGCTCTTCCATCTCTTCAGTAATTTGTTTTTCATTTTCATAATAAGAGTTACAGGCTTCTGTACTGATGGTGAATCCAAATGGTACAGGTAAACCGATATTCGTCATTTCAGCTAAATTAGCTCCTTTACCACCCAATAAATCTTTCATATTACTATTTCCTTCGTTAAAAAGATAAACATATTTAGTCATCATACATAGCTCCTCTCACCTTTTAAAATATCCAAAATAATACTCGCTGTTTCTTCAATAGCTTTATTGGAAACATTAATGATCGGACAGCCGACTCTTTTCATAATTTTCTCGGCATAATCCAATTCCTCTAATATTCGCTCATAACTGGCATAGTTAGACTGAGAGGTTAAACCTAATGATTTTAATCTTTCTTTACGGATTGCATTTAACTGGTCTGGAGTTATAATCAGACCAACACATTTACTCTTTTTAATTTTGAATAACTCATCAGGCGGTGAAACTTCTGGAACTAAAGGCACATTGGCTACCTTGTACCCTTTGTGTGCTAAATACATCGATAATGGAGTTTTTGAAGTCCTTGAGACTCCTATTATCACAATATCTGCATTTAAAAGACCCCTTGCATCTTTACCATCATCGTACTTGACGGCAAATTCAACTGCTTCAACCTTACGAAAATAGTCTTCATCCAATTGTCTGGTTAATCCTGAAAGATGATTGGCTGGCTTATGGAATTTTTCCTCAAATGCATTTAATAATGGAGATAACAGATCAACTGCTACTACATTCGCTTCTTTAGCCCGCAAATCCACATGCTCTTTTAAGGAAGGAATAACAAGGGTGTACGCAATAATGGAGGAGTCCTGTTTTGCTAAATTGATAATTTCATCAATATCTTCTTCACTTTTTACATATGAATTTCTTCTAATATCTACTTGTCCGCCATTAAACTGTGTGGCAACCGCCTTTACGACAAATTCTGCTGTTTCTCCTACCGAATCAGATATAACGTATACAATTTCCCTCTTGTTCATCAGCCAATTCCCTTCTATCCATAAATTAGTTATGTATTCGTAATATATAAGCAATGACTGTTATTTTTCTGTTCATCTCCCTCTCTAAATCAACCTCAATTAATTTTTTCGTTAACTTAATAGTATCACCACTTTTTTAAAATTCAAACTAATATGTTATACTTTTTACCAATTAGTATAACATAATTTACTTCTTGAAAATCATCTATTATATATAAATATATCTCAATTTTATGTATTTTCAAAAAAATAAACTATACAATTCATTACACAATAGTAAAATAAAAGATAAAGCGGAAAGGAGGTATCTATGAACGGCCTAACAAAGCGAATAATTGTAATATCTTTTGATTGCTTATCTGCATTGGATTTTCCTAAATTAACTAATTTAACGCACTTCAGGGATATAATTGAGAGAGGATCTTATGCAAACCATGTTCAAACCATCTACCCCTCTTTAACCTATCCTTGTCATACCTCCATCATCACAGGTAATTATCCGAAAAGACATGGGATTATCAACAATACGCTTATTCAGCCCGGCCGGAAATCTCCTGATTGGCAATGGTACAGATCTTCTATTAAAGGCACTACTTTATATGATCAGGCAAAAAAGGCCAACCTAACAACCGCTTCCCTTTTATGGCCTGTCACTGGCCGTGCGAACATCGATTACAATTTGCCGGAAATTTTTCCAAACAGACCCTGGCAAACTCAACTGCTTGTCTCACTCTTCAGCGGCAGTCCTCTCTACCAATGGCAGCTGAATAAAAAATTCGGCCATCTGAGGCAGGGACTGAGTCAACCACATTTAGATGACTTTGTGCTGGCCTCTTGCCTTGAAACAATCAAAACGAAGCAGCCACATTTACTTCTTGTTCATTTCACAGATTTGGATTCAAAGCGACATGACCATGGATTTGATTCCAGCGAAGCTAATGAAGCACTGACAAGGCATAATGAACGTCTTGGCCAAATTATTACCACATTGAAAGAAATACAATTATATGAAGAAACAACAGTGATTGTCCTTGGGGATCACAGTGCATTAGATGAAAATAAAGCGATACAAGTAAACACCCTATTTAAACGGGAAAATTTTATACATATTAACAAACAAGGAAAATTGATCAATTGGAAGGCTTATTGTAAATCCTGTGATGGATCAGCATATATTTACGTAAAAGATAAAGAAGATATCGGTACCTACAAGCGAGTTCAGTCATTATTGACTAAATTAATGGAGAACAAAGACAACGGGATTGAACAAATCCTGACTGGTACTGAAGCAGAAAATTTAGGGGCAGACCCAGCTTGTGCCTTCATGCTTGAAGCAAGAAAAGGGTTCTATTTCACGGAATCTTATGAAGGCGATTTCATTAAGCATATAAGCGCAGAAGATGTGAAGCGTGAACCCAAATATACATTGGCCACACATGGATATTCTCCTCAAAAACCAGATTACAGCACCGTATTTATAGCAGCAGGCAAAGGAGTCACAAGCGGACAAATCATTCCAAACATGCACCTTGTCGATATAGGTCCTACATTAGCTGCTATGCTGGGTCTCTCCCTGGGAGAAACAGATGGAAAGGTGATAGAAGCGTTTATCCAGCCAAAAGAATAAAGGAGGTAAGGTATGAGTTCACTAACAAAGCAGGAGAAAAGCTGGGCTTTTTATGACTGGGCAAATTCAGCCTATTCAATTGTAATCGTGACAGCCATCTTTCCTATTTATTTCAAAGCAGCCGCAGATGCAGCGAATATATCGAATGCTACGTCAACTGCTTATTGGGGTTATGCCAATTCTATTGGTACATTATTAATCTCTATTTTGGCACCGCTCTTGGGTACAATTGCAGATTTTAAAGGATTTAAGAAACGTTTCTTTATTTTCTTTTTTTCACTGGGGATACTCTTCACTTTCATGCTAGCAATCGTACCTTTTGATCAATGGATCATTTTATTGATTTGCTACATCATCACTTCCATTGGTTTTGCAGGCGCAAATATTTTTTATGATGCCTTTTTAGTAGATGTGACCGATGATAATAAAATGAGTAAACTCTCTGCTCACGGATATGCATTGGGGTATATAGGAAGTACCATTCCATTTATCATTGGGATTGCCCTCACCCTGCTCTCTCAACAAAAAATCATTCCACTCTCCATTACAGCAGCAATGCAAGCAGCCTTTATAATCACAGCACTATGGTGGGGATTATTTACGATTCCGCTGCTAAGAAATGTACAACAAACATATTATATTGAACGGGTTAGAAACCCAATCAGGATGAGTTTTAAACGCCTGTTTGCTACGTTCCAAAATATCAGAGCCTATCGTCATTTATTTATTTTCCTGATTGCTTATTTTTTTTATATTGATGGTGTGCATACGATTATTACGATGTCGACTGCCTATGGAACTGATTTAGGCTTTAGCTCGACTACCTTGTTAATTGTTTTATTTGTCACGCAAGTCATAGCCGCTCCATTCTCTTTGCTATATGCCAGACTGGCAGCTAAATACAATGAAAAAATCATGATTTTAGTAGGTATAGCAATCTACACATTTATTTGTATCTACGCTTATTTTATTACGTCAGCGCTTGATTTTTGGATATTGGCTATCCTGGTAGGTACGTCACAGGGTGGGATTCAAGCTTTAAGCCGCTCCTATTACGCTAAACTTGTGCCAAAAGAGTCTTCAAATGAATTTTTTGGCTTTTATAATATCTTTGGAAAATTTGCTGCTATTACCGGTCCATTTTTAATGGGAATCACAACGCAAATTACCGGCAATACAAATATTGGTGTGCTTAGTTTAGTGGTCCTATTTATCATTGGCGGGCTCTTCATGCTCCGTGTGCCAAATACTGCCCAGCATGCCCCTACTGTTACGGCAAAATTATAAATATGTTAACAAATATAATCTGTTTATTGGTAAGGTCTACTCTTGTGAATATGATATATGAACGAGGTGAAGACAATAGCTTATGTAACGGCAGGAATGATAAGAGCGTTTATACCTTTTTTAATTTTGACTAGTATATCAATTGTTCTTTATTACGGCTCTGGACCGGTTCATGAGGTAAGAAGTACGTTTATTGTGGGTATAATCAGTGCTCTAGTTGCAGGTTTTTCAGTTATATACAGTATTGATGGCTGGTCGTTGAAGAAGCAGAGTATAATTCACTTTGGTTTTATGCTTTTGACCATTTTTCCATGTCTTATTTTCAGTGGATGGTTTGAAATAAAATCTTTAATGGATATTGCAGCCTTATTGGGTATCTTTTTGATATGGGGAATTACTTTATGGAGTATCTTCTACCTCATTTTTGGTATTCTAATCAAACGGTAAACCATAAAGAGATTTACAGAATGCTTTAACAAACAAAAAGAAACACTTTCTCGAAATGCTGAAAGTGTTTCTTTGTTTTCAAATAATTTTTAGATTAATGCCTTACTTTTGAATATGGACTTCTCTATACGACTAACTAAAAATTACATCGACTCAAATTTTCATTTCCAAAGAAATTGGACAATGGTCACTACCCATAATTGACGTGTGGATTTCTGCTTCGGTAATTAGATTAGCGATTGATTCAGACACAATAAAGTAGTCAATCCGCCACCCAATATTACGTTCGCGGACTTTGCTCATATAAGACCACCAGCTATACACTTCTGTTTTATCAGGATAGAGATAACGGAAGGAATCAACAAAACCGCTAGATAATAAAGCTGTCATCTTACCTCGTTCCTCATCTGTGAAGCCAGAATTCCCTTTATTTGATTTGGGGTTTCGTAAATCTTCGGGTTTATGAGCAACATTTAAATCTCCCGTTAAAATCACTGCTTTCTCTTTATTCAATTCATGTAAGTAAGCATAAAGTAAATCTTCCCAAACCAAACGGTACCCAAGCCTTGCCAGGTCACGCTGTGAATTTGGTGTATACACATTTACAATGAAAAATTGATCAAATTCCAATGTAATGGCTCTGCCTTCCACATCATACTCATCATTCCCAATCCCGTATTTAACGGATAATGGTTTTTGACGAGTAAAAATTGCCGTGCCTGAGTATCCTTTTTTTACAGCGTAATTCCAGTATTGATAATAGCCATCCAGCTCCAGATTAATCTGGCCCTCCTGCAGTTTAGTTTCCTGCAAACAAAATATATCAGCGTTTAATTCTTTAAAAGTATCCAAAAAACCTTTTCCAACGCAAGCTCTTATCCCATTCACATTCCAAGAAACAAATTTCATAACTTCAATTTTCCCCCTGCTAAATATCTCTATCTAATTCATATAAAATTCATTATAACAAATCGAGTAGATAAAATGCGGTTTGGGCACCTTATATTTAAAGGAGACGTGATTAACGATGGCCAAACGCAGAAAAATTTTAGTACCTGAATCCAGGGAACAATTAGATCAGCTGAAAGCAAAAGTGGCGCAAGCCGACCACCCGGACAGAGCAAAATATGAAGTAGCTAAAGATCTTGGCATTCCCCTCAATGAAGGATATAATGGTCGCATTGCTGCAGCAGATGCAGGAAAAATCGGCGGTAAACTAGGTGGAAGCATGGTGAAGGAATTAACCAAATTGGCAAAGGAAAATATATTGAGGCAATAAAAAAAGCCTCTCAGGCTTCAAAAAAAGTTAAGTGAAGAATTATAAAAGCTGAAATTTATAGAGCTACAGAGTTTTTCAACTATTTTGTTAACCCCCGAAGATACAAGTTGATTGCTCGTTAACTCAATTACAGCTAATCCTGTTTTCCAAAATTACCGTTTCACTCTCAAATGATTTAATTTACTTTACTGTACTCAGACGCAACCGGAAGATCGCCAATTGCTATTGGTAAGGCCCTTACTTGTAATAATACAGCTGATTTCAACAACGCTGTCATAGAGTAAACTTCCTGATTGCTCCTTTATTCATTGACAGCTTGTTGTAATGCCTTTCTACCCATCAATTCAATGATAATACAAGCAAACCTTCTTTTTAATTTGGCAACGTTCCTACTCTTTCCAGTTTTTATTTGCCATCTTCAATATCGGTAAACCATAATCCCTTCACAGCCAATTTATTCCTCATACATTTTTATAAAATCTTCTATCAATTCCGGTGTGTAACTCGCTGCTTTCATATAATTCTACAAATTCAGCAGCCATATTCTTAACTGTCAAGGTTTTCATCAGATTATTCTGTGCAAGTAGCATTAGGAATGATACATTCATAACTTCTTCCGTTTCTTTCTGTAATAAACAAACTTGCGTTTGATGAGCCATTAGAATAGCATCTGTTGATTCTTTCAATTTTTGGTGAGCTAGGCTATAATCTCCGTGCTTCGCTGCAGCAATTGCTTCCACCGCACAGCTTCGACCGTCTCCACCATGGAGAATTAACCTGAATTTTTCTACTTCATTCATCATTTTCCCTCCATTTAGATAGATTTGATATTTTATAATATTGCAGTCCTCATCTCTGATTCTCCTGCTTTATCTTATGCTATCCATATTTTCATATCTTTTAATACGTATCAGATTGGAATTTCCAATCAATATTCCATAGTCGAAAAATCATTCATAACGTTGATAAAACAATACCCTTTTTAAAGGCTTACTAACCAGAAATTTCAAATGCAATAAATCTCATAATCATCAGCATTCACAATTAGTATTTTCATATAATATAGTACCTTCGTTTGAGTTATTTATATCTGACGATCCTAAGATTTTTATGATAGGATAATCATCCAATTAATACTGGGAACATCTGATCTTGAGTCTATATCACTCTCTGTAAACCCTGTTCAGTTTCGGAGGTATACACATGGTTAATATGAAATATCTAGAGGAGTCAGATACCATTATTTATTTTTCAGAAATAAAAAAGGGAAGGCCTCAGCCCTCCCTGTTATCATCTGTGTTAATCTCTATAATAGTAAACTAGCTCCCTCAGGTTACTGAATTCGGTCTGGATCTATGTATATGTTTTCTCTCTTCTTTGGTAGAAGTAACTCAACTATAGCTATTCATCTCTAGAAATTTCCTTCTAATTTAGGACTATTTCTTTTTAAAAAGCAGGAATAATTGAGGAGTATTAGCCGTTACAAAAATCATCATAAAACCTTGAAAAACATATTTCCAAGGCTTTGGTGACTCCCTTATTTAGATTTCTGCTTTCTCATTTTCCGTTCTTGATACTTCGCTTCAGCACGATTATACAGCTCTTTTTCAAGCTCGGTTTCAGGCAGTACTTTAGGAACTGAAGAGGGCCTTCCATCTTTATCAATCGCAATCATGGTCAAGAATGCCTCAGACGTTAGTCTTCTCTCTCCAGTCATCAGATTCTCTCCTTCAACCCTTACATACACCACCATTGAGGTATTGTGTGACCAAGTAACAAACGCCTCCAAACAGATAGCCTGCCCAGATTTAATAGGAGCATGAAAATCGAACGAATCACTTGAAGCTGTAACCACTGGTTTTCTACAATGACGCATCGCAGCAATTCCTGCAATTTTATCAACATACGCCATTACCTTACCACCAAAAATCGAATTGTACTGATTTGTATCAGCAGGTAAAACTAAATCAGTCAAATAAGCTTTTGAATTACTTGGTACTTTGCCTTCATCCAACATGGCGCTCGACCCCTAACCCAGTATATTCTATTTATCCCAATATACTACACATAGAAAAAGACTGCCAAATGACAGTCTTTTCGTTTAGCTTACTTAATTTCTCATAAAGCGTTTTGCTTACAAACACCAATAAAATGTCTTAACAATTGATCCATGCTGGCATCATGTTTACGCAATTCTTCTGGATGAAATTGTGTTGCCATAATTGAATCATCAATTCCTTCAAACGCTTCTATTAATCCATCTTCAGCCTTCGCGACTGGTTTTAAGCCTTTACCTAACTCTTTTATGCCCTGATGATGAAAACTATTCACATCCATTTTATCCTTTTTGACAATACTATATAGTTGGCTATCCTGTTCTAAAAAAACTGTATGAACTGGCTCAGGCCGCTCTACATTTGATAGATGCTCCAAATCATCAGAATTATCATCTTCTTTATCTTCTTCAACATGCTGGTAGAGACTTCCACCTGCTGCTACATTAATTAAATGTGAACCCCTGCATATTCCAAATAACGGTTTCCCTTGCTTGCGTGCTTCTTCAATGATTTGGAAATGTGATTGATCTAGCCCCTTATGTGTGTCTCCTAAATCCTCACTTGGTGGTTCATTGTAAAATATCGGATTCACATCAATACCACCCGTTAATAAAATCCCATCAACCATCGAAACCCAAATCTTAGCGAGTTCCTCATTACCCAATGGAAAAATCAATGGAATTCCACCTGTTTTTTTTATTGCTTCTGAATAACTTAAAAATACAGTTGTTGTATTGTTTCCTTCTATTTTTAATATATTACTTGTTAACCCAATAATCGGTTTATCATTTTTCATATCTAAATTCCTCCCTTAATCTCTCACTTCTATTCCCATTAAATATTATTTTTACTCTAGAAATATTTGTAATTTATTCAACTAACAAAAATAGCAGCCCAATGATGAGCTGCTATCGTATTAAATATTAGTGTATGTTTTTCTTTTCAAAGTTACCGCCCATAACATCAGAAACGTTCTGAATCGCTATAAAGGCATTTTCATCAATATCATGTACAACATCTTTTAATTTAGCCAATTCCAGACGTGTCATTACGCAATAAACCATTTGCGTATCTTCCTTTAGGTAGCCACCCTTTGCATAAATAAACGTGGTCGATCTTCCAAGGCGATCCTGAATAGCCTCTGAAATTTCTGCATATTCGTTGGAAATAATCGTTACAGATCTAGATTCATTTAAACCTTCTACTACGATATCCATAACCTTAGCGGCCATATAATACGCGAAAATAGAATACATTGCAGAATCCCATTCAAATACGAAACCTGCAGCTATAAAGATGAAAACATTTATGAACATAATGATTTGTCCAACTGGTAATCTTAATTTCTTAGATAATAAAATCGCTATGATTTCTGTACCGTCAAGGGCACCGCCAACACGAATGACAATCCCAACTCCAAGTCCAAGAATCAATCCTCCAAATAACACAGCCAGGATTTTCTCATCTGTAAATGGCTCAATATGATGCAACATTGCTGTACTAACAGAAAGGACAGCAATACCATAAATAGAGGAAATCGCAAAAGTTTTACCAATTTGTTTGTATCCAATATAAAGGAATGGCAAGTTAATAATAAAGATGAATAGTCCCAACTGTAATTTGGTTATATGTGAAAGCATAATGGATATCCCAGTTATTCCACCATCAATGACACTGTTTGGTACCAAGAAGAGTTCCAATGCAACAGCCATCATGACTGCACCAAGTGTAATGAAGAAAAATCTTGTTAGTATTTTTAATATAGATGCTTTTTTATGTGTTTTTGGCAAAACTATTCCTTCTTTCTTTATAAATATTTATTATTTTGATTGATAATCAGTAAATTTTTGAAGAATAGAATTTAATATCTTCAGTTCGTGTTCATCCAGTAAAGCTGCATACTTTTTTAAAATTTCTCGGGAGTTCTCTCTTGCCTTCTGAAGAACTTGAACCCCCTCTTCGGTAAGTGTTACTGCGACAAACCTTCTATCCTTCTCATCTTGAACTCTTGAAACAAATCCATGCTGCACCAGCCTTTCAAGCATGACGGTGATCGCGCTTGGTTTCACATTGAGGATTTTCGCTAAATGTTTAACGTTTGTCACTTTTTCTTTTTCAATTTTATTTAACAAATGAAATTGCGATCCGGTAATCCCCAAATCCTGATGCTGCGTAATCTCCGACATGATTGTTCTAATTGTTGAAATCAATATACTTTCAAATTCTTCTATTTGATTTTCTTTACCATCCATCCTATATTGTCCTCTCTTACATCGAGAATAATTTTAATTTTTTTGCTTAATTATTATACCATATTATAATTAAATAGTTTAACTATCTTATATATACACTTTCCAAATTAGTATCCACCAAACAAAAAAATGCAAAAAAAAACCGTGGTTACCCACGATTTTCTTTAAAAACTTATTATTTATACGCATGTATCTGGCTTTCTTCTTTGACTTCCTTTATCCAATTGAATGGATCTTCTACTTTACCATTTTGTATCCCTGTGATGGTATCATATAATTTTTGCGTTAACGTTCCTATTTTCCCTTTGTTGATGGTTAAAATTTCATTATCCCATAATAATTCACCAATTGGCGAAACTACTGCTGCTGTTCCTGTCCCAAAGGCTTCTTCCAATTTCCCATTTTTATTAGCCTCAATAATCTCCTGCATAGAAACTCGACGTTCTGTAACTGGGATGTTCCAATGTTGTAATAGCTGAATAATTGATTGACGAGTCACACCATCCAATACACTGCCGTTTAATGCAGGCGTGACAACCTCACCATTTATTTTAAAGAAGACGTTCATGCTTCCGACTTCTTCGATATACTTTTTCTCAATTCCATCAAGCCAAAGCACCTGTGAACAGCCAAGTGCTTCTGCCAATTCCTGTGCTTTAAGACTGGATGAATAATTACCGCCTGTTTTGGCCATCCCTGTACCGCCCTTTACAGATCGTACGTAATCTTTCTCAACACCAATTCGAACGGGATTGATTCCCTCTTTATAATACGCTCCCACTGGTGACAAAATGATTATGAACTGATAATGCTTGGACGGTGCAACACCCAAATAAGGTTCTGTTGCAATAATAAACGGCCGTACGTATAAAGAAGTACCTTCCCGGTCCGGAATCCATTCACGATCAATATCGATTAGGATTTCCAATGCCTTGATAACAAACGACTCATCTATATGGGGGATGCATAAACGATCATTAGATTTGTTCATCCGTTCAAAATTCTTTTCTGGTCTAAACAGAAAAACCCGATTATCGTGAGTACGATATGCTTTTAGCCCTTCAAAAACCGTTTGTCCATAGTGAAAAGTCATACAGGAAGGCTCTAGTGTAATAGGTTGATAGGGAATAATCCTCGGATCATGCCACCCACCCAATTCTTCATCATAATCCATAATAAACATATGATCCGTAAAAATTCTTCCGAAGCCAAGTGTTTCAGGATTGGGCTTTTCTTTTTTATAATTGGTTTTTGTGATAGAAATTAGTTGAGTATCCATGTGATGTCCCCTTTAAATTGTCAGAATAATTAATAAAATTAATTGTACTCCTCAAATAGGGAACCTGCAAGTAGCAAACTTAAAATTAATAAAAAAACTCCAATTCATCGACTATTTCTCATTAAAGTTTAGTACTAGAGCTCATAATAATATATGGATGTATACGACCCGTACCATCTTTCCCTAACTTTTCAATTTGCCAGCTATGATAATTAGCTTCATTAACATTAATCATTTGAAATGCATCAGCTTGATTGGAGCTGGATATTACATATTCCTCATGTGAGTTCGACTTTCTTTTAATATGGAAGAGATAGAGAGGTTGTTTAATTAAATTCTTTAATCCCAATAATTCTTCCATTTTTCTTTCAAAGGCATCCAATTTTTTCAATGTATGCTTACTATTATCACAAGCAGCATCCTCGTCACCCAAATCATGTACCACTGTCTTATGTTCGCCAAATTGATATACCAATCGGGTAACACAAGTCGGGCTATCCGGCACAATTTGTGCAGTAGTATTATAAATGAAGTTTTTGTAATCGAATGATAGCAAGAGATCTTCAATTTTTTTAACTCTTTGCTTAGAAACCGTAAAGTTCTTAACGCCTATATATGAAACATACTTCTCACCCTGCCAACTTACATGCCCTTCACTTGTGATGGTTGCCTGATAAATCGGGGATTTGCCAAGACATGATGTCCGCGAGATGGAAAATTCTTTAAACAACTTTATACTTCCTCCTATTAGTACAAACTGATTCTTTAGAGTGCTAGATATCTATATATTTATCACTGCGCTCACTTTTCAAACATTTTCCAAATTATAATAGGTCTACCATATATACTATGAAAGACCAATACCATTTATAATAAGCCAACTGACACATTAATTAAAGACCAAAAGTATCTATTTAAGGCTGGCTGCTACAAGTATAATATGAGTTAAATTTCCTAAATTAATATAGTTTTAAAAAAATATAACATACCTCTTTAGATGTTAGTTATCATTTTGCGGGAGAGTGTATTTTACATGGTGAAGAAATTGAAAAGAGAACAAGCTGATCTTTCTTGACAATATCGAGGAATGTTTCTGTATGGATTTCTGCCAATAAATTAAAATCAATCACTAAGCTACTATAACATATCTGTAAAAATTGATGTTTCAGATAAATATGCTAACTTTAATTTTACGAAAATTAGAAACAGCAATCTTTCTTTTGGACAAATTTTATCTGAAAGAAGTGCTGGCTCATAAGCAGAAAACAAACTATAAGAAAGCCCGACTTTTATTCAATAACACATTTACTTATACAGGTTCCGCAATAAGGATAATTCGATGATGTGTTACATCAAAGTACCCATCCGCCTGAATAATCTGGTGGATTATATATCATACATCCAATTAATGATCCAACTCAAAACTCGGTACTTTCCAGGGAATGGCTTTTAGATATAAAAGTACCAACATCATAAAACGTTGGATTGGATAGGCTTCTTGACTATAAACAACAGTCATATCATTCTTCCGGACTTCTTTCAGTGCTATTTCATCGTATTTTCCCCTTTAACAGATGATTTTATAAATCATTCTGTCAAAATGGGAGACCGCGGCATAGATTTCTCCGTTATTATTGTTCATATTCCAAATTTCGCATAATTATCCACCATCAATATCCATATTATATATATTTTATCATAATATAGAAAATAATTCGTGAACTTTTCCCGAGATTAAAAGTCACTCATTTTGTATATCCTATACTTGATGTCCTCATAAGGGACATCAGAACGTATCCTACTGATGGGGTGATAAGCAATGAGTTATCGGAATCATTTAGATCCACACTCTTCTCTTTTTCACCATAACTGGACAAGGCGGAAGCGCTCAAAATCACAGGTTAATGGACATACTGCAATGTCCCAGACCAATATCATTTTGAGGAGCAATGCGAAAGCTCACCGCTGGTAAGGATGCCTTCAAGAAAAAAGACGCCGTAATTGGCGTCTTTTTTTCATTTACAGTTCATCAAATCCATTAGTATCTGTTGTTTTTGTATATTGTCTTGATTTCTGCTCAAAGAAATCCGTCTTACCTAAATCCACTTCCTGATACGCAACAATCCACCTTAAGGGATTTTTGTTCGGAACCTCTGGAAACGGAGATCTTCCATACCCCAACTGATTGCAACGCTTATTAGCCATAAACTGGATATATTGTTCGAGCTCAGCCATCGTAATTCCCTCGATTTTATTTCCTATAACTTTATGACCCCATTCAATCTCAAGCTCTGCTGCAGTTCTGAAGGTTTCAATCGCAAAATTTTTCAATTCTTCTGTATTTGTTTCGGGATGTTCAGTCAATATTACTTTAAAAATCTTCTCAAACAGCCCAACATGGATCTGTTCGTCTCGATTTATATAATTAATCATCGTCGAAGTTGCCACCATCTTTTGATTTCTGGCCAAATTATAAAAGAAAGCAAAGCCTGAGTAAAAGAAGAGCCCTTCCAGGATTACATCATAGATAATCGATTTAAGTAGATTTTCGATTGTTGGGTTTTCTGTGAAATCCCGATAGCCATCTGTAATAAAATCATTTCGTTTACGCAAAATCTCTTCAGTTCTCCAATATTCAAAAACTTCATCTTGCTTGCTTTTCTGGACAATACTTGACAATACATAGGAGTAGGAATGGTTATGAATGACTTCTTGCTGCGCCAGCATAATCATCAATGCATTCAGAGATGAATCGGTCAGATAGTCGGCGACTTTACTGGCATAGTCAGACTGGATACTATCAAGCAATGCCAACAAGCCTATAATTTTTAGAAAGGATTCTTGTTCAATTTCTGAAAGATTTGGAAATTGTTTCGCATCATTCACCATATTAATTTCAAAAGGCGTCCAAAAATTAGATAGCATTACTTTATATTTAGGATATGCCCATGGATAGCGCACATCATCCCAATTTAAAATATTTGAATTTCTGCCATTAATAATACCCGTTGAACTATTCGGTGCTTCCCGATCGACTAATTTACGTTTTTCCACTATTGTTTTTGTATCCATTATATTTCCCCCATCCTTATTGGCAGCTTTCGCATTCTTCTATAACAGCGCTTGAAGTAGAACGTACATAGTATGTTGTTTTTAATCCGGTCTCCCATGCAAGCAGATGCAAGTCTAATAAATCACGTGCTTTAATATCATTACGGACATACAAATTAAACGAGATTCCTTGGTCGATATGTTTTTGACGACGTGCATTTTGGAGAATGCTCCATTTTTGGTCAATTAAATAAACGGATTTATAATACCACATTGTCTCCAGATTCAAGTCAGGTGCAGTCACTGGAATACGGTAATTCTTCTTCTCTTCGGAATATTCCCTTCTGAAAATTGGATCAATTCCGGATGTAGAACCGGCAATAATCGCAGTTGAAGAATTTGGTGCTACGGCCATAAGATAGCCATTTCGAATTCCGGATGTATGCACTCTATTTTTCAATTGACTCCAAGCATCTGAATCATAGCCTCTTTGGTCAAAATAAGATCCGGTCTCCCAATCAGATCCTTCAAAAAATGGGTAAGCACCTTTTTCACCAGCTAAATCCACACTTGATTTAATCGTTAAATAAGCGATTTTTTCGTATAATCGGTCACAGTATTCAACGGCTTTCTCTGATTCCCAGGCAATGCCCTCAAGCGCTAATAAATGATGCCAGCCAAATGTCCCAAGTCCTATAGCACGATAATTTTTATTCGTTATATTTGCCTGAATGACCGGGATATTATTTAAATCAATGACATTATCAAGCATTCTCACCTGTATCTTAATTAAGCGTCCAAGGACATCTTCCTTTACAGCTTTGGCAAGGGAGATAGACGAAAGATTACATACAACAAAGTCACCCGGTGTTTTTTCAATAATAATTTTCCCATCCTCGGTTCTTTGTTCAATAACTTTGGTAGCACTTTGATTTTGCATAATTTCCGTACATAAATTACTGCAATATATCATTCCTTTATGGCGATTAGCATTAGAGCGGTTGACCGTATCCCGATAAAACATATAAGGTGTTCCTGTTTCAAGCTGAGAAATCATGATCGCCTTAAACACTTCAATGGCAGGTATTTCTTTTTTGGAAAGCTGCGGATGATTGATACATTCAGTATATTTTTGTCTGAATTGGCCATCCCCTGCTTCTTCATCAAAATAATCTTCAAGAGAATATCCCATTACTTTTCTTACTTCATGCGGATCAAATAAATACCAGGTACCCCGCTCCTTGACCATTTCCATAAATAAATCCGGAATGCAAACACCAGTAAATAAATCATGCGTTCGAAAACGTTCATCCCCATTATTTAAACGCGCTTCGAGGAAGGCAAATATATCCTTATGCCAAACATCCAGATAAACTGCAATGGCACCCTGTCTTTGGCCCAGTTGGTCCACACTGACGGCGGTATTATTTAATTGCTTCATCCATGGTATAACTCCTGAGGAAACACCCTTAAATCCTTTAATATCACTGCCTCGCGCTCTAATTTTCCCTAAATAAACACCTATTCCTCCGCCATTTTTAGATAGATTGGCAATATCGGTGTTTGAATCATAGATACCTTGCAAACTATCATCAACAGTATCGATAAAACAACTGGATAATTGGCCATAGCTTTTCCCAGCATTAGCAAGCGTAGGAGTTGCCACCGTCATATATAGATTGGATAAGGCCCAATATGCTTCTCTTATTAATTTGATTCGCTGTTCTTTAGGCTCATTCATCATTAATGTCATGGCAATAATCATAAACCGTTCCTGAGGAAGTTCATATAAGCTTCCATGATGAGATTTGGCTAAATAGCGATCTGCCAGCGTCCGAATGCCAATATACGTAAACAACTGATCTTTTGATGAATCGATGACTGCTTCGAGTTCATTGATTTCGTCTTCCGTATATTCATTTAACAATGCTGGATTATAAATCCCCATATCAGTCAATAGTTCAACAAGCTGATGAAAGCTCCCATATTTGTGTGTTAAATCATATCCCCGGCTTTTTGAAGCTTTATCATATAACTGGTCTAAATAAATAGTTGCCGCCACAAATGTCCAATCAGGCTCATCAGCAGAGATACGCTCTACGGCGCTTAGTACCAGTAAATTCACCAACTCTTTCTTGCTATAGTCAGACTTATACTCAAGTGCTGTCTTGATTTTTTCTAAGTATTCCTCTGCTGAATAAATAGATGTATAGGAACTAACACATTCCTTTATGTATGTTTCTATGCTTTTTAAATTTATGACTTCCAGACTTGCATAGTTTGATTCGTAAGATACTGCCATACTAATTTCCCCCTTATTGTTTGCCGATAAATCGATTAAAAACGTCTGTTCCCTCCACGCAAAAAATCCCATTGCCTAAAAATAAGCAATGGGAAAAGAAATAATAACAAGATTGAACTGTTCAATATTGCTATTTCATCCGTTCCACCCTCATTGCTCCCGATAAAGGCAAACCAGTGAAAAAGGCAGGTCTCCTGACTCATGCTTCGCTTTACTCTAAGTCCTTCCCATAGATTTCTCTACAGTGGTTTACTTATTTCATCAGCATTTACAGTTGCGGGTACAGTTCCGGATTTTAACCGGATTCCCTATTAAGTCGTAATACGACACCTTAAACACGTTAAAATCAATATATAGTATTTTAATTTAAAAACAATAACAACATATAGAATTATAAATCTTATATGTGAAAATAGCAACTAAAATTCCGACAATTTATTTAGGCAATTGCTGGAGAAATTGATTGATAAATGCTTCGGATTCCAATCGAATTCCAATGTATGGCGGATGAACACGTTTATTGGCTTCAAGAGGAACCCCCAACCACAATACTTTTTGGTCAAAGATGACAAATGTGAAGCTTGGCCCATTCTGAAGATGGATATCCGGATCCAAATAGGAATGGGAATCTGGAGAATACATCATCAGTCTTGTTCTTGAGTTCCTCGTCTTCACTCTTTGAACAAAATCCGATGATAACACACTGGAATTTGGCAAGGAAAGGATAATGGAAGATTGGGCTTTTTTTAAATCCTGATAGAACCCTTCCAAATTTCTTGCATAAATCCATTGTAATTTTGGATGATGGTTGGCAATCCATTTGCCTATTTGATCCATATTGACCATTTGATTCCGTTTCATTTGATATTGAACGAGCTGATGAAGAGTTTTTGTATGCGAAACTTTTGATTCTATAAACTCCACATCGCTGACATGAATCAGTTTCCCTTTTGTTCTGGTAATTGCAACATTTAACAGCCGTTCACTTTCCCTGCCCGTTAAAAGCATCCCTGCCCGATTTTGCGGATAACTATCTACACTATCAAATACCATTACTTCCCGTTCACTTCCCTGGAAACGATGGACAGTGGCAGCCAATATATCATGCAGGCCGTTCTCTTCCTCATATAGATCTTTAATTAATGTTTCCATCAATTGTGCCTGCGCACGATAAGGGGTTGCATAACCGATTGATTTACTCCCATTGCTGTAGGCTTCATGAATAACCTGAAAGGATAACAATAGATTCATCAAATTCATTCTAGAACCAGAGGAAGTGCCCGTAAAGCAGTGTTCCCCTGTGAAGCTCGTATTTAACAGTACGGAAGCACGATCTACAAAAGGTGTCTTTGAAACGATATCTTTTTTATTTATATGAACACTTGGATGATCGCCAACCAGTGAATTATAAACATATTGGTTCGTAAAAGCGGAGATATCCGGATGCATTCTCCTCTGTTCCTTTAATAAAAACAAATGAGTATGAAGTTTTCCCCCACGTGCAATATCAGCAACACCGGCACGATGGAAGATGTCCTCCTTCAGCCAGCGGTCTACAAGCTCTCCCCTCGAAACCGCAATAGGAGGTAATTGCTTAAAATCCCCACAAATAATACAACGCTTGGCAAGTGCGCCGGCAAAGGCAATTTGCGGGATAAAGGCCATACTGGCTTCATCAATGATAACTAGATCATACTCTTGTTCAAAAATACTCGGGTCCATTGCTGCTTTCGCCAAGGTAGTCCCAACAATGAAGGCATTTTTGACTAAATGAATTTCTTTTTGCCTTATTTTCTCTAAGATTCTGCCCAGTTTTTTTTCAAGGTCAAGAAGCTGCTCCGAGTCACGTACGCTAAAAGACAGAGACAGATCTTTTTTTAGCAGTTTCTTTTCTTCATTAATCGAATCCCTTTCCTTCACTAAATGTCCATCATGACTTTCCAATAATTTAGCCGGCAATATATCCCCATGCATCAGAAGACCCTCACCAGTTTGAGAGCCGTAACGTAAAATATCTCCTTCATGAAAACGATCCGCTCGTTTAACAAATGCCGTAATTTCGGCAAGCAGGACATCCACAGCCTGATTACTGTGAGAGAGAACTAATATACGTTTCTTTTTAAAATATTTATTGGCTGCCGTTCGTGCTAAAGTATACGTTTTTCCTGTACCAGGCGGTCCCCAAACATATGTGACCGGGTTATATTTTGATCTGGCATATAATTCGCGTACCGCGCTTTTACTTGTTTTGTCCGTTCGTTTATCAGGCATGGAAGGCTCCATGATCCGTTTAACCCGACTTCTTTTCCGCTTACTTTTCCTGATATCATCCAGTCTTTCAATCAGCTGATCTAAAAGTTCCCATGGGTCATGATAAATCGTAGCCTCTTCAATCAATTCACCTATTGATTGTTCAAGAGACAGAAGCAAACTATTGCCCTCAGAGGATAGGATTCTGGCATCAAACCGACTCCCGCCCCATTCCAGCTTAGCAATCGTTCCAACAGGTATACGCAAAATACTGGATGACTCAAAATAGTACGTAAAAGAATCACCTGACATAATCTTATTGCCATTCATCAGGTGATAGCGGGTACTTCCATATTTTTTTAAATACTGAATCTCTTCTTCAAGTGCTTCCTGCCATTCTTCAATATACTCTTGTGTTGAATTCATTCTTTGTGCCCCTCAAATCATAAACCTAAATTATCTCTAATTTGATAACTATACCATACAAACTAAAACTAGAATAGTCGATGGCACATACTCACCTAACCGAAACATGCATCCAGACACCGTATTGTTTCTCGTATTAAGGGGTGCACAGTTATGACATTTTGTTTATGATTTTTTTGTAAAGAGTTGCTTAAGTGATTCAAAAAAACCTGTCTTTTTTTCTGTCTCCTCAGTATTAGTTTCTTCCTGTGCCGGTTCTTCTAATGTAATGTTATCGTTATTAATTGCATGATCATAGGCCAATACCAAACCATTAGGTGAATTATAGTCTTTATTGGTCACGATTTTAAATTGAATCCCATGTTCATCTGCTGCTTTAACGAATTTCGATAGATGGGAATAATTAATGTGGCCATTTAAATAAAGCTTAGCGCCCTTATTTTTTTTCAATAGGTCAATAAATCCATGTGGGATTTGTTTTTGAAAAACCTGAGCCTGTGTTAATGCGACAACCACACGTTCACGTAAGCTCCCAAGAAATACTTTCCGTTCAGCAGGCTTTATTTCTTTAACGCCATGTATCCCTTCCTGTAAGTAATCATCTACTGTTTTCTTATTCATTTTATTTCCTCCTTGCATACTAATTAACATATGTAAATCGTTCTTAACTTGAGCTTATGTATTAGTTTGGTTAAATGCCTTCTCAACGATTCCCTATTCGGAAAACCTGATTATTATCTTTACTATTTTTTGATTGATCTGCCTGCATTATGTATTTTAAAGCTCGCTATTTGTGTACCATTATTGATATGTCCAATCGACACTCTGGATATGAATATATAAAAAGGCACCTGTTAAAAACAGGTGCCTTGTTCGAAAAAATTGAGGCGAGTCACCACACTCCACATAGTGTGTACCATAAGGTATGTGCTCGACTTACACAATTCAGCTCATCGCATATATTAATATAACATCATGCCAGAAATTTTGCAAGTAAAATTTACGATAATGCTTCTGTTAATGCTGGAACTACCTGTTTCTTACGGGAAACAACCCCTTTTAGAACAGCTGTATTATTTACCAATGTTACATGGAAAGCTTTTTCAACAGCTGCAGCTTTATCACCAATAGCAAGGGCAACAGAATCATTTGTTAGGATATCTGTTACAACTAATAGAAATAAATCCAGACCCTTTTCATTAATAGCTGCCTGCATAGCTGCTTCGAGTTCAGCTTGCTTCGCCATTACATCGTTTGTATCAACTGCATTCACTTGTGCAATTTCCACTTTTGATGTGCCCATGGAGAACTCTTTAGCATCCAAAGAAATTAATTCTGCAATAGTTTTCTTGCTTAAATCTGCTCCAGCTTTTAACATTTCCAATCCGTATTCTTCTGCATTAACACCAGCTATTTCAGCCAATTCTTTTGCAGCAGCAACATCTTGCTCCGTGCAAGTTGGAGATTTAAATAATAAAGAATCAGAAATAATAGCGGATAACATTAAGCCAGCTACTTCTTTTTTGATTTGAATTCCGTTTTCTTTGTATAGCTTATTTAAAATGGTTGCTGTACATCCAACCGGCTCAGCACGGTAATACAATGGATCAGCTGTTTCGAAATTTGCAATACGGTGGTGATCAATAACCTCTAATACTCGAACCTGATCGATATCATCCGCACTTTGCTGTCTTTCATTGTGGTCTACAAGAATAACTTCCTGTGTTTCTTCCGCAACCTTCTCAACCAAACGGGGAGCTGCCACTTTAAATGTATCAAGTGCATATTGTGTTTCACCATTAATCGCACCAAGTCGAATCGGTTCTGCTTCAACACCCAACTCTTTTTTTAATTCAGCATAAGCGATTGCTGAACAAATTGTGTCAGTATCTGGATTTTTATGTCCAAAAATCAATACTTTACTCATTTACAAAAACTCCCTTAATATAATATGTACTCCATTTACCAGCGCAAATGGAAACTTCTTCGACCATTATACCTGAATGCACAAAAATTTTTAAGTTTTTGGAGCAATTTCATTTGAAAACAGGAAATTAATTTTACCGTCCTTCCATTCAATCGCCGCGTCAAATGATTTTTCTCCTTTTTTAAACCCTTTTATGACATTGGTTTTCCCATCTTTTAATAATTTCTGCATATTGGTTTGGGAAATCTTTTTTCCAAGGATTTTTTTCGAAAATGTAAATTTACACTGGTTTTGCTTATAATTCGCACATCCATAAAATTCACCCTTATCGACTATATCCCCTTTACACAGCGGACAGGCGCCTACCTTTTTCCCTGTTGTAAACTTAGAAGAGGTACGTTCAATCGTTTCAACCTTTAATCCTGTAAAATCCCAGGTTTCAAAGCCTTTTACAGCATCCTCAATAATCTTCCCCGTTAATTTCTTTGTCTGCTCCATAAATTGAGCAGCTGATGCTTTCCCTTGCCCGATTTCGGCCAAGCGCTGCTCCCATTTAGCTGTCATTTCAGGTGAAGCCAATATCTCGTCGCCTATCGCTCTGATCAACACTTTCGCTTTATCAGTCGCAAATACTTGATTCTTTTTAACATCTATATATTTTCTATCCTTCAGCATCGTAATAATTCCCGCTCTTGTTGCCTCCGTTCCCAGTCCTTCTGATTTCATTAGCACTTTTTCGAGTTCTTCATTATCAAGATGCTTACCGGCCGTTTTCATTAACGTAATTAATTGTCCCTCGGTATATCGTTTAGGCGGTTGCGTTTTTCCTTCTTTTACTTTAACGCTTTTCACTTTACCTTCATCATCTTTTTGGACATTCGGAAGGATGGTATCTTCATCCTTTTCTTGCTGGAAAATAATTTGTCGCCAGCCTTCTCGTATTTGCTGCTTTCCTTTTGAAATGAACTCTGCTCTTCCATCAACTAATGTTATGAGGGTTGTATAGTCAAATATGGCTGATTCATAGTGAGCAGCAATCAAACGACGCACAATTAAATCATAGATATTCCTTTCTTCTCCTGAAAGCTTGGCTGGATTCGTCACCTGTTCAGTAGGAATAATCGCATAGTGATCCGATACTTTCTTTTCATTAACAAACCTAGAGTTATTGATAATGGATTCGTTTGGAACGGGTATGAATGATTTATATTCCTCGAACTGAGCAAGTTTCGATAGGATCTCCGGGAATGTTTCCGCCTCTCCTTTAGTCACGTAGTTTGAATCACTCCGCGGATAAGAGACAATTCCCTTTTGATACAGTTTTTGCGTGATATCCAGCGTTTGTTTTGGTGAGTACTTATACATTTTATTGGCGGTTGCCTGTAAGGCCGATAAATTAAATAATAAGGGCGGCTGGAATTCTTTACGCTCCGTCTTCATTTCTATAATTTTCGCATCTTTATTTTTACAAAAAGCTGCAATATTTTGAGCCATCTCCTGCTTATCCAGTCTGGACTCCTGATCCTTTTCCCATTTTCCTTCATAAGTCTGCCCATTTATATCAAACGTAGCAATGACTTCCCAAAATGGCTTAGATTCAAATTTTTCAATCTCCAATTCCCGTTTCACTATTAAAGCTAGTGTAGGTGTCTGTACTCTTCCTGCAGAGAATACATCATTCATCCCTTTTTGTTTAAGCAGCAAGGAATAGGCTCTTGATGCATTCATGCCAACAAGCCAATCTGCACACGATCTTGTATAGGCTTCATGATAGAGAGGTATGGTTTCCTGGCTGTCACGGAGGCTGTTAAATCCTTCTAATATGGATTTTTTCGTTAAAGAAGAGATCCATAAACGCTTCATCGGTTTACGAACGCCGCTCACCGCAATAATATTGCGTACGATTAATTCACCCTCCCTCCCAGCATCACCTGCATGAATAATTGATTCGACATCTGGTCGCTTCAATAATTGCTTGATAATGTTAAATTGCTTCGTTTTTGATTTTGTTACTTCATATGTAAATTTATCAGGGATTATTGGCAATGTGGCAATAGCCCATCTTTTCCACTCCGGTTTATATTTCTCCGGTGAGGATAATTCGGTTAAATGTCCGATGGCCCATGAACATAATGCCCCTTCCGGAAATACTTCATTAGGAGCAATCTCTAAATACCCGTCCCTTTTTTTGAAAGAGAATGGAGATGCCAGTGTAACTCCTTGATCCGGTTTCTCCGCAATAATCAATGGGATTCCCATTTTCAGGTCAAACTCCTTCTATGAAAATTTGTTCATTACTTTAGCTTAAGAATCTAATTAAAAAAGTCCACTTGCTAATAGTATCATTTTTATTATTTTTTTAAAGATACTTCTATTTTACTACAAGGTTTCTGAAAAGTTTAAACTGGTAATTGATGGATAACTTTAATTGATTAGAGTATATTTAAAAAGCATATATATCTTCGTAACTCATTTACTATTAACTTTTTACCGAAATTTAGGCTATTTTATAGATAAAAGTTTTGAGGACATTACTAATAGATCAGATTAAATAAAGGAGGTATTTGTATGGAGACTGAGCATCTTCCTCAAATAAAGAAGGCATTGCTTAACTCATGGTCTTTAAAATCAAGCTCTAAATGGTCTTCGGACACCAATGACTCTCAGTATAATTACTTAAAACAAGCAGTATTCCACTATTTAAATGCATAAAAAAGAGGCTCCGAAAAGTCTTACAAACGACTCAACGGACAGCCTCCTCCTTCTACATACTATTGAACGAACTTGCCATTAAGTTGCAGGCAGTTCATCTCCATTATATTCATCTTTAATTTCTCCGACGATTTCTTCTAGTATGTCTTCCATCGTGACCAAGCCGGCTATAGTGCCTTTTTCATCTACAACGATTGCCATGTGCATCCGACTCTGCTGCATTTTTAATAATACATCCTTGATATGAGTAGTTGATTTCAAACGCGGCATATCATGAATAAAATCCTGAATTGGTCTTTCACGTCCAGCTGCTATATTTGTTAGCATTTCTTTTGTGTTAATAAATCCAACCAGAAGATCTTTATCGCTATTTTCCGTAACAGGGTAGCGGGTATATTCATAGCGATCAAGCGTTTCAAGAATTTCTTCAAGAGACATTTGCTTATCCAAAGTGACAATTTGATTTCTTGGAATCATAATATCTTTTAAAATACGTTCATCAAATGCAAAGATGTTCTCTAGATAAGCCAGTTCAGTTTGATTAATTTCTCCACTCTCATAACTTTGAGTGACAATTAGTTTCAATTCTTCCTCCGAATGGACTGTATCATGTCCAGCAGGCTGTACACCAAAAATTCGAAGGATATATTGTGCAGAACCATTTAATGCATTAATAAAAGGTTTTGTAACTCTTCCGAACCAATATAGTGGCGGCGATAAAAGCAAGGATAATCTTTCTGCAAATTGGATAGCCAATGTTTTAGGAGCAAGTTCACCTATAACAACATGTAAGAACGTAACGATGCTAAGAGCGATTACATAGGACAGGACAGTAGATACTGATTCTGATATTCCCCATTCATCAAATACAGGATGGAGCATTTTTTCGACTGTTGGTTCCCCCAACGCACCTAATATTAATCCTGTAACCGTAATACCCAACTGACATGCTGACAGGTAATAGTCTAGATTTTCTGCAACTTTTTTGGCAAGAACCGCCTTTTTGTTGCCTTCAGAAATCAATTGTTCAATTCTGGACATCCTTACTTTCAAAATGGCAAATTCAGCACCAACAAAGAATGCAGTGAGCCCAATAAATATAGCTACTAAAAATAAATTTAATGCGATTGATCCGTCCAATTATTTCCCCCTTAAAGGGGGATTCACCTCCAAGAATAGTAAAAAAATTTGTTGTTCCAATAATTCCTTTTGATTATTTCTTAACCTTTTGAGTAAACAATACTTGTTTAATTTGGTGGTTATCCATTTCCTTGACAGTCCATAGATGCTTACCATGCTCCAATGAATCTCCATTTTGAACAGTATCAATTTTTTGATATTGGATCCAGCCTCCGACTGTATCTATATCTTCACTGTCCTCAAACTCGAGACCAAACAATTCCTCCATCTCACTCAAAAGGACTCGTCCATTAATCATATATTGGTTTTCTCCGACTTTACGGATATCGGCCACTTCATCAGCGTCAAACTCATCGCGGATCTCTCCTACAATTTCTTCCAGAACATCTTCCATCGTAAGAATACCTGAAGTGCCTCCGTATTCATCAATGACTAAAGCCATGTGTACCCGTTCCTGTTGCATTTTCAACAGTGCATCCTGTATATGGGTGGCTTCAAGAACATAAGGCAAGTCTCTAACAAATTCTTCAAGTTTACGTTCTCTTTTGGCAGCAATATGGGTCAGCATTTTTTTCACATTCACTACACCGACAATCTTGTCTTTATCCCCATCTTCAACAACCGGATAACGTGTGTAGTTATGTTCATCAATAATACTCACGATTTCATCATAATTCATATTCAAATCAAGTGTAACCAATTCAGTTCTTGGAACCATTATATCCTTGGCTACACGTTCATCAAACGAAAACACGTTTTCCATGTATTCCAATTCCGTTTGATCAATTTCCCCGCCCTGGTAGCTTTGGGTCATAATAATCTTTAGTTCTTCCTCAGAATATGCCTCTTCATGTCCAGCAGGTTTGACTCCAAATGCACGAAGAATGAC
Organism: Bacillus sp. z50; assembly: GCF_058313585.1. Classification (NCBI taxonomy): domain Bacteria; kingdom Bacillati; phylum Bacillota; class Bacilli; order Caryophanales; family Bacillaceae; genus Bacillus; species Bacillus sp. z50. Next base: position 262,893 of record NZ_JBZFQL010000001.1, read on the forward strand.
CCTCGATGTCCCATTTAAAGCTTTAATGAATGGTGACAGCACTCTGCCAAACCAATATAAAGGCGGCGCAAGCATTAGTGTGAGTTTTTCGGCAAATTGGATCGCAAGCGTTTTTGGTGCCATTTCCCCCACTACAACATGCAAGAAAGTAACCAGTATAAATGCAATCGCATAGGACAATGCTGATGCAACAGCATCAGACACATTAAAAAGATTAAACAAAGGATACAATAGACCTTCCACCGCTGGTTTACCCAGTGCACCAAGTCCTAAAGTGGTTACGGTAATACCAAGCTGACAGGCAGAAAGATAGTAATCGAGGTCACTTGCTACTTTTTTCGCAAGCACTGCTTTTTTGTTTCCTTCTGAAATTAATTGATCAATACGGGACATCCGAATTTTCACTACCGCAAACTCAGATGCTACAAAGAACCCTGAGGCTCCTATTAGTACAACAAGTAAAACAAGATTGATTATCGTGGTTATGTCCAATTATTTCCCTCTTAAGAGGGATTCACCTCCAAATTATTTTTAAAAATTTTTACTAGTTTCATAGTTTTTTACGTTTTGTTATTAGTTTTGGTTACATCCTTATAATCTCTAAATACTCTTCTGCATGCAAAAGACCAAACCGAGAATGTTATATGCTCTCAAATTGGGTGAAAATATAATTAAAAGTAGAAATTAATCGTTATCCTTCCTTACCATGGTAGGACACGATTCAAGAAGAGTTAAGCGGAAGATCCTTCTCTATTGAAAAACATCTTTAAAAGGAGTCTGTTGCATTGGATTATCATTCTAAGCCTTTCACCTTCTATCAAGTAAGCCTCCTTGAATAATATAGTTAGAAAAAACTATAACATAAAACTAATGATAATATAAAATGAAACCACTTATGAATATAATAAACCTCATCTAAAAGTTCAAAAAACTTTCACATATTTTATTAAAATAACATCCTTTGAGTACTAAACAATCCTAATAAAAAGGCAATAAACCTTTATTTGTTTATAATTTAGATAATCCTATAAAAATATCCATTTCAAAATTATTATTGGGTTTATAGTTTTTTGTATACGTAAATGCAAATATATAACTCTACAGAATCTTTAGCAGCACTCTAAAAATATTTTTATACTGTGTAGATGTAAACTCTAGGTCTAAACAATCCACCCTTATATATAGTATTCTTATCAGTCGGTTTAATTTCGAAGTTTTTTTAAAAATAAAGGATTTACTTGTGTTACTACCGAATTAAACAATAATATACCTGAAGTCAATGTATATATTTTATATAAGCGAGGTTGAAGATGGAGACTAACGAAAAAGAATTACTTCTTAAGCAAATAAATGATTTAACCGAGAAAGTCAGGGAGTTGGAAGCTAAGGACCGTAAAGTTTCAGTCCCGATGATCGCTTCCATCATACCCGACACCTTACTTGTTCCTTTAACTTTTGATGTTTCAGTAGCCTACTTTGATCAGGTTATTCAAATCATATTAAATTATGTAAACAACTCAGAAATCGATTCCATTGTACTTGATTTTTCCGGTTTCGTTCTAAAAGATTGTGATAATTTAGAACTGATGGGTGAGAATATAGGAAACTTAATATCCTCCTTAAAAGTGATGGGAATACAAGTCCTTGTTGTAGGATTATCACCAGAATTTGTAAAAGACTTAGTCTCTTCCCAATTACCTTTTACCAATTCACTACATGCATTCTCAACCTTTAAAACAGCACTGGAATGTTTAATGAAAGAAAAGGGTCTTATTATGGTAAAGGAATCACTGAAATAGATCGAGATTTCAGTGATATGGAATTTAACACCCTATAACATTTTCCGTAATAAACAAAATCATATTTATTAATTTAGAATATTAATTGGTTAATAAAGTTGACCTTTAGTAATAAAATTATTATAATTATAAAGTATCTTACATAAGTCCCAGTAGCTCAGCAGGATAGAGCAACAGTTTCCTAAACTGTAGGTCGGAGGTTCGAATCCTCTCTGGGACGTACGAAAAGCCTTGATTTATCAAGGCTTTTTTTTGTGTGTAAAGTAGCTGTCTAACGTTTGCCGATAATCTGCCGAAAACAATAGGTGAGATTATACATTTTGAAATATTTCTAGTGGTGTCCCAATGTCGGTTGGTCGGGCAGCCCCCCAACTTATTACTTTTATGCTTACATATATAAGTAGGTACATTTCCTTCAAATTTCTCGCTATTATAAAAAACAAAGTTCATATTCATCACTTTTATTTACATCCTTCTTGAAGAAATTCTGGAAATAGGACCATGCTGCATGAATTTTTCGTTATTTAATTTAGCAGAACATAAATTTACATATTTGAATACGATGGTGTATGACTAAAACCACAAATTAAGTTGGTGATTCAAATAGAAACCAAAACACAGATTACAACAGGTGCAATGTGGGTAGGCGCGTTTGGCAGAATTGTAACTGCTATTGGGAATACACCACCTATATCACTCGATAATAAAGCCTCATCTGATATCAATTTAATTGGTTACAATCTTCAGCTTGCGGCTACGACAGTCCTGGTTGACACTGAGAGCGTCCTGACACTAAATAAAGTTGGTAATATAATTCAGGCGGGCGGCTTGTCTGCGGAAGTGGCCGGTTATATCCTTCCATTTAGTGATTCAAATGCACAACAAACCGTATTCAATATAGGAAATGAAGGACAAGCATTGGGCACGGTTTTGTCTTTTATGTATTCATTGGAAAGAATCACCAAACTTGCTAATCTATATAATGCATTCGGAGGTTTGTTACAAACCATTGGGATTAATATGTTAGTAATAGCGGGATTTTTACCATCAACCAGTCTTAAGAGACAGCAATTCAATTCCATAGGCAGCTGGATACAAGCTATTGGTGCTATCATCCAAGCAATCGCTCAAACAATAAGTGAGTCGGATCTTTCCAAATTTCAAACCGTTAATTCAGTTGTATACTATAAATAGATAAAATTGCATTTCTTTATAAATAGAGGCGTTCCAAAAAGTCATGTTGACGATTTATTGGAACTCCTTTTTTATTTGGTGGAATATTACAATTCATATATTAATCATTTGAAAAAAGACATCTGTAATCACAATGGCATCCAGATTATATACTCTTGGAACTTCTTTAATCTTTGGGCATATATTGTTTTAACTTACTTTATAGATCAAAGGGGAAAAGATATGGCAAACACTATAAAACAATATGGGCATGCTCTTCAATTAGCCGGCGGTAACTTAGTCTATATATCAAATAAAATCTATCCACAGTTTGCTGATAATGGTTTAATCATAAACCCAGAACAATACTATATAGATTTAAAAAATGCAGTAAATGTTGCACAGACTAGCGTTCTTTGTTTAGAAAATACAATTCCTCCCTCATTTTTAGTCATTGAACATACTCAACTAGTATCATCCTTCCAAGGGATTCTAAATTGCCTAAACAACGTATTTAACACTGATAGTATGGATCATTTATTTGAATTAAATGAAATAGAACTTGAGAAAGATTTTTCATCATTAAAAAGAATTCAAGAGGATTTAAATCAAACTACATTAAAAGTTATGGAGAAAATCAGGCTACAATCAAGTAGGTGATTAGAGTTGATTAAAAAGGACTCAGAAAATCAATTTATCGAATCTTTGCCTGTTGAATTTGGAGATAAGGTTGATTTATTTGGCCAAATGATTGTCACAATAGGTAACCTTCTTACAGTTCTCGGCATCAGCTTTGAGGCAAGCGAAGTTGAGGAAATTGAAGAAGAAGAGCAATTAGAAAATACGGCAGATTCTTCTCTTCCCCCTGACCAGGCCAATGAATCCAACTTAGGTTTTATCCTTGCATTAATTGGAGCAAGTACTATAACAATTGGTGATTTAGTATCTATTGGCGGTACTTTTCTGGATATAAAACAATCAGAATTAAATGAAAAGAATGAGCAAACATACAGGGAAGAACAAAACAAACAATTTAAAAAAATCGAGAACCAGATTACCCTATTGCAAAATGATGTGAATGCTTTATTTTCGTTAGTTAATTCATTAAAAAATGAAGTTAGTCATATACAAAATTTTTTATATGCTAGATATAATTAAATGTATTTCCACACGTTTCTTTATCTCAATGGGATATATCCTATATCCTCACAATCGAATCAGCTATATACTTATCTTTATAATTTCAGATAGTACCATACAATAAGCTCCACATGTTTTTGAGCATAGTTGTGAGTAAATTGCAATTAATAGTCTGTATGCATATATCCATAAATAATTTTTATATTTCTCATTAATAAAAACGTCCTATAAATGCCTAGGACGTTCCTATTCATTATGCTTCTGCTGACTTTCGTTTCGTAAGAACGAATATAAAATATAGTTGGCAAAGCGATTAAATCTTTTTTGCTTGATGACCACACCCTATGAATACTTTGTAGTTATTCGTTACTCTATTGCTTCACGTTTAATCACCGATTTAATCGCTTTTTCAATTTCAGCGTAGCCCGTACATCGACATATATTCCTTATATAGAAAAAGGCCAATCCATTCATGAATGGCACCCATTTTGTTAAAAATAAACTTATTTTATAATCGCTAACTTAAAACCTACGGAAAAATTTATAATAATTCCCTTTTAACTAACACTCATGATCAAAGCCAAATAGCTTGAAAGGACAAAGAAGATACTAAGCACTAATGTGATCATTGATGAAGCTTTTTTAATAAACGCATAAAATAGCAAGGCTAAAAATAGAAAAGCAATAGTAATAAGTAAGATACTGATTGAATTTACACTCATCTGAACATCCATTCCTGAATAATACTGACCTTGATAAAAGAGTTCGAATAGAAAAGATAATCCTTCATGTTCCAATGTACCTGCACTTGGCGGTGATTGCTGGCTCATTGCAGCAGTTGCCGAAAAAATCAGTAGTGCTACTATACTTTCGGCTTTCACCCAGGGAACTGGATTAAAGGTTTCGTCCTCCCTTAACCTCCGTCGAATGAGTATGCCATTAACGAAAGCGTAGGCAAGCAGCACCATAATAAGAATATGTTTTATCAATAAAAATTGTCCATAATCAACCATCCAAGAATTTGGATATTGCGATAGATCTATAACAAATGTCATAAGGACTATTCCTGAAGCAGCTGTCACTAGGACACAACTAATTGCGATTGGGGTAAACCATCGCAAAAACTGCAGCCAATTCTCTTGATTTTTTGAGAACCAACTTATAACAAATAGAATACCAACCCAGACCGTTACAGCAGTAACATGCACAAAATGAGTTAAAAAACCGATGATCTGTTCCGATGTACTTGCATGACTGGACCAAGCAAGGCCCATAATCAAAAGAATGGTTAAAATACATCCAATCCAAGAGTATTTAGAATCTTCTCTTTGGTGAAATTTAGCAATAAACAGGAGTAAAATTAACATCACAATAGTTGTAAAAATCCATGCCTTGCCAATTTCGAACGTTAATAATACCGTTTGTATTCTCCCCTGCCAGTCTACTCTTTGCTGTAAGTTCAAGATTCGAATGAGTACGGGTGAAAAAGAAAATAATCCAACACCAATGGCAGCTAAGATCATATATTTCTTTCCTACAGATATGCTAGGCCGATGATGGTTTGGAACAATGGATAGAATAAAACTGCCCATTAATATGGAAAGACAAAGATATAGGGCAACTTCGCTAAAAATTACAGAGGACATTGTTTATTTTTTTCTCCTTAATGCAATAAAGGTGATTATAATAGTGACTATTAAAACACCGATAATAATAGGAACGAGATTGGATGATATATCATTTTCTGTTTGATCATTAGCAACATTTTCATTCGAATCCTGTTCATTTAAACCATCTTGATTTCCTTCATGATTTTCTACATTTTTACTCACTTGTTCTTCCTCATCGTTATTAGCTAGTGGAGATTCAGTCTCAGTAATTTTCACCTCGAATGAAAACTCCCCTTCCATTTGATGGCCATCTGCACTAATAATATTCCAATCAACAACATAATTTCCATTTATCAAACTAACAGGAATTGTTCCTGTAATTTCAGTGTCCGTGATCGTAATATTTTCAACTGAAACAGCTTGTTCCTTGGAATCCAATAGTTTAAAAGTACTGCCTTGTTCAATTTTCCCACTAAATATTAATGTTATTTCACGTAACTCTTCTGAAATAACTTCTCCGTCACTAGGTGTAGAACTCTCTAAATGAGAATGCGCAAAAGCATCAGGTACAAAAGAAACCATTAACAGTACTGCGATGATTAGTATAATTTTCTTCAAAACATTTCCCCCTGTTCGTAATTTCTTGAAATCAATTCTAATTATTGCAAAGTTTACATGTATCCCAAATAATAAGATAAGCGTATTCAGACTTATTTGTAAATTATAGATTACAATAGGTTTGATAATTTAAGGAACCCCTCACTATAATATAGGAAATAAAGAAAACAAAGAAGTCATTTACCTTTATTTAGAAGTCACACAATTAACAAGGAGATTATAAACTATGAAATATATTTGCCCCGTATGCGGTCATAAAGGGCTTGATGAACCCGCTTATTATGATTCCAAACAGTTACAAGTGGGTTCTTTTGAAATATGTTCTTGTTGCCGGTTCGAATATGGTGTTGATGATGATGTGGAATTGGAAAGCGGAGAATTTTTACCCGTAAGAGATGTACACAATATCTATCGTACAGTGTGGCTGAATTTAGACGCACATGTCGCCTCACCTTATTACTTATTACTATCCAACTTACTGCCAAGAGAACGGGAAAGTGAAGCCAGAACATTTAGAAAAGCAATTAAAGAATATAGGTATAAACACATTTGGAAGACCGATACATGAAGTATAAAGTTAACCATATTGATTTTGCTTAAACAAAAAAAACAGGAACACTGTTCCTGTTTTTTAAGTACAAGCTGCTATCAATCCATATAGCGATATTCCCTTAAACTATTTAATATTGAAATTTCCTGAATTATTTTCTCTCCAATATTGGTTTCTCTAACCTTTTTCCGTTTTAATTCTTTATCTACCAATCTTTTTATTGATAAAACATCTGTCCCGTTAAGTAAGACATCTTCCTTTGAATTAAAATGCTTATGGGCGACCAATTGCATACCGTAAGAATTATATAGCAATGTATATCCTGCTATGCCTGTAGTTGATTGGTATGCTTTGGAGAAACCTCCATCAATTACGATCATTTTTCCATTTGCCTTAACTGGATTTTCTCCCTCTATTTCTTTAACTGGTGTATGGCCATTTATGATATGACCTGTGTCAGGATCCAGATCAAAATCAGCTAGTATTTTGCGACAAATTTCTTCATTCTCGCGTAAATGATAGTATGGATTCTTTCTTTCTTTATGGGTTGACTTGTCCTTAATAAAGTACCTCTCAAAAGTTGTCATTTCTCTTTTTCCAAAGAGTGACGAATATTCTCCCGTCCATAAATACCAGACCATATCCGTCGCAAGATCACCCGACTCTTCAGGATGTGCAAAAGAATAACGTAAATATTGCTCAAAAACATCAAGTAACTCACGACCTGAATAGGTGTTATTATCGACGGTCATCTTCTCCATATTTCCTTCTTCATCTAAAGGAATACACCCATGTATTAATAGGTTCCCGTTATATTTTAAATAAAGGCTTCCTTTCTTCATAAGGAAATTCATATGTCTCGCGAGCTTTTCTGAATTCTGAACTGAGAATAATAACTTTTCCATAACCTGCTGTTCTTCCTCTAATAACTGTTCAGGCTGTTCGGGATTAACCGTGGCAAAGCAAGTGTTTTCAAGAGGGTAAGTCTCCCCATAAATCGTTATTTCATTTTTATCATAATCAATTTTCTCTAATAAAAGCCTATCTGACATATTAAAGCACGGACGTCTCTTTATTATAGGCATTTCGAGTTTGAATTGAATCATCGCAATTGCTTGATGAATTTTCGTTATTTGTAATTTTTCATGACTAGATAGTTTCTGATCTGAATGTACCTTTGGTCTGAAAGCCGGATTGTCATCATAGTATTTCTCAGCCAGAGTTAACAAAGGCCTCAAATTGATTCCATACACATCTTCAATAATATCGAGATTGTCATACCTTGCACAAATACGAATAATATTAGCAAGACAAACCAATGAACCAGAATAAGCACCTAGCCAAAGTACATCGTGGTTACCCCACTGAATATCAACCGAATGATAATTGATTAGAGTTTCCATGATTTTATCAGGTTCAGGTCCACGGTCATATATATCGCCAACAACATGAAGATGATCGACAACCAATCTCTGAGTTGTATAGGCAAGACCTGTTATGAGTTTATCAGCTTGGCCTAAGGAGATGATTTGCTCAACAATTTCATTATAATATTTTTCCTTATTTGCTTGATTCGTTTTGTACAGCAGTTCTTCGATAATAAATTCAAACTGCTTTGGCAATGCTTTTCTTAATTTCGAACGGGTATATTTGGATGAAGCATGAGAAATAAGTCTCATCATCCGCTCAATAATAACGATATACCATTGATTCAATTCTTCTTTATTATCAAATTGATTTTTAATTAACTTTAATTTCTCTTCAGGATAATAAACTAATGTCGCAAATTCATTAATTTCTTTTTCTAATAAAACATCTTGAAACAAGTCTTTGATTTTTTGTTTTACATTCCCGGAACCGTTTCTCAGTACATGTTGAAAAGCTTGATACTCCCCATGTAAATCACTGACAAAATGTTCTGTCCCCTTCGGTAGGTTAAGGATGGCTTCCAAATTAATAATTTCTGTTACTACTTTTTCTTCACAATCATATTTTTGGACGAGTAAGTCCAGGTATTTTGAATTCAAATATAAGTATCCCCTTTCGATATTTCTATCAATCTAATCGATTGGATCTAATTAATAAAAGGGGAAAGCGAATGCATTTGTAAATTCCCCGAATTAGCGAATATAGTAATTTAATTATAATTTATTTAACCAATAGTTGAATACAGATTTTTTAAATTTCTAATAGTAAAACCGTCACTGGTTTGCAATAATAACTTTGACCGGGATAAGTTTTTTAAGAATGAATAATTCTATTTCACTATTGGTAAAAATCATGCTCAATTCATTAACCATTCTCTTATCTGTAATGATATTAACTATTGCAAAAGTAATAAAAAATATCATACCTGATATTCTTTTTAAAGGGAGAGCTTGTTGCCGTTACACCTCTATGATAAAGTATATAATAATTATTTGAAAATTGAAAATTATGGAGGCTGAGTAGATGGTAAACAATCTGTTGCAGGTACTTAATATCTTGAAATCTAAGGAGTGGGTGGACCTCACTCATACATTTGGACCAGATTCCCCTCATTTCTTTATGTTTGATGACGCACAGATTGATACTTTATTTACTCATGAAGACGGATTCATGGCACAGCGTTATTCGTTCGCTGGTCAATATGGAACCCATATTGATCCTCCCATTCATTTCGTGCCAGACACCCGGTATTTGGACGAATTGGAACTAAAGGAGCTTGTGTTGCCCTTGATTGTGATTGACAAATCAAAAGAGGCGGCGAAGAATCCTGATTTCACACTCACCATCCATGATATTTTAGATTTTGAAACAGAACACGGAACAATTGAGGCAAATACATTTGTGGCTTTGCGCACCGACTGGAGCAAGCGCTGGCCAGACAAAGAGGCCTTCTCCAACAAAGATGAGGAAGGCCATAATCATATCCCTGGCTGGGGCTATGAAGCGTTGAAATTTTTGTTTGAAGAACGAAGAATCAAAGCTATTGGCCATGAAACCTTTGACACCGATTCAGCTATTGACTTCCGTAAAAATGGGGAACTTAGAGGCGAATATTATGTACTTTCTCAGGATACGTATCAAATTGAACTCATGAAAAACCTGGACAAGTTGCCTCCTAAAGGAGCTATCATCTTTAATATCGTACCGAAACCTGAAAAAGCGTCAGGCTTCCCAGTACGTTCGTTCTCTATTTTGCCTTGATAGGACAAATATAAAAAAGGAGTTGCTATGCACCTCCTTTCTTCTTGAGCAATTTTTAGTAAATAAATCTTATATAGTGTCTCTGGAATAATTGAATCGTTCTGCCTTCTCCCTGAAACGTATGATGTCAGCAAAGCTTGATTTTGTAATCTTGAAGTCGTGCGAAATAAAAATTCTTCAAACAAACAACAACTCATAAATCTCATTTAAATGCTTGGATCGTTCTTCGTCCTGCTCTTGGTTTGAATAAGCAATGGCATTTTGTAAAACCCTATTTAGGTAGTGACTTTCACCCACTGATAAATCTCTGACAAACTGTTCTCCGCTGTCGTAATTTCCGTCAGAAATCATATTATAAATATGCTTGCCAACTTTGCTGTCCTCCGTATGTGCTGATAAAATTTCCTTCACATATCCTAATGACTGGTTCATAAAGTACACTCCTTAATGAATAGTAGTTATTCCTTTATTCTTTACAGGAGAGAACAAATCATACCAGCATTTACCGATTCATCCTTAGATTTATAAAGCAACCGCAATAAAAAAGCCTAAACCATATCCTTGATGGTTTAGACTTCTCCCCTACCTATCCACTATTAGTTATTAGATACTCTCTCTTGAATCATTTCTCTCAATTTAGCCTTTAGAAATTTACCAACGGAGGTTTTCGGGATTTCATCCATAAAGATGATTTCATCTGGAATCCACCATTTTGCAAATTGCGGCTTAAGGAAGCTTTGAATCTCTTCTTCGGTAACCTTTCCATGAAATTCAGGCTTAAGAACTACACAACCGACCGGTCTTTCCTGCCATTCGGGATGCGGTATGGCTACGACACTTGCTTCAAATATCGCCTCATGAGCCATTAAGGCGTTTTCCAGATCAACAGATGAAATCCATTCACCTCCGCTCTTAATTAAATCCTTTGTTCGATCGACCAGCTTGATTGTGCCCTCTTCATCTACAGTTGCTATATCTCCAGTCAACAGCCATCCGTCTTTAAATGCCTCAGCAGTCCGTTCATCACGATAATATTCATCTGCAATCCAGTTGCCCCGTAACATCAGCTCACCCATATCCAATCCGTTCCAGTTCACTTCTCCTTCAGAGCCGACCACTTTCATTTCCAGGCCTGGTACAAGCAAGCCTTGCTTAGCTCTAATATCGAGCAGCTCTTCTTCCGGTAAGTCTAACTGATAGCTTTTCAGACGTGATACAGTTGCCAATGGTGCCGTTTCTGTCATTCCATAAGCATGTAGGAATGGTATTTTATATTTAATTTCAAATTGCTTAATCAATCCTTTTGGTGCAGCCGAGCCACCGCATAAAATAAATTCCAATGTGCTGGTATCATATGTACCTTTTTCAAGCTCCTGCAGGAGACCTAACCAAATTGTCGGCACACCAGCTGTTTTTGTCACACCTTCTGATTGGATAAATTCGGCTAATAATTTAGGATTAAATTGAGGTCCAGGCAGAACCTGAGTTGCTCCAAACCAGGTGGCCGCAAATGGCAATCCCCAGGCATTCACATGAAACATTGGCACAACAGGCATGACCACATCACGTTCAGAAACAGCTGTTGTATCTGCTAGGCCGAGTGCGAAGCTATGCAGCACAATCCCCCGGTGCGAATACAATACACCTTTTGGATTCCCAGTTGTTGCTGATGTATAGCACATTCCTGCTATTTCATTTTCATCTAAATCATTTATAAATGGAGTTTTCGGGTTGCCGACTGCTAGAAGTTCTTCATATGAATATGCGGGTTTAAGACTTGTTGAGGGTATTTCTGTCTGATCCGTCATAATGATATAGGCCTTGACGGTTGTCAGCGCTGGGGCGATTTTTTCTATTAGGGGTACAATATCTTCATCAATCAATAGTACCTTGTCTTCTGCATGATTAATAATATAGGTAATATGTTCTGCGGATAAACGAATATTAATGGTATGGACAACAGCTCCAATGCCAGGTACTGCAAAATATGCTTCGAGATGGCGATGGTGATTCCACGCCAGCGTACCGACTTTATCACCTCTTGATACATTCATTTTCTGGAGTACATCCGCCAGCCTTCTTGTCCTTTCACCGATCTCTTTGTACGTTAATCGCTGCACCTTATCATGAGTCCTTGATACCACTTCTTTCTTCGGAAATACTTTTTCAGCTCTTTCCAGCAAAGAATGTACAGTTAATGGCACGTGCATCATCATTATTACCCCTTCCTCCTATTAATTGAATATAGTACTCTTAAATCTCACCTGACCTTGAGTCCAATGCTAATTCACTTTCCCCCATTAAAGTCCAAGGTTCTTAGCAATGATCGTCTTCATAATTTCATTTGTACCGGCATAAATACTGGCAACCGGGGTATCCCTGAATCGTCTGGCAATCTTGTATTCTTCCATGTAGCCATATCCACCGTGTAGCTGCATGCATTCAACCGAGATGCGTTTAGACATATCTGTTAATTTCCACTTGGCCATTGAGACTTCTGCTACTATATTCTTCCCGGCTATATGATCTGCAATTAATTGATCAAGAAATACTCTTCCCATTTTTATGTCGGATGCGATTTCAGCCAGCTTAAACTTCGTATTTTGAAAATCACTGATTGATTTTCCGAATGCTTTCCTTGACTTAACATAATCGAGCGTCATCTGAAGCATATCCTCAGCAGCAACCTGAGCTGAAATAGCTACGATTAACCGTTCCTGCTGGAGCTTATCCATCATATACATAAAGCCTTTCCCTGCTTCTCCCAACAAATTTCCCTTTGGTACGATACAATCCTCAAATAGGAGCTCCGCTGTATCCTGGCAATGCATACCCACTTTTTCTAGTTTACGTCCTCTTGAGAAGCCTTCCATATCTCTTTCGACAACAAGCAGGCTTATTCCTTTATGCTTGGGTATAGCATGTAAATCCGTTTTACAAGCTACAATGATGAGGTCTGCGTGGATTCCGTTCGTAATGAAGGTCTTCTGTCCATTTAAAATATAATGGTCCTCTTTTAATTCTGCGTATGTAGATAAGGAAGCAAGATCAGAGCCTGCACCTGGTTCTGTCATGGCAATAGCTGTGATGATTTCCCCGCTGACACATTTGGGAAGCCATTTCTCCTTTTGTTCTTTCGTACCATAGGCGTTAATATACGGCACAACAATATCATTATGGAGACCAATCCCGATTGTACCGGAACCAAGGCGCTCGAGTTCTTCATTAATGACAACTGATATACCCCAATCCGTTTCCAAGCCGCCATATTGCTCTGGTAAATCCGGGCATAAATATCCCTCTTGACCAAACTTGGACCAAAATTCTCTTGGAATCAGTTTCTCTTTCTCCCACTGGTCATAGTATGGATACGCCTCTTTTTTTAGAAACTTTCTAAAGGATTTTCTAAATATGTCATGCTCTTCATTTAAATAAGGATGCATCTTTTATTTCCTCCTATATGTATGTAAGCGCTTAAATAATTTCTTATGCTTTTTATATTAGCGACCAATATGTATAAAGTCACGAACATTTTTATAATTTTCTAAAAATACGTAACAGTCCCAGTCAATTGATGAATAGACTGATTATAAGCTAATCATTTTAAATAATAAAAAAGAGGCCTAAGCCTCTTTTCATACTTTTATTGAACGTAGGCAATAATGCCTTCCTCGTCATCTAATTCAAGTTCAATAGCTGCAGCAAATGGATCCATATTCAGCTCATGCTCAATATAAAAACGCAGTGCTTCAATCATGTTTGCGGTGATTAGAATTTGGGATCTTCCATTAACATGTGCTTCTGCGGAGAACCCATATTTATCGTCATACAATAATTCAATTTCAACTTGTTCAGGATTGACTTGCTTTTTAGCTGCGATATAAACACAAAGTGAATTAATAATCTCATTCTCTGAAATTTTTATTGTCTCCACGTTCCGTCAACCTCTTTTCGTGGACGGTTACTACGTGTAAAGATTTTTTTGATTAAAGCAACAATCAGCAAAATTGCAAGTACATTCAATAATAAACCAAGTACGGATCCCATGGCACCCATATTAGCTAGCAAACCGCCGAATAATAAACCGGCAATACCGCCAAGCATCATACTTTTCATGAATCCACCTTTATTAAATGAATTTGTTTTAGTTGCTTTGGCATTGCTGTTTGTTGTTGATTTTTGCTTATTAACTGTTGAATTGTTTTGGTTGAAATTAGATTGGTTATTATTTGAATTGAACGATTTTTTACCTGAACGGTATGATTTTGCACTAACCTCGTGTGAAGTTCCTACAAACGCATGTTCAGCCACCGGTGCAAATACAAAGGTAACCAACATAAAAGCAGTTAACATTTTCTTTAACAAAGTAATTCCTCCTGTAATTCTAGTAGTCAGGCTTAGTTTCCCATATTTGTATTTACGAATCAAGTTTTAAGAAGTTTCATTGTTTTTCATTTTTCTTCAAAATTTATATAGATTTTTATAAAATTTGTAAGCTTATCATTCAATTCAAATAAAATATGTAAAAATTGGACCCTTTTTACTATTCCTACAATTCAAAACGTTATAATATATACACTATGAATATATTGAATCAGGAAGGGAACGTCTGTATATGTATCAATCTATGTTTACGATTGCTATCACCATCACGATTATGACGGTTTTTTTAGTTATTATCCTATCAAAGCGTAACCCTTTCATCGTATTTAAGATTTTATGGGATAGCCGAAAGAACAAAAAATCATGGATTCATTTTGCATTACTTGGGACTATACTTTTAATCAATAAACTGGAATTGCAAATAGAGAGCAATTTTATTCATATCGGGGACTATTCTCATATTATTCAGCAGTATGAAGGGCAATTACTGGCTAATTTCCAAAACCTATTGTATAATATTTGGTTAACAGAAATCACAACTTTTTTCTACATCATTATATTTGTCACTTTGATTTCAACATCATTTGTCCTCTATTTCATCCAACAAAACAAGCAATTATTCTATACATTTATTTATGCCGTTGGGCTGAATTATCTTATTGCCATACCCTTTTATCTTTTTTTACCTGTTAATGAGGTATGGTATGTCCATTCTCAGGTACACTTTTTAATCCCGGAAGTTTATCCGGACTTTGAGACTCAATATCGGAATGTATCAGGATTGAATAACTGTTTCCCAAGCCTGCATAACTCGATTTCACTGACTTTATTATTCTTAAGCTATAAGTCGAACAATAAGCCTTTTAAATGGTTTATGACTGGCAGTGTGGGAATAATCATGTTCTCCACTATTTATCTTGGCATACACTGGCTGACAGATATGGCTGCAGGAGTACTTCTTGCTATTACAGCCTTTACGATGGCCAATTTGATCTCTATATTGGTAAGTAAGTCTGCGCGAATGGAAGGGAAAATGACACCCAACCTGCTTTTCATCAAAAATAAAACCGTATCTTCAAAGATTAAATCCGAAAAGCAAGCGAACTAATGTTGAATTATCAACCTAATAGGACTTTAAAGACTTATTCGAAGAGACACCTAAAATTTCCGCTTCTTTATCAGGAAAAGAAAAATCATAGATTAAATCTTATTAAAAAGGAACCATATAAAAGCGGCATCGTTGTTGACGATGCCGTTCAAAATTATTAATGGTTTTCATATAAAGTTCCAAAGAGATTCATTAGAATAACCACTTGCTATGCTGAATAAATTCAAAAAAAATATAAAGCGAATACACAATTATTTATTTCAATAAATCTCCTCATTCAATCTCTATCTTTTACAAATGGACGGGTATTCTTTCAAACTCTAATAGAAATTAAATTCCCTTCACTTTTCCACCATCGACTAATAATACTTGTCCGGTTACATACGTATTGAGCATTGATAACAGAAATACTGCATAGTTAGCAAATTCCTCTGGTTCTCCGTATCGGCCAAGCGGAATTTGCTTTTGTGCATTTTCTTTTACTTCATCTATGGATAACCCTTGACGCTCGGCTGTTTTTTCATCCAAATAGGTTATCCTACCTGTGGATATAACACCAGGTGCAATCGTATTTATTAAGATATGGTCCTGAGCAAATTCAGATGCTAATGTTTTCGTTAAACCGGTAATACCAAGGCGGAATGTATTGGATAACAGCAATCCCTGAATTGGTTCCTTAACAGAAATAGAAGCCATATTAAGAATCCTTCCACCCTGATCTTTCATATAAGGATACACTTCTCGAATCATTCGAACATAGCTTAATAAATTCAATTCAAACGAGTTTTGCCAGTCCTCATCAGATAATTCCATAAATGTCCCTGCCGGCGGTCCTCCTGCATTATTGAGTAGAATATCAATTGTTCCAAACTCTTGCACCGTTTTCCTTACCAAGTCCTTAATTTGTTCAGGCCTTGTAATGTCAACTTCACAATAGACAACCCTGCTTTTTTTGTTTAAAGGGATTAGTTCATTTGCCACTTTTTCTAACTTGTTTGCATGTCTGCCAGTTATCATCACATTTGCGCCCTCTTCCACTAACTTTTGCGCAATAGCTTTTCCTAAACCTTGACTAGATGCAACCACTAACGCGTTTTTTCCTGCTAATTTAAGATCCAATCGTTCAACCTCCATTCTTATTCGGATATCTAATTTTTACATTTCGACCAATTGTTTGTCAAAATACAGTATGAATGGGTATAGAAGGGTATAATATCTTATTTCATCCTGATACTAAGGGATGACGTTAAGCAGGAGGCAATGGTACTACTATGAGAAATTCTTGGGAATGTATTGTTATAGGTGGAGGTATTGCCGGCACTCAGGCGGCAATACAAATGGGCAGAAGCCAAATTAATTGTTTAGTTATTGATTCTAAGGAAGCAGGACGGTCTAATTTATGTAAGGATTATCGAAATATCATCGGATGGCCTGAAGGCGTCAGTGGTGAAGAATTACGAAAAAAAGGACAGCAGCAAGCATCTGAAACAGGAGTTACATTCATCAAATCTGATGTGAAGCAAATATCTAAAAGAGATGATGAATTTTTGGTAACGACTGATAACGAAACGTATCAAACCAAGACTATTTTACTGGCTACAGGCGTTACCGATCGGATACCTGATATCCCCAATATAAGAGAGTGCTTGGGCAGCACCATTTATATATGCACAGATTGTGATGGCTACGAAGCGATGGATAAAAAAATTATTGTGATGGGTGCTGGTGATCCAGGTGCCAATCTTGCAGTATCTTTATTAAATTGGACGGATGTTATAACCTATATCAATCATGAGAAAACACCTGTCTCAGCGGACATTCTATCTAAACTTAACCAACATCATATTACGTACTTAGAAGAGGAAATAGAATCTGTGTCAAAAGAATCAGAGGACTTTTTTACAGGCGTCCATTTAAAAAATGGTGAATCCCTGCAAGCTGATCGAGCTTTTATCGGCTTTGGCGGCAATAAAGTTCATACAGAATTGGCCAGTCAAATTGGTGTTCATATAGAGAATAACAGACATATTAAAGTGGATGCACGAACAAAAGAAACCAATGTTAAAAATGTATGGGCAGCGGGAGATATTGTATCGCACTCCGAACAGGCCACGATTGCCATGGGGGATGCGACACAGGCGGCCATTTGGATCAATAAGCGATTAATGGAATACAAACGAAAAGCATTGTTGTAGACCAGTATATTGGTTATTTTAGAAAGAGAGAGCGGATATTAAACCCCGCTCTCTCTTTGTTTTGTTTATTTAAAGATAATGGTTGCCAAAGTTTTCAGTACTTTGTAGGATTCTCGTATAGTTGCATTACGTTTATTTGGTTATATGGTAAAATTAGGTTATCCATTTTAAAAGGAGGGCGTAAATGGTCAAGCATCCCATCGAAAACAAAAAAACATTATTTGAATTTAGTTTTAATATAGTATCTTTAATCCTACTTATAATCATTTTTGTATACATAATGATTAGATGGTCAGATATACCCAATAGTATTCCTATGACATTCGATTCGAACGGTCATGTTTCACATTGGGGGGAGAAAAAAAGCATTTTAGCTCTTCCGTTCTTCGGATTATTAATTTGGTTTATATTCAATTTCATTGAAAAGGATCCGCATAATATTAACCTACCTTTGTATCGAAATGACGATAAATCGAAAGAGTTAAAATACAATAGAATTCTCGTAAATGCAATTAAAAATGGCATTGTAATTTGTTTTGTCATAGCTAACTGGAGAATTATCCTATCGGTTTTGTAATAAGCAGAGACACAAAAAGAGGACCCAATCTTAAAGGTCCTCGTCTAATCCATTAAAAGCATCACTCTCTTTAAACATAGCCTTATTTAAAAATATATCTCGTATGCGCTTGATATACATCATCTTTTTTAAGTGTGACCGGAGGGAAATCAGGTTGGTTAATAGCATCTGGGAATCCCTGTGTTTCCAAACATATAGCCATATGATGATGCGGACGGACACCCCTGATTTTATAATCCCCTTCCGATTGATTGCAAGTATAAATAACAACGGCTGGTTGGTCCGTTTCCACTAATAATTTACGTCCACTCTCAGGATCGTATAATTCTATTTCTCTATTAAAATTGGAATCCAAAACGAACGGATGGTCAAAGCCATTGCCTGCTAACTCATTTTGTTTGTAGCCACTATCGACACCTTGAGAAATCGGCTTGCTATTCGTAAAATCAAACGGTGTTCCCTCGACAGGAATTAATCGACCAGTCGGAATAGAATCTTCCTTAAGCTCAATATATCGACTGCTTTCGAGCTGTAATTCGTGATTTTTGATTGTTTTGCTCAAGTCACCACTTAAATTAAAATATGTATGATTCGTTAAATTGATGATCGTATCTTCATCGGTGGTAGCTTTATAGCGAATATCAAGCTGATTGTTTTCATTTACTAAATAAGTCGTTGTAACCTCTACCTTGCCAGGGAATCCTTCTTCTCCTGCTTTACTTGTATAGCTGAATTCAACCCCAACAGCATCCTTTTCTTCTACTACTTTATAATCCCAAAGAACATGGCTAAACCCCTTAACCCCTCCATGCAGGTGGTTATCCCCCTCGTTTTTAGTGATCTGGTAGGACTTCCCGTTAAGAGTGAACTGACTATTTGCGATTCGTCCTGCAATTCTGCCGACAACCGCTCCAAAATAAGGTGAATGATTCTCGTAATCTTCCATACAATCAAACCCCAATACGACATTCTCCATATTTCCCTCACGGTCAGGAGCAATAATATCTGTAATCACACAACCATAATTTATAAAACGAACGGTAAATCCTGATTTATTAGTAATTGAAAATTGCACAACTTCCTGATTCTCAATTTCACCAAATACCTTCTGTTCAATTTGCATGTACTTTCTCTCCTTATCATATAGAGGTGTAACCTAATTTTATATTTTGTATGTATTCCTTCACAACAAACGTGATTGAAAACGCTATTATTAGTCTATTTAAGAAGATATAAATTGTGCAAATAAACAGGCATTAGAAAATATATAAATCTCTAATACCTGCTCCTTTTTTATTGATTATCTATTAATCGTTTCAATCTCCCGTTTAACTGGCATTAATAAGGTCCGCGAATATAATCATGTACTTCATTCATATAAAACGTTTGCAGCCTATCTAACTCTTCTTTTGAAAAGGATTTAGTTTGAATCGCCTTTAAATTTTGGTCAACTTGTTGCGCATTTTTAAAACCAGGTATTGCACATGTAATTTCTTCATGGTCCAGAATCCATCGTAAAGCTGAATTAGCCATGGTACCTCTTCCATCCGCAATCCAGGAAAGCTGATTGCTAAGCTCAACTCCTTTTGAAAACTCAAGTCCTGCAAATGTTTCACCAACATTAAATTTTTCTCCATTTGCATTAAAGCTACGGTGATCATTTTCTTCAAATTTTGTTTGGGTGCTGAATTTTCCTGTTAGCAAACCACTGGCCAGTGGTACGCGGGCTAATATACCAACCCCCTGTTTTTTAGCTGTCGGGAAGAGTTCTTCAAGCGGTTTTTGCCGGAATATATTGAAAATGACCTGTAATGCTCTGACACCTGGAATGGTAAGACAGAATAAACCTTCTTCAACAGTCTCTACGCTCACGCCATAATGGCGAATTTTCCCTTCCTGCTGAAGCTTATCCAGCACAGTAAATACATCCGTATTCTTTAAAATATGTAAGGGCGGACAATGAATTTGATATAGGTCAATCCGTTCGCGGCCAAGCCTTTTGAGACTGCCCTCACAATATGCCCGAATTGCCTCTTCCGAATATGTATCTGGATCATGAATATCACCGGCTCGACAAAATTTCGTAGCAATATGGATCGTATCCTCTTTGCCTTTCGTCGCTTCCCTTAACAGTTCTTCGCTTCTACCACTTCCGTATACATCCGCCGTATCAAAGAAGTTAACTCCATTCTCCATAGCGCGATTTAAACCAAGAAGAGCATCCTGGGTATCAGCCTTTCCCCAATCACCGCCAATTCCCCATGTCCCAAAACTAATCTCACTTACAGATAAATCGGTATTGCCAAGTCTGCGATAATTCACTTTCCAAACACCTCTTTTTGTTAAAATAAACTTACGATGATTTATTTTTATTATACACGTCAAACCCTACAGCTAGCAACAATACCAGTCCTTTAATTGTCTGTTGATAATCCACGCCTAAGCCAATTAACGACATACCATTGTTTAATACACCCATTACCAAACCACCAACGACAGCGCCTATAACAGTCCCTATACCGCCATATGCGGATGCCCCGCCAATAAAGACCGCAGCGATCGCATCCAATTCAAAAGAGTTACCCGCTTTAGGAGTTGCTGCATTCAACCGAGCTGCAAATAATAATCCTGATAAGGCAGATAATACACCCATGTTTACAAATACCCAGAAGGTAAGCCATTTTGTTTTAATACCTGATAATTTTGCTGCTTTTTCATTACCGCCAAGCGCATATAAATGTCGACCAGGGACTGTTTTATTTGTAAAGAATGAGTAAGCAACAATTAATACAACTAAAATCACCAAAATATTAGGAATACCTTCATATGAAGCTAGGAAATAAGCAAATATATTCATTACTGCTACTATAAATACCAGTTTTAAAGCAAATAACCACATTGGAAGTACTTCAAAATTGTAAGACTGTTGTTTTTTACGCTTTCTAAATTCACTCCATAATAGTACGAGAGAGATTAAAACTCCGACAATCATAGTCAGTAAATCTAATTCTCCTGTTTTATTCAGCCCCGGTATAAACCCTGTACTCATTTGGCGGAAGGACTCAGGAAACGGAGCAATGGATTGCCCATTGAGAACAAGCATAGTAAGTCCGCGGAAAATCAGCATCCCTGCGAGTGTAACGATAAATGCTGGGATTTTAAGGAATGCAACCCAAAATCCATGCCAAGCTCCTATTAAAGCTCCTATAATAAGACAAAGAATGACAGATAACCAAACCGGCATGTTCATTTCAATCATAAATATCGCTGACATAGCTCCAACAAAGGCTACAATCGAACCAACGGAAAGATCGATATGCCCCAATATAATGACCAACAACATCCCGATTGCTAAAACAAGAATATAACTATTTTGCAGAATAAGATTTGTAATATTAAGAGGTTTTAGTAATATGCCATCCGTTAATACTTGAAATAGCACCATGATAAAGATCAGAGCCAATACCATTCCATACTGTCTTATATTATTTTTCAATAAACTAGTCAGTGTTTTCACAGCTGTTCCACCCCTGTTCTGGTCATGTATTTCATAATTTTTTCTTGTGAAGCTTCATTCCGGTCAAATTCTGCGGTAAATGTGCCCTCACGCATGACATAAATTCTGTCGCATATTCCTAATATCTCAGGCAGTTCTGATGAAATGACCAATATTCCCATTCCTTTGTCGGCCAATTCATTAATAATAGAATAAATTTCATACTTTGCCCCAACGTCAATCCCACGTGTTGGTTCATCCAAAATCAAGATTTCCGGTTCAGCAAAAATCCACTTGCTTAACACGACTTTTTGTTGATTTCCTCCACTTAGATTCATTGCTTTTTGTAAGATACTTGGGCTCTTTATATTCATTTTTTTGCGATATTGCTCTGCTTCAATAATTTCCTGATTATCATTTACAACTAGTTTTTGAGATATTTTACCCAGATTTGCCAATGTGATATTCGTTTTAATATCTTCTTCCAATACAAGTCCATATGATTTACGGTCTTCAGTTACGTAAGCAATGCCATTATCGATTGCTTGTGTAATATTTTTCAGCTTCAGTTCTTTTCCCTTTTTAATTATTTGGCCTGAGATTTTTTTACCATAAGCCTTTCCAAACAAACTCATCGCCAGCTCGGTTCTCCCAGCTCCCATTAATCCGGCTATGCCAATAATTTCACCGCTTTTTATTTGGAAACTTACATCATCAACCACGTTACGATCGGAATTGTTTTCATCCTGAACCGTCCAGTTTTTCACTTCTAATATGGTTTCTCCGATATTTGGTGTGTGTTCAGGATACCGATTCGTTAAGTCACGTCCTACCATCCCCTTAATGATTCGGTCCTCCGTAACACCTTTTTTCATATCAAGAGTTTCGATAGTTTTACCATCACGAAGGATGGTTATCGAATCGGCCACCTTTGCAATCTCATTTAATTTATGAGAGATTATTATGGAGGTCATTCCTTGTTTCTTAAATTCAAGCATTAAATTTAAGAGATTTTCACTATCATTCTCATTTAAAGCTGCAGTTGGTTCATCTAATATAAGTAATTTCACTTTCTTGGATAATGCCTTTGCTATTTCAACTAATTGTTGCTTTCCTACACCCAGTTGATTAACCGGTGTATTCGGTGATTCATTTAACCCAACAATTTTCAGTAAGTCTAATGTTTTTACAATTGTTTCATTAAAATTTATGATTCCATGTTTTGTTTGTTCATTGCCTATAAATATATTTTCAGAGATAGATAGATAAGGGATTAAAGCCAATTCTTGATGGATAATTACAATGCCTAGATTTTCACTTTGCTTAATATTTTTAAATTCACACACTTCTCCATTAAATAAGATATCTCCTGAATAAGTACCATGTGGGTACACTCCACTCAATACTTTCATTAAAGTAGATTTACCAGCTCCATTTTCTCCGCAAAGGGCGTGGATTTCGCCTTCTTTAATTTTTAAATTCACATGGTCAAGAGCTTTTACCCCAGGGAATGTCTTCGTGATATTTTTCATTTCTAATAAAATTGATGACACGCCATTCACCTCAACTGTATAAATTTAGATGCTGTTTAACCGTTTACATTACAATCAAACAGCATCCGCCATCCATTCTGTTAATTGCTTAGCTCTTCTTCTGTGTAATATCCGCTATCGACTAAAATTTCTTTATAATTTTCTTTATCTACTATTACTGGTTCTAAAAGATAAGATGGTACAACCTTGTTTCCATTGTCATATGTTTCAGTGTCATTTACTTCTGCTTCCTTGCCTTTTAGAACTGCATCTGTCATTTCAACTGCTTTTTTAGCCAATGCTCTCGTATCTTTAAAGATGGAAGAGGTTTGTTCACCGGCAATGATTGATTTTACTGATGCCAAATCAGCATCTTGTCCGGTAATAATCGGTAATGGTTTGCTATCCGATCCATAACCAACCCCTTTTAAAGAAGAAATAATACCAATAGCTAATGCATCATTTGGCGATAAGACTGCATCTACACGATCAGATGAATATTGTGAACTTAGTAAGTTGTCCATACGAGTTTGCGCTGTTGCGCCATCCCAGCGTAAAGTAGCAATTTGCTTCATATCTGTTTGTTTACTTTTAACAACCAATTTCCCAGAATCTATGTATGGTTTTAGAACAGACATTGCACCATCATAGAAAAAGTATGCGTTGTTATCGTCTGGAGATCCGCCAAACAATTCAATATTAAATGGTCCTTTGCCGTCCTTAAGACCAAGTTTTTCTTCAATATAAGAGCCTTGTAAAACACCAACTTTGTAGTTATCAAATGTGGCATAATAACTCACATTATCTGTCCCTTTAATTAAGCGGTCATAGGATATAACCTTAATATCCTGGTCAGCTGCTTTTTGAAGAACTTCTGTCAATGATTCCCCATCAATAGAGGCGACTACTAAAATATCTACTCCTTTAGTAATCATATTTTCAATTTGGGCAATTTGATTTTCAATGACATCTTCGCCATATTGAAGATCTGTTTTGTAGCCTAGCTTTTCAAACTCTTCGACCATATTTTCTCCATCAAATACCCAACGCTCTGATGACTTTGTCGGCATAGCGATTCCAACAAACCCTTTTTCATCACCGCTGGATTTTTCATCGCTGCCACATGCTGCTAAAGGTAAGTACCAGTGCAAACATCATCATTGCAGTAACAAATTTTCTCATGTTTTGAACCTCTCCCTTTTGATAAAAATAAAGGTTTCTAATTTATGCTAGCCCCATAAAGCTTGGAATATAGAAACCTTTGAAAAAAACGAGACCCACTATTTCTTTTATTTGCTTAATTCTTCTTCTGTGTAATATCCGCTATCTACTAAAATTTCTTTGTAATTCTCTTTATCAACTGAAACCGGTTCCAATAGATAAGAAGGTACAACCTTATTTCCATTGTCATATGTTTCAGTATCATTTACTTCCGCTTCCTTACCTTTTAGAACTGCATCAGCCATCTCCACTGCTTTTTTAGCTAATGCTCTCGTATCTTTAAAGATGGTTGAGGTTTGCTCACCGGCAATAATAGATTTTACTGATGCCAACTCAGCATCCTGTCCAGTAATTATTGGTAATGGTTTACTTCCAGTTCCATAACCAACCCCTTTAAGAGAAGAAATAATACCGATACTGATTCCATCAAATGGAGATAAAACGGCATCTACACGATCAGTTGAATATTGTGAACTTAGCAAGTTGTCCATACGAGATTGTGCAGTTGCGCCATCCCAACGCAAAGTAGCAATTTGCTTCATATCTGTTTGTTTGCTTTTAACAACCAATTTCCCTGAGTCTATGTATGGCTTTAAGACAGACATTGCACCATCATAGAAAAAGTATGCATTGTTATCATCTGGAGACCCGCCAAACAACTCAATATTAAAAGGTCCTTTGCCGTCCTTAAGTCCTAGCTTGTCTTCAATGTAGGAGGCTTGTAGAACACCAACCTTGAAGTTATCAAATGTG
This sequence comes from Bacillus sp. z50, assembly GCF_058313585.1. Taxonomy (NCBI): domain Bacteria; kingdom Bacillati; phylum Bacillota; class Bacilli; order Caryophanales; family Bacillaceae; genus Bacillus; species Bacillus sp. z50. Next base: position 288,237 of record NZ_JBZFQL010000001.1, read on the forward strand.
GCATAATAACTCACATTATCTGTCCCTTTGATTAATCGGTCATAGGAAATAACTTTAATATCTTGATCAGCCGCTTTTTGAAGGACTTCTGTTAAAGATTCCCCATCAATAGAGGCAACTACTAAAATGTCTACTTCTTTAGTAATCATGTTTTCAATTTGGGCAATTTGATTTTCAATAACGTCTTCGCCATATTGCAGATCTGTCTTGTAGCCTAACTTTTCAAATTCCTTGACCATATTTTCTCCATCAAATACCCAGCGCTCCGATGACTTTGTTGGCATGGCAATTCCAACAAACCCTTTTTCTTCCCCACTGGATTTTTCATCGCTGCCACATGCCGCTAAGGTAAATACCAGTACAAACATCATCATTGCAGTAACAAACTTCCTCATGTTATTAACCACTCCCTTTTGTAAAATAAGGCTCTCATTCAATTTATTCCCAAAACATTATGAATATAGAAACCTTTCAAAATAATGCATGCGCTTACATTAATATCCTACTACTTGTTAGTACAAGTACGCTACATAAATTATTCTCCTTTGCATATTTTTTACAACCATTTGTGAACAAAATAAAAAACCCATTTTGGTGGGTTTTTAAAAAGAAATTCCTATAATTTTCTCGTTGAATTTCGTAATATTAACTCTGGTTTATAACGGATTGAAGGATCTCCATCTACTTTATTTTCAATCAGCTGGATAATTGTTTCTGCAGCTTGTCTACCCATTTCAAATTGTGGATGTCTGATGGTCGTTAATTTCACTTCAGATGCAGTCGCTAAATTTGAGTCATCGAACCCTACAATGGATAGATCATCAGGTACACTAATTCCATATTCCCTAATAACATCAAGAGCAGACAAAGCTATTTCATCGTTATAACAGAAAAGCCCTGTAGGTCTTTGTTCAGAATTTAGAAGACCCATAAATTCTTCATTCAGTACTTTATCTTTTTCTATTGTTGTACAAGGTAGGATCATATTGGGTAAGATGGGGATGCTATACTCCCTATGCGCTTTGATAAATCCCTGCATCCTCTTAACACCTTGCTGGTCATCCGTTTTAAAAATACCAGCAATGCGTCCATGCCCCAATTTAATCAAATGTTCTGTTGCCATATAAGCGCCTAATTCATCATCTACCGTTAATCTATAAGGGTGTAGCTCTGGATAAATAAGCATTAATCATTAAATATGGTATTTTTTTCCTCTCTAAATTTAAATAATATTTCAGGTTCGGATTATAATAATTACTTTTAGTCGGTTCTACAATTAAACCGGCAATCCCCCTGTTTGAAATATTCTCCAAACACAACTTTTCTTTATTTAAATCATTATTTGTACTATAAAGGAGCAGAGTATATCCTTTACTGCTTAGATAGGACTCAACTCCATTAATGATGGAGGGGAAGATGTAATTGGATATATATGTAGTCAAAAGAGCAATTGTTTTTTCAGATGGTTGATTTGTGTTCCGGTCAGCACAAAAGGTGCCTGAACCTTGCTCTGTATACAACCAGCCTTCATTTACAAGATCATTAATTGCTTTACGCACTGTATGTCTGCTAACTCCAAATTGCTGAGTTAAACTATATTCAGAACTTATACGCTGATCGCGTATATAATCGCCTTCTTCGATGAGCTTCTTAATCTCCATCTTTACTTGTTCGTATTTTTTCATTATATGAATCACCCCTCACTATGAACAAACGCGAATCAAGAATAGTTTACCATAACTTGTAAGTACATGTTAGAGGCGTGAGTCATCCAATTCTTACGATTCTGTAGAGTTTTATAGTTACAGTTTGATTGCCCATTTCAGCTTCCCTGCTAAATAACCTTGAATATACCCCATGTTTATTCTCAAACAGTTCCCTATGTGTACCTGTCTCAATTACTTTTCCATTTTCCATAAAAATAATTCGGTCGGCTGATAGGACAGTGGAAAGTCGATGTAAAATGATCAGGATGGTTTGCGAATTTTACATTTCAAAAAAAAGAGGAGATTAATAAACGGTAAAATATCAAAATGATAGATTTTATAGAGATACTATTAAAAAGAGGGAACGTAAATGAGAGTCTATCATTCTTAATCAGATATATCGCGAACTTCAATTTTATGCCAAATAGACTTCCAATTCTTTTTTGAAATTCGGTCCTTATAAATAACAGCCAGTTCTTTTGACTCACGAAAATGGGGAGTTGGCTTAACCTCTAAATTTATGACATCATCTAATCCATATGGAGCAATAAGGATTAATTTATTCTCATGATCTAACTTTATCCCTAGAGCTGTCGCTGTTTCTGGGAATTTTGATATGGCATCTTGCGAAGAAGTATATGGAGAAAAGTTATTAATCGTATGCATTCTAGCCTCATTTTTCACAGACCAAGGTATATTAGGCATAATACTAATCAATTTATCTCAAATTCTTTTTCCATATCCTCATTAATTATTGATTTATCAAAATAGATAACATCAACATCCGGTGTTTCAGTACGATCTTTAAATCCGTGCAAAGCATCCCAAATCTTTGAACGTATAAATCCTGCACATATCCACCAGTCAGGTAAATTTAATGTGCTTACAGCCTTTATAATCTCCATCATTTTTTCATCGTTTTGAATTAACCTAATAACATCTGCTTCATTCTTTAACATCTTAAAACCACCCACCTTCCACAATCGAACATATATTCCAATTTTAACAAAAAATATAATCAGTATGCCGTAATATTTTATGCTTTTAAAAAAACACCTCAAAGCAAAAAAATAGATTCCACTCATCCGTTGGAATCCTGCCCATTTTTATTTTGATATCAATGCCTCTGTCTTAATAAGAATTATGTATACATCATTTGTGAATGATTATAGAAATCTTTCTTTATTTGAGCAGCAATGATATTTTTCTGGATTTCTGAAGTACCTTCATAAATTTTGGTGATTCTTGCATCACGATAAAATCGCTCGATTGGATATCCTTTCATATATCCTAGGCCTCCATGAATCTGAACGGCTTTATCAGCTACTCGATTAAATATTTCTGAACCTAGCAATTTAGACATAGCCGCTTCTTTAACAACATTCTTTCCTTGGTCTACCATCCAGGCAACCTTATAGGTTAATGCACGGAGCGATTCAATGTCCAAGGCCATATCAGCCAAATAGTGCTGGATGATTTGCTGTTCAAAAATCGGCTTTCCGAATTGGTGCCGTTCAAATGCATATTGGACCGATAATTCCAATAATTTTTGACAGGATCCAAGATTCCTAGCGGCCAGACCTACGCGGCCATTAGCTAGAATCTTTAGAGCATTCACATATCCCATTCCTTCTTGCCCCAGAATATGATCTGCCGGAACCTCGCAGTCTTCAAAAAAGATTTCGAAAGAATGAGAGCCTCTCAAGCCCATTTTTTCTTCCTTTTTCCCAATAATCATTCCTTTTGTACCCTTTTCAATCAAAAAGGAAGTAATTCCTTTAGGACCTGCAGCCGGATTGGTCACAGCCATCACGGTAAATAAACCGGCAATTGATGCATTTGTTATATAGTGCTTGGACCCATTTAGAAGATAGCTGTCTCCTTTTCGAACGGCTCTCGTTCTAATCGCAGCAGCATTTGAACCAGCTTCAGGCTCTGTTAAAGCAAATGCACCAATTAATTCTCCAGTTGCCATTTTGGGTAAATATTTTTGCTTCTGTCTATCATTTCCCATCTCAACAACCCCAACAGAGCCAATACCGGTATGTGCTCCAATGATGGTCGTATAGCCATTATGCGTACGGCCAAGCTCCTCATATATGGCACATTTTCCAACCATATCGAGGCCAAGTCCGCCATAGCCTTCCGGAATACTCAAACCAAATAGACCCATGTCCCTGCTTAGCTGCATGATGTCCTCAGGTATATGATCATTTTTCTCGATTAAGTCTGCTTTCGGATCGACCGTTTCATCAATGAAATGTTTGATCATCTTTTTCATTTTTATCGTTTCATCTGATAAGGTAAAGTCCAAACTCGTTCTCTCCCTTCTCTTCTTTTTAATTTGATCTATCCAGCTTTCAAGTGAGTCCCAATTGTTTAGAGATAATGACCCATAATTTCATTCGAGCCTGCAAAAATGGATGTGACTGGTATATCTCTATACCGTCTGGCAATTTTGTATTCCTCCATATAGCCATAACCGCCATGAAGCTGCATACATTGGGTGGAGACACGTTTTGCCATCTCTGTCGTCCACCATTTAGCCATACTTACTTCCTTCACAATTTCTTTTCCATCAATATGTTTTTTGATTAAATCATCGACAAAAGTCCGACCAAACTTTATTTCTGTAGCAATTTCGGCCAGCGTAAATTGAGTGTTCTGAAATTGGCTGATTGGCTTTCCAAAGGCATCTCTCTCTTTTACATATTGTATGGTTAATTGAAGCATATCTTCAGCAGCTACGACCGCATTTGTTGCGCATAAGAGCCGTTCCTCCTGAAGATTCATCATCATATAGCGGAAGCCTTTTCCTTCTTCTCCTAATCGATTTGAGACTGGCACTATACAATCTTCAAATATTAGCCCACTCGTATCCTGGCTGTGCATTCCCACCTTATTTAACTTCCTCCCACGCGTAAACCCTGGGGTATCTCGTTCAACTAATATAAGACTGATTCCTTTATGTCTTGGTTCAGCTTTTGGATCCGTTTTACAGGCAACAATTATCAAATCAGAATGGATTCCATTTGTAATAAATGTTTTCTGACCATTTAATATATACTGATTACCTTTACGGATAGCCGTCGTTTGGATGCTTGCCAAATCTGATCCAGCCCCTGGTTCTGTCATTGCAATCGAAGTAATCAGTTCCCCTTTAACGCATTTTTTCAAAAATCTATGCTTTTGTTCCTCATAGCCAAATGTATGTAAATAAGGAACAATGATATTGCTGTGAGTTCCTATGCCCGTCAAACCAGCTCCTATTTTTGCTAATTCTTCACTTAAAATAATAGCAAAGCCAAAATCAGTACCCATTCCGCCATACTCCACACTGACCCACGGGCAAATAAAACCTTGTTCACCCATCTTCTCCCAAAAGGATCGAGGGATCAATCTCTCCTCTTCCCATGTTTCAAAATAGGGAACAGCTTCTTTTTGTAAAAAACTCACGAGTGATTTCCTGAACATTTCATGTTCATCAGTAAAAAATGGCCGTCTTGCCCTTTTTATCTGATCCTGTTTCACCTTGATTGACACCTAAACCCCTCCATGTAAAAAAGATTATTGCTACAACTGTGATGTAAGATTAGCACTTAAACTTTCTCTGAAATTCGGGTGTACGATGTTCAGCATTTGCTGTCTTCGTTCTTTAAGTGATTTGCCAAACAAGGAAACAATTCCGTACTCTGTCACAATATAATCAATCTCTGATTTTAAGGATGTAACAGAAGATACAGTATTTTTTATTCTCGACCTAGTACCTCCCATTGCAGTCGCTGGAAGGGCAATAATAGCTTTTCCACCTTTTGAAAGTCTGGCCCCACGAATAAAATCCATTTGGCCGCCAACTCCAGCTAATGGATAATTGCCAATTTGCTCAGCATTTATTTGTCCTGTCAAATCGACTTCCAAAGCTGAGTTAATTGAATAGAAATCCGTAATCTTTGAAATTTGTAAGCTATTATGTGTAAAATCTGCTGGGTATAAGCAAATATCCTTATTGAGGTTGGCGAAGCTATATAACTGCTGACTTCCAGTTAAAGTGGTACAAACCGTTTTACCAGTCATCACTTCTTTTCTTTCATTAGTAATAACTCCTCGCTTCATCATTTCCATGACACCGTCTGTTATAGTACCGGAATGAACACCCAATCCCTTCTTTTCCTTAAGGGCCAAAAGAACGGCATCTGCAATTCTACCTATCCCAACTTGAATCGTTGCATAATCAGGGATTAATTGTGCAACATTTTTACCGATTGCCTCTTCTATTTTGTTTGGAATTCCAGATGAAATCGTCAATAAACTATCATTTGATTCAACAAAATAATCAATCTCTGATACATGAATTTCTGAATCCCCAAATGTCCTGGGAAGATTGCTATTGACCTGAGCAATGACTTTACCAGCATGTTTACTAAGTGAATGGATAATATCGACTGAGATTCCCAGATTACAATAACCATTTTGATTGGGAGGAGTAACCTGAATCATGGCAAAATCAATTTTATTTGTTTCCACCCATACCGGTAACTCGGATAAATTCAAAGGTATATAATCACCATTTCCTGCATGAAAAACTCCCTTTAATAATGAAGATCCAAGGAATGTCCTGATAAAAAAATGAGGATTCCCCTCCGATTCAGCATACAAGCAGGGACTTCCAACAATACAAGTGTATAAATTTAATAAATGAAACCGTTCCTTTTGCCGAATAAGTTCCTTTACCAGCTGTTGCGGTTCATTACAAAAAGGTGCCAAAAAGACATTGTGAGAGGAGTCTATAAGAGAGATTGCTTTTTCTGCAGTGACGATACGTGAACGGTAAAGATCCAAATCCAACTCTTTCTTCTCTTGCATGGCCTAAACCTGGAGATTCTCAACAATGGAGGATATTCCCAAACCTCCGCCGATGCAAAAGGTGACCAATCCATATTTTTCTCCCCTGCGCTCCATTTCATGAATAAGCTTGGTCATTAAAATACCTCCAGTACCTCCGATTGGATGGCCAAGCGCAATCGCTCCGCCATTTACATTCAATCGTTTCGTATCCAAATCCATTTCTTTAATCACAGCTAAGGTTTGAGCAGCGAATGCTTCGTTTAATTCTATCAGCCCTATATCCTCTAACTTCAATCCGGCTAGCTTCAGTGCTTTTCTCGTAGCTGGTGCAGGACCGATTCCCATAATATCTGGAGAAACACCAGCAACTGCCTGAGCAATGATTTTTGCTTTACATTTATAGCCCTTTTGAATAGCTGTTTCTTCTGCCATTAGCATAACCAACCCCGCGCCATCATTCCGTCCGCTTGAATTCCCTGCCGTTACAGTCCCATTTTTCTTAAAAACAGGTTTAAGCCGCGCCAATTGCTCCATACTCGTTTTTCTTGGATGTTCATCCACTTTAAATATTTCTGTCCCTTTCTTCGTCTTTATCTGATATGGAATGATCTGATCATTAAACAGGCCAGAAGAAATAGCACGTTCAGCCTTTTCTTGACTTAAAAGCGCATATTCATCCTGCTCTTCTCTGGTGATTGAATATTTTTCGGCAAGGTTTTCTGCTGTCATCCCCATGGTTAAATGACCGTATGTCTCGATTGGTTGTGCACGCGGCTGACTTTCCGTATTGGAATCAAGGATTTCCGTATTACCTGTGCCAAACCCATAACGAGCATTACGTAAATAGAATGGTGCCTGACTCATACTTTCAGCACCACCGGCAATTACTATGTCCGATAAACCGCACATGATTTGCTGGACACCATTATGAATAGCCTGCACTCCTGATCCGCATTGACGATGGACCGTATAACCCGGTGTTTCTATTGCAAGTCCGGCACGCAATAAAGCTAATCTTGCCAGGTTTGGCTGATCTGTGCTTTGTTTCGCCTGACCGATAATGACTTCATCAATCTCATCTTTCTGTACTCCTGTGCGTTCAATCAATCCGTTTATGGTGGCAGAAGCAAGATAATCCACTTCCTCATTTTTTAACGATCCGCCTATCTTGCCAACCGCCGTCCGAACAGCCTCAACAATCACCGCATTTCTCATACTACATCCTCCCATCAACCTTGAGTATCATACTAGTAAGACTTAGGCAAACCTAAGACATGCTCCGCTACATAAGAAAGAATCATATTAGTTGAAATTGGTGCCACTTGATAAAGGCGTGTTTCTCTGAATTTCCTTTCTACATCATATTCAGCCGCAAAACCAAATCCTCCAAACGTTTGCAGTGCTGTGTTAGCAGCATCCCAAGACGCATCAGCGGCAAGCAATTTTGACATATTCGCCTCAGCCCCACATTTTATACCTAGATCAAATAGCCTTGATGCCTCCTTACGCATTAAGTCCGCTGCCTCTATTTGGATATGTGCCTTCGCCAACGGGAATTGAATTCCTTGATTTTCCCCAATTTGCCGATCAAAAACGACTCTTTCGTTTGCATATTGAGTTGCTTTCTCTATAAGCCATCGTCCATCCCCTATACATTCGGCCGCAATTAATATTCGTTCTGCATTCATACCATCTAAAATATAGGAAAAACCTTTTCCTTCTTCACCAATCAAATTTTCGGCTGGTACCTTTAAATTTTCGATAAATAATTCAGTGGTAGAATGGTTCATCATCGTCTGAATGGGACGGATGGTAATACCATTGTTTATTGCTTCCTTCAAATCAACAAGCAGAACAGATAATCCTTCCGTTTTTTTCTTAATTTGACTGACTGGCGTAGTCCTCACTAGCAGCATCATTAAATCAGAATGCTCTGTTCTTGAAATAAAGACTTTCTGACCATTCACGACATAATGATCTCCTCTTCTTTCTGCAAAGGTCCGTAATTTAGTCGTATCGGTTCCTGTCGTTGGTTCTGTGACTCCAAAAGCCTGCAATCGTAATGTACCGTCAGCGATACGAGGTAAATAGTTTGACTTTTGTTGCTGGTTTCCATGCCGGGCTAACGTCCCCATTATGTACATTTGAGCGTGACAGGCACCAGCGTTGCCTCCACTTCGATTAATTTCTTCAAGAATAATAGAAGCCTCCGCAATACCTAATCCAGAACCACCATACTCTTCTGGGATCAAAGCTGATAGAAAACCATTTCTCGTTATTTCATTTACAAACTCTTCAGGGTATGCATTTTTCATGTCTAGCTCTCTCCAATAAGAGCCGGAGAATCGTTGACATACTCTTCGTACACTGTGACGCAGCTCTTTATTAAATTGGATTGTTTTTTCCAGCGGAACAGATTTCACCAATCTCACCTCCTATCACCTATTGTTTACTTAACACGTCTAACCAAGAGAAAAATTAGAATAAGTGCTCCTGTTTATACAATTTATTAATGTTTGCTTAAAGGTAGCTCACCGGAAACATATTTTAATAATGACAGGCTCTCCTGATTTTACTTACCGATAAACTTAGGCGACCGTTTCTCGACGAATGCTCTTACTCCCTCAAGTCGATCCGAGGTTGATAAACATCGGTTATAGTACTCTTGTTCTATAATTTTTGCTTCATTATTCTTTAATACAAACAAGGAATCTATTGCTGCTTTTGCTTGCTGGACAGCTATAGGGGCATTACGGGCAATACCCCCAGCAAATTCGAGTGCTGATTCATATAATTCAGCAGAACTGGTCATCCTGTTCAATAATCCATCCTTTTCCGCTTCTAAAGCCGACACAATCCGTCCTGTACATATCCATTCCTTTGCACGGTGAACCGGTATTCGCTTTGATAGCAATCTCGTTCCGCCACACCCAGGCATAATTCCACGCGTCACTTCTGGCAATCCAAACTGTGCCGTATCTGCCGCAATTAAAAAATCACAATTCAAAACGAGTTCAAATCCTCCAGCCAACGCATACCCATCCACTACCGCGATAACCGGTTGCTTAAGAGATGCTATAGCAGTGAACATTTCCCGAAATAGCTGGTGCTGATTTTTCCACTCTTCCTCATTCAGCTCGTTGCGCTCTTTCAAATCTGCACCGGTACAAAAAGCTTTCTTATTGGACGATGTGATTAAAACCACCCTTGCATCACTTTCAGAAATAATTTGAGTCGCGCCAAGAATTTCTTTAGCCATCTCTGTATCAAAGGCATTAAGCGCTTTAGGTCTGTTTAATCGTATTTCGGCTATATGCCCCTCCACACCGACCCGTTTCCATTCAACATACTTCATACAGATGATTCCCCCAGACTTCTTCCCAATAGCACACACTTAAATGCTTATTGATGAGTAAATACCGGACGGCGTTTTTCAAGGAATGCAGTGACTCCCTCTTTCATATCCTCCGTTGTAAAGATTTCCTGGAACAGGTTTGATTCCAATTCGAGCCCATCCTGTAAATGGCCGTCTGTTCCCTCATTGACTGCCTGCTTGATTCTTCTTAAAGCCTGAAGAGAATGCCTGCTGATTTTTCGGGCCAGTTTTCGGGCAGCTTCAATCTCTTCTTCTTCTGTAGCAATTTGATTAATGATCCCGAGCTTCAGCGCTTCTTCAGCCGTTATCGAATCACCGGTAAACATCAGCTCTTTTGCTTTAGCTGAACCAATTAAACGGGGCAGCCTTTGCGTTCCCCCTCCACCTGGAAATAGGCCGAGCTTCACTTCAGGCAAGCCAAGTTGGGCCGTCTCCTTGGCAATACGCAGATCACATACAAGTGCAAGTTCAAACCCACCGCCCAGTGTTATTCCATTTAAATAGGCAATAGTAGGCTTCGGAAAATCGGATATCAATTGAAAAACCTCATTTTTCTTACTGGGCTGTACTTTGGCTTCGGTGCTTTGGTTAATCATGTTGGGGAACTCCTTAATATCTGCTCCCGCCATAAATGCCCGGTCACCTTCCCCTGTTAAAATAACCGTAACCACTGAATGGTCATCTCTCAGTTCAGTAAAGGCATCACAAAGCTCACTTGCCAGTAGTTCACTCAGAACATTCATCGGTGGATTATTAATAACGACCGTTGCGACATTATTCTCTTTTTCAACACGCACCAATGAATACATAGCACTACCTCCTCTTAATCTATTATTTTGGCTGCATACGAATTGCCCCATCCAGGCGAATTGTTTCTCCATTCAGCATTGGATTTTCAATAATACTTTTGACGAGCATGGCATATTCTGAGGGATATCCGAGCCTTGGCGGGAATGGTACCATCGCACCGAGAGCCATCCTGGCCTGCTCTGGTAATCCCCCAAACAAAGGTGTGTCAATCAAACCCGGAGCAATCGTCATAACACGAACTCCGCTTCTCGCTAAATCTCTTGCCAACGGCAAGGTCATGCCAACAATTCCACCCTTTGAAGCACTATAGGCTGCTTGGCCAATTTGTCCATCAAAAGCTGCTACTGAAGCTGTATTAATGACAACACCTCTTTCCCCTTCTTCATTAGGTTCATTCTTAATCATTTGTTCTGCAGCCAGACGAATTACATTAAATGTCCCAACCAAATTGACCTCAATCACTTTTTTAAATCTGCCAAGATCATGAACTTTATCCTTAGAGACGACTTTTTCACCTACTCCAATTCCTGCACAATTGACGACCGTATTGATTTTCCCAAACGTTTCAACACTTTTCTCAATGGCAGTCCGAATCTCATCCTCACTGGTTACATCCGCTTTTACAAAGATCACATTTTCATGACCGAGTGATTCGGCTAATGCCAACCCTTTATCTTCCGAGCGATCGATAATCGTTACTTTCCCGCCATTTTCCACAATATTCTTGACTGTAGCCTCTCCCAGACCCGAAGCTCCACCTGTTACAACAGCAATTATATTTTGCATCTTCATACAACCAACCTCCATTTTTTAGTTTTCAATCATACCTGTTTGATTGTTCTATTCAATTCGTTTGATAATCGTTGCATTGGCCATACCGGCACCCTCGCAAATAGCCTGTAATCCATATCGTCCACCCGTTCTTTCAAGTTCATGCATTAAAGTAACCATGACCCTTGCCCCACTTGCACCAAGAGGATGACCGAGTGCAATCGCTCCTCCGTTTACATTTAACTTATTCATGCTTGCTTCAAGTTCTTCCTTCCAACAGAGCGGAACTGGTGCAAAGGCTTCATTGACTTCATATAAATCCATATCCTGTATCGTCAGTCCTGCTCTATCAAGTGCCATTCTCGTCGCCTCTATCGGTCCAGTTAACATCAGGGTTGGATCGGATCCTACAATCGTTCGGGCAATTATCGAAAATCTTGGTTTTAAGCCTAATTCCAACGCCTTCTCCTTAGACATGATTAACAGGGCTGCAGCTCCGTCACTCATTTGACTGGCATTCCCAGCGTGTATCACACCATTTTCTCTAAAAACTGTAGGCAAAGTGGCCAGCTTTTCAAGAGACGTTCCCCGACGTGGGCCTTCATCCTGTGTAACTAAAGTCTTTGCTCCCAAATCATCCAATACTTCCACTGGCACGATTTCACGATCAAAGCGCCCCTCATTTTGGGCTTGAATAGCTCTCTGATGACTCAATAGAGAAAATTCATCAAGTTTATTGCGGCTAAAGCCCCATTTCTCAGCAATTCTTTCTGCTGATAGTCCTTGATTGATTAATTCATAACGGGAAGACAGCTGTTCACTAGGCTGTGAATGCTTTCTTGTTGAACCCATCGGCACTCGTGACATACTCTCCACTCCACCCGCTATAACGATATCCATATCTCCACTCAAAATGGCTTGTGCGGCAAAATGAACCGCTTGTTGACTGGAACCGCATTGTCGATCAATCGTCGTGCCAGGTACTTTAATGGGGAAATCAGCCATCAAGGCAGCTGAACGTGCAATATTTAACCCTTGTTCTTCCACTTGGGATACACACCCAATAATGACATCCTCAATCAAATCAGAAGAAACACCTGCCCTGTTTACTACTTCTTTTAAAACGTTTGCGAGCAAATCATCCGGGCGGATGGAGCTCAATACTCCATTACGCTTTCCTACCGGTGTTCTGACTGCTTCAACAATTACGGCCTCCCTCATATAACTCTCCCCCTTATAATCCAATTTTTTTAGCGATTATTTGCTTCATAATTTCATTTGTACCTGCATATATCGAGGTGACCGCTATATCCCGATATCTTCTCGCAATCGCATATTCTTCCATAAAACCGTAACCACCGTGCAATTGCATACATTGGCTGACCAATCTCTTTGCCATATCGGTTATCCACCATTTAGCCATGCTCACCTCGGTGACAATATCCTGACCCTCCATATGCCTCACGATTAAACCGTCGATAAATGTACGGCCTATCTCCACCTCAGTCGCCATTTCAGCAATCTTAAATTGTGTATTTTGAAATTCACTGATTGATTTACCAAAGGCAGTCCGCTGTTTGACATAATCAATCGTGATTTTTAACGATTCCTCGGCTGCTGCTAAGGCCTGAATCGCACACATTAACCGCTCCTGCTGAAGTTTGGCCATCAAATAATAGAAGCCTTTATTTTCTTGTCCTAATAAATTACTAACCGGTACTCTTGCATCCTCGAAAATTAACTCAGTCGTTTCACCCGCAAGCTGACCGATTTTATTCAGCTTTTTACCACGTATAAATCCAGGTGTTTCTTTTTCGACTACAATGAGACTGATTCCTTTATGTCCCGCTTCTGGATTTGTTTTACAGGCTACGATGGTTAAGTCGGACCTGAGCCCATTTGATATAAACGTTTTTTGCCCATTAATAATATAGTGATCCCCATCTCTAACAGCTCTTGTCTGCAAATTCCCTAAATCTGATCCCGTTCCCGGCTCAGTCATTGCAATAGCCGTTGAATATTCACCCGTAATGCACTTTGGAATCCATTTTTGTTTTTGTTCTTCTGTACCGAATTCATATAAATATGGAACAACAATATCATTATGTAAAACACATCCTCCAATTCCGCTTCCGACTCTTTCAAACTCCTCAGCAAGAATGACTGAATAGGCAAAATCTGCATTAAACCCACCATATTTTTCATCTGCCCACGGTACAAGAAACCCTTGGTCTCCCAACTTTTTCCACAAATCTCCAGGTGTGCTTTTCTCCTTCTCCCAATCAAGATAGTAAGGAATCACTTCCTTATCTAGAAATTTCCGAACTGATTCACGAAAAATACGATGCTCTTCCTTTAAATAACCGGTCATATTTGTACTCCCTTTCTATTCATAGTCTTATATCTGTACACCCTATATACATGCAATTATCATGCCAACTTGTTAAATGGGTATTCCGCCAGATTGTGAGATTGGTTGTATGAAATCTGTACACCTTCCCATTCATTAGTGTCTCGTTTCGTCCATTGTCGCTTGCTGTAGCAGGTTGGTTTAAACGGCGCCTAGCAAAATACGCTAATTATCAATCTATAAAGAAAATACTGCCGGTATTCATACACAGCAGTTTACTAGCGTTTATTTTTGATAGGTTCGATTATGCTGGCCAAGCTTTGGATAGGTACCGATTATTTCATTTGAAAATGCTCCTGATTGAAATCCAGTCACCATATATCGATATGAATCTTTCTCGTGAATTAGATTTCTGTCCTTCATATAGATATGTTCGCTTAGCTCATCGGCTTCAAGGACAGGCGCCATGCAGCAATCCACTTCCATAGAGAAATGAATCCATTCCTCGAATGTTTTACTTGCAAACAATTGAACTATTTCCTGATAAACTTCATTTTGCTTAGTCGGCTTAGAAAATTGAGCATTTATCCATACATCCTGTCTTGTTGCCGCGCAAAAATTTCTCCAAAACTTTGTCTCCAACGCACATAACGTCATATACCTGTGATCTTTGGTTTCATAAATCCCATAACAAATCACATTACCATTTAAAGTAGGGATTCCGTTTTTTCTGCCTGTTGCTGATTCAATAAACACATGGTAATTCATTAATGCAGCAGTCGTGTCCAATAAAGCAATATCTAAATAGCTTCCACTGCCTGATCGTTCTCTTTGAAAGAGGGCACCTAGTATAGCTTCGGTTGCTGAAGTTCCACCGATCAAATCAGCAAATGTAAGTGACGGTTGAATGGGTCTGCCATTCCCATCCTTTAACTGAGCTAATACACCGCTAAGAGCCATGTAATTCAAATCATGGCTGCCTAGTTGGTGCATGGTTCCTTTTTGACCATAGCCGGATAAGGAGCAATAAATAAGCGATGGATGCAGGACTTTTATATCTTCGTATCCAAGCCCTAAGCGAGCCATTACACCAGGACGGTAGCTTTCAATTAAAATGTCTGAATTACGGATCAACTCAATCGCCAATTCTTTGTCCGCTTCATTTTTCAAATCCAGGGCCAAGCTATTTTTATTTCGGTTCATACACCGGAAAAGATAATTTTCTTTTTGATCATCCTCCAATGGCATACGCGCATGATCTCCAGTTGGAGGCTCTATTTTAATGACTTCTGCTCCTAAATCTGCCAGCCGCAGGGTTGCATAGGGTCCGGGCAAGTTTTGGGTGAAATCAACTACTTTAATTCCCTTAAGCATGTACGCTTCCTCCTTAAATTCACCTAATTCATATCCTGTTAAAATATAGAATTTATCCCATCCATAAAGAATGTCTGATTTTCAAACACCTTCATTTCTGCTGTTTTAAGTGGGAAGATTCAGGCAGTAACCAATCATACTTCTTTAGCTTGTCATACAATACAGATCGGCTGATTCCAAGCAGAAGACAGGCCTTACTTTTATTCCCTCCTGACATTTCCAATGCTTTTTGTATGGCCATCTGCTCCGCTTTCTCTAATAAAGGCTGTGTTTCATCTTCCTCCTCTTCATTCAAGAAAAAATCATAGCCAACTTTCTGCAGAATATATTCTGGAATGTCCTCTAGGCCGACTTTGCCATCCTCTGCAAAAATCATGGCTCTCTCCCAAACATTCCGCAATTCCCGGATATTTCCGGGCCAGTCATACTCCAATATTGCTTTCTCGAACAATGGGTTCCACCCTGTAATACTTGTCCCGTTTTGTTTATTAAATTCTTTAATAAAAGCTTCGCTTAGGAGGAGAATATCCTTTTTTCTCCGCCTTAACGGAGGAATCTCGAAGGATATGACATTCAAGCGGTAAAATAAATCCTCCCTAAATTCCCCTTCAGCAACCATTTTTTCCAAGGGACGATTGGTAGCGGCAATGATTCGGACATTTACACTGATCCGTTCTGTTCCGCCTACTCTGTAAAACTCTCTTTCTTGCAGGACACGAAGCAGCTTGGCCTGAATGGGTAAGGACATATCCCCAATCTCATCGAGAAAAAGTGTGCCACCATTAGCCATATCAAATTTGCCGATCTTCCCTTTATGTTTAGCGCCTGTAAAAGCGCCTTCTTCATATCCAAAAAACTCTGACTCCAATAAATGCTCTGGTATAGCTGCGCAGTTCACCGTAATAAACGGACCCTTTCCAAATGGACTGGCACTATGGATGGCATGGGCAAACAACTCTTTACCTGTTCCGCTTTCCCCAAAAATTAATACCGTGGTCTTTACCTTGGCTGCTTTCATCCCACTCCTCATAAGCTTATCCATTTGCTTATCGTGTGACAGGATTTGATCAAAAGTAAATCTTGATTTCTCAAGCTTGGTAGGATTCAGATTCTTCCTATCATTTATCTCTGCACTTTTGAATAACTCACGGACTTCGTGCAGTTGGCGATAAACGATTTTACCAATGGCACCGATAATTTGCTCATCCTGATAAACGGGTATACGGTGAACGATATAGTCTATTCCTTTAACCTGCATAAACTCACTTACTTCCGCTACACCCGTTTTCATCACATGCGGCAAATGAAGATGTGGTAAAACCGATTCGATTTCCCTCATATCCAATTGCTGTTCATAAAGATCAAACAGCTCAATTAACGAGGGGCTGATAAAAGTAACTTCTTCGTTTTCATTAATCATGACGAGGCCATCATAAGCATTATGGATAACTGATTGCAAAAGTGTTTTCCATTTCTTTTGAAATTTTAATTCTCTTGTTAAATTCTCTAATTCAGATACATTTTGAAAAAGTGTGATATACCCCTGTTTACCATTTTCTAAATCATACTTCGACAGACGTACCATATAATGTTCGGATTGAAAAACCATTGGAAAATGAGCTTCCATTTTCTCGGAAAAGTGATCTAATTGAGGGATATAAATCTCGAGGTTCTCATTGATGAGTGATGAATAAGGGATTCCAATCATCTCAGTGATTTTTTCATTCACAAAGATAATTTGATTTTTTCCATCTGTCATAATGGCTCCCAAATTGGATGTTTGTAAAACTTTTTCAAGCTGTTCTTTTAATAATTTCGTTTCTCTCACGTAATTCATAACCGCATTTGTTTTTGTAAAAATACCTACAGGTGCACCCTGTTTGTTCACAACAATCCCCGTGCCAACCCTGCTTTTTGATATTAACTTTTCCAATAGTTCAGCATTCACATCCTCCAAAACCGTTCCTACATCTTTTTTGATATACTCACTGATTGTCGTATCTTTTGAAACATCAGTCAGAATCATTTGGTACAATGAACTTCTTGTAAATACGCCAATCAGTTTACCTGAACTGTTTGTCACCGGGATTGTATTCCACTTTTGCTTGTACATGATAGATAGCGCTTCCATCAATGTGTTCGTTGGTGATAAACAATGTTCGAGCGGACTCATAATTTCTTTAACGGGCTTTATAGTTTTCTCCCCCTTTTAGATTCTATATACGTTTTCCACAAATACGTGTAAAACTCCTCTAAATATAGGAAGGGAATAAAAATCGGCAAAATCCTTCTCCATAAAGAATCAGGATTTTGCCCCACTGAAATCATTTATTATTTAATAGTATTTTTATCGTAATCTTTTAAAACAGTTTTTAGCATTTTTCCTGTTCCTGATTTCGGTAGTTGGTCAATAAAACAAATATAATCAGGAACCTTATACTCTGCCAGTCTCTCTTTACAATAGGAAACTACCTCTTCTTCCTGTAACTCTGGTTTTTTCTTTGCTACATAGGCCACCGTTTTTTCGCCAAAGACCGGATCAGGCCTGCCAATAACGGAACACTCCAAAATATCAGGGTGCGTGTACAATACTTCCTCTAACTCACGCGGGTAAATATTAAAGCCACCTCTGATGATCATGTCCTTCTTCCGGTCCACAATAAAATGGTATCCATCTTCATCATAATAGGCCAAATCACCAGTATATAACCATCCATCTTTAATCGTGTTAATCGTATCATCTTCCTTCTTATAGTAGCCCTTCATCATGTTCGGTCCTCTGAAAATAATCTCCCCTACCGCGTGAGACTCTACTTCCTCACCTTCCGGGTCAACAATTTTCAAATCGACGCCAGGAATAGGCACTCCAACAGAATTCAATTTTTTAGCCATATCTCGAGGTGTGGTCATTAGCATAACTGTACTTTCTGTCAGACCATATCCTTCTGATATTTCTACACCAAGTGATTGATTGGTCTTATGGAGGATCTCAGCAGGCAAACTCGCACCACCACAACCAGCTGTCCGAAGATGAGAAAAGTCTAAATCTGAAATGGCTGGATTTTGAAGAAAGAAAGCATACATAGTTGGGACGCCCAAGAATATCGAGATTTGATAGTTTGATATCTTTTCAAGTGTATCAACAGGATGAAAACGTTCCTCTAAATAAATCGTACTTCCGTGGGCAATCGGCGCTAGGAATCCTTGTAATTTGGCATAAGCATGAAAAAGAGGCAATACACAAAGGACCCTGTCTTTTGGCGTTAATTGATTAATGACGGCTGCCGTAATTGTCATCCAATTCAAGTTGGCATGTGTAATCATGGCTCCCTTTGGATTACCGGTTGTCCCGGATGTATAAATGATTTGCGCGACATCCTCCGCATGAACAGGGGCCACCTTGCTGATAGGAGATAGAGACTGCAATTCCTGCCAGTCAGTAAATGGATGATTTTCCTCTTCTCCAAAATAATAGATTTCTTTCATCTGTTTAAAGTCATTCATAGAGTTTTGAATGACAGCGGATGCAGCAACTTCCGTAATTAAATATTCCGATTCCGAATCATTAATAATATAGGTTGTTTCTTTTTCTTTAAAGGTAGGGTTAATGGGTACGACTGTTGCACCAGTTGCTAATATAGCAAAATACGTAATGATATATTCCGGTCGATTGGTCATCATCAACGCTACTTTTGTCTCCTGAGTAATGCCTTTATTTTTTAACCCGGCTGCAACACTGAAAATTTGATCTCTCAGCTCTTGATAAGTCATCACTTGTTCCCGGTAATGAATAGCGGGCTGATTGGGCAAACGCGACACAGTGGACGTTAGCAGTTCAACAATATTCAAAAATTAACTACCTCCTTAAAATATAGAATCTATATTTCCGCCTATTAAACACTTACTTTTGTGCCTAAAACCTCTCGGCAAACCTGCTCAATTACCTCTTCTGGCAAACGATAGGTTTGACCAGAAGGATCATTTTGGACAGCAGATATAAGTTCCGATATATCGGCAGATTCAATGTTATATTCAGAAAAATCATCTGGTAAGTTTACAGCTTTACGAAGTGCTTCAATTTCTTCTATACATTGCTGTAAGCACTCTTCCTCGGTATCGGCAATATTCTCAATGCCAAGCGCCTGAGCAAATTCTTTTATCTTAGGTAAATAGAGAGGAGCTAAGTTTTTCATAACACTCGGCATTAAAACAGCATTGGCTAAACCATGTGGGATGCCATACTTTGCACCAAGAGTATGGGCTATATTATGGATTGGCATTTCAGCAAATGCCAAGACAAAGCTTGTAATCGCCATCGCACTCGCCTGCAGCATAGTAGCACGTGCTGCGATGCTACTGCCTTCATGTACAGCTGTTTCCAAATTAGCTCTAATTAGTTTAGCAGCATGGAGTGCAAATGCATCTCCCATTGCACTTGAATTATTGGAAAAATACCCTTCGACTGCATGGGTTAAGGCATCTAACCCAGTAAAAGCCGTAATTTTTGGCGGTAAGCCAACAGTTAACTCTGGATCAAGAATTGCGATATCTGAATTGATAAATGGATGGAGCAAATTACACTTCACCCCTAATTGCTCATTGTAGACGACCGAGATGCCTGATATCTCCGCACCTGTTCCGGCTGTAGTTGCAATCGAAATGTGGGGAATACCCATATGCTGAGCCTCTGGCCAAACTTCTAAAACATTTCCATTCATGGCATGTTCGATCTTGTTCACTTTCTTATGAAGACACCATTTAATGGTTTTTGCTGTATCCAAAACTGAACCACCGCCGATGGCAATCAAAGAATCACCATTGCACTCTTTGTAATATTGCAGCCCTTTATTAATATTGGAGGACTTGGCATCCTGTGTAACATCATCAAATACCCCTGCCAATTGGATACCAGGTACCATCTCAAATAAACGCTGGATTTTTTTCGTCAATCCAGCCTGGGTTAAGCCTTTATCTGAATATAGAACCGGGCGTTTACCGCCCAATGATTGAATTAAGTCTGGAATAAGTATATGCGACCCTGCCCCATTCTTAATGATTGATCGATGGATAAATTCATAATACGAAGTGACCTTCATCTTATCTCCCCATTCCTATTAGTTTTAAAAGAATGCTAGAATATCAGCCCTAAAGCTGCCCGTTGTTCATTTTCAGTTGTCAGTGCTGTAATGATGCTCTTCAGCTCTGTATATTCATTGAAAACCTGGCTTCCCAGTTCACGTCCAAGTCCACTTTGCTTATAACCGCCAAATGGCGCATCATTTCTGAACGCATGCCATTCATTAATCCAAATCGTGCCTGCTTTAAGCTGTGTTGCTATTTCATTAGCTTTGACGACGTCACGAGACCATACACCTGCCGTCAAGCCATAAATGGTATCATTGGCAATTTCAATTGCTTCCTCAACCGTTGAATACTTCATCACGCAGAGGACTGGACCAAAAATTTCTTCCTGTGCTATCTTCATATCATTTGTGACATCTGCAAAAATAGTTGGTTCGATGAAATAACCCTGATCTAGTCCTGGTCCTTCTGCTTTTTTGCCACCGCATACAAGACGCGCACCCTGTTCCAATCCGGATTCTATATATCCCAGGACCTTATTCATTTGTTTCTCAGAAATGACTGGACCCATTCCGGTACTTGGATCAAGTGGATGGCCTAATTTTATTTTTGCAGTCATGGCCACCAATTTTTCAACGACGATATCGTACATCGATTCATGAACCAGGACACGTGTGCTTGCTTCACAAACTTGACCGGCATGGAAGAATACGCCAAGTAAAATCCCAGGTATGGCCACTTCCAGATCAGCATCCGGAAGAACAATTGCAGGTGCCTTTCCGCCAAGCTCGAGCGTAACTTTTTTCACACCTGAAGAGGCTAACTCCATTATTTTCTTTCCTGTTTCAGTTGAACCTGTGAACGCAATTTTCTGTACCTCCGGATGCGTCACAAGCGCCTCGCCTATCTCTGCACCTGAACCGGTAATGACATTGAAAACTCCTTTAGGAAGTCCTGCTTCAACAGCAATCTCCGCCAGTTTTAATGTCCCAAGCGGGGTATCAGATGCCGGCTTGACAATAATGGAATTCCCCATAGCAATGGCTGGAGCAATCTTCCACATTGCTAAGACAAGCGGGAAATTGAACGGTGTAATCGCGGCTACAACGCCTAATGGTTCCCGAACCAATTGAGCTCTATTTGCCCCGAACACTTCCCTTACTGGCAATGCTTGAACAAATTCATATTCAAGGGCCATATTGGCTGTTTGCTGAAGAGATAAGATGAGCTGCATAATATCTGCTCCACCAATTTTACGTAAGGTCGCTCCGGTACTGATACCTTCCAAATAAATTAACTCCTGTGCATGTTCCTTTATTTTACCGGCAAAATTCACCATGATTTGTGACCTTTCTGCCTGTGTTTTCCTTGACCATACACCTGATTCATAAACTTCCTTTGCATTGAGAACAGCTTTATTTACATCAGCTGATGTACCTTTAGGGACTTTAGCAACTACTTCGGAAGTAGCTGGATTTATGACATCGAACATTTCACCCGTAGATCCGGGTGACCATTCTCCCCCAATAAATTGTGCAAATTCCTGAACCTTCACGTCTGTACTCATCCCATATCCTCCCTTTTTCACCTATTTTCTTACTCAAAAATTACTTCCGTTTCATGAATTTCTTCCAGCGTTTTCTCCTGGGCACGTGAAAGTACCTCAATCCGGGCACTCAATTGTTTCAGTGCATATTCCATTGCTTTTCCTTCCTCGATACCGAGACTAGTCACTTTTGCCCCGTCTTCCCTCGCAGTCAGCTCATAGGCAATTGGAAGCAGCTCCTGAAGTCTTACTTGGACACGATCAAATAACTCGGGCTTTTCATGAATCAAGCGCTGAATAAGGAATGTGCCGAATCCAATATGGCGTCCTTCGTCCCTCTTTACATTCCGTATTCCTTCAATAAATCCAGGGAACAAATTCGCTTTTGATAAAGCTTCATAGAAGAACCAATATCCCGTTTCCGCCAATACACCTTCAGCAAAGATATTGTATGTGACCGCAGCATCCAGCATTGCTTCAGGTGACTGATCTACGAGTAATCTATTCATTGTCTTAGGGAGGACATCGTCAAATAATTTCCTGTGCCCGGATGTCAGGAGATGGCTGAGATCCTCAGTCACGCCTATTTCTTCTAAAAATAAACTAAAGAACTCCGCATGCTTAGCTTCTTCAAATAAGAATGTAGATAGGTAAGATTCCTCTTCAAACCATCCTTTTTTGGATACAGCCATAATCATCGGCAGGATATCCTCCGAGACAGCTTCCTCCCCGCCAATAAACTGTGCAAATTGAATCAGAACTTCCTGCTGTTGGTCAGGACTTAGCTTTTTCCAATCCTCTTTATCCTGGCTAAAGTCAATATCAACCGGATTCCATATCCCATGTCTTTTTGCCTTTTGGTATAGCCTATATGGGAGTGAATCCTTTTTAATCATTTGTTTGGTAGTTACATATTCACGCATTCGTATCCCTCCTTTAAGAATAATTAGTTTTATTTTCATGGATACTTTTCGTATGTATTCCCTCCTCCCACCAATAATAAAGCGCTTACATTATGTTGCATCCACTTGGAACAGCCTTCACTTAACTAATTGCAAGTTCCGTGCCAACACACCATCCATGTGAGAATCAGGAAAATAGTATGGCTTTTATGTAGAAATGATTGATTTCCAAACAACCTTTTTTCCTTGCTGTTTGAATATCAATCATAGGCTTTTTGACCTGCAGACGGAACTTCTTTACTTAAACTGTAACTTAAAACCTATACATAATATGTTGTAATTTGTAAGCTAACTAAAAAAAGATAGAATAAATCTATCATCAATTTCCACACTTCTATTCATAGGATTTAATTTTGAAACTATTATTCTTTGGAAACAGTGATACATTACTTCTTTTATTAAGACTTGTTAATTTAGAAAAAACGATTTCCCATTTAAAATCAATCCATATACATAGCTTAAAAGGTACTTTAAGTAAATAATAAAGCGTGGATTAATAGTAATAGAGCGGATTTAATTAATTATTGAGCCGAACTTCAACATAATTGAGCCAAACCACTTTGTAATGATCAAATTAGTGAGAGTATGTGTGAAAAGAAGCCAAATAAGCGCAGATTTTCATTTTTGATATACTTCTATATTTAAGCCACTATAACGATTATTATTCTACCGTGCCTATTAGTATAGATAATTACCCGATAGACACATATAGTTGATCCTTTTTTCTCCCTTATAAATTAAAATTCAACTAGCAAAGTCGCATAAATAAAGGCAGTGATTAGCCACTAAATATGCCTCTCACTGCCTCATGCTCAAATGACTGACCTTATCTACTTTTCTGTCTCTAAATATCCCTTTCTAAGGACTGTCTTAACAATTTTCCCAGCTGCGTTTCTTGGCAATGAATCTACGAAATGTACCAGCTTAGGCTTTTTATAGGATGCCAAATGATTCTGGCAAAAGAGAATGACTTCTTCCTCTGTCATTGTTTCACCAGACTTCAGAACGATATATGCTTGAACCACTTCTCCCCATTTTTCATCAACTGCACCGACCACAGCACTTTCAACCACTTTGGCATGCCTATTTAAGACTTGTTCGATTTCGGCTGGATAGATATTCTCTCCTCCACTAATAATCATATCTTTTTTACGGTCAACGACATAAATAAACCCTTCATCATCCATCCGAACTAAATCCCCGCTATGAAACCATCCTCCATGGAATGCCTCTCTTGTTGCCTCTGGGTTTTTATAATATTCTTTCATAACGGTTGGTCCACGGTAGACAATTTCACCTACATCCCCGAGCGGAACATCATTCATATGGTCATCAACAACCCGGACTTCTACGTTGACCACCGGCTTACCAACGGATGAATTTTTCCTAATAGAGTCCTCTGGCTGAAGACAGGTGGTAACTGGGCTCATTTCTGTTTGTCCAAAAGGATCGCGCAGTTTCCCATTTGGAAAATATTTTGTTATCTTCTCTTTCAATAATAGAGAACAGGGTGCACTCCCAGCGGCACACCTTTCTAATGATGTTAGATCATAGTCTTCAATCGAAGGGAATTCTACAAGCATATGCCACATGGTCGGTGCTAAAAAGATAAAATTAATTCGCTCTTTCTCGATGGTTTGAAGTACTGCTTCGGGGTTGAATTGTGAATGAATCACGGTAGTTCCATTAATGGGGTATAAAAGAGTTGATAGAGCAGCAATGTGAAATAAGGGAGCAACTAATAATTGCTTAAAATTCGAGCTAAGTCCTGCTGTGACGACTTGGTTCATCCCATTCATGCACATATTTTGATGAGTTAAAACTGCTCCTTTTGGACGCCCAGTTGTACCTGAAGTATACATAATAAGCGCACCATCATCACCCGATAATGAATTGCATGGGCGATACGTTGAGGAGCGGTCATATATTGTCTCATATGGTATATGGGAAGAGGAAGAATCTCCATTCACGATAACTATACTGTCTACAAGCTGAATTTGTGATCGTATCGACTCAATCACAGGTAAAAAAACGTGATCAACAAATAATATTTTACACTCAGATTGCCCTATGATATATGCTAGCTCATCTTTTGTGAGGCGAAAATTTATTGGAACTCCCAATGCTCCCACCAATGAGGTGGCAAAGAAAACATCAATAAAAGTAAGTCCATTCAAGAGCATAAATCCAACCTTATCCTGATATCCTATTCCATTTTCCTGCAACCAACCCGCTAAGTGGGTTGCTCTTTTCTCTGCCTCACGATAGGTCCGTCTCTCACTGCCAAATATGTATGCCTCTCTCTCATGAGCTGTGTGTGCTGACCTGCGTAGATACTCTCCGATCAACAATGATCTGGATAAATCCAAATTAGATGTCGTCACATAAATCCCTCCATATTTAAACTTTAATTTATTTGAACAAAATCACTTAAATGGTTCAATATGAAATCATCCTCTATGGGGAATTGGCAAGCATCCATTGTATTTTGCCATCACTTACAATAATGCAATTATGATGCCAATCTGTATTTTGGCAATCACACGCTAATGTTCAATTATTCATGTCTTCAAATCACACACATCAATGATTACAGGTGTTTGATAGTCTAACACATTTATCCACGTCTATTTTTATAATGATAATGGAATCTGATGGAAAAATAATGAATTTCTCGTATTCTATACTGTCCATTGTGTAAAACGACGTGCCTTAAAAGAATCTAAATCCGAGCGCCATGATAAACTCCTTCTGCTGTTCCTGTGGGCCAATTTATATGAGTATTCTCTTGCTCTTTTTCCTTTTAGAACATAATAAACAGCACCTGCCCATATTGGGTAAGTGCTGCTTAATTTCTATTACATATACAAATAAACAGCGTATTGATCCTGAGTCATTCATACAGCCCTGTCAGCCTCTCCGGACTGCTTTTAGAGGTATTTTTAATTACTAACCGAATAAATGTAAATGACCCATATCAAATTTGAAAAACGAATCCGAACAATAAAGAGCTCTTAAATAGAACTCACTGCGGAGGATTGATAATGATAGAATCGGGCAGATAAATACTGAATTCCGTCCATTCTGGATTGGATGTGCATAATAAGTCTCCATTATAACTATCAATAATTTTTTTGCATACATACAGGCCAATACCCGTACCTAATTCCTTCGTAGTGAAAAATGGCTCAAAGATCGACTCAATAATATCATTTGCAATCATTGGCCCATTATTGGACAAACTTATCACTAATTGATTGTTCTTAATTGTGGATTTTACTTTAATCACACGCTGAGGCGGCTGATTTTTCAAGGCATCAATTGAGTTAACAAACAGATTAAGGGCAACCTGCTTCAATCCATTTCTGCTTGCTTTTATAATTAAATCTTCCGGAACATCGATTTCAACCTTAACATTGGTGTCGATAATGTTCGCATAGCTTAATTGTTTAATCTCTTCAATCAGATCTCTGATTGATATATCCATGATAATCTCTTCATTGAATTCAGCCTTTGATGTGTGCAAAAATTGGCTAATGCGAAAATTTAATTGATTAAGCTCATATTCCATGATATCCAAGTATTTCATATCCGGAAATTCTTTTCTCAAAATCTTATTAAAGCCCATTACAGCAGTAAGCGGATTACGGAATTCATGCACAAAGCTTGATGATATTTGGCCGAGCAGTGCTAATTTATCCTTATGGTTTTCATTGATGAACGTAGTCTTCTGATCAATGACTTGATTTTTTAAGTGTATACATGTCGAAACCATTTCATAGCTGAATGTGTCAAATTGTCTATTGATATTATTAACTGTACTTTGTAGTACATAAGACGGTATATCCATCTTCAGCACAAAATTCACAAATATTCTGCGCCCCTGATTGATATTATATAAGACATCTCCTATATTAATATCATCCATTCGCTCAACGGCTGTGCTTGCCGCCATTTCCTTAATTTGGCTTTCAGATATTTTCCCGTTTATCGTGTCAATCAATTGCATAAACATAATCTTACGCGGTTGTTTCAAAGATTCTAGATAATCCTCTTTATTTGGCGCCTTAATCGAATCTAAATACTCCTGAAATAAACTCGCCTCTTCTTTAATCAATAAATCCTCAATCAGCTGTTGATATTCACTTTGCTTTAATAAAATTGGCTCCATTCCATTAGACCACCATTTCACTTAGCTTTACATGTATGTTCTATATTCGACAAATACACCTGATATCCTTTACTAACTTTAAAACATCTCCAGATTGAGAATATTGTAATATTCATGTAAAATAATTACTTTCGTGTAATTCCATTTTTTCGCTTAAAATATACTTTTCTTTGCTTTATCGTCTATGTAAAGAGGTAAAAAATAAGGTCAGATGTTTAATGATAATCAAAAAACAACTCGAGTAACGAAACATACTCAATTCTGTCCATCTAAAAAGGACTATATATAGGAAGCAATGTCCTTATATAGTCCTCAATTAATTGGCTGATATAGTTAATGTGATTTCTTTAGTTTTAGATCTGCCTATTCACCTTTGCGAAATTCTGTTTTTAATAATATTATAAACAAGTACTAACGCAGCCACTATTAAGAAAACATGGATAATTGCTCCGCCAATTTTAAATATAAGACCTAATAACCATATAGCCAATAAGATTCCAACTAATGTCCAAAGCATTTGAATCATCTCTCTTCCAATAAGGGTTTCATTTACCTATTTTTACCCATTTGAAAAGATTTAAAACAAAAGCGATTATTAATAACAATTTATTACCGTACCAATCAGCGTTTGGTTGAACCAAATCCACCGGTTCTGCTTGCATGTAGTACTTGATCCTCATCTGCTAATAGATACTGTTTAAAAATACCCTGTGCAATCCTGTCCCCTTTTTTTACAAGAACCGGAGCTTCTCCGCGATTAGTAATGGAAATACCAATATTCCCATCATTTTCAGGGTTTCCATAGTAGGAAGAATCAATAATGCCTGTCCCATTTGATAGAACTAGCCCATATTTCACTCCCAAACTACTTCTGATATGTATCTCCAATAATTCATTTTGCTGCATATAGGCTTTGACGTTAGTCCAAAACAGATGCTTTCCTCCAACATTCAATGTAATGGTTTCGTTTGAAAAAAAATCATATCCTGCTGATCCGGCATCTCCGCGCATTGGGAGCTTGACTTCATCCTCCGTCATTTGAACCTTGATATACGCAGAATTAACAACTTCGAATCCTCTTACTTTTTGCTCTTTCATATAAATCTCCTTTTATGTAACAATATCCTTGTAACTATTAATAATTTTAAACTGACTCCACATTTCAGGAAACAAAGATTGATATTTATCGGTTAAAAATCGATCATCTATTAAAGTAAGCGTACCTGTATCCTGTTCACTGCGAATTAATCGACCTGCAGCCTGCAATACTTTGTTCATCCCCGGATAAACATACGCGTAATCAAATCCATTTTTACTTTTTGAGTGATAATAGTCGCGAATTAAGTTTCTTTCTTCATTTAATTGAGGCAATCCAACTCCAATTATGATAACCCCACTCAATCTATTGCCAACCAGGTCGATTCCTTCAGAAAAGATTCCGCCTAATACTGTAAAGCCAATTACAGGAATATCTAGGTTCTCTTCAAAGGCTGACAGAAAATCTTCTCTTTCCTGCTCACTCATTCCTTGATTTTGTATCAGAATTTTAGAAGGTTCCTCAAATTCCTCCAGTTCGTCCATAACCATTCTTAAAAATTGGTAGGACGGGAAAAACACTAAAAAATTACCTCTGTTTTTTGTAATTGCATGAATGGTTCTGGCAATTTGAACACTAGATACCGAGCGATCATGGAATCTTGTAGAAAGCGGCTGTATTGCTATATCCAACTGATCTGGGGAAAATGGTGAACCGATTTGAATCCGATAATCCCCATCACCACTTCCTAATGCATCCATGTAATAGCCAATTGGCGTCAATGTAGCCGAGAAGAATAGAGTGGAAGCAAATCCCTTCGTCATCTTTTGCAAATTTAAAGCAGGATCCAAACAAAACAGCTTTAAGTATACATTATTGCTTCCCTTTATTACATGCGTCGTATAATGCTCATTATAATACTTAGCTATCCGTAGGAAATTCTGTGATTGAAAAAAGGTTTCTAATAAATCAATTTCATTTGACGTATGATTTTCTCCATACCTGGTTAATTGAGCACCGGCATGAAGTACGAAATCTTCCAGTGCATCCAGCAACTCGTCCGGCTTTTCCGAATAAGCAGCTGATTTCCTTTCGCCCAATTTCTTCCTTTGCTGAATCAATAATGCATTAATTACTTTAGCTGCATTTGATAGCTCTGGATTCAATTGGCCGTACGCCCTTTTTATATCTAGAAATGCTTTCTTTTCCAACTCTGCAGAAAACATTTCCCGGCCGCGTTCCACCAGATTATGCGCTTCATCAACCAGAATTACAGTTCGTTTCTTTTGCTCATCAGATAGTCGTTTCAAGAATACTCGTGGATCAAAAATATAATTATAATCGCAAATCACAATGTCTGCCAGGTATGCTAATTCAATCGAATATTCAAAAGGACATACTCGGTGGCGCTGAGCGTATTCCAGAATTGTTTCTCTATCCATTAACCATTCATTTTCTAAAATATCCAAAACAGCAGCATTAATTCGGTCATAATGCCCCTCCCCATATATACATTGGCCAGAGGTGCAATCAGGACACATTTTATCCTTAGCTGTAAGGGTAACAGTTTTCACTTTTAAACCTTTGCCAATTAAGATGTTTAGTGTATCCTCAGCCACTTGCCTCGTAATTGTTTTGGCTGTTAAATAGAAAAATCGTTCAATCTTATGGTCTATTTCTCCCATCATTTTTATGGATGGAAATATAAAAGAAATGGTCTTTCCAATGCCAGTTGGCGCCAATGCGAATAATTTTTTTCGTTCAGAAATGGTTTTCCAGGCTGCTCCTATGAGCTTTCGCTGTCCCTTTCTAAAATTTCCGAACGGAAATTCAATTTTTGCTGCTGAATTGAGCTTTTCTCTCCGTATCTTTAATTGCAGGATTGCAAATGGTGTAAAGTTTTCGAGTACTTGAGTTAGAAATTGTTCTAATTCTTTAAATGTTAGGGTTTTGCGAAACGAGGCTGTTTGATTAGTCAATATTTGTACGTAAGTCAATTGTATATCAATATGTTTCAGACCTTCATTCAAACAGTATATATAGCCATAACACATTGCCTGAGCCCAGTGTACAGGGTATGTATTTTCATCAATCCCATCAAGAGCTCCAGAGGTTGATTTAATTTCCTCAATGACTGTTCCTTCTCGCCTATGTAAAATACCATCACATCTTCCTTCAATCTCATAAAGAATATCCCCGTATTCCATTATCAGATTAAGAGGTACCTCTTTTTCATCGTTCTCCTCATATTCTGCTTGTCTTCTTTGATGAATTCTTGTCCCCTCAATCATAGAACTGGCCGTGCGAAAACGTCCGTCCAAATCGCCGCCCCGATAAACATATTCAACTAACTGTCTAATGGATATATGATACTCACCTAACATGTACACTCACCCAACCTGCGTCATAGTACCATTATCATACCATATAGGGTACAGATGTTCTTACTTAAATGAAATTGAAAGAACATCATTCATATAAAGTAGGGACTATTGAAATCTCTTTGCTTCACCCTTAATAGTAACTAAAACAGGGTATTCTCAGATTTTGAGAATACCCTGTTTTGTTTGATTGCCTTGTCACATAATCACTTAATATGAATATTTCTAATTTCCGCTTTTATGAAGAATATATATACTCGGCTTTTTCTTAATTTTCTTCTGAAATATCCTGCAAAGCTTCACCGGCTTCGTCATTACCGGTATAGCTTACGGCCAAATCACCTAAGGATACAATTCCAACAAGTTTACCGTTTTCCAGGACAGGCAGACGCCTAATTTGATGTTGAGCCATTAGTGCAGCTGCTTCCTCCTCTGTTGTATCAGGGTTTGCAGTCACAACATTTTGATGCATCACATCTGTTACCCTAGTTGAACCTGGCCGTTTTTCAGCAATTCCGTCCACAACCAGATCGCGGTCCGTAATGATGCCAATCAATGTATTATCCTCACAGACAGGAATGATTCCTACATTATCTTCTTTCATTTTCAAAGCAACCTCATATACATTATCAAGCGGTGTAACATAGTCTACATTTGTGGTCATAATTTCTCTTAACATCGTCATGAGCTATACCTCACTTCCTTTTACCTCTATCTTCCCCTTTTTTACCTTTTTGACACATTTTTTTAATGGAAGAAGGAGGTTAATTAAAGTTTGGTTTCACTCATTAATTTATCAATATCTTTATATATCTGAACTTCTTCATTAATTCTGAGCATTTTATCGTCCAATTCTGCAATCATATCGGCAGACCCTTTTAATTCTTGGAGTAGATGCGCAGGTACATCCTTAGAGAATTTATAATAAATTTTATGTTCCAAGCTCGCCCAAAAGTCCATGGCAATGGTTCTAATTTGTATTTCCACCGGCATCCATTTTTTACAGTTCGAAAAAAACACTGGTATTTCCGTAATCAAATGAAGGCTCCTATACCCGTTTGACTTAGGGTTTTTAATATAATCTTTAATCTCAATAATATGTATATCATCCTGTTTTCCAAGGGCATCTACAATCGCATAAATATCCGTCGTAAACGAACAGGAAATACGAATCCCGGCTATATCACGGACATTCTGCTGTGCATTTTCAACCGTAATATCTAGGTTTTTTCGTTTTAATTTTTTCATAATACTCTGTGGACTTTTCATTCTCGATTTAATATGTTCGATTGGATTGTAATTGTGAATCAATTCAAACTCCTGATTTAATATTTCCAGTTTTGTATTCATTTCACTTAATGCAAACTTATAGCCAATTAAAAATTCTTTCCATTCATTTAATTCTTGTTCATAAGGCAAATTCACAGTTGGGATACCTCTTTTCTGTAGTGTTTACATACCCCTACATACGATTAAGACGAATAAATGGTTTCATTTTGATCTATTGAAAATACTGTTAAATTCACAAAATAAAAAACAAGACAAAAAAAAAACAGACCACATATTCAATGGTCTGTTTCTGTGAGAAAGCTGGACGGCTTAATCGTTCCGTCTAGGATTATTAATCGCTTGAAGCATTTTAATTCCTTCTGTCATCTCACTACCACATAATGGACACTTAGGTGTTGCTGTAGCTTTGAAATTGTCACGTACCCAACCGTTACAATCATCAGAAGTACATTCCCACACCTTCGTTTCTTCAGGGATTATTTCCTCAACATTTTTTCGATTATACATAACCGGCACACCTTTCTTTTAGAAGTTAATTATGTAGTAAAAGACTATCCATACCTGGGATAGCCTTTATTCGCATACTTCTTAAAGCTTAATTACGTTTTCAGCTTGAGGTCCGCGAGCGCCTTCTGTTACGTCGAACTGTACGCTTTGGCCTTCTTCTAGAGATTTGAAACCTTCGCCTTGAATAGCGGAGAAATGTACGAATACATCATTTTCGCCTTCAACTTCAATGAATCCGAAACCTTTTTCTGCATTAAACCATTTTACTTTACCGTTTTTCATTTTGTTACCTCCAAAAATGTGTGATAAATAAAGATTCACCTATTATAAAAAGTACCGCTCTGTAAAAAAGAGAACACTTTATAATAAGTGAATGTCTATTTACGGTCAATTTTATAAAGATAAACATTATACCTTATAATACGGCACATTTTCAGAAATGTCAATAATCTGCTGAACTTTCTAACCATATCATGCCTCTGTCAGCAGATATTATACCTATTTATTTTTGAGATTTATTCCACTCATATAATTGCCGGAAATAGTCTATTCGTTCTTCTCTCGTATAATGGGCATTTACCCCGCTTGTAGATGGAACAACAAAGATATAGCAGCCTTCCCAATCAGGTGTAGCAAAAAACAAGCCGTCCTGAAGACCTGGTTCTACTTTGCCTTTAAGACGGTTTGTTGCATAGCGGAAGGCAGTAATCCCAATGAAGCATAAACATTTAGGCTTGTATTGAGTGATTAAATTCCTTAGGTCAGCCGCACCCTCTATAAATTCATCTTTTTTCAAATCAGAAGAAGATCTTGTTGCCCTGCCGACAATATCAGTTATTCCGTAACCATAGTCCAAGAGCTTTGCCGTCTCCTCAGGTTTAAACTGATACGGCGTAATGCCACCCAAATACAAACCCTTCCAAAACAAATTCGCTGGATTCGCAAAATGATACCCTTTTAGAGCAGAAATTCTGCCAGGATTAATCCCACAAAATACAATATCCAATCCAGGCTTGATATAGGTTGGCAATGTTAAAGATTCAAAATCCTCCATTCATACCCTCCTCGCTCTATTTTGGATGATTATAACGCATTTAAGAATGATGATAAAGTAATCAACTTATGACTGTTCTTACATCTACTTCTTTGTTAAAAATAAAAAACACGGCATATCCCCCGTAGCAAACGCCACGAGGTACACACCATGTTCACAAGTTACCTGTATGAGATTAAGCTTTACCGCAGCATTTTTTATATTTTTTGCCGCTGCCGCATGGGCAAGGTTCATTTCTGCCTACTTTTGGTTGAGTTTTTAGAACTGGAGCAGAAGCTGCAGGTTTACTAGCAGATGGAGAGGATAATTCAGAAGGTGTGTGACCTTTTAAAATCCATAGTCTTGTATTGTTTACGACAGTAACCATTTTTTCAACCAGTGCATTAATATCTTTTTCTGACTCAAATTCAATTTGTTCTCCAAACCATTTCACCACATCAGGCAAGGATTCTCCGAATTGAACTTTAAAGATAAAACGGTCTGCCAATTCTGCTGCTTCTTCTTGTTTCAAAGAATACGTATCTGATAAATAGTGAATGAATTCAACCATTTGCTCTGTTCTTTCAAATGGCTCGTACCGGTTCACGTTTACCATAGTTTCAGCAGGAATATGGTAGTATTTCAAGCCTACTCTGCTTGCCTGAGCCTGTTTAAATCCATCTAATTCCTTGATAGTATCATGAATAATATATTCATCATCTAGACGGAAATCTCCATAGAAATCTTCCAAATATCGAATGTAATTGTGCAGCCATTCAATATCCACTTCTTCCTGGATATATCCTTCAATCAATTTATGAGCTTTTTCAACCTCTATAAATCCATAATAACGAATTAACCCAAAAAGAATGTTTGTCACTTTTTGATTACGGTTAATGACAGTCATGATTTCTTTTGGATTTAAATTGTAAAATTGTTTCATTACTTCAGTCGGCATTACAACCACTGGTTGATCTTCCACTTTGGAAGGGTGGATATATCCGATACTTGATAAGTAAAATACATTTTCAAGTCCAATTTGTTCGATTGGCATAATCCCGCTTTTTGTCATCATCGCTACAATAGCTGTGTATTGATGAAGATCCATCATTTGAACCTTCTCAGGGACAGAAGCTGGTATTTTCTCAGCCAGTGCTGCTACCAATTCTTTTTTTCTTAATGAACTCATGTTTTTTAAATTTAGATTTCTGCGGATATTCTTTAAAGCATCCATCTTTAATGAATCCAGCAAACTCTCTAAATTATATTCATCTACAGTTGCAGTTGTCATCAGAATTCCTCCATATTGATTCAAAAACTAAAAATATAATAATTCCCCGTCAAAGAATTAAATTTTACTACAAATCACGAAAAAAATAAACTGTCGCTCTATTCCTAAATTTTAAATTCCTTCTATACACTTATGTAATTGACTAAAACATATGGTATTGATACTACCCCTCTTTTACTAGAATAGAAAGGAAAAAGCAATCCAGCGTGCTTGGATTGCTTTTCATGACCAATCAAAAAACCTATCAGTCTTCCAAAATTTTCACATCAACTGTTTTAATACCCCAGTCTTCCGCTTCACTTTGTGATGGAATAAAAACATCAATTTTATTACCTTTAATTGCTCCTCCAATATCTCCGGCAATTGCATGTCCGTACCCTTCCACATAAACTTTTGTGCCCAGTGGAATTACAGATGGGTCAACAGCAATTACTTTTTGATTAGGATTAGCTTTAAGATCTATACCAGTGTAT
This sequence comes from Bacillus sp. z50, assembly GCF_058313585.1. Classification (NCBI taxonomy): domain Bacteria; kingdom Bacillati; phylum Bacillota; class Bacilli; order Caryophanales; family Bacillaceae; genus Bacillus; species Bacillus sp. z50. Next base: position 323,241 of record NZ_JBZFQL010000001.1, read on the forward strand.
GTGACACCAGTTCCACCTTCACAATCCGCGGTATAAGCTGTTGCCTTAACAGTAATGATTTTCTCATCCTGCTCAGAGTTTTCAGCAGATGTATTTATTTCTTCATCTACTTCTTCAACTTCAGAAGTTACGGCAGTTTCTGTATTTTTATTTACCTCTTCTTCAATTGGTGATTTTACAGATGTTTCTTTTACCTCATCTTTATCTTCAACTGCAGGTGTTTTAATAACCTTATTTTCCTGAGTCTTTTCCGTCTTTACAGCCTTTTCTATCTTAGATAAGTCTGTTCTACGTTCAGTCGATTGCACGTCTTTCGTTTCGACTCGATCTGTTGCATCGGCAGCAGCGTTAGCAGATGATTGTATGTTCATCTCTGTATCTTTAATGCTTGAATTAATAGATTCATATGAAGTATGCTCAAACTCTTTATCATTCTGAATGATTGTAGAGCTTGTCTTTTTTTCAGGCATATCTATAAACATAAAATCAGTCAAATCATCTTTCACTACTTGACTTACTTCAGCTGTTGGCTGCTGATCTATATGTTGAGTTTTATTATTATTGGATGAGGAAACGAAGCCACCTTGTATGACTCCCGCAAGTGATGTTGAGATTAATACTGCAATAATCAATTGATTCATCGGGCTTAACCTCCTTTATTTTGACCGAATGAATTTCAGACATTATCCTACCAGCTAACTAAATTAGTTGTTAAGAACAAATAGATGTTAAACCTATTACATATATGTCGCTAACATTACAATAATGTAACAAATTTACAGAAAAGTAACTAAGTAAGCGCTTTATCTATTGATTCTGTAAGTACTGGATTTTTTGTCTTTATAGCTAAAGAAGTAGTTGTTTTACATAAATTACCACCGTCAAAGTACTGTTTTCTGACTAAAACACGAGAATGTTAGTACTTCTCTTTCAAAATGTGTACATGTGGTGATATAATTTGCTAGATACCAGCAAACGGAGGAAATGAAATACATGATTACTGTAAATAACGTAGGTCTTCGCTTTGGAGACCGAAAATTGTTCGAAGATGTAAATATTAAATTTACACCTGGAAACTGCTATGGATTAATTGGCGCCAACGGTGCCGGAAAATCTACTTTTCTTAAAATCTTATCAGGTGAGCTAGAGCCTCAATCTGGAACTGTCAGCCTTGGCCCTGGAGAGCGCCTTACAGTCTTAAAGCAAAACCACTTCGAATATGAAGATATTGAAGTGATTCAAGTAGTTATTATGGGACATGCCCGACTTTATGAAGTTATGAAAGAAAAAGATGCTATTTATATGAAGGAAAACTTCTCCGACGAAGATGGTATGAGAGCAGCAGAACTTGAAGGTGAATTTGCTGAACTGAATGGTTGGGAAGCAGAACCTGATGCAGCAATCCTACTTAAAGGGTTAGGGATACCAGAAGAATTACACAACAAAAAGATGGCTGAGCTAGATGGTGGAGAAAAAGTAAAAGTATTGCTTGCACAAGCTTTATTTGGCAAACCGGACGTATTATTACTCGATGAGCCTACCAACCACCTTGATATCAAAGCTATTCAATGGCTTGAAGAATTTTTAATCAACTTTGAGAATACGGTAATTGTTGTATCCCATGACCGTCATTTCTTGAATAAAGTATGTACACATATTGCAGACCTTGATTTCGGAAAAATCCAATTGTATGTCGGAAACTATGATTTCTGGTATGAGTCCAGCCAATTGGCACAAAAATTAACAGCTGAGTCCAATAAGAAAAAGGAAGAAAAGATTAAGGAATTACAAGCATTCGTTGCCCGTTTCAGTGCTAATGCTTCTAAATCTAAACAGGCCACTTCCCGTAAAAAATTATTGGAAAAGATTACGCTCGATGATATTAGACCTTCATCCCGCCGTTATCCATATGTACACTTCACTCCAGAGCGCGAAATTGGTAATGATCTTCTGCGTGTAGAAGGTCTATCCAAAACGATTGATGGAGAAAAGGTACTGAACAATGTTAGCTTTATTATGAATAAAGACGACAAAATCGCTTTAGTTGGTCAAAATGATAATGCCAAAACAGCTCTATTTAAAATCCTAATGGGTGAAATGGAAGCTGATGAAGGAACATTCAAATGGGGAGTTACAACTTCACAATCCTACTTCCCTAAAGACAACTCTGAGTTCTTTGAAGGAAACGAGCAAACTCTAGTGGATTGGCTTCGTCAATTCTCTCCACAGGATGAAAGCGAATCATTCCTTCGCGGTTTCCTCGGAAGAATGCTCTTCTCTGGTGAAGAAGTAATGAAGAAACCGTCTGTTCTTTCCGGTGGCGAAAAAGTTCGTTGTATGCTATCCAAAATGATGCTCAGCGGAGCAAATGTTCTTCTTTTGGATGAACCGACGAACCATCTAGACTTGGAATCCATCACAGCAGTCAATAACGGTATGATTAATTTCAAAGGTGCCATGATCTTCACATCTCATGACCACCAGTTTATCCAAACGATTGCAAACCGTATTATCGAAATTACTCCAGATGGCATCATCGACAAACAAATGACGTATGATGAGTATTTAGAGACAGTTAAAAAGTAATGAATGCAAAAGACTATCAGTGAATTTTAACTGATAGTCTTTTTCTTATAATTTGGATTAGTGCCTTGTTAAATATAAAAATTACAAAACAGCTTAAATCCTTCTGTATTTCATACTCCATAATTAAAGCCTTAATCTTAATCAAACGACTACATACGGTGTCTTCTGGATGATTAATCTTCTAATATCTCTCGCAAAAACTTGTGTCTATTTTGTAAAAAGTAATTCGTTATTTGATAGTGATCTGTCATTTCATAATCTATCTCTTTAATTGTATCGTTATCAAAACTTAGAATTGTGGCGTTGGGATATCCTAAAAGAATTGGAGAATGTGTAGCGATTATAAATTGACTGTCCCCTGCAGTGACTAAATCATGTAAGATTTTCAAAAATGAAAGTTGTCGCTGGGGTGATAAGGCAGCTTCTGGTTCATCTAATAAATAGATGGCTCTCCCTTTAAATCGGTTTAAAAAGAGGGACAAAAAAGACTCGCCATGAGATTGTTGATGCAAAGAACGTCCGCCATAGGCATTATAAGCTTTTACTTCATCAATATGAGAAGCAAAATTATAAAATGACTCTGCTCTAAGAAAAAAACCGTCTGTGACTTTAGGAAGCCACGAAAGCCTTATATATTCGCCAAGTGCGGATTCTGAAGCATGAACATTATAAGTATTATTCCGCCCTCCACCTGCTGTATTAAACTGACATTTATCAGCAATTGCTTCTAGAAGTGTAGATTTTCCTGAACCGTTTTCCCCAACAAAAAATGTAACATTGATTTTCAAATTCAATTGGTGAAGATTCTTTATTGAAGGAATAGAGAAAGGATACTCATTATAAGAAGGTATGTTTTCATGCTCAAGTTGAATTCTCTTTAAGAACAACACTATCACCTACGATTTCCTTTTTTACTTTTTTTTCGAATAAAACGTCCCTTTAACTGAATGAAAAAGACAATAAACCATGCATAGCATTCGACAATCAAATCGGATCGCTTTATTTAACAATTATATACAAAATATCATTACTTTTCACAATTTAATCCCACGAAAATAGTATAAAGCCGCGTAGTTGGAAAAATTGATTATAGACGACACGTACTGCTTATTTTCCTTGAAATTACTCTATACTTAGTAACTTCTATAACACTTGATAATAAGTTCAATCCAAACAGCAACTATAAAAAACGCCATTTTGAATATTGATATTCAAAATGGCGTTCAAATTAATATGTGAGTTTGACATTTCTTAATTGATATTCAGAAATAGTGACATGAGTTTATCTTCTCGAAATCTTTAATAAAGGCGGAACTACCGCCATCGTTACCATCCCGGCAAGGAGTGCTTCGGCAAGTCCATTTGTAAAAAACACAGTTAAAACAGCTTTATAAATGGCACTTGTACTGCCAGCGTTAATAGCCTCTGCATAGGCATCCTGAAATAGAAAGGTAATAGAACCCATAACCAAGAATGTATGCATAAAAGTGGACACTAAAGCTGTAATAAATAAAGCAGGTTTTTGAAGCGAATTTTTCTTTGTTATAGCATTACGAAATGCTTTAAAAATATAGTAAGGTATAAATCCAATCATTACTCTTGGAACAATGGCAATAAATAACGCCCAAAAACTTCCTTGATCTGTTCCTAATACGGGAATTGCTGGTGAAAAAGCAAATGATAATAATGTCGGAGTAATCGTATTTACAGCAATACTAGTAAATCCAAATACTAATCCCAATAACGCACCTATCTTTGGGCCTAAAATAATAGAGGCAATAATAATTGGAATATGAATTAAGGTTGCTTTAATTACACCTAAATGAATAAAACCAAATGGTGTAAACGCAAATAATAGAATAATAGATAAAAAAATGGCTGTTAAAGTAAAGTCTTTTATTTTCAACTTTCTAACTCCTTCAGTAATCAAATTTCTTTAAATTATCTTTTGATTAGTAAATTAAATTATAAGGATAAATTATTTGGTATGTAAAGATATTTCGCTTTGAGGATTCAAAATTTAATGTAAATCTTAAATATGTGAAATAACCCTTACAGATACTGAATTACATAATTGTACTCATGGGATGTTCATTTATCGCTATACATCCTAAAGATTGAGAAAATATCCAATGGAAAACTAATCCGCTCTATTTCCTTACTGATTCGCTCAATTATTGCTGAATTCGGCTGAATTCTAGTCAGAATCGGCTCTATTATCACTAAAATTGGCTCTATTATTCTGAATAACGGCTCTATTAATGGCTATTTAACCTCATATCTATTCTTTTCTCCTAATCCAGCAATCTTATTAGTAAAGTATATATGTTAAAAATCTATTTCCAGCAAGGGATTCGTTATAATCTATCCATAAAAAGCAAAACAGGTGGGAAAGAACAATTTGTTCTCTCTCCACCTGTTGAACTTAACTTATCTTTTAACAATCTCAAAAAACGTTTCATAGCTATTAACATAATAATCCGCACCTGGCGTATCATTCTGAAATAAGCAGGTTTTGATTCCAATACTTTTGGCAGGTAAAATATCTAACTCCCTATCCCCAACCGCGAGATCAATACGGTACTTATCGTGCAGGTACTGATAGCTTGCCGGATGAGGTTTTTTTGGATATCCGTCATCAATGGCTACTATTTCTGTGAAATATTGATCCATTCCGTTTGCTTTTAAAATACTCTCGGCACCTTCACGGTATTTATGCGTCATGATTACATTTAAATCCGCTGCCTCCAGCACATTCTTCACTCCCGGAAACGGTTTGAAATCCAAGGGCTTTAACTGCCTTTCAAGTATATGAATATGTTTAATTTGTTCTTCGGTTAGCTTAAGTTCGTTGAACGCATGGCCAAACGACACCTTTAGCAAGGAAAAGATTTCTTCCTCCGAAAGAGGTGTCTCCACTGCACTTTTGACCATTCTCGCATAACCGGGATAGGTATCAAATAAAGTGCCGTCAAAGTCCCAAAGTATATTCATATCCATTCCCCTTATTGTTTCGTTATCTTCGTCCAGCCATCCTCTTGTGTAATTCTGCGATCCTTCATTAGTCGGCCGAGTGCACGTTTAAAAGCTGCTTTACTCATACCAAAACGTTTTTGGATAGACTCCGGATCCGATTTATCCCAATAAGGCATGCTGCCCCCGCGGCTTTCAAGATAAGTAAAGATTGCTTCCGCATCTTCATCAAGGCGTTCATGCGTACGTGGCAGCAACGAGCCGTTTGTACTGCCATCAGGCTTAACTTCAATAATTCTGCCCTTGACCAATTCACCCAGCCTTGGTTCATTCGCACGTTCACTCTCATGAATGAAACAGCGGTACCCTTCTGTTGTTAAAATAAAGGTGCCTACTTTTAATAAACGGTAAGCTCTTCCCTCAAAATCTTTATTTTTTATTGATTCAGGAGCATGCTCGCTTAATTCCTGTACAACGGTTTCAGTAGCAAGACGACCAAACATTCTGCCTCTATTGTCGACTTTTAATGTAACATAAAGCTGGTCTCCTACTTCTGGCCATAGGCTTTTTAATTTTGGTAAATCGTCACTGGAGATCAATAAATCCTTTTGAAGTCCGATATCAAGGAAAACCCCGTGGCTTGGATGAACATCCACGACCGGAACCCAATCATATTCACCTTCAGTAATGGTTGGCAATTTCATGGAGGCTGTCAATCGGCCTTCTTTATCGTTAAATAAGAAAACCTCTATTTCTTGCCCTATTTCAAGATCACCAACGATTTCATGTGTGTGAAGCAAAACATCTTCTTCACCATTAGAAAGAAAGTATCCGAATGAAACCTCTCTTTCCACTGTTAATGTTGCTTTAATACCTGGTTGTAAATAACTCATTAACTCTTCACCGCTTCCTTTATACGATCCTTAAGTATATCATTATTTTACCCGTTTATCAGTAAATAAGGACTAGTTGGATCATGTTTTTGTCTATTTGTCTGCACCAGCTTCGGACTTCTTACCGCATAGCAATATACGCAGCCAAATGGGCATGTATCATATGAACCCATCTCTTCTGCCTCCATGCACCCACATTCAGCCCGTTGGTATTTATCCTTTTTACCGGATAATTGCAGGTTAAATACTTCTTCAATAAAGTTTTTATCAATACACGCGCCATGTTTGATTCCGTGTGTATCCAAGTCAATAATCTCCGAACAAGTCTCTGGTACCATTCCATATTGCTTGCAAACTGAACCAATGGTACGGGTCAATGCATTTAAAGCTGACCGATTGTTAGGGTCAAGCCAGTCATCGAATTGATAGCCCTCCACCTTTTCCAGATTAGCAAGTCTACCTTTTGTCTTCGTATAAAAATCTTGAAAACTAATCACTACACGCGTAGTAAACCCGGATAATTGTTTTGCTATATGAGTAAATCGCTCGATATGATACTCCACATTCGTTTTATTGCTTAACACAATGGGATCGTATCGCCAGATTACTTTCTCCTGCCCGATTAAATCAGATATATACTGGAACTCTTTCATTCTGTTAGATAAACTTGGCATCCCTGGCTCAATCTCTTTTGGATAGTCATTTAGAGTATATTGAAACATTAAACGGTAGCCCATCTCCACCAATTCAGGAATATAGGGATTCATCGGTTTTGGATTCTTTGTCCAAAAACAAATTGCATCCACATCTACCGGCAAAAGTGAAACCTTCTTTGTTTGATGACGATTAAAAGGATTCACCTTCATATAATAGCCTTCTCTGATTCGATTCATAAACCACTCAGAGTAAAACGCAGGTATATCTGTTCTCCTGCTGGCACTAATAATCATCATTCTCACCCTTTCAGGCCTTTACTTTATACTGTTATATCCCTTTTTGCAAAGAAAAACCAAGCAACACCATAAAAGAAAATGAAATGCATGATAAGGATGATGATCGAAAAGCCTGGTGACATTCCAGACAGGATAGGTGTATTACCGAATAAGTATTGGTCCCACTGTGTATTGGCAAAGAGCAAAATCTTGCCAAGGGACAGCTCCAGCAACTCTGCAATTTCCGTTACAAACTTCCCGCCAAGTAACGCAGCTATTCCAAACCCAATTGCAAAGGCACTATTTTTAAATACGACAGATACTGCATATGTAAAGGTTGAAATCAGCATCAATTCCAAAAACGTAATTCCATACGTTAACAATAACTTTTGAAACATAAGCCCATAGCCCGCTCCAAAGCCGTAAATGATTCCTCCAATAAGCCAGGAAAAGATAAATGTAGTGGTTAATAAATATATACCATACAATTGAATCGTAAGCCATTTGGCAAATAAGACCATTGACCTTGTTCTCGGACGGATCAATAACAGTTTAATTGTTCCTGTTTGAAATTCATTAGCCAGTATACTCCCCGCCAAACCAATCGCTAGAAATATCGTGATGATTAGGAAGTTGGATAGCACAGACATAAAGTCAATCACATTTCCGTCTGTTCCTTTAATCAGTTTTGTAAAAAAGAATGGTAATAAACAAATCAACAAAGGCATCACCAGAAAGGAGTATCTGACCATTTTGTTATTTGTCATTTTATAGTGTTCGTTATAAAGTAATGACCTCACGAAATTCCAACCTCCCTCGCTGAAATCGTCTGTAAAAAGGTGTCTTCCAACTGATTTTGGTCATAAGCAAGCTGATACACGCTCACTTTATTCAGAACCAGCATTTCATTAAGCATCGGGATATCCTTTTTCTCAACTGATAAGCGAATAAGATTTCCCTTATATGAAATAACCTCATAATTTGCATCTAATACAGCCAGAGCATGTTGGATATCATCCACCTCAATAATAAGCACATGATGATCCATTTTTACATTTGTGATCTCCAATAATTCACCCGCTTTTATGATGCCAATTCGATCACAAAGCATTTCAACCTCAGATAATAGATGAGTGGAAATGAGAATCGATATATTCTCTTCTTTGGCCAAATAGAGAAGATGATTGCGTAAGTCACGCATTCCTTCTGGATCCAACCCGTTTGTTGGCTCGTCCAACATCAAAATCTTCGGTTTGTGCAAAATGGCCTGGGCGACTCCTAATCTCTGTTTCATTCCTAACGAATATGTATGTACCTTGTCATCGATTCTTTCTGTCAGGTTGACTAATTCAACAACTTCTTCTATTCTATCAGATGATATATTCGAATATAAATTAGCGTATAATTCTAAATTTTGCCACCCAGTTAAATAATCGTAAAAGGCTGGATTTTCAATAATAGCTCCTACATGTTTGATGGCGTCAACAAAAGACGTTCCTACCTCGTGATTCATGATTCTAATCTGGCCGGCATTTTTCTTCATAAGTCCGCAAATCACTCGAATTAAGGTCGTTTTTCCAGCACCATTGGGTCCAATTAAGCCGAAAATTTCGCCTTCTTCTATTTCAAAGCTGATATTTTTAAGGATATCAGAACCAGCTATTTGTTTGCTGATTGATTTGACTTCTAAAACTGTATTTCTCATTCTCCCTGCCTTACCTCCCTAATCCAATCTACTTATCTATTTTACACTACTTACAACCGCTTACCTATATACGGTAAACGTGTTTTCCAAAACAAATAGAAAAAGGGACATTTTCTCCAACAAATGTTAGAGAATAAATGCCCTCTTCTGTTTCCCCATTAGTATCAGTCGGTGAAGAGCTCTGGTCATTACAACATACAATAGTTTAATATCGATCTCATGGTTATCCGAGTATACTTCATTATATGCGACAGCAAATACAGCATCAAACTCCAATCCCTTCGCTAAGTACGACGGTACAATTACTATTTTATCCTTTGGAATAGATGTCGTTTCTTCAAGTAAATAGAGGTCTAGCTCAGTATGCTGTTTAAGAATGGAATTTACAATCGCTGCATCTTCCTCAGTCTTTGTAATAATCGCGAAAGTATTGAATTTTTCTTCCTTTAACTTCCTTACTTGATTAGACATCTGTTCAGCCCATTCCTCATCAGATGTGATCTCTAAAAATACAGGTGGTTTGCCATGTCGAATGATTGGTTCAACCTCCGGAAATGAAGTGGATAGCCGTTTTAATAATTGATTGGCTTCATTCATAATCTCGACGGTTGTTCGGTAACTCTTTTTCAGCTCTCGATAAATGGCTCTTGGAAAAATGGATTTTCTTACTTCCTGCCAGTCGGTTATTCCCCGGTAAGAATGGATGCCCTGCGCCAAATCACCGACAAGGGTAAACATATCTGTTTCCAAAGCTGTTTTAAGCCCTTGAAGCTGCAAAAAGCTATAATCCTGCGCCTCATCAATCACTACATTCTTTGCCTTTTTCTCCGGCTTAACTCCATAAATTTTTGCATATAAATACAGAATAGGGCCCAAGTCCTCAAGCTCATATTTTTTCTTAGAAAAGATATTCTGACTGCTTTCGCAAAGCTCTAACGCCTCTTTTTTACTGAGTTTATGATCTGAGTATTGAACCAGCCTGTCCGGGTCGCTGTATAATTCTTTATAAAGTGTCCATATATCTCTCTTATCAAAATAGCTCATATAATCCTGGACGGCTTTTTTGATTTCCATTTTCAGATCATTGATCCTCGCCTCTTTTTTATCCAAAGCCAGCGAAATGTATTGCTTCCGCTTTTTCTCATCACCCTTCCAGTTTAAGGCCCTGTCAATTCTGACCTCATAATGCTGAACTACTTTTTTCAGCATTTTATCTTTATTCAAACGTACTTGATTTTGAAGGACTTTTTTTAGTTTCTCGATTCGTTTATAAAGCGGCAAATATGTATACTCATTGTATAAAAGATGATTAAACTGTTTTGCTGTATACAATTTAAACTTATCAACCCGAAAGTCTTCATGCACCATCAAACCGGTTTTTATTTCTTCTACATAATGGTCAAGCACCCTTTGAAATAGAGAGGAACCTTTGATGCTTGAGATGTGAACGAATTGTTGATCCTTAAGGATGTCACGAAGCTTAGTATCCTCTGTCAATTTAATTTTCTTCCCCAGCACCTCTTCCACATATCCCTGAAAGGTCATTTGTCTTACTTTCTCAACACCGAGTTCTGGGAGTGCCTCTGAAATATAATCAAGGAATAAAAAGCTTGGTGCTAATATTAATAATTGTTCAGGCTGGAATACATCTTTATAGTGATACAAAAAATATGAAATACGGTGCAAAGCAATCGTTGTCTTCCCACTTCCTGCTGCTCCCTGCACAATAATAGGTTTATTTAAATCCGCTCGTATGATTTGATTCTGCTCCTCCTGAATCGTTGCAACAATCTCTGTTAATCGATTGGCAGAACTGCCGGCAAGAGACTCCTGCAATAATTCATCCACCGTCGTAACATCGATATCCCGTATGTCGAGCAGCTCTCCATCTTCAATGATGAATTGCCTTTTTAGACTAATGGTACCGTCATAAGTTTCACCTTCTGACGTATAACTCACTTCTCCCAACCGGCCTTCATAGTATAAATTAGCAATAGGTGAACGCCAATCGATAATCAATTGCTCCTGATTGTCACGCTGAAATAAGGATGTCTTTCCAAAATAAAGCTTTTCCATTCCGCCAGCCTCACGAGAAGTAAAATCCACCCGTGCAAAATATGGTTTAGGTATTGCCTTAATCAAGCTTTCCAGTTCGGACATTGAGAGCTGATAGAAGCTGGCACTCGTTAAAAGCTGCGAATACCCCGCACTCTCTACCCAGTCTTCATCTTTAAAGATGTCCTTCATCTTTTCCATAAATTGTTCTTTGTTTGTTTCAGCTGTATCAATGACAACCTGCATATATTTTTTTATAAATTCGAGCCGTTGTTTCTCCTCTTCAATCTCCTGATTTATACTATTTATCACTCTTTCACCTAACCTTTCTTTATATATTTCAAGAATTCCTGTTTGAAAGACTAAACAAATCACCATACTGCTTATTGGAGGTGGGATCATGTATAGAAATAAAATTGCTTTGGTCTTTTCTGATTTTGGGTTAGATCATCTTTATTTAAAATTTGAAGTGCCGCTTGAAGTTCATGGAATATTGAATGACCCGGAGACATGTGAAATAATGGAACAATTTTTGTCCGTGTATGACTTTAATTCACAGGAAACTCTCTTATTTGATGAATTTTTTACTCATTTTAAGATATTTAAACGAATAATTACATTTACTAGGGATTTACCCATCCATTATATTGATTTATATAAACCGAGCAGTGAAATATTTTACTAAATCGATTTTGGGATTTTGCAGGTACCGTTATATTCATACTCCCGATACGACAAAATAACCAGACAATCGTTTCCTGATTGCCTGGTATTCTTCTTAACGGTATTCACAATAAGTATGGCCCAAATAAACAGGTCATAACTAATAAATTATAGCCTATGTAGTAAAATAATCCAGTAAATAAACCTGTATCTTCCTTCATCACCCAGCGATAGATCATATACGTAACAATACTGATGATTAAAGGCCAAATAATCAAGCTACCATCAAAGTTTAAATATGATGGTGCGGCAAAGAATGACCTTTCTGATAAGACCTCATTGAGCATATAGATCATAGTACCGATATAGAGCAGAATTCCCACCGGCTCTACCCAACTGCGTTCATTCCTTTCGAAAATATCACTCTTGATAAACGACAGGATTCCGTAAAAGACTAATGGAGGAACAACCCATACCAGTCCGAGCACTAGCATAAAAAAGCCGCTGAATATGCCAGAAATAGAATAATATAGAGCGGAGGTATAATCTTCTTTGGTTATTTTTTGTGAAGATTCGACATATCGTTCATCATCCGTTGTGACGTTCAACACATATTCCTTGCCATCAAACGTTTGCCAAGTTATATAATTCTGATCAAGCCATTGAGGTCTGGCAGGTGTGTCTTCCGTATTACTTCGCCTCTCAGCTACCCAGGCTCCTTTTTGCTGCGTGGCATAGTAAACATTATATCCAGAACGCTTTGCAACTCGACTGCCCTCAGCAACAAATAAAATTGCCGGTTTATCATCCTGGTAGAAAATTTGCAAATAGCGAGGATTATCTAACTCACTCCCAGTCTTCTCATCATAAAAAGTATACTTCTCATTTTTCTCAACTTTTGAAGTAGCTAAATCAAAGCTCAACTCCAATGCTTGATAGGCCCTTTGTCCCTGTGCCATCGAATATTTTTCGATAATAGCTGTAGCTTTTTTGTCTCCGGCATCATAGATGATATTCTCAATTGATTGCCCGCCAGTTGCTGAATGCTCGAGCAACTTTTTAAATTTTCCATTATACAATGAATAAAAATGAACCTCGGAATCAGATATTTGAAGTCCTACTAAAAAGGACTTACCATTTTTAGCCTGCAATCCTGTGTAAATAGGTTGATCATATGTATGTATAAGCTTTGTTTGACCTGTACCTGCATTATATTCTTTTAGTTCATTCTGATTCCAAAAGAGAACTCCAGCTTGGGTAGGTGAAAAAGAAGTAATGTCTTGAGCGATTACCTGATCCGTTCCCTCTTGGTTGATGGTTAACTTATCATCATCCATATAAATCAGCTGACCCTCGGACGCCCAAATTGGTTCTGCCGGCGCCACTTCGGCTTGGATAGATTCTTCTTTTAACATGTTGAAATTTTGATCCAATACTTTGTGAGAAACATCTGTCTCATCCGGCATAAAAATGTGTAACTCATCATCTATTTGATAACTGTAATATTCCATTGGATATTTTGATGATGCTTTCAAATTGCTTGATCTTCCCCACCCATCATCAGGCAGAGTTGTTTCCAGTCTTACATTGTACACATAATAAAGCAGCAACATGATAAAACCTGTAATAATTGGTATAATTATAGCCTTCTTACTCAAATGAATCCCCCTTAATCTCTAGATCTTTATACTCATTTAAATAATATCACTATATTAGTTTAATTTGGTAGAATTTTCAATAAATTATAATAGTTTAAATTTTACATTTATTTATTAAACAAATCTTGTTAACTTCCCATAAAATATGTTAACCTATTATTTAAATTGGTTTACTTATTTTTCAGTTGAGGTGACTGTCTATGGCTCATGATAAAACGAAAAAGCTAGTTCTCGCAGCAATGTGTGCATCCATCATCTGTCTGTTAGCCCAAATCACCATTCCTTTGCCTCTCATTCCTATTACAGGACAAACATTAGCCGTTGGGATTGTGGCAACCATCTTGGGATCCAGACACAGTACGATTACAGTATTAGTCTATTTAACACTCGGTCTTATAGGCTTACCTGTATTCTCTCAATTCACAAGCGGATTAGGTATTTTATTTGGACCAACGGGCGGTTACTTAATCGGATTCATTCCGACAGCCTTTCTGATTGGGCTATGGTTAGAAAAAACATCCTATACATACAGTCAAGCTTTTTTCGCAAACCTAATCGGTATGTGTATCACCTTAACCGTTGGATGCGTTTGGTTAAAACTATTTGCAGCACTTACCTGGCAGGAAGCTTTAGTAACAGGTATTTATCCTTTTTTACCAGTCGGCATCATTAAAGCATTCCTAGCCGCATGGTTCGGCATCACTATAAGGCAGCGCTTGAACTCTGCTAAACTATTACCAGCTCAAGCTAAAAGATACTCCTCCCTTTGAATTAGGTGGAGTATCTTTTGCTATATTGGGAAGGTATTATCTGTAAGCCGATATAAAGTATGTTTTTATCAGCTTCTCTATTACTGATTATATTTCTACTAGTTATCATAAAAGCAACTAGATACTCCATAGAAAATATGCAAAACTATATAATTCGTGCTGTAAAACCAAATAAAAGGCACCCTATTTGAGTGCCCACTAGTCAACATTTCCTCTATACTCCTTTCATTTTTTCTTAAAAACAAATTTTATTTAAAGTCACACAAAAGATTATCCATCAACCAATATATGTAAAGGATTAAATGGAACTTTGTAGAATTATATATTGAGCAATAATTTATATGAAATTAGGTGAAGAGATTTTGAAAAGCAGCATATGGGATAAAGATGTAGGTTACAAACCACTACCGGTCACTGATTCAATTATTGAAATGGCCGAAAAAAAGCTGGGTGTTAAACTTCCAGAATCCTACATAAAATTATTAAAAGATCAAAACGGCGGGAGTATCATCTACAATGCTCATCCCGCTCCCAAGCATGAAGTATTTGACGATTTATTCATAGAAGTAGAATACCTCGATGGAATTGGCAAAAATGGAGGAATACTAGATAGTGAAGAATTAATAGAAGAATGGGAAAATGCCTAAAGGCCTTGTTTTGTTTAATGGTGATGGTCATTACTGGCTGGCCTTTGATTATCGGCATACTTCTTCAAATCCGCCAATTGTGTACGTAGATAATAATGATGAGATTTCACAAGTAATAACACTCGCTAGAAACTTTGACGATTTTCTAGAAAACTTATATGTAGTGGAAATAGAATTACCAGATGACGAAGACTATTCTATTGTGACATATAGTAAGGAAGACTTTGAATCGTTAATCGAACAAGATGATGCTGAAACACTTTCTGAAATTATCCAATTTGATACTATTGATGAGGAAGCAGATTTAGATTGGTATGGCGAAAAGTTATTACAATTGAGCGAACATCCTGATGATGATTTAAGGATCTCTATAGCTAATAAAATTTGGAATGATTATACTTACCAATTTAGTGAAGATACCTTAAAGAAATTCATTGAACTATTTAAAAATGATACAGATTCTGATGTGAGAAGCTATGCTGATATGATTACAGAAAAAATTAATTACTCTATAGAAGATTTAAAGATGGAAATGGTAAGAGAAAATACTGATTATGGTTACAATGTCGTATCCAGCTTTATGTATAAAGACAATAGCTACCATGTTATACAGAAAGATAATAAATGGATATTGGAAAGTCTCACTGGTGCAGATCAGTCATTCGATTCAATAGAACAATTCTTTAAAGAGGCAACATTGGGGGGAATCCCTCTTACCGATGCTTGGGTAGAAGTTAAGATAATATAAGCTTTTTTAAGAAAAGAAAAAATTACAGTGTACTAATTAGAGCACTCTAACCTATAAAAAGATCCTGACCTCTAAAGTTGATCGGGATCTGATTATTTTGGATTATTTCCCTTCACATATCTAGACGATAAAACATATCCAGAGATCCTCCTTTATCTAATCTTCATCAATTCTTATTTATCTACCATTTTGTAATTTTCAAAGTGCCAACTCAATAACAACTATTATTTTCTTTTGAGCATCCATTGGTAAACTAACCTTCCACCCTATTGGAATGGCATTGTTCGTTAAATTATTCTTAAATACCAGGTGTAACATTATATATTTTTCTACAATAAACTCTCGTTTCACTCTCTATGCTTATCTCATTTATTAAGTATGGGTCAATTCAGTCCTTCTACTGATTGATATTTAATAAATATTTCCAAATATTATTGTATAATCTGTTCTAAATACTGTAAAATTTAATTGTCTGAATATTTAACGGTTTCTATTTAGGGGTTTTGTTATTTTGCGCAGATACTACTCAAAGGGGGATTTTTTAATGGGTTGGGATTACGAATATGATGTAGTAGTAGTCGGTTCTGGAGCAACAGGTTTTTCTGCCGCCATTACTGCAAAAAAAGAGGGATTAAGTACACTGCTAATTGAAAAGGAAAAGCATTTTGGAGGAGCTTCTGCTTTATCAGGCGGCGGTGTATGGGTTCCGAATAACAGATATTTAGTTGAGGCTGGTGTAGCCGATAGTTTTGAAGAGGCTAAATTATATTTAGATTCCACTGTAGGTGATTTAGTAAGTGATACAATTAAAGAAACCTATTTGAAAAAAGGGATCGAAATGCTGGATTATATGCATAATTTAAGCCCACATATGAGATTCTCCTATGCAAATAATTACTCTGACTATTACCCGACACATCCGGGTGGAAAAGGGATCGGCCGGTCGATCGAGCCCAAAGTAATTGATTTAAATAAATTAGAAGATTGGAAGAGCAAGCTTCTCCCTCCTGCTATGGATACAAAAGGTTTCGTTATGACAGGACAGGATTTCGTTAAAGTGAATATGATCACCAGGTCCTGGGCAGGAAAAAGAGCTTCTTTAACAATTGGATGGCGATTAATTAAGCATAAATTATTCAAAAAAGATTATGCCGCATTAGGTAGAGCTTTAATAGCTCGATTGGCTCTAACTTACAAAGATTTAAACGGTGAAATTTGGCTTGATTCACCATTTGTTGATTTTATTTACGAAAACGATAAAGTAACAGGCCTAATCGTAAACAAAAACGGTAAACAAGTAACAATCAAAATCAATAAAGGCTTAATTTTTGGATCAGGTGGATTTTCTCGGGATCAAGAAAAGAGAGATAAATATCTTCCAAGTCCACAAGATGTGAGTTGGACAAGCTCACCAAAAGGTCAAACTGGTGATATTATTGAGCCTTTCGCAAAATTGAATGCGAAGTTTGGTTTAATGGACAGAGTTTGGGGTGCACCTACTGTCATTAATCATTTGGGTATGCCATTTTTCTTAGTAGCGGATAGAGGCTTGCCGAATATGATTATCGTTGACCAAGACGGAAATCGATATATTAATGAACCGACTCCATATCATGAATTCGTTGATAAAATGTATGAACATAATGAAAAAACAGACGGTAAAGCCATCACTTCCTGGATTATTTTAGATGCAAGAGCCAAGAAAAGATATATATTTACTGGCCTATTCCCCGGGCAAGATTTCCCTCAAGCATACTATGAGAATGGTGTTGTTTTGAAAGGAAATACAGTCGAAGAATTAGAAAACAAATTAAATATTCCACAAGGAAATTTAGTTAAAACAATGAACAGATTCAATGAATTTGCACGAAACGGAAAAGATTTAGATTTCCATAGAGGAGAAACACCACATGATCGATATTACGGGGATCCTTCTTTGCCAAATCCAAATTTACTTGAAATCAATGAGGCTCCCTACTATGCAATGAAAGTCTACCCAGGGGATATCGGCACTAAAGGCGGGGTAGTTACGGACGAATTAGCAAGAGTTGTTAAAGAAGACGGTACAGTATTTGATAATGTATACGCTTGTGGTAACTGTTCATCATCCATTATGGGTCATTCTTATCCTGGGCCAGGAGCAACATTGGGACCGGGTATGACCTTTGGTTATGTAGCTTCCATGCACTGTAAGGATAAAAAATAAGAGACTTTTTAAACCCAGACAAAAGCATTTGAACAACTAAAGTTCTTATGCTTTTGTTATTTCTATTAATATCTCTTTTCTTTTATACAAAAGGAGAAAATACCTCCATTTTTAAAATGATTAACCATACTAAAGACCGTTCCATGGTAATACAGACAAAAAGAACAACCAGATACTTTTTCTTTTTTACTCAGTGCTTCATTCACGTTTTTTAGATTCTTTGGAAATTCATATGCCAGTTCTCAAAAAAATTATTCATGTTGTTCTCCACCTTCGTTCTTCATTAATGCAACGCTTCTAACTGGTAATTATTTGTAAATGGAAATTACAGTAAAATACCTTTCCCTTCCATGCTACAATAAGATCCTAATTTCACCAAAGGAGTGCACAACAGTGATGAAGCGATTTTTCATTATTATGTTTGGAGCGTTGTTGTTGACGGCTTGTTCGAACGCAACAAAAGACACAAACAATGAAACAACTTCTACCACCACTAACGTTCAAGAAAACGATCAGCAGGAAGTCAACTTGGAATTCACCCAAGAAAAATATTATATCGAAACCGGTGATGACACGACCATTTACTACTATGCCGAACTGGAAAATACCAGCAACATCCCAGCAGTGTTGTATTCTTCTGACTTAGCGGCAGAAGACAAAGACGGAAATGTATTAGGTGCCCAAATGGGCGGAAGCAGTTACCCGCACATTGTCAATCCAGGGGAGAAAACCTATATTTCGAATACCCTCTTTATTGAAGAACCTATCAAACAAGAGAACATCGCCAAAGTGTATTGCGTGCCTGAGTATGACAAGGCATCTGAGGAATATGTCGGTGTTAATGTGGAAAACCCTGTATTAAAAGAAGATGAGTACAAAATGTACACAGTAACAGGCAAACTTGTGAATTCGACAGATGAAGAGTTTGATGCATCCTATGCAGCCGTTTTACTAGATGAAAATAACCAAATGGTCGCAGTCTTGTCAGGCTATGCGGACAGCTTGAAAAAAGGCCAACCAAAGCCATTTGAAACGTATGAATATCTGCCAGAAGCGGTAAAAGGAAAAGTCAAAAGTGTAAAAGTGATTTCCTGTAAACATTAAGAAATAAAAGCGGTTCCCGTGTGATCTGATTCAAGAAATTTAGACATATATAATTAGGCTGCTTCAAGACCTGAGTTCTGTATTCAACTGGACTCAGGTCTTTTAATTTCGCCTTCATTTGTTTTTGTGATTGTAATAATGGATATAGTCCGCCATTTCTTTCTCAAAATACTCCAAACTCTTAAATTCCCGGAGAAAAAGAAGCTCGGACTTCAATAAGCCCTTAACCGTATCGGAAAAGCCATTTGATAGTTCTTTTTGTTTATTGTACTTTTTTATACTTTCGCCAGATATTTTTCTTTATAAGACAACCCTTGCCCTAATAGATATGCACCAATCATTTGCATAACCGTTTTCACGATAATCTGACCAATAATTGCAGCTGGTACAGCTGACCAAGGAATATATCCAGCTCCTAATGGGCTTAGTCCTACAATGACGAACACAACTGAATCTAATAAACCACCAACCATTCCACTATAAAAGACACGCCAAGCCATCGGAAGTTTTAAACGTGTATAAATTTCTGTATCTGTTGTTTCTGCGATTAAGAATGATAGCGCAGAGGCTGCGACGATAATTAGAGTATCTCCTAATAAATAAGATGCAGTTGCTGATAATACTAAAGCTAAGAAAATAAAACCATAGGTCCTCTTACGACCAAGTTTATTTTGAACCAAATCACGGAAGATAAAGGTTGCACCAATTAAGAACGATCCCATTGGAATAATGAATATCCAAAATTCTAATGGAGCAAAGCGCGCTGTCAGTACATTTGCCGTTACAATTGATACTAAATAGAATAGAATGCGTATCATATTGATCCTCCTATATGCTGTTTGGTATGTAAATATGTGTGCATTCCTTGCAGACGCAGCTTACAAGCGGGACATTCACCACAGCCGTCCGCTTTAATACCGTGATAACACGTTAAGGTCTTTTCTTTCACAAAATCAAATGCACCTAATTCATCTGCTAAGGACCATGTTTCTGCTTTGTTCAACCACATTAAAGGTGTGTGTATAACAAAGGCTTCTTCCATTGATAAATTGATTGTGACATTAAATGATTTTATAAAAATATCACGACAATCTGGATATCCGCTAAAATCTGTTTCACAAACACCTGTAATAATATGCTTTGCACCAATTTGTCTCGCTAATACACCTGCAAAAGATAAAAATAATAAATTGCGACCCGGTACAAACGTTGATGGCAACTCTCCTTCCGCACCATCCTTCACCTCAATATCAGCGCGTGTTAATGCATTCGGAGCAAGTTGATTAAGTAATGACATATCTAAAATATGATGATGGACGTTTAATTCATTAGCGATTTGTTTTGCACATTCAATTTCTAATGCATGTCGTTGCCCATAATTAAATGTCACAACCTCTACCTCTCCAAAATTTTTCATTGCCCAGAACAAGCATGTCGTACTATCTTGTCCGCCGCTAAACACGACTAATGCTTTTTCTTGCTTCATGATCTTTCCCCCCTCCCAAGATAAAAGGATTTTAACGAATTGTGGTAACACTCAGTTAGCGATTATCAATTTTTTCGGGATATAAATCGTGATTCATTAAGCGATGATTTGCGATTTCTTCATATTTCGTACCTGCACGGCCATAGTTACACCAAGGGTCGATTGATATACCCCCGCGTGGAGTAAATTTGCCCCATACCTCGATATAACGAGGATCCAGCAGTTTAATTAAGTCATTCATAATGATATTGACACAGTCTTCGTGGAAGTCTCCATGATTGCGGAAACTAAATAAATATAATTTTAGTGACTTACTTTCTACAATTTTTTTATTTGGAATATACGAAATATACATGGTCGCAAAATCCGGTTGCTGCGTAATTGGGCAAAGACTTGTAAACTCAGGGCAATTAAACTTAACAAAGTAATCACGGTCTGAATGTAAATTATCTACAGACTCTAATACTTCAGGTGCATAATTAAATGCATACTTCACATTTTGATTTCCCAATAACGTTAAATCCTCTAATCCTTCTGTTTGTTGTCGACCAGACATAAATAACCCTCCTTGAATTAGATATCTAATCATTCCAAGGAGGGCCATACTCTTTTTCTATAAAAATAACTACTTAGAAAGTCAAAAAAGCCACGTCCAATATATGGACATGGCGAGAATGACATGTATCCATAGTTTTTTATAGAGGGTATCCGCTATGAACCTCTCCTGAAAATCTTCAGATATTATTTTAATTACATCTTATCATATCACACCCGATAATGGTTATAAAAGGAAAAAAGTTAACAGATGTAAGTTGAAT
The DNA here is from genome assembly GCF_058313585.1 of Bacillus sp. z50. NCBI lineage: Bacteria > Bacillati > Bacillota > Bacilli > Caryophanales > Bacillaceae > Bacillus > Bacillus sp. z50. The sequence continues at coordinate 344,485 of NZ_JBZFQL010000001.1, forward strand.
CACGGGTGTTTCATAAAATATGGAGCTGAGCTAAAAATGATAAACACAAGTTAGACGATAAAAGTATTTTGGCAATTTTACACAAATAAATGGCCAGATGACTATTATCTAAAGGTTTGATGGTTTATTAATCAAACTCAATTATTTCTTTCTCCTTCGGTTTTTCATATCATACGAACCAGACTTGTATACAAGTTCTTGTATCGCTATTACTGGTTATGTTACTATTTTATATACTTATATTACGTATCGGAGGAAACATATATGATTATCGATCAGTTATCAAATGCTCCATTATATGATGGAGTGCATCCTAGATTAAAGAAAGCCTTCGCTTTTTTAATGGAAAATGATTTGCAAGCCTTGCCGGTAGGAAAGTATGAAATTGAAAATGACAAGGTCTTCGTAATGATTCAAGAGTATGAAACAAAGCTCATTGAAGACTGTCGCCTGGAAGCTCATTACTCATATACGGATATCCAATACGTCATTAAAGGCGAGGAAAGAATGGTTTATACAAATAAGGAAGATACAGAAGTCGTAGAGGAACAAAAAGAAAATGATGTTATGTTCTTGAATGGCGAGGGTAATCATCTTATCGTGAAAGAAGGATGTTTTGCTGTGTTTATGCCCCAAGATGCTCATATGCCAGGTGTTTGTGTGCAACAACCGCAAACTGTAAAAAAAGCAGTAGTAAAAGTATTGTGTGATTAATGGAAGAGGCAAAATCAATTCATGATTTTGCCTCTCTTAATCTTTGTCGTGATTGCGGAAAGTTTTTCAACGACCTAACTAACACTCCTATATCTGGCACTCGTTATCTTGGAAAGTGGTCTACTTTCTTTCATTTAATAGTTGAGGGTTACACCTTGCCGAAGATTGCCAAAAGACTAAAAATCCATTTGTCTACCGCATTTTACTGGCGACATAAGGTGCTTTTTGCCCTTCGTTCATTGGGATTTCAAACTTTAAAAGGAATTATCGAAAGCGATGAGACCTTTTTCAAAGAGTCTTTCAAAGGCCGAGAAGTAATTGATAGAAAGGCTAAGAAGCGTGGAGGTAGAGATGAACCAGCCTCAAACATATTTCTACAAGTAGGGGGTGAACAGTTTAGCGGACGGGATCATTTGTCCCACTGCCCCTTACGTTCTACCCTGGCCACTGATAGATTAAATTCAAATGAAAAAAGTTCAACCAGAAAGTTCTGGCTGAACTATATAATACGAACCTGCCCCTTTACTTCAACAAGATATTCAACCACAAAAAAGCATTAATCTTTCTAGGATGAACGCCACTGTTTAATAATTTGGGATCTAACCTGTCCCACTGCTCGGGCAGGAATCGCCCGTCTTTCACTGCCATCCTGTCTTTGTATAATCAACATTGATATATAAAAGATCCTTATTTATAAATTTCTAGCAGCGTCTTTTATAGCCAAATCTCCGAGGAATGAATTTGTTTATTTATTTTTACCGTTTTTTTCGTTGCCGTGTTTAAAGTTCCCTGTAATTTTAGCTAATAAAAGCTGTACTTCCATTATATCTTCTGCTGCATTTAATTTTTCTATAAGTTGCGCAGCCTTCCCATCCTTTACAATTTTGATTTGCTTGCCTTCGTAATAGATGATCACTGTCCCTTTTTTCGTTATTTGGTAATTGAATGGCTCTTCCTTTAATCTGTTGCGTTTATCTATTTCACTCACCATATTACCCCCTAATCGTTCGACAAAATAGCTTACAAGCCATTTTGTATAAATATATTCTCTTTGAGGACATTCTTTCTTGAACTTAATTATAATGCCTTGGTCAAGCTTGATGTCTTTATATATGTCGTTTATTTTCCCGGTGGTATGTAAAACCATTATTATATATATGTCTTTAAAAATAATATAAGTCCTTTTTTCGCTAACCTGCCCCGTTTGTTCAATAAGCTACTATAATCTAACCGTACCATAAAATGGATATAAATCAACCTTTTTTATAAAGCAACAATCTTTACGAAAACAGCCTATTTTTAAGACGAAGAGTATTTAAAATGGCTTCGATTTGAGAGAACATATTGAAGTTTGACGAACGACAAGCCATCTTGAAATGCTAAAAATCCCTTTTCTCCTAGCAGAAAAGGGATTTGGATTTTGGCTAAAAGACCTTTTTGAAAGTGGTTGAAGCATGGTCGGTCAAAATGTGTGCGGTAGATGAAAGCATATTCCCGACAATAAAGGATAAGAAAGACAACTTATGTTGAATAACGAATTCCTCTAAATGATTGATATAAATTCCATATGGCACATCTGTCAGGATACTCATCGCTCCTGCTCCCAGCATGATCCAAGCCATCACATACAGATATCTGATGATATCTCCAATCACATACCCATGTGTCCAGATGGAGCGATGCTTAAATTTTTGGTAGGGAATCCACATGAACCGTAAGAATCCCCACCTCCGATACGGATTGCTTTTTATATCCAAATCAGGGTTCATCCAATAAGTGCCGAAGAGATATCCTATAATCACGGAAATCCCATGCACATATTGTTGAGAACTGATCAATACGGCCCCAATTCCAATAGCTAAAAATACTAGGTTTATTTTCTTATGCGCTTTCCCGTTTGCCACCCTAATCCTCCGTTTTGTTCTTTTATGACGGTTCTCCTGAACCAGCCATTGTTTTCCATTATAGGGGATAATCAGAGCTGGGAACACATTTTCGCTCAAAACAAGTGTTCGCTCTTCTGTTCGTCGTCGAAAAAACAAAAAAGCCAATAATTTTGGTTTTTTATCTAGGCATGATTCAGAATTGTAGAATGAATTTTCCCAGATTCAAAAGTCGCATTACTTCTTTTGAATAAAAGAAATAATATCAATATATAGAGCTGTCATTTCTTCTGGTGTTTTGTCTAAACCATTTTGAACCCATTGTTCGACTAATCCTAAAAAAGCAGATGTGATAAAAGATAAAAAATATTCCATAGGGGCCTTTAACCTTGCATTAATGCTATCATTTTTCTCTAAATTCAAACGTACTTTTTCTGAAAAGGCATCCCTGAATCTAATATGAAAACCTGCTCTACCATGATTGCTTAAGAAAATTTTTAATATTGGTGCATGCATTTTAATTGAACTAAATAGAGAAGCAGCTATTTGCTCTTGTCCATTTTCAAATGTATGTATGGAAGAGTAGCGAGATTGTAATTCGTCAATATGATTTCCTAAATCTCTAAACAATTGTTGTTCTATTTGATCAAGCAAATCGAATTTATCTTGATAGTGTAAATAAAAAGTTCCTCGATTAATTTGTGCGGTTTTTGTTATATCCCCGATCGTAATTTGTTCAAACGGCTTATTCTCTAAAATTTGCAAAAATGACATTTGAATTAGTTGTTTAGTTTTACGGTTTTTTTCTTCATAAATACTCACAAAAATCCCTCTATTTCTAAAAATGAACAAGCTGTTCACTTTTGTTCATTGCTTCTGTTTATACCTTGATTATAAAATGAATAAATATTACTGAACAATATGTTGTTTATTAAGAAAGGAAGAAATTGATTGAGATTATTTAAAGAAAAATTAGCTTGGGCTGCTCCTATTGCAGTAATTTTAATTATTGCGTTATTCTCATTAAATTTATTTGCTCAAGGTAACCCACAAGTAAGAAATTTACCAGTTGCACTTATAGTAAATGATGAAGGCGTACATGTAGATGCCGTGAAATCGGCAGTTGAACAAATGAGTAAAGGCACTGACGGCGAAGAACCAATGTTAGCTTTTACAAATGAAAAAGAAGAAGATATTGAAGATTTATTTGATGATAAACAGTATTATGCTGCATTAGTCATTCCTGAAGGTTATAATGATACATTGCAAAATGCGCTGACTAACAACTCTCCAGCAACTTTACAGGTATATATTAACCAAGGTTATAACATAACTGGTGCGAACTATGCTAAGACTGCTTTAACTGCTTTAATTACCCAATTAAACAACCAATATTCTTCAAATTTTATTGCGCAAATGGACGGTCAACAAATCGAGGCTAACAAGGCAGCTGTACTTGTGAATCCGATTGTTTCTGAAGAAAAAGTATTCAATGCCGTTACAGCCTCAACTGCAAACGGAAGTGCTCCAACCTTAATGGCAGTTCCTGCTTGGGTAGGTGCGTTAATCGGTGGTTTCATAGTATTTTTAGCTTCTTCAAACATTTTGAAAAAAGAATTATTAACTCGGAAACAAGCGTTACACCTAATGGGAGGTCAAGCATTATTCGGCATAATTATTGCCCTATTCTCTGGTTTTACCGTTGCAACGCTTGGTTTAATCGCTGGTATTAATATGCCTAGCTACTTCTTGGTTGGTTCGTTCGTATCGTTTGCAGCCTTCTGTTTCTTTTTATTAGTCTCCGGAGTAACTGCATGGATCGGTAAACCAGCCATTACCTTATTCATGGTTGTAATGCTGTTAGGTATGGGTGTTTTAATGACACCACAAGAAATGCTTCCTGATTTCTTTGTAAACTTCATTCGCCCTTGGGTTCCTATCCGCTTTGCCTCTGAAGGTTTACGTGAAATTTTCTACTTCGGCAGCGGCTTCTACACTGGCCAATCATTCAACACCATTTTAGGAATTGGTATTGCAGGGTTAGTGATGTATGTTCTATCTATTTTTAAACCAGTGCGTGCAAAAAAAACTAATGCTAAATAAGCTTATTTATAATGATGTGCTCTGACAACATTATAAATATTCGACTTCAGTCATTCCAACTGGATCTGCGCTCTTATATAAATAAAGCTGAATAGAGGCAGGGACATCACTAGATTCAAAATCAAAGCCGGCAGATTTTTACTCCTCGTAAAATTCTGCCGGCTTTTTTGTTCATTCGTAGATTTGTCTCAGCTTTTTATTATAATTCTACAAATTTAAGACCGCATCATATGCTTCGTGTACTGCATCAAGTACTTTTCTAACCTTCACGCTATCACCAACGTTAACAATATTCGTTTTATTTTTTAAAGAGTGATATAGATGATTGTTAGGCGAAAATCCTGCTGCTACCACAACGCTATCACAATCATTCCATTCTTTATTGCCGTTTACCTCAATTTCTACGGCTTGATCTAGTACTTCTGTTACTTTAGCAGATGTTTTAAACGTGATATTTGGGTGCTGCAAAAGCTGGTTTAACATCATTGCATTTTGTATAAATAAAGGTTCAGGTAACATTTTTTCAGCCATTTCGATAATAGTGATCTGCATTCCTTTATTTGCAAGCACAACTGCGGTTTCACAGCCGACTAGCCCGCCGCCAATAACCGATATCTTTTTTCCAAGAAGAGCTTGATTTTGCAGAACGTCTGTTGCTGTGTAAACATGGCTCTTATTCAGTCCCTTGATTGCACTTGGCATTATAGGATTGCCACCGGTAGCATGAACCACCAAATCTGCTTTATAGGATAATATCGCTTCTTCCGTTGCCTCTTTACAATACCTAATCGAGATATTTAACCGGTCAAGTTTTGTCCGATAATAATCGAGAATTTTCATTCCATCCCGCTTAAACGGAGGCATACAGGCATTATGAAAGTTCCCTCCTAGATAGGCTTTTTTCTCCCATATTTCCACATCATGACCTGCTTCTGCAGCAGTTATGGCAGCTTGACAGCCGCCAGGACCAGCACCTATCACTAGAACCCGCTTCGATTCATCTGCTGCTTTCAATTCTTTCAATCCCTCATAGCCCGTAAGAGGATTGACGGCGCAGTTTATGCTCTTACCAGCAGCAACGGTAGCAATACAGCCTTCATTACAATAAATGCAATGTCTGATTTCGTCCGTTCTATTTTCCATCACTTTCTTTGGAAAATTTGGGTCTGCCAAAAACTCTCTTCCAACTCCCGCGATATCAATCCAACCATTTCGAAGTGCAGCTTCAGCCTTTTCAATGTCACCCAGGCGCCCATTTGAAAGAACTGGCAAAGACGTGACAGCCTTAATTTTAGCAGATGAAATCATTTGTGGAACCATATCCTGCTGGTAAATAGGCGGCATTGCTATGTACCAATTATCATGACAGCCAGCGTCAACATGTAATGCATGGACACCCTTGCTTTCTAATAGTTTGGCAATCTCTATTCCTTCTTCAATTCCCCTGTACCCTTCTTCTACTGGCAAGAAATGATCCGGGGTAAATTTAACAAGGAGAGGGAAGTCACTTCCAAGGTCTTCCTTGATGACATCGATTATTTCTGTTAAAAATCTCATCCTGTTTTCAAAGCTTCCGCCATATTCATCCTGGCGGATATTCCATCGTTTGGTCATGAATTTATCTGTCAGGTACCCGCCATAAGCATGGATTTCAATGGCGTCTGCTCCTGCTCTCTTCACTAATTTTACTGTTCTCGAGATTTCACCTTGTATAAACTTAATTTCATCAATCGTCAATTCTTCAAAGGTTATATTAGCACCGGGATACAATGGTAAAGCTGATGCTGAAGCGGGCTTTAGCCTGCCCTCTCCTATACCACCTAATCCAATTCCGGGCACCACTTGAAGGCAGATTTTACAATCAAATTCATGGGCCCTATCCACTAGCTCTTTAAAGCCTGCAAAACTTTCTTCTGTCAATGTGGATGCAGGGGTATGGCCATCGATAGCTTCTGTTGCAATAACGGTTGTCATCACCATCGATGCTCCGCCCTTTGCTCTGGTAACATAGTAATCTACTGTTCTTTGATCAAAATTTCCGAGTTCTGCTCCCATTGGAACCATAACAAATCTGTTTTTCAGTTCCAAATTTCCGACTTTAATAGGTTCTAATACCAACATTTTGTGGCCACCTCATTAAAAGGGACGAATTCGATCAAAACCATGCCAGAAGCGTCCCCTTGCTTTCATATATTATTAGATAATTTTATGTGATATATTTCACATAAAGAATGATGACTGGATTTTAAAGATAAGTACCATCCATACAATTATTGTAAATTTTTCTATAAATTTAATCAATGTGATTTAAACGCTTTATTTGTACGGTTTGTGAAAAAAACAGCAGTCATACTCTGCGTGACTGCTGTTTACACAGGTTTTAGAACATATTATGATTTCTTATATTGTTTATTCATTTCTATATAACTTTAAATCGGATAAAGATATGCTATATTCCTGCTATAACAGAAGGTGTTGCAATTGTATGCCATAAGTTAGCACTGATAGCGCTTGTTTCTTCATCTTTTTCCCGGCCATCAAAATAGAGAATCTCTTGTTCTAATTCTTCCAACTCGTTTATCCTGCCTTTAAGGTAGTCATTGAGCCGGTTAATGGCGGATTGAATCCGCTGCAGCAGGCCGCCCATCCGAAGATCGAATACATCAAGACCGAATATTTTATTCTCTTCCATCCACTGCGTTTGATAAGCTTTCATGAATTCCTCTGCTAACTTTTTCATTTCAGGTAAGAAGGTATTACAATAGTCCTCCATAATTTCACGATTTTGATTATGATAGGCTTGCCGAATGTTTATCCCTGCCTCACACTTAATTGCTAATAAACTGCTTAAGGAATACTGTGTCAGAAACAATGCCTGCCAATCGGGATTTCTATTGATACACTTTTTAAAACGATCTGCACAGTTTTGAAAGTGCGAAGCATACTCATTAGGTATCACATGTCTATCAAATAACCCGAATAATACATCTTGATACAATAGATACTTAGCCGGGTTAATTGAATGGTTATTCGGCAATTTATTACCAGGTACCATCATCGTCATATCCAAGCTCATAAAATCAGAGTAATTCCCTCCGACACATGTGGTAAAGCGCTCCTCCAGGCGGCTTGTTTCAGCATTATCCGTATAACAAAGCTCTGCCCAAAGCTGTAAGGTCGGAAGTATGGAATAAATTGATGCTTCCGCGCCGTTATCACCCCAGGCTGTAATAAATACATCTTTAACTCCATTACGAAGGCAGCTTTTATGAGCAATTTCACCTGCATGATGACTAAAATGATTATTTGAGGAAAAGCCAGTCCATTTCCAAGCGCCGCCAGCAAAAATTATGTTGTTACTGAGTTGTTTATGTTTTTTCAACATACCATCATATTTTTCCGACTCAACCGAATAGTAATCCCAATAAACTAATGATATGTCATCTGGGATCATTTCTATAACATCCTCTCGAATTGGGCTTTCGGTATCGTAATACTCTCCCGAACTCGCCAACCGGAAAAACATATCACTCCACATCATCGGCTCATAGCTGTACTTTCTGGCAATTTCCATCAAGCGGCCAAAATGCTTAAGCAACAAAGTCGACCGGTCCCGAAAACCATGTTTATCCAGATACTTGCCAAGCCCGACCATATGGGCCTCATCCATTCCAATATTGATTTTTCTGCTGGAAATATGTTTGGACATAGTCCTGAACATTGCATCAATCAAATCGTACGTTTTCTCTTCATCAATAAGCAGGATATCATCACAATCCACGATATCGGAAAATGTCTCCCATTTTAATGCTGTACCCAAATGTGCCAGCGTTTGAATACAGGGAATCAGCTCGATTCCGAAGCTGCTTGCATACAGATCCATACTTTTTAATTGTTCTCCCGAATAACGGCCACGCATATAGCCAAAATACGGATACTCTTTTATCTCATACGTGTCTTCAGTATATAGCTGCACAGAAGAATACCCCATTAAGGCCAAATGTTTGATCAACTTTTGAAAGGTTTCGACTTTTAAAACGGCATTTCTGGAGCAGTCAATTAAGACCCCAAGGGAATTATAAACTGGTTTCTCCGAAGAGCTCATCCTTTTTCATCTCTTCTATCAATAGGCCTAGTGCACGGAAGAATTGGCACGGTTCTTGATAGGCAATCGTTCCACTTTTACCATCATATTGAACGTGAATTCCAGATTCTGAAGATTCCACTAAAATGGTAATCCCATTGTCTGATTGCTTGATGTTTAATAGATTTAAGATTTCCTGAGAAGCTGAATCCAATTGCTCATCCAACCCAATTAATTGTATTTGCATGGCTACCTCCACCTCTATTCAAAATCAGCGAAATCCTAATGAGCGTACGTACTCTCACGGGATTTCGCTGCTTTTTTTAGTTATTGTTTTGAATCAAAACCTTGCTCAGTTCGATTGGCGAAAATTGAAAGTTGTTATACGGCCTGAAACGCACTTTAAATTCAAAAGCTTCAGGTCTTAAACGATATTTTTCCAGTACATCTGGACCACAGCTGGAAGAGCCAAGACCGTGTTGTTTATAATCCAAATTAAAGGTAATAAAATCCTGTTTTTTCAAGTCATACGTATGGTTAGCTCTTTCAAAATTTTCAGCAGTATAGTAGTGGGCACTGAAATCTATTTCTGGTTCACCGACCGCTAAAAGACCAAAACCGTTTGTATCCGTTAATGATACCCATTTAACCTGATGACGGTTTCCATTTTCTTGCGGCCAGACATAAGGTGTATATAACCCTTCAACATCACTGGACCATACTCCTACTTTATTGGCCATCCGGCTGTCTGCATAAGCTTCTCCAGGACCCCGGCCGTACCAGCTGACATTCTCCAACGTTTTTGGCAGTTTCATCGTTAACCCAATTCTCGGCATCGTTTCCGGCAGTTCTCCATAAGGTTCACCTTTTACCTTCAGAAAAACATCGCCGCTGCCTAAAATGGTATAGGTGTATGTGGTGTTGATCCCCCAAGCAATTCTTGGCGGCGCAATTCGGACAGTGACATGAATATCCACGCTCTTCTTATCAGATGAAACATCATACGTTACATCAGTGATTCTATGCTGCATCCAGTGCAGACCATATTTTTGCCATACTTCCTTTGAACTTATACCTTTATGAATAGCCAGCTTGTCATTATCTGTCGGTGCCCGCCATACATTCAATTTCGGCCCTGATCCAAAAACCTTCATTCCCTCAACAGTCCATGAATCTATGACGCCAAAGATTTTACTAAAGGCAAATTCAAAATGATCTCCAGATACCGTAATCAACCGGTCACACTCTTTAACCGCTATAGGATAAGAAAACGAGGTATTATTTTCAGTTACTGTCGCTAAAACTGGAAGTTTAAATTGCTCCCATGCTATTTCATGACCTGCTTTAGCCCATAAGGTATCTACAGTCGTCCGGAAATTTACATTTAACCAGTAATCAGTGTGATCCCTTATAATAGTAGGTAGCGTAAACGGTATAGTAATGCACTTTGATTCACCTGCTTGAATACCTTCAACAGATTGCATCCCCTGATCAAGAATTTGATCATCACATATAATAGACCATGATAATTGCAGATGATCTAAAGGAATAAAATCATATCGGTTGGTAATTTCAATTATCCCTTTCTCTAAATCAACTGCTTCTGCCTTAACTGGCTCAATCACCTTCTTGTATTCTATTAACGCAGGTGATGGTGTCCGGTCAGGCCTGATTAGGCCATCAATGACAAAGTTGGAATCATGCGGTGTTTCGCCAAAATCTCCACCATAGGCAAAGTACTCTTCCCCATTATCATTTATCTGTCTAATCCCTTGGTCAATCCATTCCCAGACGAAACCTCCCTGCAATCTTCTATATTTATAGAAGGTTTCCCAATATTCTTTAAATCCTCCAGGTCCATTCCCCATCGCATGAGCATATTCACAAAGAATATGTGGCTTATTCAGGTCGTCTCTCTTCCCTAATTCGTCCATGATCTCGACTGGTGTGTACATAGTTGTGTGGACATCTGAAGCAATTGGATCCCTGGTCGGTATATTTTCGCCTTCTTCCATAATGAAACGGCATTCACCTTCATAGTGAATAGGTCTTGTTGGATCTTTTGCTTTGGACCATTCAGCCATCGCTACGTGATTTCGACCAAATCCTGATTCATTCCCCAGCGACCACATAACAATGGAAGCATGATTCTTATCCCGTTCAACCATCCGTTTCATCCGATCCACGTAGGCCTCTTCCCAAGCTGAGTCATCACTGATTTGATTATAGTTATTTATCTCCTCAAATCCATGGCATTCTAAATCCGCCTCATCGATGACATACAATCCATAAATGTCACATAAATCATAGAAACGTGGATCATTGGGATAATGGGATGTCCTTACCGCATTTATATTGTGAAGTTTCATCAGTTGGATATCCTCAATCATCGAATCCATCGGAACAGCTCGTCCAAGATCAGGATGATGATCGTGGCGATTGACCCCCTTAAACATGACCGGTATCCCATTTACTAGCAAAACTCCATCTTTTACTTCTACTGTTCGGAAACCGACTTTAGTTGGGATGACTTCTATCACATTCCCTTTCTCATCTTTCAGGGTAAGAAGCAGATGATAAAGGTAGGGATTCTCAGCCGACCATTTATTCGGATTGTCAATCGGGATAACAGCAGATATTTTTGCTTCATCCATCACATCAATCGTAATATTTTTTAAATCTCTTATTTCAACTTCTTCATATAAATGGTTTACTAATTTTATTTCAAGCTGATAATTAGTTATCGGATTATTCTTTTGGTTTAATATATAGGTTTCAATTTCTAATTCGCCATTTTCGTAGTTTTCATCGAGAGTTGTTTTGATAAAATAATCTCTGACATGCGCCTTTGGTCTTACAAGCAAATAAACGTCTCTATATATACCGCTGAGCCACCACATATCCTGGTCCTCGATATAACTCGCCTCAGACCATTGATAAACCTGAACAGCTATTACATTTTTTCCTTCATGAACCAACTTGGTAATATCAAATTCACTTGGAAGACGGCTGCCCTGGCTATAGCCAACTTCCTTGCCGTTTACCCAAACATGAAAGGCACTATCCACACCTTCAAATCGTAGGATAATTGCTTGATCTGCCCAATCACTTGGAACGGTAAACTCACGTCTATAAGAGCCTGTTGGATTTTCAGTTGGAACATGAGGCGGGTCTACTGGAAATGGATATTGTACATTTGTATAATGAGGCCTTCCATATCCATGCATCTGCCAGTTTGATGGAACTTGCAGATCATCCCACTGACTAGTATCATATGATTCTTCAATGAATTGCTTCGGTGTCAAAGACGGATTCTCAGCGTAGTGGAATTTCCATACGCCATTTAACACCTTAACCTCCTCAGCTTTTCCTCTGTCGTAAGTCAATGCGGATGACTCACTGGTATAAGGAAAGAAGTAAGCCCTCTCTTGCAAACGATTCACATGAAGAACAGATAAGTTTTCCCAATCGTACGACTCTTTTTTCATAACTCTTCACCCTTCTTTCTACATAATCGAATACTTACTTACTTTTTGATTGCTCTGTATTTTCTCATCATTCATTCGCCATTAAGTTCATCGGCAGTTAGCAAATTAAACGGAAACGAAAAGTTTATTCGTCCAGTAAAAGCGTGAAATCGCTTATAGAAACTGAGCATAATCTCATTAAGTCAGCCATTTTAGAGTTGCATGAATGATGAAGAACAACTTGTTTCTCAGCCTTTTATCCAATTCCTTTTTGAATACTCGAAAATCAACTACTTCACTGACCCCATCATGCCGGCAACGAAATGTTTTTGGAGAAGGAAGAATATCAGTGCAGTTGGCAGCGTTGCAATAACAATCGTTGTCATAATCACTCCAAAGTCTGGAGAATATCCTGACCCAAGATTTGATATCAACAACGGCAAGGTATGGTTCTCTGGTGACTGGAGCACTACAAGCGGCCATATGTAATTGTTCCAGCTTGCCATAAAAGTAATAATGGCGGCTGCAGCATATGTTGTTTTCATTGTTGGAATATAAATCCTAAGGAAAACCCCTAGCTCCGATAATCCATCAATTCGGCCAGCCTCAATAATTTCCCTTGGGAACATCTTTGTACTTTGGCGGAAGAAAAATATCAGAAAGGCTGTTACACTTGTTGGTAAAATAACTGCAGCAAGTGTATCAATACCCACCATTGGAGTAGCTTCGGAAATAGTTCCAAACATCCGAAATAACGGAACCATTAAAGCAGCAAAAGGAATCATCATGGAAAGTAATAAGAAATTAAAAACATAGTCCTTCATTTTGCTTCTGAAAATTTCAAATCCATAACCAGCCAAAGAGGCAATCAACAAGGAAAGCACTGTTGTAATAACTGCTATTTTAATAGAATTACTTAATACAGATACAAGATCGGTGGTATTCAGCAAACTTCGAATATTTTCCACCAGATGACTCCCTGGTAATAACCGACCCTTTGTTACATCCACCGACTTATTAGTCGAACTGACTACCATCCATATAAATGGAAAGATGGAAATAACGGAGACTATGCTTAAAAAAGTATAGTTAAAAATACTTTTAAGTTTACTCATTTTTATCACCTGCCATTTTAAATTGAAGGATGGAGAAGAATACAATCATAATCACAATTGCATACGAGACGGTGGCTGCATAACCGAAGTCAGGGGTATATTTAAATGACAGATTATAAATATACTGAGAAATGGTCATCGTTGCATTCCCAGGTCCGCCTTGTGTAATATTCATGACTTCATCAAACAATTGAAGTGTCCCTATTGTTGAGATAATGGACGTAAACAAAATAATTGGTTTTAGTAATGGTATGGTTATTTTAAAAAACTGTTGAAATGAGGATGCCCCGTCAATTTTTGCTGATTCATAAATAGAATAATCAATATTTTGCAGAGCAGATAAGTAGAAGATCATATTATAACCAGTCCATCTCCAAGTGATGGCAATAATAATCGTTATTTTTGCCCAAAAGGGATCAGTCAACCACTGGATTGGTTCAGAGATAAGAGCTAATTTCATTAACATGGTGTTTACAATGCCATCCATAGAAAATAAATATTTAAAAATAACAGAATAGGCAACAAGTGACGTTACACATGGTAAGAATATGGCTGTTCGAAATAATCCCCGATACTTTAATTTCGGATTGTTCAGTAAAACCGATATAAACAAAGCAAAAATAATCATAATCGGGACCTGAATAATGAGATAGATCACCGTATTTTTTACTGTTGTCAAAAAAGTAGGATCCTTAAATAAACGTGCATAATTGTCCAATCCGACAAAGGAAAGATTTGTACCCGTGCCAGATTGTAAAGACATTATAAATGCCTGAATCATTGGATAGAAAGTAAATGTGCAAATCATGATGACTGCCAGTACGACAAAAGACCATCCAATCGTTGCATTTTTCACCCGATGCTTCCGACTGTTTTTTTGGGGTATTACATTCTGGCCGGTTGTGTTCGTATGATAACTTTGTTTGGTTTTAGCCGGGAACAATATACATCAACTCCTTACTAGATTGATAAAAAAGTCGGGAAACGCGCCTGTTGATCAAAGTAGCTCCTATCCTTATAGGAGAAGCCGGCAATTTCCCGAGGCTTGAATTTTCATTTGCTAGATTAGCAGAGACCAACCTATTATTTAATTTGCTGTTCTGCTTGTGTTTGTGCGTCATTCAAGACTTTATCAAGTTCTTTTCCTTTTAAGAAATCCTGCATTCCCACTGCTAATATATCTTCAATTACATACGTGTGCGCACCATAGTTTACTTGTGGTATTTCAGCCACCCATTTAGAAAAATCTTCTGTGATTTTCTGACCGTCAAAGAATTCATCTGCTGCTTTATAAGCCTCACCTTCTGCAGCAGGCTTATACGTACCAATTGCACCAATCTCTTTATTTAGATCCTGATAAAAATTAACGTTCGAACCGAAAGTTTTTGCCAACAAACCTGCAGCCTTCTCTTTGCCCGGAATATCAAGAACATACCAAGAGCTTCCGCCAAGGTTAGTAGCATTAACAGAATTTGCATTACCAGATTGTTTAGGGAAAGGAACAATTGCCCACTTACCTTTTTGAGATACTTCCTGCTTTACTGAAGCTGTCATCCAGTTACCTGTTAGAATGGATGCTGTTTCACCGCTATTAAAGGAAGCAAGATATTGACCCCAGTCGGAAACCGGTTTTGATATATCTGCTTCTACAATCTCTTTGTAAGTTTGAAATGCTTCTTTAAGATACTCATTGTCTGCCAAGTTCGGGGTAACGCCATCTTCCTTCAAATACCATGAACCGCTCGTCTGAATCATTTGACGAATAAGACCAAGATCTTTAGGATCCATTGAAATCATAGATTTGCCAGTGGCTTCTTTAACTTTTTTGCCTATTTCTATATATTTGTTCCAGTCTATACCCTGCAAATCTTCAACAGTGTAGCCTGCTTTCTCTAAATAATCTGTTCTTACATAAAATCCAGATACTCCTGAATCAAATGGAATACCATAATGCTTATCTTCTAAACTGGTAGGAGCAAGTTTGTATTCTGCAAAATCTTCCGCTTTATAATATTTTGATAAATCGAAGAATGCATCTGGATACGCTTTAAGAAAGCTTTGCGCACGATAATCCTCAATTAAGACAATATTCGGCATTCCTTTAGTTGTACCGGAGCTTAAGCTGGTATTAAGTTTTTGGACAATGTCTGCTTGTGCATTTTCAATGATTTTTAAACTAAGCTCGGAATTTTCCTTATTATAATAGTCCTTTGCCATATCGATAGCTTTCACGTTGAAATTTGGATCCCAAGTCCATACCGTTAATTCATTGCTACCCTTTTCTGTGTCGGAAGCCTCTTCGTTCGTTTTTGATTCAGAAGAACAAGCTGATAACAAAAGAATACTGGCTAACAATAATGCATAAATCTTATTCATTGACATCCCCTCCATCTCTAATTGTAAGCGTTATCAATCCTACATGTATTATGTTAGCACCCCTTTGCTACAACTCGATAGGAAGATATTTTCGTAAACTTGTATTATTTTTGCCAATTGAAAGCGTATTCATTTTTGGGAATTTGGAATATCTTTAGATTTTATTACGATTTTTGTTCCATATGAGAAGGAATGATAATCCGTACCTTTGTTCCTTCTCCCTGTTTGCTGGAAATGGTTACTCCATATTCTTCTCCATATATAAGTTGAATACGCTCATGAACATTCCTAACACCGATTCCTGAGAAAAGCTGTCGTTTGTACGTTTGATTAGGAAGATTTTCACCTTGCTCATCCGCTATTCCGTCACCATTATCTACTACTTCACAAATCAGGTTGTTCTCTTCCTGCCAAATAAGGACATGGATAGATCCCCCCGCTTTACGATTGAACCCATGGAAAAATGAATTTTCCATAAAAGGTTGAAGAATTAGCTTAGGCAGATGAAAATCCATACAATCTGGCGAAACCATATAGCTTACATGTATTTTATTTCCATAACGTTTTTGATTAATGAAGACATAGTTTTTCAAATTATCCAGTTCCTGTTTAACAGTAACCGTTTCATTCACATTGCCTATTGTATTTTGAAGTAAGGAAATCAAAGCAGTAATCATAGCTTCCGTATCTTCCTTGCGGTCTTGCTGAACCATAAATTTAATTGAAGCTAATGTATTGTACAAGAAATGTGGATTGATTTGTCGCTGCAGGGCTGCCAGCTCCGCATTCCGTTTCTGTTTTTGCGACAGCATTAACTGCTCAACATATTCATGCAGCTCATCCAGCATGGAATTAAAAGCATTTCCGATTTGCCTCGTTTCATATGTACCTAAAACAGCCACGTTTTGACGAAATTTAGATTTTGGCGCATTTTCAATCTGTCTAACAAGTCTTGATAAAGAATTAGTCAATCTTTTTGATACGAAAAATATACTGACCAGACCTATCAAAACAATCCCTAGCGAGATGAATACAATTTTTCTCTTATCAATTAAATTTCCAAATGTCTTTTCTTTATCGATAATATTAAATAAATACATATCAAAAGAGGGAAGTGCTTCTACAAAAATGACCTGATCCTTCCCTTTAAAACTACCAATCATATAATTATTTGAGTTGTTTTTACTCTCTTTCGCATACCGAAGGAGTTCCACTTCCTTTTGCCCAATAAATTGAGACTGGTTACTGGAAACAATCCTCCCTGACTTATCAATAATGAAAATATCATTCCCAGGGCTAGTATAGTTGGAATAGACCTTTTTGAATTCACTTTCCCTATAAGAAAAATACATGGAGCCATAAACAGTACCGGAAAGTCGATCCATTAACGCTTTTGTAGCTACAACATACCTTCTATCCTCAATACTTCTCGTTTCGCTCTTACGTTCATCATATTGATACAGAAGCCGTTTCGGTTCTTTAAATGTATTGCTTGTTAAGATACTTTCATTAAGCTCCTGATCAGATATCGGCCAGTGGGTACGATTGGTCGTTAAGGTAACCCCATTTTCTCCTTTAACGATGATTTCAAGCTCGTAAGCTTCAATATTCGATTGAATTTGTTTAATATATTCCCCCATCGTATAAAATGAGATCATTTTTTGAGCATTCGTTTGCTCCTCAGTTAGGTTGGTCTTAATTGTGCCGCTTTGTAAAATATTATTTGACGCAATGACAATAGAATAATGAAAAGACTCAAAGCGTTCTTTTATTTCGTTTATTATTTTCGCATTCGTAATACTGAATTTTTCAAAAAAGAATTCCTCCGACATGCGAATTGTTGTCCATGTAATCGTCACAGAAACAAGAATGATAATGGTGAAGGTGATAAGGGAAATCGTAATAAATAAAGTGTGGTGTTTAAATCGCTCGGGTATAAGTCTCATATTTAATCACGTCCCTTATCCTATAAATTGTTTTCTTTTGTATTGACTAGGGGACATCCCCTTTATTTTTTTAAATACTTTGCAAAAATAGCTATGCTCCGAGAAACCGACCATTTCACTTATTTCTGCGATAGTAGCTGTTTCGTTAAGGAGTAGCTTACATGCCTCTTCAATCCGGATTCTATTCAAAGAATCTATAAATCCTTCATGATTATGAGTTGTAAAATAGCTTGAAATATAAGAAGGATTAAAATGAAAATAAGTAGCCACATCGGTTAAGGTAAGCGGCTCTGCATAATGACTCTTAATGTAGTCCATAAACTTCTTCATAGTGATATTCTCTGCTCGATTTTCCATTAAGAATATGCATTTATTCGCTTCCTCAATAAAACAATCCAAAAGTTTAATTGTCTCATTTACAGAATGTGCTTCATCAATGAGCTTGAAAAACGAGTACCTGCTCTGTTCAAGCTCTTTGATATCATAATTCATATTGCCAAGGAGGATTGTAATGTTAAATATGATGTTACTGATAAATGATTTATACTCGAAAACATCCACAAAAAAACAATTAGATAATTTTAGGGCATGATTCCTTAAATAGTGAAAAGCCGAATCAAAGTGCTTATTTCTGAACTCTTCTGTAAACCAATCCAGATTGAATTTTTCACTCCTATGTACAGTCTTAGGTAAAGATCGTTCAGTTAGAACTAAGATATCAGGAAAATAAAAGCGATAGTTTAACAGTTTTAGAAGGCTGTTCTTTAAAATTCCTCCTAATTGACCAAAACTTTGGAATCCCTCCGTTAAAGCAAAACCACATGCGACCTGTGAAGCTGCCAATTGATTAGCAACATCCTTAACCCTTGTCATATGATCTTGATTTGTATTCAAAAGAAATACAATGATATGCGGATCATAGTTAAAAGAATAGTAAGAGACCTCGCTTATCTTTTTGTTGAATACGTTTTCAACCTTAGTTTTGACTTGAATTAAAAATTCAGCAGCACCCTTGGATGGGTGTTTTTTTAAGTCCACACCCAATAAACTGTAATGACTGTAAGGAAAAGCTCTAATAATCTGTTTTGAATCAAAATGTACATCATACCCTAAAACTAACCTGTTGATAATTTGATCGATAGATAGACTTACATTCAGTTCCTTTTCCCTTGATTGAAAACCTGGTATTCTTTTAACAGCGGTTTTTAAAACTTTTAATAGACTTTGCGCCTCGAGCTTTGGTTTTAAAATATAATCGACCACTCCACATTGAAAGGCCGAGCGTACATAGTCAAATTCGCCATAACTGCTCAGGATAATGACCTCTATTTGGGGATATTTTTCTTTAACGACTCGTGTTAATTCTTCTCCATTCATGATAGGCATGACGATGTCTGTAATAATGATTTGCGGACTCAAAACTTCTATCATTTCCAATGCTTCCTGACCATTTGAAGCTTCTCCAACGATTTGAAAACCTTCAGACTCCCAATCTAAATAATGCTTAATTCCCTGTCTAATTAGTATTTCATCATCTACAATCAGTATTCTGCAAATTCCATCGTCTTTTACCATAATCTACCTCCAAATGCTGACAACTTTAATCGTTCAATTTATTATTTATAAGCTTTTAAGTAGTAACATTAGTTGTTGCTACCATATCTTCTATGATAATACCTACAGAAATAGCTTAATGAAGCTGTATATTTTATACCTTTTTAAGAACAAAGGAGTAACTTATCCTAGTTAGGACGCTTCAAATAGCTGCCTCTGATGGAATAGAAGTTTCCGTATTATACCTTAAATTATAAATTCTGGTTCTCTGTATGATAAGTCTCTTTTTATTGCTGAAATGCTTTTATTGATTCAAAATTACCTTGAGTGATATCAGCGGCATAATAAAGTTCGACAGGCAGTCTAAAATGTAGTTTTTGTCAATTCATGGAAAAACAAGTCGAAACCACTCGTGAAAAAAAACATTTAAGCAGGTTGTTATTAGGGTCTTAGTGTTTGTCTGATAACATACTTATTTCGACATTTTGGAAAGGCACTCCTTTTTGCATTACAACGGGGACTCTATTGTTCCAAATAAAGTGGAAACTTCCGAGTAATTGAGGAACATACAAGAATAGCAGCAATATAGCAAACGAAACAGCCCGATCCGATAACATCGAATCGGACTCCAGCTTTTTTTCTGTTTGATAGGCGTTGAAGATTTCACTTGATAGGCAACTATACTTAGTAGCGGTAGGGAGCATACCACTGATTCCGTACCCTCCTCTTGCTGAACATCTGGCCGCCATTTCACTTGTAAAGAAGAATTAGATTATAGTAAGGCCATTCTCTTATTCATCAATAATTATCTTTTTAATATAGTCGTTTAGGAAAATTCCTTGCGGGTCAAGTTCATACCTTATGGCTTGAAAATCCGGCAGTTTGGGGTAGCAGGAATATAATTCTTTTTTACCTAGGCTATGCATTTTACCCCAATGTGGTCTTCCTTCATACTTCCGCATAATCGCTTCCATCTCTTGAAAATATTCTTCATATGGCATGCCTTTATACATATGGAAAGCAATATAGGCGGAATCTCTCTGATAAGAAGGACTAAACCAAATGTCGTCTGCCTTGACCGTCCTGCATTCTATCGGAAAATGAACCTTATGCTTCTTTACTTCAATACACTTCCGAATCTCTTGAATGGCCGGCTTAAAGTAATGAAGTGGAATACAATATTCCATTTCCCTGAACTTCACAAGTCTTGGACTAGCAAAAATCTCATAGCTTTTTGCCGTAATGGTTGTTGTTCCTACGGCCTTTGCAGATATTCTGCTTATGGTTTGACTGCTCCTTGGTAACACACGACATACCTCTGACAGTACAAAAAATAAATAGTTTTCAAAAATGAGATTTTTTAAGTTATGAAAGAATAAGCCCTTTGGTTTACGATTTGTAATATTCATCGTTTTAACTTGTACACAATCTGAATATGGGAATAGAAAAAATTCAAAGTGACGGTTTTCATGGATATAGCATTCAAGCTGTTGCTCAAAAAGTGGATATTCTTTTCTTTCACTTCTGTATTCATATATAAGTGTTTTAATTATCTTCAGTTTTACTTTTACAATGATTCCAAGAACTCCAAGCGATATGAGACAAGCATTGAAATATTGAGGATTTTGTTCCTCAGAAACGGTAAGAACATCTCCAGATGCTGTAACAATGACGATTTCTACTACTTGGGTTGGAATATTACCAAACTTCAGTCCAGTTCCATGCGTTCCAGTTGAAATAGCACCCGCAATACTTTGGACATTGATGTCGCCTAAATTTTCCTGAGAATATCCTTCTTGTCCAAGCACTTCTCCTAATTGAAATAACCGGGTACCACCCAGGATGGTAACTGTACTGGCTGCCTCATCGAGTTGTTCAATTCCACTAAGTAAATCAAGAGATATGAGCCAATCATCCGTTTTTACTAAACTCGTAAATGAATGCCCAGCTCCTACAACTCTGATTCTTTTCTCTTGTTTCGACGCTTCTTTAACGATTGAAGCAACCTCCTCAATTGAGGATGGATACAGGATTTTTTCCGGGATACTTTCACATGTTTGAGACCAATTTCTCCATCGTTTGCCTTGTATCGTCTTCATTACAGAAAGCATTTCCCTTCCCCCCGATAGGTAAGAAATCGATCAACGATTTGTTGATTAGCAAGACAAATGATTTCATTAAACCGTTCACAAATTTCTCCAGCTTTCGCTGCCCTGAAGATAATGACATCTCCAATTTCCAACGTTTCCTTTTCATAATAAACAGGGGTTTGCACCTCCCCAGCTCCTTCAAATGACAATAATTTACCACCCGGCGGGTAAATAGGCAATGGCACCTTATCCTGACCATGCACTCCAGATGAGACATATCCACCTCCAAGACAAGTATAAATATTTGGAGTTGGTTTTCTAACGACTGGCAATGCGAAATATAAGGCAGGTGTGAAGCGAAAATTTCGGTAATAATCAAACAACAAAGGAGCATAGAAACCTGATCCCGCTGTCAGTTCCGTAACAACCTCTTCTTTTGATGTAGTTTCAAGACTTCCCGTTCCTCCTCCATTAACAAATACTAATTGTACACCCTCACTCTTAAGAGATTGAACAATCCTCTCCCTTCGCCGTTTGATTTTATCAATTGATTTCTTTTTCATAAAAGCAACAGCCATATTTTTAAGCCTCTGAGATGGCAAATGATCACCTACCCCAGCTATTTGTGCTTCATAACCCATGATTCCCAGAAGCTTTAGCGATGGATATTCCTGTATAATTCGTACTAGCTGAATCACGCCTTCTTCTGTTTTTAATGGGGAACGTCTTACTCCAAAATGGAGATTACCAAATGTGGTGCTCATATCAATATCGATGCATAAATAAAAAAATCCATTTGCTTCCTTAGCAATCGCATTTAAATGTTTAATCTGTTCAAAGGAATCGACCATACAGGTAATTTGATGACCTTTTCCATTTAGTTCAGCTATTTTGCTAAGAGGTTTGGAATCCCAGCATGGATAACCTATCAGGATATCCTCAATGCCTTGTTCTGCAAGAAAAATAGCTTCATAGGGGCTATAACACATTACTCCTTTATAGACAGGATTGGATTGGAGAATTCTTTTTAAAACTGGAATAGACCGTATCGACTTAGTAGCAATTCTGATCGTTTTTCCATTTGCTTTTTCAGCGATTCTCCTGCAATTTTGATCTAAAGCATCTAAATCCAGCAAAAGGGCTGGATAAGATAACTCCTTTGATAATTCATATAGCACCACTAACACCACCACCTCTCATTCTCATAATAAACGAGGAGCATGATTAAAAATAGAACTTATTCAAAATATTCAGACTTATTATAACAATTACGTTTTCAAGGAAAGATAAACGCATAAAAAGTTTATCTTATATTATAGCGGTAGATGTTTTTTAACGGTGTTACCAATACTTTTTCATGGAGTTAAAAAAGCCATTGATATAGTGAACTCATCAATGGCTTTAGACTTAATATAGGAAGTTTTAATAAACAAACATACCCATCAAAGGGGAGACCCTTATTTACTAGCTACTATACAGACCGCTCTTACTTATAATGCAGTTGCTGTAATGTATCTAGCGGGAATTTTTGAATCTCCCATTAAAGTAATAGTTAATAATATACACAGTACTGAGTAGTTTAAGATTAACACCCTGACCCTCTCAGTTTGTTAAAACGAACGTGTTTTGGAACTCAAGTAGAGATGCCGATTGACGTATGTTCATAACGGCTATCCTTTAATGCTTTTAAGATAAAATGTGCGACGTCAGCACGCGGTATTGATCTTGATTTCTCTGGTACACTTGTTGCAGATTCTCTATACTTTCCTGTAAAGGTATGATTCGTTAGCCCCATCGGTCGAACAATGGTGTAGTTCAATCCATGTGATTGAATATATTCAACTGCAGCCCGATGATCAATTAGAGGATTCTTAAGCATTCTCATGACCAATTTACCACTTAGCCCTGTTAATTCTTTATGGACTCCCGCAGATGCAGTGTAGATAATCCGCTCTACATGTTGCTCCTTCATACCAGTAACAATATTTTTTATCATCTCTTGAAGCTCGATTGATTTTTTCATCCCTTGATTCGAGCCTAAGCAAGATATAACAGCATCATGACCTGCAATCGCTTCTGTTACTTCCGCTAGATTAAAAGCATTTCCTTGTATAATCTTTAAATTTTCATGGGAAAAGTCTAGCTTGGCCGGAGTACGTACAAACGCCGTCACCTCAAAACCAGCCTCAACTCCTTGACGCACAACAGATTGACCTACACCACCTGTTGCACCAAACACGATAATTTTCATAACAATCCACCACCCTTTCTTATTATCATCCCAACATTCCCAGAATGCCCACTGCACATTTCTTGGACCAATACTTTTATCCATTCCTGAGTCATTCTAAGGAAAACTATGGATTGTTCTCTGTATTAAACATACCTACTTACACTTGATTGACTATTTAATATAATCATATAATTATCTGTTGGTTTTATCAATTTTCACTACTTATAAAAACAATTCTTTATCAGTGACGTTCATTATAGTAGAATAGCTCAAAATGACTAGCGTAAAATCGTATGCTAGGGTATTCAATTAGGGATTCTTTCCATATTTAGTACTCCTTTAATCTACTACGATAATAATCGGACTAGAACATCCAGTGCCAGCCTATTTCCGCACTACTCTAGTGTCCATATCTGGGAACGATGTGATTTAGAAGAAATCTTTTATACAAACTGGGTTTAAAAAAACCGTAACTAAATATAAGCCGAAATACACATAGCCCTTTTTGTGGCTATGTGTATTTCAGCTATTTTAAATGTATGCAAATTTGTAAGCAGTCCACATCTTCTATGCTGTACGCTTATATAGTTCAATCATTTCTGTAACTAGAATTGTAATCGTATCAACACTCATTATCTGGTCTTCCGCATGCATAAATATAAGCGAGAACTCAAGCTTTTCTCCATTTGCCTCTCTTTGAATTAAAGAGGCGTGCGTTTTATGACCTTCTACAAAGAAATGTTTTGATTCAGCTAACTTTTCTTCTGCTAATTCATATTTTCCTTCTTTCGCCGCATAAAGCGCTTCCATTACTAAGCTTTTAGCCGCACCTACGTTACTAATAATCTTAAACGCCACAGTATAGTAATCATTTGCTTCTAATGACATAGTATCCCCCCTTCTCGCCTTCCATTAACAGCTATCCTTTTATTACTTGTTTTCAATTATTTGCAGTGCTTGATCAAGGACCTTTTCACCATTCATCATACCGTAATATTGCATATTAATTGCTGCTACAGGAATGTTTTTCCCGACCAGTTTTGATTCAATTTGATTTTGCATATATTTCACTTGAGGTCCTAATAACAATACATCTACATTTTTCTGTTCGAGAGTAAATTCCATTTCTTGTGCTGATTGGGCAAAAATATCAGCTTGGATTCCACGCACTTCTGCTGCCTTTTGCATTTTTGTCACTAATAAACTTGTACTCATTCCTGCTGCACATACTAACATAATAGTTTTCACTGTTAGTTCCTCCTTTGATTTCATTCTTTAGTTTAAAGATGTCAGTTAATAAGGATATATAAATATCTGTTCACGCAAATTTCTTCCAATGAAAATAACGAACTATAGCAGGCAAGGCATTGGGCTTATGCCTCTATTGTCTAGTAAACTAAGTATATGAGCCTTACCTATTGATAGAACGAGCAACCATAGAGACTGTATGCCGAATACCACGAATAGCTTTACTCATCGCAAATATATTTTCTACAGGAGCAAGACCGGCGTACCCCGCGTCACCGATATGTTGAATATCCACCCCACAAATTTTATTCCGGATAGCAATTTGTTTAACCGTGTCTTCATCAGAACTTTCTTGGCTTGTACCAATAGCAGATAAAACAAGGGCACCATGTTGATGGGCACTTTTTACAATCTTCTTTAGTTCTTCATCATCAAAGCCTGGAACAGTCCCCACTGCAGGAACTAAAATAATATCTGCACCTGAATCAATATAACCTTTCACCACTTCTGCATCTGCAACTGGCTCATCCACTCCTGCTCCATGCATTTTTCCTGCGATAATTAATCCCGAGAAATGTTCTTTAGCAAGCTGTATCGTTTTTTGGATCTGCTCATTTGTTACACCCGTGCCAGGATTTCCTGTAAAACATACAAAATCAAGTCCTAATTTTTCAATTTCCTGTATGGTTTCTAGATTAGCTTGACGACCTTTTGAAATGATTAATCTTTCTTCTGCCATATTCGCTGAATTGTCCACTGGCTCTAGATTAACACCAATAGGACGGCCGACCAATCGGTGAAGTGCCTCTACGAATGAACCTTCTTCGTTTTCTAATCCTGCAATATGTGGCGAAAGCACATCAACACCATTCAAGAGAATTAAGTCTGCTCCAAACGAGCGGGCAATTTCTGCATTTGTAATATCTTCAATATAAGGTTCACGAACCGCAACATTTTCAGACATAATAACGCGTCCTTCGCATGCTTTAATACTTTGCTTCAACTCTACTGCAGTCATTTCCAATATTTCTGATGCATTTGCACTGATTAATCGTTTTTTCATTTTTAAAGTCCCCTTCATTGCTTTTTTGAACTAATCCACTAATCCTGATCATTCATACTTTTACACTTCAATCTCTTCATTAATAGTGGTAGCCCAGAGTATGTTTTCATTCTTAATTAATCAAGAATCATTATTTGCATTGGAACTATCATTTGATCCCTATATTTTTTAGTTTCATTGAGAACAAATCAAAAGATAAATTAGTAGTTCAGTAACTTTATATAGTCAAACTATTCTTGCGATTTGAAACGCTTTTCAACAGCTAAAACGAATGGCAAGTAAAGTAAGATATCCAGTATTATTAAAACAATCTGCAAAATCGCCCCGCTTATATCACCTGTAACTAAAAATCCACTGAATATTGGAGGCATTGTCCAGGAGGCTGCTGCTCTAGTTAACGGTACTAAACCCGAGGCCATTGCTAAATACGTGACCACTACATTTATCATTGGAGCAAGAATAAATGGAATGAACAACATTACATTCAATACTACTGGTATACCAAACATAGTCGGTTCATTAATATTAAATAAACCTGGTACAACGGTAATCGGTGCCAATGCTTTTGTTTGTTTGCTCGTTTTCTTTTTACGTGCTAAATATCCGAGAACTAAAACTAAACCAATCGTAGCTCCGCCCCCGCCAATATAGACGAAGTTATCCATAAAGGGTAGTGTAATAATATTTTGTAATTCTTGACCAGCTTGATAAGCCACACGATTTTCATCTAAGTTGGCAATCCATACAGGCTGCATAACTGAGTTAACTACATTACCTCCATGGATACCAACAAACCAGAATAAACTATTGAGACCTACCACGATGATTGTACCAAAAACGTTATTTCCCAATAACCCTAATGGTTTACCTAAGATGACTTGCGCAATGTCATGTACATTTGGTAAATCAAACGTACTTAGAATAGAATAAATAATTAACCACATCGTTATAATTACTGCACCCGGAATAATGGCACTGAAGCTTCTGGCTACAGCTGGCGGAACGCTTTCCGGAAGTTTAATCTGAATATTACGATTAATGAACCATTGATATATATAGCCATTAAGCAAACCCATAATTATAGCAATAAATAAACCTTTCGCTCCCATATAAGCAATTGGCATTCCAGCTCCAGCATCAGAAGAAATAAATGGAGTTGCAATAATAAATGCAGACAATGAGATAATGCCTGAACCGATTCCGTCTACATTAAACTGCCTTGTTAAACTATAAGCAATCCCAAAACTGGCTATTAAACCAATTAACCCAAAACTACTGTCAGTGCCTTTCCATAAAAAGTCTGCGATTCCCATCTTACCCAACCATGCTTCCCAACCTGGCACCGGGAAACTAGCTATAATCATAAAAAGTGAGCCAATAATAATTAACGGCATTGCAAACGTAATACCATCTCGTATAGCAATCAGAAATTTATTACTACCTAATTTTCCAGCAATGGGCATCATTTTATTTTCCAACAGTTCATTCATTTTGCTCACTGTTTAATTCCTCCTCAAGGTTCATATCCAAATGAATTACATTTATAGAATGCTTTTAATCTTATAAGTAATCCTTGTATCGTTCTTAGCCTCCTTTGAAAATCAAAATATCTTCCTTTATTTATAAATTATTATCAAAGACTATAAAAATACCTTATTTTTATCATTTAAATAATAATAAAATATAATTAACTATCTTAACACTAATTAATGAAAGCGCTTTTGTCAATCAAGAATTTTCAATTTATTGATAGTATTAGTATTTTTTTACTTCGCACATTTACCTTTCCATATATAAAGGAAGAAAAAGTTTTTTGAAAATTGATTTTAAATAGTAAATTAATTATAATTTATAATTAATTAAGATAAGAATAAGAACGGAGATTATCATGACACTCACAACTAAACAAAGAGAACTGCGTACTAAAATTTTAGATAAAATTTATGTCCATGGTCCTATCTCACGAATAGAGATTTCAAATCATACAGGTATTACCCCTGCTACAGTTAGTGAGATAACTGGATCTTTACTTAAAGAAAACCTAATTTATGAATTAGGAGAAGACTCTTCTGAAAATAATAAATCGGGACGTAAACGGATTCTTTTAGATATTGCCGCACATCACAGTTTTTATATTGGATGTGAATTATCTGAAAAATATTTTTCGTTTTGCCTAAGTGATAATATCGGAAAAATCTATGCTGAGAAGGTAATTAAGTTTAATGCAGGAAATAAAAATGATGCTTTAACAGAAGCTCATTTTATAGAGGAGTTAAATCATTTTATTCATTGTCATCACAGCTATCAGCCAAAGGCCGTCGGAATTGCATTGCCTGGACATTTTAATGATAAAAGTAAGACCATTTACAGCAACAATACACACTGGAAAAACTTTAATCTAGGACTTCTACTGGAAAATGTAGAATTACCAATCTACTTTAAAAATAATGTTCATTGTATGGCCAACGCGGAGAGACTATTCAGCAAGAATCATATAGATGATAATTTCATTTTCTTTCATGTCAGTAGAGGGATGTTCTGTTCTTATATTTATGAGGGACATACTTATGGAGAAAACAAATTTTTGGTAGGCGAAATAGGTCATACGATTGTTCACCCAGACGGAGAACTATGTGAGTGTGGAAAAAGGGGCTGCTTGCAGACATACGCTAGTGAGGCTTTGATTATAAAAAAATCCCGCATACTTTATGAGAGTTCGAATACAACTTTTTTGGGGCAATTAACCCCAGATAAACATAGCATCACAATTGAAACCATTTTAAGTGCTTATAAAATGGGGGATGAAGGAGTCACCAACATCCTTAATAACGCCATTAAATACCTGTCTATTACAATCAATAATTTACCGATGTTGATTGATACAAATAAAATCATTTTACACGGAGAGCTATTTAACGAACCCGTATTAAACAATCTGCTTAGCCATTGTTTAAATCAAAATAACATTCTACTTCCCCTCAGCCATACTTGGGACATTGCATTTAAACAATATTCCGATATAAATGGCGCTCTTGGAGCATGCAGTTTCGCTATCTCCAACTTTTTGTTAAAGGGTAAAATAAAAAGCTAGTAAGAAAAGATTAGAAGTAGCTCATACTTAATTAAAGAGGCTGGGACATAACTAAATTTATTATGTCTAAAGCCGAATGATGTATTGGATTTTTATTAATCTAAATAGAAAAAGCCGAACTATTATAAATAATGCTAACACTGCATTTAATAATAGTTCGGCTTTTTTAGTTACTGGAAACCTTTTGTCCCAGCCTCTTTTAATAAATGTATAGGAGTATTTTTTAAAATAAAAATGACTTACCTTTTTGGCAAGTCACTCCCCTGTGGATACCCTGATAACCAATCTGAGATGATACTTTTATTGTTTTTCTAAATAATTGAATTCGTCATAAATTCGTTATATGAGGGATTTTAAGAGAAAGACTTGGTCTATTCTTCTCTAAATGAGATAAACATAACAAACATTTGTGGGTGTCTGATGAAAATTTCAATATGCGGTAACGAACTCTTCACAAATTATTATACAATCTTAATCAGCAATTGATCCACCACTTTTTTCTATACTTGAATTACCATTAATACTGATGATTTTTATAGACAGTAATGTATTTCTTTCTTTTGCAATAATCGACTCATGTTTAATATTATTCGGCAAATTATGGATAGATTGAGGATTGTTGTTATTTGAATATTTTATTGAACTCAAAGGATTATTTTGTTCTTGTATTAAATCTACATCCGCTGTTTTCTCGCCTTTAATATCTAAAGGTGGATTGGGTACAATGACTCTTTCACTTTCTAATGGTGATTCATCATAAGATTTATTTGATTTGTGTGTCACATTCACATCTTGAATTCCTTTGTTTTTTTCCATTTTAGGACATAACCTAGGAAACGATGCTAATGTTCCGAATCCAAATATACAATGAATACAAAGTATCATTTGCATACCAAAACAATCGTAACCTCTTACAGATCCATTCCGACTATTAACATGTGTTATTTTCAATATTATTTTTTTCCGTTTTTAAAGTAAATGAAAATGGGAATGCAAGTGTTAAACAAAGTGGAAATGGTATTGTATATATTGATAATACTGGGATTGCCTATGCGATGATCTTATTTTATCAATATTTTATTGGAAAGAACGATGGTTTATAATACAACCATTGGCTAAATTATTTTCTAGCCCTTGAATTACCACTATTTTGAACAAACGCGTTACCATTTTTCACATCAAAATGGAATTTTTGTTCAGTTCGTTGATTTTGTTCTTGGTCTTGGTCTTGGTCTTGGTCTTGGTCTTGGTCTTGGTCTTGGTCTTGGTCTTGATCTTGGTCTTGGTCTTGGTCTTGATCTTGGTCTTGGTCTTGGTCTTGGTCTTGATCTTGGTCTTGATCTTGATCTTGGTCTTGGTCTTGGTCTTGGTCTTGATCTTGGTCTTGATCTTGATCTTGATCTTGATCTTGGTCTTGGTCTTGGTCTTGGTCTTGATCTTGGTCTTGGTCTTGATCTTGATCTTGATCTTGGTCTTGGTCTTGGTCTTGATCTTGGTCTTGGTCTTGATCTTGATCTTGATCTTGATTTTGGTCTTGATCTTGGTCTGTTTCTTGATCTGTTTCTTGATCTTGATCTTGATCGTTTTCTTGATTGCTTAATTGTTGCTGTTGTTGCTTTTGTAGTTGAGCTTGTATAAATGCAAGTAAATCCTCAATTCTTATTGAACTCATTGATATTTCCTCCTTTCTTGTTGGTATAAAATATTGTATGTAGACAAGCATTATTTGCATGGTCAAGTAGACTGAGTTAAATCCATCATTTTCGATGAAAGCTATTATAAATGCTTTTTTGCCCTTAAAAATATACTTTGTGCCTTTCGTCGACCCTATTTACCTTCAATTCATATACTTACTTTTTCAAAGAAATGTATACAGAAGTTTTTTAATCGCAATAGAAACAAAACTCTTAATTGATTGCATAAAAAAGAAAGCGAAGTATTCCTCCGCTTTCTCTAAATTCCATTCGATTCAATGACTTGCTTGTACCAATAGAAGCTATCCTTTTTGATACGGCGTAAGTCATGCGTGCCTTCTTCGTGCTGATTAACATAGACGAACCCGTAGCGTTTTTGGAAACCATTCAACCAACTTAGTAAATCTGTGAAAGACCAGACACAATAGCCAATCACTTCGGAACCATCAGAAATGGCGTCTTGAATTGCTTTCACATGAGCCTGAAGGTACTCGATCCGGTAATCATCATGGATTTGGTCATGTTCCTCTACCTTATCAAATGCACCGAGTCCATTTTCACTTATCAATATCGGCAAATCATATCGGTTTGTGATTCGGCGCAGCGCAGTTCTCAGCCCTTGCGGATCAATATTCCAATCCCAATTCGTCCGTTCAAGGTTTGGATTCTTCGTAGTTTTGTATAGTCCTGGAATTCCAGAATCCTTTGATGTCCCTTTGATCCCGGTTGTATTCATTTCACCGGCACCCACTCCGCCTTCTAAAGGATTGACTTCAAAGGTCGAGCTTTGGTAATAGTTTAAGCCCATAAAGTCTGGCTTACCTTCTCTTAATAAAACAAAGTCCTCCTCTTCCACTTCAGGAGCAAGACCTTCTTCAACCAAGTAGTTCCATGCTGCCTTCGGGTATTTTCCCCAAGTATATATATCCATCCACCAATGGCTATTCAACTCCTCTGCATTCTCAGCAGCCAAAATATCTTCCGGCTTTGAAGATGCCGGGTAAGCTGGACCATAGGCAAAGCTCGGACCAATCTGTCCATCCGGGACATATTGACGGAATGCTTTGATGACACTGGCATTGGCCAGGTTTGCGTGATGATTCACTTGGTAGAATAACTTTGTATCCTTTACGCCCGGTGGATGTGAACCTTGATCATATCCATGGCGAGTAAAAATATTTTGTTCATTTAAGCTGACCCAGTACTTCACACGATCTCCAAAGCGTTTAAAACATTCCACACTATAATTCGTAAAATCCTCAATGATTCTTCTGGACTCCCATCCGCCATATTCGTCCTGAAGTGCTTGTGGTAAATCCCAATGGTACAAGGTTAAGATAGGCTCAATTTGATATTTTCGCAGCTCATTAATCAAATCATCATAAAAGGCGAGTCCCTGCTCGTTGATTTCACCTCTTCCATTTGGAAAAATACGCGGCCATGATACAGAAAAACGGTACGCCTTTAAACCCATTTCTGCCATTAAACGGACATCTTCCTTATAACGATGATAATGGTCTACTGCGACATCTCCCGTCGTCCCTTTATATGTCTTACCCGGGATACGTACAAATTGGTCCCAATTACTAACCCCTTTTCCGTCTATATCCCATGCACCTTCAATTTGATAGGCAGCAGAAGCAGCTCCCCATAAAAAGTCTGTCGGAAACGGTTTTAATGTTTTATACATATCGCTTTAGTCTCCCTTCCGTCTGAATGTTGTCTTTTCCTTTTATAACATAGTCACTTAGACATTCTCCCAATCTAGCTTTAAACCAAAATGGAGTCCTTCTGCCGCTGTAAAAAATGATACAAAGCACCAATTAGATTCGAATCATTTCCAAACTGACATTTTTCAACTTTGACCGTTAATCCATCTGTTTCATATTTCATTTCGTTTAATGTTTCATTAATCTTGTCGATAAATGCTTCGCGATTACTGATTGCACCGCCAATCAAAATCTTATCCGGATCCAGAATAAATTGTAGATTATATATGCCAACAGCAAGCCGACGCATAAACTTATCAATCTCTTCCTGTACCTCTGTGTCACCCTGTTCAGCAAGCTCAAAGATCATCTTACCGGTAAAAGTATCGGGGTCTCTCTCTTTTCGTTTAGCAACCTGCTTGATCAAGCCTCCTACGGCTGCCAACGTGCTATAGGTTTCTGCTGGTTGTGTTCCCAAATAGCCCTCCATCTTCATATATCCGAATTCTCCAGCAAACCCATTTCTCCCATGCCGAACTTTTTTATCGAGTACGACGGCACCGCCTATACCGGTGCCAATCACTATACAAAGATAATCCTGTACATCCTTTGCTGCACCAATCCAGCCCTCCGCCAAACCAGCACAATTAGCGTCATTCTCCAATTCTACCGGTAAATTTGTCCGTTCCTGAAGGAGTTCTTTTATATTAGGGCCATGGATATAAGGGAGTGCTGTGATCCCCTCTATGATCCCGGTTTCAATATTTACCGCACCAGGCATACTCACCGCCAGACCTTTTATCACATATTTATTTTTAAAATCCTTCACGATCATATCAATTGTATTTATAAATTCGGTAAGACTCTCTTTAGGAGTTGGAAGTGAGGATTTTTCAATAAAACATCCCGTTTCATCCATAAGTGCATATTTAATGGCAGAGCCACCAACATCAAGTACCGCATAGTAATTCACTATATAACCTCCAGCAACCCAATTTTTCATACAATTATCATATCCAATATATCTGTGTTTCTTATGGGTTATAAAATAGCTTCATACATCGAAAACATCAGAATTTATCAGCTTCTGTGAACCTCGAAGTCTATGAAACTTTGATTAACAGGATTCTCGGATAATTAATTCGGAATCAATAAATACCGGTTTTAATTGGGATCTATCATTAATTAAATCGTCGAGCATATAGGCGGATAATTTACCGAACTTTTCCTTATCCTGTTTCACCGTTGTTAATTTTGGAGAACTATAACGGCAGGCTGCAATATCATCACAGCCAATTAACCGGATATCATCTGGACAGCTTAAGCCTGCTTCTTTAATAGCTTGCAAAGCTCCGAGGGCCATCATATCTGATGTCGCAAAAATTGCTTCTGGCAGCGTTTTAGAGCACAGGATTTTCTTCATTGCCGCATACCCGCTTTCCTCATGAAAATCACCGTATTGAATCCAGTCCTCACAAATTTCGAGTCCAAATTGATTCAGTGCTTCCAGGAAACCTTTTTTGCGAAAGATCGAAACAGGAGAATCAAATATACCGCCAATAAAACCAATCTTTTTAATAGCATGA
The DNA here is from genome assembly GCF_058313585.1 of Bacillus sp. z50. NCBI lineage: Bacteria > Bacillati > Bacillota > Bacilli > Caryophanales > Bacillaceae > Bacillus > Bacillus sp. z50. Next base: position 378,441 of record NZ_JBZFQL010000001.1, read on the forward strand.
AGATACAGATATTCCACCACTTTTCTCGACAAGCCCAAATTATCAGTCATAATATAGCTAGCCTTTGGCCCTTTTAATTCAATATCGATTCCGATACAGGGCAGGCCGGCTAAAGCTAAAGCGTAGGTAGATTCCTCCACCTCTTCACCAGCAATAATTAAACAGCCATCCACATTAAAATGCCGGCATCTTGCTAAATAACTTCCATTATCCGACTGAAAATGTTCGTTTGAAAACATTAAAATATCGTAACCCAGTAAACCTATATTCTTTTTAAATGAAGAGATAACCTCATTAAAATAAGGATGGGTCATATCAACATTAATTCTTCCGGCATAAATTAACCCAATTAGATTTGACTTTTTCGTAGCCAATGATCTGGCAGAAAAGTTTGGCTCGTAACCACTTTGGTTAATAATATCCATCACTTTTTTTTTCGTTTTTTCACTTATTCCCTCATAATTATTGATTACTTTTGAAACTGTACCTTGAGATACATTGGCCATTTGTGCAATATCTTTAATCGTTAAATTCATGTTAATCCCTTCTAAATGCGAGTAGTTTGGTTACCCATTTTTAGGTTAATAGGAGTTTCAATAGTTAAGCATAAAATTTGGAAGGAATGTTTATTTAACTGAGCCTTCAGTAATACTCGAAATAAACAACCTGTTGAAAAATAAAAATACTAGTAATAACGGTACTGTTGCCCAAAATACACCTGACATAATCATTCCAAAATCCACATTATGTGTATTGCTTAATTGAGCCAATGCTACCTGAATCGTATAATTTTCCGGATCTCTTAACACGGTAAACTGCCATAGGAACTCACCCCATACTGCCGTAAAGACAATAATACCCAACGTTGCAAATGCAGGGAGAGTAATCGGCACGATGATACTGCGATAAATTCTAAAGTTCGAACAGCCATCTAACTTTGCTGCTTCGATAAGTTCATCAGGAACCGATTTACTAATATATTGCCTCATGAGAAAGATACCCAAAGGATTTAAAAAGAACAGCACCATTACCCCTGGTAATGTATCAAGCATGCCCGCCTTTGATATAAGGAAATATTGAGGGATTAAACCCAATTGCGGCGGAATAATCATCGTTAGCAAAATCGCGATAAATAGTACATTTTTTCCCCGGAATGTAAACTTAGCAAAGGCAAAACCGGCCAATGAACTAATGAATAGAACAACGATTGTTACAATGGCACAAATGACAAATGAGTTCCACATCGAACCGAAGAAATCAATTTGATTTAATACCTTTTTAAAATTTTCAACTAACATATTCCCCGGTGTAAGGGTGGGAGGAATCGAGTTAAAGGCCGAGCTTGGACTAGTCGCCATTACAAACATCCAATAAAACGGGAACAAGGATAATAAGGAGGAGATGCCCAATAAGGTATAAACTAATAGTTTGCTTATGGAAAATTTCCTCACTTTTTTATTTTTATTCATTTCCCACCCCTCCTTTTTCTTCCAACTCCAGAAGTTACGTATACATTGATTGCTGCAATCACTGAGATTAATACCAGCAAAATAATAGCTGTTGCAGAAGCAGTACCAAAGGATTGCAATCTGAAAGCATCACGATACAGGTACATAACGATCGTCATAGCCTCATCTCTTGTAAAGGCGCCTGTTCCCATAAATATAGTAGGCTCGGAAAACAGCTGCAAAGCTCCAACGGTAGAAGTAAAGACAGTCAGTATAATAAATGGTTTTAACATAGGAATGGTTATGTAACGAAATTGTTGGGTTTTATTTGCCCCATCAATCGTGGCAGCTTCATACAAATCATTGGGAATACTCTGAATCCCTGCTAGGTAAATGATTGTATTATAGCCAACCCATCGCCAAAAGACCATAATGGATATCGCAATTTTCGTTCCCCATTCTGAACTTGCCCAGCTTACTGGATCAAGACCTGCTAAACTAAGAACATAATTGGCTAAGGAGGATTCATGATTACTAAACAGCACACTGAAAATCAAGGCTACCGCAACCATTGATGTAATATAAGGCATAAAAATAGTGACTCTGAAGAAGTTTTTAAATCTTAGGAAGGCTAGATTTAACAGATAAGCAAAAATGATTCCAAACACAATTTGCGGAGCCGTGCCCATAATGCCCATAACAATCGTATTATAAACAGCCTTCCAAAATAGAGGGTCTGTTAAAACAACCTTAAAATTATCCAACCCCACTGAGACCATGGGACTGAGACCGTTCCACTTTTGAAATGCTAAATAAATACTGAAAATCATAGGATATAAACCAATAATCGCAAAAATGATAAAGAAAGGAGCAATGTATAAATAAGCGGAATACATATCTTTTTTTGCCTCAGATCTAGCTCGCTTCTTTTTAACTTTGATTTCGTTCATACTAGGATTCGCTTTCACTGGATCCATTTTCACACCTCTTTTCTTATCAAAGATGGGAGCGACGTATCCATGAAAGTCACGCCGATTCCCACCTTATTAGTAATCTATTGAAATTACCGGTTTAGTAAGCCCTTGGAGCGTTTAACAGCGGCTTTCCATTCTTTTTCAGGATCCGTTCCTTTATTTTGAACGTTCTTTAAGCCATTCAATACTTCTGAATAGATTGGGAAGTATTTTTCTCCTTTATAAACAGCCCCACTGATATCCTGTGCTGCTTTTGCAAATACAGGTGCTGTTGCTTGACCGCCAAAGAAAGCATCTTCGTTTGTTTTGAAAGCATCCATTTCATATACAGCTTGTGCGGAAGGGAAAAGTCCCTTGTCTTGGAAGGATTTTAGTTGATTGTCTGGAGAAACTAACCATGAAGTAAATTTATATGCTTCTTTCGCATTTTTCGTTTCGCTTGGTATGGAGATGAATGAGCCACCCCAGTTTGCCGCAAATTCAGATGGCAATGTCGCAACTCTCCATTTACCGGAAGCTTCTTGCGCATTCCCTTCCATCCAGCCTTTTAACCATCCAGCCCCTAATTCAGCAGCAAATTCACCTTTATTTACAGCATTTGCCCACTCCGGAGACCACATTTCAAATTTACCAACAATACCCATTTCATTCAATTTCACAGCATAATCATAAGCTTCTTTAACAGCGTTACCGTCCTCTTCGATCAATAACTCCCCTTTAGAATTAAGGAATGTTGTTTCTGCACCATCCAAGTAAGCTCTGAATGCCATTTCGATACTATCTATAAATACCTTGCCTGTTTTTTCCTTCACCTTCACACCAGCTTCTTCAAAAGCTTTTGGTGAATTAATCAGTGTGGCTACTTCCTCTGGATCTGTTGGAAGACCTGCAGCTTCAAATAAATCTGCACGATAGTACAAGGCTTTCGGTCCAATATCTGTTGGCAGACCAATCAAGAAATCGCCACTATCATTCTCACCTGTTTTCCATTTCCAATCTAAGTACTGATCCTGAATATCTTTTGCACCAAGGTCATATAAGTTTTCAAAGCGATCCTGTGCTGCTTTAAAACGGTCTAATTGGTCAATTTCCAACATCGTGATATCAGGCGCTCCACTTCCAGCCGATAAAGCGGTAAATAAAGCATCATGATGGTCTGCTGTTTCAGCTGCTCTTACTTTAATAGTGACGTTTGGATTTTCCTTCTCATATTCCTTCGCAAGATCCTCATAATTCGTAGCTCCGAATGTCCAGAAATCCAGAGTAACTTTTTCACCACTTTTACCACCGTTTGAAGAAGTCTTTTCTTCATCCTTACATGCTGCCAATGACAGCGCCAGGACCGTTGATAATCCGATTGCAGCCAATTTTTTTAAGCTTTTCAATTGTAAAACCCCCTATTATTGTTTTTTCAAACGTTCATCAAAAAGAATATGAAAATTTTGAACCATACTTATACGCTTCCTACCTCCTTTACCATACTATTCATTTAAAAATATGATAATAGCACCACTTTTTAGAAACCGGTTTCTAAAAGGCTGGTATCATTCCATAATTCACAGTAAAGAAACCGCTTTCACAAGAAATTATAAATGTAATTATCTGAAAAATCAACTACTTATTTGAATTTTTACCCAATTTCATGGAAATCGCTTTCGTAATAAACGATACTAAAAATAAAGTTTTTTTCGAATTGCATTCTAGATAGCGTAAACCACAAATCATACGTCCTATTATTTGTTTCGTCCTATAAGCTCAACCAATGAAACCTGCCCTTCTATGAGGATTGTATTCATAGGTAGGAAATTCACGGCTCGTTTCCTTCAGATTCCACGAAACCAAGAAAAGTTTTCTTAAAGCAAACAACTACTACTCCTTCAATGGATATCGAAATTACACCATGTTGGGCTTATAAATAAAATGACTTACCAATAAAGTAAGTCATTTCTTGTAAAGGTATTTGTACTACCTTATGTTAAAAATATCGATATCCCTGTTTAGTATTACGAATCACCCTAATATATTTTCTAGTAAAGAATCTAATCGAGATAATGCATTTTTATAAAAGTCTGAAGGCAATATTATTTATCCTCTACTTGGTTCCATTGATACTTTTTTTAATAAGTGACCTTATTAATATTTCCCTTAATTATCAAGTGCATTAGAGATAACCTAATAAGGTTTACAATTCTGCTCGTTCTGCGTATAACAGCCATTATGTTATAGCCAATTACATTAACTTTCAACTCTTTTTTGACCGTAATATGCATCTTTTCCATGCTTACGCAAAAAATGTTTATCCAGTAAATATTGGTCTATGGAATCAATTTTTGGTGATAGACTTTGAGTATAGTAGGCAAATTTCGCAACTTCCTCCATTACTAATGCATTTTCAACTGCCTTCATTGGATCTATTCCCCAGTTAAAAGGACCGTGGCTATTTACAATTACACCTGGAATAGAAGTTGGGTTAATACCATGGAAAGTTTCTACAATAACTTTACCCGTATTCTTTTCATATTCATTTTCAATTTCAAACGAAGTCATTTGTCGAGTACAAGGAATGTCTCCATAAAAATAATCCGCATGTGTAGTTCCGTATGCAGGAATAGATCGTCCTGATTGTGCCCATTTTGTGCACCATGGAGAATGGGAGTGAACTACCCCTCCTATTTCCGGAAATGCCTTATAAAGGATTAAGTGCGTCGCAGTGTCTGACGATGGATTAAGATCACCTTCAATGATATTACCTTCTAAGTCTACTACCGTCAGATCCTCTTCTCTTAAATCTTCATAGGAAACTCCACTTGGTTTAATGACAACAAGTCCTTTTTTACGGTCAATTCCACTGACATTCCCCCAAGTGAATATGACTAAATCTCTTTTCGGCAACTCTAAATTTGCTTCTAATACTTTTTGTTTTAATTCTTCTAACATATAAAAATCACTCCGTTCTATAAAGAAAACTCGGCAAATGCCGAGCTATCTTTTTATTTATTTTCGATACTATTAACAGCTTTCATAATATGTTTTGTATTTTCATATAATTCTTTGTACTGTTCATAGTATTGGTCATATTTCTTCTTATTTTCAGGGTTTGGCAATATCATTTCATCAAATTCTAGCCAATCTATAACAATTTTAGGATCTGTGATGACACCTGTTGCAAGTCCAGCCAAAAGAGCATCCCCTAATGGGGCCTCTACGTCATTTTTGATTATTCTTACCGGATGGCCAGTTACATCAGCATAGATTTGCGGCCAGTTCATTGATTTAGAACCACCACCGCTTATGATAATTTCTGCATCTAGTTTCGCCTTTGTACCTGCAACCATTTCCATGTTGTGACGAAGAGAATAAGCCACACCTTCCATAAATGCTTTATACATATGACCTTTCGTATGTACTAAGCTTAATCCGAGAATTAAACCACGAGCGTCGCTGTCCCAAATAGGGCTTCTTTCGCCCATGAAATACGGAAGAACCAATAATCCATCAGAACCTGCCGGAATGTCTTTTGCGTGTAAATCCAATAACGTATAAGCGTTGATGCCTAACCTTTTCTCTGCTTCTATTTCACTTTCGCCAATAACATCTCTGAACCATCTTAATGCAGCTCCTGCTGTCGCCGCGCCACCGAAGGTATAAATATAGTCATGGGAATCAATGCTATTAGGGAAGCTTACTAGATTTGGAGATAAGTTTGGAGTCTTTGTGATAAAGCCCCAACACATCGAAGTGCCCAGCATAGCAACATGATTGCCTTCAATGAGCGCTCCTGCTCCTAATGTTGCAACAGGCGCGTCAACACCACCACAAATCACAGGAGTACCTACCTTTAAGCCCGTCTTTTTAGATGCTTCCTCAGTAATTCCACCAACAATTTCAGTGCATTCTACAAGTCGATCAGGAAAAAAACTTAAAGGAATGCCTAGTTTTTCAGTCATTTCTTTTGACCACTTTCTTCCCTTAAGGTCAAATACACCACCAATATTACCCGCAGAAGAATAGTCCACTGCTACTTCCCCTGTTAATGTGTACACAACATATGGTGCTGGCGGTAAAAAGTATTTCGTTTCTTCCCAAACCTTTGGTAGATTATTTTTTATCCAAAGAATTTTTGTGAAACCAAAGTAAGAATTAACAGAGTTTCCAGTTACCTCGAATAATTCATCAAGATCAATGTTTTCCTTCACCCATTCCACTTCGTTCTCAGCTCTTCGATCCATCCAAATTAAACAAGGTGACAACGGGTTCATATCTTTATCAACAGGGATACCAGAACCCCCATATAAACTACTAATTGCAACACCCTTAATATTTTCCGGGCCAATATTTGATTTCTCAACAACAGATTTAATGGTATAATTTGTTGCCTCTACCCATGGTTCTGGCCACTGATGCGCCCATGAAGATTTAGGTTTTTCAACGTCATATCCCTTATAGCTATGTGCAAGCACTTTCCCATTAGGATTAATTAGGACTGCTTTTGTTCCTTGAGTACCTATATCAACACCTATTAAATAATCCATCTTATCACCCTTCATCCGCTTCCCATAAAGTGGAAGCTGCAATTTCGTGAAAAAGTATACTAATGGTCACTGTTCTATATTTTCATTTTGGTACATTACTAATTTTGGTACGGGCAGTCGCCTTCTGCAGAAGCGGTCCACGACCTTTATGTCATATGCTTTCACCTGGATACATCATTTATTCTCAGAAGCCGCTGCCCTGCATCCCATTCAGCAAAGTTATTTTACCGAACGTAAGATCAATATTTTCAGATTATTAATTAAGGTTTTAATAAAACTTTAATAGCTTCTGGATTGTGCGCCATTTCCATAGCTTCTTCAAAGTCTTCGACTTTGTAGCTATGAGTTACAATCCCTTCAGCAGTTAATAGACCACGTTCAAATAAATCAATCGCAATTGGATATGTGTATGGACCTAAGTGTGACCCTCTAATATCCAATTCTTTTCTATCACCAATTACGCTCCAGTCAGTTGTTACATCTGAACCAAACACGCTAAATTCAATGAATCTTCCAAGCCTTCTAATCATTTCTAGCCCTTGTGTAACACCACTTGGATGACCGGTAGCTTCAATATATACATCACAGCCGTAGCCATCTGTTAAATCTTTAACAATTTTAATGGCATCCTCTTTAAGCGGATTAATCACAAGATCAGCACCGAATTTTTTCGCAACAGCTAAGCGATTATCATTTCCATCTAATACGATTAATTTCTTAGGTGTTTTTAATTTGATGAGTTGAAGCATACATAATCCAAGTGTTCCAGCACCTGCTAGTACAACAACATCTTCAAATTCAATTGTTGCTCTTTGAATTGTATGAACTGCACAAGCCATCGGCTCAACTAAAGCCGCTTCTTCAGGCGTTACTCCATCAGTAATTTTATAAATAGTTGCAGTATCGCTGAATCTCATGTACTCAGCCCATGCTCCTTCAGCAACATCTTTTTGGAAACCGTAAATATTGTGAATATCACACATCCAATACTTACCAGTCTTACAGAACTTACATTTTCCACAAGGATTTATTTGATCTGTTGTTACTCGATCGCCAACCTTCAACCCATGCTTCTCAGCTGATCCCTCTCCTAGTTCAGCAACAATTCCATAGAATTCATGTCCTGGAATGACAGGTGCTTTCATCCAAGGATCCTCTCCACCCCAGTACATTGCAGAACCATGGTATGCCTTTAAGTCACTCCCGCAAATACCACAAGCTTCAACTTTTATGATAACTTCCCCCGGCCCTGCCTTAGGAACTTTCACTTCCTCCACTCGATAATCCTCTGGACCATATGCTACCACTGCTTTCATTGTTTCCGACAAAACTGACATTTTTCAACATCTCCCTATTGATTAAATTTAACAACCAATGTAATTGAATCACTTTGTACTCACAAATGTTTACTTGCTATTCTAGTAGCTTAGTCTTTTTGTCGCGAGCTACTATAATAGATGGCCGCAACGATAATTACACCTTTTAGTACACGTTGAACATATGGTGAAACACCCATTAGGTTTAACCCATTACTCAATACTCCTATTAGAAGCGCTCCTAATAATGTTCCAAAAATATGGCCGCGCCCACCTGCAATACTCGTTCCACCTAATACTACTGCAGCGATTGCATCTAATTCATAACCTTCTCCTGCCATTGGCTGTCCAGAAGAAAGCCTTGAAGTCATGATCATTCCGCTTATCGCAGCCGTTACACCACTGACTACATAGACAAAGGTTTTGATACGCTTAACTTTTATCCCAGATAACCTTACAGCTTCTTCATTACCACCCAGTGCGTATATATAACGACCAATAGGTAAATGGTTCAAGATAATATAAGCTGCTATAAAAACTAAAATCATGATAACGGCGGGCATTGGGATAACTCCGAATAAATATCCTCTGCCAATAAAACCATATGAGCTTGGCAGACCTGAAAGAGGATAACCACCTGTATAAAGAAGTGCCAAACCACGTGAAGCTTCCATCATTGCTAATGTAATTATAATCGCCGGTATTTTTGCATATGCAGTAAATACACCATTGATATATCCAAGAACAGCACCTAATACAATACCAATCAGAACAGCAACAATCGGCGATAATCCGACATTTATCATCATTCCGGCAATGATTGTTCCTGCAAGTGCCATAACAGATCCAACTGACAAATCAATACCACCAGTTAGGATAACAAATGTCATACCAACTGCTAATATTCCGTTGATAGAAACCTGCCTAATTATATTTGAGATATTATCTGCTGTAAAAAAACTGTCAGCTGTGAAAGTGAAGAATATACATAATACTAAAAAGCCTAATAACGTTAGCATTTCAGGATTTTTAAATAATCCTTTAATGTTTACTCCATTTCTTTTAATATCTAATTCTCTCATCCATTCGCACCACCCGTTGCAAAATACATTACTTTTTCTGGAGTCGCTTCACTTCCCTGAAGTTCTCCCTTAATTCTTCCTTTGTGCATAACAAGAATTCGATCACTCATCCCCAAAATCTCAGGTAACTCAGAGGAAATCATAATTATCGAAAGTCCTTCATTTGCTAATTTCCTCATAAGCTTATAAATCTCTTCCTTAGCCCCTATATCAATTCCACGGGTAGGTTCATCGAAGATCAATATTTTGCAATCTGTATTTAACCATTTGGCTAAAACCACCTTTTGCTGATTACCTCCACTAAGGTTTTTAACCAGTTGTGAACTACTTGGTGTTTTGATTAGCAAATTATATATTGATTGCTCAACAATTTCATTTTCTTTCTTTTTATTTATAATCCTTATGTAGTTAGTTAAATCTTTTAAAATAGGAATACTAATATTATTTTTTACAGATTGACTTAGTACTAGTCCTTGTGTTTTTCTGCTTTCTGGAATCAATGCTATTCCATGTGCCAGTGCGTCAGTTGGGTTTTTAATAATCGCTTTTTGCCCATTGATATACACTTCTTTATCTTTAGCTTCATCAGCGCCCATCAGTGCTCTAACAACCTCTGTTCGACCAGAGCCAACAAGCCCAGCAATTCCAATGATTTCTCCCTTTTTCAGGGTGAATTGTATTTCATGGATTTCTTTGTTATTCATCCGTTTAACTTCTAATAACATTTCTCCATTTCCTGTTTTGACCGGGTTATCAGGGAACGCATTGATTATTTCACGACCTACCATCATCTTTACAATTTCTTGCTTTGTAGATTCCTTTATATTCCGGGTTCCAACAAACTCTCCATCACGCAAACAGGTAAAGCGGTCACATATTTCAAGGATTTCTTCTAAGTGATGCGATATATATATAATGGTTACACCATCGGCCTTCAATTTCTCGATTAACTCAAATAATTTATCGATTTCTTTACCAGTTAAACTTGCAGTTGGTTCATCAAAAATCAAGACTTTTGTATCAATAGCAATCGATTTTGCAATTTCTATAAATTGTTGATTTGCTACACTTAATTTTGTTACAGGTATATTAATATCAATATCTGCATCTAGTCTTTGTAAAACTTCTGTTGCTTTTTTCTTCATCTTCTTTTTATTTAACAATCCATTAGCTTGCTTTATCTCACGACCCAGGAAAATATTATCTACACCACTTAAAAAAGGAATTAAACTGAATTCTTGGTGGATAATACTTACTCCTAATTGTTGTGCTTGCTTTGGATCCTTGAATTCAACTTCTTGGCCATCTAAATGAATTTTTCCGGTAGTTGGAGCATACACACCAGAGAGAATTTTCATTAATGTTGATTTACCAGCGCCATTTTCTCCTACTAATGCATGAACTTCTCCACGTTTAATATTGAAACTTACATCCTTTAGCGCTTTTACTCCAGGAAATTCCTTTGTTATATTCTTAATTTCCAATATGTTATCCACAGCAATCACCATCCTTCTATACCATCTGTAGGATAGGCGCTCTGCAAAATTAGCATGAACGCCTAATCGTAAAGATTACCAGCTAAAACCTGAAGCGTTTTCTTTTGTTTGTAGCTCTACATCAATTGGAACTTCAGTTGGAACCACTTCAGAACCCCAAAGTTTAGCCAACGCCATACCAAGTCCTATTCTTACTTGGTCTCTTGGGAATTGTGCAGTAGTTGCCTTAAATACTCCACCCTTTGTAATCGCTTCAATAGCTTCTGGATGTCCATCAACACTATAAATCCATATATCTTTGCCTGATGCTTCAATAGCTCCTTGTGTACCTAATGCCCCTTCGTCATTAACACTAAAGATTGCTTTTAAATCTGGATTGGCTTGAATCATGTTTTCTGTTACCTTCATTGCTTCCGCCCTATCCTGCTTCCCATTTTGCATGTCAACAATTTCAATTCCTTTGTGTTCTTTAACAGCATCCTCAAATCCACGCACACGCTCTAATATAGGGACAACTGGAATTCCATCCAGAACTGCAACTTTCCCTTTCCCACCTAAATCTTCAGCCATTTGTTTCCCAGCTAAATAACCAGCATCATAGTTTTTTGAACCTACAAAAGAGTCAATTGGACCTTTAGCTTGAGCGTCAATTGCTACTACAATAACTCCTGCCTTTTTCGCAGCTTCAACTGCTCCCTCGACACCTTCACTATCAGTAGGATTGATTAATAGGATATCAATATCTTTTTGGATCATGTCATCAATATCATTAATTTGTTTTGTTACGTCATGTTGAGCGTCAGCAATGTATGTTTTTTCAGCACCAATACTTTTAGCTGCCTCTTCAAAAGCCTCTTTCATCGAAATGAAATATGGATTATTCATTTCTTGAAATGACATACCAATTTTAATTGAACCCGCTTTCGATTTCCCCTCTGCTTCACTATTGCTTTCTTTGGAACATCCTGCTGCAATAAGTAAAAGTGATGCTAGAAAAAGTACTATTGCTTTTTTAAAATTTTTCATTTACATTTACCTCCATTTTATTTAATTAATATGTTAAAAATAAAAAGAATGGTATAAAAAGAGAGAATATAAAGCGTTTACATTTTTATTTCATTAAAAAGGCCAGTGTTTTTTAGATTAGGCCAAAATACTTTTATAAATATGTTCGCTTTTTTATTTCATTCCTTTTACAACCTTCGTATCACCCCTTTCAGAATAAATCTTTAGCATAAAAACAAATATGGGTACCTTAAAGCACGCAATACAATTACACTCCCAATTAAGAGAATAAAAGATTACATATTTAAGGCACCCATAGCCATAATAAACCTTATACCAATCCTAAGTATAAAATTTATAATATTTAATTAATTTTAAATAACTTTACTCCTATACCAGACATGAGTATAGTAATCGAAAAAATCACTTTTTATCACTGTGTCTATATTGTATTATAATATTCCCCCCCTGGTCAATAGATATTTTGAATTTTTTAAAAAACACTCTTGTTAAATTTATTAGTATAACTATTTACTCATTAATACGAAATAATGAATCTGCTTCAATAAGCTCTTTTGCAATTATAACTAATTTTTTGTTATTATCGCGGCTCATTTTCTGTAAACGTCTCATTGCTTCTGCCTCTTTCAAATTCATTCGTTCCATTAAAATCCCTTTTGCTTTTTCAATATGTTTTCGAGCTTCCAATGTATGCTTTGTATTTTTTAACTCTTCCTGCAAACTCTTTATTTCTTCAAAATTAGCTAAGCTTATAATTATGGCGATTTTCAAATCTTCAATATCAATAGGCTTTAATAAATAATAAAGTACAGCTTCTTTTTTTGCTCTGTTAATTAGTTTTTCATCGTGGTAACCGCTTACAATAATACTTGGGATAAATAGGATTTCATTAATCTTTCTAATCGCTTCAATTCCATCAAGGTTAGGCATATTAATATCCATGATTACAAGATCCGGCTTTTTTTCTAATGCTAATTCAACCGCATTCTCTCCATCTGTCGCAATTCCAACAACTTCATGACCTAGCGTTTCTACATAGGACTTTATTGCCATTAATACTAAAAATTCATCTTCAGCTATCAAAATTCGTAAAGACTGGAACAAGCTTATCACCACCCAATTAATCATTGTTATATATTTATAGAAGATTTTTTAGCTGAAAGACCTATGTCGTTATGATTAAATTATATAGATACTTTTCTAAGAAAGAAAGAAAAATCAACCATATGCCAATTATGGTACAATAAGGATTGAATAGGAAGAGTCTGTAATCATATACCAATAAATTCATAATCACTTTTCTAATATTACTATCTTTTTCTTTGGTTGGAGGTTTTCACTTGAGTGAGTTTATTTTAGAGTGTAATAATGTAAAATTTACAAGTCCTGATGGAGATATAGACAATCTTAGTTTTAATCTCATGTATTCAGAAATTCACGCGTTTATTATGAAGAATAGTTCTGAGCAAAAGGTTTTCATGCAAGCAATCAATAGATTAATAGAAAAACCTAGCCTAGAAAGTGAAATTAAATTTAAAAACAAAATACTAACAAACACAAAACAAGCTAGTAATAAAATTTCCATTTTACATCATGAGCCCTTATTGATAAACAACTTTTCTATTGCCGAAAATCTTAATTTATCTAGTCTTCCAAAACATAAATTTATTCCTCTTATTGATTGGCAAAGAGTGAAGAACAGTGCTAAGAATGTCTTAACTGATTTGGATTTTCAGTTTGACCATACAATGAAGGTTAAATATTTATCCGATGAAGAAAGAAGATTAATATATATTGCAAGAGGTTTTATTCAAAAACCCGAAATTATTATTATACATGAGCCAATGGAAGGACTATCAACTACTAATGCTTCTAAATTATATAACATAATGAAAAAATACAAAGAACTGGGCAAAAGCATAATCTATATTACAAAACAATGGGAGGATGCTTTAAAACTAGCCGACCGAATTTCAATATTCTCTAAAGGTAAAATCACGGCAGAAACTACAGCTGATGAAGCAAAAGCCGACCCTAAAAATTTCCTTAATAAAATTGAAGATTACAGTTTTAATAGGAATGATGAATATAAAGATGATGAGACTAAAGCTGTTCTTGACGCTGTTTTTAAGGCTGCAGAATTCCTGACATCGGAATATGAGTTAAAGGATGTATTATTGCTCTTAGCAAAAGAAGTTACACGCGTTATGAATGCTGACAGCAGTTCGATTAAATTAATTGATGAATTTACTTGGAGTATTATTGATGATTTCGAATTTAAAAATAAACAAAATTTGAAATCTCAATTGTCAAATGAAGCTCTTGTAAAAATAGCGAAGCAGAATGCTATCTACTACGCTAATAAAAATGATATAATTTTCACCTCACTGTTTAAAAATATAGAAAATGTAAAAACAATTATCTGTATCCCAGTTTTGATTCGTTCCCAAGTAACAGGTATTATTCAGGTTTCATATGAAAACTTATATGTTCATTCAAGTGAAGAAGCAAAGTTTTTATCAGCTTTAGCTCGTCATGCCGCTATTGCAATCGAAGATACGAGATTAATGGGAAGATCCGCTCTTCTGCAAGAAAGTCACCATCGGATCAAAAACAATCTTCAATCAATCGTGGGACTTATCTCATTACAGAAAACTTTTGTTAGAAACAATCCTGATCAATCTATAGATGATTTACTTGACAGTATTATTGCAAGAATAAAAAGTATTGCTTCTGTACATAATCTACTTTCAAAAAATAAATTAGGCAGAAGTATTATTAATGTTAAACAAATAATTGAGGAAATCCTAAACATTATTAATCACAATCCACGGATAACAATTCATTTTGAACTTGATGATATTTTTATCCCCTATAATAAAGCCACTTCTATTGCATTGATAATCAATGAATTAGCCATTAACTGTTTTAAGCATGCTTTTTCTATTAATGATACCGGCATAATTATTATAAAATGTAAAAAGATCAACGATATAATTTACTTGTCTGTGAGAGATAATGGAAGTGGTTTTCCTGAAAATTTCGATATGTCCAATCCACTCACCTTAGGACTATCCATTATTCAAGGGATTGTGATAAGTGACTTTCAAGGGAAAATGACCTACGAGAGTAAAAAAGGAAACACCATAGTTGAGATCAAGCTTCCTACTAACCGTATTTTTCTTCACAAATAACAGGCAAAAAATAAATTCGGTCCTATAATGGAATCTAAAAAGCACCTTGTTCGTGTTTAATGGGAGAAAAGGCAAATATTTTTATCATGGTATGAATCAAGAATAGAAACAATTACGTACAAATTTTCTATATTACTACCTCACTTTATTAGATAGCTCCATTATTGTTAGTTTAAACGGAACTAGACTATACAGCAAAACGATCAAAATATAATATACGAATGAATTTACTACCATGTCATTTAGTTAATAACTCGGCAGTCTAATATGAATCTAATAGAAGAAAAACTCAATTTAAATTGAGTAACTGATTTTCTTTCCCCCCCTTTGCGCCTTGCTGCTGGCCTGTTTAATGGAGACAGTGAAGTGCTCCCTGTCAAGTAGACATTAGAAATAATAAAAATACTTTATGGCGGCTAGAGCCCTGAATTCCAGTTGGCTTAGCCGTTCATTTTTTTGATAGCGATCAAAATCAAAAAAGCAATATTTTCTTCTATTTTTTAGCGTTTCATATGTTTCATTCCAGATTGAAGCGTATCCTAAAGACCCACGAATAGTCCGTCACCTATACAACATCCCATACTAGAAATAATAGGTACCATCCCCATCAAAACCGCAACCTATCTAATTTAATTCCATGAAGCGCGAAAACTGATCACCACCCACCATTTCCTTTTCTTTACAGCACCATATCAATATGTCTTAGAGTCAATTTATGTTAAAATTACACTTTATAGATAGGAGGATTTTAAATGGCGAAAAAGAAAGTTTTGGCTGTTGTAACGAGCCATGAATATATGAAGAATGAAAAAGATAAAACGGGTTTATGGTTAAGCGAGCTTGTACATTTTTATGATTGTTTGAAACTTGCTGGATACGAGGTTGATATAGTATCCACAAAAGGAGGTAAAGTTCCTCTGGATCCGAAAAGCCTTCTCCCTATCTTGCTGGACAACAGGACGAAGGAATATTATCTGGATCCTTACTTTATTAGTAGATTGGATAAAACTGCTTCGATTGACGAGATTAAATCTGATGAATATGGCTGCATCTATTTTGCAGGCGGACATGGAACAATGTGGGATTTCCCTAACCAGTCCAGCATTCAAAAATTGACTGCTGAAATATATGAAAAAGGTGGTGTCGTTTCGGCTGTTTGCCACGGACCTGCTGCTTTATTGAATATTGAATTATCAGATGGGACTCATCTATTGGAAGGAAAAACAGTAACTGGTTATACAAATATGGAAGAAACGATCATGTTTGCATCACATAAAATACCATTCAAGCTTCAAAATGAGTTGACAGCTAAAGCTAGAAAATTCACAAAATCAGCCATTCCTTTCACCTCTCATGTGGTGGAAAATGAACGCGTGATTACAGGACAAAACCCACAAAGCGCGCGAGCAGTTGGTGAGAAAACATTACATTTCTTACAAAATCAAAGAAGATATTAAAAAATGTCGATTCAAACTCCAAACCTTTGTTGGAGTATTGAATCGACATTTTTTTAATTCACATAGGTAATACATATAAAAAGATGGACAAAAAGTGTAGGATAGAAGCAATCAATACCATCAGATGCCAAATTGCATGGTGATAAGGAAACCCTCTCCATACATAAAAGATGCTTCCTAGCGTGTATAATAAACCACCATACACAAGCATCATTAATCCGGTTGGAGGAACTGCCATTTTTAACGGCTCCCATGCTACAACAATTAACCAGCCCATGATGATATAGATTATTGTAGAGAGAATGACAAATTTTCTAAGGAAAATGGCTTTAAAAACAATCCCGACTATTGCCAACGTCCAGATAATCGCCAATAATGTATATCCTGTTTTCCCTCCAATTGCAATGATTGCATATGGTGTATATGTCCCTGCAATAAATAAATAGATGGAGGTATGATCAAAGAATTCCATAATCACTTTGACTTTGCCTTCAGGAAATGCATGAGTCAGAGTCGAGAATGTAAAAAGCATCAACATCGATATTCCATAGACCAAAACAACTGATAGCCTATCGCCGGCTCCATTCGTTATAGAAAAAACAATCATTAAGATGAGGGCCGCAAAGGATAAAGCTGCTCCTATCCCATGAGTAATCGCATTGACGACTTCTTCTTTCTTGGTGTACGTATAGACTCGATTCATCAAGAGACTCCTTTCCAAGTTTTTATTTGTCTATTCCCGTTTTTTTGCTAAATTAATACCTTTCTTTCCTATTTTTTTAAATTTAATTCTTTTAAAAGATATGGCCAAACCTCCATAATATCTGTTGCTAGCATTGCACTCGGTTCACGTTCAATCGCCCAATATTCTGACGATTTACCGTGAAGATAAACCGCATTCGACACGGCTGTTGTATAGTGTGAGAAAGGTTCAGATTGACACAGTAGTCCTAAAATAATTCCAAGCAAAGTGTCTCCAGAACCGCCTTTTGAAAGACCTCGATTTCCCGTTTGATTGATATAGCCAGTACCATCTGGAAAAGCGATAACCGTATTTACTCCTTTTAAAATAACTGTAACCTCATGTTCAATAGCAAATTCACGAGCAACCGAAATGCGGTTTTCATTGATCAACTTAGAAGATAATCCTGTAATTCGAGCCATCTCTCCAGGATGAGGTGTCAAAATAACCGGTGCAGGACGCCCTTTTGGATAATCTCTTTTTTGCAGGGCAGCGGCATCTAAAATAAGAGGCAAATCAGGTTGATTCAATAAAAATTGAACTTTATCCTCCAATTGTTCATCCAAATCCAAACCTGGACCGATTGCTGCTGCTTTCATACTGGATAGCTGTTTATTTTCTTTTAATTGTTGAAGCGAATGATACCAATAGGTTGCTTCAGGAAGTCTCTGACAAACAATTTGTGCTACACTTTTATCGGTTGCGATAGTCAGTTTGCCAATTCCTGAACGCATAGCACCTAGCCCGGAAAGAAGTGCACAGCCTGGCATTTCTTCACTGCCTGCTATTAATAAGCCCGTTCCAAATGATCCTTTGTGCGGATTATTCGGTAAAGCAGGCCATGTTTGTTTAACATCTTCCTCTGTCCATACTCTCCAGCCTGATTGCTGCACCAATCCAATATCCAACGATTTGACTGTCCCATAGTATTCGGCCGAAGGTACTAAAAAAGCTGAAGGCTTAACCCCATGTAAGCATAATGTGTAATCTGCTTTAAAGGCAGTCACTACATTACCTCTATCTGCTTCAACACCTGAAGGAATATCAATCGCAATTTTCAGAGCCAATGATTGGTTCCAGTAGGCAAGCACTCGATCCGCATGACTGGAAAACGGCGGTTTAAACCCAATTCCAAAGAGCCCATCTACCAGAACATCATATTCATTTTCAATCGTTTGGGTGTATGGATATCCACAAGTAATAAAATAAGAAAAATGCTGTTGAGCAACTTCAGACTTTGGCAATCCAAACGGCAAAATAAGCGTAGTCTTGTAACCGTGATTCAGCAATAGTCTCGCAAGGACAATCGCGTCACCTCCATTATTTCCTTGCCCAGCGATGATTCCAACTTCATCTTCCCTCTGAATTAAACTGGATACTTCTCTGAACAATGCCTGTCCAGAGTTTTCCATTAAAGTAAAGATGGACATCCCATCCGCTTCAGCTTTACTGTCGATTTTTCTGATATCATTCGCAAAATAAATATTCATCACCGACCACCTCTCTTCTTATATTTTTAGTATACAACAATAGGAATAGGTTATTTAAACGATATAGTAAGGTAAGAGATCAGCTATCTATTGATCAAAAACAGGTTTAGGAGAGATGTAGCATAGATGTTGAAATAGGTGGGGGATAGGTTGGTCCATAGCCGGGGAAAAACTCCTTTCCTCCATCTCTCCCACACCTTTACACCATCTTTGACCTGGGATAGGTGCGGTATAGGTGGGGCCATAGCTACTCTAAAGCTCGGGTATAATTTTCGATAGCTTTTGAAAATAAAATAGTCAGCTCCACAATTGGAACTGACTTTGTTTAACCATCGCTTCCAGTAAATAACGTATCTCCTTTTTTCAGTTCCCCTGCATGGAGTTGATAACACAATCTACTTGTTTCCTTCCTATTCTTTATTCCACCTGCCGCTTCTGTTCTAGAGGATCATAAGTATCAATTTACTTGGAAAAATTAATCAAATTATCACCGAGGTGCAGAATGACGCTATGATTCTTTTCGATTGCTTTCCTTCTTGATTCTGTATTCACTTCATCTGTCAGTAAAATAAGATGTCCCTGATCCGTTTGCGGTAATCCAGCCCTTTTTAGATTTTTTTCTGTAGCCTCATATAAATGTTTTTTCCTATTTGATACATAAAAGATTTGGACTCCTTTCATATCCGCATATTGAAGAAACTCTGATGCACCAGGCAGCGGTTTGGCATTTGCTTGGTAGACCCATGCATCCCATTCTTTATCATTAAAAGAGCTTTTCTTTTGATCCAACTTAGCTAAAAAAGGACGGTTATTCAATACGGTTTCATCTAAATCTAAAATAATGGCTTTATCCTCATCCGTCTTTTGTTGCAGAGCTCGATCGAGTCTATGTTTTGCCACCTTATAACCTTTCTTAAATGACGCGTCGGCCGTAGATTGTTGGTACCTAAGAACGTGCATGATATTTTTTTCTTGTTGACTCATATATGGACTGGCTTCTATCCCGTTCATAGGTAAACTTAGCCAAACACTAAATACAGCAATAAGTAAACTTCCTTTTCTGATGCCACTCTTTTTCATTCCAATCACCTCTCGAACAGTTTTTCCAAATACTTTTCATTTCATGAAAAATTTATATTGGAATAACGATTCTGAAGGGCTCGTACACTAGAAACAGGCGCAAATGATTTATCAGATCTTTTGCTTAATAAATAAACAGATACATAAAAGAAGCGGGGAATACGGTACCGACCCCTAAATGTTAATTTTCACTCTAACTTTTAAGGTATGGCACCTTCCCCGCTCTTTTTTTAATATTGGTTAGTCGTTTTATGTCGTTCAACTAATTTTTTTAATGATTGAATCTGCCCTAAATGCATCGCTTCATGGCTCAGTAATAAGTGAAACAAATCGCTTTTTGTTTGTACACCAAACTTAGTGAGAGGACCGCTTACTTCTTCTTTCCAATAATCGATTGGTAGTTCTTTAATTCTCTTTTCCTGAGATTGATAATTTGATTTGATATCATTCAAGGAAGGCGCACTTCTTTGCCAATATTTTGGCGAAGTTCCGCTACTGAAAAATTCTCCATATAACTCTGAAAGCGGTGAACCGCTGCCAGGATAGCCAAACAAGAAGGATTCCGCACTTACCAGCACATGCCCTAATTGCCAGCGAATCGTATTATTAAAACCTTCTGGTTGAAGATCAGCCTCCGCTTCAGATAAATCCTCTAAAATTTCCTGTAGCTTACTTCTGGTCAACTCAAATTGTTTTTGCATACCAGTCGTTTCCATATAATCCCCTCCACTAATTCTTTTTGCCCTTCACAAGATATGGGTTGCTATCCTTTATACCCTATCTTTCCTGAAAAAAAACAGAAGTGAAACGGCTTATTGGACTGATAACATACAAATTGTTAGCTGGTTGTTTGTTTTGCCTTATTTCTAATCAATTCTTTAACAAAGGACTCCAATTCCTTATGGCCCTTTTGATGCAGTAAACTTACAACCTTACTCCCTACAATAATTCCATCACAATAGTCATACAATTGATTGGCCGTCTTTGCATTGGATATTCCAAATCCCGCATAGATTGGACAATCCGTATTCTGCTTAAGTTGTAGGATTTGTTCTTTAAAGGCTTCATCATTCAACTGTGCCTGTTCTCCTGTTGTCCCATTTACCGTTACTGCATAAATAAAACCTTCCGCTCCATCACAAAGCTTTGCCATTCGAGTTGGATTTGCTGTTAAAGGTAAGATTCTGATTAACACAATGCCTTCCTTACTGAGCTCTTTCTTAAACATCTGCTCTTCCTCCAGCGGAACATCTGGTATGATACAGGCACTAATGGAGGCTTCTCTGCATTTTGCAGCAAACGTTGAAATCCCAAGTCGTAAAACAGGATTTGCATACGTCATAATAATTAACGGAATTTCAATAGTTTCCTCAGTATTCCCTAATTCATTTAATATATCCTCCAAATTAACATCTTGTTCCAGGGCACGTAAACCTGCTTCCTGAATACTTGGTCCATCAGCTACTGGGTCAGAAAATGGAATTCCAATTTCAATGGCGGATGCCTCTAATCTTTCAAAGTACTTTATAGTCGGAACAAGCTGATCGATCCCTCCATCACCGCCCATAATATAGGGTATAAACCCTTTTTCTCCACTCCTTTTAGCCTCTGAAAAACAGTCTACTAGCTTATTAGGCATGCTCCACACCTCCAATTACATTCATGACGGTATCCATATCTTTATCTCCTCTCCCGGATAAACAAATTACAATAGACTGATCTTTCCCCATATCAGGTGCCCTTTTGACTGCTTCCGCTATCGCATGCGAGCTTTCCAGCGCAGGTATAATTCCTTCCTTTCTTGTTAACAGCTTAAAAGCTTCCAATGCTTCATCATCCCTAATAGATGTATACTCAACTCTTCCCTCATCCTTCAAAAAGCAGTGCTCTGGCCCGACTCCCGGATAATCAAGTCCAGCCGATATAGAGTGGGCTTCCTCTATCTGTCCTGCTTTATCCTGCAGGAGATACATGAGTGCGCCATGTAAAATCCCCTTTTCTCCTTTTGTAAGAGACGCTGCATGCTCATTCGTATCTAACCCTTGGCCAGCCGCTTCCACGCCTACTAAAGTAACCTGTTCATCCTCTAAAAATTCGTAAAACATCCCCATCGCGTTACTGCCACCGCCGATACAGGCAATAATTTCATCTGGCAATCGATTGTGTAAAGCTAAGAATTGCTCCCTGGTTTCCCGACCTATTACACTCTGGAAATCTCGTACAATTTGCGGGAAAGGATGGGGTCCCATCACAGATCCCAATAAATAATGTGTATCCTCAATATGACCGACCCAGTAACGTAAAGCTTCATTTACGGCATCCTTCAGTGAACAGCTTCCTTGTTGTACAGGCACTACCTTTGCACCCAACAATTCCATTTTCAATACATTCGGTTTTTGCCTCTTCACATCTTTTTCACCCATAAAGATTACTGCTTCCAAACCAAGCAAGGCACAGGCTGAAGCAGTCGCGACTCCATGCTGGCCGGCACCTGTTTCCGCAACAATTCTTGTTTTGCCCATCGCTTTGGCAAGCAGGGCCTGACCAAGTGTATTATTAATTTTGTGAGCCCCGGTATGATTTAAATCCTCCCTTTTAAGGTAAATCCGCGCACCACCTAAATGTTCGGTCAAATTTTCCGCATAGTATAACGGAGTCTCTCTTCCTACATAATCCTTCAAAAGTAATTGATATTCAGTAATAAATGACTCTTCCTGCGCAATCGTTTTATAGGCTTCCTCCAATTCGAACAAAGCCGGCATTAATGTTTCCGGTACAAATCTTCCTCCATATTCCCCATATCGGCCAGTTTTATCTGGATATTCTTTTATTTGATTCACTTGATTTCCCCCTCTTTTGCCATTTTTATAAATTCAAAGATTTTTCTCGTATTTTTTCTCCCATTTACCTCAACACCACTGCTCACATCAACCATAAACGGATTTACAACCTCAATCGCAACTCTTACATTTTCAGAATTCAAGCCTCCCGCTAGAATGATAGTAGGATATTTAGCTCCCAGTCCTCTAACCTTTTCCCAATCAAATGCCACTCCGTTTCCACCTCTATATTCCCGTGCTTCAGCATCCAATAAAATATAATCAGCATGCTTAACATCACCAACATCTAAGTCTGCTTGAGCAGGCTTAATTCCTATCGATTTAATGATCGGCAATCCAACCTCCAAATAGTCTGCCGGCTTTTCTTCTCCATGAAGCTGAATGGCTGTCAATCCACAATATCGTGCCACTTGTTTCACCGTTTCTACCTCTTCATTAACAAAGACACCGACCTTCCAGATTTCACCTTTCAGTTTGGAGATGATTCGTTTGGCCTTCTCAGGAATAATTCTTCGCTTGCTTTCGGCGAACATAAATCCAAGGGCATCCGCACCTGCTTTTTCAGCTGCTAATGCATGCTCGACGGTTTGTATTCCACAGATTTTCACCTTCACCGACTGTACCTTCTTTCAATTTTCTTGATTTCTTTTACAAATTGAGCGGGATCTTGATGCATCATCAATGCCTCCCCAATTAGGATTGCATCCACGCCTGCATTGGCAACACGTAAACAATCATTAACATTCTTGATTCCACTTTCACTAATGACAATAGTCGACGGATCGTCAATCAATTTGATTAAATTTTCAGTAACAGCTAAATCCGTGTTAAATGTTTGAAGATTTCGGTTATTTATGCCAATCAATTGCGGTTTAAGGGACAGAGCTGCCATTAAATCCTCCTCATCATGCACTTCCAGTAAAACTTCCAAATGTAGATGGAGAGCATACTCATACAATGCTTTTAATTTTCCAGGTGATAAAATTCTTACAATCAACAGGACTATACTTGCCCCCGATAAAAAGGCTTGATTAATCTGAGATTCTTCCAATATAAAATCCTTGCATAAGACTGACAGATCTATATGACTGCTTACAACCTGTAAATCTTCAAAGCTTCCATTAAAATATTCTTTATCCGTTAAAACAGATATGCCGTCAGCGCCGCCTTCCTTATATTGATTAGCTACCTCTATTGGGTCGGCCAAAGATTGAATGATTCCTTTTGATGGAGATGACCGTTTAAATTCTGCAATCACACCAAGGGTAGACTGACTTCTGATTCGTTCAGCAAAAGTATCTCTTACCTGCATTCGTTTGATGTCATTTGACAATTCAATTGCGGTTGATTTGCTTAACTCTCTCCTCTTGTGCTCCACGATATTCATTAAATAGGTTGGCATATATCATTGGCCCCTTTCGTTTGAACCGGTCCCCTAACTTCAAGTAATTTCCGATAGACAGCACCTGAATCAATTAATTCAGCCGCATACATGACTCCTTCCTGGATCGTAGAAACTTTCCCTGATACAAATAAACCAATTCCTGCATTTAGAAGGACGGCATCACGACATGGATTCTTTTCCCCACAGAAGATACCAATCATTTTTTTTGCATTTTCAGACGGCTCACCACCGGTCAAACGGCTATTGTCCGATACTTTCAATCCAACGTCATTGGGATGGATGGCTTCTTCTGTTATTAGACCACTCTGAACAAAATATAGCTTGTTTTCGCCAGACAATGAAGCTTCATCCATATTACCCGCTCCATGGATAATGGCAGCCTTTTTTCTCCCAGCCTTCAACAATACTTCTCCATACAGCTTTAATAGTTTTACATCATACACACCAACCATTTGATAGGTTAAATGGACTGGGTTTGTTAAGGGTCCGATTGCATTGAAAATCGTAGGAATACCCAATTGCTTCCGAACTGCAGCGATTCTTTTTAATTTTGGGTGGATATGTCCAGCATTCAAAAATACTAAGTTAGCTTGATGAATAGCTTTCCTGGCTTCTTCCTTTTGATTAATCGTATTAATGCCCAATGCGTTCAGCACATCCATGCTGCCGGATTGACTCGTCATATTTTTGTTTCCGTGCTTCACCATTTTGATTCCGGCACTTGCCAAAACAAATGCTGATGCCGTACTGATATTAAAGCTATTGCTGCGATCGCCTCCGGTACCACAATTATCCATGGCTTCCGGGATAGTTCCTAGCTGATGTGTCGATTCCTTTCGAATCATTTCTGCGATAATATACAGTTCCTTACTCCCGTATCCCTTCAATCCAATAGCCATCAAAAATGCAGCCAATTCCGCTTCAGAAACAGTTGGATTTAACATTTGTTTTGCAGCATCTGTCATTTCGCCCTCTGATAAACTCTTTCCTTTACTTAATTTGAAAAGATACTCATTCATGCAAGACTGCCTCCTTCACAGTACTATTAAGAAAATTAGTTATTATTGTTTTTCCATAGGGCGTTCCTATTGATTCAGGATGGAATTGAACGCCGTATAAGGGATACTGCTTATGACGAATGGCCATAATCTCGTCATCATCCTCTGAAGTTGCTATAATCTTAAACTCATTTGGCAATGTCTCTTCTTTTATAATTAGAGAATGGTATCTCATTGCCTGAAACCCTTGAGGTGTACCCTTAAAAATTTCATCTCCTGTATGGATGATCTTTGATGATTTACCATGTTTGATCTTTCCAGCTCGACTTACCGTAGCACCAAACACCTGGCCAATGGCCTGATGCCCTAGACAAACGCCTAAAATAGGAATATGGCTATAAAAAGCTTTAATCATTTCTTTACATATCCCACTCTCTTCAGGCCGACCAGGTCCGGGTGATAAGACAATTGATGTTGGTGATAAATCTTTTATTTCTTGAATCGTAAGGGCGTTATTTCGTTTAATCAGTACCTCTTCCCCCAGTTCTAATAAAAGCTGATAGAGGTTATACGTAAAGGAATCAAAATTATCGATAAGTAAAATCATTTATCCCATCCTCCTTAAATCCAACTTTATGAAGTGTTTCATACCATTCATTTTCCGGAATGGAATCATAGACAATACCAGCGCCAGCCTGGAAATGAATTTGTTGATCTTTAATTACCATCATTCGGATTGCTAAGGCGAGGTCTAATTCCCCACCGTAGGAGATAAAACCAACACCGCCGCCGTAAGCGCCTCTTCTTTCCTGTTCAGCCTCTGAGATTAACTGCATTGCTCTTATCTTTGGCGCGCCCGATACGGTTCCAGCCGGCAAACAGGCTTTAATTGCATCCATTGGATGAATCGCTTCGTTTAATAGGCCTGTAATTTCTGAAACAAGATGGATCACATTTTTAAATAATTCAATCTCCATAAACCGTTTAATATTTACACTTTCCGGCTTACAAATCTTCCCCAAATCATTTCTAGCAAGATCCACCAGCATGACATGTTCTGCCTTCTCTTTTTCATCCGCTATTAAACTGGCAATCTGTTCTTCATCTTCTTGAATAGTAGAGCCTCTTCGTCTTGTACCAGCTATCGGATTAGAGTGAATAACGCCCTGATCGATCGCAATCAATCGTTCAGGAGAGCAACCCACAATGTGATAGGAGCCAAAATTAATATGAAACTGGAATGTATCAGGATGCTCTTGCTTTAACTTCCCATAATAATCTTCCGGGTCTCCCCTAAATGAACCGGTCCATCGCTGCGACAAGACAGCCTGGAATATATCGCCGTTCCGTATTCTGGCTTTTAATTCATTAACCGTATCAATAAATTTCTCCTGATTCGTATTGCTTTTAATTCCGTGAATCAAATACATTTCATTTCCAGAAGCCTGGCTATATGTGGATAGTTTTTCCCGAAAGTACTTCATGTTTTTAGCCAATTCTTCCTCTGATCGTTCACCTTCATAGTCTAAATGGAGGTGGCTGCATTCGGAGAAATCATCACCGCTGTAAATAAAATAATCTGTGTGATAGAGAAAATGAAAATCCGGAATACCAACCGGATTCATTTCCGGCGAATCTATTTCTTCAAAGAGAAAACTGTACGAATAACCGGCAAATCCAATGGAACCTCCTATAAATGGCAGATCAGGATAAAGGGCATCATCGATTGCAAGGGACGCTTTTATAAACTCATGCGGATTATTCACTTTCTTTTTCATTTGACCTTTTTTAAAGAACGTACCATCTATACTCGTCATGATTTCTGCATATAGGTTAAAGGCAACAATTTTTGTCCTGCTACCGCTCGGAGATGGAAATTCAAGCACAGCTTTATAAGACTTAGCAATGTCTTCTATATTTCTAAGTTTGTTCTTTTCCTCGGCTTTCAGTCGTTGCCTAATTATGTTAGGTTTCCTCAATCTAATCCCCCCTGAAAATAAAAAAATCCCCCATAAGCAAATAAATTGCTTATGGAGGACGTATAATCGTGGTGCCACCCCCGTTGGATCTCTTTCAGATACGATGAGGAAGGAATCCATCATTTAATATCCTATCCTTTTAACGGCGGAATCCCGTATTCCCCTACTAATCTTTCAGGGAATCACTCGAAAGCCCATTCACATAAAGCCTGCATACCGGTTCTCACCCACTCCGGCTCTCTGTAGTGCAATGTTTTTATGCTACTCCTCTTTCTTAACGTTTTATTTATTCAATTTTATCCCATACAAAAAGGGCCTCACATCCTTGAAAAAAGGACGAGAGACCCGCGGTACCACCTTAATTGATTGCTGAATTCAGCAATCCACTTTATGACAGCCTATAGAAATAACTGTCAGCCTATTATAACGATTGGCTAAATCGGCCAAAGCATACTGAATAACTCACGTTCTGCTCGGCAACTCCGAAGTCCATTCACAAATGAAATCATACCGATTCCCACCCCCATCGGCTCTCTAAAACTCCTTCAAATGCTACTACTCTTCATCAACGCATTATTATGTTTAAGTTGTTGTTAATATTAAATTAATTATTTTGAATTGTCAATCTATTCAGTTAAAAATAGGCAAAATGATGCATTTTAGTCAGACAAAGTAAAAAATGACTATATGTTAATTAAAGGGATCATCTCTCTCATAGATTTTGTATTAATTTATCTATTAGAAACAAGCAACTTTAAGTATTATTGCGTTTTCCTATCCTCTAATTACAATACAAAGGCTTGATAGAAGGGTGTAGTTTATACGATTTTCAAAAAAAGAGTGCCAATTCAGTAAGAACTGGCACTCTTTAAGTAAATATCATTTGTATGATACAACATTAATTATTAATTTATTTTGTTAGTTAAACAATCATCCCTCAAGCAATAAAGATTCAGGGTCTTCGATTAATTTTTTCACATTCGCTAGGAAGCTAACTGCTTCTGCTCCGTCGACAATACGGTGATCGTAAGATAATGCGATATACATCATTGGGCGAACTTCAATTTTGTCATCCTCAACAGCAATCGGACGCTTTTTAATACCGTGCATTCCAAGAATACCTACTTGTGTTCCATTTAAAATAGGTGTTGACATTAAGGAACCGAAAACACCGCCATTTGTGATAGTAAAGGTTCCACCCTGTAAATCTGATAGGGCCAATTTATTATCACGTGCTTTTTTAGCCAAGCTGCCAATTTCTTTTTCAATTTCAGCAAAGTTCATACGATCCGCATCTCTAACAACAGGGACTACTAAGCCTTCTGGAGCAGATACTGCTACACCGATATCATAGTATTTTTTGATAAGCAGCTCATCACCTTGGATTTCTGCATTTAACAGTGGATACTTCTTAAGTGAACCAACCACGGCTTTTGTAAAGAAGGACATAAACCCTAATTTCACATCATTTTCTTTTTGGAATGCATCCTTACGTTTATTACGAAGGTTCATGATATTCGTCATATCTACTTCGTTAAACGTAGTCAGCATGGCTGTATTGTGTTGAACCTCAACCAAACGTTTCGCGATTGTTTGGCGTCTGCGTGACATTTTCACACGTTCTTCCGGTTTACCAGATACCTGAGCCGGTGCTGATGCTGCTTTTTTAGCTTCCGGTTTTGAAGGCTTAGGTGCAGGCGCGCTGGCTTGTGCATGACCATTGTAGGATTCTACATCCTGCTTGCGCACTCTTCCAAGTGGATCTACTGTAGGGATTTCATCCAAATCGATTCCTTTTTCTCTTGCTAATTTACGTGCAGCCGGAGAAGCAACTGTTTTATTTCCTTTTTTCTCTTCTTCTTTTGGTTCAGGAGCAGGTGCTGCTTTTGGCTCTTCTTTTACTTGTTCTTTTGCAACAGGTTCTTGTTTTTCACTCTGTGCAGGCGCTCCATCAGCATCTACCATCGCAATTGCTTCCCCAACAAGAACTGTATCTCCCTCTTCTTTTAATTGCTCTGTCAAAACTCCTTCATAGTCGGAGATGATTTCAACATTTACTTTATCTGTTTCAAGCTCAACGATATATTCACCTTTTTCAACCTTTTCACCCGGTTGTTTAAGCCATTGTGCAATTGTTCCCTCTGTAATTGATTCCGCTAATTCTGGTACTTTTACCTCTGCCATCTCTCTATTTCCTCCTCTATTCGCGAGTTAATGCGCTGTCAATAATACGATTTTGTCCTTGTTTATGAATGGTTGGATCTCCCTCTGCAGGACTGGATCGTCTTCTTCTGCCGATGTACTCAACTTTAACCCCTTCTGGTGCTGCTATTCTTAAACGTGGCTCAACGAAATTCCACGCGCCCATATTTTTAGGCTCTTCCTGTACCCATACAATCTCTTTTAGATTCGGGTAGGATGCAAATAATTCTTGAACCCCTTTAAGTGGGAATGGATAGATTTCTTCAATTCTCACAATATGAAGCCAATCAAGATTTTCTTGAGATTCAATAGCCTGAGATAAATCAATTGCCATTTTACCTGTACAGCAAACGATTCTTTTCACACTGTCTTTTTTGGTTCCTAAGCCTGGCTGTTCAATAAAGGGCTTGAATTCACCGTCACTCAGTTCTTCAGCTGTACTCGCAACAGTCGGATTTCTCAGCAAGCTCTTTGGCGTCATTAATACCAGTGGGCGTACTTCTTCTTTTCCTAAAATAGCTGCTTGTCTTCTTAAAATATGGAAGTATTGAGCTGCTGAACTTAAATTAGCTACAGTCCAGTTATTCTCTGCTGCCAATGATAAATATCGCTCCAAACGCGCACTGGAGTGTTCCGGTCCCTGGCCTTCATAGCCATGAGGCAATAGCATGACTAAGCCAGATTTTTGGCCCCATTTCGCTCTCCCTGCAGCAATAAATTGATCAAATAATACTTGAGCAGTGTTAGCAAAATCACCATATTGGGCTTCCCATAAAACGAGCGTATCCGGTGATTGAACATTGTATCCATATTCAAATCCAATCACAGCTGCTTCAGACAATGGACTGTTATGAACCGCAAAGGAAGCTTTTGCCCCTTCAAGTCCATGTAATGGAGAATAGGTTTCTCCCGTTTCACTGTCATGTAAAACAATGTTTCTATGAGCAAATGTACCGCGCTCGGAATCCTGTCCAGTAAGGCGGACCGGTGTACCATCCTGTAAGATAGTTGCAAATGCTAACGTTTCAGCCAAAGCCCAGTCTACCTTATTTCCTTCTTCCAAAGCATTCTGTCTTCTCATAAGGATTTTATCCAGTTTATTAAATACCTTGAAGTTCTCAGGTCGTTTTAAAAGCTCCGCATTTATTTGCTTTAATACGTCAAGCTCTACTTTTGTATCTACCTTCGGAATCCCGGATTCAATAATTTTTGGAACATCAGCCGCTTCAAGTGGAGAATCTTCCTTTTCACCCACTTGATTATAGTACTCTTTCAACATATCAAAATGTTCCTGATCCAGACGAGCGACCTCTTCTTCCGTTACAAGTCCTTCATCCACTAGTCTCTTTGCATACACCTCTCTAGGTGTTGGATGCTCATGCACCATCTTGTACATGGCCGGATTTGTTGTCATTGGCTCGTCCATTTCGTTATGGCCATAACGTCTGTATCCAATTAAATCTATTAAAAAGTCTTTTTTGAAATTTTGACGATATAAAATAGCTACATAAGCTGCTGCTAATACAGCCTCTGGATCATCCGCATTGACATGGATAATCGGGATTTCATATCCCTTCGCCAGATCACTTGAATATCGAGTGGATCGGGAATCCCGGCTTTCTGTTGTAAATCCAATCATATTGTTCGCGATAATATGAACGGTGCCTCCTGTTTGATATCCTTTAAGGCGACTTAGATTCAAGGTTTCCGCCACAATTCCCTGACCTGGGAATGCTGCATCTCCATGAATAATAATTGACATACTGGAATTAGAATCCTGTACAGGAAATCCTTTTCGGCTTCTGTCATCCTGTACAGCCCTTGTATATCCATTTACGATGGGATTAACAAATTCCAAGTGACTCGGGTTATTTGCCAACGTTATAACCGCTTCTCTTGTATTCTCTTCTTTAATTTTACGACCTGCGCCTAAATGGTATTTCACATCACCCGTCCATCCAAATGTAACACCAATGGATCCTTCAGATGGCACCAATTTTTTATCCGGAGCATGCTGAAACTCAGAGAATATACTTTTGTACGGTTTATCCAGCACATGAGCCAGTACATTTAATCTGCCTCTATGTGCCATTCCGATATTAATAGAAGTAGTTCCGCCGCGAACGGATCTTGAAACTAATTCATCAAGAAGTGGAACTAAAGAATCTACACCTTCAATTGAGAATCTCTTCTGTCCAACAAAGGTTTTATGTAAGAATCGCTCAAATCCATCCACTTCAGTTAAGCGCTTCAACAAATTTTTCTTTTTAGCTGCCGAGATTGCAAAACCGGAGGCTGTTTGTTCAACCATTTGTGTAAGCCACTTTTTCTCTTCCATGTCATGGATATGATCGAATTCAAAAGCAATCGTTCTCGTATATAAAACTTTTAAATATTCGATGGCTTCATGGCCATTTTGAATGTTTGCAGGCAAAACATCACTGATTAAGGAAGCTGGCATCGCTTTCAAATCATCAGTCGTTAAATCATATTTACCCAATCCTAAATTAATATCTTTCTTTACCTTACTGTACAATGGATAAATATCAGCGGCCAAATGTCCGTTTATTCGAATATCCTCAGCCAATTTGACAGCCTGCGATACTTTATACATCATTTTTGCTGTGAACTGACCGTCTGAAACTTCCTTACTTTGATTACCCCTTGTTTGTTCGGTTTCCTCTAATCTTGGAGGTCCCCATTCTTCAAATAATCTCACCAAATCCGGATCCACTTGCTCTGGGTCCTGTAAAAAAACTTCGTACATTTCCTGGACGTAACCCAAGTTTGGCCCCTGAAACTCTAGCCAAGGGTTTGTTACAGGTGTATCAAGTTTCATTATGAAATCCCCCTGTTAAACATTGTTTTGCCTTAATCCTGCGACTGAATAATATATAATAATAATGTTATCTAAAGAGTCGGAAGGATAAAACATTTCCGACATTATTCTACCATGTTTTGGTGAATATACCCAAAGGTTTGCACTTAATTTACGAGAAAATCAAAACTTTCTAAAAAATCAGCTATTATGAAATAGCAAAAAAAGAGAATTGATTATATAACCAACTCTCCTTTCTGATTAATTCCAAATTGAATCATGCTGGATTCACATACCCATTCATAGCCAATTTTTTGATAAATTGAATTTAAAGTTGGATTTGATAAATCCGTATATAAACTGCAAAATAAATAGTTTTCAAGAAGTTGTTTCGAAAAAGTGTGAACGGCCGAGCTCGCATACCCCTTCCCTCTCTCTTCATCGGGAGTATAAACCAGCGAGACTACAATTCCATTTTGCGTTGGCCGAGCCCACTTCACCATCGATACCGGTCTGTTCTGATCAATCCATAAATGTAAGGACTTCTCCTTGATATAATCATTTGCCCTTGCCTGACAATCTTCGTAAGTGAGATTATCAACCGTATATTTAGTGAACTCCTTAATCCAATCAGCTACTAAGGGAGCATCTTCATGGCCTGCCATACGTAAATACCCTTTTGTGATTTGAACAGAATTCAGTTTTGTCAGTTTATAGATTCCCTGTTCCACGCCAATAGAGCCCTCAATTCCCGTTACACACTTCCATTCATCAGCAAATAAATGCGCTAATTGCTTTTCGCCTGTTATCCCTGGAAACATGAACCCTTCTTCAACAAATTTATTTACAGCAAAGGAAATAGCTTCTTTTTGGTTTGGATCGCCTGCAATAAGCAGATTATGTGGATGAGTTCGTAAAAAAATCAGGACAGTCTGATCCTTTACCTCCACTGTACACATGAAAAGTTTTATAGTATCTGATGGATTTTGGATCAATTTATTCACCAATCCCAGGATGACATTATGCTTCACTTCTTCCTTTAAAAGAATAGGTTCGACTTTGTCCTTAAAAGGTTTAATCGTGTCATAGAATACGATATTCATTTTGGCTCATCCTCCTTGTCTCTATTATCCTTCTAATCTATATATTTCAAAACAATTTAATTTAAAATCTTGTGAGTTTACATAATATTTTTATAACTAACTACTATTGTATAACAAAAACAGCAACCCCTATAGAGGATTGCTGCTTAATTTATAGTAGACTGTGTGCTGCAAATTAGTTTATGTCTAATATTCCATTCTGTGGAAGCTCGATTATAAAATGAGTTCCTTCAGGTGAGCTTTTAGAAATTGTAATATTCCCCAAATGCTCTATGATTGTTTTCTTAACAAATGGTAATCCCAATCCCATTCCCCGCTTGTCTATTGAGATAAATGGGTCAAATACACTTTCCCAGTTAGCTGGAGGGATTCCCTTGCCTGTATCAATAAAATGAATAATAATATGTTCATTTTCCAATTCGGTCTTAATCAATATTTTCTTATCATCTCTATCTTCAGGCATAGCCTCCACGCTGTTCTTGATTAAGTTGATAAAGACTTGCCCCAAATTGGTTTTATTAATATAGGCATTCAAAGGTACGTAATTGTTAACCAATTCAATATCCACCTGATTTGTACGCAACATTTCAGAAGACATGTTAATGGAATCCAGAATAACCTCTATTAAATTTTCCTTTTTCAGTACTAGATTGGATGACTTCATATAATCCTTATAATTATTGGTCAGTTTACCTAAATGTTCAGATGACTTTTGAATCATATCTAGTGTTTTCTTATCTGACTCTGTTAAGTCATTGCTCAGACTAAGAAGATTCGAAAAACTCTTGATAATTTGATTGGTATTCTTCACTTCATGAATTAAACTTCCCGCTAAATTCCCGGTATAATCCAGCTTTTTTTGTCTTTCCAGCAGTTGATAATGACTATCTTTTAGACTCGTGTTCAGTTTAACAAAGAAATGCACCATAAAAACAGAGAATACGATTACCCCGATGCTGCTTGTTATGGCACCTGTCCCTGGTGAAAGGTTTAAATATCCCGATAAGATTAGCCAAATAGAGGCTAAACAGAAAGCATTTAAGAATTTTCTGAAACTCGTGTTAGATATATTTCTCGAAACTAAATAGACAAGAATTAGAAAGATGATAAAACCAATCATATGTAAAATGAATATCCATCCTAAAGACCCATACACTGGGTAATAAAAACTGGATGAGAAACTGGTCTTTACGGTTAACCCACTAATCCCTAATTCCGTTAGATTGATTATATACACCACTCCGCTTAAAATAATAAAAAAGATGAGTGACTTCTTATCAAGTAATAACCTCGATACCTTTGCTAACCAAGGAGTATCTGTTAACATTGTTGGCTGATCCTTTATAATCAAATATGCTACATAGAGAACAATCGGCACTCCAAAAGTTGGCCCTAAACGCAGCAATTTAAATAATACAAGAATGGTACTCTCAGAAAGAATATCTGAAAAATAAAGAACCCCAACATCAATTTGCCAAATTGAAACAAAGAGCATGTATAAAACGATACCCATTGTTAATCTTGATTCATTATACATACTTTTTATAACGAATGAAACAACCAAAGGGATCAACCCAATAGTACATATTAATAATCCGATAATCATTTATTTTTGCACTCCATTGCTGTATGATCAGGTCTATATTTTTTAATATAAGCACATGCATTATTCCCGCCATGTCCATGATTGGTAACAGCTACTTCATTGACCTCCTGATAAATCGTTTCGGTAACAATATTCATATCTTCATAGCCTTTTTTAGTTGTTCTTATTGTTGGAGGAATAAAATCATGTTCCACACTTAATAATGAAGATATCACTTGCAAGATACCAATGGCGGCTAGAGGGTTTCCATACATACTTTTTATCGAGCTGTATGGTGTTTGATGATTAAATAATTCCCTTGAGCACTTTTCTTCTATCCGATCATTCTGCTGGATCCCAAGTGCCTGGCTGTTGATATAATCTGGATTGCGGCCACTCGTGACATCTTTTAATGCATTAATCATCTGTTCTCCTGATTCATCCGAATCAAATATATAAGCTCCATCATTATTCGAGATAATATCAACAATTTCTCCTTTAATATGAGCTCCTCGCTTAATGGCATCATCTTCTCTCTCTAAAACAATCACACCAGAAGCTTCAGAAGCAGCAAACCCTTTACTATCTTCATGAAATGGAACAGCTCCTACATCCATTGCTTGATTCAAAGGTAATATTCTTGTTTTAGAAAAAGCATAAGTCATTAGTTTACCAATCGGACTCTCTGTTCCACCTACTATAGCCACATCTATTTTACCGGCTTTTAAATAGAGCAAAGCCTCTTCAATTGCTTCCAAACTGGAAGTGCAGCCAGTGCTTATTGTTTTTGTCACACCTTTTACTCCTAAAAAGTATGCGATAGATGAGGTCATACTGTGATAATTGACATAGTGAGAAAACGTAATAGGCATTTTTCTATAATCATCATTGTTCGCATGTACAACTGCGTCCAGAGAATATTGATCTACGGAGGATCCAAGTGAAGTTCCAAAGAAAACCCCTACTTTTTTACCTGCTAAATCCACCCCTGCTGATTCCAATGCCTCTCGCCCGGCCACGATTCCCAATTTAGAAACTTTGGGTAACCGATTAATTCTCCTATCTTTCTCTAACTCTTCTAATCCATTATGTATTAGACCAACTATATTGGACTCTCCTTTATACCCTTCTCCATCTATTACTTCCAGTGTGTTCACACCATGCTGTAAATTATATAAAAATTCGTCGGTATTCCTTGTATTCGGGGCTATTGTCCCGTAGCCACTAACTACTATTTTCATGTAATTTTCCGCCTTAGTTGAGAATATTTACCTAAAAAAATTATAGCAGATAATATTTCAGAATGACTATAGGAAAAAACTATTAAAAATATATTTAAATAATCTAAATAGTTTAAATAAATCATTAATACTACTTTATAAAATAATCAAAAGCGTATGTTGATACCACATGTCGTTGAGCTTTTAGTTTGGGAGATAAAGTAACTTTAATTTCAGATGTTCACAGTACCTGAAACTCTAGTGAGATTTCGGATTTCTTTCATTAAATAAGATCACAATTGGTGTATAGCAATGCTCGTATTGTGGAATCACATTACCGCCATAATAAAAGAATGCTCTAAAATATCCTTTAATACATATTCTTTATCTGTCAGATTTCCTTGCTAACATCTAGTCAATATTATAGAAAGCAGTTATGAGCTAACCAACTGGGGACAAATTTCGAGTAATAGGAATGGATTGAATATAAAAAAAGCTGCATTCAGGTAAATTCGGAATACAGCTTAATCTTAGCTAAAGTATCAACTACTTATTAACACTTGCAATCCTCTTCTAAAACCTTCATTCATTAAAGTGATTTAGAAGAATACTTTAATACTTGCTAGGATCGTAAGCAAACCTACAACAATGACGAATACGTTGCTCAATTTCCCTCTGTATTTAGCTAGTACTGGTACTTTGCGGATTGCATACATTGGTAATACACATAAGATAGCAGCAACTAGAGGTCCGCTGAGTGTATCAATTAATCCTAGAATACTTGGATTTGTATAAGCAACAAACCAACATGTTAATACCACAAATACTAGAATTGCAGTTTTAATTGTTTTTTCTTTAATACTTTTTCCGCGTGCTTTTCCTGATGCCACAATCATGTCACGCATTACTTCGTAAGCTCCTACATAATGACCAAGGAAGGACTTTGTGATGGCCACGAATGCAATAATAGGCGCTGCAATAGCAATTATTGGTGAACCAAGTTCATTCGCAAGATAAGATAGGATTGATAAATTCTGTTGCTTTGCCATGGCAAGATCACTTGGAGTTAAGCTCAAGACACTGCTCCAAACGAAGAACATGACAACAGAGAATGTCATAATATAACATACTTTTTGTATTTGGGCACATTTCGCGTCAGTCGCATCTTTTCCATAAGTTGCCCGCTGTTTCATTACAAATGACGATACAATAGGAGAATGGTTAAACGAGAATACTATAATTGGTAATATCAACAGTATAATTCCAAAATATCCGGATCCTGATGAAGCAGTAGAAACACTTGCAGAACTAAAAATCGATGTATTCCACTGTGGAATTAAAGATACTGCGATAAATAACAGAGAAGCTATAAATGGATAAACTAGCATGCTCATCACTTTTACAGTTATATCTTGTCCAAAATTTAGTATGACGATAAGACCGAGAATTAATACAAGTGATAAAATGGCTCTTGGCGGCTCGTTCATATGCAATTGATTTACCATAAAACTACTTGCTGTATTTGTAAGTGCAACTGAATACATCAGCACGATCGTATAAATAGAGAAGAAATAAACTATGTTAAAGGCTATACTTGCCTTATTTCCAAAATACTCCCTTATCGTACCGGTAATTCCCTCATCAGCAGAATCTGAAGCAGCTATCATTTTAGCAAGTGCCCTATGCGAGTAGTACATTACCGGAAAGGCTAGTATAGTAATTAACAATAATGATATTAATCCGCCTGATCCTGCATTAATAGGTAAAAAGAGTACACCCGCTCCAATTGCTGTTCCAAAAAGGCTCAAAGCCCAGGTTGTATCTTGTTTATGCCATTTCTTCGCATCTGGAAAATTCTCTTGTATTACTGAATGATCTTCAACTGGTAATTCGAGTTTTTTTGCTGTATTTCCATGCATAATAAGGTTCCTCCTTATATATACCCTAGCTTTCTGCTAAGGCTTATAAATATGGATATTTTTTTAAAATTAAATTACTTATAAGATTCGGACAATAGAGATTATTAAATTACAACGCTAGCACTGAGAAATTTGTTTATCTACCATTCTAGTGTATTTGTTGGCGTTTGCAAAATATTGTATTTGTATAGGTATAAATCCCTTTATTTCTATATTTGTCTTCTCTTCTTACTTTTCTCCAAAAATTTTATGTTTAATGGCAATACCTGTTGGTGTAGCTGCCACTCCTCCTAAACCTGTCTCTCTTAACTCGCGCGGCATTTGTCTACCTATTTTATACATAGCTTCAACTACTTCGTCGGCACTAATGATATTATCTACGCCGGCTAATGCCATGTCCGCTGCAACTAAGGCATTGGCCGTTCCAATAGCGTTTCTCTTTACACAAGGAACCTCTACCAATCCAGCGACTGGATCACATACTAAACCAAGCAAATTTTGAAGGGCAGTTGAGAAGGCTTCCGATGATTGCTGCGGTGTTCCACCGGCAACTTCTACTGCAGCTGCTGCTGCCATTGCCGAGGCACTGCCTACTTCAGCTTGACATCCTCCAAACGCTCCAGCAATACAAGCATTATTGGCTACTATCATTCCAAATAAAGCAGAAGTGAATAGAAAATGCACCATATCTTCGTGACTTAACTGCAACGTATCTTTAATACCGAATAGGACCCCAGGAACTGTTCCACTCGCGCCTGCTGTTGGAGTTGCACAAATCGCCCCTAACGAAGCATTTACTTCATTAACACCAATTGCATGCTGGACCCCAAATACCATCATATCTCCAGAAAGAGTTTTTCCACGTTCGCGATATTTTTTGATTTTAACAGCATCGCCACCAGTTAAACCGGTCGGAGAAAATACCCCGTCTCCCTCAATACTTTTATTTATGGCATTTTCCATAGTGAGTAGATTTTTTTCCATCTTGCTCCAAACTTCATCATAGGTAGATTTAGTTTGTTGGATTTCCTGCTCAATGGCTAATTCATAAATGGGTTTTTGCCTTTTATTAGCTGCATCTACGATTTCTTTTATGGTCATGTACATAAACTTTTCACCTCCCTAGGATATTAAAGAATAATAATAGTAGCTGTATTGCTAAGTTCCTTCAATTTCTGCTGAACATCGTTACGTAACTGAGAGTCCAATGTAAATGCAAAGAGGTGTTTTCCATCTTCTTTTAAACTGGTAAAACTATTAATATCCACATCATTTTCTTTAAGGATCCTGCGTAACCCAAATTCAAGGTCATCTTTTTCAGAAATCGCTAGTATAACTGGTAATGGTCCTTCAAGATTCAATCTAAACCCGTCCATTTCAATCTGTTTGACCTCAATCATACCGCCGCCGACCGAAATTCCCATCGTTCTAATACTTCTATTTTCATCCTCCAAATAGACATCTACAGTATTGGGATGACCGGCAGGACTATCAATCACTTCTTCAATAAAAACAATCTTAATTCCCTTAGATTCTGCTATTTTAATAGCATCAGGCACTCTGCTATCATCAGCGGCAAATCCTAATATACCAGCAACAATGGCAAAATCAGTTCCATGACCTTTATGAGTTTCAGCAAATGATTCATAGTACCGGACCAAAACTTTTTTTGGAAGACCTTGAAATAATTTATTGGCAACTGCTCCAATAGCTAAGGCACCTGCTGTGTGCGAACTCGAGGGCCCTATCATTACCGGACCTATTACATCAAAACAACTTTTATAATTAATAATCTTTTTTTCTTTAACGGGTGCTACATTAATACTCATATAAAATTCCCCCACCCCATTAAATTACTTGATCTTTAAAATTGATCTTGCACTGTAAACTTTCAATAGATGAACATGGCTTGTACCAGTGAGCTTAATAGAGTTTTAACTCCGCTTTAATTGAAAAGGTTTTCATTACTAACCAATAAAATCGAATCGTATTTATCTCGAATACTAACTAACATTGCCATCATTTCTTTTGCAACTTAATGCCTTCAAAACATAATTAACAGCAATTCCTAGTTGTTCCATAAATCCGATTCCAGATACACCACCTTTAGCAAAATTTAGAAAGCATAAGGTTAAAAACGGTACCGCAACTGCTCTAAAAAATCCTTATAAAGTGTTTCAAGCTGACCTTGGAAATCTATTAATTAATTTCCAATAATTTATTACAGTAGTTATTATTTACTACTCGCTCAAAGTATCACATAATTGGTTTAATATGTCAATACGATTTAATAAAAACTTATTTTTGTAAAAATTTATTATTAGAAAGCCTTTACAATCTGCTATAATTATTGGTAGATTATGTTTCAATTGGTTCTATTATCTAAGGGTTGCTTAATAACATTGATAATCCCCAACCTTCCCTAACCACTGAGCAAGCGCATAAATACAGGTGCAAAAATGAAGACTTGCATGTAGGTTTTAACTTACAATGCTTGTAGTTAAATTGGTAACTATTCTTTGATCTCGATGTTCCATTAAAAAGAGTTTCCTAAAAGGAGGAAAACCTAATTGGATAAAGATCTATTTCGACATTATCAAACTATAATGAATTATTTTGGTGAAATTTTAGGACCTAATTATGAATTTGTATTACATATTTTAAATCCTAATGGAGGTTCTCATATCGGTCATATTGTCAATGCTGACTTGAGCGAAAGGTCCTTAAATAGCCCATTGACTAACTATGCAAAAAAGTTAATCAACGATAAGGTTTATTTAGACAATGATTATGTTGTTGGATATGTTGGGGAAGGACCGCGGGGTAAAAAATTTCGTTCATCCACTTTGTTTATAAAAGATCATGAAGGTCAATTACAGGGACTTTTATGTATAAATTTTGATGCAGACGTTTATCGAAAAGTCGCCAAGGATATATTAAGTTTAGCCAATCTAAGCTTTGATATTAAACATATTGAAATGAAAACTGAACAAGAGAAACCTGTAGAAAAGCTTCAAGATAATGTAAGTAATATCATTTATACAGTAATAGATAGAGATATCCTCGAATCTGGAGCCCAATTATCACCTGACCAAAAGAAGCTTGCTATTTCAAAATTAAAAGAGTATGGGATATTTGATATGAAAGGCACAATAAGTGAAGTGGCAGATATAATGGGAATGTCCGAGTCCAGTGTTTATCGTTACCTTCAAATGGTATCACGAAGCAAAAAAGCAGTACCGGTATAATAAAGTGCATGTCAATTAAGCTGGAGAGTCCGAGGAAAGACTAGATATCTCGCAGACTTCCCAGCTTATTCTTCATTCAGTATCCCTCTATACCTCACAAAGTCCTACAGGTTGTCATCCTACAGAAAAATATACATCCCGAAACCTACCAAGAATGCTTGATTTCTTAAAAGAAGTAACTCATTCATTCATCGAAGCTCTGAGGATACCCCATTTAACACAATATAACACTTAGATAACAGTCCGACTGTATGGGTTCTATTATGAACCATATACTTGTTTGTACTATACTAATAAAGAACCCTATACCGAAGGAGGAGACCTCAACATGAACGAAGTAATGCAAACCTTATTATCTCACCGCTCCATCCGATCTTATAAAAACAAACCAGTCGAGGATGTACAACTGGAACAAATCATTAAAGCTGTCCAATCTGCCCCAAGCTGGATAAATGGACAACAGGTTTCCATTATTGCTGTTAAAGATTCTGAAAGGAAAAAGAAGTTTGCAGAGCTATGCGGCGGGCAGAAGCATATTGAAGAGGCCCCTGTATTCCTCGTATTCTGCTCAGACTTTTATAGAGCATATGTATCCAGTAAAATCGAAAAAACACCATTTGCTGTCTCAGAAAATATTGATACATTATTGGTCGGTGCTACAGATGTTGGGATTGCTCTTGAAGCAGCCATTACTGCAGCCGAATCATTAGGCCTTGGTACAGTCTGCATTGGCGGTATACGCAGAAATTTAGATAAAGTCATAAAGGAACTCAACCTTCCTCCATTTGTTTTACCCATTTCAGGTTTATGTATCGGCTATCCTGCAGAGGATCCCGGCTTAAAACCACGCCTGCCAGTTAAAGCGGTCTATCATAGCGAAACCTATCAGCATGATATAAAAGACGAAATCGAATCATATAATCAAACATTTTCAGATTACCTATCAGAACGTTCCCAGGGTACACAGACTGGGACATGGACTAAAGCAGTAGCCAGCTTTTATAGTAAAACCTATTATCAGGGCGTTGATGAAGCAATTAATCAACAAATGCAGATTCCGAAAAAAATAGATGTTAAAGATAAAGGAAGAGAAGCCTAAACGCTCCTCTTCCTTTTTTTCACTTTGTATCTCCCAAATCTCTTGATGATCCCTTCACCTTGCCTTGATTGCTTTAGTAATAAAAATCGATAGAAATATCCTCACATTATTCTAGGACTTAATACTCCTTATTTCACTATAAAGAAGATTAATATGCCCTAAAAGTTATATTAGATGAGTAATTTCAAATTCCGTGGTAAAATATCTATTAATTCTCGGAATTTGGAATATAAGGATAAATATAATAGTTTAGTGTCAGAATTTATGGCTGAGAGCTAGGAGGAATCATATGAACTTAACGAAGAAGATAATCTATGCACTGATACTTGGTGCCCTTGTAGGTCTTTCCCTAAATATTTTCTCCCCATCTTTATTTGAAACATTCAACAAATTTCTTTTCGATCCTTTAGGTACCATCTTTATCAATCTGATTAAATTGTTAGTAGTCCCAATAGTATTGTTTTCTATTATTTTAGGTGTAGCTGGCCTGGGAGATCCTAAAAAATTAGGATCCATCGGTTTTAAAACCGTTTTCTACTTCCTATGTACTACAGCCATAGCCATTATATTGGCTATCGTTCTTGCTATGGTAATTTCACCGGGAACCAAAGGTGAATTTGATACAGAAAATGCAACTTTTGAGGCTGAAGAAGCCCCTTCAATCGGAGAAACGTTCCTTAACATTATTCCTGATAATCCAATCATGGCTATGGCCGAAGGTGATATGCTCCAAATCATTTTCATGGCTGCTTTAATTGGATTTGCATTAACTGTTTTAGGAAAAAAGACAGAAGGAATTGTAAAATTGGTTGAACAAGGTAATGAATTGGTTATGTTTCTTGTAACCTGGGTTATGAAATTAGCTCCTTATGGAACGTTTGGTCTTATTGCATCAGCAATTGGAGAACAAGGCTACAGTGCAATGAAAGCGATGGCATTATATATGATAGTCGTTGTAATCGCGCTAATCCTTCATACTCTACTGGTATATGGAGGAACCATTTTCTTCATGGCACGTAAAAGTCCAATATGGTTCTTTAAAGGCTTTGCACCGGCCATGACAGTAGGATTCAGTACTTCCAGCAGTAATGCAACTTTACCTCTATCCATGGAAGCGGCACAGGACAATTTAGGAGTTAAAAAAGAAATATCAAGCTTTGTTCAGCCTCTGGGTGCGACAATCAACATGGACGGAACAGCCATTATGCAGGGTGTTGCCACCATCTTTATCGCTCAAGTCTATGGTGTAGATTTATCCTTCACTGCCTTAGTTACAGTCGTGATAACGGCAGTTCTTGCCAGTATCGGCACAGCAGGCGTACCTGGTGTAGGTCTAATTATGCTTGCAATGGTTCTAAGCTCAGTTAATTTACCTGTAGAAGGTATTGGGCTAATCCTTGGAATCGACCGTATTCTTGACATGGCACGAACATCTGTCAATATTACAGGTGATGCAGCTTGTGCTGTCATGATCAACGAACAAGAAAAAAGAAAAGAAAGCGCTGCATAGTCATAAACTCTAGTATTCTATTCTATTTTTATAATCCTTATATCCACTGCATCTTTATTGATAGAGATCTTATCGATAAAGATGCAGTTTTCTTATTATTGTTTTATTTATAATAATAGTTATATTCAATTCAAAAAAGAGCAGGTAAAATCCCAAAACAGGAGATTTATCTGCTCTTTTAGTCAGAGTTTAAGGTCTATAAATTTACTATACATTTAAAAATAAACAACTATAATGGTTGTGTTTGGTAAAGCATTTCCTTTATACCCTTATCAGTTTTAAGCTTTTAGTGTAACTGTGCAGTTTCCTTGCAAATTTTACTCCCTACTTTCACAGTTACAGCAATACAACTGGAATTCATAGTTTACGAACTACTATTAAGAATAATCCATATCCTAAGCTAGGTGGAATTAATCATTAAAAAGTAGGAATCCGCCCATTGGTCCGGTAATTCCAACAATTAATTTAGTTTCCTTATCTACATAAAAAGTGTAGTCATAACCGCCTTCTCCAAATTTAAAGTAGGAATATAAAGTTCTTTTCCCTGAATCCCTCTTACTAGAACTCTCCGGTAATTTATCCAACAAATCATCTTCTGTCATTCCTACAGTTAAACCTTTCACAAAAAATACTTGTGATTCTACTTCTGCACCTTTAATTTTAGTAATGACATCCTCATCTTTTACGCTTAAATGCACCCCAGGATTGTCACTCATAGCACCGTCAGCAGTAACATGACATTCAACTAACGGAATTGATTCACTTGTTTCCTCATAAGTAGGATTAACAGGCTCAAGAAATAATTCAAATTCATTTTTGGAAACCTTGATTAGTGGTGAGAACCCAAAACTATCGTCAATCCAAACCTCTTCAATTGATTTATCACTTTCCTGTGTCTTACTTTCCATATAGACAACATTAAATCCAGCATCAATAAAATCCTGAACAATTGTATCTTCCGTCCATATGAAGTCAAAAATTTGGATGGCTTTAGTACCTAAATCAGCATTTAGAATTTCTTTATCTGCCTCATGGAGTGCAATTTTTTCTAAACCGCTCACTTCTTTATTTACTTTTCCGTCTTTTAAGTTAACCTCTAATTCCCCTTGATCAGCCGTATAAGATACATCTGCTACAAGTTTATCTCCATTACTAATATT
This sequence comes from Bacillus sp. z50, assembly GCF_058313585.1. Classification (NCBI taxonomy): domain Bacteria; kingdom Bacillati; phylum Bacillota; class Bacilli; order Caryophanales; family Bacillaceae; genus Bacillus; species Bacillus sp. z50. Next base: position 423,364 of record NZ_JBZFQL010000001.1, read on the forward strand.
TTGTTCCTTATTTAACTTTATTTCTATATTCTCTTCAAGTGAAGAAAATAAAAGTTTTCCATCAATACTGAGTAATTTTTCTTCAAAACGAGATGAATCGAAATTAGCATTTGCTGTTGCTTCACCATCATAACCACTTACTTCAATTGTTACATATTCGGTTAAATCAATTTTTTCCTTTGAACTGCAACCCGATATTCCTATGAAAGTAATTAAAATAAATAATAATGCCAAGCCTTTCTTCATTTTAATCTCCACCTTCCGGAATATTAATTTTATATTGATATATTAATAATACCCAGTTTGAATTTACTTAAATATATACACATCTAAATTAAATTATTTTTATATATCAGATTGATACTTAATATACATAAAACAAAACACCCACATTCAATAGTGGGTGTTCATAGTATCTCTTTATGTATGCTTTATTATTGAGCAGTGTATCCTCCGTCTACGACAATTTCCGCTCCTGTCATAAAAGTGTTTTCAATAGCGAATATGATTGCATGTGCAATCTCCTCAGGTTTACCCAAACGTTCAAGTCCTTTTGATAGCGGATGAAGTGATTTTAACATTTCGATTCCTTCTGCTCCTGCAACATCCTCATTTACCATACCTGTAATAACATAGCCAGGATGGACACTATTTACTCGAATGTTAAAAGGAGCAAATTCTAAGGCCATTGATTTTGTCATTAATCTTACTGCACCTTTACTAGCGTTGTAGAAACAAGCACCGGCTCAACCTACTAAGCCAAGAATTGAAGAAACGTTAATAACCGCCCCACCCATGCCTTGTGCAACCATCTGTCGAATCGCTTCACGGCTGCAATAAAATACACCATTTTGATTAACCCCTATGTATTTTTCGTATTCATCAGTTGGAAGATCTAGTGTAGAACCTCCTCCTCCTATACCTGCATTGGCAATCATAATGTCAAGGTGTCCATATTTTTCAACCACGTGTGACACCATATCCTTTACTTGATTTTCGTCTGATACATCTACTTTCAAAAATTCAACGTTTAACTCTTTGGCAGTTTGATTTCCCAACTCCTCGTTGAAGTCTGCAATAACAGGGATTCCACCTTTGTTGAGAATAGCTTTTACCGCTTCTTTACCAATTCCGTTTGCCCCTCCAGTTACAATAGCTACTTTACCTTTGATTTCAAACATACTAACTTCTCTCCCTTTTTCTTATTTAAATACTTTCTAAAGAAAGATTATTTGACCATTTATTATCCACAAATAGTAGAAATATTGCTTGATTTTTTGATCCCTGCATATAAACTTCACAATAGTAGACTTCAAGATAACTAAAAAGGGGCACAAACGCTTGGTGCTAATCTCCGTTTGTACCCCATTATATTGAAATTTACTATTCATATGGACTTATTCATGCTATCTATTACATCCGAAGAGAGATTCGAACTCCCGACCGACGGCTTAGAAGGCCGTTTATCTATGCCTTTACGTTATCTCGTTACTCCTCCCGCCCCACATTAAAATACCTAGCCTCCGGATGCGAAAAGACCATCGCGGAAACAGATGCTTCAGGATTCATCATAAATCCCTCTGTCAACTGAATTCCGATATCCTCTGGTTTCAGCAACCTGAATAGCTTTTCTTGATCCTCGAGATTCGGACAGGCTGGATACCCGAATGAATAACGCTGACCTGTATATTTGGCACTCAGTCGTTCTTTCATGGTCATATCGATAGAGTCATGGATTCCCCATGCATCCCTCATGAGATGGTGGACTCGTTCGGCTAATCCTTCTGCACATTCGAGAGCGAGTGATTGGATGACATGGCTCTTTAAATACTGTCCTTCTTTTTTCCATCCTTCTGCTATCTCCTTTACACCTTTACCGGCGGTGACAATCATTAATCCTACATAATCCTGTACACCTGACTCCTGGTCCTTTACATAATCAGATAGGCATAAATACGGCTTTTTACATTGTCGCGGGAAATCAAATGTTTCAAGAACTTCATCCGGATTAGCTGGAGAACATATTTTCAGGATTTCTCCATCGCTTTTAGCAGGAAAATATTGATACATCGCTGATAATTTAATCTGATTGTTTTCGAGAATTTCATCAACTATAGCTGCAAGTTCCAATAATTTTGGATTTTCTTCCTCAAACAATCGATCCACTTTCCCCTTCATTCCAAGGTGATGGCCAAATAACATTTGTTTATTCACATATGGGTATACCAGAGATAGTGGATAATCCTGCAGAATGTGCCGGTTTAAGTCCTCGGGGACTGGTATATTCTCTTGGTCCTTCACTGGTTTTTCACGTTTTTCTGCCACTTGAATATCCCTTTTTGTTTCAATCGAAATCACTTCTGCTTGCTTATTCGCTTCTGCCTCCAGCTGAGCGAGAAAGGATGGCCTTTTCTCTTCGTCATGGAGCTGATTGATTAAATCGAGTCCATTCATGGCATCCTTTGCATAAAAGACTGGTCCATTATATTCAGGAGCTATTCGTCCTCTTGTAAATTTCCTGGTAAGAGCTGCTCCTCCAACCACAATCGGAACATCAATTTCCGCTTCTCTTAAATCCTGAGCGGTAATAACCATCTGTTGGGCTGATTTTACTAACAAGCCGGACAAGCCAATAATAGTTGGGTTCTCCTTTCGGACGGATTCAATCAAGGTTTGCGGAGCTACTTTAATGCCTAAGTCAACCACTTCATAGCCATTATTACTCATGATGATATCCACGAGATTCTTCCCGATATCATGTACGTCCCCTTTCACGGTAGCCAGCACCATTTTTCCTTTTGTAGATGTTGTACCTGATTTAGTCATTAATGGTTCAAGCTGCGAAACAGCTGCTTTCATAGCTTCCGCGCTTTGCAATACTTCAGCTACGATTAACTGGTTATCATTAAATAGTTCTCCAACCTTCGACATACCGGCCATTAATGGACCGTTGATGATATCAAGCGGCTCCATCCCTTTTTCAAGAGCTTCATCAATATCCTCCTTCAACCCGTCCTTTGTCCCTTCGATAATGTATTCAGGCAGGCGCTCCATTAATGGAAGTTTTTCTTTCGTTTCCTTTTGAACAGGCTTTTTTGTCCTATAAAAAGCAACAAACTCAGCAAGAGATTCTTCTGAGTTATGAAACAAAAGATTCTCTGATAATTTAACTTCCTCCTCAGGGATTAACGCAAATCGGGTTAATTTTTCTGTATTGACAATCGCATAGTCCAAGCCAGCCTTTGTACAGTGGTATAAATAAACGGCATTCAGGACCTCTCTTCCCTCATTCGGCAGTCCAAACGATACATTACTGATGCCTAAAATCGTTAATGTTCTCGGAAGCTCTTTTTTAATGGCCGCCAGTCCCTTTACCGTTTCCGCAGCTCCTTCCCGGTATTGTTCATCACCAGTACCAACCGGAAAAACAAGCGGGTCAAAAATAATATCCTCCGGTACGATTCCATACTTTTCTGTTAACAGTTGATACGATCTCTGGGCAACCTCCAGTTTTCGTTCTTCTGTTACGGCCATCCCTTTTTCATCAATTGTTCCAACAACCAAGGCTGCACCATACTCTTTTGCCAATGGAACAATTTTCTCAAAGCGTTCTTCCCCATCCTCTAAATTTATCGAATTAATGATTGCTTTACCCTGAGAATGGCGGAGTGCTTTTTCGATGACCATTTCATCGGTTGAATCGATAACAAAAGGCACCTTTATTTTTTTAGCCGCTTCTTTCATGAATTCTTCCATATCAGACACTTCATCGCTATCTGGATCAGCTAGGCACACATCTATTACATGGGCTCCTTTTTTGACTTGCTGTCTAGCAATCTCGGAAGCTTCTTCAAATTTCCTGTCCTTAATCAGATTCTTAAACTTTCTGGATCCAATCACATTTGTCCGTTCACCTACAAATAAAGGTCTCATTGAATCATCATAGATTAAGGCATCAATACCAGAGACAGCATGATTACCCTGTTTGCCATTAATTTGCCTCGCTTCAATTCCGGTAACCGCTTCTTTAATAGCTCGAATATGATCAGGAGTCGTTCCGCAGCAGCCGCCAACAAGATTAATCCAACCTTTTTCGGCAAATTGCTTGATCTTCTTGCTTAGGGAGGAAGGCGATTCATTATATTGGCCATTTTCATCTGGTAATCCCGCATTCGGGTAACAGCTTACTGCAGCAGTGCTTAATTCAGATAAAGACCTGATATGGTCAGCCATGAACTCTGGACCAGTTGCACAATTAAGCCCGATTGCAAGAGGATTCATATGCTCACACGATATATAAAAAGCTTCAATGGTTTGACCGGCTAGAGTAGTCCCCATTGGTTCAATCGTTCCTGAGATAATTAATGGAACTTCCCTGCCTAAAGATGAGAATGCTCTTTTCATTCCAATATAAGCTGCTTTCACATTTAATAAATCCTGCGATGTTTCCAAGAGAAGCAAATCAACTCCCCCATCAAGCAGGCCCTTCGTTTGCTCTTCATATGAATCTGCCAATTGTTCAAAAGTGACTCCGCCTGTTACGGATAAGGTTTTGGTCGTAGGTCCCATCGAACCTGCAACAAAGCGAGGGCTGTCAGGACTGTCAAACTGTTCTGTTGCTTTTCGAGCCAATTGAGCTGATTCTTTATTCAGCTGATATGCCAGGTGACCAAGATTATATTCATCCAGTACAATTGGAGTTGCCCCGAATGTGTTTGTTTCAATAATATCCGCACCTGCTGCCAAGTACTCTTCATGAATCGATTGGATTACATCCGGGCGGGTTAGCGTTAAATACTCATTACACCCATCGTATTGTTCCCCGCCAAAATCATCCTCTATTAATTGATGCGCCTGAATCATGGTTCCCATTGCTCCATCTAGAATAACTATTCTTTCAGCCAATAACTCTTTCAATTTTTCTGTTCTCATGATAGATGCACTTCCTTATTTACAACTGATTTCTGTTCTTTGATGTACCGAACCAAATGCCCGCTTAATTCATATTTCATAAAAGGTGTAATAATATAGATACCGTTAAATAGTTCACTTGCCGCGTCCACTAATTCTTTTGAAATGGCAAAGCTTTCGTGAGCACAGGCTTCCTTATCCGTTCCGGCTCTTTCCATCGCCTCTCTAACATGAACCGGCAATGAAATACCTGGCACTTCATTATGTAAAAACTCTGCATTCCGGTGACTCGTTAAAGGCATAATGCCAATAAAAATCGGCTTTGTTATATGCCTGGTTGCCGCGTATACTTCCTCTAATTTTTCAATACTAAACACGGGCTGGGTTAAGAAATAATCAGCTCCAGCCTGAATTTTCTTTTCCATTCGCTGTACGGCTTTATCTATGTACTTTACATTTGGATTAAAGGCAGCTGCGATATCGAAATTCGCCCGGCTACCCAGCGATTTTCCAGAATAGGAGCGCCCCTCATTCAATTGCTTAATCAATGAAATCAGGTCCATGGAAGAAAGATCATATACAGAAGTCGCGCCCGGAAAATCACCAATTTTCGAAGGATCCCCTGTCACCACCAACACCTCTGATAATCCAAGGGAATGCATGCCCATTAAATGAGATTGCAAGCCAATCAGATTATGATCCCGACAAGTTAAGTGAACAAGAGGCACCGTATTTAACTTTGATTGTAAAATCGACGCTACCGCAAGATTGGATATTCTCGGTGACGCCAATGAATTATCCGCAAGTGTAATCGCATCGGCACCCGAATCTAATAGGTAGCGACTTCCTATTAAAAAATCCTCCAGGCCGAACGTCTTTGGCGGGTCCAGCTCCACGATAACCGTCGTTTGTTTTTTTGCCATACCTGAAATTGTATCTGGACCTTTTCGTTTATATTGAATGATTTCATATGATATAGGCTGATGCTTTGGCTTGGCTACAAAATCTTTCACCTTTACAGGATGAAGATCTTCGATTCCTTTACGAATGGCCTGAATATGGGCAGGAGTTGTACCACAGCATCCACCTAACAGCCGGACCCCCTGCTTTACAAGCTGCCTTGAACTATTAATGAAATAATCCGCTTCTGTTGAATAGACATATCTTCCATCTGATAAATCAGGTAAGCTGGCGTTTGGATAAGCCGCATAATAGGTATCTTCCAATAAAGGTACTTCTTCGTATGAGCGAATCATATGATAGGGACCCATCCGACAATTGATGCCTACCACATCAGCGCCTGTTTTTTTCATAAGAGAAAACGCCTCACTGACATGCATACCATTTTGCAAAAGGCCTGTTTCATGCAGAGAAATATTCGCGATAAGAGGAAGATCACTCATTTTTCTAGCCGACTCTATTACCGTTAATAATTCGTCTAAATCATAATAGGTTTCAAGTAAAATGCCATCCGGCTTTTCTTCCAATAAAGCGGTCAGCTGTTCGTCGAAATATCCCTTAATTTCCGTTAGTGTTAATTCTGATTTCCTGAAGCTCCGCAAGCCGCCAATCGTCCCGATAACGAAGGTGTTTGGATCAGCAGCATCTTTCGCTATTTTCATTCCGGCTCTATTAATTTGAGAAACTTCCCTTTCGAGGCCATAGCGCTTTAGTTTGTGATAATTTGCGCCGAATGTATTCGATTGAATAACATCAGCACCAGCCTCAATATAACTTCTATGCATCTTTTTGATCTGATTGGGGTTCGTCAAATTAAGCTCTTCAAAGCAACTATCAATTCCAAATGAATATAAAAGTGTTCCACTCGCTCCATCTGCGACGAGAATTTTTTCGTTTAACGTTTCCAAGAGTTTCACTGTCTTTCCCCCTAATTAGTTGGTTAATATCTCTGATGAGGAAAACAGACTAATAGAAAAGAGCTTTCATCATGAAAGCCCTCTTTCCTAAGGTCTCTCATCTCTCAAGCATTGCTTGCTGGATTTAGCACCTTGGATTACCATCCAGGTTGCTGAGATTTCAACGGGCCAGTCCCTCCATCTCTCTAGATAAGAATATGAAATTATATATTTACTTAATTTACTATAAATTTTCAGTTATTTCAATCTATTTTGATAATTAATCCAAAAGAGTTAACGATTTAGTATTTTGGGTATGTATGGGGTAGGAGTGATGTTAGATGAAGGAAATAATAACGAATCAGTTTAAAAATCCAACTGGTGTCCTCGGAAAGATTGCAGGTAAAATAATGGCCTATGAAAATGAGGAATTATATGACTGGACATTTGATCAATTGTCTATTACCCCAAATGATACACTGCTTGAAGTTGGTTTTGGTCCGGGTGAAGGAATGCACATGCTTTTTGAGAAGTACCCTACCATCCAAATAGATGGAGTCGATCCATCAGAAGAAATGGTGAAAAATGCGAGCAAACGTAATCAAGAACAACTCAACCGCAATCAGCTTCGTTTGTTTAATGGAACTGTTCTCGAGATTCCGAATCCAATGGTGTACGATAAAATATTTAGTGTAAATAGCTATCCATTATTGGAAGATCAAGAGGCTTGTATTCAAAAAATACATTCATTATTAAAAGAAAATGGAAAATTGACTATAACCGTACAGCCAAGGCAGGAAGAAGCAACCGAAGAACAGGCTCATGCCTTTGCCGAAGAGATTAAAGAGGTGCTAACTAATACAGCCTTTAAGTCTATTAAGGTTCAAACGAAACCACTCAAACCGTGCTTATCTATAAATGTCACAGCCATCAAATAGACTTTTTTATGAATATTAGAAATTCCAATCAAGCCTACGACACTCTTTCTATCTGACCCTTTTGAACCTATAAAAACCATAAGCTCCTCCATCAGTTTTGATTGAATTTCTATTATTTAGGGTATATTATAAACATATACACATATATTAAAAAACCAGAGAGCTGGATACTCCCTGGTACAACTATAGAGCGAGTGGTATGCAAATAGTTTAGTTCTTAGAGGAACCACCCTTATGCTTTGGTCGGCGCGGGGTGGTTTTTCGTTTGCCCTTTAGCTGAAGATTGGCGAATCGCGTGGCGATGCCGGCAGCAAGGGTCGTGAAAAAGATCATTGCTACATCTTTTGCCAGAGCTATTAGAAAATCCATAAGTATATCACCTCCCTTCTCCTTTATATAAGGAAAAGAAGGTGCATACCACCCGCACCAAGTAGTTGCATGAAAATTATACCATATATGTTATTGATAACATAATTGCTCTGGTTGTCTTTTTTAGGTGATTGAAAATCCCTATTCCTTGCTAATGGATCTCTTTTATTTGCTCTCTGTTCACAAGTATTGTTGCTGATGACTTAAAGAGAGACAGCTTTTTTATTGTCGCAATTATTCAACTAATGCCCCATGTTTTTCTCCCTATTAAATTGATTTTTATCAATTCCTTATTCTTATTTAAAACTCTTTTTCGTTATCCTGAACCTTTACTGCCATAAGAAGTTCAACACAAAAAGGCATTCAACGATTATCACTTAATATTACCTTAATTAAAAATTATACTTTCTCTTCTTCAGCTATCCCAACATAACATCGTTAACCGATATTGCGGTTTTACCGCTATGTCTATTTCACACTGAAGTAACTAACTTTGGCTGCTGCATTAAGCGAAATGGGAACCCTATAAGAAAAGGAGCAGCCTAAGCAACCCCTTTTAAATAACATCAATAATTTCCCTTGTTCACAGGCCTAATAAGCACTCCTAATTTAACTATTAGTTTAAACACCCAATAAAAGAAAAAGAAGTTAAACAAAAAGCCAAACGAGACTAAAGAAAACAGCATTCCACCATGATAAACTAAAATATCAGCAGGAAAACCGAAATAATAATCACCAATACTCTTATCAAATCGATAACCTAAGGTAGGAACAACTACAACAATAATAGTTGATATAAGACTTACTATTGATAATTTTAGTTTTTGGGCATTAAATTTGTTGATGTTTAAAAACGCAACTATTACTAAACCATTGATTAACAACCCAATAATCAAATCAATCATACTAAAATCCCCTTGTTTACTTATTCCAGAATTTTTCTTTATAAATTATTATAACAAATATTTCCTTAGAAACCTTTTGTTATTTTCAGACAGCCAAGATTTCCATAAAAAATAGCCGTCCATAAGCCATTATGGCTTATGGACAGCCTATTACGATTTCGAACCTTTTGTTTTCCGATATTCCCCAAACGTAAATACAGTAGCAATGATAGCAAGCCATGCACATCCTGCAATATACCCTGCAATTACATCACTCGGATAATGGACACCCAAGTAGATTCGGCTGTAGCCCATCGTTAAAATCAAAAAAATACAAATCGCATAGACAGCCAATCTAATGGGCCAATTCTTCGTGATTCTGGTAGTTATGATCATAAGTGCGCCGTATAGGATAAAGGATGACATAGCATGACCGCTCGGAAAGCTGAAGCCATTTACCTCGATCAATGGATTCAATGTTGGTCTCTCCCGCTGGAAAATCCATTTTAAGTAATGGTTAACATAACCGCCCGATAATGTCGTGATGATTAAGAATATGACACTTAATACACGTTTTTTAAATAATAAAAACACAGAGAATAGGATAACCAATAGAATATTGCCATCAACTGATCCAAGATTAGTTATAAAGGTAAGTACTTTTGTGCTTAATTCATTAATACTCCCCTGCACAGCCTGGATGATTGTCATATCAAAATGATAAAGCTCATTCTCATTTATGTTCTCTGCAATATCTACGAATAGGATGGTACACACAATAAAGAGGGCGATTAATACGAAAAAGGTGATTACATGAACATTTGAAAAGGTATTCGTCTGCTTCTTCATTTCTGCCCTCCTATTCTAATATGTATTAGCTCAGCCTATTTTAGATTCTACAAATGCTTTAGCATGTTGTTGGAATGCTGAATAAGCATCTGCCTCTTCTTTATAGACTTTCCTTTCTCCAAAGCTAACATGTAGTGTATCCAAATTTAACTGAATAACCGTTTCATACTCATACGTTGCATTGCCAATCAAATCAATCCACGTTTCATCTGGCAAATCATGGACCTGGCACAGTACCATTCCGCCTGGATTATAGACGTGCAGAACTGCTTCATCAGCCAACTCATCAATCCATTTCGTAACAAGGCTTGAAGCTGACATTGCCGTTCCGCAAGCATCCGTAAAGCCAACACCTCGTTCAAATGTGCGAACAAAAATGGATCCTTCCTCCAGACGGGACACGAAGCTGACATTCACACCATCTGTAAACCAGTCATTCTCACCATTCAGCATAGTTGCTATTTTCTCTTGTTTATCCGAATGGATTACCTCTTTATCAACAAGACTGATCAGATGTGGATTTGGTACTGACAGGGTTGTGAACGTAAGATTCTCGTCAATAAACGGCAGTTTTTGATTGATGATTTCGTCCATTTCAGTATTCATGGGCAATGCACTCGTTGCCTTGATAACCGGAGATATTTCGACGCGGTATGTAGGGATATCCTTATACATGTCCGGCTCTTTCTTAACCTGCAGGGTGGCTTTCATCGTTTCTATCAGCAGGTTATTTTTCTTCAATTTTTCTTGAACATACCGACCTACACAACGGAGTCCATTCCCACACATGGATGCTTCTGAACCATCTGCATTAAAGACTCTCATTCTGGCATCTGAGGCCTCACTGTTTAACACAAAGAGAATTCCATCTGCTCCCTCTGTGCCCGTCCGCTTGCACATATTTATAGCCAATTGGCTTCGTTCTTCATCTGTTAATGACAGCTTGGTATCCATTTCATCGATTAAATAAAAATCATTGTTAGAACCATGTACTTTAATTATCTTTATATCCATTCTCCTGCTCCCTTCAAACAACATTCTCTTCACTATTTCACCATTATAAAACATATTGTGCAACAAGCTAAAGTTTAGCGACGTTTATAGGAGTGGTCAGTGGTTTTGCTGCTGAAGGTAATCAAGGCAAAAGCAATAGCCTATTCTCTTTTCATCCTCTGTTGCTCCTTCCGTAAATGTCAGGAGAGGTGTATTGGGATCAAGAAAATGTTTACTGTAGTATGCCGGCATCCATCCGCAAGAATAATGTACAATTTTCCGCTTATCATATGTTTGTTCAACAATGAATTCAGATCCATGAAGGATTTCACCGCCATATTGCCGGATTCCATATGGGTTTGCCACATTGCTTGTACTTTTTTTTCCCAGTTGTTTAGATTGCTTATACCTGCCTAATTGTTCTTGCTCAGACGTTAAAATTTCAATATCCCCATTTAACCCAAAACGGCTTCGATACTCACATAATACATGGCCGTTGCTGTCAGATAAGATATATCTTCTCGGTAAAAAAATAAGCAATGAAGCTGGAATAATCCACATCCAAATATTTTCCCGTTTATCTTTAAGAGATCCAACCAGATTACCTTCTGGTGAGAAAATAGCCATATGAAGGGTCGGGGCTGGTAAAAATCCAAGGAAATATTGGCTGTTCGTCAGCGGTGAGCCTTCCTCATCAGCCACTTTCGCTTCCGGAAGTTTCTTCATTCTGCTTTTCAGTCTGAAATTACGATTGATAGAAAAAAGAACCAGCACTATAAAAGGACAGGTAACACACGCAGCTAATATGATATCGAATCCATTCAACCAGGCAAACAAAAAACAGAGAAGACCGACTACAAAGTATGCAACTAATTCTGCTGTATATATGCTATGAATTTTTTGGTAATAATGCTTAGTAGTCAAGGATTTTTCACCGCCAATTTTTTAAACCTGATAACCATCCATACATTCTATGCTGGACATGTCCAAAATAGTAACGGATTTAAAAAAGACCCGGCAGAAATAATGCCAAGGTCTTTAGCTATTGCTATTTCAATATTCGAAGTGTTAATGGGATTTGATAATATTCTCCAGAATATGCCTTTACAGCAGCCACTATTGTAAATATCAACACATATATTCCAATCAGCCAAGCAAGGATAAAACCAATACCGATGAACGCCAATATAAATGCTATAAAGGTGTAAATCGTATAGCTGATTAAAAAGTTTAAATATTCCTTACCATGGTAATCGATAAAATCTGAATCATTCTTTTTAATTAACCATATAACGAGTGGCCCAACCAGCACTAAGAAAAAACTGCTGACATAGATGGCTACTGCCCATAATTTATCATTTGTATTTTGCATCATTAAAACCTCCCGTATCTTTATATAAATTTATGCGATTCATTCAACATTTAGGTTTCAAAGCTTTCATGATTTCTTTTAGTTCTTCATACACTCTATACAGAAACTATAGACAAGTATAAAAATTTGGTTTTGTAACCTGCATGAGGAGGCTGGCTAATTTGTTTGAAGAATGGAAAGCAATAGTACTGGGGATCATCCAGGGTCTTACTGAATTTCTCCCTATCTCCAGTACGGGTCATTTATATTTAGGGAGACATTTATTCGGTCTTGATGAAGCAGGATTATTACTGGATACCCTGCTTCATACAGGGACACTTATTGCATTGCTGATCTTTTATGGGCATGAAATTATAAAACTTCTTAAAAAACCATTTTCAAAAATGACATTCCTTTTGATAATCGGGACAATCCCTGCAGTATTAGCAGGTGTACTATTCAATGATTATTTTGAAGGCATTTCTAAATCCGGGGTTACAATTGGTTGGGAATTCCTTATAACTGGAATTGTTTTATGGTATGCAGATATTATGCCCAAACAAAATAAAAATTTAGAGAGCATTACTTATAAACAAGCGTTATTTATTGGAACTTTCCAGGCGGCCGCCATTTTCCCAGCCATCTCTCGATCCGGTTTTACGATGGCAGCTGGACTCTTCAGCGGGCTTAACCGTGAAACCGCTGCTTACTTTTCCTTCCTTCTCTCCATACCGGTAATATTCGGAGGAATATTATTTAAGAGTAGAGATTTATTGACAGGACCCGTCGAAGCAATTTCATTCCAAGGTTTATTTCTCGGTACAATTTTTTCTGCTATATTTGGTTATCTTGCTGTTTCCTGGATGATTAAATATATTAAAAATCATTCCTTAAAGCCTTTTGCTATCTATGTCATTCTATTGGGAGCTGTCATATTAATACTTCAGCACCTAAATATATTCTAACTTTATTTTTACGATAAATAGGCATTAAATTCCGTTAAAAAAATGTACAAAAAATGACGAAAAAAAACTATTTCATTTTACTAAAAAATCTTGTATGATACTTTCAGAAATAGTTTATTTTTGAAAATTGTATAAGCGAAAATTAGGGAAGGCAAATGGTGCGCCACCAGTAATGGTCCTAGTGGGTTCGATTCCCACCCCGAAATTTTTTGATATCACATTAAAAAATTTCGAGGGGAAATCGCAGTTAGCGGCTGCCCTCATACGGAGGGATCTGTATGTTGAAAAAACGTGAATTATCTGATTGTCCTGTATTGTTTGATTTAATGATTCACCCCGATGTCTTCCCTTTTGTGCGCCATAAAACGCATCAATATGAAGAATATCTCTTTCTTACTAAACAAATGATTGAAGCTGAGGAGCGTGGCGAACTGATTTCACGTACCATTCTCGATGAGTGGGGAAATCCAATTGGCACGATAACGCTTTATGATGTATCCAATCAGGCTGGCTTTTTAGGTACTTGGTTAGGGAAACCCTATCATGGAAAAGGATATAACCAATTGGCTAAACAGCATTTCTTTGAAGAATTGTTTTTTGAGCTTGAGATTGAAACGGTCTTTCTGAGAATAAAGAAAGAAAATATTCGTTCTTTTAAAGCAGCTCAAAAGATGCCCTATACTATGCTTGCAAACGAAAGTCGAAAAACCTTATATGAAGAAATCAACTCAGGGGAGTATTCATTTGATTTATTCGAGATAACAAAGGACCACTTCACTTTATCACAAATGCGACAACCAGCAGAGGTGTCTGTATTTGATATAAAAGAAGCTTAAAAAAGGTGTTATGCATAGTCTGCCTAATAGACTGTGCATACACCTTTTTTCGTAATAGCGGCCTTATTCTTTTGTTATCTTTTGCTGTTCGTATAATTTTCTCAAGATATATGTTTTGTACAACTCCAGCTTTCTCCGTTCAACAGGATGCCTTCTTATACCATTTTCTTTTAGCTTGGCCACATACCAACCCTTCGAACCTATGTATGCCATTCTCTCCTCACTCCACTCTGTTTTATTCGTTATACAATATATGAGTTATTTTAACTAATATGACACATAACTGAATAAACATAATCCAGCCAATTTAAGTAAAAATTAAAGTTTAAAAAGCAGAATTATTTTGTGGTATAATTTTTTATTGTCATACTTACTTTATACGGGGGGCATGGATATGAATTTATCTATTTTTACAAAGAGTAACTTTTCAAGAATAATTTCGGTATTCCTCCCGATATTAATTACACAGCTGGGACTGTTCGCTATCAGCTTTTTTGATACGTTTATGTCCGGGCAAGCAAGTCCTGAAGACCTAGCTGGAGTAGCCATAGGCACGTCTATATGGAGTCCTTTCTATAATGGACTTGCCGGCATTTTACTGGGAGTAACACCAATCGTCGCCCACTTAATTGGGGCTAAAGAAAAAGCGGATAAAATTCGCTTTTCTGTTATGCAGGCGATTTATGTAGCTGTCGCAATGTCCATCATTCTAATTGGCGCTGGTGCTTTAGTGCTTAAACCGATATTAACAGGCATGAATCTTGAGCCGGATGTTTATCAAATAGCCTATGGTTATTTAGTTGCTTTGGCATTCGGAATCTTACCAATTATGATTTACAATGTACTTCGTTCATTTATTGACGCACTAGGGAAAACTACCGTCTCCATGCTAATCACCCTTATTGCGATCCCAGTCAATGTGGTACTTAACTATATGTTTATCTATGGAAAGTTAGGTGTTCCGGCATTTGGCGGTATTGGTGCAGGAATCGCTGCATCAATTACTTATTGGGTTATCACTCTGGTTGCAGCAGTGATTATCATTAGATTACAGCCTTTCTCCGGTTTTGGCATTTTAAAATCATGGCCATTGCCCGTTTTTAAGGAATGGGTTGAATTAATGAAAATTGGATTCCCAATAGGTATGTCCATCTTTTTTGAAACCAGTATCTTTGCAGCAGTTACGCTGGCTATGAGCTCATATGATACGATTACGATTGCATCACATCAGGCTGCCATGAACTTCTCATCCTTCTTGTATATGGTACCACTTAGCTTTGCGATGGCATTGACCATCATTGTCGGCCATGAGGCAGGTGCCAAGAACTATAAAGCAGCTAAAGAATATTCAATACTTGGTGTTTTTTGTGCGATTGGTTTTGCAGGCATTAGTGCTATCTTCTTATTTATTTTCAGAGATTATATTGCTCTTCTATACACTAAAGATCCTGTGGTAGCTTCATTAACAGCTCAGTTCTTAATTTACGCCATCTTCTTCCAGCTTTCCGATGCTCTTCAGGCACCAATCCAGGGTGCTTTGAGAGGCTATAAGGATGTGAATATCACGTTCTTTATGTCCCTGTTATCCTATTGGATTATAGGGCTTCCACTTGGCATATTCCTTGCTAATTATACCGACCTTGGAGCATTTGGTTATTGGATTGGATTAATCTCCGGCCTAGCTGTTGGGGCAACTGGTTTAACATTGAGATTGTTATACGTTCAAAAAAGAAAATTTGTGCACACTTCAAATAGCTAACCATACAAAAAGTTCGCTTGAATAAACCAAGCGAACTTTTTTATTTACTATCTATTACGATGATTTTTCAGACAAAGTTACACATACTAAATTTTCAAGGCCAAGCTGCTTATCTGGTTTTTGATAAAACATCCTGCCCACCTGTTACTGGAATAACCGTTCCTGTAATAAAGTCAGCTTCTTCCGCACATAGAAACGAAATGACACGTGCGATATCACCGCCAGTTCCAGGCCTTCCAACTGGAACATTTTCTGATACTATACCTTCTTCTACACGAAAGCTTTCCTTCCAAGGATCCACAATATCCCCTGGACAAACCATATTGGCTGTGATTCCATACTCCGCCTCTTCCAAAGCCAGCGTTTTTGTCAAGGAGGTTAATCCCGTTTTGGAAGCAGCAAAAGCAGAACGGTATTTCCAGCCCGGAGCGTGGTCTGACTGATCAAACCCCATGGTAATAATTCTTCCCCATTTATTCACTCGCATATAGGGAATAACCAATCTGGCTAAGTAAAACATACTCGATAAATTCCCATTAATAAGATATTCCCATTCTTCTTCCATATATTCCATCATTGGTTTACGTTCCTGTATATATGGACCAGCATTATGTATCAGAATATCAATTCCACCACATAATTCATAGCATTGATGAATTAGTTTGCGATGATGATCTTGAACTGTTACATCATATGGCAAAGCATAAGCTTGCACGTTGTAGTTTTGAGCTAATTCCTGCATATCTTGGATGGCACTGTTTTGATTAGTACGATAGGTCGTAATGACATTTATCCCATCCATAGCTAATTGCCTTGCTGTAGCTCTGCCCAGTCCTCTTGCTGAACCAGTAATTAAAGCCGTTTTCCGAGTCAACTTCTTCTCCCCCTACAGGCAGTATTTACTATCTGTATTATACATTGAAAGATGACATTTCCGTTAATCAAAAGCTGACTTCTGCATTAACGACAATTACCCTTATCGCATATAGTAAGTTAACCTAATATGTCTCTTGAAAGTCGAGGTGATCAATTGTTTCCGTGGAACCTTTTTCCCAAAAATCAAAACCAAATGCCAGATTGGATGAAGTTCCTTAATCAGCCAGGTATGGAAAAGCAGATGGAACAATTATTCTCCATGCTATCACCTGATCAATTAGGAGGAATGATCAACCAACAATTTAAATCAAGTCCAGAACCAGATGAGCAAACGGTGGTCCATTCAAAACATTCCGTAGATATTCTGGAAACACATGATTATCTTTTCATTAGAATCCCAATAAAAGAGGATCATTTACCTAACGTTAAGGTATACCATACTTCTACAAAGCTTCTCCTATCCGGATTACCCCCGGATCCAGAGGAGAAACACTCTTTTCATCTACCTGCTCCGGTAAAAAAAAAGGGAGCGAAATCTTCATATCGGGATGAAATCCTGGAAATCATTCTCTTTAAGGTAAATGAATCAAACTATTCAGAAATTTCTATTCCTGAATGGTAAAAAAACTGGCTTGGATGACAGGGCCAGTTTTTTACTATCCTTTATTTTTCTCCCTGTAAAAATACAAGAACTTTATCTCCCGGTTTCCCATTGAATTCCACCTTCATATATTTAAGCCTGTTAGGGCAATCCAATATTTCTAATTTACCCTGGTTAACCAATCGCTTTTCAATCAAAGAGGCATAAATCGTGTTATCAGGGCTTACTGATAAGGAAACATGGATTCCTTTATCATTTGGATTTGCAGTTGCAACCGTAAAATACCTGAATTTGTGGACATCAAAAATGATATGTGCATTGCCGTTTGATTTAAAAAACAACTCTTTTTTTATATTAACAAATTCATGATTTTCCCTTTTTATATGCGCATTATTATTAAACTCTCCAACATCCAATCCTGCAATCTCTTTTATCCTGAATTCTGTTTGATTATGCGTTTCAGCGGTATATTGTTTTTCTTCCCTATGTAATTTGTACACCTGAGATGGTTCAATTACCTTTTTATCATTCTCCTGAATTGTCAAGATAGACCCTTCCTTTCTATCGATGCATAACGTAATTAACTATATGTGTATGCATCAATCTTTCGGAAAAGAAGGTATAAATGAATTCTTATCAGTGTCTACTTCTATAACTTTTTGACCAATAGAATATTTAAAATTTATGTTACTCATTTTTTATACAATATTATCACTCTCCTGGAGGAGAACATCTTCATTTAGACTGTAACTGTTCTAAACATGCTTATTGTGCTTACCTGACCAGTTTGTATTATAAGGAGTACAACATATAATGGGGCATTGATCCTACTTGGAGTAAATGTCTCGTTAACCATATTTCTATTTCTGATATTAATGCTCCGATGACTGTCCGTTTAGCCGAATAAGGCAAGATAAAGGAACAATCACACAAACATACATTTGAAAATTTCTACCCTAAGATATTCGCAGATTTCTTCTATTTATACGATTCTATTTTTAATAATTAAAATGATTCACACAGAATGTTTCTTATATTTTTCGCTTTGTAAAGCAAAGAAAACCCAAATTATCGTAATTAAAGTTACGTAACCTGTGCTATTTTCAATAGGTCTTCCGATAACCCACGCAATTATGTCTGCACTTAATAAAGCTAAAAAAGTAAGGGTGATAATAAGAATAACGGAATGAATTAACAGTTTAGTGAATCTAATCATTGTTAGTTTTGGGAAGTTAAACATTTAAAAACACCTCCTAATAATAGAGTCAGCATCAATAATCAGTAATAAAAGAAGATTATGGTACGTAAACAGAAAAAGGAGACAGCAAAGAAGCTGCTCCTCTATTTCAAACAATTAGCAATCATGGTTACGAAAGAGTAATCATCCTGAGATCATCCATTAATCGTTAATTAACAACAGTAAATTCTTTCTTTGGCATTGCATGCATTCCTCTTGCTGTCACATGAGGAATCATATAATAGTCCCCTTCCTGAAAGAATGACTTTTCAAGACTGTATATACCATCCTTTTTATGCTTAACGGCAATTTTCTCTTTATCCGAACCATCCTTTTTGCCAAATTCAAATTCGACAGATTCAGCATCCGTCACCTTATCATTCCCCTGTGTTACGGTCACCTCAAAAAGTACATTTTCATTCACTATGGCCGCCTCAGGTGAAAGTTTTACCTGGACATCAATGATAGCTGGCATTTCTTCATCCGCTTCTTTGTCCTGACATCCGAACAGGATTATTACTGTGATCATACATAGACTCAAAAATAATACATTCTTTTTAAACAACTTAATTCCAACCCCTTATCATTCACAATCCACTAATTCTAATCATACTCCAAAACTGGAATTAGAGACCAGTAATTAGTTGAAAAATTCACCAAATATTCAGGTTTTCTCTTTCTCATTTTTTTCTTTATTCCCTACTTGTATATTTCTGGATGAGGTTACAAAACCTATACTAAAAGGAGGTTAGACATGTGAGCCATCCATATTGTTGTCCAAACTGTAAAACAAACCGGTCACGTTTTAATGTGATTGAACAAACTCCCATTTACGTGAAACTTGATCCCCAATCAGGCACTGTTATTCAAATGTACGCAGACGATGAATTAGACGCCTTTCATTTACCCTATAATGGACCTGTCAGAAGAATCCAGTGCGCTGCCTGCGGTTTAATTGAAGATGAAAAAACATTTATTGCATTTGGTGAACGCTCGTTTAAATAATGTTGATTCAAAGCACATTCATATTCTTTCCTGAAACATTAACCAAAAAAATCGCCTCTCCTGGAATGGAGAAGCGATTTTTTTATTTTATATCCTCAGCCAATTTTTTCTTAGCTGCTTCTAGCTGTGGATCTTCTTCAGTAATTTTATTTCTTAATTCATTCATTAATTTATTTGTGGTGTCTCCCTGGATCATACCTGTTTCTTTTAAATCATGATCCTTTTGGAACTTTTTAACCGCTGTTACAGTGTTCTCATCAAAATATCCATCGGCTTTACCTGGATTATATCCAAGTGCTTTAAGCATTTTTTCAGCATTCTCAACTTCTGGCGACATTTTTGAAAGCTCTAGCTTTTCCTCAGGATCAATAAACGATAAATTTGCATAATCAGGCATTTTGACAGTAATGTCCGGCTTGATTCCTTTTTTATGAATCCAGTTGCCATCCGGTGTCAGCCATTTTGCATACGTAAACTTCAAATTGGATCCATCTGTGAAGTCCATTGCTGATTGAGCAGTTCCCTTCCCATATGACTTCACACCAATAATCGGAATATCAGCAGATTCATTTAACGCTGCAGCCACTATTTCAGAAGCACTGGCACTGCCTTCGTCAATTAGTACAGCCGTTGACAATTTAAATTTATAACCGGTATCTGTCGCTTTTGCTACTTGTTTATTCCCGCTGCGGTCTTCAATCTGTACGAGATTTTCACCGGCTGGAACAAACATATTCGCTATTTTTTCAGCTTGGTCAAGCAATCCGCCCGGGTTTTGTCTTAAATCAAGCACAATTCCCTTCATACCTTGCTCTTCCACTTCACGTAATACTTTTTCAAGCTCTTCAGCTGTATTCTCAGAAAAGCTGGTTATCTGTATGTTTGCAATATCATCCGTTAAGTTCTCTTTATAAACTGTATTTACAGGAATTGTATCACGTATTATTTTAACGTTCATTGTCTTACTTGCACCGGGACGCTGGATTACTAAATTAACCTCCGTCCCTTTTTTCCCACGGATTAAGAGCACGGCATCGCTGGACGACATCCCTTGCAGGCTTTTATCATTTACTTTTAAAATAATATCACCCGCTTTTAATCCGGCTTTCTCAGCAGGTGCACCTTTTATCGGTGAAACAATTACAATTTGTTCATTTTCTGACATTATTTCTGCCCCAATTCCCTCAAAAGAAGAGGAAATGCTTTCATGAAAGCTGGCGGCTTCTTCTTGTGTCATAAAGTCCGAATATGGATCATCAAGTGATTCTACCATTCCATTAATGGCACCATCAATTAATTTATCGCGGTCCACTTCTTGGAAATAACTATTTTCCAAGGTATCCATAGCACTTTTGATTTTCTCCATATCGTTTTTAGATCCGCTAAGCGGAATCTTGATTCCTGATGTTGATTGTTGTGTGTTATCCATTATGTACCTTGTTGCAAAAACACTAAGGATAATGAGTAAAGCTGATCCTAAAATAAGATAAATCCATCTAACTTTAATATAGCCCTTCGGCTTGTTTGCTTGTTCTTGATCTTGTTCTGAATCCAACTGGTTCACCACTTTCACTGAACTATACTGCCTTAAAATTAACTATATTATATCAGAACTCCAAATGATATCCTACTCTGTTGCCAGCTGGATGTATTCCTCCAAGGTCAAGCCGCGTTTTTTAATATCAGTGGCATAGGCTTTTCCCACATATCTAATATGCCAGGGCTCATACATATATCCTGTTGTTTTCTCGTCACCCTTTGGATAGCGGATGATGAATCCATATTCTGCAGAATTTTGGGCAAGCCATTGTCCGGCAGTTGTAGAGCCAAAATCTTCATTAAGCTGATAATTATTCTCTGCACTCGATACATCCATTGTTAGACCTGTTTGATGCTCACTCTTACCAGGCTCCGCTACCGATTGTTGGGCATACTCTATACCGGATGCTTCAATTTCCGCATTATATAGCTGTACCTGTCTTTCATAGGAACGAAAACCTGACACGGCTGCTAATTGTACTCCCTCTTCATTGGCTGCAGTAAACATCTTCTCAAGCGCCTCTGCAGCTTCCTTTCTCATCAGCTGTTTTTCATGCTCTCCTATAAACGAAAAAGTAACATTGGGTTTCACCAAATCATCTGCTCGGTAACCAATCGGCAGACTATTTTCTTTATTAACCAACACAAGAATATTATCAGGATTTTGGATATAGTTCACTCCATCCTCAACCTTAATATCATTTAAGAATTCAGCAGCCAGATTCACACTATTATCATCCTCTTCCGACCCTTGATTCCCTTGTTCATTTCCAATCGTTTGCTGCGTATGGTTCTCATTCTCTTCTTTTTTCGATTGATCTGTGTCAATGGATAAATCATTACATGCTGTGAGTAATAAAGCCGTTGCCATCATCATCCCAAGAAGTATCTTTCTCATTTCTCGTCCCTCACAATTCTCTCTCTCTAGCTGTTTATTGTTTCAAAAAAACCCATTAAATCAGCCTATGTTATTTATTATTTTAGTAACTTTTTAAATTGATATGTTTTTAAGTTTTGTTTGTAATATACTAAGTTTCTGAAGATTCAAACAGGTTGTTAGTCATCAAGGAGTGTACTATTTGGTCACTCGAATACATTTGCTTTAAATAGTGATATATTGATTTTTCCGCCAATCCTTTTCAAGTATAGCTGAAATGTTCCAAACCTGCTCGGTTTTTTTAAAAAATCTAAGTTGATAATCCAATACAAAAATTCAAATAATACATCAATAGTACAATTATAAAAAAAAGCTCTGGTTTTCACCAGAGCTTTCTTGTTTTTATAATATTAAGATTCAATAGCAGTATTTAAAGCAACTTCGATCATGTCATTAAATGTCGTTTGTCTCTCTTCAGCTGTCGTTTCTTCACCTGTAAGGATATGGTCACTGACAGTAAGAATGGATAATGCTTGTCTGCCATATTTAGCAGCTAAAGTGTATAACGCAGTGGTTTCCATCTCAATGGCTAGGATGCCATATTGTGCCCATTTTTCATGGTCTGCTTTATCATTGTAAAATTGATCTGCAGTAAATACATTACCAACTTTTAAATTAAGGCCTTTTTCCACACCTGTGTCATATGCCTTTTTTAATAAGCCAAAATCAGCTGTAGGGGCAAAGTCGATTCCATCAAAAAGTAATTCATTCATATTGGAATCAGTTGATGATGTCATGGCTAAAATAACATCTCTCACTTTTACATCTTTTTGAATCGCACCGCATGTTCCTACACGAATTAATTTTTGTACACCATAGCTTTGCATCAATTCATTTACATAAATAGAGATGGATGGAATTCCCATACCTGTCCCTTGAACAGACACTTTTTTCCCTTTATAAGTCCCAGTATAACCAAACATGTTTCTAACTTCATTATAACAAACAGGATTTTCCAAAAATGTTTCAGCTATATATTTTGCTCTCAATGGATCTCCCGGCAATAGCACAGCTTCTGCGATTTCGTTTTCTTTAGCGCCTATATGTATACTCATGTTTGAATATTTCCTCCTTTATGTAAAGACAAAAATGTCTATATTCAACTATAACTATACCATAGGCTTTTTAAAAAGATAAAGTTACCGATAATTCAGATTTTAACAAACGTGAATTCGGTTCACTACAGCCCAACCGCCAGATTGAAGCTGGTAATAACTCTTTTTCTCGTACTTATCCCCGATCATAATGATATCACCACTTGATATGGTTCTTCCCTTATAATTCTCAGGTATTAAATCTCTTATATTAAACTTTCTAAACAATTTATTAATGACTTCCGTATGACTTTCTCCATCTATGTAGCCTTGATATACCTGTTTATATCCTTTCTTATCCCGAGGGTGTTCTGTTTGAAAAATGGCGATTTCATATTCTCTTCTTCGCAAAGCCGACCACTTTAAAATTCTTTGTTTAAGCATAATTTCCCTCCTAATACGTTTGTTATTTAAATTTACCCTTCCTATAACAAATTCCTGCAATGAAAAACTTCTAGTTTTGTCGAATCCTAAATTTATGAGTTTTGGCCTAGTCTTTTCTTATAAAGTATGCTGTTAAATGCTTACACCCCTGTGGTTAGAGAACAATTTACAATCTGCATATATTTGTTGAATCAAAAAACAGACCAGGAGAAGTCTGTTTTTTGTTTAGTGAGGCTCTTTTTTCTCTCTTGTTGTTTGATCGGCCACTAATTTTTCTAGTTTTTTTATAGCAGTTTTCATCACTTTCCCATAGGTTTCATCACCAAACATGTCACGTAAAATTCGATAATCATTATAAATATCGAGAAGATGATTAATTTTCTCTTGATGATCAGACTCCTGGTTACCATTTTTATTTAAATGTGCGAGCGGTGAGGGCTCTGTTAGTTTCTTATACTGATTTGATTTCAATTTTTGATTAAGAGCATGTTTCTTCAAAAATTGTTCTGCATCTTTCGCATCTGCAAGAAAAATCAAATCATCCTCATTGCATTCTAGCCATTCATTGTCTGTAATTCTAGATAATTCATAAATAATATCTTCCCACGATTCTTCTTTATATCTCCAAATTTCAGTTCGAAACCCAATGACTTTAAAGATTTCCTTTCCATACCCTTTCACTTGCACTAAATCTCCAAAAAAATACTTGTAATCAATATTTACATGTTCTGCTTCAAATAAAAGCCCTTCAAAATCCTCAACAAGCATTAAGGATGATTCCGTAAATACTCCATCAGCACCTTGGACCTCATATACATAGGTTTGATTAAATTCCTGAACAGACTTCACTTTACCCACGATTCCGTTCACAAGTATGACTACTGAATTACCAATTGCAAACTTCGGTTTATTACGCTTGCCCATTGCTGCCACCCCTCGCAGTTCGGGTAGAATTTTTATCAGTATATGCAGCTCTTTAATTGAGGGGAAGCCTATTATTTAAACTCTTTTAGCCATCTTCCCGAAAAAACAAGACTTGATTCAGTAAAAGGATTAAATTGGGGAAAGATTTATATTTTTGACTTTGGCTTAATTCACCGATTTAGACTGGATTTGTGACAGAGTTGGCTGCTTTCTTCCTGTCCCCTACTGTATTTACAGTAAATCAATTGTTACCCATTCTATGACTGTCGGAAAAAGACATAGTTTTTAATTTCAACTAATACAATCTTTTTCGTAAAAAAGAAAAGCAATCCACTTATTCAAGTAAATATGAATAAGCAGATTGCTATGAAATTTTCATGCGATAGTTAAGTAGAAATATCTTCATCGGAAGGAATGGTTAGAATAACGCTCGTTCCTTCTCCTTCTACGCTTGTTACTTCAAATGTACCTTTTAACTCTTCCATGATTTTCATGCTCGTTGCCAGTCCTAATCCGGTACCATTTTCTTTAGTCGTAAAGAATGGGGTACCAAGCTTGGATAACGTTTCTGCTGGAATACCCGGTCCATTATCCTTAATGATTAATTTCATTTTATTCTCAAAACAATCTGTTAAAATGCTGATCGTTCCGCCATCTTTCATAGCATCTCGAGAATTTTGGATTATATTTAAAATTACTTGATAAAGACGATTTCGATCTGTATAAATGATTCCTTCATGATGAATATCTTTTAATATTGTAATATTATTTTTATTTAACTCCGCTCTTTGCAGTAAAATAATTTCTTCAATCAACTCAGTAACTGAATATTTTTTCAAGAGTAATTGATATGGTTTTGATAGATTCAATAATTCGCCGACTATTCTATTCATACGGTTTAATTCTTCTATAATGATATCAATATAATTTTTAAATATTTTTTCATCATAGGGATGATCTCTTAATAGTTGGAAAAGCCCCCGAATCGTCGTAATAGGATTTCTGATTTCATGGGCTACTCCGGCCGCTAATTGGCCAACATATTTAAGCTTCTCCGTTCTGAGAATCTCCTTTTCCCGTTGTTCCAAGGTTTCTATCATGGAAATAAAGGCCCTATTAAGTACATTTAGCTCATGATATGTACTTTCAATTTGGTTATATTTTTTTCCGTTCGTATATCTCTCCACACCTTCTGCCATCCTGACAACAGGCTTAACTACTGTTTTAGATATATAATAGACAAATAGTAAAATACCAATCAGCAGTATTAACCCTATCATTAGATAACGATCAATTAATTGCAGCAATGGAGCATATACAACTTTTTTACTAGCTTCGGTAACCACATACCACTGCTCCTGGGCATCAGTTCTTTCCTTGATTGGTTTCACAGCAAATAACTGCTTGCCATCCTTAGATTGAATTAATTCATTTTGCTTATCAGAGTAAATCAATTCATCTAGTGAAAGATTATTTTCCTCCAGAAAGTTTGTTTTCATAATATTATCTTCATTTTGCTCTGATACAATCCAGCCCTCGTGATTAATCATAAAAGCTGTATAAGGAAATTTTTCACGCTCAAGTGTTAAATTGGACTCTATCGTTTTCCACAGATGAAATAAATTAAATGTTGGAGCAAATACTCCATTTATTTCATTATCATTCGTATAAATTGGTGTGCTAATCAAAAAAAATGGCTTTTCACGATCTAATTTATACACTTTAGACAAATACTGAATGCCTGCACTTGATTTTTCGAAGGATTTACTATTTATAAAATAAGGAGTGATATCATTATACTCCTCCGAGGGAATTACATCCCCGTCCTTATTAACATAGATATATCCAGAGTAAATCGGCTTTGATTCAACATATTCCTTCAAAAAATTCAATGAATGCGTTTTATTGTCACTTTCTATATCGGAATGCCGACTTAAATAAACTAGATCACTGATTCTCTCATCTATAAAACGATCTGTTGTATCTGCCGCATGGTAAGCGGCCGTTCGCAATGTCATTCTAACTTGATTTTCAATTAACGATCGCTGGGTCGAATACGAAATAATCCCAAGGCATAGTAAAGGAACCGTTGAAATAATAAGAGAATAACTTAACAAACGGGTTTGTAATCGAACTGGCATAGGAACACCTGTTTCTTTCTGTTAAATTCAATTGCTAAAAAGCTAAGAATCCTACTAAAAATTTAATAAAGCTTTGATATGG
Source organism: Bacillus sp. z50 (assembly GCF_058313585.1). Lineage (NCBI taxonomy): Bacteria > Bacillati > Bacillota > Bacilli > Caryophanales > Bacillaceae > Bacillus > Bacillus sp. z50. Next base: position 449,895 of record NZ_JBZFQL010000001.1, read on the forward strand.
TTAATCTGATTTTCTACAAACTATAACTCACCAATATGCTGAAGGTAAAGATTCCAGGCATCGTCAAATAGGCTCATGTCCAATATATAGTCAACATTCATTTCTAGATACAGACTTATTTCATGATAATCAGACGAATTCTTAGGAAAACCGGGATCATGAAAAACATTTTCAGCAAACATGGACATCTCACTTTTCTCCAGGGCATGCCTATATGTGTTTAAAAATCGATAAAAAGATTTCACTTGCTTTCGCTCCACTCATTTAACATTAATTATGCATTATACATATTACCTAAAAAAACTACATAATGCTATTATTTACCTTGTTGATTTGGGGTACTTCACGCGAATAATGATACGAATTACCTTCATTTATATAATAATTTTGTTAATCAACAATGACACCAAATCTTTTTGGTACTATGTATATTGCGGATAATTCTTCTTTCTATTCTGTAACAAGTATACATGAATACAATACATTTCCATATATTATAAAACAATTAAATGTTGCAGAATAACATTAATTCACAAAAAAACCTCGGAATAATCCGAGGTTTTCATTATACTAAAACCGGTTCTACTTTTACTTCCTGAACTTTACGGATAATATCACGCGCTACCCAGACCCCACAGGCACTTGCCTGCGCTAATCCCCTTGTAATACCGCCTCCGTCTCCACCTACATATAAATTTAATATGTCTGACTGAAAGTGCTCATCTAAATTTGGTCTTGCTGAGTAGAATTTTGCCTCTACTCCATAAAACAATGTGTGCTCAGATGCTAATCCTGGCGTTACTTTATTTAATGCTTCGGTCATTTCTATTAAACTTTTCATTGTATTGTAGGGTAAAACCAAGCCTAAATCTCCTGGAACTGCTTCTTTCAAAGTAGGCTCGATAAAACCTTCTTTTATTCTCTTAACAGTAGATCGTCTTCCTTTTAAAATATCGCCGTACTTTTGAATAATTAAACCGCCATTTGAAAGGGCATTTGCCAGTTTTGATATCTCATGGGCATATTCTGTAGGCTTATCAAACGGCTCAGAAAATTTATGGGATACCAGTAATGCAAAGTTTGTATTATCACTGCCAAGTTCAGGATCTTTATAAGCATGACCATTCGCCAGCATAATTCCAGAATGATTTTCAACTACAACATGCCCGGAAGGATTGGAGCAGAATGTGCGAACCTGCGTACCAACAGAGGTATTGTAGATAAATTTACCTTCATATAAATGTTTATTGATTTCTTCCATTACCACATTGGATGTTTCAACCCTCACACCAATGTCAACCTGGTTACTCGTCATTTTAAATTTACGTTTTTTAAGAATCTCTGTTAACCATTTGGAACCGTCTCTCCCCGGTGCGACCACGACATAATCAGAATATAGCTTTTCTCCATCTTTAAGAACAATTCCTTTGGCTACATATTGGTTATCCTGCTTTTCAGTTAATACATCTTCTACTTCTGCCTTAAAAACCATATCTATTCTGTCTTTTAAATATTCATAAATACTTTTTAAAATTTCAAGATTCTGTTCCGTTCCTAAATGACGTACATAAGCTCGCAATAGCTTTAACCCTGCTGCATAGCCTGACTTCTCAATTCGGCGCACTTCTTCACTCATTGGATTCGTAAGCGTATCAGTAGCACCATGCTTTATGTTAATTGCATCTACATATTTTATCAGTTCCACAACTTGATTTTTTGATAAATAATCTGTCATCCACCCGCCAAATTCGCTTGTAATATTAAATTTCCCGTCAGAATACGCACCAGCTCCACCAAATCCGTTCGTAATGGAACAAGCAGGCAAACAACCCGCAAAGCTCTTTCGATTAGTAGGTGGCGGACATTTAACTATTCTCTTCTGTAATATTGGGCAGTTCCGTCTATATATATCATGACCTTTATCAATTAAAAGAACCTTCGCTTCCGGTAATTTTAGAGTAAATTCGTAGGCAGCAAATATTCCGGCAGGACCGGCACCCACGATAATTACATCATAATTCGTTTTCATATGAGGATCTCCTCCATTTATAGGTCTGCTCCGCACTAAAAATCATACCAAAGCGAACATGAACCGTCAACAGAAAATACGAACATTATTTTTGTAAATTATATTTTTGTTCGCCTTTAAAGTGTTTATATGTAGTTTTTATCCAAACACAAGATGTTTTTTTACCAATCCATTAAAAAAGGACGGATAACCGTCCTTTTTCCCTTTAATCAGCAAGGGCTGCAGAAAGAAGCACCGATAATAATAAGGAGGATAAATAACACAACAATCAATGCGAATCCGGAACCAAAACCGCCTCCGTGTCCGTAACCTCCACCGTAACCATATCCACCGCAACCGCTGAAACATCCATCTTGACCACCGTAATACATTTGTTTCACTCCTTTAGAAGTTCATCATTACATTTTTACTATATGTGTTATTCGCCCTTTAGGTATGTGCATTCGCCTAATTTGATTGCCTTTTTTATGTAAATATTGTAACATTATTGTAACATCAGACTAGATTATAGAAAGAAAAATGGGGGTTAATCGTATTTTCAAACGCAAGCAAGGGTTATTACTTGTTGTGATGGTTGCCACAGGTTTATTGTTTTTTTTCAGTTTTAATGTATTTTACAGCAAAAGCCAAACACAAGGCTTAATGGATAAATTAGAGAATGGACAAAAAATTCGCTATTTAGTATTAGGTGACAGTATTGGTCGCGGATCGGGAGCAGAAAAGCCTGAACTTACTTGGTTCTCCCAATTAGAAAACATGATTCATGAGAAATATGGAAGCAAAATGAACGGACAATATATTGTTCAAAGCGGTGCCACTTCATTTGAAGGCATCTATAAATTGCAAGAAACAAAGGTTTCCCCATACACAGATTTAATCTTCATTGTTTTTGGTGAAAATGACAGGAAATACATGCTGAAAGACGATTTTGCCGAATTGTATGAGAATCTAATCAGGCACGCTAAAATCAGTGCACCACAAGCAAACGTAATAACTGTGATTGAGAGCAGCTTGCCGGATGAGGGGTTTGCCCAAACAATCAAGGATATCAGCCAGCATTATGGAGCTGTCCCAGTAGATATGCGACCAGTCTTTAAACAGTCGCCATTATCGATTTCTGAATTAACAAAGGACTCCGTTCATCCAAATGGAAAAGGGTACTCTTTATATGCGAGTGAAATCTTTAACACCCTTAGTACATTGGATCACGCACAAAAATCAGTGACTCTGCCTAAAGCCAAATATATTCAAAACGAGTATCAATTAAAAATGAATGGGCGATACAATTATAATAACGGGTTTACGAAACATAATGGATTTCTCCATTCAAATAAAGAAAAGAGTCAATTAATCTATCAATTTAATGGACCAATTGTTGGCGCCGTTTTATTTCGCGGTCCAGATGGTGGTACGGCGAATATTTATATAGATGATCAATTTCATAGTACCATCAGTACTTGGTGGCCCTTTCAAAAAGAAAGATATATTTATCTGGCCAATAACCTCGGGGAAGGTACACATGAACTAAAGATTGTTCCTACCGGACTTCAAAGTAAATACAATTCAACGAACGAATCTTATATTAGGATTTCTGGGATACTTGAAAAGGATAAAGATTAATAAGGAACTACTGTTTGTTACGGTTTCTCTTTTTGAATTTAGAATCTCAATTCATTTTCCACTAGAAAAAATAACACGTAACAGCAAAAGAGGAAGCGAATATGCTTCCTCTTTTCAATTACTTTTCACCGCAAAAGCAATACTCATATTTACAAAAATTCATCCTGTGCTTCAAAAATGTTTGAAAAAATCCCATTTGTTCTTTTTCTATTTTAAAGTAGCCTGTAACTGGATGCTCTGCTGATAGGTTGAAAATCCTGCGATAGTCATCTAATGGAATAGATACTAGTTCCTCTTCACCAATAACGATCTTATCTTCATCACTAATTTCGTTCCATTGAATCATCCTAGTTGTTTCTTCCTCAGAGAAAAAATATGGCGACGTACATTGTTCAACAAACAGTCCATTACTTTCAGCAAATTGAATAGCGGATTGACAATTTACATTAGACCCAATATACATATAGTAATCATAGCCAAAGTGTATGAAGAATTGATCTTTACTATAGAGCTTACACCATATAAAATTTCGCAAAATCATTTTGCAAATCAAACGCAATTCATTTTTGTTTACCAACAGGTCTTCTTTGAGAACCAGCTTTTCAAATTCCTGTTCGTATAAAGGTGATGTAAGGTCTTCTTCAGAAATCTTCTTATCCAATTGCAAAATTCTTAGTGAATCAATATTACTTTCCTCCATGAATTTAATCATGGAATTTATATAAGCTGTCTCAACCTGAAGATATTCATGAAAAGTGAATTCCTTCCCATTAATAAATTCCCCTATTTCAGAAGGACAAGTCCATTCCTCCGCTATGGTATAGTACCCATTTTCATCCCTAAAATCAGGATTAAACTTTGTGACACACCACTGAAAATTTATTTGTTTAACCACCCTGTCCCTCCTCCATTCTCCGTAAGTAAAGTATATCATTTACATTAAATTTCATATTGAAATTCCAAATTGCAGGAGTTTTCTTTTTAACATCTCGTGTTTTGCAAGGGAATTTAAGGCTATAAAAGCTCTTAAAATGAAACGAGAACCCGTTAGGTATATGATGTAAAAATATATCATAAAGAAAAAATAACAGATTCACATTTTCCAAAACCCATTTGCTCTATTACGAATACGGATTACATAACAAAAAGGATAATCACCCAAGCAGGCAACGGTGTCCTCACTTAGAGAGATTATCCTTTACAATTTAATATCAGCTGAACAACTTTACATATCGCCCATATCCTTCTTTTTCCAATTCTTCTTTTGGTATAAACTTTAGTGCAGCAGAATTAATGCAGTATCTTATCCCTGCAGGACCCGGACCGTCGGGGAATACATGACCTAAATGAGAATCCGCTTCATTACTCCGGACTTCTACGCGACGCATGCCGTGTGAATAGTCGTCCTTTTCGATTACTTCAGACTCATCAATAGGTTTTGTGAAACTTGGCCAACCACACCCCGCGTCATATTTATCCTTTGAACTGAAGAGTGGCTTTCCCGAAACGATATCCACATAGATCCCTTCTTGTTGGTTGTCCCAGTATTCATTTCGAAAAGGCGGTTCTGTACCACTTCGCTGGGTTACGTCATATTGCATAGGTGTTAGTTCTTTTAGACGATCAGAATAATTGGTCAATTATTTTCACCCCAATGCTCTTTAATAAACCCAGAACGCCCTGAACCTACTTGATAGGATTCATAATGATCTTTATTCTTCTTATAGAAATGCTGATGGTACTCCTCAGCTGGATAAAAGGTTTTGGCAGGAAGAATCGGTGTTACAATTTCCTTTGTAAATCTACCGCTGTTACCCAACTCTTTTTTGGATTGCTCCGCAATTTCCTTTTGTTCCTCGGTTGTATAGAAAATGGCTGTCTTATAGGAGTCTCCTCGATCACAAAATTGTCCGCCTGCATCTGTTGGGTCAATTTGCTGCCAGAATAACTCCACAATTGATTTATATTTTATAATAGCGGGATCAAATGTAATTTCTACTGCTTCTACATGTCCAGTACTACCTGAACAAACTTCCTCGTAAGTAGGATTTTCTTTATGTCCGCCTGTATAGCCTGAAATAACACTTTTTACTCCTGGAAATGTGTCAAAGGGTTTTACCATGCACCAAAAACACCCACCGGCAAATATTGCTTTTTCCATCATCCTACCTCCTTTTGAGTTTATATTTATAAACGTATAGATATTCTACCCTTTTATTGTCAATTAAGAAAATGGTTTGCTTAAGACTTTTCTTATATAAAGACACATGCCTAAGCTCTCTTGCATATAGCTAGAATATAATTTGGAAGTGCGAGGAGTGAGACCAATGTCCTCTATGAATGGACAAAGCTATTATCAGAAGGCAAAGGAATACGATTTACTCTCCCAGTATTACAAATATACAAATCCTGATTTGTATATTAAGTATTACTATAGACATCTGCATTATATGGATCAGTTACTTCATCAAGGGGCAGGAAATGAGCGGACTACGCTTGGTAAGATAAGGTTTTTTCATGCCCTTCCATCTGTAAAAAGCATAGATTTATATATAAACGGAACACGAATTTTCAAGAACGTCCCCTCTAAATCTGTTAGTCATTATTTATCACTGCCTGAGGGGAAATATGAATTTGATCTTTATCCGAGCGGCCAATCACATTCCGCTTTGTTAAGCAGAAAAGTAGACATTAAAGAAGGAACCCCTTATACCATTATTGCTGCAGCAAATCAAAAAGGATATTCTCTCTTTTCAATCGAGGATAATCTTACTCTTCCGACCAGGGAGACAAAGTTAAACTGCCTAAATCTAAATCCTGATTCAGCTGGTATCGATATCGCTGTAACAGGTGGAGATACCATATTTTCTAATTTAGCCTATAAAAAGCCCAGCTCGTATCTTGGCTTGACTCCGATGACAGTAGAAATTTTAGTGAAATGTTCAAGATTGAAAGAAATGATTCTTGATCCTTTTTCCGTCACCCTGCATCCCGACCAAATATATACGATGGTTATTTTAAGCTCGGGAAATGAACATAAAGATCCTGAAATTGTGTTTATCTAAAAAAAGAGAGGAATTGTATCCATGGATTCATGGTACAATTCCTCTCTTTACAATTATTCCACCGGAACTAACAAGCTTAACTCAATATCATCATTTTTGAGATCAAAAGCCTTTGCTTTAACTGTGATTCCACTCTTAAGATCCATTTGGCTTAATGCCAAATATATGGTTTTTTCTTTAGGTCGTATCATAACCCATTCAGGTGTATCATATTTTTCGTTAATATAATTCAATACAAATGTTGCCGGCAAGCTCATACCGCCAATTTGAATAGCTTCATGTTTTAAAAGTAAATCCCCATTTGTGAGTGTAACTGGTTCAAATAACACCTTGATTTCGACATTTCTGCCAAACGCGGATAGTGTTCCGTACAATTCAAGACTTTCCTTTAATAGCACCTCATATTTAATTGGACTATCTGAGCTTTCTTCCTCAATATAATAATTAATAATCCGATTAAGGTCTTCCTTATTGGATGTAAACGGTATCTCTACTTTTTCATCGTTAGTGGCTAGTTTATTTAATGATTCTTCATCCTTTATCGGACGAGTCGTCCAATAAATCAGAACACAGACTGCAATTAGGTTGATTGCCAATAGCCCCAAAAAAAGTCCTTTCCACTTGTTATCTATTTTGAAGATTCTCCTCATTCTTCTCCCCCTCTTGTACCATCCTCATCGTATTTATGTTTTTAACAGTACTCTCTTTCATTTTCTCATATATACGTGAAGCAATAATCTCATAGCCCTTGTCATTCGGATGAAAATAATCCTCTTTGTATAAAAGATTTTCATTTGATTTTGAGAATGCATCATCAATTCGGATAAAAAAAGCATTTGGATCCTCAGAAACTATTCCCTCACTGACTCTATTCCAATCATCCATGATAATATCCAGTTCCTGAAATGCTGATATCCATTTCCCGAAAGGGTTATACAAGCCAACAAAATAAATTTCTGCTTCTTTATTATATTGTCTAATTATACTAAAGATTTCTTTCAGTCGCTCTTCATATTGAATAGCTTCCAGATTAAAATCCTGTATGGTTAAATTTGTAAATTGTTCTTTTACAACTCTCATGATATCGTTTCCGCCAATCGTAATGATAATGGCATCAGAAGTTTGTATATCGGCTATTAACTGTGGCGTATTCAGCCGTCTTAAAAGATCTGAAGATCGATTGCCGCGGATACCGTGGTTGGTAAATTCCGCTTCTCTTATCCCCTTATTTTGTTCTAAATAGGAGACTAAATAAGGAATATATCCCCCTTGATCACTGCTATCCCCAACACCCTGGGTCAATGAATCCCCCAGTGAAACTACCTTCACATCGGTTGGAAAGAAATCATTCGGAATTTCCCGCTTTAATGCTTTTGTTATAGATGAGGCTGAATGTTCTTCCACTTGCTTTCCAAAAAAATATTGATAAGGACTGCATCCTGAAAGCATAAATATCATAATCACAGTTATCAAGGTTTTCCAAAACATAGCTGTCACCTGCCTAAAGATTACTCTTTATTATATTCATTATAGTTACAATAAATATCCTTATCATATAAAAAAAGACAGGTTTCCCCTGCCCCTAATTTGACTGTAGTATTTTTATATGTTTAATAATATCCTCGAATGGAATACCTTCAACACCAGAATATTGCTGAACAACTGTGCCCTCTTGATCGACCAATGAAAAGCTCGTTCCATGAATTACCTGGTCCCCTTCAGCAGGCTTCTGCACCAATACTTTAAAGCTATCCTTCGCTAGGCTTTCAATCGTTTCTTGGTCATACCCTGTTAAGAAGCTCCAATTATCGAAATTCGCCTGAAAGCTTTCCCCGTATTTTTTCAAAATAGAAGGATTGTCTACTTCCGGATCGATACTAAAGGAAACAAAATGTACATCTTCAAGACCTTCTTCAGTAATCATATTTTGAAGCTTTTTCATATTGGAAGTCATCGGCAAACATACTGTATTGCAATTTGTAAAGATAAAATCAGCGATCCATACTTTTCCTTCTAAATCACCTTTTGATACTTTTTGTTCATTTTGGTCTGTAAAAGTAAAATCTTCTACCTTCCAATTTACCGCATTAGGTATTTCTTGTTGAGAGCAACCATTAATAATGAAAACCAGAAAAAATACCATTGCTATTTTGCCAAAATAGTTCATGAATTAACCACCCTGTGTTTAATCTCTAATACTGTTAATTTTATCAAAATCTGTATTTTCACAAAAGTATTTTGCCTTTGATTGACAGATTGTTTTATCCTTTTGAGATTTAAACATTGGTAGTTTCGTTTGAGTTTCTTTGACTCGTTATAAAACCCTACTCGAACTGAATTTGAATCGTCACAATTTCAGAGCGTGTACCAATCCGAATAGGCGGTCCCCAAAAACCAAAACCGGATGTTACGATCGAGTCCATCTGACCCTTTTTTAAATAGCCCCAATCATTTTCATATATCGCTTCAGTAATTAGATTTCCCGGAAAAATCTGGCCGCGATGGGTATGACCGGAAACCATTAAGTCAACGCCTTCTTGCTGCGCAATATCAAGTTCATAGGGCTGATGTTCCAACAAAATGGCGGGCTTTTCGAGATTTACACCGCTCATTAATTTTTCTAAAGGCAACCTATCTTCCTCAGTTCGATCCTTGCGCCCAATGAGAGTGAATTCTTCTTTAACCTCTACGGTTTCATCGTACAGCACTTGAATTCCGCTGCGCTCTACCGCTTCAATCAGTTCCTGCATCGTACCATCGTGCTTATCATGATTTCCAAGGGATGCATACACCCCATATGGTGCCTGAAGCTTGGATAATATCCGATCGATCTTCTGATCAAGGAATGGTTGAACATCATCATCAAATAAATCTCCAGGCAAAAGGATTAAATCAGGATTCAGTTCGTTAACTTTCTTTACAAAACGCTCCGCATGGTCTTTACCCGATAGCAACCCAAAATGTGTATCTGCAGCCATCACGATATGTAGGTTTTCGAGAGACGAGGAACCTTTATCCATCTTAATTTCATAGTTACGTACGACTGGGCTATAGGCATTATATGTACCGTATATCATAAATGTTATTAACAGCCCTAAAGTGATGATCCCTGCCCATAACTGCGTTTTCGGCCGATGCAGCCGTGTCAGGCGTAGAAGAATAACTGTAATATGAGCAAGAGGAACTAGCATTAACAGTAAGTAAAAGCATGCCATCCAATAAGCTCCAGCAATATTTAAAAATGTCAGCCCAGAAAAGCGGCCAATTATAAATGAGCTTGCTGCAAGTATAATGATGAGGCTGTATAGGATTTTAAATCGTCGGCTTGAAGATTCCGGTCGTAGCCAACGATATCCCCGCCAGCCTATATAGTAGACGAGGCCACCATAAAGCAGCAGTGCAATAATCAGAATAAGAATGAACATATGTATTCCATAAGACTCCTTTTCACATGACTTTTATCATTTTAGTTTAATAAGGTAACATCCTACTTTATTATGACTTACCTATTCTTGATTGTTAATTTATTTGATTTTTATTTTATTCCATATCAACTAAAAGGGACATACACTTTAAAAGTTGTTCCTTTGTTTTTCTCACTTTCGACTTCAATTTTCCCTTTCATTCTCTCGATAACTTGATAACAAACCATCAATCCAATGCCGGTTCCTTTATCTTTTAATGAGTAGAAGGCTGTGCCTAAACGTTTTATTTGTTCCTCACTCATACCATTACCTGTATCTGATACCGAAAAGACTATACACTCTCCTTCTTTCTGAATGGATAAAGTCAGTTCGCCGCCATCCTTCATTGCCTCAATCCCATTTTTCATAATATTGATTAATACCTGCTTCACTTCGTTTGTATTTATGTATATTTCCAAGTCAAAATCCAATTCGAAGTGTAAATGAATATTGCTGACCATTAAGGCATATCCGTTCATTAAATCAACAATATGAGCTGAGAACTCTGATAACATCACATATTCCTTCGATCCTAAGTCCGGCTTGGCAAGAGATAGATAATCGTTAATAATTCCTTCAGCCCGATTGATTTCGTCCACCATTAATTTTATATATGATAATTCCTCTTCAGATAACTTGCTTTTATTTTGGAAGATTTGCAGAAATCCTTTCACAACGGTCATAGGATTTCGAATCTCATGAGCAACAGATGCTGCTAATTGTCCAATGGCGTTCATTTTTTCAGCTTGTTGCAGCTCTTTTTGGATACTCGTCCTATATACAATATTATCAATTTCCTTTATGGCTTCATCAAAATTATTAATCAGCATTTCATTATTAGATTTAGAACCAATTTGTACTGAAGTAATTGAAAGCTTTTCAAATAAAATATGAAGCTGATGAACCATATAGTTGAATTGTTCAAAAAGCTCCTCAAATTCTGTTGAGGAATCTTCGGTTAACTTAATATTAAATTCACCCTGACTTACCTTCGTTATCCCTATAATCAACTTATGAACAGGGCCCATTAATTTATTTAAATAATGACAAAGGACACCATATGCCATACAAAAAATAATTAATATACTTCCAATGAATAGGAGTAACCAATACAAGTTTTTCGTGAACACTTCATCTGCATTGATTGTCACCGCTAATATAGCTTTATTAGACCCTTCTAATCCATCAATTCCAGCATAGGCATTGACCCATTTATTCGAAGATTCCTTATATATTTTTGTTATTTGCGGATTTTCACCATGTATGACCTTTTGAATATAAGGTAGGGTTCGTTTGCTTGGTATAAAGGGAGACCCTTCCTTTATACCATTAGGTTGAGTACCATCTGATGCACTGATGATTTCATAATGCTTTTTATTTTCGTTATATAAAATAATATGTCCGGAAAATAAGTGATTACTCTGTTTATCCATTTCGTTCAGATAGGTTTTCAGTTTAGACCTTGCACCTATTGAGGAATCAGTATTAACTGAAGCTTCATTTATTAATCGGGAGGGAATCATTGATGAGCCAAACATAACCATCCCCTTACCTCTTTCATACAATATATCTTCTGTATAAGCATTCATTAATTTATACCCAATAATCGAGATAAGAATGATAGTAATGAGCATTAACAAGACTAATAGCGTCAAAATTTTGCGTTTGATTGACATCGACTTTTTTATATTCTTCATAGATCCCTCACACAGTTTCATAGTATCTATCTATAATTAGACAAAATTAGGCAGTTTTCCTGTAATAAATATAAAATAATCGCAAAATCAAAAAAAAATACACTATCTCGATCTTGGATAGTGCATTTCTCTTACTGTTACATTAGTCGGCGTAATACATAAAGCCGATTGCCCCAATTCCCGTATGTGTACTAATAATCGGTGTTGTTTCATAAATTGGTACATCATCTATACCAAGTTCACGGATGATCATTTCTTTCAATTTTGTTGCAAGTTCGATTGCATCTGCGTGGGTTATGCCAATCCCCTTTAGAACTTTCCCCTCAATATCCTGCATAAGCTGCTTTACTAAGAATTTCACGATTTGGCCTTGACTTCTCACTTTCGCTACAGGAGTATACTCTCCTGTATCAAGTGAAGCAATCGGTTTGATATTTAAGAGAGAACTTAACATAGCTTTTCCTTTTCCAATTCGGCCGCCCTTAACTAGATTCTCAAGGGTATCCACCACCACAAAAAGTCGAGTATTTTCCCTAATATGATCCAATTTTTCAACAATCTCATCCATCGTTTTACCTTCTCTTGCCATTTCAGATGCCGCTAGTACCTGGAATCCCAGTGCATTGGATATATATTTGGAATTAACTACTGCAACTTTCCCATCAGCCATTCTGGCAGCAGTTTGAGCCGATTGCACAGTACCGCTCATTTGAGCAGTCATATGAATAGACAACACTTCACTTCCATCTTCTGTAAGTTTATTATATACTTCCAGAAATTCACCTGCTGGGGGCTGGGAACTTTTTGGCAATTCTTCTGATTGCTGCATTTTGGTAATAAATTCTTTAGATGTAATATCTACTCCATCAATGTATGTTTCGCCATTTATTGTAATTGAGAGTGGTACAACTGTTATGTCATTTTCTGCGATGATCTCCTTTGGCAGATCAAGCGTGGAATCAGTAACAATTTTAATATTTGGCATAGTTTCACTTCCTATATGTATGACTAATCATATTATACATGGTAGAAAATTAAATTTAAATGAATTTCATTTTCATTAATATAAGTTTATGCAAAATTCTTATAATTTAAATACTCAATTCCAGCAAATCCTACCATGTAAATTTGTTAATCGATTTACGTTAAACGAAAGCATAACTGGCATGCAGCTGTACTAAATATATATTTCCTAAATTTAACTATTTATTATTTCCCCTCATCATGTATATAAACTCCAAGCTATTCTATTATTAAAAATAAAAAGAGTGTGAATCACTGTAGATTCACACTCTGCTGCATTCAAATTTCGTACTTAATTTAAATCCTGTTCCAGTTCGTACTGTTCTGCTTTTATTAGCTTTCGTTTATATACAAATTTTGATAGTGAAATGCTGATTTCATATAACAGCAATAACGGAACTGAAACTACAAAATCAGATAAAAATTCAGGCGGTGTAATAATAATCGCAACCACGATTAACACAAAATATGCGTATTTCCGATACTTCGCCATAATATACGGATTCAAGATACCCAAGGACGTCAAAAACATCATGACGACTGGCAATTCAAAGAGAAATGCAAACGGCAATGACATATGAATAATAAATTTCAAATATTTATCTGCCGTATAGGATGTCGTCATCACATCATTACCCAAATCTGTCAAGAAACTCATAACGATTGGAAAGATGACAAAATAGCCAAAGGATAATCCTGCTATAAACAGAAGAAATAATGCAGGTATATAGGATAATGCAATTTTTTGTTCGTGTTTCAAAAGTGCAGGTTTTATAAACAGCCAGAGTTGAATTGCTAGAACAGGTATTGTACAGGCAATAGCCACTATGGAGGCTATTGTAAAGTAAATCCACATAACATCACTAGGGCCAAGTACAATAAGCTTCTCATCTACATTACGAGTAAAAAATTTATATATGTCTTTAACGAAGAAAAAAGATACACATAAAAACAGTATAAAAGCAGTTACTGTGATGATTAACCTTGTTCTCAATTCATCAAGGTGCTCTATCATATTTAATTCTTTCTCTTCCAAACTAGAGTCACGCCTTTCTGAATCCCTTTAAAGAGGTGCAAGAATAAATTCTCACACCTCTTTTAAATAAACTATTAAATTATTTATTGATCTCTTTTTTAACATCCTTTATATCATCCACTACATCACTGGTTAAATCTTTTGTAGAATTTTTAAATTCACGTAATGTTTGACCGAAAGCTCTGCCGATTTCAGGTAGCTTTTTAGGTCCAAAGATAATCAGGACAAGCAAAAGGATTAACAGCAATCCTGGTACACCAATATTTGAAAACATTCTTTTCTCCCTCCCAAGCTGAAATGAATCTAATTCTATTATAATTGTTTTAAAGGTAAAGAAAAGTAATAATTTCATATACAAACAGAATATACTAACTTTTACTTATTTAGGAATTCGTTTTGTTAAATAAATCTACCATTCTAACTTATATTAAAAATTGATGAAGGCTGCTTCCTTTCTTTACTTCAACAAACTGGAATCCTTTAGTCTCCATTCGCTGCATCAGTCCATTATAATCCTCTCTTTTTTGCAATTCGATGCCAACAAGTGCAGGACCATTGTCTTTATTATTCTTCTTCGTATATTCAAACCTGGTTATGTCATCATTTGGTCCAAGCACCTCATCGAGAAATTCTCGCAGTGCACCCGCTCGCTGTGGAAAATGAACAATGAAATGATGCAGGAGACCTTCATATTGAAGAGAGCGGTCTTTGATATCCTGCATTCTTCCAATATCATTATTACCTCCGCTTATGATGCACACGACCGTTTTTCCTACCAATTGCTCTTGATACAAATCCAGTGCTGCAACGGACATAGCTCCGGCCGGTTCAGCCACAATCGCGTGTTCATTATATAATTCCAGAATCGTGGTACATACTTTCCCTTCCGGCACAGTAACCACATCCTTAAGCAAGTCACGGCAAATAGCAAATGTTTTCTCTCCAACCTCTTTTACTGCAGCTCCATCAACAAAGGAATCAATTTGCGGAAGTTTAACCACCTGTCCCTCTTTGATCGCAGTTTGCATAGATGGTGCCCCAACTGGCTCCACACCGATACAGGCAGTATTGGGAGAGACACTTGCACTGTATGCAGCTATACCTGACATCAATCCGCCGCCGCCAACACTACCAAAAATATAGTCAACAGGTACATCCATATCCTGAAACATCTCAACAGCTACCGTACCTTGTCCTGAAATCACATTTTGATCATTAAACGGATGAATGAACGCCCTATTTTCTGCTTCCTCACATTTCCTTGCTTCTATAAATGAATCATCAAACGTATCACCAATCAGGATAATTTCCACATATTCTTTGCCAAATAACTCCACCTGATTAACTTTTTGTCTTGGAGTGGTCGTAGGCATATAGATTTTACCCTTTACCTTTAATTCATTACATGCGTAAGCAACTCCCTGAGCATGATTGCCGGCACTGGCGCATACTATACCATTTTGCAATTCCTCTTTCGATAGATTTAGCATCGCATAAAATGCCCCACGCAATTTAAAAGAACGTACATATTGAAGGTCTTCTCTTTTCAAATAAACATTACAATGATACTTTTCTGACAACCTCTTATTTCTTTGCAAAGGAGTGTGAGCAACCTTGTCTTTTAATTGCTGATACGCAATTAAAATTTGTTCAGGTGATACTCCTTCATTTGTTTTCACCAGATGCCTCATATGCTCTCCTCCATTACTTTTATTAATTTATAAAATTATAGCAGGTACGAATAATAAATCAACAGAATTTTTAGAAAAATCAATATAGTAGAATTCAACTGATATACTTTTAATAATTTACAAATTAATTCCGTGTGATTAATTTGGCTACATTGATGACTTGATGAAATGCTGACCACTTTTTCAAAGCTTCAAAAAACGACAAAACAGGTAGAATTTTCTCCACCTGTTTTGTCGTTCTAGCACTAATGATACGTATGCCTTTGATTTGATTTATGCACCCTTTAACAGATTGCTTCTTTCCTCTTTGATTCTAGTATGAATATGTTCAGCCACTGCTGTCATTCCCTCTTCTTCGTATTGTTCAGAGGTAATCGCAGGCAATATAACAAGTTTAACCTTCCCAGGCTTTATCTTATTATTGTTATTCTCAAACAAGTCCGCAGTACCTGTAATCATAAAAGGTACAATCGGCACCCTAGTATCTTTAGCAAGACGCAATGAGCCCGCTTTAAATTCACCAATCTCCTTACCTCTGTTGCGAGTACCCTCTGGAAAAATGAGAATTGAGTGGCCATCCTTTAATTTCTGTACCCCTTCTCTAATAGCCTGTATAGAAGCACGTCGATCCTTACGATCCATAAACACGCAGCCCATTACTTCCATCCAGCCAGCAACAATCGGAATTTTTTTTACTTCAATTTTTGAAATAAAGCCAAACGGCTTGGAGATACCAGCCATTAATACGGGTATATCAAAATCCCCTTCATGATTTCCTACAAATAATACTGGCCCATCCGGAATATTTTCGGACCCTACGACTTCCAGCTCACAGCCTGAATTCTTTAAAAATCCTTTTGCCCATTTTTTCGGAATTTGTTGAATTTCCACATCGTCATGAGCATTATTTTTCTCATAAACCTTCTTCATTTTAGATAGTCCTGGTAAGCTGTACAATAAAAAGCCACATAAATAAATAACCATATAAATTAACCGTAGCAATGTAATAAAACCTCCTGTATCTAACCCTACTTGCGTATGTATTCTTTAAAATAATAATCGTATGGATTTTTTTCGTCTTTTGGTCCTTTTTCAGATGAAAGCAATTCCCATTCTTCATCATAATTTTGAACTGGGAAGAATGTATCTCCTTCAAAATGATGATCAATATATGTCAAATAGATTTTTGATACATACGGAAGAAGCTGTTCAAATAATACTTGTCCCCCGAATATGACACATTCAGTATCGGTATCTTTTTCTATTTGAAGAATTTCATCCACTGAGTGTACGACTTTTACTCCATCAACGACCCACGATGGATCTTTCGTTAAAACGACATTCGTTCTGCCAGGAAGAGGCTTTCCTATAGACTCAAACGTTTTTCGACCCATAATTAAAATTTTACCCATCGTGGTTTGTTTCACATGGGCCATGTCGGCAGGAATACGCCATGGAAGATTATTATTGATACCGATAACGCGATTTCGATCATGTGCTACAACAATTGAAAACATTTTAATCCTCCTTTTGTTTAATCTTCTCTTGTTAAATTTTAAATATCCGTCTTCGAAAAATCATTGCTAATATCATTTTATCTCATATATCGAGTAACATATAAGAGAAAAACCGAACCACAGTCGGGAACGGTTATATTGACTTGGATATTTACGACTAACAGACTACTAAAAGTCATTTACTACTTGATATACGAAACAATTAAATATTACTGACTTCTTAATCGTCAATGGACCTATTTAACCATTTAAATAACGGATTTGCAAGGTCAAATTTCTAACAATCTATACATGTTTATTCAGTAACATGATATAAACTTCTTTCAAAATCCCCTCCGGTAGATGATTTAGATTTATTGTGTTTTTAGAAATAAAAGGTTTTTGGAATTCCGTTGTTACATAACGGGCATTATATTTTATAATTTCGTAAAATGCTAACCTCAGGTCCTTGTTGTAAAGTTGGTCATATTTATGGAGTAATTGATTAATATCTCTTATTGTTACTTGCTCGCTAATCAGCTCTAAACTCATAGCATACACTTCAATTGAAGGATGTTTATCCATGAAATAGCGATAATTTAGTAAAGATTCCTGTAATCTTTTCTTGTTAACTTCATGTTCTTGATGAATTGTCCCCACAGCACGATCCACTTTAAATGTAGCACCACACTGGTGGAGCCTGTACCCTAATTCCCAGTCCTCCCATCCATAGCCAATAAACTTTGGATCAAACCTTCCCGCCTGGTCTAATAAAGTACGCTTCACTGAAAGATTACCACCCATGCAGGCAACCCAAGGAATCAGAAATTTGTCCAATTCATCCCCATAAGGGACAATGATATTAGAATAATAATAATCTTTAAAACGGATTAAGTTTTGAAATTCTTCACTTAGGAAGTTTATATTCTGGTCCACGATTTTTTTTTGGGCTCTTTGAGTTATATAATAATAATACATGGCGCCAGTTAAAACCAAGTTTTCACATTTCTCATGCCTTTTAACATGATTTTCAATATAGTCAGGATAAACCAACATCTCCGCATCAAGAAAAATGATTAAATCCCCATCTGTATTGGCAATCCCTATATTCCTTGTTTCTGCAAGTCCCATTTTTTTATTATTTCGAACCATACGAAAATGATTCGGAAGATCAATTGTACTGGTGCGATCATCTGATGCATCATCCACAATCATCACTTCATAATTATCATGACTTTGTTTCCGTAATGCTTCAATTGTATTTTTAAGCTGTTCATACCGATTGTGACTCGGAATGACAATTGATACTTTCACGATTTTTCAACTCACTTACCTAATCATATTTTCCGATATCAATCCAATTTTCATTCTTCAAGCCCATCAATATAAGCCAGAAACAGCACATCTACATTTTCATTAATCTATCTAACCCGATTATTTCATTGATCCAAGAATCAGTAACAATTTCATCCGTAATAAATGTCTGCATTCCTGAACCTATATCGAATGCTACTTTTCCATACCTGGATGCTATATATGGGGTAAGGATAAGTGCATTTATCCCTGCTCCTAAAAAACATATATCAAAATCGATTGTTTTAAGCTGTTTTTTTACAGTTGGTATATCATCATAGGAATAGATAGGTAGTGCTCCCACTACTTTTACACCTAATGTTTTTCCATACTTATCTTCCATACCCTTTTTAGCTTTTTCAGCCAGTGATCCAATTAATAATACTTTTCTGTTACGTAATATTTCTTCAAACTTATCTTTTTGCGACTTCATAAAAACTCTTCTAATATTAGCTTCAAAATACTCTTTTGGTTGGATATTATAAATTGAAAAAACACGCTCCGTGATTTCCTTGGAATTTTCTTCAATTGTGTTATAACCCACAATATCAGCACTATTCACCGCGGCAATCCCTTCCATTTGAGCAATGGGGTTTGGAAACCTTATTCCACGATGATAAAAGCCTTCTTTCACATCTTTATTGGCTATCTTTTTTTCCTTTCTATAATGGCCTTGAAATTTATTTAAAATAGGATCCTTATCGAATTGATCTTGTCCCATCACAACGGCTTCGGTTTGACCGACTGATACAATCGATAGAGGCCTTTGTTTTTTCAAACTTCTTAAAATACGGTCCATTATTTCACCGCTTGATAATTGGTTTGACAAATTTCTCTCTCCCTTCGCTAAAAAAATCACATATATTAGATTATTTTTCTATCCATTTACAGTAGCTTAGTAAATCATTTACATGCTTTGTAACCCATGATTGCTCAGGAGTTCTCCGACTATTATTCTCAAATTTATTTAAATACCATTGAATTAAATAACATTTATAAAGGATTCGTGCTGCGAGATAACTACCATAAAATGGTTCCCATTTAACTGACTGTGAACTGTATTTATTCCATCCGTCAACATAGGACCTCAAAGCTGTTTCATTTAACTGACTTGTAGGAACATGAATATCTTCCTCACCAATATATTCCATCAATAAAGTCATCGGTCCAATTTTCATATTCTCAAAATCAATAATTAAAACCTGGTCATTAGAATAGCTGATTAACGTATTAAACTTCGAAACATCACCAGGATGCAATGTACATGGTACTCCGTATAATTTATGGATTATTTGCAATATCCATTTTTGATCCATTCTTTTAATTAAATCTAAAAATTCAGATCCGCCAATCATTTTCAAAAGATCTTCTCTGCTTTCACGGAATTTAATACCCTCATAGATTTCATCAATATGGTTACGAATAGATATTTTGTCAATAAAGTGATCTAACTTCCCTCTATAATCTTCGTTCGTATTTATCAATTTATCAATCTTATCATTATCAAACTCATTTATTTGATTTCCCCACTTAGCTGCAAACTTCCCATAATCTTTATAAACCCTTTTAACGATTGCTTGATCACTAAAATCTGGGTTTACTCCTTCTATCCACTCTAGAATCAGGACCTTTACATTATTATGGGCATCATAGGCTATGATTTTTGGGATTTGTTCTTTTACAGAGTTAGATAATTTACTATAAAAAAGCACCTCAACCAGTATCGCTGAATCTCTTCCATATTTAATTAATATTTGTTCGGGTATAGCATTTTTATTTTCCCGCCATTTGATACGCTCTATTCTCTTTGATGCGTCAAGTATCAACTCTCTTTCCAAAATCTCAAACGAATCCAAGCTCAGAATCTTTGCAATCTCATCAGAATTAAGTTCAGACATTCAATTCCTTCCTCTCATAATAAGCACAAGCATTTATGATTAATCTATCTTCCTTACTTCTGTTCATTTGTTATTATTTCCTGAATCAACTCGACAAATTGTTTTGCACGCTTTTTCGTCGTATGGTGTTCATGAACCATCAAATAGCCTTGTTTAGAAATCTTATACCTTTCTGATTCATTCTCCAGATAATACTGCGCCTTTTCCTGAAAATTATCTTCATTGATCTCCACAAAATGCACTCCTGGTACAAATCCCATGTCTTCTAACTCGTTCGATGAGGGAGCTAGCAACAAAGTCCTGGAGGCCGGTACTTCTAAATATTTTGTAAGAACATACTCATATCTTGAATTACATGTAAAAAACATTTTGGAGCGGTTTATTTCTTTTGCATATTTTTCACCAGCAAATACATTCTCTTCGTCATCATCTATATTTCGATAACCAGGATGCTCATGATAAACAAATCCAGGCTTATCTTTCATAGCTTGTACAACTTTATGTCTAATCGGATAGACCCGATGGTGTACCGCCCCCATTAACAAATAATCTATTTCTTTTTCTAACTTATAATCTTTAAAAATAGCTGGATTAATATGTTTGGGCAGCCATTTCATCATATGCGCAAACTCCGGATACCACTCGAGAAACTTATCGCGATAATACACAAATATATGCTTTACATTATCAGCATGGAGAGCTTCTTTCCTATCCTTAATATGATAATGAATATCATATAAATTAACTGCAAAAGGGATTTCCAAAGTGCTGAGGCCTGTAATTTTTGGAGAGTTACTTTCTCCGAATTCATTTATGAAAATAAAATCCGGTTGAACTTCTACTTTTTTCAGAATATCCTTAATATCGCCTGACTCATGCCAAACAGTTAAATTTGTTAGCTTGGCTACCTCCATCAATAAATAGTGAAACTCTGGGGATATATATTTGCTGAAATCACCAGTCGTCACAAGAAGGTTTATTTTTCGCACTTGTTTCCCTCCTTAAAAATATTAGAAATTACAACTTGTCTTTTCATACTATGAATAACTTCGCAAAAGGTAACTATAAATACCCAAATCGTGTATTTAGAACTGCTAAACTAATTTTTTTAAATTATTTCCGGCAAAAAAACAGCTGCCGATTTTGTCGACAGCCACAGATATAGATAAGGTGTTCATATCCTTATCTATCTCTTCTATTCGAAATAATTTCATTTACCGTAAACAGAAATTCCTCTACTCTCTTTTCCACAGAGTGTCTTTCTGCAACTAATTTATAGCCTTTATCAATTATTTGTTTTCTTTCCTCTTCATGCTCTAAATAATAATTCACTTTTTCAAGTACATTATATTCATCTACTTCAACAAATGTTTCCCCATCAATAAACCCCAATTCTTTTAACTCATTTGATCCCGTTCCCATCAATAATGTTTTGCAGGCCAGGCATTCGAAATATTTCATAAGAGGCAGCTTTTCAACAGAATCACATGTTACAAATATTTTTGCTCTTGATAATTCTTTGGCATATGTTATTCCTGTTAAACGATTCGAATTTGCTGGTAATTCTCCATAACCTGGATGATCGAAATACTTAAAGCCTGGATAATTTAACAACTGCTCATACATAGCAAATCGTTTTGGATATACCCTTTTGATTAGAATCCCCATCATTAAACAGTCAATATCCCGCTCTTGCCCATAGTCTCTGAAAATATCAAGTGGAACAAAATGGGGCAGCCAAATGTACCGTTCCTTTAATTCGGGGAGGATACGGTTGCTTGCATCCCTATAATGTGTAAAAATATGCTGAATGTACTCCCGCTCATAAAACAGTCTGCGACGGTAAGGTTTATATTTAATCTCATGTATTATAGCCCCTACAGGTATAGAGGTATCCCTTATACCACGTATTGTAGGTGTATAATCCGGCTTAAAATCATTTAAAAGAATAAATGAAGGTGACTGCGGCAGTCTACTAAGTATTCCGCTTAAATCACCATCATTTTCCCATATATATAAGTTACATTGTTTTTGAAGTTCTGAGACAAAGTATTCTGTACTTTTATTAACCCGATTATGGAATCTTTTTGTAATAAATAAAATGGTTAATTGTTTAATCAAACGCATATCCTCCTTAAAGCGGCTTCATGTGTTTATAAAAACCACATGAAGCCACATTATCTTTAAATAACTTAAGGAAGTTCAAGAGAAGTGATTTGATTAAATCTTACGATAAATGTCCTTCCTCCAAATGAAGAATCAACTTGTCTAAATTCAGCATAATCATTGCCTACATTAACAACTTGTACATTAGTTAAATCAGGTTCTCCATTAAATTGAGATCTATTGACATGAACTTCTGCAATTTCTTGACCCGTTCTTAAATAATGTCGTAGTAGCTGTCTAAAGGATACTCTTGCAATAGACCTTGATAGGGTCGATTCAGAATTATTCCTGGCCATTTCTTGAGTCGTTGTTATATACTCTGTTAACAGTTGTTTTAAGGAAGCACTTGTAATAGCTCCAGATGGAGTCTGCTTAGATTCAGGGTTCCACTCTGCCATTTTTGTTCACCTCACATATGTTTCAGCTATAATTAGCCGTAATTTAATTATATGGAGATTTTCTATGATAGCTTGTTTGCTTGTCCTATAACTTTTAAAGAATTTATTATGTAAAATGACCATTTTTATTGATGATGTACTTCACCCTAAAAGTTAGAGTTGAAATCTAACTTTTAGAGGTCACCTTATGAATCATTAGAAAATTAAACTTTTATCGAAGCTTTACGCAACTTCTTAACTGAAGTAATATTTATTCTTCTGAATTTAACTTTCCAATAATTGTTTCAATTACCGAACCAATCCCAGCTACAGACAAAACCATCAATAAAAAATAGCTAACTACTGGAATATAATAATCGACCATTACTAAGCCTATACTAACCCATATTCCAGTACACCAATGACAACTTAGTAATTCTCCGAAAAAATGTTTGATTCCCTTTTCTTTAACCATATATAAAATTATTTCATTACCTTCTTCATCAACTTCACTGATTTCCTCAAAAAATGGCTTTCTGATAAATTCAGTGATTTTATCAAACACAAATAGGCGTGTTAATCGAAAAGCTGCTAATCCTATTATGAATATTTTTACAATATCCAGCTCCATTATTAATCCCCTTTTTCTTCAATTTTTATAAATACATTTAAAAATAGGCTATATACTCAAACAACTATACTCTTATTTTCATAACCTGTTAGAGAAATGATTTCATCAAGGAGGAGAAGATATGAGCTGCGGTTCTGAATTTGAAACATCCAGTTGTATTTGTGATACTTTACTAGCTATTGTGGAAGCTCAAGATTTAGTAAAACCCGATGAAGAAACTCTTGGAAAAGGCTGCGAAAGAGCAATTAACGAATTAAATAATGGTAAACTTTTTGGAGGATACAAATATAACACGATTCCAATTATGCTTACTGTATTTAACACCGGAAAACTATTTGAGGGGCATGGAACAACTAAAAAGAAGGGAAAATGTTATTTTGTTGAATCCAAAATTTTCCGCATCGACAATGTTGATTCTGATTCTTGTTGTGCAACCTTGGAATTATTAAAGAAAAAAGATCATTTTCCAAAAGGTATAGACTCAGATGACCATCATTATGAAAATCATAAAGATGATTATAAAGATAATCATAAAGAAGATCATTATTTTGAGGAACTCGAAGGAACCGATGCTTATATTACTGTTGATTTGAAGATGTTTGGTGCAGTTACTTGCCTTTGTCCTGTAGCTATCCATCATGATTGTAAATAAACTGGCAGGTTATAATTTACTTTCATATATTTACAGCCTGGGGGTATCTCCTCAGGTTTTCTTTTTGTGTTTGATTTTTATTACCTTCACTTTTGATTCGATTTATTATCTTTAGGCTTATCCTCTTTAGGCTTATCCTTTCCTTCTGATACATCTTATGAAATTTACCTTTTTTTGATTAGGCGATAGCCAACATATTCATAAAAAGATGACCTATTTTTCAATTTCAAGAAAAATAAGGTCATTGTTATGTTTAATCTATATAATAGAAAGTTCATCAACATCATCTATGGCAATTAATCTAATTTTTTCATCTACTTTTACCTTTAAAAATTCTCCACGTTTACTCTCTATTTGCCCAACAAGGGTTTCTCCCTCAATTTTTATTTCACAGAAAGGCTTCTCCACTACTGATGGATACCTTGCTAACCTTATTAATTTCATACGAAGATTATCTTTTAGAGGATCACTTTCGACTTGAACCTCAATATTTTCATCCGACTTGAAATCTTCTTCACCTTGGCTTGTTTTTCCTATAAACAAATTTTCTGTGATATTATCAGTATCTTTTTTTAATGCTTCTTCATGCAACTTCTCTGTAAGTTCATTTTTTACAGCTGCTTCGTCCTCTTGTAGACTATATTCTTCTTGTAATTTATTATCCTCTTTTTCTTTGATACTTCCCTTACTGTGATAAACTTCCTGCATATTCTGAGCAATCAATTTACCTTTATTCACTGGTTGGATAATATAAAATATCGGTTCTTTTTTATTATTTTCCATTTCATTATCATTCATTGTTTTTCTTCCTTTCCTTAATGGGTCATTTTTATATGTATGCATATGGCCTTTGTCCTTTGACAAATTAGTTGTAACAAACAAGCCTTATCATTTAGCCTAAAGGACACATTTTCTGAGACAAGAAGTGAGGTGTGATTGGTTTACGTCTTGTTTTTGTTATAACAGTGGTAACCTTATCTTCTTATGCTTTAAGGATAGAAACTCACCCTATCGACACAGAAAAGCCGATTGCAAGTTAAAGCAATCGGCCTTGTTCTCTTTATTTTCTCACTTCTTCCCAGATAACCGCCTGTTCTTCATCCCCTCTAGCAATTTCTGTTGAAGGCGCAAATATTCAAGCAGTTCATCTTTGGAAAGTACCTCGAATAGTTCTAAAAAAATCGATTCACCAATCTTTTGGGCCTCGTTTAAAGCTATACATCCCTGCTCGGTAATCTTTAAATAAACAGTGCGTCGATCTCCTTCATCATATAGCCGCTCAGCCAGCTCAAAATGAACGAGTTTTGAGGCAATATGCGTGACTGCTCCTTTGGTGTAGCCAAGCATATCAGCGAGTTCACTTTGCCTTAATGTCTTGCCATCACTAAGTTCAGCCAGAACGAGTACTGCCGATACACCGATTGGATAAGAGTAACGCGATGTGAAATCCACGATGTGCTCATTGGAGACTTGTTCAATGGAATGAATTAAGTCAAATAGATTATCTTGTTCCATCATCATCACTTCTTAACGAAGCATAGTTGCTCCACCATCGACCATGATGGTTTGCCCAGTAATATATTGAGAGTCTGCGCTCGCTAGGAAGACTGCCACACGGCCGATATCTTCCTCTACATCGCCGAAGCGGCCAAGCGGAATTTTATTCACAACAGCCTGGTAGTATTCCGGCTGCGCTTTTGCCCATGTACGTACGCCTTCAGAATCAGCAATCGGACTGATCAGGTTAACATTAATACCATAGCGTCCCCATTCATTAGCGGCAACACGAGTGATTCCGCGGATAGCTTCTTTCGCAGCTGCATAGGCAGCTTGTGTTTGGTCACCATTAATACCCGCTCCAGAGGCAAAGTTAATAATGTTTCCTTTTGTTTCCTTCAAATAAGGAAGGGCTGCCTGCATCAAGTAGAATGTAGGAAAGAATCCTGTTCCAAGTGACAGCTCTAAGTCCTCATGTGTAATCTCTTCAAATAATTTTTGTTTACATGCATGTGCATTATTGACTAACACATCCAGTTTGCCATACTTATCAACAACTGTTTGAATAATATTTGGTAAGTTTTCACGATCCATTAAATTAGCTTTCACAAACATGGAGTTTGGAGAGATGTCCTGCAGAATTTTTTCCGCCGCTTTGCCTGTTTCTTCATTTACATCGACAATCGCGAGGATAGCACCTTCCTTGGCCATTGCTTTCGCCATACCAAGCCCAATACCTCCCGCACCACCTGTAATAATGACAACTTTTTCTTGAAGTTTCCCCATAACAATTTCCCCTTTATTTTCTTATTAAACTATATTTTAACAATAAACTATTTATTAATAAACTAATACGCTTACATTTTTAATAGCTTGCTTGTTTTTTCATTTATAAAAACTTCTTCATAAAATAAAACGTGCTGGCATAATAAAAGCAAGAAAACGATATGAGCTTTCTTGCTTCATAATTAATTTGCTTTTAACATAATACACATTTACTGATTGAGCACTTTACTTACATAAGGATATCCATCCAAAGCTTAACCGCTGTAGCTGCAATGATGACTGCAAGAATCCACTGCAAAACTTTTGTATTCATTGATTTGCTCACCCTTGCTCCAAGTGGTGCAGCAATGATACTTGAGATTATCATGATCAAAGCTGGTCCATAATCAACTTGTCCTGTCAGAATCTTACCAGTGCTTCCACCGACAGAGGAAATGAATGTAACCGCAAGGCTTGTCGCGATTGTCATTCTTGTTGGTATTTTTAGAACAACAAGCATGATTGGTACAAGCATAAATCCTCCTGCTGCACCAACAATTCCTGAAGAAATCCCTACAATAAAGGCAAGAATGGTGGCGAGTGGCTTGTTAAACGTAACTTCTTTAAGTGGTTGCCCATCAATTTGTTTTTTAGGAATAAACATCATAATTGCCGCGATAACAGCCAACAGAGCATATACAATATTGACAGCACTTTCTGATAAAAATAGAGAACCATAGCTTCCTATAAAACTTCCCGCCAGGATGGATCCCCCCATATAGAGAATGAGCTGCTTGTTTAAGTAACCGCCCTTCCGATAAGCCCAGACACCCGAAATGGAGGCAAATAATACTTGGACTGCACTAATACCCGAAACTTCATGCGGACTAAATGCGATAAGACCAAATAATGGCGGAATATATAAGAGCACCGGGTATTTGATGATTGAACCGCCAACTCCCAGCATCCCTGAGATAAAAGAACCTACGAAACCTATCATAAAAATAACTACTAAAAATAAAATATCCATATGCATTACACTCCTTTCCAATAAAAAAAGCGGACTTCCAAAGTTACGGACGTCCGCTATATTCTTATGGCTTCTGAATATAGAATTTCAGTACTCCGGCTTCTTCTGTTTGCTCTACGATGGTGTGCCCGCCAGATTTAGACCATGCGGTAAAGTCGTTCAACGCACCCTTATCTGTGGCAAGTACCTCCAGTACCTCTCCGGATTGAATTGCTGCTATTGCCTTCTTTGTTCTAACAATTGGCATTGGGCAAGCCAGCCCTTTTGCATCTAATGTTTTAGTGATTTTCATATCAATCTCTCCCTTTGTTAAATTAGCGAACTGCACAGCGGTTTGAACCAATTTCCATTTCAGTTTGTTCATCTAGTTCGGGTATAATTTTACCCATATTCACTTGACGGATTTGCTCATATGCATTTGGCTGCGGTGGCAGATTTTCTGTGACTATCTTACGGAATTCATTTTCATTATCAATATTTAAACCATGATTTTCAGTCAGCAAAGTTCTAAGCCGTTTGGCAACAGTACCGTCTTCGTTTACTTCATCCATAATCATGAAATGAGCAGGAAGGACAATTAATTCATCCGCAAGCACACGGTATCGTTCATACAATGTTTCACGTAAATCGTCCATCCAATCCTCGGCAAGACCAGCTAAATCCGGGCGCCCAATTGAATCGATGAAAAGAATATCCCCCGTAAGTAAGTAACTTCCGCCAATGACAAAAGAAGTGGAGCCGATTGTATGCCCCGGTGAGTATATAGCATTGACTTCAATCTCTGATTCGCCAAGCTTCACCGTTAACCCGTCTGTTAATGGCGTATAATTATATACAACTTCCTCAGCATCCTGCTGTGGAAGATAATACTGTGCACCTGTCTGTTCAGCAATTTGGCGCCCACCAGAGATATGATCAGCATGCAAGTGTGTGTCAAATACATGCTTGATTTTCACTCCCTTTTCTCTGGCAAAGTCGATAAATACATCCGTGAATCGGACTGCATCGATGATTGCCGCTTCCTCACCAGAGATGACCATATAGGAGAGACAGCCTTTGCCAAGGCGTACAAATTGATAGATCTCTCCTCCACCTTTCAAATCATCTACCTTTACAGGCTCAAGGTGCATACTCCATGCCTTCATACCACCTTCCAAATAGGCAACAGGTCGGCCAGCCTCTGCCAGCATTTCAGCAACCATGACAGATGATCCTTCTTTTGCACATACTACAAGAACTTCTTTATTCACCGGGATTTCAGAAAGAATTTCCTCTACACCATCTAGTAATTCAAAATAAGGTATATTCATATATTCAAAGCTCTTAGCCTCAATCTTCCAATCCTTAAATGCATCTTGATTACGAACATCCAAAATAAATAAGTCCTTATGTTCAATCACATATTTAGCCACATCGGTAGCTGTCCATTTCAAAACTTTCATTTTCAGTTACCTCCTGACGTGATTTTATTCGTTTCTTTTATTAATTCGCCTTTCCAATCTTTCATGCCAGGGAATACATTGAATACTTTTTGAAATCCGCTTTCGACAAGTTTGTGAGCAGCTAGTTCACTACGTCTGCCTGTACGGCAAATGACGTAAATATTTTGATTGGAATCTAGTTCACTCATTCTTTCCTCCAATTCCCCAAGAGGAATTGACTTTGCCTGAGGCACATGCCCAAAGGCATACTCGGCTTCCTCACGAACATCTAAAATGATACCCTCACTTGTTGCAAGATCTTCATTTGTTATTGTTCGTTCAAATGGTTTATCAACCTCGCTATCTGCACCACCCTTACGGATATAATGAATAAGGATTTCGCCATCTTCATTTGTACCAATATATTCATGGCCAGCTGATCCCGCCCAGGCAGCAAGATCGGCCTTTGATCCCTTATCTGTTGCCGTAATTTTCAATACCTTGCCCACAGCTAATTCTTTCATCGCTTTCTTCGTTTTCACGATAGGCATTGGGCACGCGAGTCCTTTTGCGTCCAAGTGAACATCTGCTTTGATTGACATTATGAGACCTCCTATACTCCATAGGGTATATTATTGTTTAAAAATTTTTGACCGTCTTCCCTTTCCAAACAAGCATACCTCCAACCATATTAGTTGCCTGAAATCCAATCGATTCCAGATAAGAGGCAGCATTGCCACTTCGAGCGCTTGAACGGCACACGAGAATGTATTCCTTATTTTTATCCAGTACACCAATACGGTCCTGAAGATCACTAAGCGGAATATGGATAATGCCTTCAATATGAGCCTCAGCCACCTCTTCTGGCTCTCGTACGTCAATTAAATTTAGTAGCTTCCCTGCTTCTAAGCGTTCTTGAACTTCTCTTGCTGTAATTTCCTTCATTTAGCTCACCCTTCCTCAAATCCTTACAAGTATTAAATTAAACCTTAGAAAACTAACAGATCTAACTAACAGATCTTACTTGAATTTAAATAAACAAGTTGACTGCTCCATTTTCTGCGTCTGCAAGATAGGCGGCAACTCCGGCATAATGAACGTCATCCAGCAACTCTTCTTTTTTTAGACCCAATAAATCCATTGTCATTGTGCACGAAACTAGCTTGATCTCTTGTTCCTGTGCCATGTCAATCAAATCTGTTAAGGTGAGTGCATTATGTTTCTTCATGACATGCTTAATCATTTTTGGTCCCATGCCCATCATATTCATTTTAGAAAGCGCTAGTTTTTCAGCACCTCTTGGCATCATAAAGCCAAACATTTTCTCAAGGAGGCTTTTCTTTACTTTCATTGGCTCCTGTTTACGTAATGCATTGATTCCCCAAAATGTATGGAAGATTGTCACTTCATGGTCATAGGCAGCCGCTCCGTTTGCAATAATATAGGCGGCCATCGCCTTATCATAATCCCCGCTGAATAAAATGATATTAGTTGATTTCTGTTCCATTGCTCCTCCTTAGAATACATATACCCCTATAGGTATTTATTATTGTAAAAAAATATAATCTTTTCCTGTTATCTGCTTTTAACGAGCAAGTTTACCGCCTGTCCAATTAATTCATTCATCTGTTCCTCATCTCCATCAATCGCACGTACACATTCAATTAAGTTTTCACTGACGACGATACCAATTGTTCGCTCTATTCCGGAACGTACCGCTGAAAGCTGGGTGATCACATCCTTACAATCCTGTCCTTCATCCATCATACGTTGTATGCCACGAAGCTGACCTTCCATTCTTCTTAATCTCACTTTCGTTTTATCATCATAATTCATTCATCATTCCCCCTCTCAGTTGTATTATATCGATATGCCCATCGTATACCCCTATGGGTAATTGGTCAATCAGAATGCTCAATAAATTCTTCACATCCTTTCATGCCCTAAAAAAATACTGACATTCTAGATTAAAAGTACCTGCTTAGATTCATATTTTATATTCATTAGTTGCCATGTATTTGTTTATGTTATGGGCTTTTTAAACACTAGCAAACCGTATATTTTTAAAAAATTTGGCCATACTATGCTTAACTTTGTTTGATTTTTCAAGGAGAAATTTATGTATAGAGGTATTATATTATTGGATGAGAAATGTCCTATTATCCAAGTCCCAAATTTTGTGAAACATTGCCCATTAAAATCTGTCAATGATTTTATCTGTCAAAAAAATATAGAAATTGCAACCTTAAATCCCCATCAGCTTACCAGCTATTATACACGCCCGTTTGCCTTATATTTTGATTTAAAAAAAACCAGAAAAGATCGTAAGGTTACTTATGATTATTTAGTAATAAATCTTCACGAAGCTTTCCAAAAATTTACGGATACCTATCCGGAATATTGGAATGAAATACAAAGTTCGTTTCACCATATCCACTTAATTAAGTGACTTAGTAACTGAGTAACCCTTTAGTCTAATCCAATTGCATCACAATATCTCTATTATTTCCACCCGATAAATGAATAGATAAGATTCGAGTACTCATTACTTTTTGAAATTATGAAACAAACTCATATCCCTGCAGTTTTATATAAAAAGGCGTACAGAATATCACTATTCTGTACGCCTTTTTGCTATCAGTTATGAGGCTGTCCGTAAGCACTCTAAATTAAACAGCAATCGGTGCTTTGATCGTTGGATGCGGGTCATATCCTTCAATTTTTATTTGATCCAGATTCATATCAAAAATACTTGTAAATGAAGAGTCAATCACCAGCTCAGGAAGCGATCTTGGTTCTCTTTCCAATTGAGTCTTCACTTGTTCTACATGGTTTAAATAGATATGTGCATCACCAAGAGTATGGACAAATTCACCAACCTCCAGACCACATTCAGCTGCAATTAAATGAGTCAGCAATGCATAGCTGGCAATATTAAATGGTACACCGAGGAAGATGTCTGCACTTCTTTGATACAGCTGGCAGGACAGCTTGCCGTCTGCCACATGAAACTGGAATAAACTGTGACATGGCGGCAAAGCCATAGTTGGTACATCCTCCGGATTCCATGCAGATACAATCAATCTTCTGGAAGATGGGTTTCTTTTAATTTGTTCAATCACATCTTTAAGCTGGTCAATCGTTTCACCTGTTGACGTCTTCCATTCTCTCCATTGTTTCCCGTATACATTGCCAAGCTCTCCATACTTCGCCGCAAAGGCATCATCATTTAAGATTTTCTCTTTAAATAAATCCATTTGTTCCAAATATAATTGATTAAAATTTTCATCCTGTAAAGAACGAATACCAAAATCAGTCATATCAGGACCTTTATACTCTGAGCTTTCAACCCATTTTTTAAATGCCCATTCATTCCAAATATTATTATTATGCTGAAGCAAAAACTTGATATTCGTATCTCCGTTAATAAACCACAGTAATTCACTTGCAATCAAGCGAAATGGTACTCTTTTGGTTGTTAATAATGGAAAACCATCCTTCAGATTAAATCTCATTTGGTGGCCGAATACAGAGATTGTACCTGTCCCTGTACGGTCTTCTTTTTTTGTCCCGTTATTTAGAACATGCTGGCAAAGATTTAAATAGGCCTGTTCATTTTTCACCATTTGTTGATCCTCCTATTTTATTGTTCTTTTACTGTGTACCCATTCTTTTCAATATTTTTTATGATTTCGTATGTGAGAGGGGCCTTTTCCAAACATTCTGCTTTAGTTTCTTGATTGAAGTAATACATCGCAAAAACCTCAGCAAAGTACTCCTCTGGATAATCAATAAAGTATGCTTGATTCGGGAATAGTTGTTGCACTTCTTTTAACCAAGCATTTTGAAAGTAGCCCGTTTCACTAATATTATTCAATATAATTTGATCGACTGAATGTCCAAGCTCATGTAGTTCTAGATTAGTTGAACCATGGCCCGCTCCTTTTTCACTGTGCCCGATTTTTACTAAGACTGTTTTACTGCCACCCATTCCGGGTACTTCATCCCAATTTTTCGAGGAATACCCTCTTGGCTGAACTCCTTTTAAATGGGCAGCCTCCCGTTGATCCGTCAATGCTCCCGTAAATAACTTAATCTTAATTCTATTCTTTTTTAATACTTGAAGTAAGCCTTCAGGTAACCCACTTATTCTTTCTATAATAACCTCAGCCTCATCCCATTGATCTTGATCATCAGGTAAAACAATTATAGTTGATACCAATGATTTATTCTCAAAGCCAGATAAATTCTTTAAATAAACTGACTCTGCATAATTTTGCCCTAATGGAAATAATATAAGAGTGGCTACCATAATGAATATAAAAATGAATACAAGTAAATTTCTGGCCTTCATCACAATTCACTCCGAAGATTAATTTTTATATCATAAAAACCCTATTACCAGTCAATGAGAATATATAGGGTTATGTATAAAACTTCGTGAAGAAATCTAGATAGGCGTATATGTATGGTTTAACCATTTATCAACAATGGCATATATCCATTTCGACAAATCATTAAAAATTATACCATATGATGAGAGTTTCGAAGTGAACGAGTGGTCATAAAAATTATGGAAGTTCATCTGACCGTTTGCAGCTAAACAGCACCATCACAGCATTCCAGCAATCCCCTTTTACAATAAAGTATCCAGGGAGAGGTGGTTAAGATACGGTTCCATCCTGATAAATATAATCTTGATGACGAATTAATGGAAGATTTGTATTCTGCTATGACAGATTGGAGATTAGTGGTATTCGATAGTCTAATTACTCTTGGATTTTGCATAGGCTTTATTTTCATTCATCTCTCTTAAAAGAATTCCTGATCATATCCTGATCAGGAATTCTTTTAACATATTCTATGCCGACTGATTCTTTCTTTTCTTATAAAAGTGCAACAGAATGGTTGCGCCAAAAATCACAATGATAATGAAAAAGAACATAGTATGATCGATATGTAGACCAAAATTGGAACCAACCATTTTAACAGCGATAAAGGCAATCAAAATATAAGCAGCACTTTCAAGCTCTGGTATTCTATCGATTAACTTTAAGAATACACCTGCCACACCCCTCATCATTAAAACACCTAATATGCCTCCAACGAACAAAACCCAGACTTGATTACTTACACCAAAGGCAGCCAGTATACTGTCTACAGAGAATGCGATATCCATCAACTCTACGGATGCAACTGTCCCCCAAAAGTTACCGAACAATCGTTTGAGCAAGCCAGATTTTTTTACGTCCGGAACATCAGGAGTCGTTTCAAAATGTTTATACTTTTTATAAAAATACTGAATGGAAAGCCATGCAAGATAACCTCCTCCAATCAGTTTCACCCACAAAATTTCAATTAAATAGACACCTACTCCTATAGCTAGGAAACGGAATAAATAAGCTCCAATCAACCCATAAAACAAAGCTCTTTTTCGTTGTTTTTCCGGAAGATCCTTTACCATTACAGCAAGGACGAGAGCATTATCGGATGATAGCAAGCCCTCCATCAGAACCAGTGTACCAATTAATCCCCAACTGACTGGGTCAGACAATACCTCTATCCACATCTGCCCATCAAAAAACATAGCGTATGTTTCTATTAACTGTGAAAAGAATTCATTCATGGTTGTCTTCATCTCCTGATTATTTTCTTTAACACAAAAAAGAAAATACGTTGATTACAACGTATTAACCTGAAAATAGTAATCTATCAATTAATGATCTGCTTAGCTAATCCACTTAGGAGGAGTGTTTTGACTCCAATAAATCCTTGCCATCGAGTGATGGGCGTCAAAATTATCTTTGTATGTATGGTAATGAAATTCAAACCAATGGCCTTCTCCAGGCGGGTTCTCTCTCCTGACATGAAATCTGATGAGGTCTTCATTGGTTTCCCGATCATAAACATGAAATATTTTTTCACTTAAACCGCCGCTTGGCTTTTCTGATATCGCCATATTCAGCAGCTTTTCTTCCGGTACATCAGATGAAAATTCCTGCAAGGCGGATTCAATGTTCGGTAATACACTCGTATAAAATTCATCTTTTATATGGGGACCAATTCTACTCCCAAACTTTTCAAAGGATTGCTCCTCAGCGCGAAGCATGGCATACGATAAAAAATCACTTTGACTAAATACCGTTACAGGAGATTCACTGCTTACATAATCAGTTTGGCCAATAACAGGATTGTTTTTGGTTTCTTTGACAGTACTTCCTTCATACCATTCCTGATACTGAGATGGAGATATAATTCCAAAGCTTAAAACAGAAAGCCCAACTACCAAGGATTTCTTAAGAATACTTGACCAATTTTTCAAATTAAAATCACCTGCCTATTCAGCAAAACGGGCTATTTCTTCACCCCGTTTTATTAATATTGGAAGAGCGAATTTTGATTTTTTTAACTATTCTAATTCTATCACACCAAAATGAAATTTTGCAGTTTTTCTTTTTTCAACGCTAAATCCAAACCGGGAAAATCGATCACTCCTGAAATGGTCCTTAAGAATAATCCTCTTTTTGGCAACTCTCTTGGCTTCCACTACTGCTTCATCTGTTAACTCCTTGTAGGAAGCAAATGAACTCAAAGACTGAATTCCAGCACTTTCAATGACTCTTTCTGTAAACATTGGATCAAAATAAACGACATCATAGGAGCGATCCTCAGCTTTTTTAAGAAAGGTTAAATAGTCTATGTTCACAGCTTCAATTCTCCCGGCAGCTTCGCCAAATTTCTCATTCTTAAAAGGATAATTTTGCAGTCCCTCCTTAATAACAAAGTAAACAAACGGATTTAACTCTAAAGCAGTTATTTTCCCGCTACTCCCTATGATATAAGAGGCAATCAAGGCATCCGCTCCCATACCAAGTGTACAATCAAGAATAGACATCCCTTGATTTAATCCGGCTGCCCTGACAAATGGATCCACTTCCCCTTTCTCAATTCTCTTCATACGGACTGCGGCCATATTTGGATGGAAAAATAATGGATCTATTCCATGCAGGTCATATAATTCTGTTTTGATCTTCCCCACTACCAGACATGGTTGGTTATAGTAAGATTGCAACTGTTTAATCGTTCTTTTATTGCGTTCAATATACGGGATCCCTAATTGTTCAGCTGTTCTTAATGCTTTTTGATTCAGCACATTATTCGTTTTTTCAATCGTAGTGACAAACACATAAAAAACTCCTTTAAAATCTGCAAGATTTCTTGTTGAGCAGGCTTCTTTAAATCTAAAGCGATAGAAACTTATTTACCCTCAGGCTCATATTAAAAAAAGGAATACTCATGTGAGCATTCCCTTACGTTTATTTACAATACTCAGAAAAAGCATTTAATAAATTCTCTTTAACGTCTTCTAAAGTATGTCCTTCAATCTCATGTCTTGGAATAAAATGAACCACTTCATTTCCTTTTAATAAAGCCATTGAAGGTGAAGATGGAACTTCCCCAAGATATTCTCTCATTCTGGCTGTTGCTTCTTTATCCTGACCGGCAAAGACTGTTACAAAATGATTCGGTTTAATTTCAGCATTTACTGCTTCTGCTGCAGCCGGTCTTGCCAAGCCGCCCGCACATCCGCATACGGAGTTGACTACAACCAATGTAGTACCTTCTGCCTTTTCCATAAATTCATCTACTTGTTCCGAAGTCGTTAATTCTTCAAAGCCTGCTTCAGTCAACTCTGCTCTCATTGGTTTAACCATTTGTCTCATATATTCTTCATATGCCATAGACATTCATAATTCCCCCATTCAAAGTCTTACATTTGTAGGATACATTAGATAGCTTACATGTGCAATCCATGTATTCCCTAATATTGTATGTAACATTACCTAATATAGATGTAAACTCCCCGTTTAAACAGAGGCATATACTCTTTCCTATGCTCAACTAAAGCAGCTGCCAAGTGATTCGACACTGCCTTCCTGATATGCTCTATTATTCTTGAACCTTGTTATTTTTTCTGGCTTCAGTCATTTGTTTCCATACAGACCCAAGGGCTTCATCACCATTTTTAATACGCTCACTGGCCATCTTCGCCTGCAGAGCCACTTCAAATTCTTCATCATTTTCCGCTTTTCGAAGCGCTGGCAAAGCATTTTCCCCACCAACCTCATACAAGTACATGGCCGCTCTCCAGCGTACTAGCTTACTTTTATCAGCTAAAGCTTCAATCATAGCCTGCTCAGCTTCTGGGAAGCCTAAATCGGACAAGCAGTCCCCTGCTGTTCTTCTGACCGTGACACTCTTATCTTTTAGTCCCTTATATAAGTATGGCAAAACGATCGTGTCTTCAATCATTCCTAAATAGACCACAGCAAGCCTTCTGATAGATGCTTTTTCATCCTCCAAAGCTTTATTGAGCAGCGGCAGATCCAAAACATCCGGATCCTCCATCTGATCCAAAGCTTGAAATCTGGCCTTCCAGTCTTCCTGATCCAAATCAGCTTCCGTTAGCTTTCTTCTTTTCACCTTAACGGGTTCTGCCTTCTTGGTGGTGGTGTCCTGAGCGTCTGCAACAAGCAGCGCTAACCGTTCTTCTGGATATAAGGCGATGATTTCATCCATCACCTCTTTCCCAATCTGCTCAAGCTCCCCGTAACGATTTCCAAAATCACTCCATTTACGGATTAACACAGCATTATCATCCTCAAGCTGAGATTTTTGGAAAGCATCCATAAATGCTTTCGGCATAGCCCATCGTTTTTCTTCCAGGTCACTATTTGCTTTAATCTGGATAGGGATTCCTTTAAAAACTTGAATTTGGACCTTCACTTCTCCAAATCCTTTGTCAGAATTAATTGGATTAGTTCCAGTGTCTTCAACTGACTCACCAAAAACGGTTCGAACCTGTGCCAATATACCAGGCCAGTCATATTTAGCATTTCTTTCAACTGCCAGGAAGTCTGCTACATGGTATACACCTTTAACACCTTCAATATGTAAAATTTCTTTTATAAATGAAGGTGCGGTATCAATTGTATCCTTTTTATAATTCGTACTTTTCCCAGCCGGCAATTCTTCATTTAAGATAACCTTCATCGTATTCGGGCTCGGTGTCGGCTCAATCGAGACAATCCTCATCATAAAATCCCCCTGATCTATTTATCTAGGGGGATTGTAGCATATCTATCAAAATATTTACATACTTACGATTTAGCCTTCTTGTATTTCTGAAAGATAGGACCATCGTTCAATCAAATGTTCCAGTTCTTCATTTAATTGAATTTCTTCCTCAGCTAATTTATTCGCCAGTTCAAAATCACTGCCTGCTTTATTTAGTTCGGCAGCTACTTCCTCCAGTCGTTTTTCAACCGCTTCTATTTTTTCATCGATGCCTTCCCATTCTCTCATCTCATGATAGGATAGACGTTTTTTCGTTTTTGTCTCTTCTGCACGTTTTATTTTAGGAGTTGACTCTTTCTCAACGGCAGTTGCAAGTCTTTCCTGCTCCTGTTTCCATTCCAAGTAATCACTTGCCTGCCCATAGTATTGCTGAATCTGTCCATTCCCTGTAAATACCCATAATTTATGACATGTTTTATCCAAGAAGTATCGATCATGTGATACGGTTATAACAACACCCGGAAAATGCTGAAGATACTCTTCCAAAACAGTTAATGTCTGAATATCCAAATCATTTGTCGGTTCGTCCAATAAAAGTACATTTGGAGACTCCATCAATATCTTCAATAAATAAAGCCTTCTTTTTTCTCCGCCTGAAAGCTTCCCGATGACCGTCCCATGCGTATGTGGCTCAAAAAGGAAACGTTCCAGCATTTGTGCGGCCGAAATTCGCTCACCATCTGCAAGCGTGACCGCTTCACTTGTTTCCCGGATATATTCAATCATTCGCTTATTGAGTGGTAAATCTTCATTTTCCTGAGTATAATAGCCAATCAATACCGTAGAACCCCGATCAATTGAGCCACTAGTTAAAGACTCAGAACCGGCAAGCATTCTTAATATGGTTGTTTTTCCACTGCCATTGGCTCCGAGGATACCAATTCGATCTCCCTTTTGTAAAATGACAGAAAACTGATCGATTAAGAGTTTATTTTCATAGGATTTTGAAAGATTAACCAGCTCCAACACCTTTTTCCCAAGTCTGGTTGAAGCAACATCCAAACTTAAATCGTCACTTGCATTACCAGCATTCGCTTCCTCCTGCAAGGATTCAAAGCGCTGAATTCTCGCTTTTTGTTTCGTCGTTCTCGCTTTTGCCCCTTTCCGCATCCAGGCCAATTCCTGTTGGAACAGCCTTGAAACTTTATGAGCTGATTTCGCTTCCATCTCGTCTCTGATCGCTTTGATTTCTAAAAATTTCTCGTAGTTTCCGTCATAAGAATGCAATTGCCCCTTATCAAGCTCCCAAATCTTTTTAGTCACGGCATCTAAGAAATATCGATCATGAGTTACAAATAAAACCGAGCCTTGATATCCTTGGATATACTCCTGCAGCCACTCGATACTGTCATAATCCAAATGGTTTGTCGGCTCGTCTAAAATAAGCAAATCTGCTTTTTCCATTAATGCTTTAGCTAAAGCACAACGCTTTTTTTGCCCTCCGGATAAAGAACCCATTCTAACATTAAGGTCTTTGATTCCTAGCTTATTTAACATAATTTGTGCATTTGAATGGATCTCCCAGCCACCGTTTGCATCCATTTCAGCCTGCAAATGAAACATTTTATCAAGAAGAGCTGAATCATTTGGGGACTCCTTCATATGTTCCAATAGCTCTTCGTACTTTCGTACAGTTTGAAATACAGGTGAGTCATTTCTATAAATAAAGGCTGATACCTTTTCATCTTCGTTTACTTCAACATTCTGTCCTAGATATGAAATCCGGTAATCCTTTGGCTTATCAATCAATCCCCCGTCCATTTCTTCAATGCCGGCAATGATTTTTAACAGTGAAGATTTCCCTGTTCCGTTTAAGCCGATTAAACCAATTTTTTCGTTTTCACTTATGCTAAAGTTAATATCCTTAAAGAGAGTCTTCTCTCCGTATTCCTTTTTAATGTCGATTCCTTTTAATACTTTCATTCCATCATATCCTTTTTAAACTGTTCTAAAAACAACAAGATAAATTGATGACGTTCTTCTGCCAACCTTTCACCTGTACGTGTATTCATCAAGGTTTTTAATAGTAGTAATTTATCATAAAAATGCGTGAATGTACTAGGGGCAGAATCATCCTTCGGTAAATAAATAGGATGCCCCTTATGACTGCCATATGCGAAAGCACGGGCTATACCAATGGCTCCCAATGCATCCAGACGGTCCGCATCCTGCACAATGGCTGCTTCAGGGGATAAGCCCTCTCTTAAACCCTCACTAAATGAGATACTGGAGACATCCCTTTTAATCTTTTCCCTAATTTCTTCATTTTTCACATTAGATTCGAGCCATTCGCTAAGTACCGCTTCTCCCGCTTTTTTTGTCCCATTTAATTTGGAATCGGATAGATCATGCAGTAGGGCGATCAGTTCAATTAGCTCAGGATCGCCTGTTTGCTCGGTTTGATAGATTAATAAGGATAGCCTTCTGACACGATCCATATGCTGCCAGTCATGGCCCGTTGTATCGTTAATAAAACGTTTTTTCACGAATTCTTCCGCTGCTTTAATAGCTTCGCGCATAATAAACTCCTTTACTTTTCTATCCATCCGATTCCTACTGTTTCAACGCCTGCGTGAAGGCAAAGGGCAGTCCCGAGCGGATGTATCGTAATTGATAATTCCTCACTGATTCTTTCAACCATCCGGACCCAATCGCTTGTTTGACTGATCTGTTTTCCATACAGCATAAAAACTTCTTCAATCTGGGAGGACCCGAGGGATTGTTTTAAATAGGATTGGATTTTTTCTGTTGCCTTTTTCCATGTACGAACCTTGGTTTTAATCTGTAGACTTCCTTCCTGAAAGGTTACGATTGGCTTTATATTCAAAAGACTTCCCAGGTAATAGCTTGAGGTGTTAAGCCTGCCGCTATTATGAAGCTGCTGAAGAGATCCTATCCAAACATACACTCTTAACTTAGATTTAAGCGCATGGATTGCTTCCACAACTTCTGTAGGTTCATTTGAAGTTTCCCATATTTTAATAGCTTTCTTTATCAATAACGTCAATGGATAAGCAAGATAATGAGTATCCACATTAAAAACCGGGATATCCACCAGCTCGGCAGCTTGAACACTTGTAGAATATGTACCGCTTAATTTATCAGAGATATGAAAGGAGAAGATAGAGTCATAGGTAACAGCCAACTTGTCGTAAAGCTTTTTGAAATCGCCAATCGATGGCTGCGATGAGGTAAGAGTGGATCCCTTTTCTATGTGTTCAACTAATTCATCGGTTGTTAGATCTACACCATCCAAATAAGACTTTCCATCAATCATCATGTGGACCGGTAAAACGTAAACATCTTTATTGGCTCTAAGTTCATCATCTAATACAGCAGAGCTGTCTGTTACCCACGCTACTTTTTTCATCATGCAACCAACCCCCATACCTCATGGAATACATAACCGATAAATGGCGTTACTCCTATTATAACCAAAAGCGTTTTTAAAAAGATACAAATATAAGACCTCTCCTTTGCTAGGAGAGGTCTGTCCTATAATAAATCAACGATACTTTTCTCTACTTCAGAAAGTTTTGTAGAGGGTGCAAAACGTTTTACAATCTTTCCATTTCGATCAATGAGAAACTTTGTAAAGTTCCATTTAATCGCCTTGGAACCCATCACACCAGGGGCCTGTTCTGTTAAATAATTAAATAATGGATGAGCTTGGTCTCCTCTTACATCCACTTTTGCGAACATAGGAAAGGTAATTCCATAATTAGTTCGGCAGAATGAATGGATTTCCATTTCATCTCCGGGTTCTTGATTCATAAATTGATTGCACGGAAATCCAAGAATAACCAAGCCCTGCTCCTTATATTTTTGGTAAAAGGATTCTAACTCTTTATACTGTGGAGTAAACCCACATTTACTGGCAGTATTCACAATAAGCAGGACCTTCCCCATATATCTTTCAAAGGAAACTTCATCTCCAGTGATTAAGTTAGCCTTAAAATCATAAATGTTCATCATCTTCACTCCCGCTAAAAATACATGACTGATCAAGTTTTACTTTCGTTCAAAAAAATCTAACCTTCTGCTTTCAGTATATGATGGATTTGGCTGACATAGGTATGTAATTGATCAATTTCATCCTCATAAATTGGCTTATCCTGCTTAATTTCAATCGTTACGAATGGATCTTCATGTTTAAATCCAATCGGAGTATGTTTAAAAACCCGGTAATGATACCCTTTATCCCAGATCTGCTTCAATATATGAATATTGCGGAGAGGATGCTCAGGATCGATATACCTAAATTTAATTTTAAGATCACATCCCGGCTCGCGTTTCGTTATGGATGATAGCTTTTCTGATGAGAAAGCTTGTAAACCTGCACTTAAAGAAAGTGTACATTCAACCGCTTTTTCCATCGAAGCATCAAGCCTTGTACTAATCTCAAAAATTCTTGACATATAGGCTAAGTCAACATAATCATGCCTGTCTATGATGGCTAACTCGCCTTCTAAGTCTAAATCATAAAAGGCACCTTCAACTACTACTTTCAGGTTTTCAAAAACTGATGGATCAAACATGAGATCACCTCCATTTTACATAATCTCCCTATCCTTATTAAAACAATCCGACCGCATTGCCATTCTCGTCGACATCCATCTTTAAAGCAGCTGGTCTTTTAGGTAATCCAGGCATTGTCATAATATCTCCAGTAAGTACCACAATAAAACCTGCTCCTACAGAAGGCTTTAGCTTTTTGATATACAATGTAAATCCTTCAGGCCTGCCCAACAAACTTGGATTGTCCGATAATGAATACTGGGTTTTAGCCATACAAACAGGGAGCTGCCCCCATCCTTCTGATTCATATTTATGTATTTGTTGCAGAGCTTCAGGAGAATATTCAATCTTTTGTGCCCCATATACAATTTTTGCGACTTTTTCAATTTTCTCTTGAATGGAATCCGTTGATTCGTATAGACGTTTAAATGTATTGGTATTCTCCTTCATAAGGTCTTCAAGTTTTGCTGCAAGGTCCAATCCGCCCTGCCCACCTTTTTCCCACACTTCTGTTAAAGAGAAAGGTAATCCATGTTTCTGACATAAAGTATTGAATCGTTCCACCTCTGCATCAGTATCTGCAGAAAATTTATTTAAAGCGACGATAAAAGGCAATCCAAAAGCTTGAATCGTTTCACAATGCTTCACTAAATTCTGGAACCCTAATTCAATCGCATTTAGATTTTCCTCTTTTAATTTATCCGATTGTACGCCACCATGCATCTTTAAGGCTCTTAATGTTGCCACGATAACGACAGCATCCGGAGTAAGATCAGCAGCGCTTGTCTTAATATTCAAGAATTTTTCTCCGCCAAGGTCCGCACCAAATCCTGCTTCTGTAACACAATAATCAGCTAGCTTAAGGGCTGTTTTTGTAGCAAGTACACTGTTGCATCCATGTGCAATATTTGCAAACGGACCACAATGAATTAGCGTAGGCGTATGTTCAATAGTTTGAACCAAATTAGGCTTTAAAGCATCCTTCAACAATAAAGTTAGTGCACCCTCTACACCCAAGTCTGAAACAGAAACAGGTGTATCCTGATAGGTGTATCCAATCACAATCTTCCCTAATTTATCTTTTAAGTCATCTAAATCTATCGCGAGACAAAGAATTGCCATGATTTCAGATGCTACGGTTATATCAAAGCCATCTTCACGGGGAATTCCGTGCTTATCCCCGCCAAGCCCGATTACAATATGCCGAAGAGCACGGTCATTCATATCAAGGACCCTTTTCCAAATAATTTTCCGCGGGTCAATCTGCAGTTCATTTCCCTGCTGTATATGATTATCAATCAGAGCTGCCAGTGCATTATTTGCTGTTGTGATGGCATGTAAATCACCAGTAAAGTGCAGGTTAATTTCGTCCATTGGGAGTACCTGTGAATAACCGCCGCCAGTTGCACCTCCCTTTACACCCATGACTGGTCCAAGAGAAGGTTCTCTCATCGCTATCATTGCTTTCTTTCCAAGAAGAGAAAACGCATCTCCTAGACCAACGGTTACCGTTGATTTCCCTTCCCCTGCTTTAGTAGGATTGATGGAAGTAACGAGAATTAATTTCCCATCCTTTTTGGTGCTGCGGGATTTTAACACATCAAGAGAGATTTTCGCCTTGTATTTCCCGTAAGCTTCCCAATCTTCTTCCTTTAATCCAATCGTTTCAGCAATTTCTTTTATGGGTTTCATTTTTGCATTTAAAGCAATCTCGATATCACTTTTTACAATTGTGTCCAAATTCATGCTGAGCCCCCTAAAAATCAATAGTCATAATTAGTTTAACAAAAAATATATATCAAACACACATTATTATTTACAACCTCTCAAAAATATGAATACAATGGTAATATTATTTAATATTTTGAAAATTTAAACAAACAAGGAGGTCCATATCTTGCCGATTACGATTCCAAATAAACTACCCGTCAAAC
Source organism: Bacillus sp. z50 (assembly GCF_058313585.1). NCBI lineage: Bacteria > Bacillati > Bacillota > Bacilli > Caryophanales > Bacillaceae > Bacillus > Bacillus sp. z50. The sequence continues at coordinate 494,396 of NZ_JBZFQL010000001.1, forward strand.
AAATTTTAGAAGAAGAAAATATTTTCGTAATGGATGATAACAGAGCTCTTAGTCAGGATATCCGACCTTTAAACATTCTCATTTTAAACTTAATGCCTGAAAAAGAGAAAACCGAAGCACAGCTGCTTCGATTACTAAGCAATACTCCTCTGCAAGTCAAAATAACCTTTTTACGAATGGAAACACATGAAAGTAAAAACACACCCCATACACATTTGGAACAATTCTACTCAACCTTCCCCGAAGTATCAACGAAGCGCTTCGACGGCTTAATTATTACTGGAGCGCCGGTTGAAAAGCTAGACTTCGAGGAAGTTCACTATTGGAATGAGCTAATCAACATAATGGATTGGTCAAGGGAGCATGTAACCTCATCCCTTCATATATGCTGGGGAGCCCAAGCAGCCCTATACCATCATTTTGGAATATCAAAGCAATTATTAAATAAAAAATGTACAGGCATCTATAAGCATAAAGTATTGAAACCATTCGAAAGCCTTGTAAGAGGATTTGATGATGTTTTTTACGCTCCGCATTCAAGATATACAGATATTGAAGCAGAAGAGATCCGCAATCATGAGGAGTTAATCGTCTTAGCAGAATCGGAGGAAGCAGGTTTGTTCCTGGTCGCTTCTAAGGATAAACGATTAATTATGGTAACCGGTCATCCAGAATACGATTTGGCTACCTTGTCCCATGAATATAAGCGTGACTTATCAAAGAGCTCAGGTGCCCCTATTCCTCAAAATTATTTTCCTGAGGACGACCCGCTGCAGCTCCCATTTCATACATGGAAAAGCCACGCAAGTCTTCTATTTTCTAATTGGCTGAATTATTATGTCTATCAGACGACACCTTACCAGTGGAAATAATGATAAGTATTCTTACAATAGAAATTCTTATATAAAATATAAAAGACAGCCTATCAGCTGTCTTTTTCTTCTAATATCCAATATCCTCTTATACTTCATTAATAATCTTAACGATTTCAATATCCCTAAATGCCATTAAATCTATGATTCCCCTTTCAGTCTTTATTAAAGACTTAAGTGGATTATATCGATTTATGAGAAGAATCGAACCATATTCGCCATTATTCAGCTTTACTTTTTTGCCCACCAGCGCCTGAAGCAATCTATCCATGAAAACCAATAAAATATGAGCATCTAATGTTCCATATACATCATTCTGCATTTGTTTGATGATTAAATAAAATGGTGTTGCTTCGTGATAAACTCTTTCTGAGGACATCGCATGATATATATCTGCTATGGCGACAATCTTAGCAAAGTAATGAATTTGCTTACCCTTTAATCCATGAGGATACCCCATTCCATCTTCTCTCTCATGGTGCTGCAAGGCAACAATGGCAGCGGAATCAGGGATATGGTCGAGACTACTTAATAGTTCATGCCCATAGACGGTATGTTGTTTCATTATATTATATTCCTGAGAGGTAAGTTTACCTGATTTATCTAAGATGTTCTCCGGAACCATGGTCATGCCGATATCATGCAAAACAGCAGAAATCATAAGGTCTTCCAGCTCATCTATAGGCAATCTCAGCCATCTCCCGATTAGACCGGATAGAATTCCTACGCAAATGGAGTGCCAGTATGTATACTCCTCTTTACGTTTAGTTTGATGAAGCAATTCAAAAATTCGCGGACTCGATGATGCACTCTTGATAACAGGGATAATCTCCTGTTTAACCCGATTGACGGAAATTTCTCCACGTCTCTTTATATCCTTAAATATATGCCGAATATCCGTACATGCCTGATCCATGCATAAAGAAACCTCTTCTGTCGTCATCATTCGGAATTCCCCATTATCTTTGATAGAAGGTGTTTTTTGTTCCACCTTATCTCTTATTTCTTTTTGTAATTGATTCATATAAACTCTTTCCAGCAAATAATTAGAAAAACCATTATGATGTGTATCCATCAGACACCCCGACATATGTTTTCATTTCATTTTAACAATTATACCATATTTACCCAATTATCCAGTCACCTCTTAAAAATTTTCAATATTTTTTAAAATCCATTTTGACACTGTATATTTGAATGTTGTATATTGAAATTATCATGACTTATCTAAAGTTTATGATAAATAGTAATTGGCTTTTGAGCCACAGTTTTAGGAGGAATAAATCTATGCAAAACGGTAAAGTAAAATGGTTTAACAACGAAAAAGGTTTTGGTTTTATCGAAGTTGAAGGCGGAGATGATGTATTCGTACATTTCACAGCAATTCAAGGTGAAGGATACAAATCTTTAGAAGAAGGCCAAGAAGTTACTTTCGAAATCGTAGATGGAGAAAGAGGACCTCAAGCTACTAACGTACAAAAAGCCTAATAATGAACCAAAATTAACAGCCGCCTATTGGATAGGCGGCTTTTCTGTTTTCTTATTTAAATTTCCGCCTATATGTTTCAAGGATTCACCAACTGTACACTGATTGATACAAAAACGGTGTGCATGAGTACGGCCGTTATCCCGAACAAGCTGTTTGTGTAGAAAGCAGCCATCACAATACGTACTTAACAAAAAATCAACCTGTTTAAGAGCATCTTTTTTTCCCTTTTTTTTATTCATCGATAACATCACCCCATTTTTGGTAATTCAAGTTGACCGTCTATCTCAATTCCCTCTAGTGCCTGTGTTGCCAGCCGATGTGCTTCCTCATTATCTTTTCTTGGAACTGCCATTGTCTCAAAGTGCAAGCCAAGATTCTTAAGCTGTTCTTCGATCCGATCCAGCCACTTATTTAAATTTTCTTCATAACAAGGCCATTCTCCTGTTAATTGTTTCAATACGACCTGAGAATCCCCTTTTATCATAATTTTTTGATGTTTAACTCCCAGTTCATCAAGCCTTTTGACAGCTGCTAATAATGCACAATATTCTGCTTCGTTATTGTCCTCTATATAATCAAAGACTTCATTGCTCCGTATGCGAAACCTTTTATTGTTTTGTGTGTAATAAATCGCAATGCCAGCTCCTGCAAAGGTTTCACCCGGTCTGTGACTTCCATCAAAATAAATCGTTACATTCTGTGGGGTTTCTTCTATTTCCTCTGTCAGCTTTTGAAACTGTTTCTTTGTCCATTCCTGTCCCAGTTCATCAATAAAAATGAAATCTCGCCATCTTCCCGTGCTTTCGAGATCATTGACAAGCCTTAAAGCAAATTGACTTTCCATTTCTTCTGATGTGAAGGTTATAGGAGGTATTTTGGATTTATTGTAGATACCCTTTACTGTTACGTTCATTTCTTTCTCCCTTCCCAATCCTTTATACAATTAATTCATTATATATAAATTATCCTGATACCACTAAAACTATGACAGTAGACATTTAATAAAAATTCATGTACTTTTTAACTTGAAAGGATGTTTTCTTATGATAGAAGTATATGTAGATGGCGCAGCTAAAGGAAATCCAGGTCCAAGCGGTGCCGGTATTTTTATAAAAGCAGATGGTGAAGTCCACCGATATTCCATACCCCTTGGCATCCATAATAATCATGAAGCTGAATACTTAGCCTTGATCCATGCTTTGAAGATATGCCTGGATAAAAATTACGATGTCATCTCTGTTCGAACCGATTCAAAACACGTGGCGGATGCAATGGAAAAAGAGTATGTAAAAAAAGAATCCTTTAGACAATTACTCAATCAGGCACTGGAGCTTTCGTCTGAATTCTCCTTATTTTTCATCAAATGGATTCCAGAATCGCAAAACAAATCAGCTGATCTGTTATCCCGGCAAGCTGTGCAAATGAACGAGCAGAAATAATCATTCGGTTGAAACGGTATGGAATAAAAATAGAAAAGAGGAAAAATCATTGTCGCAAGGGCTTATCCATCATATTGAAATCAATGTATCAGATTTAAATAAATCCATTGACTTTTGGGGCTGGCTTCTAGCTGAATTGGGATATGAACTTTACCAGGAGTGGGATAGTGGACAAAGCTTTAGAATAGGGGATACCTATATAGTCTTCGTTCAGACGGAGGATAAATATATGGATATCCCTTATCACAGATGTGGAACGGGATTAAACCATTTGGCGTTTCATGCCGAATCCAGGCAACAGGTAGACGATCTAACAAAGAAATTAAAAGAAAAGGATATATTAATTCTTTATCAGGATCAACATCCATTTGCAGGTGGGAAAAATCATTATGCCGTTTTTTTCGAAGATCCTGACAGAATTAAAGTTGAATTAGTAGCACCCTAACCTCCCTTAGGTTAGTTGTTCTAATGTATAGTAGTTGAAATTGTAACCCTAGAACATCTTGCCAACTATTTAAGTGAGAATTTTAGTATAACCAAAATACATTGTCAGTTCAGTATAAAAAACTCAGAAAACCCTTTAGGATACGACTAATTAAAATAGTTTATAGCAGGAATAACATCCATTGTTCCACTTTCTTTGATGAACTGAGTCAGTAGGTGAATATGGGCTGAACCTATTATTAAAAGTGTTCTGTCCTCGGGTGAAACAGTCATTTCAACAAGATTCGCATAAATAATTAAATTTCGCTGATACCACCATCTTAGCCAATCAATCCCGATATAGTCTGTTCCTTTTCCTATTTGTGCAATCATCATATTCAATTCATGCTCTAGTTTAATTCTTGAGTCTGTATTGCACGCTTTAACTAACTCATAAATATCAATGTGATCAAAGCTTTTATTTAACTTTGACCAGTAATGGTCCTTAATAAATTCATATTTATCTGGCTGTTCTTCTTTTGCCCAATCATATACCTGACCAAGTCCCCTATTCCCAACCGATTCCATCCAATCGACCGCATAAACTTCCTTATGACCTAATTCAGCAGCAGTCCTGAATCCAAATTGGTGGATTTCGTTGACCTCATTTCTCAACTCACCATTCAGATATTTATCATACTCGTCATTTAGAGAAGTATGTTCTTCTTTTACGACTTCAAGGGCTATTTTAGTCGGTTTAAATTCTTTCAGACATTTAACGACTGCTTCAATTTCCCTTTGCTGATCCGTTATGATAGACTCATCGAAATCTCCGCGATGAAAATCCGGTGTATATCGCAAATGAAAAGTTCCGAGAATCATTACTTTTGGCTTTTTCGACATGATATCCCTCCTAATCATCCATTTATTAGACAATATTCAGGAAAAATCCTGCCTAAAAAGCTATCTTTTAGCAATAAAGCTGGCAATACTAGTTTATATATGGATTAATAGCCACAAAAAAATACCTTGATTTATTGAAATCAAGATACCTGTAAGCCATGTTCCTTCATTAATTGATTTGCTTCTTTTCTGTTGGAAACTTTACCATTCACCAAGGTTTCCAGCAGTGATATATAAAAACCTCCATCAAATCTCTTTTGAGCTTTCAATGTATTTTCCAGTGCAATGTTTACGATCCAGTCTGGTGCTGAAGTCAACTGTTTTCCAAAATAGATAAATCCTATTGCCTCTTCTCCAAGACGAAATCCTTTCGAAGATAATCTACAAATATAGTCTTCTAATTTTTCCATGTATCCCCCAAACACACTCCTTCACAAAATTACTCTTTTATTGTAAAACATTTTTAAAAAGTTGAATACAGGTTTTTGTCGTATTGTCTGAAAAAGGTTGATCACCCAGGTGACTTTTACAACTGAATTAACCCTTCCCTTATTTCCCGGTATCCAATTTTAATAAATATTCATCAATGATTTTTTTATGGCTTTTAACGATTCTTCCCGGTAATTCATGTGGATAAAAGAATTCAAACTTTATAGATTCACTTTCATCTACAACTAATTCACCTTCGTATTCATTTGTATAATACGCAATCGTGACACAATAGAATTCATCTCCATTAGCAGCCTTTACAAAATACTCCGGTCCGGAATATACATTAATAAAATGCAGCTTGCCCAGCGTAAGGCCGGTTTCTTCTGTCACTTCACGTCTGGCTACTTCTTCGGTCGTTTCTCCCAGCTCCATTAAGCCGCCTGAGAGCCCCCATGACTCCTTCGGAAATTTTCTTTGCTGCAACAACAGCCTGCCTTCCTTGTCAGAAATAACGACGACTGATCCAACTAATATTAAGGGACGATGACCCACAATAGCTCTTAAATCTTCAATATAGCCCAATCTCATCTCTCCTTTTATTTACCGCTCTGTAATACTAATCAATGTAACAGCGAAGATTTTGCATGTTTATATGAATCAATCAAAAAAAAAAATCGAGCCCTAAACCTTCAGGCATAAAGCTCGATCATGACTACTCAATATATTTTTAGCTGACACGAATTCTTAATTCTAATTCTTCCAGTTCATCAGCCAAAATATCATGATTAATCTCATACATGAGATGTTCATGAGTCCAATCCTCAAATACATCTATTTGACATATAATTTGGGCCAATTCTTTGCTTATAAAGGCTGATTCCTGTCCTGCCGCCAGCTTTTTCTTGCATCGATTGAATTTTGGATCTAATAATTCCAGCTGTTCATATAGCCCCTCCAGCGTTTGGTAATGCTGGATAAGTGGTAAAGCTGTCTTTTCACCAATACCAGGACAGCCCGGAATATTATCACTTGCATCGCCCAGCAGTGCTTTTACATCGACCCATTGCGCTGATTCTATTTCATAATCCTCACGAAAATCTTCAATGGTATAAACACGATCTCCTGTTTTACTGGCAATAATTTGACTCGTATGTTCATTCAGCAATTGAAACAGGTCACGGTCATTACTGTAAATTAAGCATTTCCCCATGTTATTCGTACTCCACATAGTAGAAATCGCACCGATTACATCATCTGCTTCATAGGAAGGCACAGACAGCTGCTTAACGCCAATCCGTTCTAGACTTGAACGCAATGTTTCATATTGCATAATGAGCGGTGCCGGCAATTCTCCGCGTGTCGCTTTATAAAAATCAAATTTTTGTCTGCGGGACGATTCTTCGCGCTTTACATCCCAAGCAACAGCTAAATGCGTTACTTGGTGAGTTTTAATAAGGCTGAACATTTTTTGAAAAAACACGCGCAGTGCATTGGTATAAATCCCATTTTTATTTCGATATAATTGATCTTCTGTTTTCCCATAAGCAGTTGCAAAATAACCTCTGCTAAGTAAGTTAAAACCATCTATTAATAATAATGTATTAGTATTTTGATTCATCCTAATCCCCCTGATGTTCTGATTCTCTGTTATCAGATTGTACCATATCCGGGCCTTATTCTCTTCTTAAAAATTTCCCATCAAATCAATTTACTGGTCCGTTTCTATTCTGTTTTCCGGATAGGATATCCAATCGCTAAAGCTGCCGGCATAGATTTTCACATTCGTAAAACCTGCTTCCTTGAGTGCAATATAATTAGGAGTTGCTGTAATACCGGAACCGCAATAAACAATGATTGGCTCATCTTTGTTCAAGTGATTAAAACGGTTTTCCAACTCTGGTACAGGCAAATATTTACCGTTCCTGAAATTTTCAGTCCAATCCATATTTATTGCACCGGGTATATGCCCAGCTTTATGATCAATCGGCTCATGGATTCCTTTATAGCGGTCTGATTCTCTGGAATCTATTAAATAACCTGGTCTATCATTCTCTGCCCAGTCTTTCACTTCAGGGTAAGTGACTAATAGATTCTTATTCATGACAGGGGCATAATCTGTTGGTGTCAGCACAGGAATATCCTCGGTTACTGGATATCCTTTCTCCAGCCAAGCCTTTAATCCTCCATTAAGTACATATACACGCTCATATCCAAATAATTGGGCTGTCCATAGAAAGCGACCGGCAAAAGCTCCCTCGCCGCCATCATAAGCAATAACGGTTGTCTGTTCATGTATACCGATGGCTTTCATTAGTTCAATAAAGTCTTCTCTCGCAGGAAGCGGGTGTCTTCCTCCATGTTCCTTAATTGGACCGGACAAATCCTGAGCAACATCCATAAAAGCAGCTCCCGGTATATGGCATTCTCTATATTGTTCTCGTCCCGCTGTTTTATTGGATAAATGGAATTGGCAATCGATGATACGTAAATCAGGATCACTCAAATGTTCAAATAACCATTCAGACTCTTTTACCAGCTGCAACTGCATTCTCCTCCTCCGATTCTAAAATTAACTTGATTTGCTTTTCAGCCTCCAGGTAAATTTGAGGATTAGATTTCTTGTTTAATGTCAATTCCATACTTTTCAATCGTTCATTGCCTTCGGTTTTCATCTCCTCAATGAATGAAAGACTTATATACTGAATGGCTGATTCAAAATGCTCAAACAATTTGTTCTGTTGATCTGTATAATAAACATCTAGATAGTCGTTTAACTTCTCCAAAAAGGCATCAGCCATTGGTTTTCTACCATTCTTTTCAAAGAAATGCTGGGTACCCTTGAAAAGTCTCAGTTCTTCTTTGAAATCATCTGCCGTTAAATTTAATAGCGCTCGGTCGGTATTATATTCGTTTTGTAAATCTGACTTAGGCTCACTGAATGACCAATCTTTATGGATGGTTTGAATCTCTTGAACTAACTGGACATAGGTATCATGCATGGTCTTTTTGACCATAACCTCTAAACGCAAGGATGTAGCCTGTATTTCATTGGCCAATTCAATTCTGACTTGATCAAGTAAACGATTCGTACAGGCTAAAAGGGACTGCCGATGGTCCTTTAATGTACCGGGATTAAAAAATTCTTTAAAATAATTCGGGAAGTTCAGGTTAATCCTTTGCTTACTATAATGAATCAATTCTTCTGTTTCCTGCTTCATCCTGGCCATTTCATGAGTAAATCTTTTTTCATTTAATATCGCTAACACTCGCTCCCAGTTTTCATGCAATTGGACACGTCTTTTCGTCTTCTGCTCCTCGGTTTCATTGGACAGCTCGACAAGTCGACTGGTAAGCTGAAGTGCCTTATCTAAATCCAGCATAGCTGCATTAACTAATATACCTTTAAGCTCCTCCTGAATAAATGAATAGAAAGCTGATTCAAAATGGGAAAACAGCTCGATATATGCCTCATTTCCTGAATTGAGTTCTTCAGTCCTTTGTTGTAGCGCTGCACGGCTTGAAATTGGATAAATCCGTGGATGATGGATTCCTGAAGTTTGCAATTCACTGCGTAAATAATCCTCAACCACCTTTCTCTCCTCCAGATTTTCAGCCAAATCAGCCGCATTCAAAAGGAAAAACATCTTATCCATACTGAATGAATCCTTAACCCGTCCCAGTTGATCAAGGAAATTTCGGTCAGCCCGTGCGAATGGGTGATTATAATACGTAATAAAGCAAATCGCATCTGAATGCTTTATATAATTGAAGGAGGTACCTGTATGTCTCGCATTAACAGAATCCGCTCCGGGAGTGTCAACTAAAATAACGCCTTTTCGCGTTAAATCACAGTCATAATATAAATCAATGCGTTCGATAAAGCATGATTTTGTTTCATCTATTGCATACACAGAAAACTCATCCAATGAAACGGCAAAACTTTCACCAAGATTTTCTTCAAAGGAGTCAATCCCCTTTAAAAATGCCTCCAGGAAAGAAACCTTTAATCCTAGCGCATAGCTTTGTTTCTTGAGCATGGTTTGCGCCTGTTTCCTTGCCATCGCTAGATCCTGTACTTTTAAACCATCCTCAAACCACAGTTCATTTAAATCATCGAGCAGCATGGTCTCCGTCTTAGCATGAATGGTAGCAGTACCATGTTTATGTAGGCTCGTTGGCGGCAAAATACGATTAATGACAGCGGTAGTAGGATTCGGTGAAACGGGTAAAACGTTTGCTCCTAAAAGTGCATTGGCAAATGAGGATTTCCCTGCACTGAAAGCACCAAAGAGAGCTAAAGTGTAAGTTTGATTCATCAGTGAATCTGCCCTATTTTTCAGCTCCTGCGCTAATTTCTCAAGACCAGGTAAGTGGTTCAAAGCCTGGGAAGCTTTTTGCAGCTTTAAAGCCACTTGCTCAGATGTATAAATCGGCTGTGCCGTCTCCACTTTTTTTATAATCCGTTCAGGCTTTGGCTCAGGTTCAATATCTTTAACTTCTTTAATATCCATCTCCACAATTGAACTCTCTTTTTGCTGGCTTTGCAGGAATTCCATGACTTCTGTAAGGTTATATCTGGATCTTTTAGTCAACTCATTCATAATTTTATCTTTATAGCTCCGCTGATTAGTCAGCTGTACTTGCCAATCCTGCCAAATGTGAAGAATAGAATGGTCCGATTTTAATTCCTCCTTCACCCGGGTGAGACGCTGCTCTCTTTCCTCTTCCCACTGACTCACCAAGGTATTGAAAAGAGTTAACGCTTGCTTGCCCGCAGCTTTTTTAATGGAAGATGCCAAATCCTTGGAAAAATTCAACACCAAGTCACTGGTAACAGAAGCTAACTGATCTACCTCAATGATCGTTTCATAGGGAATATCATAGTCGAATGACTGGATGATATTCTGACTCTCCTGTTTTTGTCCTGGATAATCGTTCATCATTCTTTGAAAATATTCATTTAAATTCCACAAAATTGTCGATTCAGTCTGCTGTTTAATATTTTGAATCAGATTAGCTTTACGAGTTTCTTTTTCTTGTTCTGTTTTACTTTTTCCAAATATTCTCCCGACTTTAAAAGATGTAACCATTGATTCCAAATATGATTTCGCCAGTTCCCTGGATTCATATGGAGTGATATTGCTATTTTCGATAATATGCCCAATTTGTTCATCAAATTTATCTTCCTCATGCTCACGGAAATTAATAATGCTTTTACTAAATTTTTCAGCAGAATCAATAATTTCTAACAAGTGATGATTCTGTTTGTCATGCAGCTGCTGCTCCAGATGATTTCTGGCTTGATTGGAATCCGCTTCTTTCCAATTTAGATGCTCCGTTATTAAATGGTTAAGAAGTGAATTCACATCATAAGCTGGCGCAATACCAGCTAATTCAGCTATTTTTTCAGTTACACGGTGAGCTTGGTTAAAGGGATGATCCTCCGCTTTCATAGTAGTAAAGTAAAACTCTTCTACTGGTATATCCCAATCCTTAAAAGCTTGCTTTACACTTTGTTTAAGAGATGTAAAAGAAAGCTCATCCTCCTGATGTTTATCGATTTGATTAATGATGACATATATTCTTTTCCCCATACGTGCCAGATCTCTTGTAAACTGAAAATTTATTTCTGACTGAATATGATTGTAATCGGTCACATAAAAAACCGCATCAGCCAGATGAAATGAGGAGGCAGTCGACAATTCATGGGCTTCATCAGTTGAGTCAATCCCTGGTGTATCCAATAAAACTAAGTTGTCTGCATACGGAAAATTCTGAATCATCAAATCGATTTTTTGGATGGAACCTCCGTTTTTCGCAAATTCTTTAATTTTGTTAAAATCAATTGGCGGCTGAAAGATTAGACATTTTTGATCATTTAAAGTGACCCTGGCTTCTCCATTGCCGCTCCTTATTTTCACGATATTAGCACTTGTCGGAATGGGACTGGAAGGCAATATCGGCTGTTTCAAAATATAATTAATAAGCGTAGATTTTCCGGCCGAAAAATGTCCGCAAAATGCCAAGCTATACTCATTATCATTAACCTTATTCATAATATCGATCGTTTTTTGTGCCCGTACTTGATCCCCATCTTGTTCAAAGTACTTATAAATAGCGTAAAGCTGGTTAAGTGTTACTTCCCTTGTATGCAGTCTCATACTTATCCCCTTATTAATAATCATTTATCTATCTATTTTATCGAAAATTGGAATAGTTGCCCATAAATATCTATTTTGGTAAAAAAATAAGTTCAGACTTTTGTCTGAACTTACATACTTTGATTAGCTTGTGATTGAGCTGCTATAACTTTAGGATTTGCTACATTATTTAAAACATGAACCATGACTCCGCTAAAGGCTGTTACCGTTGCACCTACAAATACCCAAATCATCATCATGCACCTTCCCTGTCATGTAGTTAATTGATAACGTCTCTCATTATAGTTCCAGTGTATCATCAATGATAATCATTTTCAATCAAAATTCTGTTCAAAACAGATATTACCTATACACGCCTGTGCTTTATGTAAGTTCTAAACAACAGGTAAACAATCTCCCCTGAATACCAAGACAGATTGTTCATGATTTTTCCGGTTAATTGCCGCTCTTCTTTTCGTTATGCTGAATCGTTATAAAAATTTCCTTCAATCGGTCCTGTCCACAGACATGGCAGACTTTCAGCATCTCATGTAATGAATGGCAATGAATACAATAATACTTTTTCATATGGTGTATCCACCTTTTTTACATACAGTATATGTAATATGATGGTTGCTGGTTCCTAATTTAGAGTATATTAATTCATTTCTCTTTGTTCTTTATTAAAACTGTAAACCACTCCAAAAAGAAGCATTATATCAATTGCATATGCCTATTTACTTTTATCTGTTCTAATTTTATGTAGATTGTACAGGAATAATATTGATGACGTACATATGATGATTCTGATTATATTTTAATAAAAGGAGTGAAATTTGTGAGTGATGACCAGAATCAATCCCCACAGTTGATCCCTCAGCAGCTAATTAATTTACTAGTAAGTGATCTTTTTCGGAAAAATGGAATTAACGCTGAGAAGGCTAAAGAAAAGTTATCCGATGAACAAAAGCAAATGATAAAAGAGTTAGTTAGTGATTTGACTAACCAGGTGGAAACATTTGTAAAATCCTCATCAACCGAAGATAACAAAAGCAATGAAAAATGATCATTTTAAAACGCCTGATTAGCAGGCGTTTTTTTTTCGATGGACAAACACATTTGAGCTTTTTGTCCAATCAAAACAAAGGACATCCTCATATTTTATAAAGACCAAATCACAAAGGAGTGGTAGAAAAATGTCAAATTATTTTGGTGACAATTGTGAAAGGGAAAGGGATGAGGAAAAGCGGCACACGGCAGAGATAGCCCAGGACGCTGATCAGTTCACTTCTGAAATCCAAGAATCAGATGAATTAATCATTATCAAGGATTCAGGTAACGTGTTTGTTCAAACTACAGAAACTCAAGCAGCAGTGTCCCTCCAATTAGCTTTGCAGCTCGCAATCGCATTGGTAATTGAAATTTCAATTGCAGATTCAGATGATAGCGATGGTGTTGTTCAAGACCTTCTTCAGCACTTTAATTCTGAGCAAAAGAGTGTACAAAAAATTCATATCGAAAATTCAAGGGACGTTAGGGTTACAACTACTGACACAGATATCTCTGCAAACCTTCAAGTAATGCTAGAAGCACTTCTAGCTATTGTAGCCAGATTAGATATCGCGTAAATTCAAAAAATAAAATAAGAGGTGAGAAGAAAAATGAGTGAAAAGAATTGGAGAGCATTAGACAATTTCAAATGTAAAAATGATGATGCGGAAGTCACCCAAGAGGCTGATCAAATCACATCAATCACACAGCAATCCTATGAATGGATCGTCGTCAAAGATTCAGAGGATGTAGAAGTGCATACAACAGATACTCAAGTGGCATTATCTTTACAAGCAGCTATTCAAGTAGCAATCGCAATTGTTATTAGTATATCAGTTGGGGATAATGAAGCCGGCAAAGGGGTAGTTCAAGATTTAAAACAATTTTTCAAATCTAAACAACGAAATACCCAAAAAACAATTATTACTGGTTCAAAGTGTGTAAGGGTCGAAAGTACGGATACTCAAATAGCTTTAAATATACAAGTATTAATCCAAATTCTTGTGGCTATTGTTGCTAGACTAGATATTGGATAAAGATGATGCTCAAGATACTAAAGATGGATAACCTGTATAATATAGTAAAAAGACATGACTAGCTCATGTCTTTTTACTTTTTAATCACTATTTTGAAATAAACTCTTGGAAATTTACTAATAAGCCGGTCACTTACATTTTCGCCATTCCCCTGCCTTCTAGCAGAGTTATGCTCTATCAAACAAATATCACTTGATTCTTCACATCTCTTTAATTATTCTGTACGTTGTTAACCAAAATGAATACTACCTTTTCAGTAATTTGATAGGATATATGGATAATCTAACAGTTTTTAGGTATTAAAATAGATAAACTTACCTTAAAATAAATCGAATTAATAAACTATTTCTTCCTTATTTTGAATCAGTGGACTATCTTTTTGGGGCTTTTTGAAGATTACATTAAACAATAGATTTAATCCTATCGCAGTTACCCCTCCAGCCACAATTCCGTTTTCAGTCAGAATTTTCAATGTATCTGGCAGATTAGCAAACATTTCCGGGACAACCGAAACCCCAAGACCGATTCCGCAGGAACATGCAATAATCAGCAAGTTTTCCTGAGATTGCAGGTCTACTTGGCTTAGCATTTTAATTCCCGCCGCTACCACCATACCAAACATAGCAACCATTGCTCCGCCCAGTACAGATGAAGGAATAATCGTTGTGATTGCTCCAATTTTAGGGCTGAAGCCAATCAGGACTAGAAATGCACCTGCCGTATAAATCACATTGTTGGAACGTACACCGGACATTTGGATTAATCCAACGTTTTGAGAAAATGTCGTGTAAGGAAGAGAGTTAAAGATACCACCGAACACAATCGCTAACCCTTCTGCCCGATAACCTTTAGCAAAATCCTCTTCTTTTAAATCCTTTTCACAAATATCAGATAAAGCAAGATAAACACCTGTTGATTCTACTAAGCTAACAAGTGCCACGAGAATCATCGTAATTATTGGTGCCCATTCAAAGGTTGGCATCCCGAAATAAAAAGGAGTAGGAGTTAGGAGTGCATCGGCATCGATTACAGCTTGGATGTTCACCTTTCCCATGAAAGCTGCTGCGACTGTACCTGCAATTAATCCAAGTAAAATAGAGATGGCTCTTATAAAACCTGTTGAAAACTTATAAAAAATAATAATAAATAGCAATGTACCAAATGCCAACAGGATATTAGATGTTGAGCCAAAATCACTCGAGCCTTCCCCACCAGCCATATTATTCATAGCTACCGGAATCAAAGTCATCCCAATAATCGTTACCACTGATCCAGTCACAACCGGAGGAAAAAATTTCAACAGCTTACTAAAATACTTACTTACCAAAATAACAAATAATCCTGATGCTAAAATAGCTCCGTATATAGCCGGTATTCCGTATTCTCCTGCAATCGCAATCATTGGACCCACTGCCGTGAATGTACAGCCTAGGACAACAGGCAACCCGATACCAAAGAATCGATTCTTCCATACCTGCAAAAGTGTCGCAATTCCACACATCAGAATATCGATTGAAACTAAATGTGTTAATTGCTCCGGGGTTAAGCCAATACTTCCACCAACAATCAAAGGTACTACAACTGCTCCGGCATACATAGCTAATACGTGCTGGATACCCAGTGAAGCGGTTTTCCATTTATTCATTTGCATTGGCTGTTTCCTCCTCCAAAAAGATTACTTTATTTTTTTCAAGGGATTGGATACGAGCGAGTGATTCCACCCGATATCCTTTATCTCTTAAAATTTCACCGCCATCCTGGAAGGATTTTTCAATAACAATTCCCAGTCCGGCAATTTTGGCGTTCGCTTGGTTCACAATATCAACCAAACCAAAAGCAGCTTGTCCTTTAGCCAAGAAATCATCAATGATTAATACAACATCTTCTTCATTTAAAAACTTTTGGCCAATGCAGATCGTATTTTCTTCTTTTTTCGTAAATGAATAAACAGTGGACGTATATAAGTCGTCTTGCAGGGTCAATGATTTTTTCTTGCGGGCAAAAATAACTGGGACCTGAAGCTCAAGCCCTGCCATAACCGATGGAGCTATTCCAGATGACTCAATGGTTAAAATTTTCGTAATCCCAGCATCCTTAAACCTCTTCGCGAATTCTTTACCTATCGCCACCATTAATTCAGGATCCAGTTGATGATTTAAAAACGTATCTACCTTTAGGACCTCACTTGAAAGGACTTGCCCTTCCTCCATAATTTTAGCTTTTAACAATTTCAACTTTTACTCCTCCAATCCCTTGCTTCAAATAAATGAACAAATAAAAAGGACCTACAAATTGTCACCTACCTAAAAGTGGGTACAACAATTCATAGGTCCTTTATATCCGGACAAATATGAACAGCGCATTATTAACTCGGGCGCTTGTTTCCCACTCATAGTCAGATTATTTCGGTGGCGAACCACACTGGTAATCTGGTAGAAACTCGCAGGCCATATCCCTGCTATTATATGAGTGCGTATGTAATTAGTATGTTGAGAATTATATCAACAAAATACTCGTTTGCAAAGTGTTTTTTCGTCAAAAACTACTTTTATATTGTCCAATATTTGTGTCCAAATAAAAGACGAATCTTCTATAAAGAAACTGTTTTTCACAATTCAGCCATATTTATTTCATTCATCCTACCCATAAAACGCTTGTTATATCAATTTTACACTATTAATACAGTAATAACCTTATCGGTGAACGATTTGTGAAAATGAAATAACTATCATCCATTTCCAATATTATCTAGTAGAATATACTCAAAGCACATTTCCATTATTTTCGAGAGGGGAGAAAAACGTGGCAAAAACTAAATTAAACGTACCCGTCAAGGTTAAGAAGAACGAAGAAACTAATCTTTCCGGAACATTGATTTCTGTCTTAACACTTGGGGCATTCATTTTAATTGTATGGGCAAGCGTTTACTTTTTATTTTTAGATCGTCTGTAGAAGAAGGGAGAGATTATCGGTCATGCATATCCATAAATTTGAAAAGATATGGCTTATATTAGGGGTAACAGCACTTTTTGTATTTTTAACTGTATTAGGGGTCAGTGCATTTTATGATGGAAACCAACCGGCAAGCTGTCTGGTGACGATCGATCCGGAAAAAGTAACAGAAACTAA
The DNA here is from genome assembly GCF_058313585.1 of Bacillus sp. z50. Lineage (NCBI taxonomy): Bacteria > Bacillati > Bacillota > Bacilli > Caryophanales > Bacillaceae > Bacillus > Bacillus sp. z50. Next base: position 511,310 of record NZ_JBZFQL010000001.1, read on the forward strand.
ACCTTTTGATAAACCGGGTTTACATAAAGTTGAAGGGAAAGAATGGGATTACGAATTAGTATTCGTTGTTTCCGCGTTTAAATTTGACCCAGGTGAAGTTCAAATTCCTAAAGGTGCAACTGTAAAATTCATGGCTACCTCAACGGATGTTGTTCATGGATTTGAAGTGGCAGGAACGAATGTCAATATGATGATTGAGCCTGGCTATGTGAATGAATATACAAAGACATTCGATAAAACCGGTGAATATTTAATTTTATGTAATGAATATTGTGGTACGGGCCATACCATGATGACGTCTAAAATCGAGGTGGTTGACTAATGAATAGGAATCAAACTGATCTTAAAGTAAACAGAGCTGATGGTAAGCTCGCTATGGCCCACTTCTATGTGGCATTTATCGCACTGGCTCTTGGAGGATTCGCTGGCCTTTTACAGGTTCTTGTCCGATCAGGAAAATACACACTGCCTGCCGGAATTACATATTATCAAGTTCTTACTGTTCACGGTGTTTTACTTGGACTTATACTGACTACATTTTTTATAATGGGCTTTCAATTTGCAGCAATCAGCAAAACAAGCGGAACACTATCTAAAAAGGCAAGAACGGTTGGTTGGATTGGTTTCTGGATGATGACCATCGGTACAGCTATGTCAGCTACAATGATTCTACTTAATGAAGCATCCGTTCTTTATACTTTTTACGCACCATTACAGGCTCATCCAATTTTTTATTTCGGGCTGGTATTTGTTGTAGTGGGAAGCTGGCTGGACGGCGGAGCTATGGTTGCAGCTTATATTAACTGGAGAAAACAAAATAAGGGTAAAGTTGGACCTTTATTATCATTCATGGTCATTATCAATAATGTATTATGGTTTACAGCTACCCTTGGTGTCGCGGCTACTGTGTTGGTACAGATTATTCCATGGTCACTTGGATGGGTTGATTCTATTAATGTTCTTATTAGCCGTACGTTATTCTGGTATTTTGGACATCCGCTCGTATATTTCTGGTTATTGCCGGCTTATATGGTTTGGTATGTCGTCATTCCGAAAGTAATTGGCGGAAAAATATTCTCTGATTCATTGGCGAGATTATCGTTTATTTTATTCTTACTGTTTTCTGTACCTGTTGGCTTCCACCATCAATTAACGGAGCCTGGGATTGATCCTGCATGGAAATTTTTACAGGTTATTTTAACTTTCCTGGTCATCATTCCATCCTTAATGACAGCTTTCTCCATGTTCGCCACTTTTGAAAGTGCAGGACGTGCAAAAGGCTATAAAGGAATCTTTGGATGGTTTAAAGCCCTTCCTTGGGGTGATGCGCGCTTTACGGTTCCTTTTATCGGAATGGTTGCTTTTATCCCTGCTGGTGCAGGAGGAATTGTCAATGCTTCCAACCAATTGAACCAGGTTGTACATAATACGATTTGGGTAACAGGACATTTCCATCTAACACTTGCTACCTCTGTTGTCTTAACTTACTTTGGTGCCATGTATTGGTTGGTTCCACATTTAACCGGCCGTAAGCTTACTAAAAAAATGAATAAATTAGCCATCATCCAAGCTATGACATGGGCAGTTGGAATGACCTTTATGTCTGGCGCCATGCATTTTGCAGGTCTGCTGGGTGCACCAAGAAGATCATCCTACTCCACATATGGCGGTTCCGCTCAGGCTGCTGAATGGATTCCATATCAAATCGCTCAGGCCGTTGGAGGCTCCATCCTCTTCATTGGTATCATTTTGATTTTAGTTATCTTCGTTAATCTAGCTTTCTTTGCCCCTAAAGGTGATGAAGAGTTTCCGATTGGTGAAGTATCAGAAAAGGCTGAAAAAACACCTTTCATCCTTGAAAATTGGAAGCTATGGATTGGTATTACAGCAGTTTTAATCATTCTCGCCTATACCCTGCCATTTGTAGACATGATCCAAAATGCACCACCTGGGTCAAAAGGATTTAAGCTCTGGTAAAGGTGCTATGACAAAAAACTATAGCAGATGCGGATGACAAATATGTTCTCTGCATCTGTTATTTTAATTATTTTGATATTTGAGAGTTTATTTGTTTATAAAATTGTATTTTCATATATTGGTGTACGCTTTAAAGTATCAATTATTCTACCTAATCTAAGAGATACCTGATTAGCTAACCATTATTGAGCGAAAAATGAAGTATATGAGCGAATTCCATCATATATGTGCGATTTTCAACTTAAATGAGCGAATTCTTAATTATATGAGCATCATCAGAATTAATTGCGCGAACGGGAAAATAATTGAGCAGTTTTGAGCCTAATTGAGCTTTAAAAATAGCCTTTGAGCGATTTATTTAAGGATTGAGCTAAACTAATTCATCCGTTCCAACCGTCATAATCAGCCTCTTTCTTCCCCTGTCATCCATTCTCCACAGCAAGTGAACAAGCCAAAACCTTTCCTCAGCAATAAATAAAGGCGCCGTCAAGCATCTAAACTTCTACTTAACGAACACCTTTTTATTGTTTATAAATCATACAGTGCAGTATATTTTTCTTTTAAATACGTTATCAAATACTGTGGATTTAATCCTTCTCCCGTAGCATCCTTTATAATCTCTAAAGGCAATTTCAACTTTCCATACTGATGGACATGCTTCGTTAACCATCCAGTAATTTTGTTATAGTCTCCATTTTCAATAGTTTCATCGAAGTTCGGAATATCCTTCAGCATTGCAGCTTTGAATTGAGCTGCATACATATATCCGAGTGCATAGGATGGGAAATACCCAAACATGCCACCTGCCCAATGGACATCCTGTAAAACTCCTTCACCATCATTTTCAGGCCGGATTCCCAAGTACTCTTCATACTTATCATTCCAATGCTTCGGCAAATCAGCTACTTTTAGATCTCCATTAAACAATCCCTTTTCTAATTCATACCGAATCATAATATGCAAAGGATACGTGAGTTCGTCAGCCTCAATCCGAATTAAGGAAGGCTTTGATTCATTAATAGCCTTATAGAACGTATCGAGGTCAATATTATCAAATTGTTCAGGCGAGACAGCTTTTAATTTATCAAAATTATGTTTCCAGTAGCTAAGATTACGGCTGATAAAGTTTTCAAAGAATAAGGACTGAGATTCATGGATACCCATTGATGTACCGGTACATAAAGGTGTTCCTTCTAATTCTTTATTAATATTTTGTTCATATACGGCATGTCCGCATTCGTGTATGGTACCAAATAGAGCAACACGGAAATCTTCCTCAACATATTTCGTTGTAATCCTCACATCATTTGCGTTTAAAGCTGTAGCAAACGGATGGACTGTATTATCCAGACGTCCCGCTTCCAGGTCATAACCTAATTCCTGAATCAATTCCATACATAATTTTTTCTGTGCTTCTTCACTAAATGACTTATATATAAAGTTCGTTTCTAGATTCTTATTCGATTCACCAATCTTTTTCACAAGCGGTACAATTTCTTCTCTTAGCCTGGCAAATACATCATCCAATATCTCAACTGTCATACCCGGTTCATACAAATCGAGTAATCCATCATAAGGATGATCAGCTTTTCCCCAATAGGATAAAAATTTCTTATTCACATCAATTAATTGTTCCAAATATGGCATAAACAACGAAAAATCAGATGTTTCTTTTGCCGTTTCCCATATACTTTCAGCCTTGGACTGTAGTTCAACATACTCCTTATACTCATTTGCGGGGATTTTACTCATCTTCTCGTATTCTTTTTTACATTCCTCAACAATGACAATTGTATTTGAATCCAACTGCTCCTTCAGTTCAGGCTTTGATAACTCTTCTATGTATCGTTCCATTTTAGTTCCGGTTGCCATTTCAAAATGTTCTTTCGATAAGATGGATAGCACTTGACTTCTCTTATCAATCGTTTTCTTTGGAGCCCCAGTGCGCATGTCCCATCCAATCAGTGCAGATGCTTCTCTGAATGCATCCATGGTATGTATATAGTCTAAAAACTCTTTTTCTAATAGGTTTGTCATATAGATCCCCCTTCTCCTTAAAGTATACTGAATATTTTACCATATTAAGTATACTAGGTAGATAGTTTTATATACGAATATGCGTACTTTTCCTACCAGTCCTGAAAAAGTCTAATTACCTAGTATTCCACCATTTCAAACTAAATAAAAAATGCCAACCCTTGGGGTTAGCGTTTACTTTTATTGCTGATTGTCTTCAAATTCCCTTTGTGTTTTTTCCGCGGCATCTTACCCCAATATTGAAAATAAATCTGTACAAATAAAATCCTTGAATACCTTTCGTTTTTTCGTGGCGTGTTTGATAACACATGAATTTCTTGATCACTTACGAGTACTATTTCAGATATTTTTACCTGATTACTTTTTCGCATATAAAAACCATAAACAGGCTGGATAAAAAATTAATTAGGACAGATAAAGCTATAGAAATATGGTATACACAAAATAAATCCCTAAAGGGTGCTTATTTCTGCCCTCAAGACTAACTTATTTCCTTTGCCTCCTTTATTTTATGAAGTCACTAATTGCGTCTCTAAGGCTTTGTATTACAAGGCAAGAAGTAAGTCCTCATATCTGGGCTTTTCTTTTTCCAAGAAGTAAACGAAACTAAAAAATGTAAATCAAACAAGCAATGATGATTAATACTACAGCGATAGTCCAAAGCATTAGAATCAACTCCTTTCAAATAGAAGAGAAGTAGTGACTATGATTATTTGTATAGCAAGACGCCGCAAAATAGACCAATTAGGCATGTACCAATTATATTTTTGACCACATAAAATAATCAGCTCCTACACAAAAAAGATGAGAAAGACAAAAAAAAGACGACTCTATAAGAATCGTCAATCTATAATGTGGTAAACGTAAAATCAGGTTATTTAATATCTCTGGAAATGACGTCATATCAACCTTTTCTCGGCGGTCTCTTTCCCCAATACTGATAGTAATCCGTACGGATAAAACCATTAAACAGCTTTCGTTTTTTAGTGGCCGGTTTGCCATAAAACTGCTCAAAGTTTTCATCAGAAGTCAGCATATAAACAGACCAAGTTTCAAATGGACGGAGTGCTTCCCCCATCTCTTTATACATTTTCTCAACGGAAGGACGGTCGCTGAGGCGTTCACCATATGGAGGATTCCCAACAATTACGCCATATTCCTTGGTCGTTGTAAAATCACGGACCTGCATTTGTTTAAAGTTAATTAAATCCCCAAGTCCTGCTTCCATAGCATTTTCTTTTGCGATTTCAATCATCTTATGGTCAATATCAAACCCCGAAATGTCTAATTCCTGATCATAATTGGCCAGTTCTTCTGCTTCCTCTCTGACTTTATCCCAAATAGATGAATCAATAATAGGCCAGTCTTCGGAAATAAAATCACGATTAAATCCAGGCGCAATATTTTGGCCGATTAACGCAGCTTCTATCGCAATCGTACCCGATCCGCAGAATGGATCAACAAATGGACGGTCCGGAGTCCAATTCGTCAGCTTCACTAATGCTGCTGCAAGGGTTTCTTTTAATGGCGCTTCACCCTGCCCTGTTCTGTATCCACGTTTATGAAGGGCCTGAGGGCCGGTTGTATCAATCGTTAATGTGGCTTTATCTTTTAAAAGCGATACTTCTACACGATATAATGGTCCATTTTCATCTAACCATCCATCTTTTTTATATGCTTTTTTCAAGCGGTCCACTATGGCCTTCTTCGCAATCGCCTGGCAATCTGGAACACTGAATAATTTAGATTTGACCGATTTACCTGATACAGGAAATTCAGCCGTGACATCCAAATAATTCTCCCAAGGAAGTTTTTTTGTACCTTCAAATAATTCATCAAATGTATAGGCCTTAAATTCGCCTACAAGAATTTTCACCCGGTCTGCTGTTCTAAGCCACATATTGGCTCTGGCAATGGCAAGCTCGTCTCCCTGAAACAGTACTCGTCCATTCTCGACTGTACATTCATACCCAAGGTCACGTACTTCCTGTGCGACAATCGCCTCAAGACCCATTGCTGCTGTAGCTATTAATGTAATCTTCATTGTTTCACCCTATCTAATCATATTACTTTTCCATTAAATTAAGTCGTTCGCGTCTTTTATCATACAACTCATACATTTTGAATGCAAACCAAATCAGCATTTCTCGTCTATATTACCGCATTAAATTGTGGTTGGTTTCATCCATAGCTTCGAAAAATCTGCATAGCCAAAATTCTTAATGCTAATATTCATAATATCATCTGAAAACAGTACACTTCGTTTGGAATAGTATAACGGCAATATTAAAGCAGATTTCATTAATCTTCGTTCCATTTGTTCATGAAGCTCACTCCACTTTTCAAAAGGAGTATTAGCATACTGGTTTAATATCTCGAATCGCTCTCCTTTATCTCCTAGGACTTGGGCAAGCGGAGAGGAACTCAACAATAAAAAATGAAAAAAAGATAAGCTATGATTCATTTCAAATACTTCTCCATGGATAAAAAAATCTGTACCATGATCTGTATATCCATTTTGCAGACTTTCTTCAAACGTGATCTCTTTTAATTTAACAGGAATACCTGCGGTTTCCAAAATCCCCTTTAACCAAAAGATAAGCTTTTCTGTATATGGAGTAGTCTGTAGAACAAGTGGTTTGGATACCTCTATAAATGGAACTTGATCCACTATGTATGGGTCAGATGGAGAGCGCAAAATACCACTTTGATTTGGTATAATTTTTGGATCCAATTGATTAATTTCATTTCTCCTTGCACTGATAACATATTGGATATAATCTCTTACTTCCTGCTTATTTATATCTGAATTGCGGTACGCATTCATAATCACAATACCAAACCCTGAATCACTCTCAACCTTATATGTTTCGATATCATCCTCTTTTACAGAGGATCGATAAATAGTCTCAAACCCCATCGGCATCTGAACAAATTCTATACAATCGAGCAGAGCTCTTTCCTTGTAATAGTCTTCAAACGCACGAAGAATTGTTTTTGTTTCATCATTTTTTTCCAGATAAAAGCTGCCCGTTCCAATTAATTTTCCATTGTTTACTTTATATATACTTGAGTTTATGGTGCTTAAGAGATGCAATATATAGCTGCACTTTTGTTTCAAGTTAATTTCTACCACATACTGTGCGGGGGAATGAATTCTTTGGACAATAAACCATATATCCCTGTGAATTGGATGATCACGCAAAGATTCCAAGCACCTTACAACATCATCTGCTGAAAGGTAGGAACCATCATGAAATTTGACTCCTTTTCTTATGTAAAGTCTTAACAAGCGATTCGAGCTTTCCCAGCTATGAGCAAGCTCAGGCCATATTTCATTATCTTCAGTCAGGTAAATCAAGCGATTGTAAATATTAGAAACTAAGTTAGCGCTATGTATATCGAGAGCTTCAAGAGGATGAAAGGACAAAAATGGATCCTTTCTAGGAATGATGAGTTTATCCTTTCCCTCATCATTAAATCCAAGCTTAGTTTGAAAGAGTCTCATCAGACGTAGTTTGCATTCAGAGGACCAATGCAGAGTTAGCCATTTTGCACTTTTTTCAATTGATTCATGATTGATTATATATTCCATTTCTTTTTCATATATGGATTCCACATTTTTGACCCACTCTATCTTAGTTGAATGTCCCCGTCCTTTTCCTGGCTGCAATCTAAACCACCCCTCCTCATGCCATCTTTGCATATATCTGGAGGTTTGCTTTGGACTAAGTTCGAGTAAATCCGCTATCTCTGCCTGTCTTACATATCCCGTTTGAATATGCTGCCAAAGAGTCAGTAGTTTAGGTTCCATCATCTACCCCTTTTCACCATAAAAGTAGACATTTATCAATTAATTGTCTATTTTCAGAAGCATCAGTCTAGTTTAATATAATCGATACAAAGGGGGTAAAACAATATGAAATTGAAGAATTTGCCACAAAATATTAAAGTACGGTTAGGCACATCTTTTTTTAACAGAATGGCATCAAGCTCTGTGATGCCATTTATGGCTTTGTATTTTGCTCATGAATTGAACAAAATCTGGGCAGGTGTCTTCTTGATTTTTACCGTCCTTATTACATTCGTTGCTAACCTGCTGGGAGGATATCTATCAGACCGTTTCAAAAGGAAGAAAATTTTATTAATGACTTCCTCTACAAGTGCCTTCATGTTTTTGATGATGACTTTGACCTTAATCCCTGAGAATGACTGGGTTTGGCTATTTGCAATTTGCTATGTTGGATATATGATTTCAAGTAGTCTTGGAAGGCCAAGCATGAGTGCAATTATTATGGATTCTACTACAAAAGAGACAAGAAAATTTGTTTATGCTCTTGATTATTGGCTCATTAATTTATCCATGGCCATTGGGGCAGCAATGGGAGGACTTTTATACAGTAATCATCAACTTGAATTATTTATCATCTTAACGTGTACATCCACCTTCATTGCCATTGCTTATAAAATTTGGCTGATTGAAGGTACGGTCCGTCAGTTAAAGCAATCACATAAAAACTTTCTGATTGATTTACTTCATAACTATAAAATTGCCCTTCAGGATACTCGCTTTGTAAAACTCGTACTTGGATTCATGTTTATCCTTTCCGCTGAATTCTCACTAAATAGTTATATTGGGGTTCGATTATCAGAATCCTTTGAAGTCGTTAACGTATTCGGATACCAAATTGGCGGTGTCCAAATGTTAAGTTTGATGAATATAGAAAATATGTTATTAGTCGTCCTTTTAACGTTTATTGTTTCCAATATTACGAATCGTTTTTCAAATAAACGTGTGTTAATCATTGGCCTGCTTATTTATGGTGTAGGGTATACATTTGTTACATCAGCCAATAGCTGGTATATGCTCTTATTATTTGGGTTTATTGCCACGATTGGCGAATTGATGTATTCACCTGTTTATAATACTGAACAGGCAAATATGATTCCTGAGGATAAAAGAGGTTCTTATTCTGCTTTTAGTAATATATCCTATAATGGCGCCGACTTAATTGCAAGATCAACCATCATAATAGGCGCTTTTGCCGCTCCGATGATGATGTCCGTTTATATCGGCCTGGTTATTGCGGTCGGAACTTCTCTTGTATATTTCAGCCTTTTTTATAAAGAAAAATATCAAAGAAACATCCAGACAAATACATAGTAATAATTTGAGTCAAGCTTTACCTGAAGCATAATGATTGTCATAAAGTACCGCATTAAAACAGGCTGCCGATCTAATCGGCAGCCTTTCATTCTTCCCTTAGTGGAAGTAGTTTTATTCAGGTAATACATTTCCAAGATAACGTCCTGTAAGCCATGTTCTGTTCCTTCGTACTGCAATCGACTGGAATGTCTCGTACTCCGGTGGTAATCATCTATCTTCAGACTCCTACGAGTCTGCCCTTTCCCCTCGTTCATTTCCTTGGGAAAGGCGCCCCTACCAAATTTGGGTTTCTCGCTCGCGGGGTTTACCTCGTTCCACCCTTTTTGTTTCCAAAAAGGCTCCGTCACTGTGGCACTTTTATAGGTACCGGTGCCATATTCTAAAAGAACTTAGGCACTTTCCCAGCCGTCAGCCTGAAACAGACTGCCCTAGCTTATTGGGCTAGGCACGAACACTACAGGCATCTCAGCCTGTGCGAGCATGGACTTTCCTCTACAATTTGCATTGCAGCGATTACCCAGACGTTATCACATGCAAAATTCATTATACCCTCATTTCAACTATAAAACAACTGTTATCATTTGGAAGATATTTTATTCGTAAAGCTTACTTCCAAACACATGCTTTTCTAAGTTGGATAAGCGTTTTAAAATATCGAAATTGGTGGTACCTGTTGCTTGCTGAACTGGTTGTACAGTTCTTTTCGGCTGTTCTTCCAATTGTTTTTTCAGCTTCATATTCTCTTGCTGAAGTGATTCAATTTCCTGATGAAAAACCTCATAATCCTTTATAACTAAATCCAGGAATTGATCAACATCTTCTTGTTTGTATCCTCTGACACCCGTTTTAAATTCTTTCTCTAAGATATCCTTTGCGGTCAACTTTGTTTTATCTGAGAGCATTTTATTCACCTCAAATTCATACGACTAATATATAATATTTTTTCAAAAAAAGTGCTGTTTGTCAATTTCCCTCTTAATAATCTTCCCATTGTGCCTCATCAATTAAACTTTGCAGGTCCCAAAATGTTATTTGAATGATAGGATAATCCTGTTTATTCTGTTTCTTTTTACCTTCAAACCAACTATATTTAGGGCTTCCGTCCTTTTCATCATCGTACAATATTAACATTTCATCGCTTTTATCGACAATAAATTGGTTCTTCAGCTTTAACTGCCATGGTCCTTCATATGGCTTCTTCGAAATAGCCTCCACATAGTCTGCCTGAAGCAGTATTTCTTCATACAGTTCTTTAACCGGTTCTTTCCAATTCTCTTCCTGATTTAAATAGGGTAATAAAACACCGAGCTTAAGATCTGGATACTCTTCCTGCAAATCAAAGACCACCTGTGCAGCCCATAGCTCCACTCCGGGCTGCCCTGTAATGATTACCCATTCCATTCCTTCCTCGAGAAGAGTTAACAGGCGACTCAGCAGTGCTTTTTTTATGTATTTTATACCCTCGTGATTTTGATCAAAAATACCAAGCTCGTGGGCCTTATATCCTGTTACGAATACGACTTTTCCCATATAAGTTCACATCCATTTATTACATTATACATTAAATAATAAAAGAAGAGGCTTTACGCCTCTTACTTTTAAAAGCCATAGCCACTGCCACTACCTGAGCAACCAGGTCGCGGGGGAGTTGGTGTACCAAATTGATTAGATTGACTATGAACACTATTGGCACTTTGGAAAGAATGTGGGAAATGATGTTGATGTTGATACACATGCTTATTCACTTCAAGAGTTTGAACTGGATGCACATGCGGTACTATATGTGTATAGCAATTTTCCTTAACAAATTGAATCGGCTGGTGGCAAACCGGTGGGCACACCTGCACTTTGTTACACCCTGGTACTTGAATAGGACCACAATGATGTTGATGATGACGACGACCGAACATACGCGTCTCTCCTTTCATTATCTATATAGCTTACATAAATAGACTATGAAAAGGTGGATAAGACTGTACTAAGGCAATCACCTATTTTCCGTTTATAAAAAAATGTTTCAGCATCAGAACTGCTACATTATAATTAAATAGAATTAAAAATTACCATCGATAACCCAATAACAACAAAGAATAAATAAAAGACAACCTTATACATCCGATTTATGTTCACTTCCTTCTGCAAATTAACAAAGGTGTATAACATTAATTTACATGGGATGCACAAACATAACAACCATTATTTAGTTTTCTTTTATTCCAATTTTTTCATTATCAAGTTTCCGCTCCAGACGGGAGATGCGGTGAAGGGTTGATTTCTCATGAATACCATGCTTATGAAATGAATATTCTCTAATTTTCACCAAAGCTTTTTTTGAATATTTCAGAGCTTTAGCATAATCCTTTTTCTTATGTTCAAAATATTTTGCCAGCTCAATCAGGGAACAGCAAACAATTACTGGCGTCTGTGCATTGCTCGCCTCTTCCCAAAGCTTTACTGCCGCTTCTTCAATTTTACTTTTTTTATATTCGTTTGCCAAATGAAAGAGTACCTTCAAGCGTTCTTCATCATGCTTGGATTCAGTAATTCCTTTCTCAAAGGAACCTATAGCACGCTCCCGATCCTTTAAATAAGAAAACCACCTTGCCAGTTCAAATGAGTCCTCATGCTCCAATGTTTTATCGTTTAATAAAAGGGCTGACAAATGAATGTACAATGTGATTAAAGATAAAATGTCCCATTCATTGTGTTTCATTATTTTAAAGACAGCTTCAGGATTCTGCCTATCAACATAATCAAAATAAATGATAGGGGCCAGGTATCCCGGTACGTCATCCTTTCTCTCGAAACCAAGTACCTCTTTTTCAACAACTGATAGTTTTACTCGATCCAATTTATTTTTCCACAGTCTTCTAGAAGCATGATATAAATCGAAATGACCGAAATCCGGTAATTTTGGCAAGTGCTGACGCAAAAGAGTATGCTGCGTAACTACTTGCGGCCAGTCAAATGCTTTTCCATTATAGGTGACCAACGTCTCATAATTCACTTTTTCTAAAAAGGTCTTATAAAACGGAATTTCAAACCCTGGTCTAGGGAGAAAATGTTGTCTGACCTTGATATGCTCATCCTCCAAAAAAGCATATCCAAGCAAAAAGATGGAAGTCCCTGCTCCGCCACCTAACCCGGTTGTTTCTGTATCGAAGAAAAACATTTGATTTGCTTCAAATCCTTTGGCGGAAAGAGGGTGCTTTAGGTCGCTCTCATTCCAAATCTTCACAATTTGTGGAAGCATATCAAATGTATACTTTCCATGCTGATAATTAAGTGGATAGCTGACCTCCCTGATTAGGCAATATTCATTCTCGTAAATAACAGGAAAGGCCCCGAATTCGCTCCATTGCTCAAAGAAAGGGATGACAACATTTTTAATAGGTGTATCGGGTTCAGGTTCAGAGCATACTTCCATACGTTTTTTTGAGCCTTCGCCAACATTTGTATTCAAATGCTTTTTCATCCGGTTTAGTTTATTTTTAATGGACATGTAATTTGTCACCGGCCATTCGGTTTCCAAGAATGGATAACACTTTAATGGAATCCTCCTTTAAAGACGAGCCAGTGCCTTCCATTCCGACACAGGATGGGCAGCCATTTTCACATGGACAGACTCTAATTGCCTGAATCGTCTCCTGAATAATTTGTTCACTGTTTTCGTACATATGCTTGCTTAAACCAATTCCTCCCGGATAATGATCGTAAATAAAAATGGTCGGAAGCTCGTTATGTGTTGCCTTTACTTGAGGGTAAACATGAATATCCCCCGGATCACACAGCACATAGACTGGAATGATGCCTCGCAGAGCGTGAGCAGCACCCATTAGCCCTTCCTCGAGCCGCTCTTCCTTCCAATCGACACTCCCTTCCTTTAGAGAGAGCATACATGCATTCGTATGAATTTCTTCTTCTGGTAAATGGATTGGTCCCGAACCAATATTTTCATGTGAGTCAAATCTGATTTTCTTGAAGATGGTTGCCATAGCTCGAACAGAAACATCTCCAAATGTAGTTTCACTTTTCGGATTAACGTTTGTTCGGTCAATTTCCAGCACATCTACCTGAACTGCAAGATTTGCATCCGTATAGTAATCCACATTGACCTCGCGTACATATGCCTTCTTTTCTTCCCAATCCAAATACTCTACCTGATATTGGATTCCTTGATGTAAGTAAATGGCTTCATCATGTAGAAGAGTCATAGCTGAGAATCGGTCCGTTTCTCCGATAACCTGCACTTTTGGATTAGTTCGGTCTATAATGACCACATTCTCCTGCGAAGCAGATCTAAGACTGATTTCATGTGCTGGGAAAGCATCATTCATCCAATGCCATGTATCTTTATTTTTGTGCAATACATGCTCCTCTGCCAAATATTCCAGAATTTCTGTAACCTCTGCAGCGCCAAATTCCTCCCCTTCTTTAAACGGGATTTCAAAAGCTGCACATTTTAGATGATCAACAAAGATTACCAGATTATCAGGATTAATTCTCGCTGTTTCCGGACTTTTATTAAAGAAGTAATCAGGATGTTGGATGACAAATTGATCTAATGGGCTGGAGCTCGCAACCATGATAATCAACGCCTCGCCGTGACGCCTTCCTGCCCTGCCTGCTTGCTGCCAGGCACTGGCTATCGAGCCTGGGTACCCCGTCATAATGCATGCCTGGAGCTGTCCTATATCCACGCCCAGTTCAAGTGCATTCGTGCTGACAACCCCATAGATTGATCCATCTCGCAATCCCTTTTCAATTTGCCTCCTTTGTGTCGGCAAATATCCCCCGCGATAACCCGTAATCGCCTTCGGTCCCAATTGTTTCGAAATTAATTCCTGTAAGTACGTAACCAATATTTCAACACGGACACGGCTGCGCGCAAAAACAATTGTTTGGATTTTATTCCTTAAAAGAGTGCTAGCTATCTTTCTGACCTCTAATATGGAGCTTCTGCGGATATTTAAAGGTTTATTGACGATTGGCGGATTATAAAACACAAAATGCTTTTTGCCTGCTGGTGCACCATTCCGCTCAATTAAGATCATTTTAGATTCCGTTAATTGTTCTGCAAGTTCCTTCGGATTGGCAATCGTTGCAGACGTACAAATAAAAATCGGATCACTTCCGTAAAAACGGCAAATTCGCTTTAACCTTCTGATCACATTAGCCGTATGACTTCCAAATACTCCCTTGTACGTATGAAGCTCGTCAATAACAATATACTTCAGATTTTCAAATAAACTGACCCATTTCGTATGATGGGGTAATATTCCGGAATGTAACATGTCCGGATTTGTCATTACGATATGGCCTGCTTTGCGGATTTTTTGCCTGATACTAGTCGGTGTATCACCATCATACGTATAGCTGTTAATATCTGCATCTGCAGCATCAATCAGTTCCTCTAATTCAGATTTTTGATCATAGCTCAATGCTTTTGTCGGAAATAAATAAAGAGCTCTTGTATCTGCATTCTCAAGAATCGATTGGAGAATCGGTAAGTTATAACACAATGTTTTCCCTGAAGCAGTAGGAGTGACCGCCACAATATTCTTATTATTTCTTATATATTTATAAGCTTCGGCCTGGTGGCTGTATAGAGCTTCAATCCCTCTTTTTTCAAGGGCAGACTTTAACTTTTCATTTAATTCAGTTGGAAAGGGTGAATACGTAGCTTTTTTTTCATCGATGGTATGCCAAAAAGCAATATTGTCTTTGTATTGTTCATCCTGTGAAAAATCATCTATGAACTCCACTAAATTTTTCTTCCCAAACATGATGCACACCTCATTTCTGTCATCATTGTACCGAATGAACGTTCCCTTGAAAAGGAAAAAGTCGCATCTTTTTCAAGATACGACCTTCCAATTATTGATTCACTTTTTCTATGAATGAGGTAATAGCCGTGGATACTTGCTCCGGGGTCTCAAATATTCCCATGTGCCCGGCTTTATCAATAACTATTTGTGTAATATGCTCTCCGCTCACAGTAAATACTTTCTCTATCGGTACAACCTCATCTCTTGCACCGGCTACGAGAAGAGCTGGGATATCGTTCCTTTGCAGCACATAATTCTTATCTTCACGATTTTTCATAGCCTTTAAAGCACCGATGATGCCTGTTGGTCTCGTTTCAACGCCAATATCATACAAAGTTTTCAGCATCTCTTGTTCGTTTTCCCTTGTTTCTTTTGACAGCAATTTAGGGATCAGATCCTTAACGAAAAAGGAAACTCCCTGTTCTTCTACTGTAGAGACACCTGCTGACCGTTTTTTCTTTGCTTCAGGGGAATCTGGTAATGCAGTGGAATGAATGAGTCCATATCCGCTGATAAGATCGGGATGGTGATCCACAAAGTCAAGGGTAATATATCCTCCCATTGAATGACCAAATAGATAAGCATCCTTTAAATCATGTTCAATAAAGAAATTATACAAATCCTCTGCCATATCATGAATATCGTATCCAATCTTTGTAGTATCTGTTTCGCCATGACCTCTTACATCAACAGCAATTACTCGGTAGAATTTCCTTAAATAAGGAATCACTTTTTCCCAGTAATCCTTGCTTCCGCAAAAACCATGCAGTAAGATAATAGGCTTTCCAGCGCCTTCTTCCTTAAAAGCTAATTTCACAAGATTATTCTCCATTTACTTCCACACCTTTTCATTTAATGATAATTAAATCTAAAGATCCGTCCCCGCATATTTTCTACGTTCAGGGTGGAGTCTTTTACATGTATGTATGATTCGATATTAAAAAGAGACAAGCTCAACTTCTAAAACTTTCTCTATATTTACCCATTCATTTTACCATTATCCCTCCTGTTATAACATTGCTTAAATATAAAGCAAAACCGCCATTATATAGCCAAATGACTATGATATCTTCGTTTACATCGTACTCCTTTATCACCCTAATTATTTAACAATTAAGAATAGCCTGCATATGCTAAAGATAGAATCATCAGAGGAGGAGAATATATGGCTCAAAACAAGAAGAATGGTGCATTTGAACCGCTCCGTAACTTCATTTCACAAATGGATGATTTGTTAACCGAGAACACAAGGAGCGGACTATTACAGTCTATGGATGATTTTTTCCAGAACCAAAAAATGTTTGCAAGCTTTCCCGTTGAATGGGAAGAAACAGAAACCCATTATATTATTCAAGCTCCTATCGCAGGTGTCGACAAAAATTACATTGAAATTGATATATCGGGTAGTAAATTAACAATATCATATGAAACTGTACGAAAAGTAAATAAAGGCGATCAAATCTATGCTACAGAAAAACAAAAGAAATCGAGAAGCTTTACATTCCATTACCCAATTGACGAAGAACAAATTGAGGCTAGCCACGAAAATGGCTTATTAACAGTCAAAGTCCCCAAATCAAAAAAGAAACGCATATCTATCCGATAAATAAAAAACTGCCGATCTATAACCGGCAGTTTTTTATGTGGTTACTTTAAATATAGAACCTACACCTTTTACTAAATTGGATACCTGATTCATTGAATTTAACATCATTCCCGCAGTATCAATCATTTTATTAAAATCGATACTGCCTTCCTGTGTTTTAAATTGATTAAGAACCGATGAAAAATTACTGCCCTGATTTTTTTGCATAAAGCTTTGTTTAGGATATGGATTAGTAATAGCTGTATTCATCTGCTGTAAAGGATAAAAATCTTCATCCTTAGAGTATAATGGGTTTTGAAATGGATTCACCTGTTCTTTTGGGTATTGATTCGGCATTTCCTGCTGCGGATAGCCGTAAAAATGTTGATCCTCCATCATACCGCCTGACATTGGCATACTTCCTGGATATTGCTCCATATAGTATGGATTAAAGGATAGCTGTTGATACATTTGGTTAGGATAGTAGGGTTGGTAAGCAAGGTTTCCTTCAAAAGGATTCAATTGTTGTTGCTGAATGCTCTCCGGCCCCCAACTACCCTGTGGTTGAACTTGAGGAGCCCCAGTTCCAGCCGGATAGATGTTTCGATATTCATATGGAGGCAAGCGGGATGCAGCCGGCATTCCATAATAAGGATTAAAATCACCATTACGCCTTCTAGCTTTCTTCTCAAGAAGTGGTTTAAGCATAACTCTCCCTCCGCTCTAACTATATACTTATACAGTATGCAGCATCTGGGATTGGGTGCTATACCGTTACTCCCCGTTCACTTCTTCCATCCGAATCTGTTCGAGTACAAACAAAGCTGCATTGCAATGTTTAATGAATCTCGACTTGCTTGACTCCGGAAAGTAACAATGGACAGAAACTTGTAAAACATTATTATGGGTATTCTTAATCTGCATGAGGGATAGATATTTAGGTCTTTTATCAGCTACCCATTGCTCAGCCTCAATAAGCCATTCATCTGCCAGCTGCTTAGTATGGTCGGCAAACGGCTTAATCACAGTGTGGAAATCTGCACGCTCTTCCGTTTCGCGTGCTTCTCTATAGATTTTTTCAGCATCTTTAACGATTTCTATCAAATCGATTGTCTTTTGATAAAAGTTATCTTTCATTTACATTACACCCTTGTTCTTTTTACCTAATCTAAACAGAATTTCCGAAAAAATGATACTATCTTGTATTTTACGTTAAATGAGCCAATTTCAATATAGACAGTTGTGTATCATGTTTGTAATCATCAATAAAATTATTCATTTTAATTTGAATATCTGCCATATCCATATCAATCTTCCTGGCTTCAGTTTTGATTGTATACGTGAACTCGGCTATTGTATCATTTACTTCATTATCTGTTTTTCTAATTATTTCTTCCTCAAGGGCTATTATTTCCTGCTCCAATTCCCTTAGCAATGTGATGATATTTTCTTTGGAACTCATGCACCTCACCCTTTCCTCATTCTTATACACTTAAGGTTTCGATTTAACTATTTCAATCCCTTCATAGACGACAAAACTAGAAGAGTATCGGCAAAGAAAACAGAGACGGCGCACGTAAATGCTTCCTTCGACAACTTGCATAAACTCTCTAAACATAGACAACCTAATGAATAGGAGGTGTAGTCATGAAGAAAAATACATCAGCTGCTCAAGAGAAAAAAAAGAAAAGCAATAACGCATCCAGCAAGCATACAGGCAATCCAAAACTAGATGGTCCAGATAAACCATCAACTTAAAACATTAGCTACCACTTACTTAATAGCCGGAGGATTTTATATTCTCCGGCTTTTTATTATTCTCTTTCACTTATGTCGCTTAAAAGATGACCTCGATAACATTCTTCTATATAATCATATACTCTAACCTTTTTATCTAAAAAGTACCTTTGACGAATCCAGCCAATTTATTATAAACTTCGAAGTGCCTTAGTTTCGTTTACATTCTATCAATTTAGTATTTATTGAAAGAGAAATACACGTTTATCTTATAATAAAATTACATAAATGAGTATCTGTACTAATTATTTAAACTTTCTATGTAAGTAATAATGAATTTTACAATTTTGATGCTATTTTTGTTATGATAAGGATGGGCTTGGAGGGATACTATGTCTATAAAATATCCTAATGGAAAACAATATAACCCGATTGCGAAAACCGGCAGCAAAGTACTGAAACAGAAAAAAGTGAATTATTCTAATCGGGGAATGACATTGGAGGATGACTTAAACGAAACAAATCTTTATTATATAGAGAATAACATCGCAATTGTTCACAAAAAGCCAACACCCGTTCAGATTGTTAATGTGTCTTATCCTAAGAGGAGCGCTGCAGTCATAAAAGAAGCCTATTTTAAGCAAGCCTCCACAACGGATTATAATGGTGTATATAAAGGCAGATACATTGACTTTGAAGCGAAGGAAACCAGACAAACAACCTCTTTCCCTTTAAAGAATTTTCATGAACACCAAATTGTCCATATGCGCAATATCATTAAACATGGTGGGATAGCCTTTATTATTATGCGCTTCAGTGTAACAGAGGAAATTTACTATTTACCGGCTGAGACACTGATCTATTATTGGGAAGAGATGCTATCTGGCGGTAGAAAATCTATACCAAAAAAGGATATTGAACATACAGGTGAAGTGATTCCGCTTGGGTTTTCACCAAGAATTGACTATATTAAGATAATTGACAAAAAATATGGTACCCAACTATTTTAAATGGTCCTTTATCCTGAAAGGAAGGTATGTAACACAATGTCAGATCAATATAAAACAAGGACAGAAAAAAGAAAATATGCAAATTCCAAAAGAAATAAAAAACAAAAGAAACAATCAAAATCATTATTAAAAAGAACCTTAATTGTTTTAGCTGCACTATTTATTATTGCAGGTATTTCAGTTGGAGGAGTTTTTGCATACTGGGCTGTCACAGCTCCTGAGATTGATGACAGCGCCCTGATTGATCCTATTTCTTCGAAAATCTATGATAAAAACGGAGATATATATACAGAAGTAGGCTCAGAAACAAGAGATTACGTCGATTATAAGGATGTTCCTAAATTGATGGAAAATGCCATCCTGGCAACTGAAGATGTGCGTTTTTATAAACATCATGGAATTGATATTATTCGCGTTGGCGGAGCTTTAATTGGAAACATAACAGGCGGCTTCGGCTCTCAGGGAGGTAGCACCATTACCCAGCAGGTAGTGAAAAACTCTTTCCTTAAATCAGAAAAAACGATTAAACGTAAAGTACAGGAAATGTACCTTGCTTTTCAACTTGAGCAAAAATATTCTAAAGAACAAATTTTTGAAATGTATGTTAACAAAGTATATATGTCATCCGGAGTCCATGGGATATCCACAGCATCCAAGCTGTACTTTGGCAAAGAATTGAATGAGCTTACCTTATCTGAAGCTGCCACGCTGGCAGGTATGCCGCAAAGCCCAAATAATTACAACCCGTTTACGTATCCGGAAAAAGCGGAAAAACGAAGAAACATCGTACTTAAACTAATGGAAAAAGCAGGTTTCATCACTGCGGAAGAACACGAAAAAGCGCAAGCCGAAAGTGTTGAAGATAGCTTAGTACCAGAAGAAAAACGCGAGAAAACAACAAACACAAAATATAATGCTATTGTTGATCAAGTCATCGATGAAGTGGAAGAAATTGGAGACTACAATATATACACAGATGGCCTTCAGGTATATACGTCCATCGATCCTGATGCACAGGAACTAATGGAGGAAATACTGAATAGCGATAAATATATCGACTACCCGAATGATAAATTCCAGGCTGGTACGGTCTTTATGGATACAAAGACCGGAGAAATCAACGCAATGGGCGGTGGAAGAAACCAAGAAGTAGCCCGTGGCTTTAACTATGCAACAGATTTAAAAACAAGGCAGCCGGGTTCAACCATTAAACCAATTCTTGATTACGGTCCAGCAATTGAATATTTGAAATGGTCGACTGCTCATATTATTAAAGATGAACCATATAAATATAGTTCCGGACAATCAATTGGTAGTGCAACGGGTACCTATAAAGGGAATGTAACGATTCGTGAGGCGCTTTATAAATCACTTAACGTCCCTGCAGTTAAAACACTCCAAGAGGTTGGTGAAGATCAAGCTGGTAAATTTGCAAAAAAATTAGGTGTTGACTTTGGGGAAATTTACGAAGCATCCGCAATCGGCGGTGTAGACAAAGCAGCATCCCCTCTACAAATGGCAGGTGCCTATGCTGCATTTGGTAACGAGGGTATCTATAATAAACCGCATGTCGTAAAAAAAGTAGTTCTAAGAGACAATGATACTGTTATTGAAACGGCACCGGAACCACAAGTTGCCATGAAGGATTATACAGCCTTTATGATTACAAACATTTTGCAGGATGTTGTGACTAAAGGTACAGGAACTGCAGCCAATATTCCAGGTCTTCACATTGCAGCAAAAACAGGAACAACAAACTACTCTGCAGAAGACCGGGCAAAATATAATATCAGTAAGAGCAGTTCACCGGATGCGTGGTTTATTGGATATACAACGAATTACACCATGTCTGTTTGGACGGGCTATGATCAACAATTAAAAAATCCGATGAGTAAGCAGGAAACAAAAATAGCCGCAAAAATCTTTAAAACAATGATGGGCAAAATGTCTGAGAATGTGACAACTGATAATTTCAAACAGCCAAGTTCGGTTGTCAAAGTTGCCCTTGAAAAAGGAACAAACGCTAAAGCAAGTGAATATACACCAAGTGATCAAATTGTATATGAGTACTTTGTAAAGGGACATGAACCTACTAAAACATCAGAAAAATATACAAAACCAAATGCGCCTTCTGGTCTCAACGCTGCTTTTGATGAAGCATCTAATCGAATAAACGTGAGCTGGAAATATGATTCTTCTAATGACGCAGAATTTAATGTTCAGGTTGCCGTGGATGGCGGAGACAGACAAACGTTAACCACTACAAAGGAAACTTCCTTTAGTCTCGATGCTCCAGAAGCCGGGAAAAAGTATACGTTCTATGTAACAGCTACTGTAGACGGCCAGGAGAGTGACTCAGCATCTACATCTGTTTCTATTCCTGAAGCTGCTCCAGAGGAGGAAGAACAGCCTGAAGAGCCGACTGAGGACAATACAGAGGATCCAAACCAACCTAACCCAGACAATGGCACAGGTAATGAAGAAGATCCGAATGAAGGTAACAATCCTGAAGAAGGTACTAATCCTGGTGAAGGCACCAACCCTGGCGAAGGCACCAACCCTGGCGAAGGTACTAACCCTGGTGAAGGAACTAACCCTGGTGAAGGCACCAATCCTGGCGAAGGTACTAACCCTGGTGAAGGCCAGCCAGAACCACAGGATGAGGATGGGCAAGAACAGCCTGCTGCGAGAAGTAATAGTACTTCCCAGCCTGACGAAACTTCCTATCTGATTCCACCTGCTATTCAAGAAATGCCTAGACATATACGTAAAATTGCCTAAAACAAAAAAAGAGATCGGACTTAATAGTCCGATCTCTTTTTTCATTCTCCTTCATGTATACTTATTTAAAGCTGCCATTTTGGCCGCAATCTTGATTTGCTCTTCCATTAGGCTTTTTAATTGCATAAAGCTTGGGTAAAAGTATGGCCTTGCCAATATAAAGGGCAAACGCTCTTCCACATTAACCGGTTTCCCCTTTAATTCCTTTAGACATGCAGGGAAGCCGCATAAATTTACAGGTACTTGATTCGACCAATACATAAACGAAACATATAGTACAATTCCTTTTAACAGATATGGTTTAATTTCCTGCTTTTCTCTGTTAGCGAACATAATTTCCAACTGTAGAACGATTTCCGCCCATTCATTCGTCAACTGCTCCCTTATAACAGAGAAATCCTCCCAGGGCCTGTACAGATCATTGCCTTTAAAATAATAATACTCATAAGGAAAACCAAAATTGAAAATATCGTTATTCCATCTCAAAAAATCATTTTTATCAAGTTGATTGTACTCAAAATTAAAAGGTTCAAGATTTAATTCAGGTATATTCATTTTCCTTTTCCTGCTGCTTTCATTCTTTTTTTCCCTTCACGGCATAGTAGAAGCATAGGGCACTCCTCACATTTTGGCGATTGGGCTTTACAATGGTATCTACCAAAGAAAATCAATCGGTGATGGGTAATCGACCATTCTTCCTCAGGGATCCTTCTCATCAGCGTTTTTTCAACCTCTAAGACTGAGTCCTTCCACCTGCATATACCTAGCCTTTTACTTACTCTCTCCACGTGTGTATCCACAGCGATTGCCGGTGTTCCATACGCTACTGAAACAACCACATTCGCTGTCTTTCTCCCTACTCCAGGAAGCTCAACTAATAAATCCCGGTCATTCGGAACTACCCCATTGTATTTTTCCAGTATAATCTGCGATAACTTCTGAATATTTTTCGCTTTATTTCTGTATAAACCAATTGAACGAATATCATTTTCCAATTCACTAAGCGGTACAGAAAGGAAATTCTCTGGTTTTTTATATTTTTGAAAGAGATTTTTCGTTACTTTATTCACCAAAGCATCCGTACATTGTGCCGATAATACTACCGCCACGGTTAATTCGAATGGATTGGAATGATTTAATTCGCAATGGGCCTCAGGAAACATTCTTGCCATTTCGTCGAGACAATATCGAATTTGTGTATTGGTAAGCATCTAAATCCCCCTCCCTTTATTCTTTATTTTTCGCGAATAAAAAGACCGGATAAAAGGATCTATCCTGGTCTATCGATTAAAGTCTATTCTAGCCAATTATATAATGGCAACTCTTTAGCAACGGGAACAGTTTTAGCAGGACTTTTTTTCGTGTAGCTTCTGAAGCGTTCACTATACGCCTTGGCTTGTTCCAACGTTTTGATACTGTGTTTCTTCCAATCGAACAAAATACGATCTATATATCTGAAACTGAGCTTTCCGGAGATAACGGCTTCTTTAAGAGCAGCCTTAACCAAATCAGGTGAATGCTTATCCTCATCCAGCCACATGGTTAATGTTTCACCCTCAAAGGGTGATAATGGACGGCCAAATTCCTTTTCAAATACGGTATATAAGGATTCACTCTTAATTACTTTCTCTTCAAAGTCGGTTTGCTTAGCTTCTTTTAAATAATGATAGGCCAATTTTTCAAATAATGGCTTGATTGAATAGCTCTCATAACCTGGTTTTTCATCCTCTGTAATATCTAAGAAACCATGCTGAACCAGTTTTCTGAGCAGGTTAGTACAGTCCATTTCAGTGAGGTTCATTACAGAAGAGATTTCAGCAGGAGTGGGAAATGAATTCCCGTTCATTGAAAAGTTTTCAACATGCAGTAAAAGCATCATCTCTTGTTCATTTAATCCCATCTCTTTGTAACTGCTTAACAAATAAGAGGGTATGACAACATTCGCCTGCTTGATCCAATTCGACAGATTTTTTATAGTCATAATTCGACACCTCACCTTTTAGTATACCATGTATGCTGATTTTGAAGTACGGAAAAATAAAACCTGACAATAAAATAAATTGCCAGGTTTTATTTGACTATTAAGGATATAGACGATTTAAAAGACGAGGGAATGGAATCGTTTCACGAACATGTTCCACACCGCTTATCCAAGCTACCGTTCTCTCTAGCCCAAGACCGAAACCAGAATGAGGAACGGAACCATATTGACGTAATTCATAATACCATTTGTAAGCATCCATACTTAAATTATGTTCATCAAGTCTTGCTTTTAATAGATCCATATCGTGGATACGTTCTGATCCACCAATGATTTCACCATAGCCTTCCGGTGCAATTAAATCTGCACATAAGACAACATCATCACGGTCAGGAGCAGGCTGCATGTAGAACGGCTTAATTCCTGTAGGATAATGGGTGATAAACACAGGCTTATCATAGCTTTCTGCAATTGCTGTTTCGTGAGGAGCACCAAAATCATCGCCCCACTCGATATCATCAAAGCCCTTCTCATGCAAGAATTTAATTGCATCATCATACGTAATTCTAGGGAATGGTGCTTTGATATTTTCTAATTTGGAAGTATCTCTTCCTAGGGTTTTCAGTTCAATCGCACAATTTTCCAGTACAGATTGAACGATATAGGAAACATATTGTTCTTGAACTTCTAAGTTCTCATTGAATTCAACAAATGCCATCTCTGGTTCAATCATCCAGAATTCGATTAAATGACGGCGTGTTTTCGATTTCTCAGCACGGAATGTTGGTCCGAAGGAGAATACTTTCCCAAGTGCCATTGCTGCTGCTTCCATATATAATTGTCCACTTTGAGATAGATAAGCATCTTCATCAAAGTATTTCGTTGCGAACAATTCTGAAGTACCCTCGGGAGCACTTCCTGTAAGAATCGGCGGGTCTACTTTTACAAAGCCCTCTTTATTAAAGAATTCATACGTAGCACGAATAATCTCATTACGAATTTTCATGACAGCATGCTGGCGCTTTGAACGAAGCCATAAATGTCTGTGATCCATAAGGAACTCAGTGCCATGCTGTTTTGGTGTAATCGGGTAGTCAACTGCTTCTGCAATTACTTCAAGTCCTGTTACAAGTAGTTCGTAACCAAATGGGGAACGCTCATCCTCCTGAACAATACCTTTCACCCATACAGACGTTTCCTGAGTAATCTTCTTAGCAGTATTGAATAATTCTTCATCTACCTCTGCTTTGACTACTACGCCTTGAATAAAGCCTGTACCATCGCGTAGCTGCAAGAAAGCAATTTTTCCTGAAGAACGTTTATTGGCGATCCAAGCACCTATCTTAACTTCTTCATTAACATATTTATATACTTCATTAATTGTACACTTCACATTTTTTCCCTCCAAAGCTTAAACAAAACCAGGTTATGTACCCTTTTCATTATACAAGTACCAAAATGGACAAGCAAATACAAAATTTCACCTATACATGAAATAATCCATTATTTCATAGATCCTTTGCAGAAAACATCCAACTCACTTACTCGTTCTTTAAATTAATCCTTTAAACCCCTTCATTTTCCATCAGTCAATAAGGTAATGAAACTGCTTAAATTAATGACCGATTCACTCAAAAAACCCCTTAAAGATTATCCAGGAATTTTCCTTAAGGGGAGATTACGTTTATCGTCTGCCTGCTAAATCCTATTTATTCAGCCTTTGTTGCTGATTTATTTATTACATATTCCTTTATACGCTTAACAGCTTCTTGAAGTGCTTCTAACGATATAGCATACGATAAGCGTATATTATCAGGTGCTCCAAAGCCAGAACCGGGAACTACAGCTACCAGAGCATTTTCCAATAGATCTTCTACAAACTCATCTACACTATTAAATCCACACATCTCTGCCGTTTTTGAGACATTTGGGAACAGGTAGAATGCCCCTTGAGGTTTTAGACAAGTCAATCCCGGTATCTCAAGCAATTGATCGTAAATAGCATCCAATCTTTGTTCAAACGCACTTCGCATAATCTCAACCTGATCTTGCGGTCCTGTATAGGCTTCAATTGTTGCATATTGTGCCGTCGTTGTAGGATTAGACGTACTGTGGCTTGCCAAGTTCGTCATTGCTTTAATTAACGCTTGGTCACCTGCTGCATATCCAATTCTCCATCCTGTCATGGAATGGGATTTGGAAACCCCGTTAATGACAATTGTTTGCTTCTTAAGCTCATTGGAAAGCTCTGCTATCGATACGTGTTCATGGTTGTGATAGACCAATTTTTCATAAATTTCATCTGAAACTATAATAATATCATGTTTTAAACATACCTCACCAATCGCCTGTAATTCTTCAGCCGTGTATATCATACCGGTAGGATTGCTTGGTGAATTGATAATAAGCGCTCTCGTTTTATTAGTAATTGCTTTTTCAATCTGTAAAGGCGTTACCTTAAATTGATTTTCTTCTTTACCTTCAATATAAACAGGCACTCCATCTGCCAATTTAACTTGTTCCGGATAGCTTACCCAATATGGAGTAGGAATCAGCACTTCATCTTCTTCATCCAAAATCGCCTGAAAAAGTGTATATAAGGCGTGCTTGGCACCTGAAGCAATAAAAATTTGGTCGTTATTGTATGTTAGTCCTTGATCTTTTTGCAGTTTGTCTGCTACAACCTTGCGCAGGGATTGCAATCCAGCAGAAGGTGTATATTTTGTGTGCCCATCCTGCATGGACTTTTGCGCCGCTTCGAGTATGTTAGCCGGAGTATTGAAATCTGGTTCTCCTGCTCCAAGTCCAATAATGTCCAGACCTTGGGCTTTAAGCTCTTTTGCTTTTGCCGTTATTGCCAGTGTTGATGATGGTGTTAATGCTGATACTCTTTTTGCTAATTTCATCCGGTTCCATCTCCATCCTACAAATTATCGTAATTACGTATTAAATTGCCTGTTTTGAAATTCAGGTAATAATACCCATAAAGGTCTTTATTATTTTTATAGGTTACTTCCCATAAGGGTTGATTATTTTCCATTCCCAAATGGGCAGACACGATTCTTTTCACATTCTTTTTTTCTTTCACGATTGCTATGGCTTTATTTTTACTGATACCTTCTGAGAGGGCAATAATCTGGCTTTTCTTTTTCTTATCATCCGGCACCCAAACACCGATTTTTTTGCCATCTCCTGTTTTGCCAGTTATTACACTCCATGTCTCATTTCCATTATATAAATAGAAATCATCCACTTCTGTCATTCCAGCTGTTTCTCTGGCAATATCTTCTGCATTCTTTTCAGCGTCTTTTCTGGTGCTGTCACCAGCATAGATAGCCTGAATAAAAAAGCCACTGCCAATCAGGATAATAATCACTATGCTCCAAATTACTTTTTTCATATCTATTTCCTTTCAAGTTATGTACGGTATATTGAAAAAACGGCTGTTTGTTGATCTTGTTTATCTAATGCCAAGCCAAACATTAAGTTCTCTTTTTTCAACGTTTTATTTAAAGAATCAACGATTTTATATAAATCATTCGTGTATGTCAATTTAACACTTGATAATAGCTCTACCTTACTCTCCATTGTAAGTCCTCCCAAAACGTAGCGCTCTCGTACACATTATACCAAAATAAAATTGCAAATAGCTTTACTTTACTAAAAAAGCGAGCCAAACATTAAATTCCTTCCATATTCCTGTATATTGGCTTTACGTAATTTAGACCATGTTCAAACATACTTCTTTTACTCTGAATCAGATTATTCTCGATCAAGACCCATTTGCTGTCTTTTTTATAATTCGGAGAAGTATTAAGCAAGCTTCTTAAATTAATGATTAACTCAGATATTAAATCCTCATCTGGAATCGTACTGTTCATTTCGACTGGAGGCTCAACCATTAAAATCATTGATTGGCCATTATAAGTATGCCAAACCTGATCCCAGCCAGTGTAATTCATTAAGAGAATTGATTGGTCAACAGCAAGATGATTTCGCAGCATTTTTATGGCAGAACCGGAGGATAGTCCCTGAGCCTGCAACTGTATGTGCGTAAATTCTGCTAATCCCTTCAAATTATTATATATTGTTTTTAATGATTCTTGTGATTGAAAAAGAAGGATTAAGGGCTTTTGTTGCTCTTTCACAAAATCAATTAACGTATATCCCGACTTTTCCTTCAATGGAGTCAATATCGTTAAATATTGCTCTTTTACCGGGGGGATCACTAGGCTACTCAACTTGTTTTCCCGAACACCTAATTGTTGTGAAATAAAATGGAAGGATCCACCTACCGTCAAGACATCTGAAATAAATAAAATATGGCTATCCGGCCGTAATAAGTTTCGATTAACCCATTTTGAGACCGATAAGGGCTTGGCATATATTTGCACCGAATTTCTATTTCCCTTTACATTCCAACTCGTCCAAACCTCATCATTTGTATTCAGGCTCTTAAAAAACCTATTTAAAGTAACTCGGATTAAATTTATTTCCCCCGATAATTTTGCTAATTCATCAATAATGTTAAATTGACTTCGCTTTAATTTTTCAATTGGTACTTGGTTCAACTCACCAAGGATTTGTTGAAATTGAACTACTAATAAACCGAGAGAGTCATACAAATCATTGGCTTCTTTTAATAATTGATCCATGTATTTTTTATTCTCAAGCTCAGAAAAATCAAGCTGGCATTGCACTCTAGGTCCTTCCATATCCTTTTTGCTTTTCATTCCATATGTGAACAATGCCTCATAAAAGCTCTCCACACTGCATGCGATTTCTTCCAATAAAACAGCCAGTTGATTTTCATTATATGAACCGGTCGTTTTTTCCTTTAAAAGCAATATGACAGATCTCAATAGTTGCCGATTATCCAAAGTACCAATTTTATTCAAGATATTCCTCACTTCTACATAGCTCAGCTCTTTCGTTAATCCGCTTTGAACAGAGGATGGAAAATAATTAGCTTCCTCAAGTACTATATTAGGGCACTCGCTTAAGAAATCCCCTGTCTGAATATCCGAAATTAGACTTTCATGAGTGGTAAGAATAATCTTTGCCTGCTTAGCAGCCAGCATTTGTCTCGAATAGAAATCCCGTTCCGTCCACGGCTTAAGCAAGCGTGGATGCAAATTGGCATGGTGGGCTACTTCCTTCCAATATTCTCTTCCCCCAGAGGATAAATTAAGCTCTTCTAAACAGCCTGTATTTGTCATGGTTAGCCAGACTAATATTTGCATTTTTGCGATTGTGCTTTCGTAATTCTGTTGTTTTTCCCGCATGGATTGCTCGAACTTCGGCAAACTTAAATACTGCTCCTTAGAATGCAATATGCTAACTTGGTTTTGAATCATTTTAGAAGAATAATCCCTCTGAAAAATACCCATTAACTGTTCAGCTGTCTGTTTAGTATGGGCAGCAATGGTTACCTGTATATGATTTTCATTGGCATATTCATAAAAGGCCTTTATATGCTCGGTAAAATCCCGTGTCCCATCTTCTACTAAACTAACGTTATGACTCTTAAAGCTCTTCTTTAATATGTTAGGTAACGCTGATTCATCAAGAGAAATATGTTTTTTTTCATTCTCCTGTTGTGTTAGGCTTTCAATTGATTTCTGCCTAACGATTGCAATACCACGATAAATATCCAGATCTGGTCTCCAAGGTTCACTCATCGTTGAATATTCATTTAATATCTCAGCCAATAATTCTTTAAGCTCGCTTTTTAATAAAAATGATAATCTGTATAATGATTTAATGGTAGGTTTCGGCAATTTTTTTAATTGCTTGTAAAACTCGATAAACAAAAGAGCCGTTACATAAGCATCACTGTCTGCTTGATGTGGTCGCTCATGAAGAAAGCCATAGGCTTTTCCTAACTCCTCTAGTTTAAAACTGGACATTCCAGGATTGACGATTTTTGCCAGTTCCACCGTATCTACGGTATATCCAAGAAACCGCTCATACCCCACCCGCTCCAATTCAGCCTGTAAAAATGTCAAATCAAATAATACGTTATGAGCAACAAAAACAGCCTCATCCAAAACACCAATAATGTAGGGTGCCAACTCTTTAAATGTCGGTGCATTCTCCACGTCTGCATCCGTAATACCGGTTAATTCCTGTATGAATAGAGGGATGGACCTCCCTGGATTTATGTAAGATGAATATTGGTATGTGATTTCACCATTTTCAATGACGTTAGCCGCAATTTGAATGATGCGATCTCCATTTTTAGGGTTATTACCTGTAGTCTCCAAGTCGATTACTACATACTTACTTTTCATATTTAACACCTGCTCACTTCTTCTCTAACTTGCTCCTGTTTAGCTGATGGAAAAATTCACAATGGCACCTAATTTTCCATTTTATTTTTGTGGGTCCCCTATCATACACTCTTCATATCATTTATCGTTACCCATTATCTACTGTTATATCAAAACCAGCCTTATTAATCAAAGAAGAATGAAGACTATTGGTTAATAAAAAATAAACGCTGGTTCCCTTAAAGATTTAAGGGGATCAGCGTTTGTTCATTAACAAAGTCATTAAATGATCGTTGCCTCCGGTTCGGCTCCAAGCATTTCAACAATTGTATTATACTTATCAAGAACAGCCACTTTAGGCCGATGGCTTCTTACATAAGCTTCTTCTATTAATCCATAGGATATAATGATAATTTTATCACCTTCCTGAACTAGACGGGCAGCAGCTCCATTTAGGCAGATTACACCACTGCCTCTCTTTCCGGGAATGATATATGTTTCAAAACGGGCACCATTATTATTATTTACAATCTGAACTTTCTCATTTGGAAGCATATCTACTGCATCTAATAAATCTTCATCAATTGTAATACTGCCTACATAGTTTAAATTTGCCTCAGTAACTGTTGCTCTGTGAAGCTTTGCTTTCATCATATTGCGAAACATAATCTTACCCCCTTGTATGACTATAAATTTATGATAATGTTGTCGATTAAACGAACAGACGTATATTGAACCGCAACTGCAAAGATGATTCTTTGATCATGCTCTGTAATCTCACTCAAGTCCGGATAGGATAATCCTTCAAAATAATCGATTTGACCATTGATATGGGACTGTAAATACTCTTTCCCCTTTTCAAGCGCTTCCGCGGGACTGGCACCTTTTTGCAGTTCAGCTTTCACTTTGCAAAGACTTTTATAGATAAATGGAGCTTCTTCTCTTTCCTGCTCTGTTAAATTAATGTTTCTGGAGCTTAATGCAAGACCATCCTCTTCACGCTTAATCTCAACACCAACCAGTTCAATCGGGAAATTAAAGTCATGGATAAGCCCTTCTATTACAGCAACCTGTTGAGCATCCTTCAGTCCAAAATAAGCACGGGTCGGATGGACAATAGTGAACAATTTTGTCAAAACAGTTGCCACTCCATTAAAGTGACCCGGTCTGGATTTTCCGCAAAGAACATCGGTGCGCTCATGCACTTTTACCGTCAGGGTTTGCTTATCCCCATACATTTCCTGAACTGTTGGATAAAACAAATAATCCACCCCTGCATTTCGTGCCAGTTCTTCATCCCGTTCCATATCGCGTGGATATTTATCAAAATCCTCATTAGGACCAAATTGAAGCGGATTTACAAATATACTGATAACTACCACCTGATTTTTCTCTCTTGCTTCTTGAATAAGCGATAGATGTCCTTCATGCAAATATCCCATAGTTGGGACAAATCCGATGGAATGTTTCTTTTCCCTCTCTAGATCAAGTACTTCACGCAGTTCGTTTATCTGGCTGATAATCTTCATTTTTCTCCTCCATACAATGAGGACAGTTCTTCTTCCTTCATCGTGAATGAGTGATCACGATTCGGAAAAACACCCGATTTCACTTCTTTTATATGCTCAGACAAAGCATAGCCAATCACATCATTTAAATTAGCATAGGATTTTACAAACTTGGCCACTCTGCCTACACCATATAATAAAACATCATGATAAACGAGTACCTGACCATCCGTACCGTTACCAGCACCAATCCCGATTGTTGGGATTATTAGTTCATTCGATATATGTTCAGCGACCTGATAAGGTACACATTCGAGCACAACGGCCATTGCCCCGGCTTCTTCACACTTCTTCGCATCCTCCAAGAGTTTAACTGCCGCCTCACTTGTTTTACCCTGGACTTTATACCCTCCAAGTACACCAACTGATTGCGGTGTTAAACCTAAATGCGCTACTACCGGTATACCTGCATCTGTCATCGCTTTTATTTTGGTAATAACATCTCCGGCACCCTCCATTTTGACCGCATCAGCCCCTGCCTCCTGCATAAGTCTTGCAGCATTTTTTAACGCTTCCTCATTTGTTGTGTGATACGTCAAAAACGGCAGATCTGTCACGATAAATGTGCTAGGTGCGCCTCTTTTAACAGCCTTCGTATGATGAACCATGTCCTCGATAGTGACAGGAACAGTAGAGTCATATCCTAAAACAACCATTCCAAGAGAGTCACCTACAAGAATCATATCGACCCCGGCTTGTTCTGCCAGTTTAGCAGATGGATAATCATACGCAGTCAGCATTGAAATTTTTTCACTGTTTTCTTTTAGTTTCAAAAAATCCGCAGCAAATTTCATTTTTTCTTTCCTCCTTTTCATTCCGAGGAGAGAAAAACCTATTTACCAAATAAAAAATCCTTCTAATTACAGAAGGATGGATTGGCATAATAGCTTTTATCCCTCTGTCCCGGTCCTTTCTTGGATACAGGCAGAATTATAAATCTATTTAAAAATGACTCCTATACAAGGTGCAGGTCGTTTCCGCTCCCGCCCTTCTTGAATTATAACATTCAGTCATTTTTATATGCCATATATTAACTCATTTTCAATTACTTTCTTTTTTTCAAAACAGCCGCTTAATATTGTCCATTATTGATGCACGGTTATATCTCCGGAATAAACCAAATGGCTTTTTTGCTCATCATCTATGATAATCAATACTCCATCATCATTAATTCCGGTTGCCAAGCCAGTTAAAGATCCTTGCAGGCTTTGGACAGTGACCTTCTTCCCAATGGTAATCGTAAGCTTTTCCCAAAGCAGTTTTATTGGTTCAAAACCTTTATCTAAATAAAGTAGATATATATCTTCAAAGTTCTTAAAAAAGCTTTGTAAAAACTCAGATCGATCTACTCTTTGTCTCTTCTCTATTAAGACAGAAGTAGCGATCTCTTTTAACTCATCAGGAAACGATTCAAGAGGCTGGTTTATATTCATGCCAATGCCGATAATCACATGATGAATTTGATCGGACTCCGCATGAAGCTCCGTTAGTATTCCAGCAATCTTCCTTCCTTCTACCAACACATCATTTGGCCATTTGATTCCTGCATTCACACCAAATTTGTTTAGTGTCTGAACAGCAGCAACAGCCGTTAACAACGTAAGCTGTGGGGCATGGTAGGGAGGAATATCAGGTCTCATAATCATACTTAACCAGATTCCTCCATTTGAAGGAGAATGCCACTTTCTTTTTAATCGCCCTGTACCTTCCGTTTGTTCATCACTAATCACAGCTGTACCATTTTTAGCTCCGCTTCCTGCAAGTTCTCTGGCAACAGTTTGAGTGGATGAGACTGTATCATAAGAATATATGGATTGTCCTACAAATTCAGTCTGTAACCCCATTAGAATATCAGTGGCCCTTAGAGAATCTAATTTTTTCAAGAGCCTATACCCCTTTTTCTTTACAGCCTCAATTTCGTAGCCTTCCTGACGCAGCTGGTCAATATGCTTCCATATCGCCACTCTTGAACAGCCAACTAAATCAGCTAATGCCTGTCCTGATATATAATCCTCTCCAGCTTTGGCAAATGCTTTGGCAATCTCATGCTTTAAAGTTTGTTCTCTTGAATGAGCCATTGTTTAATTAACTCCTTTTTATTCGGGACCTTATGATCCAGAATTCCGTTAATCACTTCATGCATAAGCTCCTTAATCCACGGTCCACCTGCTTTATCAGCCCATTTCATCAGGTCATTTCCGGAAACCTCTATAACAGTATCCTTATGGATTGGCATACGAGCATGCAGATCAGTGATTGCGTCGTAGTCTGGGTCCGCATGATGATATACTGACCAAACCCTTTCCACGCTCAGGGTGTTTTCAAGACCAAGCTGATAAATGGTAAAGGGAGTAAATGAGGAATTCTCTCTTTTCTTCGTTTCACGGATCAAAAGACCTATTTTTTTCATTTGAGTTGAAGAAAGCTTCCAATCACTGTATAGGGATTGATCCTGACCATTAAAGAGGGCAATCAAGGCCATCCATTCTTCAAATGATTCACAACGGCTTAAGGGCAGTGCAAGAAACTGCTCTATATGAACCGCAAATTGACCTAAACCCGGAAAATAGGCTAGCAAACCTTCGTCTGCAGCAATTTTTAACCCTTTTTCTGGATAATGGCCAAGAACCATTTTTTGAAACTCAGCTGTTTTCCGTTCCTGTGCTATATGCAAAAGTAAATCGGCATTTTTCCGTAATGCCGATCGTGTATTTTCATGCAATGTAAACCCTAGCTGGCTGACAAATCGAACAGCACGAAGAATCCTTAGCGCATCCTCACTAAATCGTTCATCCGCCGGACCAACTGTCTCGATTACCTTTGTATGTATTGCTTTTTCTCCGTCAAATGGATCATACAATTTTCCATCCTGGTCCATGGCAATTGCATTCATCGTAAAATCTCTTCTCTTTAAATCCTCATGCAAAGAGGTTACAAAGATGACTGAATCCGGCCGTCGATAATCTTTATATTGAGATTCTGTTCTAAATGTCGTGATTTCAAACGATTCGCCTTTATAAAGCACTAATACAGTTCCATGATCAATACCAACATCTACTGTATGAGTGAAAATTTCCTTTACTTGCTCGGGAGTGGCGGAGGTAGCAATGTCCACATCATCAATTTCCTTGCCCATTAAAGTATCCCTAACAGCTCCGCCTACAAAATAAGCTTCATAGCCCTTCGCCGTTAACTGATCCAATACAGGACGCGCTCTGATAAATTCCTGATTCATTCATCCTTCTCCCCATTTTTCAATAATGAATAATACAAGTCCTCATATTGATTCACGATATGTTCGGTTTGAAAATGATCTTTAATTTTATGAATAGCGTTATTACCCATATTTATTCTCAGCGAATCATTTTCAAGCAATTCTAACAATCGCATAGAGGCAGCTTCGATATCTTCCAACTCAATGGTGTATCCGTTAATCCCATCATCAATAACCTCAGGAATTCCCCCGATTTTTGTTCCAAGACATGGAACGCCATAAATCATCGCCTCAAGAAGTACGAGCCCAAAACTTTCTTTTTCTGACATAAGGACACATACATCACTAATGGAATAGAGCTCCTGTAGATTTTCCTGTTTTCCTAACAGAATGATTTTCTCCTGTAAGCCCATTGCTTTAATTTTTTTACTTACAAAGGACATTTCCGGTCCGTCGCCTACTAATAAAAGTTTACTCGGTATTTTGTCTGCCACGGCTCCAAAAGTGTCAATGATATCAGGTACACGCTTCACCTTCCGAAAATTCGAGACGTGAATGACAATTTTTTCATCTTCTTTAATCCCAAGCTCTGCTTTTAAATTAGCCACATTACCAGCATCCGGTTCAGGCGCCGGATAATCAATAAAATTATAAATCGTTTGGATTTCTTGATTCGGTTGAATTAATTCATATGTCTCTTTAACAAGTTCATGGGACACGGCCGTAACCGCATCGGATTTTTCAATAGCGAACTTAATCATGTCCTGCAGAGAAGAATCATACCCTAGTATCGTAATATCCGTACCATGGAGAGTCGTAACTACCTTTAGACCAGAGGAGGTCATTTGCTTGGCCAAAATTCCGCAAACGGCATGCGGCATCGCATAATGGGCATGAATGATATCAAGCCCTTCCATTTTGACTACCTCGGCTATCTTGCTGGCCAATGACAAGGTATATGGAGGATATTGAAAAACGGCATATTGATTCACTTCAACCTGGTGAAAATATATATTTGAGTATCGCTTTTTTAAACGGAACGGTACACTGGATGTTATAAAATGAATCTCATGTCCCTTCTCCGCCAGCTTAATTCCTAATTCGGTCGCAACAATTCCTGATCCGCCGACAGTAGGATAACAAACAATTCCAATTTTTAACTTTTTCATTTCTTTCCACCTAACAAATCTTGATCAAGTAAGAGAGGTTTTTTCGTTCTAAATCCTTCTGCAAATAACACGCCTGCCTCTCTTCCATATGCCCGTTCTCTGCCTTCGATTGCTTCGAGATATCCTTCGGTAAGAGGGGTCACAACCCCATCATCCGTTTTAATAAATTGAGAGGAATAGCTTTTTAAACTGGATAATTTACAATGAAAATAGCTGCTGATATCCACACAAAAATCAGGTGGATGAAAGCTATTGATCATGTAATAAAAAACATGCTTCGGCTTATGGGCCGCGAGCTTACTTTCATCCTCATATTTCCTAATACCTGCAGAAAAGACAGCCTCTTCGACCAAAGCTGCACAATGTCCATGATCTGGATGACGGTCAGGAACAGCGGGTACAAAGATGATTTCAGGTTGGTATGTTCTTATAACAGAAACAATCTTTGAGATGTTTTCAGGTGTGGGATATAATTGCCGATCCCCCATATTTAAATTCAAGCGTTCCTTTACACCTAAGATAGCAGCTGCCTGTTTGGCTTCCTTCAATCTGTTTGTGGGAGTACCATTCGATGAAAGCTCCGCCTCGGTTAAGTCACAGATGACAACGGAATGGCCTAATTCTGTATATTTTGCTATTGTGCCCCCCATTCCGATTTCTACATCATCGGAATGAGCGCCAAAACATAGTATGTCTGTCTTCATTGTGGGTATATTACTCCTTTTCCCTAACAATATTTCTCCATTTAAGGTCTCCGCGTTCTAAACCATGTATTAACATTTCAGCCGTTCCCATATTAGTTGCCAATGGAATGGAATAAACATCCGCCAATCGCATTAATGCGGACACATCCGGTTCATGTGGCTGCGCAGTCAATGGATCTCTGAAGAAAATAATAATATCAATATCATTTACTGCAACCATCGCCCCAATTTGTTGATCTCCACCGAGTGGTCCGGACTGATAACGATGAACGGACAGGCCAACTTCATCCTGTATTCGCTTTCCCGTTGTACCGGTAGCAAAAAGCTGATGCCCTTCTAGGATATGTTTATACGCAAGCGTAAATCGAATCATGTCGTCTTTCTTTTTGTCGTGTGCAATTAATGCGATTTTCATAGAACAGTGCTCCTTAATCGATAATATTTTCTAGTCCATATACTAATTCTTCTATATTCATGACGGTTTCCACCGACAATTTAACTCCGCTCATGAAAGAGTTTCGATCATATGAATCATGTCTTAGAGTAAATGTCTGACCTTCTCCGCCAAACATGACCTGTTGATGTGCAACAAGCCCAGGTAAGCGTACACTATGTATTCTCATTCCTTCATAGTCTGCACCGCGTGCACCTTTTATTGTTTCTTTTTCATTTAAATGTCCTTGTTTTTTTGCTTGTCTTTCTTCGGAAATTAATTGTGCTGTTTTTATAGCTGTTCCTGAAGGAGCATCAAGCTTTTGATCATGATGCAATTCAATAATTTCGACATCCGGAAAATATTTAGCTGCCTGCTTGGCAAATTTCATCATTAACACAGCACCAACAGCAAAATTCGGTGCAATGATACATCCAATTCCGTTTTCTTTGGAAATTCTTTCGATTTCCTTTAAATCTTCATCTGAAAAGCCAGTCGTTCCAACGACCGGGCGGATATGGTGTGTTAATGCTGACAATGTATGAATTCTTCCAGACTCCGGAGTGGTCAAATCAATAAGTACATCCGCTTTAACTTCAGAGAAACACTTTTCATGATCTGTATAAACCGGAACATCTATACCAGTAAATCCATCTATTTCACTTAATTTCATCCCATCATTCTTATGATCTAATACAGCTGTTAAATGAAAATGTTCGGTATTCATCACTAAATTTACTGCTGCTTTCCCCATTTTACCTCGCGGCCCTGCAATTATGACATTAATCATCAATCATTCTTCCTTTCTTGTCCAACGGTCTTTGTCCCTGGAATTGAATTTCTCCATCACCCTGTCATGTGCATCCTGTAAATCAATATTCAGCGAATTGGCCATACAAATTAGCACAAATAAAACATCTCCTAATTCTTCTTCAATTGCTTTTTCTGTTTCAGATTCTTTTTTTGGTTTTTCACCATAATAATGGTTAATCTCTCTCGCCAATTCTCCAAGCTCTTCAGTAAGTCTCGCTGTCATGGCAAGCGGACTGAAGTATCCCTCTTTAAATTGCCCTATGTATTGATCTACTTCCTGCTGTAAGTCAGCGATTGTTTTCTTATGTTCCATACAGTTACACCCTTTTCTCTTAATGTTAGCGTATTTCTTAGTTTTCGAACAATAAATATGATAGAATGCAAAAGGATATCATTCATTATTTTTCCTCAATTGTACACTATAATAATAATTGAGTTAGCAAGGAAGGGGTTAGAATGTGTTTTTTAACTTAAAGCTTAAAAACGTCATACTAATATTATTAGGGGCTGCAATAATGTCTTTTGGCCTTGTTCATTTTAATATGCAAAACGCATTAGGTGAAGGGGGATTTACCGGGATTACCCTTTTAATTTATAACTTAACTGGTATTAGCCCTTCGATTACCAATATTTTATTAAATATACCTCTTTTCTTTGTAGGATATAAACTGTTGGGCAAAAAAACCTTTTTGTATACGCTTATCGGTACCATCGCTGTATCTGTATTTATTGCGATTTTCGAAAAATATCAAATACATATTCCTTTAAAGGATGACCTAATGCTCGCGGCTTTATTTGCAGGTGTGTGCATCGGTGTCGGTTTAGGAATTATTTTCCGTTATGGCGGAACGACTGGCGGAGTCGACATCATCGCACGGCTCATGTTCAAATATAAAGGCTGGAGCATGGGAAAAACCATGTTTATGTTTGACTTCTGCGTTATCGTTTTATCACTCGTAACGTATTTGGAATATAAACAAGCCATGTATACACTTGTCCTCGTATATATTGGCAGCCGTGTAATTGACTTTATCCAAGAGGGTGCATATGCAGCCCGTGGTGTGATGATCATAAGCAACTCCAATTCCGTGATAGCTGAAAAGATTAATCAACAAATGGAACGCGGTGTTACATTACTCAAAGGGGTTGGCTCATATACCAAACAGGAGCGCGATGTGATTTATTGCGTTGTAGGAAGCAATGAAATTGTACGCCTTAAGAGCATTATTACATCCATTGATCCACATGCATTTGTTTCCGTATCTGTCGTACATGATGTACTTGGTGAAGGATTTACGTTGGATGAAAATAAAAATCCTCTTGAAAAATAAGCAATATAGGAAAACCCCCTTCAATATATTGAAGGGGGTTTCTCTTATTAATCTTCACTATTCATGCCGGTTAGCATAAATACAAATCGTAACAATTCAAGTACAGCGACTGCTGCAGCTGCAACATATGTTAAGGCTGCGGCATCTAAGACTTTTTTCGTTTCTTTTTCTTCATCAGCCCCGATTACACCTAAAGCAACAACCTGTTTCATAGCACGGTTAGAAGCATTGAATTCAACCGGCAGTGTAACGAATTGGAATAACACGGCTGCCCCCATAAACAATACTCCAAGCCATGCTAGATTTAAGCTGCCAAGCAACAGCCCAGCTAAAATTAAAATCCAGGAAAAGTTAGAACCGATATTAGCAACTGGTACTAGCTTATGACGGATTCTCATAAAGGAATAATCTTCTTTATCCTGAATGGCATGACCAACTTCATGAGCTGCAACAGCAGTGCCGGCTAGTGAATGACCATGGTAGTTACTTGATGATAATCTTACCACTTTATTTGTAGGATCATAGTGGTCACTTAATACTCCATGTGTTTCTTCTACACGTATATTGTATAAACCATTTTCGTCCAACAACTTACGGGCAACTTCTGCTCCTGTATAACCGTTCGATGCAGGAACCTGTGAATACTTCTTGTAAGCCCTTTGAACTTTCATTTGTGCATAAATCGGGATAATTAAAAGCAGTATAAAATAAATTAAAAAGCTCATCTATATCCTCCATTTCATCTTCTGTTATTTATAGTTGTGTTATGGTAATTGTAATAATGTCGTATAACATCTGTCAATGGATAGATATTATTCAAAATTTTATCAAAAATTCTGTTTTTTCTTTTTTGTATGAAACTGATCATCTGAGGCTTTATATTTTCTCCATCCAACATAGGATAAGGTCATAATTATAATACTTCCCGTTGAAATGATTACCCACCAAAGGGATGGATCTGCATCATCTTTTTCTGCTTCCTCAAATATATCTCGCAGCTGCTCCTCTAAGGAAATCATATCTGTTTGTGATTGGTCAGAAAAGACTTGCGGACGATATTGATCAATAAATTGAATATGGGCATCCACTTGCTGAAAACGTTCAGGTGTAACATCTATTTTCAACGATGGATATATAACATTGTAAATCGTTAATAAATGATTTAATTTTTCCTGAAAAGCAATAGAATCCTGTTTCTGGATCGATACCTTTGTTTCCCCTGCAGCAGAGATCATGCTATCCTTTAAACTCACCCATAATGGTGCGCCATCATTATGAACTGCATCAAGTACTAATCGGAATTTCGTTATTTCATTGATTACCTCATCATCTGTTTTTTCTTTATTCTTCACAGTTTGAATGGCTTCCTCATAGGCAATCGTTATAATATTAATTTCATCCATTGTATAGTTTGAGCTCTCAATTGCCTGATCATAAAATTTATCTGAAAATGCTTCCAATAAACGCTCTGCTTCATCACGTCTATCTACTTTTGCAAATTGAAGGGATTGATCAGCAAGGGTCTCTAACGAATTTTGTTTATCAGGTCCG
This sequence comes from Bacillus sp. z50, assembly GCF_058313585.1. Lineage (NCBI taxonomy): Bacteria > Bacillati > Bacillota > Bacilli > Caryophanales > Bacillaceae > Bacillus > Bacillus sp. z50. The sequence continues at coordinate 552,468 of NZ_JBZFQL010000001.1, forward strand.
TTAGCATAGGTCGTAATGAATCCTGATGATATTATAATGGCTATTGAGATAAATAAAGATTTAAACTTCATAAAAATATCCCTCCTCATACTACTTAATCGTATGTGTGAAGGGACAAGACTAGAACCATTTATTGCTTGAGATAAATAGAGTATATTTCCCGATTTTTACGAAGAGTAAACCAATACCCTACTCCAATCGAAAGTACACTCAGCCAAAAAGTGAAATAAGCAATTTGGGGGATATACTGATTCAAAACACTATAGGTCGGCATCATCCCATAAACATAGTCAATGATTTCATTATGTAACACGACAATCCCAGCCACGGTTAAATGCCATGGTTTAACCCGATAAAATGGAGCATAAAGAATTCCTTCAATTGCCATTGCAGCATGCGATAGAATCAGCATGACAGCGACCAAAGATACATAACCCTCTACAGAAAAAGTTAATATATTCATGACAACTGCCCATATACCATATTTAAAAAGAGAAACGATTGCTAAGGCTTCAAATAAACCAAAATTGCGCCCTAAAAGCCAGCCAATAACAGCAATACAAAAAAATAAACTGGCAGTTGGACTGTCTGGTACAAAAGCAAGAAAGGCTACTGGTGTTATTTCAAGCTGCCCTTTATACCAATAATATCCGTATATTGTTCCCAAAAGATTAACAGTGAATAAAATCCATAAAAAAGTTCGATTTCTTAATACTGCATAAAGCCAGCTATTCATAATATCCTCCATCACAATCTGAATTATTCCAAATAAATTTGCTCGATTACTTGATTTTCAGCCAAATTATCCTACTCTAAATTTCTCTCTCAATATGAATTTTTCAATTCAGGAGGAAGCTCACTGTCCGTCCCATATTATTAATAATACAAATAACTATACCTCATTTGTCAACATGATTACGACGGCTATGGCAATCTTCTTAAGACAAAAGGGGTACTCATCTGAGTACCCCTCAAAAACATTATTCCCCTTTTGAATCTCCGCCTGCATTTGCTCCCTTAATAAATTCTGCCAGAGTTTTTAATTCTTCTTCAGAACCTTTAAAAACTGGTGGCATTTTTTTATTTTCGGTACCATTTACAGCGATATGACCGATTTCATCAACCTCTAATTTTGTACCAAGTAATTTAGGACCATTTCCACCCTGTAAGGAGTCCCCATGACAGCTTACACAGCCTTGGCCTTGATATAATTTATATCCCTCTGACTCTTTATCGATTGCTACATCCTCAACAATTTGTCCTTGCAGCTTTGCTGCTGCCCAGTCATGTTGAGAAACTGTTTCCCATGTTAGGTAAAATACAGCTGCAAATGCGAGCAGCATAAAACCTACCGAGAAAATCCGTTTAGTTGGTTTGCGTTCCGGTCCGCGATCCAGAAACGGTGCAAGCAATAATGCACCAAAAGCTAGTCCCGGAATAACCAAAGCCCCGATTAAATTATATGGCCCGGAAGCATATGAATATTTAAGCAATTGATACAAAAACATAAAGTACCAGTCAGGTAAAGGTGCATATCCCGTATCTGTTGGGTCAGCAATCCTTTCGAGCGGTGATGGATGGGCAACTGTAAGACATAAAAAACCTACTAAAAATACAGCACCTACCATCCATTCTTTCAGCAAGAAATTGGGCCAAAAGGCTTCCGTTTTTCCTGGATACTCTGAATAATCTTTTGGAATATTCGGTTTTCTATCTGCGCTTATCCTTGAATCCCCTACAAATCTCATTCCTTTACCACGATGCATAAGGATATCCCCTCCTTCGTAACATTTCCATTTTCAACTAATATCTTATAGCGGTCCTGATATTCCCTGTTTGCGTATCATTAAGAAGTGAGCTGCAATTAGTCCAATAAGCGCCGCTGGAAGGAAGAATACATGAATCGCAAAGAAACGCGTTAAGGTTTGCGCCCCAACAATCGTAGGGTCACCAGCAAGCAACGTTTTTAAGTATGGCCCGATGAATGGCACCGAATCGATAATGGTCAACGTTACTTTTGTAGCGAATAGCGCTTTCATATCCCAAGGAAGCAGATACCCTGTCAATCCTAGAGCTAGCATTATAAAGAAGATTAAAACTCCAACAATCCAGTTTAATTCACGTGGCTTTTTATAGGCACCCTGGAAGAACACACGAAGAGTATGTAAAAACATCATGACAATGACGACACTTGCTCCCCAGTGATGCATGCCCCGAACAATTTGACCAAAAGCAACTTCATTTTGTAAATAATAAACAGATTCCCATGCATTTTTAATATCCGGCACATAGTACATAGTTAAAAACATTCCGGATAAAATTTGAATGACTACAATGAAAAACGTCAATCCCCCAAAACAATAAACAAATGCCGAAAAGTGATGGGCAGGGTTTACATGCTCAGGGACTTCATGATCAGCAATGTCGCGCCATAATGGCGTGATATCCAATCGCTCATCAATCCAATCGTACATTTTATTAAGCATTAATTATGCCTCCCTACACTTCGTTTTCTTTTGCATTGCCCAAGTATAATACTCCATCTTTTTCCTGCTTGTCGTAAACATCGAGCGGTCCGATTGGAGGTGTTTTCGGAATGTTTTTACCATTCTTTTCGTAACGCCCCCCGTGACATGGGCAATAAAACTCATTCTTATGATCTTCTGATCCTTCCCAGTTCACCGTACACCCCAAATGTTTACATTCCGGAGAAAGGGCAACTATCTTGCCGTTCTCATCCTTGTAAACCCATGCTGTTCTTGTCTCTTCAGCTTCGTACCATCCATCTTTTACCTCAGTTTTATAATCGACACGAGTTGGTGTTTCAGTAATCTCAGATATTTTTAATCCGGTATTAATGAACTCCCCAGATGCATTCGCTTTTAAAGCTGGATCGACTGCAAAACGCAGCATAGGCATAAGTGTTGCCGCTCCCATGAACCCCCCAACGCCCATAAGCGTATAATTCAGAAATTGGCGTCTTGATACTTTTTGGCTGCTCATAAAATTTCTCCCCCCCTTATATCGAAAAAGTCATACAAAATAGAAAATTGCACAAACTCCATAAAACTAGGACATTACAATAATATCCTAATATTTTTAATAGGTCAATAAACTCCCAGTTAAGGAAATAGATGTTTTATTTTTCCTGTTTTATACCAATATACTATTTACTTACAAAAATATTATTTATTCCAGGATTCTGCGAGGATATCAACAAGCTGTTTCGTTTGTTCACTTATAACCGTTTTAATCGCATCCAAAGGCATTTTTTCGATGGGGATTGCCGGTATCCATAGAACATGTTCGCTCTCATCTATACTTGTCCATTTACTGTCAGTAGTGAGAAATTGGATATATTTAAATCCCTGACCTCTATAATAATCTGCCCAAACAGACAAGAGATTTAATTTCTCCTCCGTCTTACTATTTTTAATATATGGCAGAGGCAGGGCTAAAAATAGACGACCCTTTAATTCTTTTTCGAGCTCATGAGTCAGCAATGTCATAAATTCATAGGATGATACCGTCTGGCTAAATGTATCATCAAAATCAACCGGATTTAACGGGATAACTATAGTATCAATATATTCTTTGGATTTACTAAATAATTCTGTATCAACTGACTGATATTTCATAATTTTCCCCCTCGACTTCTTTTTCCATTGTAAAACATAATAAGTAAAATATATACAAATAAGCTTACAATTCAGGGAGAAATCTTTGTTCCTCATCCGGCTGGGATAAGCATCTGCCAAATCAAGTGTTGAAGCAAAAAAAAAGACCACACATATTCTCTTTCTCTCAAAGAAATATGTGTGGCTGTTATTAGTTAAAAGATTCCTGAGATCGGATTCTTTTCAACTGACTGCTTAATTTATTAAATAATTCTATATCACGGTTATCGATTGCCTCATCTATCATCTGTGCTAATCGATCCTCTTCGAATCTTGATAGACTGATTTTTAAAATATTTTCTGCAATATATTGATCCTGCTCATTACCGGGGAGGTTTTTTGGCTGATAAGGATTTTCCTCGAGTACGGCTGCATACTGATAGGATGAGTAGGCTGTCCTGAAATTCAGTTGTATGTAGATATCCTCGTCCTTATTAAGCCGTATATCATGGAATGACTTCTCTGCGTCGGTTGTCATGATATTACTCTTATAGAATCTAAATGGCACATCTTCCACACAATGAGTGGACATGACCATTCCTTTTGGACAATACTTAGCCCCTTCCACGAAATGAACATTCATCATGAGCTGATCATGACTCATTAAGTAATTTAATATCCATACACATTCTCTGCGCTTTAATTGGTAATGGTTCAGAAACCAGCGTATAAATTCCTTCTTCTCATCGACAGAAACAGGGGTTTTCAAGGTGGAGCCCTCCTCTGTACAAATTAGTTAAATTCGTTCTAAAATATCAATATACTCATCATTGCTTGGGTCTTCGTGGAGTAATGTCTTAAATATCGACCTAGCTTCTTCAAATTTACTGTCTTCCAGCAAGAAATAACCGTATTCATGTAAAAAGTCTTTATTATCCCCAAAAAATTCATGTGCCTCTTTGTAACATGACAATGCTTCACTATACTCCTCGAGCTCTGAATATGCCGTTGCCAGGAGCCAATTAAATTGCGGATCATCCTCCCCCATCGCTCTAACAGAAGATACCAAATCAATGACATGGTCAAACATTTCTTCGTGTAAATAAAGCTTCCCTAAAGTTAGAATTGCCTCGAGGTAACCCGGATCAATCGCAATAGCTTCCGATAGCCATTTAATAGCTTTCTCTGTGTTTCCAAGCTTAGTTGCCAGCTCAGCACCATACAGGAATATTTCCTTATTGAATGGATCTTCCTTAATCCCTTCTTCTGCAACATCCAGTGCTTTTTCCAAATCAAGGGACTCTTCATAGGCCATGGCTAAATACAAATAAAGTGAATGATAGGCAGGGTCTATTTCCTTAAGCTCTGTAAACTTAGCTATTGCCGTTGGAAATTCTCCTGCATGATACGCAGCAAATCCATATTCAAACAATAAATTTACGTCATCATCCTCCCTGCCAGCTTTCTTGAAATAAGGGAGCGACTCTTCAAATTCGCCCAACGATACAAGTGATAAGGCTAATCTCTTATAAATTGAAACGCCATTTATTACAGTCTCATTCTTTAAGATACTGCTATATAATTCTACAGCCGAACGGAAATGTCCTTGTTGATAATAAAGTTCTGCAAGAGCAAACTTTACAATAGGTTCATCCGGTAAAATTCGATTGGCCTCTTTCAGCTTCTGAACACTGACCTCCTCCATACCCATTCCCTGATATAAATCCCCTAATAATAGGAGTGCTCCTGGGTACATCGGATCTTCCTGATCAATTTTCTCTAAATACAACAATGCTTCCTCTTCCTGCCCCAATTCAGTTGATACTTCAGCCAATGAAAATAAAATCTCTCCTTCATCGGGATAACGCTTCAGCAATTCTTCAAAAAGCTCCTTTGCCTCTTCCATAAATCCAAGTGAAGCGATTTCTTCCGCCAAGGTATAAACATCGTCATCATTGTTGGATTGCTTAATCTGATTTATATGTTTTTTAGCTTCTTCAAATTCACCTTGCATCAGTTTTTTTATAATTGATTCAATTTTCATCATTGGTATTCCTTTCTGTTTCCCTAAATCTATAACAAATCTGCTGGTCATTCGGCAAAATAATGTTCGTCCAATCCGGAGCCTCTAAAATTTTGTTATTACCCCTATTATACTCACTTTTTTTAACCTGTATAAAGAGCTAATGGAAACTCCAGAAAAAAATATTTATCTGATAAGGAAATTAAATGATTTTTTTTGTGGCATAGAGCTAGGAGTCTTAATTTTAAGGTTATATAAGTATACTTTATCAATTAACAAAAAGCGACCGAATCGTACTCTTCCATTTCGTTCTATCTATCCATTTAATTGATTACATTTTCACCGCCCTATCAACCATTTTTACATGTGTAAAGGCAAGAGTTTCATTGACTTTCTTTTAGACATGCTATGAAACTATCAGAAATTTTAGTACCAAAAAAAGAGAGGTTTCCCTCTCTTTTATTCCTGAATGGATACAAGCTTAATTAAATCATCAAAGAAACCTGGATAGGATACTGAAATGGCATCAGCATTATTTAATACTACAGAGTCTTTGGAAATGAGTGAAGCAATTGCCAATGTCATTCCGATTCGGTGGTCCCCCAGACTGTCCACCGTACCTCCATGCAAGGTTTGTTCTCCCTCAATGATTAAACCATCGTCTGTTGGAGTTATATCGACACCAAGCGCACCCAATTGAGTAGCGATGGCATCAATTCGATTTGTTTCTTTAACCTTTAACTCAGCAGCATCTTTAATGACGGTTTTTCCCTTAGCCTGTGAAGCTAACAGGGCAATAACAGGCAGCTCATCAATTAACCTTGGGATGATATCTCCGGCAATTGTTATCCCCTTTAAAGAGGAAGTTTTCACTGTTACCGTACCGGATTCTTCCGCAAGTTCTCCTTGTTGATCTAACTGAATTTCAATATTTGCTCCCATTTCTTTCAAAACATCAATAATTCCCGTTCTTGTTTGATTCAGCCCAACGTTCTTTAATATAATCTCACTATTCGGTACAATGGTACCGGCAACCATCCAAAACGCTGCAGAGGAGATATCTCCGGGAACATGAACATCCTTACCGCTCAGCACCTGATTTCCTGTAACTCTGATCATATTGCCGTCGATATGGATACTCCCCCCAAACGATTCAATCATCCGTTCAGTATGATCCCTCGTGGCTGCTTTTTCAATGACAGTAGTGGTTCCCTTCGCATGTAATCCTGCCAAAAGAATAGCTGATTTCACCTGGGCACTTGCTACCGGAAGCTCATATTCAATACCTGACAGCTCACTCTGGTTCATTTCAAGTGGTATAAAGTTACCATCTTCTTTTCCGGATATTCTTGCTCCCATTTTCCTCAGCGGATCTACCACTCTTCTCATTGGCCTTTTTGCAATGGATTCATCACCAGTGAAAGTAATAGAAAAGGGCTGGTTGGCGAGTAACCCCATAAGCAGTCGGATGGTTGTCCCTGAATTGCCGACATCAAGCAAGCCAATCGGCTCCTTTAAACCGCCATATCCATTACCCTGGATGGTGACCTTATCGCCTTCTCTTTGTATATCCACACCCATTTTTTGAAAACACTCAATAGTACTTAAGCAATCCTGGCCCTCTAAGAAATGATATACCGTCGTTTTCCCTTCCGCTATTGCCCCAAACATGACCGCTCTGTGCGAAATAGATTTATCTCCCGGCACTTCAATCGTGCCTTTCAACTGGGGGTTTTTGAATAATAGGATTTTTCCCATGCCTTTCCTCCTTTTTATCTCAGTCATAATAAGTATCGTAATTAGTTGCATCACGTAAACATTCCACCGCTAGTTTGCGATCTTCACCTGATTGGAAGGAGATCACCAATACACCGTACACTTCTTCACGCGTCTCAATGATTCTTATATTAGTTATACTTATATTAGATTTTGCTAAATAACCGGTAATCTCCGAAATGACTCCTGGATAATCCGGGACATCCACATATAAATCATAAAAGGAAGGAATTGCACCCTTTTTACGGGCCGGCATCTCATCACGAAACATTTTTGCACTTTGGAAAAAGGAATATAATCTTTCCTCATCCTTCGTACGAATCCATTCTCTCACCTCTGACATTTCATCTATCCAGGAGTCCAAAAGATCGATTAATACTTGATCATTTTGAATCAGAATATCCTTCCACATTTGAGGACTGGATGAAGCTATTCGGGTAATATCCCTGAATCCTCCGGCAGCAAGTCTTGCAACTAAATCATGTTTCGCTTCAGCCTGTTCAGCCTGATTAACAATCGAGGCTGCCATAATATGCGGCAAATGACTGATGACACCTGTCATTAAATCGTGCTCATGAGCATCCACTTCAATGAATTTGGCTTTCGTCCCCTTCAGCCACATCTTCAGCTCAGCAACCTCTTTAACACCGGCATGAGCAGCAGGAGTCAATATATAAAAAGCATTTTCAAAAAGATGCACTTTTGCCGCAGCTACTCCGCTTTTATGAGATCCGGCCATTGGGTGACCGCCTATAAACGTATAATTCATGCTAAACAAACGCTCTGCTTCTTTCATGATCTTTGCCTTTGTACTTCCTACATCCGTAATTATAACGCTTTTTTTCAGCGTACATGCTGACAGGCTTTCCATAACGGTTGATGTAGCTTGCACCGGGACTCCGATAATGATAACATCTGCTCTTCCAGCTGCCTCTTTATAATCCAAAGTCTCTTCATCTATTACTTTTAATGCTTTTGCCAGCTGCACCTGTTTTCTATCCACATCATACCCTAGTATCAACGCCTTCGGATGTTCCTTTTTAATAGATAAAGCAATGGATCCTCCAATTAAACCAAGACCTATCATTAATACATTCCCACGCATGGAGGCACCTCACCTACTATCTATTTGGTTTCTTTATTTTCTTTCATCAAAAGGAAATTTTTCAGCTCTTTCAAAACAGCTTCATTCTGCTGGTCAGAACCAACTGTAATCCGAATGGATGTCGGGAAACCCAAAGCCTGGCCGGAACGAACGATAAAGCCTTTTCTCATTAAATACTGAAAGACTTCATCCCCATCATGACCTGTATCGATTAAGATGAAATTTGCCTGTGATGGATAGTAACTTAAGTTATGAATCTTACAAAATTCATAATATTGCTGAAGGCCATCTCTATTTTTTTGTTTGCATTCCTCAATAAATTGTTGATCACTTATAGCAGCAATCGCAGCCTTTTGAGCTAATGCATTGACGTTAAACGGCTCTCTTGCAGGCTCAAGCATACGGATAATATCGGAATTAGCCACTCCATAACCAATACGCAAAGCCGCCATCCCGTAAATCTTGGAAAAAGTATGCAATAGGATTAAATTATCAAACTGATTAATTAACGGCAAGATTTCAGGATAATCTATAGCTGTGACGTACTCATAATAAGCTGCATCAAATACAACTAATACATCGTTAGGCACCTGACTCAAAAATAGGAGAAGCTCCTCACCTCTTATGTATTCGCCTGTCGGATTATTAGGAGAACAAATCCACACAATCCCCGTGTCAGCATCAATCTGACGAAGCATGCCATCAAGATCATGTCTGCCATTTATATGCGGCACCTCCCTGATCTCTGACTGCTCCAGAATGGCATTATGGCTATACTGACTAAAGGTACCCGTAGACATAACCGTATTTACACCAGGAGCAAGAATCGCCTTTGCTATCATTTGGATAATATTATCAGAACCATTTCCAAAGATAAGCTGATTTTTTTCAACTCCTAAATAGTTAGATAAGACTTCACGCAAATTAACGGCCCCGCCATCCGGATACAAGGGAAGTGACCATTCTGTTTCCTTCAGCGTTTTTGCGACCTCGGATGAATATCCATATGGGTTTTCATTTGATGCCAGTTTGATGATCTCCTCCAACCCAAACTCCCTTTTTACGTCCTCAATTGGTTTGCCTGGCTTATAAGGCTCTAATGTATATAAATGATTCTTCCATTTCAAAGCTCCAGTTCCCCCTTTTTTATTGCTTATTTCTCTGTTAAATCAGGTCTAAGGACCGTAGCCCCCTCCAGATAAATATGCTTGATATCCTTTTGGGCTGTATCCATATTGGCATGAATCATAATCCGTATGGCCAATGATAAGGAACCCGGTACTGGAATTTCACGCATGCACATAACGGGAACATATGTAAATCCATCTATTTTTCTAACAATAGCAGCTGGAAATCCTGCATCTATATCGTCTGTAACAGATATGAATATAGATGCAATAGATTCTGCCTGAAGATGATTCTGTTGAATCATTTCTCGAAGTAAGATCTCTGTTTTATTTTCAATGAGTTCTTTTTTATTTGCTTCTATGGTAATGGCTCCTCGGATGCCTCTCATCATAATGAATAACCCTTCTCCCTTCCGACTATATTGTTTAAGAAATAGGTTAATTCGTCTTGTATTTCCGTATCAGAATAGGAATGTAAGGCTGGGCTGCCATAATCATTTAAAAGGACCGTCGCTATTGTCCCTTGTTTATTTTTCTTATCAAGTTTCATAAATGGCAGCAATAATTCTGCTGATAAAATTTCTTTTGGTATTTGTAGATAGCCTAAATTGGTTAACCAATCCTTAAATGCAGTTAGATTAAAAGAAAAATCAGCATACTTTTGGCTCAAATATAGGTCAAATAACATACCAAAGGCTACAGCTTCCCCGTGGGTTACCACTCCATATCCAGCTGCCCCTTCAATCGCATGAGCTAATGTATGACCAAAATTAAGAAAAGCACGCGAGCCTTTCTCCTTTTCATCCTCCGATACAATAGTAGCTTTAACAGAAATCCCTTTTTTTATATACGAAGCCAATGATTTGGATTGCAGGTCAGAAATACTGCAATACTGATTTCTTAAATCGTCATAAAAGGATTTACTGCATAGTAGGGCATGCTTAATTAACTCGGCAAATCCTGAGCGCCATTCCTTCTCTGGTAAAGTGGATAAAAAGGAACTATCATAGAAGACTGCCTCCGGTTGATAGAAACAGCCTACTAGATTTTTACCCAGCTGATGGTTAATAGCCACTTTTCCTCCAACTGCACTGTCATGAGCCAGCAAGGTTGTTGGCAGTTGAATATAGGGAATACCTCTCATATAGGTCGCAGCTACAAATCCAGCTAAATCTCCAACCACTCCCCCGCCCAGAGCTAACACGAGGCTGTCACGATCAAGTTTATTTTCAAATCCTACCGTTAAACATTCTTCGTATACAGAGAATGATTTTGCTCTTTCTCCTGTTGGTACGGCATGGATGATTACTTCATAGCCACGTTTGGCCAACAACGTTTTAATCAGCTCAGAATAAAGAGACGATACCAGTTCATCCGATATCATATATACTTTTGGTTTTCCTTTGAAATTTTTCTCCAAAAATATGGGGAGCTCTTCAATCACTCCATCACCTATAAAAATCGGATACTCCTTTGAAGAAGTTTTAATTTGAATAGTTTCCATTAGAATTCCCTCGCATACATTCTTTGCTGATTAACGGATTCAACCAATGTCTCCATCCGATCAGAATAAAACTGTTCAATGATTGCATTGGCAAGCTCCCATGCTACCACATGCTCAGCAACGACTGCCGCTGCCGGAACAGCACATGCATCAGAGCGTTCTATCGAGGCTGTAAATGACTCTTTAGTATCAATATCCACACTTTTGAGCGGCTTATACAAGGTAGGGATTGGTTTCATGACTCCACGCACTACTACAGGCATTCCAGTTGTCATTCCGCCTTCAAAACCGCCTAGGCGATTCGTTTTACGGCTATATCCCTGTCCTTCCTCCCAAATGATTTCATCATGCACCTGACTGCCTGGAATTCTGGCCGCTTCAAAGCCAATCCCGAATTCGACACCCTTAAATGCATTAATACTAAGGATTGCACCTGCAATTTTTGCATCTAGTTTACGATCATAATGAACATAGCTCCCGACACCAGCAGGCATTCCAGTCGCCACTACTTCAACGACACCACCTAATGTATCGCCATTCTTTTTAGCCAAATCAATGGCTTCCATCATCTTCTCAGCAGCTTTTTCATCAAGACAGCGAACCGGAGAATCCTCTGCCAGCTGTTGGATCTCTTTAATATCCTTAACCTCTGTTTCAGCTGCTTTAATGCCACCGATTTCAACAACATGCGAAACAATTTCTATACCAAGCAGACTAAGCAGTTTCACCGCAACAGCTCCCGCTGCCACTCGGACAGTTGTTTCTCTTGCAGACGAGCGCTCTAAAACATTGCGCAAATCCCTATGTCCATATTTCATACCGCCATTCAGGTCAGCATGCCCTGGGCGCGGTCTTGTGATTTTACGTTTAATTTCGTCTTCTGCCTTTTCATCAATTGGCTCAATTCCCATGACATGGGTCCAATGAGTCCAGTCCCGGTTTTTAACTTGCAGAGCAACAGGTGATCCTAATGTCCTGCCATGACGAATTCCTGCTGTAATCTCTACTGTATCTTTTTCAATTTGCATTCTTCTACCGCGTCCATATCCCTTTTGTCTCCTGGCAAGATGCTTGTTGATATCTTCCTCAGACAACGGCATTCCTGCAGGTAATCCTTCTATTAAAGTTGTTAATTGGGGGCCGTGGGATTCCCCAGCAGTTATATATCTCATAAGGCTCCTCCTTCATCACTTTAAAGCATTTATGTAATAATATATCATATACTGTTATTCTTATGGTAATTTTCTTGCTTATATTGTACATCAGATTAACAAGGTACTACCATTCACTCTCTGCCGACGTCTCCTGATTATCTTTCATTTCAGTATGTCTATTAGCTATGTACCCTATGATGATTTCTCTTTTTATAAAAAAACGTATTTGTACTGATAAAATCATATACAGTTGGGTTGAAGATCTGTTCAGTACTGCCCACAAACAAAACTCCGCCAGGACGAAGTGATTGGGAAAATTTCTTATATAATAAACCCTTTGCTTCATCCGTAAAATAAATCAAAACATTACGGCATATGATTAAATCGTATGATTGGCCATACGAATCAGCCAGTAAATTATGTTTCTTGAACGTGACCGCATTTTTTATTTGTTGATTAATATGATAAAATCCATCCACGAATTCGAAATGCTTATTCTTTAACTCTACTGGTACTTCCCCCAAAGATTTTTCTGAATAAATGCCTCTCCTGCAAATTTCTAAGGCATTCTGATCTATATCGGTTGCCAGGATAGAGACACGATTCAGGGCATTTAAGCGGGTTAGCACCATGGCAAGTGAATAGGGTTCATCACCAGTTGAACAAGCGGCGCTCCAAATTTTCAAAGTCTTTTTTTCAGACAATAATTCTGGCAGAATCTCCTTCTCCAAAACCTCCCACCTTCTATAATTCCGAAAGAAGTTCGAAACATTAATCGTCATACGGTCCAGAAGCTCATTTAATAAATATTGGTCTTTACGAAGATGATTGTAATAATCCTGAAACCCATTAAAACCTTGTTTTTCATATAAGGAGGTAATTCTTCTTTTCATTTGCGCTTCCTTATATAAAGATAAATTGATTCCTGTTAAATAGTTAATCCCTTTAACAAACCCCTGATAGTCATCATTAATTTTTATCATATACCCCTACGACTCCAATAAATTCTTTTACTATAAGTATACAAAATTAGCAGATTCAATGATATAACCACACTTATTACGTATGCCCATAACGATCACATGATCTATTCTATAAACCCCCATAAACCGGTAAGATATGCAATTAAAAAAGCCGTCAACCTTGTTGACAGCCCTTAATCTTTATCTATCTACTTAATAAATCCACTCATTCGCTAATTTTGTATATTCAGCAAGCTCTTCTTCTTTAAAGAAGATTCCAAGTTCTCTCTCGGCACTTGCAGGTGAATCAGAGCCATGGATAATGTTTTTGCCTACCGTTACACCATAATCTCCGCGAATTGTACCAGGAGCAGCATCTTTTGGATTGGTAGATCCCATCATTTGACGAGCAGTCGCAATCACATTTTCCCCTTGCCATGCCATTGCAAAAACTGGTCCTGATGTAATAAAGTCAACCAATTCACCAAAGAAAGGACGCTCTTTATGTTCCTCGTAATGCTTTTCAGCCGCCTCTGTTGGAATCATCATCAATTTCGCTCCAACAAGCTGAAAGCCCTTTCTTTCTAAACGTGATACAATTTCCCCGATTAAATTTCTTTGTACACCATCTGGTTTAACCATTAAAAATGTTTTTTCCATAATTACACCTCTGTTCGTATGTATGGGCTTTCAGAAAGAATAATACCATTATTTACATGTATAAAGCAAACAAAAAAGGAAATAGCATTTTAGTATTTCCTTTTTCCGATAAATCTTGCTATTTCATATAAATAATCCGTATCCTTCGACTCTGGCAATAATTCTAGAATATCAAATGCTTTATCCAGGTAAGCATTGCTTAAGTCGATGGATTTCTCGATTGCTCCTGATTGCTTGATAGATTCGAGTATAGGCTGCAACTCTTCTAACCTCATATCTTCGTGAACAGTTCGGATAAGCTTGGCCAATTGCGGTTGCTGTAAGGCATACAAAACAGGTAAGGTAATATTCCCCTGCCACAAATCACTACCCGCAGGTTTCCCCAGATCTTTTTCAGAGGCCGTGAAATCAAGTATGTCATCCATTATTTGAAAGGACATGCCCACATAGTATCCATACAAGAATAATTTTTTGTGTATATCCTCCGATACCCCTGCACTGATCGCACCTAATTGGCAGCTGGCCGCAATTAAGACAGCCGTTTTTCGTTTAATACGCTTTAAATAGTTACGTAGATTTTGATCAAAATTGTATTTATCACGTATTTGTTCTATTTCGCCAATGCTGACTTCCATGATGGTTTTAGCTACTACCTGATGTGCCAATGGATCTTTAATATGAGTCATAAGCTCCTGAGCCCTGGCAAATATGTAATCTCCTGTATAAGTAGCCATTTTATTATCCCATTTGGAACGAACCGTCAGTGATCCCCTACGCAGTTTGGCTTCGTCAATGATATCATCATGTACTAATGATGCTGAGTGAATAAGTTCCAGAGCAACTGCAGCATGCTTAATTTGATTAATATCATACTCTCCAAATTTTGCGGTGAGCAGTACAAAAACAGGGCGTATGCGTTTGCCTCCAGCTTTCAGAGTGTGCATAGATGCTTCCTGAAGTGGTCTGCATTCAGTTTGTATCGATGAACGCAGCTCTTTTTCGATTAATTGGATATCCTGTCTGAAAATTGAATACAATTTTGGTAATTTCATAGTTCCACTTCCCGTTAAACTAATATGCGCCCTTTATTTTGATTGTTTGAATCCAAAATGAGACGCAGCTGCACCACCGGAATAAGGTTTATATTTAACCTTCACAAAACCGGCTTCTTCAAAGAGTCTTTTCAATGCCGGTGCACTTGGAAAATCAGATGCAGATTCCTGCAGCCAGGAATACTCCTTGTAACTCTTAGCCAATAATTTACCCAAGAGAGGCATAATATGCTTAAAATAAAAATAATATAGCTGTCTGTAAACCGGTAACGTCGGTTGAGAAGTATCTAAACAAACAGCCATGCCACCCGGTTTCAGAACACGGTTCATTTCTTTCAATACCGTTAAGTAGTCAGGGACATTCCGAAGACCAAATCCAATTGTGACAAAGTCAAATGTATTATCTTCAAAGGGAAGCTCCATTGCATTCCCATGAAGCAGTTCCACATTATTTAACTGCTCCTTTTTAACCTTTTGTTCGCCAATCTTGAGCATATTTTTACTGAAGTCCAAACCCGTTACCTTACCAGAATCGCCAATCTGTCTCGCCAGCGCTATCGTCCAGTCAGCTGTACCGCAGCATACATCCAGTGCCTGATCTCCCTGTTTAACATCCATTTTTTTCATCGTATCGGCACGCCAACGCTTATGTAACTGGAAACTGATTACTGAATTCATAGAATCATAATTATCAGAAATCTTTTCAAAGACACCGTGTACACGTTCCTCTTTTGTTTGTTGTTTCATTATGAATTCCCTTTCCCCACATCGTCTTTTTATATGTTTTCAAGATTACCTTATACTTGTCTCAATCCGTAAAACCATTTCATCCTTAAAATTGTATTGCAACATAGCTGATCTTAATCTATCACTTACCTTTGTAATTTCCCTTTTAAGTAAATCTGATATTTTATCAGCAGTTTCATCATTTACACTATGTATTGATTGTAAGGCTTGAATAAATTTAGAGTTACACTTATTTTGATAACCGTCCAATTCTGCCATTAATCTATTCCATAATAAAAAGTCTATAAACAAATCCTTTTGTTCAATTACGTTAAAATACTCAGCTGTTTTTTCGACCAGTATGGTTTCAATCTGTTTAAGATACTTTACTAATGTATCTATATCAGCATCCTTATCCATATATAAGTGTACCTTAGCCTCATTCACTTCCTGAACTCCCCTGGACATTAGGTTAATAAACTCGATATCTTTTGTTTTCGCCAATATATGATAATACATACTGCTATAATAATCTCCAGCCAAAATCGATAACTGCCGTTTCCTTAATTTTGCCGGACTTTCGGATTCCTCTGTGTTTGAAACTCCCTCATGGGTATCCAGGGCAATTTGCATAAGCATGACAGATACTATGTAATATGGCATAAACTTTTGATCCACATTAGCATCACGCAGAATTTTAACCATAACCGCTATCATATCATCATTTATGACTGGCCGATCAATATGATCTAATATTAAAGAATGATAGATAAGTTTCTTTATCTCACTATTAAATTGTATGACTTCATTATTGATGCTATCCAATGGTAATCACCCATGCTTCCACTTCTGATTCCGTACCATAATCGGTACATTACGTATTCATCATACTTATCTTACTATCCTTTTAAATTGCTGTCGAATGGTTTAAAAGGAGAGAATAGATAATCGGTTATTCCTTTTCACTTTCTATTTCACCGTATGGCGTGTACATAACCGCTTTTCCTCTGATTTTCATAGCTGATGTGTGTTCTGTAAATTGAACAAATAACACTTCACCTTTATCAAGCTTTTCTGAATGATGGAATTTAGTATCCTCACCTCTGGTTAATCCAATAACACTCACTCCATCTTCCAATGCTTTTATAACTACAAAATCATTTGATTGAAGGTTCTCCATTCTCTTACTCCTTTTCAACTTTTATCTCATGATTATTTATTAATTAAGCTTAATACTTCCTGACGGGAGATTGAGTCTGTCGCCAATGTTCCTCTTACTGCGGAAGTAATTGTCTTCGATCCTGGTTTTTTAACACCTCTCATAGTCATGCACATATGCTCAGCTTCAACTACGACCATCACTCCATGAGGAGCCAGTGTGTCCATAATAGAATCTGCAACAGTTGATGTAATCCGTTCCTGTAATTGCGGCCTTCTGCTCACTGCTTCGACCGCTCTGGCTAATTTACTCAAACCTGTAACACGTCCGCCTTTTGGTATGTAGGCCACATGTGCCACTCCAAAGAATGGCACGAGATGGTGCTCACACATAGAATAAAAAGGGATATCCTTAACAAGGACTAATTCTTCATGATCTTCACCGAATACCGTTTCAAAATATTCTTTAGGATCCTGTCTCAATCCGGAAAATACCTCTTCATACATTTTTGCTACACGTTTAGGTGTGTCCAGGAGCCCTTCCCTTGTTGGATCTTCCCCAAGAGCCTCCAAAATCATTGTCACTGCTTCTTCTATTTTACCGCGATTGATTTCACTCATTTTATGTCTTCCTCCCATTGCTATACCTAATTTCAACTATTTCCATAGTAGCACATTTTATTCTTAGAGCCATAGATTATGGACTTCATAATAGAAAAAGAGTCATTACCAAAGAAATTGGTAATGACTCTAATCGCGTATAGCGCTTATTCAAGTAAAATCGTATGTAAAAATTACTTAACAGCGTCTTTAAGTGCTTTCCCTGGTTTGAATGCAGGTACTTTGCTGGCACTGATTTCGATTTCTTCACCAGTTTGCGGGTTACGTCCTTTACGAGCAGCACGCTCACGAACTTCAAAGTTACCGAAACCAATCAATTGTACTTTATCTCCATTTTTAAGAGCTTCTAAAATGGATTCGAACACTGCGTCTACTGCTTTAGTTGCGTCTTTTTTAGAAAGCTCGCTAGCTTCAGCAACAGCGTTGATTAATTCTGTTTTGTTCATGCCATTCACCTCCTCCCAAAGTATGCTTCCATTCTACTTCAATACTTTTTAAGTTGTAATGAAATATTTTCAATCAGTCAAAACAAAAACTTGAAATATTTTGTCATTAATCATTTTTAACATAAAAAACCATTGATAAACATTGATATATAAGGGTTTTTGCTTTGAATTTGATTTCTGATAAAAGATTATCATAATCCATAGACCATATCAAGTAAATTGGCGAATTTACAGGCATTTATTCGAATAATGTAGGTTATTTTTCTATTTTTATTGCCATATCTTCTTATTTGAGGTATTTTGAAAGTTAAAGCATTTATAAAAACACTTGATTTTTGCAAAAAAATACAGAGGATTACGGATCCGTTACGGTCCGTAAAACCCTCTGTATCTGTTAAAGAATAATGGCAATTAATCCGCCAGATCCTTCATTAATGATTCTTTCAAGCGTTTCCTTTAATTTATATCGTGCATTCTCCGGCATCAAACTTAATTTAGCTTGGATTCCCTCACGAACTACAGTAGACAAACTGCGGCCAAATATATCTGAATTCCAGATGCTCAGAGGATTATCTTCAAAATCCGCCATTAAATAACGAACCAATTCTTCACTTTGTTTCTCTGTTCCGATTATAGGGGCAAATTCTGATTCAACATCTACTTTTATCATATGAATGGATGGCGCCACAGCTTTCAGCCTAACTCCAAACCTGGATCCCTGTCTAATGATTTCCGGTTCATCCAGACTCATATCCGCCAGAGAAGGAGAAGCAACACC
This sequence comes from Bacillus sp. z50, assembly GCF_058313585.1. Taxonomy (NCBI): domain Bacteria; kingdom Bacillati; phylum Bacillota; class Bacilli; order Caryophanales; family Bacillaceae; genus Bacillus; species Bacillus sp. z50. The sequence continues at coordinate 571,177 of NZ_JBZFQL010000001.1, forward strand.
ATAACCCGTTTGTTTAACCATTTTAAGGGCATCCGCGACCTGGTCATACTCCGCTTTCGCGTAAGCAAAATCCTGCATTAATTCAAGCAAATGATCCTTCCCTCGTATCTCAACACCCACAATCTCTTTTAGAACCAGGTCATACAATTCATCAGGTGCTGATAAATCTATTTCAGCTACTCCCTGGCCCATTTCAATCCCAGCCAATGAAGCATGACCAACAAACTCATACTCTTCAAAAAGATGGACGAGTCTATCAACATCTCTAAGCCTTTTAATATCCTGAACCGTTTCTCTTATAGCATCCTGATAGCTGACCCTCAGCCAATGATTTTCATTAAGCACCATAACCCATCTAGGTAGATTCACATTCACTTCCAGAACAGGGAACTCAAACAATGCTTCCCGCAGGACATTTAACACATCCCCTTCCCGCATGCTCTCAACACTTATGGCAAGCACCGGGATATCATATTTTTCCTGAAGCTTAGCACGCAGAATCTCTGTATCCGGGTGATAAGGGCTGACTGTATTAATAATCATGATAAAAGGCTTTCCAACCTCTTTTAGCTCTTCTACGACCCTTTCCTCAGCATCTACATAGTCTAACCTTGGTATCTCTCCTATTGACCCATCTGTCGTCACTACAACGCCAATTGTAGAATGGTCCTGTATGACCTTACGAGTGCCAATTTCAGCTGCTTCATGAAACGGAATTGGCTCTTCATACCAAGGCGTATGAATCATCCTTGGCCCATTCTCATCCTCATATCCTTTCGCACCAGGAACGGTATATCCTACACAGTCAACCATACGAATATTGACCTCTAACCCTTCGTCTACCTGAACCTGCGCTGCCTGGTTCGGCACAAATTTAGGTTCCGTAGTCATGATCGTTCTTCCTGCTGCACTTTGTGGTAATTCATCAATCGTACGTGCTTTTTCAGCTTCACTTTTCATCCCAGGAAGAACAACCAACTCCATAAATTTCTTAATAAATGTAGATTTACCCGTCCGAACGGCTCCAACTACTCCTAAATATATATCGCCGCCGGTTCTCTCGGCTATATCCTTAAATATATCGACCCTTTCCAAGAGATCCCCTCCCGATTCCTCCATATATGAGTACATATACGTAATTATTGATAGTCTTATAAACTTGGACACTATATATTTATGCTATATCCCATTAAACTTATGACTAGTTTTTTCTCTCCTCTCCTTTTATGTAAACAACCGACTGCTATTTTGATTAAAAATGAACCAATTATTCGGAGTATCATGATAAAGCACCGAATTATTCAGGAGATGTCAAAATTTAAAATACAATCTGGAATAAAAAAAACCTTTCTTTTACAATATATTTTGTAAAAGAAAGGTTATTCCTCAATTGCCATAAAGACAGGTTTATTTGCTATTTGATCCCATGTATAAGGTAATGAATAGGCAGGAACAAAGAGGCTGTCTTTCACTAACTCTGCTCTTATATCTTCACCCTTTTTAAATCCCGCCGAACGATCAATAAGTAAATCATATAAATCCGGTGTATAGTCAATATACAATTCGCCATCTTCGCCTAAAACAAGGTGTAACGATTTACCTGTGAAGGGACTTTTCACGGTAGGTTCCTTGTCAAATCCCATATTTTTATAGTTGAGTGCATAGACATTGGTACCAATTTTTTCTTCAAACGCAGGATAGCCCTGTGATTGAACTTGCAGCTTGGTATCCCGTATTGTCTCGGCTAAACGTAAATCAATCAGCCTAACAGTTGGATTTGTTTCTTCATTAACGAGTGTGTATTCAAAAATCCCGCCATTTTCATAGGCATTTCCCGGAATTTCAGACATATATTTTGGAACCAATTTCTGAAAATCAATTATGTATTTCATATAATACGGTGTATCTTGATCCTTTGTCACAATCGGCAACAGGTTGCCGCCATTATCTTTTCTATATTCCAAAACAGCTTTCTGAACGGATTCGACCTGATCTTCATAGGGTACCTGGTTTTGCTGTAAATTCTCCTGCGGATACATACACCCGGATAGAAAAAGAATTGTACACAGCAAGAATGTCATTCCAGATATTTTATGTAGTTTCTTATTCAACACTTTATCCATTTGTAGGACCACTCACAATAATAATGACCATAATAATGGCTGCTATAAACATAGATACATAGGCTATCGTGGCTAAAAGATATTTTAATATACCCTTTAATTTATATCTGCTTAGATATATAGCCAGCACTGCGATTGCCATTAAGCCCATCCCAGCAATCGAAATCCACATTTTTTGCATTGCTATGCTCAATATTCGGCACCCCTTTTTCATCAATTCTTTTTACCATATTTTTAAAAAGAATAATATTTTTTCAACCTTTGCTATTATAACCCAAAATATACCTAAAAGAAAACAAAAACGGAAGCTCGGGTTTTATATACCCAAACTTCCGTCCTGGACTAAATATATAGACTTAGACTAAGTTTATGCTGGCTCAGTCTTTTATAAAGTATACTATGTTTAAATGACCATCTTAGCAAGTAACAAATGCCTATTTTTTGACAAAATCATTGATTAATGATTATTAATCATGCTATCCATCAAATCTTCCATTTCATGCTTCTTGCTTCTAGTCATAAGATCATCTACTTCTGTCTTAATATCCTTGTCATTAAACAGGACATCGTACAAGGCAGTCGTAATTGGCATCTTCACTTGGTATTTCTCCGACAACTGATAAGCTGCCTTCGTTGTTCTCACGCCTTCAACAACCATTCCCATGCTTTCAAGAACCTCTTCAAGATTCTTTCCTTTTCCAAGCATATTACCGGCACGCCAGTTTCTTGAATGGACGCTTGTACATGTTACAATAAGGTCACCGATACCTGTTAATCCAAGGAATGTTAACGGGTTTGCTCCCATCTTCACACCCAGACGAGTGATTTCTGCAAGACCGCGAGTCATCAAAGCGGCTTTGGCATTATCTCCGTATCCAAGTCCATCCGTAATCCCAGCTGCTAAGGCAATAATGTTTTTCAAGGCACCCCCAATTTCCACACCAACTAAGTCTTGGTTCGTATACACGCGGAAATTTTGGTTCATAAATAAATCCTGAATACGCACTGCTGCTTCCATATTTTTAGAAGCAACCGTAACGGTTGTAGGAATCCTTCTGCTTACCTCTTCAGCATGGCTTGGGCCGGAGAGAACAATGATATCTTTTGCTATATCCAAAATTTCTTCTTCTATCATTTCAGATATACGCAGCAAGCTATCTGGCTCGATCCCTTTGCTTACATGGACGATTGTCACTTTATCCTGGACAATCGCTTTAACCTTGCGGGCCACTTCACGAATTGCTTTAGTCGGTACAGCAAAAACAATAACCTCTGAGCCAGACAATGCCTCTTCCAAATCATAGTATGCCTTAATAGCGGAAGGGAGCTTGACATCAGGTAAATAACGAATATTTGCCTGTTCACGATTTATCTCATTGACATGTTCTAACTCATGCCCCCAGATTTTTACCGCATGTCCGTTATCTGCAAGGACAATTCCAAGTGCAGTTCCCCACGAACCTGCTCCCAAAATGGTGACTGATTGTTGCATAGACTCCACTCCTCAAAAAAATTATTTACGTAGTCGAGAAAATATTTTTATAGGCGTTCCTTCAAATCCAAATGCATCTCTAATTTTATTCTCCAGGAAGCGTTCATAGGAGAAGTGCATTAATTCTGGATCATTTACAAAGACAACAAAGGATGGCGGCTTAACGGCCACTTGTGTAGCATAATATATTTTCAACCTTTTGCCGTGATGGGTTGGCGTTGGATTCATTGCTACTGCATCCATTATAACATCATTCAGGACATTCGTTTGGATACGCTGTGCATGGTTTTCACTTGCCAAATTAATCATTGGAAGCAAAGTATGGATACGTGCTTTCGTTTTAGCAGACAAGAACACAATTGGAGCATAGTCAAGGAACTGGAATTCAGCTCTAATTTTCTCTTCAAACTTCTTCATCGTTTTATCATCTTTTTCAACTGCGTCCCATTTGTTCACTACAATAACGATAGCTCGTCCTGCCTGATGGGCATACCCAGCAATCTTTTTATCCTGTTCAATAATGCCTTCTTCCCCGTCGAGGACCACTAGGACAACATCTGAACGTTCAATAGCTCGTAATGCACGTAAAACACTGTACTTTTCAGTACTTTCGTATACCTTACCTTTTTTCCTCATTCCAGCGGTATCAATGATGACATAATCATCGCCATTATATTTATATGGAGAATCGACCGCATCTCTTGTTGTTCCTGCGATATTACTTACAATAACGCGCTCTTCACCCAAAATCGCATTAACTAATGAGGATTTTCCAACATTCGGTCTACCGATCAAGCTGAACTTAATCACATCTTCGTCATAGTCAGGTGCTTGGTGATCAGGGAAGCTTTGTACAACAGCATCTAGCAAATCCCCAATTCCAATTCCGTGAGAGCCAGAGATTCCTATTGGTTCACCAAAGCCCAATGCATAGAAATCATAGATCTGATCGCGCATCTCAAAGTTATCCACTTTATTTACAGCAACGACTACTGGTTTCTTTGAACGATAAAGAATTTTTGCCACTTCTTCATCAGCAGAAGTCAATCCCTCTCTGCCACTCGTCATAAAAATAATGACATCCGCTTCATCAATAGCAATCTCTGCCTGTTGACGAATCTGTTCTAAAAACGGTTCATCCCCTATATCAATACCGCCTGTATCAATAATATTGAATTCATGGTTTAACCATTCTCCAGAACTATAAATCCTGTCTCTGGTTACTCCGGCTACGTCTTCTACAATTGATATTCTTTCTCCTACAATCCGATTGAATATTGTAGATTTCCCTACATTCGGCCTGCCTACTATGGCTACAACTGGTTTTGGCATGGTCGTTCATCCTTTCAACTATCCTAGCTAAATTCCTGTTTATTTTCACTGAATTGTTAGCATGTTTAATGTATTTATATTTTATGAAAAAAGAACCCTTCTTAATCATAAAGAAGGGTCTAACTATATTATGATAGCAAACGTTTCGCAAAGTAACAACTCTTCTGCTATATTTCCTTACTATTTTTGACGTGAAATTTAAACTCCCTTGGAGTTTTCCTTTCAATATTCTCGGTAAAAAGTAAACTAAATTACTTTTCTTAATGGAATTTATCCAACAGGTTTTTATCTAACGCCCTTACCTTTTAACCCTACATGCTGCTGATGATAAATCCTTCGCCTCGGTATTCTTTTTGTCCATAGATTATTGGTTTTATTTAAAAGGATAGTAATGGTTATCGCCAGTAACAAAAGGTCCAATGATTCAAATGTACCTATCGCTTTAACTGGAAACCCGTAAACATATAAAATCCCTGAATAAACTGCTTCACCAAGTATAATGGCAACACTAAGTATACTGACCCTTTTAGTTGATTCTAAAAAGATTATACTCAGTACAACCAGCATACCGGCCGCAATATAAATCCAGTTTACAATAAACCATACTGGATATAGAACTGAATAAATTCTAATACATATAAAGGCAATAGTAATAAAAAAAATAGCGACTGTCATTCTAATTAATTCTTTATTCGTCCAATGTCTCCATTGATAAAAAGACCAAAGCAGGGCCGCAATAAAAAACAGATTTAAATGTATACTGAATATATGGATGGACAGACCGGCAAAGCAAATCCCTGCCAATAGTCTGATCATTCCTCTCCGTCTTATCTTAACCGATTCATCTGATATAAAAATAAAATACCAACACCCAAGCCACATTAAACTGAAAAATAAATAACCTTCATGCATAAAAACCTCCCTTAGCAGTATGCCAACTTTCAATTTTTTTAAACATTTCAAATGTAATAGGAAATTGATTTATTTAACACATCTTCGGTAAGCAGGGCATTCGATTCTTTTCTATAAATTCAGTAGATACCCAAAGACACCCTCACTTTCATAAACAGATATTCTACATAACAGATTTTTTCAGCCACGCTAATTCTGGCCCTTTAATCGCAATCACGACCAAGTTACACTCTAATCCTCGGGTCATTTCACAAAACTAAATAATACAGAGTGAAGCATAACGCTGATTGGTAACTTTATTCGATTTTTTGTTTATACATAGAAACAGCCCTTCTCTATACCTGAGAAGGGCTGATTTTTACTTAATATTAAACCTAAAGCATGCAAGCCTGTAAGGGCATCTAACACATTACTTTATTTTTTTAAATTCTTTAACTGCTCTCCAATCATTTCACCTAATTGGAAGCCTCTTGTTTCTTCAGGGAGTTCATAGTTATCCATTTCAGCAGCTGGATTTTCTTGCAATTCTTTAATACTTAGAGATAATCTGTGCTCATCCTCATTCACGTCAAGCACTTTAACTTTAATAACATCTCCCTCAGACATAACCTCATGAGGAGTGCCGATATGTTTATGTGAAATTTGAGAAATATGCACCAAACCTTCTACACCAGGGAATACTTCCACAAAAGCACCATAGGATACAAGACGTTTAACCGTCCCTTCCAAAACACTGCCTTTTTTTGCTTTATCAGTAATATCTGACCAAGGTCCAGGCAGGGTCTCTTTTATGGATAATGAAACTCTTTCAGTATCACGGTCAATAGATAAAATCTTGACTCGGACGTTGTCTCCCTCTGAGACAACATCTGAAGGTCTGTCCACATGTTCATGAGAAAGCTGAGATACATGAACTAAACCATCAATACCTCCAATATCAACAAATGCGCCGAAATCAGTTATTCGCTGAACCGTTCCTTCAAGGACTTGGCCAGCCTGTAAAGATTCCAGAACGCCAATTTTTTTCTTTTCTTTCTCTTCACGCACAACATCTCTGTGTGAAAGGATTAAGCGGTTTTTTTCTTGGTCCAGCTCTACAATCTTAAACGCTAGCTCTTTCCCTTTGTAGTCAGAGAAATCTTCAACGAAATAATCTTCGACAAGCGAGGCAGGTACAAATCCACGTACTCCCAAGTCAACAACTAGACCGCCTTTTACAACGTCTTTAACCTCAGTTTCAATTATTTCACCATTTTCAAATGAAACAACCAGGTCTCCCCACGCTTTTTCTGCATCTACTTTTCTTTTCGATAGAATCAGAGCTTCATCTTCGACTTTGATAATCTCAAACTCAAGCTCGTCCCCTTCCTTCACCACATCTGAAGCTTTTTCAACGTGCAGACTGGAGAGCTCACTGATAGGGACAATGCCATCATGCTTACTATTTTCAACTTCAATTACGACTTGTTTTTCTTCAACTTTAGTTACAGTCCCACGCACTCTTTGGCCTACATTAAACTCGGTTACATTAATATTGTTCATATCCTCTGTCATATGTACTCCTCCTAACGATCACGGGTTCAATTACCTTTCAATTTATATTTAATACCACTAATCCGCCAGTATTAAACTATATTCTAAATAATCTCTTTTTTCTAACTTCTTATAATTTGTACTATTTGTCAAGCAGGATGTTTAGCGGTTTTGATCAATCAATTGCTTTATATGAGCCATTATGACTTTCGTCACTTCCTCAGGGGAGGCTTTTTGACTACGGTATTCTTCCATGTCAATTGGAGGACCGTATATAACTTTTGTTTTAGAAAATGGTTTATAGGAACCAATCACGGCACAGGGAATAACTTTAGCGTCCGTTCTCAACGCAAAGAAGCCTGCACCCGCAAGACCCTCTCCCAATTCGCCTGTCTTACTGCGAGTTCCTTCAGGAAACAGACCTAAGACATGTCCATCTTTTAAAGCACCCAATCCCTTTCGCAAGGCATTCCGGTCACTCATACCTCTTTTAATAGGAATGGCATGAACACGCGGTAAAATAGTTTTAAGAACAGGTACATTAAACAGTTCTTCTTTAGCGATAAAATGAACATCCCGCGGGCACGTCATCCCTACAACTGGCGGGTCTAATTCACTGATATGATTGGAGCATAATAAAACACCGCCTGTCTCAGGAAAATGTTCTCTTCCTGAAACTGAGACACGGTATAAGGGAGTTAGAGCTATCTTTACTACGCCCCTGGCAAATCTATAAAAGCTCATCCATATACTCCTTTCTCATTCGCTATCTTCATAATAGCATCCACCACTTCATCAATTGAAAGACTTGTTGTATCAAGTTCAATTGCATCTGCTGCTTTTTTCAAAGGAGATACTTCTCTTTCTGAATCAAATTTATCACGGGCCGCAATATCTTGTTTTAATTGTTCAATATCCGAGTCAAACCCTTTTAAGATATTTTCTTCATGTCTTCTTTTGGCACGCTCATCTACACTTGCAAGCATAAAGATTTTGACTTCAGCATTTGGCATAACTTGAGTACCTATATCTCTGCCATCCATTACAACGCCGCCTTGTTCAGACAGGAGCTGTTGTCGTCGAACCATTTCTTCACGGACCAGTTTATGCTGAGAGACAGCGGAAACATTTTTAGTTACATTCGGCGTTCTTATCTCTTCAGATACAATAACTCCATCAACCAGTACATCTTGTCCTTGTTCACTATTCTGCAATTTTATATCCGTAGACATTAATAGATCATAAAGAGCTGCTTCGTTATTCGGATCTATTCCATTATTTAATGCCTTATAAGTTAAAGCCCTGTACATTGCACCTGTATCAATATATATGTATGTTAGCCTTCTAGCAATAATTTTCGCTACTGTGCTTTTACCTGCAGCAGCAGGACCATCAATAGCAATCGATAATTTCTTTTTCATTTGTTCCTCCTTGTTGTACACAAAAATTAATCATGACTATTTTAACACAGCTTTACAGGATATAAATCAATATGAATGTAAAAAAATGAGACAAAGTACTTTACTTTGTCTTTAGAAAACCTAAATATTCATTTATTGGAAATTGCATCCATAATCGCTGTATAATTATTTTCGATGACGCCTTCATATCTTGCGAGTGTTTTCCATTTAGTAAAGGTATGTTCACGATGAAAAACAAGCTGAAAAAATAATAAAAATAAAAGTTGAATGATAGCCATTTTCTTGATAAATCGCTCTACCGCATTCATATGGAACAATCCTCCTCTTACTTATGAGTTTGTCCATACAGATATGTATTTAATCCCCAAAACCTCTGTTTCTTTCCTCCAATTGCCTTTCAAAACAATAACGCAGCAAAATTTGCCGTTCTGCTTCAGTGATTTCGGTAAATTCGACAGATACTTTTTTTCTATTATTCAAAACTTCGACAATTCTTTTCACTTGTACCTGAATGGGTAGTTCACACACTTCCCTATTTCTCATCTCAAATGTAAACTGCAGTATTAGATTAGTATGAGTATCAATCTTTAAATTTTGAGGAACAATGATTGCTGCTCCTCCTGCGCTAATATCCGTTGTTAATGCCGTAAAGGGGGGGAATTCATTATTAATGGGCTGTACATTTACTTTTGTGGACAAGCTTACACGCACATATTCTCTTCGCTGAATTTTTTCCAGATATTCATCACCAGGATAATCTAAAAGCAGCAAAGGTATATTTTCCCTTACTCTTCCCTGGATTTCCGTATTAAACAGATAGGTATTTTGATCCTTTCCAACAAATGTTCCCCTGAAATTCGTTCCATTTATTAAGTAATCTATTCTGTTCGTATATATATTAACTGGATAATCAATATAAAGAATCCCATCTCTAACATCCATTAACTTGCATCTATATGTTTCAGGCTGATCTAATTGGCTCTTCTCAAGTATGATGGTCATTCCGATTGTTAACATAGTTAAACCATTTCCCCTCTGACATGTGTAAGAATATTCCAAAACAAGGACTTATGTACTATTATGACAGAGGATACAAAAAAGGAAAAGACCGTTTCCAGCCTTTTCCTTAGATTATTTTTTATGAGACATCATCATACACTTTTCTTGCTTCATGCATGATTTCTACTTTTTCTTCATGCCCGTTTTCAGCATTAATAAAAATTCGGTAGGTATCATCGCCTACTGTTCCCATAAATTCATAACAGAGTACATCTTCATATAAATTATTTGTGATAACGGCTAATCTTTTTTCCATAATCATTACTTTTCCACTGATTTGCTTTTCAGCTTCTTTTTCAGTGATAGCCGGTTTATTAATTTTTCTTTCCTTATCATGATTTTGAAGATAATCGTCTGCTCCCAATCCGATGATATCTCCATTATCTAGTGCTACTTTGATACGGATTGCTTCAGGATAGATCCTCACTTGATCTTTAACCGTTACAAACGTATAAACACCAACATTATTATATTGAGTACTTTCAAATAACTCCATATTCTGATAGCCCATGTTATTCAGATATTGCCGAGCTTTCTTATATCCATCGTTTAACCCGATCTTAGCATCGGATACTTGACGATCATTAATAATATAAATTGGATGTCCACCTTTTTTAGTCAAATCGATTCCAATCATATTACCTGTAGAAGCACTCTTCAAATTCACATGATAGAACTCGTATTTTGAACCATCCTTATTTGCAGTTACGCTGACAGTCTTAGCATTAGAGACACCTGTATATTTTTTTGCCAGTTCAATTGCTTCCTTACGGGTTATTTCTTTTCCGGACAAATTTTTATAATCTATGTTTTTTTCCTCCACAGATGTAAATGTAGGTCCATATTCACTTTTTTGTCCAATTGACTTTACATTTTTATCTATCGTTTTAAGTCCATCAATAACTTGGTTGTCCCGTTGGCTGTCCCCCTTCGTATCCGCCAAGGCTGTTTCCACATCCATCCAACGTAAATCATTGTCGCTGATTTTCCTTTGAACACTCCTTAGCTCATCTCTTATTTCCGTTGCGTCACTATACAGAGCTTTTAATGTATTATATTCTTCATCAGATAGCGGACTTTTATCTAAATCTCGCACAGATGTCTTATAGGCGAAATCACCGATATTTGTTAAAAATTTCTCCGTTTCATGAAATGGCATTAATGTTAGGGGCAAATGACCAACATTATTATGTGCTTCACTTGTTAATCTCCAAACCTCAGCCAATGCCGGAGATAGAGAATCCTTTGTATTCATAGCCAATGTCGTCCCGATTTTATCATTTAACACATCAATTTGATAGTTCAGATCATTAAAGGCACGCTGATAATTATTCTCGGTTTGATTCATGATAGCTATTTTTTCTTGATGATCCTGATATGCCCAGTACGCTGTTCCAACTAAACCGATTAGCAATACAGCAATCACGATATTTCTTATCATTACATTCACCTCAGTTGCAGAATATATGCTTGCCGATTTTTTTTATTTGCGGACGACTCCATATCCATGAACTTGTCGCTGTTTCCGGGTTAAAATAATATTCAGCTTCACCGGTCGGATCCCAACCATTGATAGCATCTATAACTGCGTTTCTTGAACTCTCATTAGGTTCAAGCCAGATTTGTCCGTCAGCTACCGCAGTAAATGCTCCCGACTGAAATATAACCCCTGAAACTGTATTTGGAAACGATGAACTTTGGACCCTATTCAAAATAACCGCAGCAACTGCTACCTGACCCTCGTATGGTTCACCTCTCGCTTCACCATGAACTGCGTTCGCCATTAACTTTATATCACTTTCCGAAAATCCAGCTGGTATATTTGCAGCTGTACCGGTCGTCTTTGTGGATGTGTTCTTTTTCGCCGTATTTGTTGATTTTGTCGTTTTATTCGATGATGATTTTGGCTTAACTTGATGCTCAATTGGAGTTCCCTGATAATAAGTAAACTCATTTCCTGAATTGATTTGTTTTTTCACCCAGGAAGCATTGTAATTAGAGGCGCTAACCAGTTTACTTTTAGTCTTTGCTCCACCTAACCCATCAATAGGTAAGCCGAATTGTTCCTGAAAATTACGCAATGCCCAGTATGTTCCCCATCCAAAGACCCCATCGATTTTTCCATGATAAAAGCCTATATTTTGAAGACGCGCCTGTAATTCGATGACATCATCTCCGACAGCTCCCCTTTGAATCACTTGATTGGTAAATGCTTCAGTCTGGATATCAAAAATGGGTGAGAGGAATAAAAAACAACCAATTATTGAAAAGGATACTAACTTCCTTACTAAACCCTTCATTTCATGCCCTCCTGTAGAATTAATGACAGTAAGGGTAGTTTTTGCAAACACATATAAAATATTCAGTCCAACATGAAAATCATTTTCAAACTAGAGGATTGATGATTATAAAAATAAGTTGCATACAAAAGCTTTTTGAGCTGATAGCAGAGAAAAGCAAAGTTGAATGGAGGTAGGGAAAAATCATTTAGGATTGTAGAAGCAGTGGGGTATGAAGCATATTCTTTGTAACATAATAAGCAACAATTTCAGGATGAATTCATGACCTTTATTTACCCTGGAGGATTAAAGCCGCAGACAACATAAATAGATAAAACATCCTTTAAAATAAAAAAAACAAACCCTAATCAAATCTACTCCTAAAAAGAAGCAGATTTAGATTTAGTGTTTGTTTCTATTTTACTGCCGTTTATAGTTTATTAAACTGATTCAAATGACTGTTTAAAAGCCTTTTCTGTTAAAATTCTTGCCTTTTTTACTTTCCAAAGTCCGAGACCCCATAGACAGAACATAAATGGAATTAAATATACATACCATTTTTCCTGCTCCATCAATATATAGTTAAAGGAACCATGCAAGGCAATCGGAATGAACAAGGCTGTCAGCATATAAGTCAGCTTTAACCTGGGCTGGGTTTGGAATTTGGCTTTCCCAAAATAAAAGCCCATGATGACCCCAAACAGTCCATGACTTGAAACAGGGAACATCGCTCTTCCCCATGCATATTCAAGCCCATTCGAAAATAAATAGAGGATATTTTCCAATGTTGCAAACCCCAAAGAAATAGAAACTCCATAAACAATTCCATCATAGGGTTCATCAAAATCAACATGGCCATAGATCAACCAAAGGAATAAAGCCCACTTAATCAGCTCTTCTACCATTCCCTTTTCAAAGAAGGCATCAGCCCAAACAGAAAGAAAAAGCCCTTCTGCCTGGATGACATATTGAATAAACATAACAGGTATGACAAATAACGCACCATAGATAAATACTTTAAATACAACTGATACAGGCTCAGTGTTATATTGATCTTTCAGGTAAAAATAAATTAGCAAGGCTATACCAGGTGCAACGCCCGCTGTTAATATATTTAACATGGATTACCCTCTCTTTTTACTCTTTCGTCCTTTAATCGTAACACGGACGAAAAAAAAAGAAAATCAAGAATTCTCACAGCTTTCATGTGATTAGTGTAATTCGAACCCTACAACTTAAACGCAGCCTTGATATCGACATTACCATTGGATAATAATATGGCCAATTTCAATCTTGCCTTCTTGCTGTCATAATCCTCACCTAGAATCACACCCCTATTTTGCAGGTCATGCGCACTGCCGTGGTATCCATAGGCAGGATACACTTTTCCTTCTTCCGCACTTGTACTGATAACAATTGTTATCCCGTTATCCAAAGCAGATTGGATTGAGTTGACCATTAAAGGTGTTACTTGCCCACGGCCGACTCCTTCTAGCACAATTCCACGTGCGCCGGCATTTACAGCGGCATCAATCATAATCCCATCTGCACCTGTATAGCATTTTACGATATCAACGCGCGGTATTTCCGGACCGATTTTGTAAGATTCATTATAGATCGGCTTTTGATAGACGCTGACTACATCATTATCGATGATTCCAAGATATCCATAACCAAATGATTCAAAGCCCTGGAGATTCGAAGCATGGACTTTTTTCACGTATCTTGCAGAATATATCCGCTCATTAAAGACAACCAAAACTCCGCTATGCTTTAAGTGTTGATTTGCGGCTACATAGATTGAATTCCGTAAATTGGAATATACATCGGTTCCGACATCCTGAGGGGAGCGCTGTGAGCCTGTTACCACTATTGGTCTTGGATCTTTAGTTGTTAGATCAAGAAAATAAGCCGTTTCCTCTAACGAATCCGTTCCATGAGTGACTACCACTCCACAAACTCCTTCATCCTCCAATTCCTTTTCAATGGCTTCTTTTATTAAAACCATATCTTCGAAACCAATATGCATGGAAGGCTTTTGCATTAAATCTATAATTTTTATATCGAAACCCTCCGGCAACTGACAGAGTGCTGCTAATTCCTCACCACTCATAGCACCCGAATTCAGAAGTCCTTTAGAGATTTCTTTACTGGCAATCGTTCCACCAGTCGTAATTAGTGAAATTTTCTTCATTTTACACCTCTTAACAAGTAATCAAGCATTCTTAATGCTACTCCAACCCTTCCTTATCTTTTACCGCATTTGCTATTTGTCCACCATGAAATCTTCCATTCTCAATAAAAATTTCATTAGCATTATTTCCGGCCACGATCACACCAGCCACAAATAGGTTCTCTATGTTTGTTTCCATTGTTTGCTCATCAATCATTGGTTTCCCTGTATCACTTTGTATTTCAACACCTACATTGGTTAGAAGGCTGTAATCCGGATGGTACCCTGTCATAGCAAAAACAAAATCATTTTGTATTTCGATTATTTGCCCCTCTTTTTCATAAATGACAGTTTGCTCTTTAATCTCTTTTACGACTGAATTAAATTCCATTTTGATAATTCCGTTGCGGACATATGATTCAAACTCGGGCAAAATCCAAGGTTTAATGCTTTTTGAATAATCATTTCCCCGATATATGACTGTTACTCTTGCTCCCGCTTTTACAAGCTCTAGCGCAGCATCTACGCTTGAATTTTTGCCACCGATCACAACCACATCCATATCGTAGAAAGGATGTCCTTCTTTGAAATAATGGTATACCTTATCCAAATTTTCACCTGGTATATTCATCATATTTGGTTGATCATAATAGCCCGTTGCAATGATACAGTATGGTGTTTCATATTCATTTTTGGTTGTTTTTATTCTAAATAATCCATTCTTCTGCTTTTCTATTACTTCCACACATTCATATGTATTTATTCTGAGATTCTTCCTCTTCGCTACTTCTCTATAGTATGTTAATGCCTGGAGTCGGATAGGTTTCCGATTTTCAGTAATGAAAGCGACATCCCCAATTTCTAATTTCTCACTGGTTGAGAAAAAGGTTTGATGTGTTGGGTAATGATAAATCGAATTAACAATATTCCCCTTTTCAATAATCAATGGATTTTTACCAATTTCCTTTAAACTAATGGAAGCTGACATACCACATGGTCCGCCGCCAATCACAATTGCTTCTTCATAGTGCATACTTCTTTCCTCCAAATAACCGTAAACTGGAATTTCAATTTGTATGTAGTATCTAGTACTTCTCAATGAATATTTAAATAACCCTTTTAGAATAACATTTTTAGAACCTAAACTCATCCACCACATGCAAAAAAGTTTTCTATCTCACGAGGGACAGAAAACTTTCTTATTGTTTGCAGTATTAAATCCAGCCTCTGAAACGCGATGCTTCGGCCATTTTCCGTACCCCAACCATATAGGCAGCGAGGCGCATGTCTACACGGCGGGATTGAGCTGTATCGTAGATGGTATTAAATGATTTAACCATTACTTTTTGTAATTTTTCCTCAACTTCTTCTTCAGTCCAATAGTATCCTTGATTATTCTGTACCCATTCAAAATAAGATACTGTAACACCACCGGCAGAAGCTAAAACGTCCGGTACTAACAGTATACCGCGATCTGTTAGAATACGCGTTCCTTCCAAAGTGGTTGGACCATTAGCAGCTTCAACGACAATCTTCGCTCGTATATTGTGAGCGTTTTCGTCTGTAATTTGATTTTCAATTGCGGCAGGTACCAAAACATCACATTCCAGTTCAAGTAATTCTTGGTTGGTTATCGTATTCGTGAATAGGTTGGTTACTGTACCAAAGCTGTCTCGACGATCCAGCAAGTAATCAATATCAAGGCCATCGGGATCATGTAAAGCCCCATTTGCATCTGAAATACCGATTACCTTGGCACCGGCATCATGCATGAATTTTGCCAAAAAGCTTCCTGCATTTCCAAAGCCTTGGACAACAACTTTCGCTCCTACTAAATCCATTCCACGTTTTTTAATCGCTTCATGGATACAAATAGTTACCCCTTTGGCAGTGGCTGATTCCCTGCCATGTGAACCGCCAAGAACAAGCGGTTTACCGGTAATAAATCCCGGAGAGTTAAATTCATCTATACGACTGTATTCATCCATCATCCAGGCCATAATCTGTGAATTGGTGAAAACATCCGGTGCCGGGATATCTTTTGTAGGACCGACCAATTGGCTTATCGCCCTGACATATCCACGGCTAAGCCTTTCCAATTCCCGAAAAGACATATTGCGCGGATCACATATGATACCGCCTTTTGCCCCTCCATACGGTAAGTCTACAATGCCACATTTCAAACTCATCCATATGGATAAAGCTTTAATCTCATTCTCTGTAACATTAGGATGAAAACGAATTCCACCTTTTGTCGGACCTATAGCGTCATTATGTTGAGCACGATAACCAGTGAAAACCGTTACAGAACCATCGTCCATTTTAACAGGGATTTTCACAGTTAGCATACGAAGCGGTTCCTTCAATAATTCAAATACCTCTTCTGGATATCCAAGCTTATCTAAAGCCTTATGGATGACAGTCTGAGTCGATTTTAAAACATCTAGTTTGTCCTCAGTGGAATGATGGTCGGCTGTCATTATAGTACCTCCTACAGATGTATAATAAGTAATATTTTCCTACCAGCATAAGTATACAACTTTGGCAATTGTCTGGAAAGTGAAATAATAGAATAATAGGGTTAAAAATTACAAAACAAAAATTTTTGAAAAAATATTCAGATTTATTATTCGCTTTTATAAATTCAGTATACTTAATAAAGCCTGGAAAGTGCAAGAGTACTGTTTTGGCCTTTATAAACACGCTTAGATTAAATAAAAATAACCACATCTTTTAGATGCGATTATGATAGGAAATATTTTTTTATAATAGTAATTATATTCTCTTTACTTATCCTGTGTCCGTAATCCGACAGGTATTCTTTACTCAAGGTCGAGAATTCTCCAAACTCCAAAAGAATAGACATAAGAGTTGCTTGGTTTATAAGAGTATCTTCTTTTATCTCTAAATAGTATTTGGACTTCCAAAAATAAAGGATTCCTTTCACATTCCAGCTAGTCTTTATAATTCTGCAAGCTTGTACCACATCATCAAACTCCGCAAATTCATATATGACTTGATCTCGCTTCATTATATTAACAGATAGGTACCCTTCTATTTCTTCTTCTTCTTCGAGATCTTCGTTTAAATTGTACGCATCCCTTTTTAAAATTATATAGATTCCGTAGCATGGATAAGAGTATACATCCATCTGAAAAAATCCAGCAACCAAATTCCCACATTCTTCAAGCACTTCTTGAATAATATGATAAAAAAAGCTATGGGTTTCCACCGAATGACTGGTTAGCACCTGACAGGTAACACCTCTGTCTTCCAATTCATCGTAGGGAATAAATAGTTTGAACAATGTCGGATTGATTTGTTTAAGCTTCATGAAAAAATCCTCCTGTAGCTACTCTCTCCATTCCATTGTATGAAGGGAGTCACAGTCGGTACCTTGTTTTAAAATCATGAAGGAGTTAACTTCTTTAAATGGATTAAATGAGTCTCAGGTTTTGCCATTAATCGCAGCGGAAGTAAGCTTGTTCCATATCCATTACTTGTTAGGATGGTCGTATCATTCCTCTCGCTGACGCCGCCCAATTTATATCTGCCCATTCCAAAAATCCTAATTTGTCCCCCATGTGTATGGCCGCTCAATACTAAATCAATTCCATATGATTTCTCAATTTCCTTTTCAATTTTCGGAGTATGACTGGCTAGAATTCTAAAACTGTCAGATTCCACTTCTTCCATTGCCAAATCAAGCCGCCCCGTTTGTTCCTCTTCATCATAAAAGTCAATTCCAAGCAGGCGTATTTTACCGCCATCCTTTGTTTCAAACAGTACGCTTGTATCTAGTAATTCATGGATATCCAACTCTACAAAAAGTGCATCCAGTTCATGTCTATCTATTTCATAATCATTATTACCCCATATGAAATAAACAGGACCTACACTTTTTAATTTAGTTAAATTTTCTTTTATTCTATCTAGCGGTACCCCTTTTTCAGCTAGGTCACCGCCAATTAAAACAAAATCAGCCTTCCCTTTTACCTGCCCAATAATTTCATTACTGATGACCCGCCTATGTATATCTGAAATAAAAAAGATTGTGATGGTCTCATCACTTGGAAATGTACTGAATTCAAACGTATGATCAATCACTCGGTCCTGATGCGCAAGCCTGTACATATATATGAGTAAGCACACACATAAAGCAATTAATAAACCAAAAAAGAACAGCACTGCCATAGTATCTCCCTTTCAATCCTTTATATCTTATAACTAAAAGAAGCCAGCCTAATAAATGACTAGCTCTACATTTATTTATATCTTTATTTTTGATCAATATGCAAAACTTTTTCATCAATATGCAAGACTCTAAAGCCTGATTCCTCTAATTTACGGATAAATTTATCTACATTCGGCGCTTTCACTACTTTAATGACAATGCGCCTTAAAAGTTTATCGGTTTCATCAAAGGTAACTAATGAAATTATTTGTTGCTGATATTGCCTTGCAATCTCAGTTAACCTGGCAATACGCCCCTTGGTTTCGACTGTAGTTAATGCTATCCTCACACCAGGTACATGAACGCCAAAGGTACTCTGGAATTGTTCAATTATATCATAGCGCGTAACAATGCCATGGAAATACTCGTAATCATCCACTACGGCTAATAAAGGTGTCTCTTTTAAGTCCAAAAATATATTTTCGTATATTTCGTCTTCTTTTAATGTTTTGTTTACCTCAGCGATCGATTCTGCTTTTGTTTCCTTTAAAAAAATATCTCTCGGCAGCTCTGATAAGAAGGCTGCTTTGTATACTCGATACCTTGTGATCGTACCTATATACTTATTTCCTTTAAGAACTGGCACTCCCTCAATTTGATGTTCATCCAGCACCGAGAAAACCTCTTGAAGAGTATCATTGTAAGAAACCGTATGACAATGATATTTTGAAATCATGATATTCTTTACAAACATCAAAGCACCCCCACCGCAATCTAGTATAAACATTCCCTATATTTGATACTTATTCGACAAATCTCAGACTTTACCTGCCTAATTTGTGAAAAATTATTTATTTTCGTGAAAAAGATTAATATCATATAAATCCTTAAATTTATTAAAGAGGATATGTCTATTTTTCCAAGCTACATCATTTTTCCATAGATCCTTACTCCTATCTATAATCTCACATCGCAGTGCGTGAAATTCCTTTTCTGCCTTGTCCATCTTTTTTTTGTAATAAAGCATCCCTCCATACATAAAGGCAAGCAATAGCATACAGAGAATGATAAACTCATTGTCAAAAAAATAGTTATACATGGACATAAAAGAATAAGAATAGAGAGGAATAATGTTCTTATATACATAAACAACTAGAATCGCTGTTAAACCTAATGTAATGTAAATAAATAAAAAATGACGGGACTTATAATGATCGAACTTGCGTTTCCTTTTCACCACATTGTTGAGCATTATTTTTGTAGCCTCATCGGTATGTTCGTCCAAATCATTGATATACGCTTCCATAAACCACCTCTCCTTTTCATAATCATGTTTATGAAAAGAAGCGGTCAATTATGTAACTCTTGTCCATTATTTATTTAGCCGTTACCTTTACATGCTTACTTTTACTAAATCTATTATAAGATTGTTTTTACCTTGCCTGCTTGCTTATTTATGACAAATCCAAGGATTAAATCAATGGTGAAATGCATCGCGATTGTAACCAATAAATTGCCTGTCCACTCATAGATAAACCCAATAAAGAAACTTAACAGCAAAATATTCACAAACAAGTACACATTATATAAATACCTTATATGGATTAGTGCAAATATGAAGCTGGCCATCCATAAACCAACATATGTTTGAATGATTCCCCTAAATAATAATTCCTCACTGATAGAGACTAAAAGGACAATAAAGACTAGTTGCCGTCCATTTAGAGAACTAAAAATACGTTGATTGATTCCGCCATCATTAAAGTATCTCTCGGGAAGATACCTCATCGAAAGTAAGTCGTAGAGAACTACCAGCAATCCGGCTGGGATTCCTATAAGAAGAATAGACCAATCTTGAAAATCAAATAACAATAAAAACTTCTGTATATCATCGAAGACCCATATACCCAAAAAAGAGGAGATTATAAGCAAAAGCAATTGAGTTTGAATCAATGCCTTGTATAGGTCCTCATCCTCTAATTGACTCACGAGCTCTGCCTGTTTATTTTCCATTTGTTTACTCTGCCCTTCCAGTAAATAATTGCTTCAATTGCATACGCCAATTTTGATCTTCCCGAGGAATGTCTTGCAGTTGTTTTGGAAGGATAGCGATAAGTTCATCCAGTGTTGCTCCACACCGGTCACAGCAAGTCTTTGTTTTATTCTGTATCTCCTGACTAAAATAGGAAGCGATGCTGCTCTTTCTGCACTCAGTGGAAAGAATCCATTTTTTCAATAGATATAATTTCATGATTTTTTCTTTTTTACGATTTTCCAGTTCTGCATCTATTCGCTCAATTCGTTCATAGGGATCAAGAATATTCCCCTTTAATAAAGCCTTATTTAATTCTTTTATCCGTTCTATTTTGTCATCACCAATAAACTCCTCTGCTGTAAGATTGGAGGCCTCATGATGAATAACCCATTCAATTTCTGAACGAATTGGAAAATCTCTTTCAATCAGATGGGAAGCTTGCCATTCATCTCCTTCTGAATATAACAATATGGCCACTGCCGGCAATCCATCTCTCCCAGCCCTGCCTATTTCCTGTACATATGCCTCCACACTCAACGGCATGTTTACATGTAAAATAAATCGTATATCATTTTTATTAATTCCCATACCAAATGCATTGGTGGCCACTATGATTCTTAACTGCCCAGATAAAAATTGCTGCTGAATCAGGATTCGGTCACTAGTTTCCATACCGCCATGATAATAAGCAACACCATCAAAGCCCTTTTCTAGTAGAAATCCACTTAATTGTTCAGCAAGTTTTCGGCTGGATACATATATAACCCCTGCACCTGGCACTTTATTCAGTGCATCAATTAAAATTTGAAGCTTATGCTGATAATCAGCGGCTTCTTCTACCAGGATACTGATATTCTCCCTGTTCACACTATGGATTACTCTCGCCGCATCCTCCATACATAAATTTTTTAAAATATCCTCTTGAACCTCAGGAGTAGCAGTAGCTGTTAAAGCTAAGGTCAATGGGTTATTCAGTTCTTCTCTAATACGGCCGAGCTGCAAATAACTCGGTCTAAAATCATAACCCCATTGTGATATACAGTGCGCTTCATCTACAACAAACAATGCAATGTTGAGCTTTTTTAATTTATCTAAAATAAATCTGGATTGCAGCATTTCTGGCGAGATATATAAAAATTTTAATAATGATAATGACCTCAGCACCATATCCCGTTCCTGCAGGGTTAAAAATGAATTTAAGGAGGCAACCTTTTTTTCGCCTTTCGCCTTCATTTGTTCTACCTGATCTTGCATAAGAGCCAACAATGGTGAAATGATAATAACCAATCCATCCATCAAGTATCCGGGCATCTGAAAACACAAGGTTTTACCGGTCCCAGTTGGCAGCATAGCAAGTGTATCTTTGCCGGTGATAATGGATTCTATCACTTCCTTCTGTCCAGTTCGAAACGTTTGGAATCCGAACATTTTTTCTAATTGAGCTTCTAGCGGCTGCATACTTACACTTCCTTTATAGTTGCCATAACGAGCCTGATTTTAAAATAAGTTATCTCAGATGGAAGGACCATTTTTAAAGATCTTAACTGTTTTGTTTCATTAGTAGCAATGGCCTGTTTGATTTGTTCTTTCTCTGTTGCACTTACAAAATCATCTATCGGAAAATCAGGTACGTTTGAAACGATTTCAACAAGATGATCTTCAATCGTATTCGTTTTTAAATTCCGTACGGCTGCTACTTCTTCTTTGGACATCCCGGCTTGCAGCATTTTTAATGTTCTTTGCGTAGAAGCAGTTAAAAGAGATTGAACAGGTTTACCTATAAGCACAAGTTCTTTCAATAGTATATAAGGAGACTGAACACTGGCTTTAAGCATATAATGAATAGTATCCCAAAAGAGAAGTCTCGCATAAAATACATCTATATTAAGCTTTCGTGCAGCCTGTTCGATTGTCAAACCCGCATGCTGGTGACCTGAGAAGGCTGAAACAATTAATTCTGCTCCGGCTTCATTTACATTACTTAATAAATCATCAAGCTCCTGATATAGAAGCTGGGCCAATTCCATTGAAGAGAGAGGAATCTTTTTAAATAATTTTTTCACTAACAGTTGTTCCTCTTGATTACGGGAAACCGCAATGAAAGAATGATTGCCATTTAGCAAACAGGACGACGTTTGTACCAATAATTGCAGCCTCATCCAAAATCCATGAGCTGCATCTTGAAAGGTACGACCATCCAGGTTAGTTAACTGAGGATAATCCTTTTCCCAAAAGGAAAGTGCTTGTTTACCATGCTGCGTACAGACATAGGTATTAATACCTGTTTCTTTTATATATCCTTTTTTGGTTAATTCAATAATCTTTTGATCCCAAGTCTCTCTTTTTAACTTTGGAAGTACGCCAAAAAACCGAGATATATTAAACAAACGAGCATCTTGAATGGGCTGAGAGGATTTTTTCCCATTAAGTATATGTAAAGGGGAATATACTGTTCTTTGCCCCTTTAATGCATTTATTAAATACAGTATTAATCCGTCAAAATATGGTATAATCATGTTTTAACCCCTTTATCCTACATGTCTGACACTTTTTATCTTACCAAATAGTTGTACCCTCATGCTTAAAATTCAATAGCCTATTTTTCCTTTATTCGCTAAAAACACGCGAAATATTGGCTATTGAAAAGTTATACCATGAGTTTTACAATAAGGTGAGGGGTTTGATATCCAGTTCGGTATCAAAATATATATTTTTTTACCTGGGAGGTATTTAGCATGGCTAAATTTACTATTGTTGACAAAGAAACTTGCATTGCTTGTGGTGCTTGCGGAGCAGCAGCTCCAGATATTTACGATTATGATGATGAAGGTATTGCATTTGTTACTTTAGATGATAACCAAGGTATTGTCGAAATTCCAGATGTTCTGCTTGATGACATGATGGATGCTTTCGAAGGTTGCCCAACAGATTCTATTAAAGTTGCTGACGAATCCTTTGACGGAGACGCATTAAAATTCGAATAGTCTCCCATTAATAAAAGCCTCTGCGGTTTCGCAGAGGCTTTTATTTAATCTATTTTATACATTTCGCAATACAGATTGCTTCGAAAACCAGCCCTGCATTTTAGTGAATAACAGCATAAATACAATGGCAATTAAGGTTCCTTTTATTAAATTGAAAGGAATGATCGCCGTGGTGATCATTGCTCGAATCTCTGTACCAGACATGTTCCAATTCATTAACACACTGTAGCTTGGCAGCAAAATGAAGTAATTGACAAGACTCATAAATAAAGCTAATACGATTGTGCCTCCTACAAGTCCGTACACCATGCCTCTTTTGGTGCCGATTTTTTTATAAAAATAGTAGGCTGGAAGGATAAACGCGACGCCTCCGATAAAGTTAGCAAAATGCCCAATCGGAATTCCTGTGTCGCTTCCTGTCATCATGTAATCCAGAATATTTTTTAATAATTCTACCAGGATACCCGCAACCGGCCCAAAAATGATGGCCGCAATTAAAGCTGGAATATCACTAAAATCAATTTGTAGAAATGTTGGAAAACCAGGGAATGGAAAATTAATAATCATCAGAACATATCCAATCGCACCCAACATCCCAATCGTAACCATTTTTTGAATCTTACTTACACCACTGCTTTTCATTATTTCCTCTCTCCTTTAGGTTTGGTACTACCTCTTCCAGAAGAAAGGCTCTGCCTAAAACGTCAATCATGAAGCCATGCCATAAAAAATCCCTTTATCTTAATTAGATAAAGGGAGAAAAAGGCAATGTGAAACAAAACGTTCACGAAAGATCGTTTTTTGAACGTTAACAGAGACCTCCATCTTCTCCCATCCAGACTATACTGTCGGCTTTGGAATCTCACCAAATCCTGCCTTTACAGGCTCGCGGGCTTAGATTATAAATCATCACCGCCGGTAGGGAATTTCACCCTGCCCCGAAGATAGACCGTATTTAATTAGTAAAATGCTTTAGAAAAATAATCAGGCTAGACATTCCACCTGTATATTTAACTAGACCATTTCTATATTGATTTTATCCCACTAAACTAAATAATACAAGAGATTAGAATCACTATATAAATAGATCAAAAAATATATATTTGTAAAAAATTCATAAATTAATGGCCTCACCTCTATTTTCCTCGAACCAACTAAGCCGTCTAAATTATAGAAAATGAAGTCTTTTTAGTATCTGCCGGCAACAAAAATTAGACTTTTCCAAAATTTTAAAATAGTAAGCGCTTGCAATGTTGAATCTTGATTGACACACAGATTATAAGTCTTGTAGAGTGGAAACAAGATTAAATACTTCTACAGGATGGTGACAAGATTGTTTAAAGTGCTCATAGCTGATTCAATAAAGCCTGATGGTTTAACACCATTCATTGGCAGGAATGACATCGAGGTTGTCCAAAAAAAGATAGATGAAGTAAGCAGTGAATTGCATCTGTTTGATGCACTTTTAGTTAGAAGTGCTACAAAAGTAACAAATGATTTACTTCAAAAAATGACAAACCTAAAAATTGTAGCCCGGGCTGGCGTAGGGATCGACAATATAGATGTTCCTTCCTGTACAAGTCGTGGAATCATTGTGGTCAATGCACCGGATGGCAATACAATTTCTACCGCTGAACACACTTTTGCCATGATGGCATCCCTGGCCCGAAACATTCCTCAGGCTCACCAATCTTTAAAAAATGGTGCTTGGGAGCGAAATCGCTTTGCCGGAGCTGAATTAAAAGGTAAGACGTTAGGAATCGTTGGTATGGGGAGAATTGGTACTGAATTATCCAAGCGGGCGAGAGCTTTTCAGATGAATATTTTTGCCTTTGATCCTTTCATTACGTCAGATCGGGCAAAAGAATTAGGCATAACGGTCGGTTCACTCGATAACCTGCTTCAAGTATCTGATTTCATCACCGTCCACACCCCATTAAATAAGGATACAAGAGGCTTATTAAACAAAAATACAATACATAAATGCAAAGACGGTGTCTATCTGATCAACTGTGCCAGAGGAGGCATAATTGACGAGGACGCTTTATATGATGCGGTTCTTGAGGGAAAAGTAGCCGGAGCTGCACTGGATGTATTTGTAGAAGAACCTCCGGTGAATAATAAATTATTGTCCTTGGATCAAATCATTGTCACACCTCACCTTGGAGCGTCCACTGCTGAAGCGCAATTAAATGTGGCTAAGCAGGTGGCAAAAGAAGTAGTCTCATTTGTGGATGGAATACCAGTGTCAAACTCCATCAATTTACCAGCTATACCTGCTGAATTATTTAATAGAATACAGCCATATTATCAATTAGTGAAAAAACTTGGCTCTTTCCTATCACAATATATAAACGAAGGCATAAAAGAAATTTCCATTACATATGGCGGTGATGCTTTTGATTTTGATTCATCAATTTTAACAAAATCACTTGTTTCTGGATTTTTTAAAGAACGGGCTGATGTCACCATCAACGAAGTAAATGCCCTGTTATACGCTAAGGAACGTTCCATCACTATAGGTGAAAAAATCTCAAACGAAACATATGGTTATTCAAATAGTATAACGGTAAGAATTAAAGGCGATACCAGACAAATTGAAATGAAAGCAACCTATATAAAAGAATATGGGCCGCGTATCATTGCCATCGATGACTTCAAAATCGACTTTTACCCTGATGGCCATATCCTATATATCCAGCACCACGACAGACCAGGTGTGATTGGCATTGTCGGTAAAAAACTCGGCGATCTTAATCTCAATATTGCCACCATGCAGGTAGGACGGAAAGAAGCCGGCGGTGAAGCCATTATGATCCTTACGTTTGATGAAAAAATTCCTCATTCCGTCATAAATGAACTTGCCGGCAATGATGAAATATCCGTCGCCAAAGCAATTAATTTGAGTGAGGCATAGAATAATAAGAATAGGGCATCTCATAAGCTGGCTTAGCTTATCGATGCCCTTTCCTCTTATATTCTATTAAAATTACTTAGTCTCAGTTCAATAAGCCACTTTATTCTCATGTTTTTGGATTTGCTCATGCAATGTCTCTCTTACAGCTCCGAGTCCCCCAATCAGTTGCTTAAAAAATTCTTCGATTGTATTTCCTAAGCCAACTTCGTACAAGTCCACCCCAAAAATTCTTTCGTTTGAAAGAATAGGCTGTAAGTGGTTACTGACTGATTCAGGTTGGCCGAACTCGATTCCATGAAGATACTGCTGCAAATCTTCTAAAATAGGATCAGGACTGATGTTCATTTTTTTACCAGCATCATTCACACCAAGTAGATACCGGCACCAAGCCGCAATCGTTAAAGGAATAAATGTTAAATCAGTTATTTGAAGGTCATTTCTTTCGGCATATAATTTGATAGTCTCCCCAAATCGGATTCCTAATTTCTGCGAAGTGTCTGTAGCGATCCTCCCAGGTGTATCCGGAAAAGTGCTTGTACACCGTTCCGTAGAGTTTTTCATGTTAAATACCAGTATCAGGATTCAATAGCTCTCCTATAAAATGTCCAGTATCAGAATGCAAAAAAGCACATCACCTAAGTGATATGCTTTCATCAAACAGTTCCTTGTGTAACAAGAATTATCTTCTTAATTCTACTTTTTCGCTGGCAGGAAAAATGTAAATGTCGTACCCTGTCCAACCTTGCTGTAGACATCTATTTTACCGCCATGACCATGAATAATATTTTTTGCTATTGCAAGGCCAAGGCCTGTGCCAGATCTCCCTCTTGTTCTTGCTTTATCAACCTTGTAAAACCTTTCGAAAACAAAAGGCAGCTCTTCCTCAGAAATACCTACACCAGAATCCTTCACGTCAAATTGAGTACCATTATCCAATGTTCTTTGGATAATTTGCACTTCACCTCCCCCAGGTGTATGGCGCAGGGCATTATCAATCAAGTTGGTGAATACCTGTTCAATGCGGTCAGGGTCCAGCTCAACAAGCGCCTCAGGATGGTCAAGGGTTGTATAGACATCAACATTTTTTTCCTGAGCTGCCCGCTGGAACTTTTTCGATATTCTACCAAGAAAGCTGCCAACTTCTACTTCCTCAATATTTAAAGTCTGATGTCCTGCTTCCATTCGAGCCAAGTCTAAGAGTTCATTAACCAAGCGTCCCATTCTTAATGATTCATCATATATGACCTGTGCCATTTCTTTTTTCTCATCTGCTGTTTCCGCAATATCATCTATAATTGCTTCACTATATCCTTGAAGCATAGCAATAGGCGTACGAAGCTCATGCGATACATTGGCAATAAAATCTTTTCTCATCTTATCAAGCCGGCGTTCCTCCGTCATATCCCTTAATACAGCTACAGCTCCACGGATATCATTTTGACGGTAAAGGGGATTCATAAGTATTACCCAATCGTGCCCCTGCGTGGTAATCTCGGCTATTTTAGCTTTTCCCGTTCCCTTAACCTCGAGGAATAAATCGCTTAATGCATCAGGGACTTGGTTTCCAGACTGTTTTTTTTGATTGGTTTCATCCAAAAAACTATACCTTAAAAAGTCATCTGCTGGAGGATTCGTTACAAGAATTTCACCGTCTCTGTTAAACATGATCACTCCATCAGCCATATTAATTAAAATATTCGATAAATTCTCTTTCTCCTGCTGTAATGCCGTCATATTATACTTCAGCTGCCGTGCCATTTGATTGAATGCAATCGCCAATTCGCCAATCTCATCGTTTGTTAAAATGGGAACCTTCATGTCAAATTTTCCTCTGGCCAATTCAGATGCTGCTTCCCTCATTTTTCTAAGCGGAGCAGTCACTCTTGATAACAGGAAGAACGCAAAAATCGTCGTTAAAACAATCCCGATCCCGACAGCTATCAAGATGAAGATTGTCGTTTGTGCGTTTGTACTCTCACTCGAGTCTACAGACTGAAATGCATAGATGGCGCCATCCATTCCGTCATTAGTGATTGGAATTCCGACAATTGTACCCTGAGTAACATTATCCCCGCCCAAAATAGACGATAGATAAGTGGTTTCTGAAACTTGTCTATCATTCACTAATGACTTTTTTAAGGTTTCATCACGAGAAAAGAGTTGATAGACTTCTTTCTTATTCAAATCATTCAAACTGCTGTATATATTGGTATCATCTAAAATAATAACAATATCCTTATTCGGATCGATGATTTGCCAAACAATTTGTGTTGATTGCTCGATATCTGAATGTTCCTCTAAAATCATTTCAACTTGTTTGGCTGTTCGAAACAAAGAAGATTTAGCTTCCTCCATACTTTGATTATGGAAAAACTCCAGCAGTAATACAGTTAAGATGAATAGAACGAAGGAAAACAGCAAAATAATGGTCATCCAAAGTTTCCCGACTACACTTTTCCAAAACATTAGTCGTTGACTACCTCGAATTTATAACCAACACCCCAAACGGTTACAATCATTCTAGCTGCATCCTCAGATACTTTATTTAATTTTTCTCTTAATCTTTTAATATGTGTATCAACGGTACGTAAATCCCCAAAGAATTCATAGTGCCAAACTTCTTTTAGCAATTGTTCCCGATCATACACTTTATCCGGGGTTTTAGCGAGAAAGTATAATAGTTCATATTCTTTAGGTGTTAATGCAACCTCTACACCGTCCGCCAATACTCTATGCGCATCATTATCGATCGTTAGATGATTAAAGACGACAACATCTTTAGTTGAGGTCTCTGATTGAATATAGGAATTTTTCGATGACCTTCTTAACAATGCTTTCACTCGTAAGACTACTTCCCTTGGACTAAAAGGCTTTACGATATAATCATCCGTGCCTGCTTCAAAACCTTGCACTCGGTTTATTTCTTCCCCTTTAGCAGTCAACATAATAACAGGTGTTGCCTTTTTTTCACGCAGTTCTTTACAAACCTCAATTCCATCCTTGCCAGGCATCATCAAATCCAGAAGGATTAAATCATAATCATTCGCCAAAGCAAGTTCTAAAGCATCTTCCCCATTAGCAGCCTCATCAATTGTATATTTTTCGCGCTCTAAATACATTTTCAATAGTCTTCTAATACGGTCCTCATCATCTACTATAAGCAATCGTATGTTGTTCTCTTCCATCACCCGGACCTCCTTAAGCATTAACTAATAACGATACAAATTTATCCACGATATCAGTTTTATTATACATGCATACTAAATATTTAGGAATAGAAAAGTGAATATTTACATAAATAAAGCGATTCTATAAAGTTAAATTTATAGAAAAATAATATCTATCATACAACCAGATTTTTTTAATATAAGATTTTGCCTAACTTCCTATTCAGTTGTCATCCAACTTAAAAATAGTAAAAGCATCATAAATCGGAATATAATTGCAGTTAATAGCTTAAGCCTGATTTTCTAAAGAAGAGTTAAGAACAAAGGGCTTCCATACTTGGAAGTCCTCTTTTTTCTTAATTGCTAGCATATGAGTGTAATCCAACGATAATTAAATTCACCGCGATAAGATTAAACATAATGATAATAAATCCTATAACTGCAAGCCAGGCTGACTTTTCGCCATGCCACCCCTTCGATATGCGCAGATGCAGAAATGCTGCATAAAATAGCCATGTAATTAAAGCCCATACTTCTTTAGGATCCCAACCCCAAAATCTTGACCAGGCTATTTGGGCCCAAATCATGGCAAATATCAACCCTCCCAAAGTAAATACAGGGAATCCGATTAGAATGGATCTGTATCCAACCTCGTCAAGTAAATCTAAATTCACTGATTTTGCCAACGGCTGTATAGCTGCTCCTATACGCTTACGTAAAATTAAACGCAGCACTCCATATAGCACGACACCTATCATGATGGACCAAACTACTGTATTCAGTTTTTTTGAATTGATTATTAATGGCAATTCAATTAACGGATCCATCCCTGTACCGGAAACCAATTTTGCTTCCTTCGGGACAAACAACGCCGGCATATTATATTCCTCTGTTTGCTCTGCACCGCTCTTATTGACCCAAGTATATTCAGTTTTATAATCAGCTATAGAAAACATAGTAGTAGATACAACAAAACCAATCGTACAAATTAATCCTAATAAAACGGCTTCCAGCCAAAACGTACTTTTTGATGCTTTCGTTTGTTTAACAGCCCGTATCAGATAAATTAATCCGGCCACAAAACTTATTGCTAAAATAGCTTCTCCCGCTGCTACAGTAGTAACATGTATATACAGCCAATCACTTTTTAATGCCGGAATAAGCGGCGAGATATCCCGTGGAAACATGCTGGCATACGCAATAACTAACAGCGCAATCGGAAGCGCGAATACTCCCAGAATGGCTGTTTTATATATGAAATAAATCATTATAAATGCTCCAACCAACATCATTCCAAAGAATGTTGTAAACTCAAATAGATTACTGACAGGAGCATGTCCTGACACTATCCAACGTGTGATAAAATAACCCAGCTGTGCAATAAATCCAATAATAGTGATAATAATTCCAGCTTTTGCCCATTTTTCATAACTCCACTTATCGTTCTTACCTTTTATGGATCCCGCAAATACAAAAGTTGCTATTAAGTACAGCACAAAAGCAATATATAGCAAATTACTGCTTAAAGTCGCCACTCTGTTTTCCCCCTCTTTCTTGAATCTCTTCCCCTTCGGCTTGATCATACGGTAATGGAATAGAAGTCCCCTCTAATATTTCATTAATCTCCCGCCTGATACCAAACCAGTTTTTATTCGTATGAGCGGCCACAAATATTTTATCCCCACTCTTTTGAATCCAAATACGCCTATGATTCCAATAAGCCCCCTGTATAACGCCAATCATAAAGATAAGCCCTCCGAGCGCAAGTACCCATAAAGTTAGGTCTTTACGTACTGTTAATACAGTTGCAAAACC
The DNA here is from genome assembly GCF_058313585.1 of Bacillus sp. z50. Classification (NCBI taxonomy): domain Bacteria; kingdom Bacillati; phylum Bacillota; class Bacilli; order Caryophanales; family Bacillaceae; genus Bacillus; species Bacillus sp. z50. Next base: position 602,593 of record NZ_JBZFQL010000001.1, read on the forward strand.
TGTCTCTATATTTTTGAATTTAAGTTTATATTCGGTCTCACCCAAAGGCTCAAGGGTTTGTTTAATCGCAACAAAGCTAACTTCTCCTTCTGGATGCTCTGGTGATACCATTTTGAAGATAAACGCAGGGTTATTTGGAAATCGACTCTTTGTTGTCGGCTGCTCATTCTCATTAAATTCAAAATCAGGAAAATAACTCTCCAGGTGCACGGAGTACCCATTACCCAGGTCATAGCTATCTTTCGGATTATTCAAATCAACGGTTAAGTTGCCATGCTCCTTTTCAGTTGCTTTATCAATTAAGGTGAATGACATTTTAGTCATGTTTTCCTCGTAGGATGTTTGATATAAAGCAAAGGAATCAAATTTCAAAGGTTCATTTACACGTATCGGATAATCTTTAACTTTTTCAAGCTTTACTTCTTCCCCTGGCAAGGTATCCCCTACCGCTTGATAAAGAGTGGCATCTGTTTGATAATTTTTTACGACCGTACCAACCCGGTCAAGCGTTGCCTCAAACTCTTCTTTTTCCTTATCTTTATCATAAACTTCTACAGTAAATTTTTGGTTTTCAACAAAGTACTCACCATTCGTTCCAGGTACAGCTTTCTTTTCACCTTCTTGAATTCTGAGGTAATCATTCACATACATCCCTGGAATAAAACGCAACATTCCGCCAATTAAGAAAATGATCAGGCCTATATGATTAACATAAGGACCCCACCTCGAAAAACGGTTCTTCTCTGCTAAAATATTGCCGTTCTCTTCTCTTATGTTATAACGCTTTTCTTTTAATCTCGTTTTGATTAATTCATAGTTTTCTTTTTCCTCTGCTATATCAGCTTCACCAAAAATCCGCTGTCTGCGTAAAAAACCCTCATTCCTGATTACTCTCTGATTCTTTAAAGCTCTGAATAGCGGAATAAAGCGGTCAAGACTGGCGATAACAAGTGAAACTCCTAAGAGGGACACTAACAGTAAAAACCACCATGAACTATATAAATTATGTAATCCTAACTCATAATACACTTCACCAAACCAGCCGTACTTACTTTCATAAAACGTTTCAGCGGGTTCTCCATTTGGAATATACATTTCTTGCGGGAAGATGGTACCGATAGAAGCTGCAATTAATGGAAGAATGATTAAGGTTACGCCAACCTTTACGGATGAGAAAAAATTCCAAATCTTATCAACTACTGATTTATTGTAGGTTTGCGATCTTCTGGCACTGCCTTCATATTTCATATCCAATAATTTTTTTTCTTCTTCTTCCTTATTGAGCACCTTACCGCATGCTTCACAAAATATCGTTCCATATGGATTAACATGACCACATTCACAAGTTATTTCCTTCATCCTTATTACCCCTTGTTATGGCTGTATTTTCTCCATCATCTTTTGAATCTTCTCTTCAGTTAAACTACCAGTGGTTGAATCTACGACCTTACCATTTTTATCAATTAAAAATGTGGCCGGCAAGGGATTAATCAGATACTGATGCTGCACCTGATTGTCCTTATCGATGACAACCGGAAAAGTAAGCCCATGTCTTTGAACAAATTTATTCACGACAAAATCAGATTCATTTACATTGACAGCTAATACCTGTACACCTTTATCTTTGAACACTTCATATTGACTTTGAATATAAGGCATTTCATATTCACATGGTTTACACCACGTCCCCCAGAAATTCAGAAACACTCCCTGCCCCTTATAATCCTCTAACACATGCTTAACCCCTTCAAGATCTGTCAGAGCAAAGTTTGGAGCGGTTTCATTCATTTTAAGGGTTTTTTCCTTGTCCATGGTTAAACTCGAAAATACCACATAAATGACGGCTCCAGCTAAAAGGGCCAGAACCCCTATTCTCATCCATTTACGCTTTTGTTTGGTCAAAAAAGTTCCCTCCCGCTATGCTTTAGACACACAAGAATATAGCGCTGCCAGAAAGGCACTAATTTAGGGCAGCGCTACGGTTGTATTTACTTATCTTTATGAAGCGCCATAGAACGCAGTTGCTTTACTTCATGTGGTGTTAACTCTCTGTAATCTCCAGGACTAACACCGTGCAACGTCAAGAATCCATATCTTTCACGTTTAAGTTTGATAACGGGCATCCCAATCGCTTCAAACATACGGCGGACTTGGCGGTTTCTGCCCTCATGAATCGTCAGCTCTACAATAGAGGACTGTTTTCTGCGATCCATTGATAGCAATTTAGCTTTCGCAGGGGCTGTTTTACCGTCTTCCAATTGAACACCACGTTCCAATTTCTTTATTATTTCGCGGGATGGAATACCTTGAATTTTCGCTACGTACGTTTTTTCTATTTCGTACTTTGGATGCATCAGGGCATTGGCAAACTCACCATCATTCGTCAGCAGGATCAAACCTGATGTATCGTAATCCAGTCTGCCTACTGGATAAATCCGTTGTTTGATCAGTGGAAATAAATCTGTTACGGTCTTTCTCCCTTTGTCATCGTTGGCAGCGGAAATGACACCTCTTGGCTTATAAAGCAGAAAATATACCGGTTCTTCCTTTTCTACAGGTACTCCACTTACCTCTATTTGATCATTTGGGCCAACCTTAACGCCAAGCTCTTTTACAATCTTACCGTTAACAGTTACTTTGCCTTCTACGATTAACTGTTCCGCTTTTCTTCGGGAGGCGATTCCTGCCTGTGCTATCACTTTTTGTAATCTTTCCATTTTAATCACCTGTCTAATTTTACTTTTTCTGTATTCTTTACTCAAATAATAGGCATTCTACCTAGTTGTTCATTATACTTTGTTTTTGCAGAAAGTGATATGTCCTATCACGCATATTATTTCATTACTTACTAAGAAACACAAAAAAATCGGCTTTTTATACCGATTTTTGTTAAATCTGACTATTTTTTCACTTCTTTTAGCATTTTGTGACAAATTTGTGTCTATTGGAACATAATAGCAGCTAATAAGATTGCCGCACCAATCCCGACGAGGTCAGCTAACAATCCCACCTTTAAAGCATCTCCCATTTTCTTAATTCCTACTGCACCGAAATAAACAGTTAAGACATATAAGGTTGTATCCGTGCTCCCCTGGATTGTGGAAGCAACCTTCCCTATAAAAGAGTCAGGTCCATATGTGGCAATCAAATCACTGACCATGCCGAGAGAAGCATTTCCCGATATGGGTCTTATTAAGGCTAAAGGTACTACCTCTGAAGGCACACCTAAGAAGTTTAATACCGGTTTCATCCAGCCTATCAGCAAATCCATAGCACCTGAAGCACGAAAAATAGAAATGGCCACCATCATACCAATGAGATAGGGAATAATCGAAAATGTGATTTTTATCCCATCTTTTCCGCCTTCCACAAAACTCTCGTAGGTCGGGACCTTCTTTATGGCACCCATGACAAGGATGAGCAAGATAACCACAGGTATCATCCAAATTGATATGGTTGAGATCCAGTGCATCAATCCATCCCCTTTCTTACTCTTTTCCAGTAGAAGTACCGATCTAAAATAATAGCTGCTATCGTTGCAATGACGGTTGCCAAAAAGGTCGGGCCGACAATTTCTGTCGGATTGGCTGAATTATAATGAATGCGGATTCCTATGACGGTTGTTGGAATAAGCGTCAGCCCAGAGGTATTCAATGCCAGAAACGTAATCATAGAGCGGCTTGCTGTATCCTTTCCGCCATTTAAGTCCTTTAATTGTTCCATCGCCTTTATACCCAGGGGTGTAGCTGCATTTCCCAGTCCAAATGTGTTCGCCATTATATTGGATACGATATATCCCATTGCCGGATGATTTGGCGGCACATCTGGGAAAAGCCTGGATACGATTGGCTTTGTCAAACGTGTTAAACTATCCAATAGACCTGCCTCTTCTGCAATCTTCATGATGCCCAGCCAAAAAACAAGGACACTCATAAGGCCGAAGCATAGAGTGACCGATTCTTTTGCACTCTTAAAGATCGCTTCATTAACTTCCGCCATTGTTCCAGTAAACATCGCATAAATGATTCCAATTATACTGATTCCGACCCATATATAATTAACCATTTGTGTTTACACCTGAAAAAGTATAGAAGACGTCTTTCCATATATCGAAGACAGTTTGATCTTTTTTATGTAGATAAACCGGTTTAGATATAAGCGTTTGTCCATCAAGAATTAAATTCACCTTTCCAACCTTAGCCGGAAGATTTTTTCCTTTTTTCCACTGTTTTTTGGGCTTTTTCAGTTCATACTTTACTTCGACCTCCTCTTGTTCTTTTTGCGTAAGCGGGTAGGATAACGATGATTTTAAATAAGCTTTATTTTTATAAAATCCTTTTTTTATCGTTTTTATGTCTCCACGCGGTACTACTTCAGTTAATGTGTAATTGTTAAATCCCGCCTCAAAAAGAGCTATATGATCAGCCCAATCTGTAGAATCATCGATAGTAACCGTAATAAGATCCAATCCATCCTTGGATGCAGTTGTCACTAGCGTGCGGCGCGCTTTTTTTGTATAACCTGTTTTACCGCCTGTGGTGTATTTATATTTTTCCGTTAACAGCCTGTTTTTGTTTTTCCAAACACGGTCCCATACTTCATTCGGGTTGGGTGCCCGATGGATCTTAGTTCCGGCAATTTTCTGATACATTTTATTCCCCATCGCATACTTAGTTAGGATTGCCATATCATAGGCTGTGGAATAATGGTTATCAGAATCATCAAGACCATGCGGATTGGTGAAATGACTGTTCTTCATGCCAATCCATTCTGCTTTCTGATTCATTAATGCAGAAAAACCCTCCACACTTCCTCCCACATATTCAGCAATGGCAATCGCCGCATCATTTCCTGATCTGAGCATAAGTCCATAAACAAGGTCGCTTAATTTTATTTTTTCTCCTACCTGCAAATAGATCGCCGATCCCTCTGCTTTTAAAATCGCATCTGTCACCGTTACAGTTTTATCCATCTTCCCCGATTCAATCGCAAGAATTGCGGTCATAATTTTAGTAATACTCGCTATCCTTCGTTTTGTATGGGCATCCTTCTCATATAAAATCCGGCCGGTGCTCTGCTCAATCATAATTGCACTTTTAGCCCCTGTTTGGATTCTTTCAAGTTCTTGCGCTTGTGCAGAAACTGTTTTTATCGGCGAAAGTAAACTTGCCAAACACAAAATCATAATGAGGATGGTGCCTGCCAGCTTCCATAACACTAAGCGGATTGGATCGTTCTTTACTGAAAGATTACGTTTCGAGTTATATTTCTTACGTTTATATTTGAAAGAGTACACTTTCACCACACTCGTCCCCTTCATGTTTTTGTACAAGTCTATGCGCTTAATTTCTTAAATATTCGAAGACAGGTTATTCAGGGTGAGTGATAAGTGAATTAGATTATGTATGAAGGAGGATGCTAAAATTCTTCAGGTAATAATTACATAAAAAAAAGGCAACTAAAAGTTTATGTAAACTTCGTTGCCCATTTACGATCAGTGATGAATCTTCACTCTTTTTTTAATTGAATCACGAACAGCATGAGAAAAGATAGTAAGAATATAGCTAAAACCCACATCCATGCTATGAGCATGTTGCCCGAATCAAGGGCTGTATAAATAGCTATCGGAACTGTTTGCGTAACGCCTGGAATATTTCCAGCAAACATTAAAGTAGCGCCAAACTCCCCCAATGCTCGAGCAAAGCTTAAAATACCGCCCGTCATAAGCGCTCTCGATGCTAACGGAAGGGAAACATGAAGAAAAACCTGCCATTTACTTGCTCCATCTACTCGAGCAGCATCTTCGATTTCATGGTCAATACCTTGAAAACCAGACTTAGCTGATTGATACATAAGGGGAAAAGCCACAATCGTAGCAGCAATGACAGCCGCCCACCAAGTAAATATGACTGGCTTCTCAAAAATCCACTCAATTGCTTGTCCAATGATACTTTGCTTTCCCAACAAGACAATCAAAATAAATCCTACTACTGATGGCGGCAGAACTAGAGGCAACATAAGAAATGTCTCAAAAGCCGCTTTTCCCTTAAAAGATTTCATAGCTAAATAGCGGCCAATAAATGTCCCTGATATGATAACAATTATTCCCGAAACCACTGCTATTTCAATTGAAAGAATAATAGGTGATAAAAATTCATGTAACATATTCATTCCTCAGTTCACTATGAATCCGTATTCCTCAAATATGGCCGTTGCTTCCTTCGATTGAAGAAAGTCATAATATCTCTTTGCTTCAACAGGAAATTTTGTATCATTTAGAATACCTAAAGGATACATAATAGGTGTATGGTGTTCTTTATTTGCCGTCGAGATGATCCTACTGTTATCTGATACAAGAGCATCTGTTTTATATACAATACCAGCGTCTACATTACCTGTTTCAACATACGACAGAACTTGTCGAACATCTTTTGCTAAAATGAGTTTACTCTCTACCTCATCCCATATTTCTAGTACTTCTAATGTTTCCTTGGCATATTTTCCTGCAGGAACAGATTCAGGAATACCAATTGCGATCTTATCGATTGTTCCATTCATTAAATCTTCAAAACCACTAATTTTGTTAGTTTCATTAGGACTCGGAGCAATTAAAACAAGTTCATTTTCTAATAAATTGATATGCTCCCCGTCCGCAATCATTTCTGCCGTAATTAATGATTCAAACTTATCTTCTGAAGATGATAAAAACAAATCCACAGGAGCACCTTGCATGATTTGCTGCTGAAGCACACCGGAGCCAGCAAAATTATATGTAATATTCATTTCTGGATTTTCTTTTTCAAAAACAGCTTGAATGTCTCTTAGCGCATCCTGCAAACTAGCTGCAGCTGAAATTCTTAGTTCTACTTTTTCTTCTTTAACTTCTTGTTCAGAACATGCAACTAGAGTAATGACTAAAAGGAATAGCATTGTAAAAATCGATACAGATTTTTTCATGTAATCCTCCTTGATGTATACCTACTTAAACAGAAATCATCTCAAGATTCAGTCTAATTTTAATGAAGAGCGTTTCTGATTTCACTTAATCCAGCTTAGTCTCCTGGTTCCTCAAGGGTTTATGGATCCCCTTTAAGATGGGTAACAGGGGGTGTGGGTCACAAAGGCTTAGCCTCATAACGTGATATTCTTAGCCTATGTTCCTTGACCAGTCCTTCTTAGGACTTCACTAAAAAAATCTAGTAAATTGATCTATTAACCACCTATAAAGAACATCCCTATCTTTTTTCTATTAGATATCGTTTGTTCCGTCCGTTCATCAGAATAACGGTCCGCCCTCAATTCCCAAACTTGACGAATGTGGTCCAGCAGTTCCTCATCTGTTACACCTCTACGGATTAATTCTTTTAAATCATAGCCCTTTGAGGCAAACAAGCACGTATAAAGATGTCCATTCGATGAAACCCGTGCCCTTGTACAGGAAGAACAAAAAGAATCCGACACGGATGTGATAAAACCAATTTCGCTCTTGCTATCTTTATAGCGATAGCGTTTAGCTACCTCTCCAAAATATTGCTCATCAACAGCCTCTAAATCGAAAACCTTAGACAGCTTTTCATATAGTTCTTTTTTCGCTACAACCTCTTTGAAACTCCATCCATTATCATTACCTACATCCATAAATTCGATAAAGCGCAGAGTTACACCCATCTTTTTAAAATAAGAAGCCATTGGGATGATATCATGATCATTGACTCCCTTTTGTACGACCATATTAACCTTGACCTGAAAGCCAAGGTTAACGGCATTCTCTATATTACGAAGAATAATAGAGGGCTGAATGCCACGACCATTCAACTGACCGAATACTTCGTTATCTAAAGAATCAAGACTAATATTTAAACGTCTTAGCCCAGCATTGTATAAGTCATGAGCATACTTTGAAAGCAAAAGACCATTCGTAGTTAAACCAATATCCTCAATTCCCTCTATTTTCACTAACCTTTCAACTAATTTAGATAAATGACTTCGTAATAAGGGCTCCCCGCCTGTTAAACGCAGCTTTTTTACACCAAGACCTGCAAATAAACGGACTGTTCGTTCTATCTCCTCAAATGTCAGAAGCTCTTGTTTCTTTAAAAACGCATAATCATCTCCAAAGATTTCTTTAGGCATACAATATGTACAGCGGAAATTGCAGCGATCCGTAACTGATAGCCGCAAATCACGAATCGGTCTTTTTAATTTATCCAATAAAGACTGTGAGGTCATGGTTATTCCCTTCTTTTCATTCGGTTTCCAGGTCATTGATATTATCAAATACCACCCTTTGTATTCTCCGGCGGAATTTCATTTATCCATCTAACTCTTACTGTCCTTAACAGCTGTAAAAACGCGTTTTCTTTAACCTCCACTAACTGGAGGTATAAACACCACCACATCTCCATCTCTAATTTTCTCATCTTCTGTCACATATTCTTCGTTTATCGCAACAAGGACTGAATGCTTTTCGAAGTTTGGATAGGTTTCTTCTGCCCATTGCAGCAACTCTCGGACAGACCATTCCATTCGTTCGATGTTCTCTTCCGCTTTACCGGTCAAGTCTCGCATACTTGCAAAATAGAGAATTTTTATCATTTTATTGACTCCTCTGATAATGGCTTTTTATGTTGATTCCCCACCCATACTTCCCCATTTTCCCAAATCTCCTTTTTCCAAATTGGAACAATTTGTTTAATCCGTTCAATCGCATATTCGTTTGCTTCATAAGCATTCTTTCTGTGAGGTGAAGAAATAGCTATAACAACGGCTATATCTGATATTTCCAATTGTCCAATACGATGAGCAATCGCCACTCGTGTACCCGGCCATTTCATTTCAATTTCTCTACCAATTTCCGCCAGCTTTTTTTCAGCCATTGGTCCATACGCTTCATATGCCAAGGATAATGTTCGAACACCGTTTGTCCATTCCCTTACATGACCGGAGAACACGGTTACTGCGCCCGCTCCCTCGTGTAATACATAATCTGCATATTTTTGAACCTCTATTGGATCTTGAACTATTTCAAATGGTTTCATGATCATCACATCCCTGTATAATCTAGCATCCATCACTAGCATCCATATATTCAATGACTCTTCTTCTACCGACTGCGACATCATATGTTTACTGACGGACATAGATTTTTTGATAATATCCAACCGGTTCCCATAAGTGTTGTTTTCCCCTATTTTTATAAACCTACGATTAATCAAACTTTCATAGCATCCATCGAGATGCACCTTCCTCTACTCCCAATAGCAATAAATCAACTTCATCTCCAGCCTTCCAGCCCTTTTTTCCACCGGGGAGAACGATAAATGCATTTCCCCTAGCAATGGATGTAACCGCATTCGATTTATTAAAACCAGCAGGAGTCGCGCTTAATCCTGAAGAAGTTACTTCATACGTTGCTCGAATAAAACGAGTAAACGGATTAGCATCCAAAAAATCTTCTGCTAATGCAGCCTTTACGTTTGGCATAAACGGTTTACAGCTACCCATCATTTTTAACAGGGTAGGACGAACAAATAATTCAAAGCCCGAATAACAGGCAGATGGATTTCCAGATAAACCAAATAAATACTTTCCATTATTCACTGCTACTGTCGTAACACTACCTGGGCGTATGGCTACTTTATTAAATAAGACATTCGCTCCAAGATGTGAATAAATGACTGGCATAAAATCAAAATCTCCAACTGAAACACCACCAGTTGTAATAAGACAATCTGTCTCTTCAATTGCTCTTTCCACTGTTTGTAGGGATTGCTTTAGATTATCCGCTTGAATACCATATGTATGATTTTCAATTCCCATCCGTTTCAGCTGTGCTTCAATCATGGGTCCGTTACTATTGCGGATTTTGCCTGGTACAAGATCATCCTCTACTGCCAATAATTCTGTACCTGTAGATAAAATACCAACTACTGGCTTCTTGGCTACTTTCACGTGCGTATATCCAAAGGTCGCCAACAACGCAATCACACCTGGAGTAATGAACGCCCCCTCTTCAATAAGCCGTTCATCTTTCCTGGCATCTTCTCCTTTAGGAGAAACATTTTCATTCATTTCAAATGATTTATAAATAGATATGTGATCTTCCTGTTCTATCACCTGTTCAAGCATAACAACAGCATCTGCATCCTTAGGCATCATCGCCCCGGTCATAATCCGAATGGCTTCTCTGGGAGCAAGTGTCTTTTTAGAAATATATCCAGCTCCAACCTCATCAATTACCTGAAAGGATACGTGATGCCCGTCTGAGGCTCCAACTGAATCGGAGGAATGAATGGCAAATCCATCATATGCCGATCGATCAAATGGAGGAACATCATGTTTAGCAATAATCGGTTCCGCTAAAATTCGGCCATATGCTTCTGACAAAGGGACAATTTCAGCTGAAGCAGGTTGTATTTCCTTCATAATTTTCTCTATTGCTGCTGAAATTGGTATTGGTATTCTTTTTTCTACCATTCTTTTATCTCCTTACAAATAGAATGCTATACTATGGATAAATCATATAGAAAGGATGTTTTCCATGACAAAATTCACTCATTTCAATGAACAGGGTCGTGCCAAAATGGTTGATGTTTCCCATAAAGATAAAACCGTTCGGACTGCTCTTGCTAAATCTTCTATTCTTGTAAACCAACATATTTATGCTCAAATTTTTGATTATTCAAATAAAAAAGGAGATGTCTTTGCCGTTGCCCAGGTTGCTGGAATTATGGCTGCCAAACAAACATCTTCTATTATTCCTATGTGTCACCCTATCCCGCTATCTGGTATCAATATCGAATTCAATTGGGAAATAGATGAAGCAAACTCCCATTATGAAATTAGTATTCTTACTGAAGTTAAAACAATAGGTGCGACCGGTGTCGAAATGGAAGCACTTACGGCAGCATCTGTTTCAGCATTAACCATTTATGATATGTGTAAAGCCTCCGGTAAAGAAATGGTCATTGGGCCAACCATGCTTTTGAAAAAGACTGGTGGTAAAAACGGTGATTACACGCGTAGCTGAAGAGATAAATTGAAGGTTTAGCTACACTTTTCGGTTAGCTTATATTTTAAAAAAAGTTAACCGAATGGACTTCCTTCCATTTCTCCTGCAGCAAGCTAGACAGAGCTGTTCATTCTTCCATGGCCTTTTTCCGACACTATATTACCCAAACATTTGATGAAATAATTTTCGACCTTCCGTGCTATCCTGTAACCCATGTATTAACAGTCTCCCATTTGTAAACAAGATCATTCGATATTGTTCTGTATGAAATTGGATAAAATAAGGAGTCTTTTTAAATCGATATCCCTGCCTTATTGCCAGTCGCTCAGCATCTTCTAAAGATACACGGCGATTAGCTTGAGGGATGATTTGTATAGTGTCTCTCCCGCATAACACCATAGATTTCATTTCTTCGCTTTTTTCGAGCGAAGGATATACAGGACAATGTCCGCATGTAGGACAATCCTCTTTTTTAATACGAGATACTCCAACCTCTAAGCTGGTATGATTCCAAACATCAAAATGATATACTTTTCCCCGCAACTTCTCCGGATGACCAGTTAACCATTGCATTACCTCTGTGCATTGATGGGCTGCTGTAATTTGAACGGCTGGAGCAATAACTCCAACCGTATCACAGGTTTCATTTAACGAGGGCAAAGCCGGGAAAAGACATCTGAAACAAGCCGTTTTACCCGGTATGAAAGTGAAAACAGTGCCACTCGCACTTACACAGGCCCCATACACCCAAGGTATCCCATATTTATGTGCAGCATCATTTATAGCCATTCTTGTTTCAAAATTATCAGTTGCGTCTACCAAGATATCACATTTTTCTGCTATGTCTTCGATGAATGGACCATCTGCATTATCTAAATACGTAAAGAGGTGAACATCTGAACGGATTTCCTTCAATCGTTGCTCAGCAGCTATCACTTTAGCTGTCAGATTCAAAGCATCTTTCTCCACAAATAACTGCTGTCTATGTAAGTTGGACATTTCTACAAAGTCACGATCCACTAAATGTATCGCCCCTATACCGGCACGAACAAGTGCCTCCGCTATTACCGATCCAAGTGCACCGCAACCGATAATACCTACTGTTGATTCAGCCAAGCGTATTTGACCATCGCAGCCAATAGGCTTAAACAACTCTTGCCTAGAAAATCGGGTACCCATGTTCATTGGCTCCTTTATTTAAACGAACTATCTACTCATCTCTTTAATAGTCTTACACGTTCTCCAATCTGCCGACCAGATAATGGATTGTATTCCATTTTATATTATCAGAAAATTAAATACAATAGACCTCACCAGTGAATCATTATTTGACTAAAAAAGATGAAACCTATTACATGAAGGCTTCATCTTTTTTATACCTTATAGATCCTTTTTCAGTTCTCTTACGACATGTGCTAACTCCGGCAAAATCAATTTATTCATTGCCAGCTCCACTGCCCCAGTGGAACCAGGTGTTGCGAAGATTACCTTCCCTTGCGTTACTCCGGCGATGGCTCTGGATAAAATAGCTGCGGAACCAATATCCTCCTGATAACTCAGCATTCGAAAAATCTCACCAAACCCTGGCATTTCTTTATCTAGTAAACCCTTAATTGTTTCAATCGTTACATCCCGATAGGCAATCCCAGTACCGCCATTACAAATAATGGCATCAACCTCTTTATCCTCTAACCCAGCTGAGAGTTCCTGCTGAATCGCATCCTGCTCATCCTTCACTATTTGGTAGCGCGTAATGATATGTCCAGCTGACTGCAACAAACGCATCATAAGCTGCCCGCTTCGATCCGTATGCTCATCTCTTGTATCACTTACCGTAAGCACCATTACCTTCACACAATCCGGAGCCGATCCCCGATGCTCTATTAAACTCATGCCTATCCCTCCCTCCCATCATATTATCACAAATATTGGAAGTAATAGATTGCCCAGTAAGGAAGTATAAGGGGATAAACTAGACCTCAACTAAAAAGGTCAACCAAAGTCTTGGTCAACCTTTAAGAATAAACCTGGTGTATTTGAACGTACTTTTATTTCTTATATATTTTCCAGCCAATTTTCCGTGCCTGTTCAAATCGTTCGCTAACATCGTCCCAATTCACCAAATTCCACCAGTTGTTTATATAAGCCGGACGATCGGTCTTGTATTGTAAATAATACGCGTGTTCCCAAACATCCAATACTAATAAAGGGATTGTATCCCATTGCGTCAGTATCATATGCCGTTCAGATTGTAAAATTTCCAGCCGATGGGCTCGATTGGACCAAACTAAAATCGCCCAGCCTACACCTTCCACTTTTTTGGCAGCTTCGGTAAATTCCTTTTTAAATTTTGCAAAGCTGCCAAAATCTCTTTTAATAAAGTTCATTAATTCACCTGTTGGTTCCCCACCGCCATCAGGCTTCATATTGTACCAAAATATAGTGTGCAAATAATGCCCTGATCCGTGAAACGCAGCTTCTCTCTCCCAATGCTTTAAAAGGTCATAGTCATCCTTATCGCGGGCTTCTTTCATTTTAGTTTCGGCTTTATTCAGACCATCTACATATGTCTGATGATGAATAGTATGATGCAATTTCATAATCTCCCGGTCTATAAAGGGCTCCAAAGCATCATAGGAGTATGGCAATGGCGGCAAGGCATGTCTTCCAGGCGGTACATATGAATCGCCATTATGTGCCTTTTGAACAGATTCATCCAGCTCCTCCATCATATTTTGAAGCTTTATTAGCTCATGTTGGGATGGAGTTTTATTTTTCATGCTGTTTAAAAGGGCCGTGAGATTATCAACCCGCTCCATGATCAAGCTTCGAAATGACTCCTCTTGATTGGTTGCCCATTCAACAATCGCAGTCTTCCATTTATCTACTTCTTCCCAATACTTTTTAAAAGGATTCATATTCATCAACCTCCCCGTCATACAACAATATTCAAGAGGAGGTTGACTTAATTCTTATTTTTTCAATGAAATAGGTATGACTTTCCAATTAAAAATAAATCCAAATAAAAATGCGATTACACTATACGTAATCGCACTTCATATCCTGTTAATTTGATTGAACCATCTTTGTCCGATAATCGGTTTCATAGTATTCAAGTTCTTCTCTGATTTTTTGAACATCAAATTCCAGTTTTGTAATCAGGCTTTTCAAGCTTTCTGGTGCTTCTTCACGGAATTTTATACAATTGCGCCCTGTATACGCTGAACGGCTGTCCTCAAACCATAAATCACTTTTTGGAGCAAAATATTCTTCAATACATTTATGATATACGCGGTAAAGAACTCGCTCTGCAGCGCCTTTATTAAATGGTTCGTTTTTAAGGACAATCCTGCAAGCCTCTAAGCCTTCTTCACAATAAACCAGCAGCTTGCGGATTGTTGAAAACAAGCCCTTATAATAGAGCTCATCGCCGCTTTTTTCCTCCATCAAACGATCAATTGTCATTTCATTCATGTAAATCTCGAGAGTTTGTACTGTTTGCTCCAAAAATGTTGTTACATCCTCCAACTGGCTCTTCACTAATGTATTACCCAACCGGAACCCTCCCTTAAAAATTCAAACCCTTTGATCATGTAAAACTCCACTATTCCTTGTGTTCATTTACTTTCTAATAGGACAACAAACTCTTAACCTTCCCTGGCCATAATCGTTTCTTTTAAGCTCAGTTACTAAATAGTTTACCATATTCAACCTACTTTTTATTGTTGATTAACGTTCAGGGAGGAATAATTTACATTATTATACGACAATTCAAGCTCAAACTTCTGGATTTTTTTCCATTTTATTTAAAATTTCTTTTATTCGGGCGTATGGTAAATCTTTAAAAATAGTTAAAAAGATAGCCTCAGAATTTATATATACCCGTTTTCTTTCATGAAAATGCGAATTTTGCAACAAACAAAGGAGGGCAACAATATCTCTCAACGTATATCCTGTCAGTAATTCCTGAACCTGGGACACCCACTCACCCTCTTGTTCTAACAAAACTTCTTCAAAATACCGAAGATAAATAACCTGAAATTCTTTTATTTTTCCATTTTGCTTGTATGTCACGGTTGAACGATTGAAAAAATCCTCAGGTGAATTGGGTTTTTCCTTTTCTAACTCATATCCTATACAAGACAAGATTTTCAAGCTTCATCCTCCTTATTCCATCTCTTGGAATTTATGAAAAAACAAATCTGCTTCCTCGTCATTAAATCCATCATCTGTGTCATCCTGTAGCGCCGGCAGCTCGTCCAAAGATTTTAAACCGAAGTAATCCAAAAACTCCTTGGTCGTTCCGTATAAATAGGGTCTTCCCGCCCCTTCTGCACGACCCGTTTCCTGAATTAAAGCCTTGGCCATTAAGGTTTGTAAAGGGCGTTCCGTTTTGACACCGCGGATAGCCTCAATCTCAATTCTGGTTATAGGCTGTTTATAGGCGATAATCGCCAATGTTTCCAGTGAAGCCTGCGAAAGTGTGTGTGCCGAAGGTGTTTCAACAAGCTTTTTCAAATAGGGGGCATGCACTTTTTTTGTCGCCAATTGGTAGACACCGGCCAATTCAACAACACAGATCCCGCGATCTTCATTTTGATATAGCTCTTTAAGATCATATAACGCATCTTTTGCCTCTTCTTCTGTCACTTCCATTACGGATGAAATTTGCTCAAGAGATAACCCTTCATCACCTGCCGCAAAAAGTAATGCTTCCAATATTGATTTCCAATTAACGATATCCAACTGTAAAATCCTCCTGCTTCCATTCTATGAAAATTTCCTCGAAGTTATTTGTTTGTTCCACCTGAATTTCATTTTGCTTCATTAATTCCAGGACAGCAAGAAAGGTGACAACTAACTGCTCTTTTTCCTCTGTGTTAAAGAGAGAGGTAAATAAGACCTTTTCTCTTTTTTCCTTAAGATAATCCTTTATTTCCTGAATCCGTTTATCTATCGTAATTTCCTGACGTGTAATTCGAGTTTGTAACGGTTTTCTTAATTTTTTTCGTCTCATTAATTTTTGAAAGGCGCTCAGCATATCATAAAGGCTGACATCTAAGTCATGGCGTTCCGTTTTTACATCTTCCGTATATGGCGATAAATCAATCGGAGGTTTAGTAAATAATAACGCCCTTTCAGCTTCCATATTTTTAAACTCATCAGCTGCCTCTTTATATTTTTTATATTCAAGCAGCTGTGTAACTAATTCTTCACGAGGATCGTCACTCATCAAGAATTCATCCTCTTCCTCATCCCATTCCTCTTCATGTTTGGGTAGGAGCATTTTACTTTTAATAGCTAAAAGTGTTGCCGCCATGACTAAATATTCACTGGCTATATCCAGTTCCAGCTCCTTCATGGTGTGGATATAGGCAACATATTGTTCGGTGATTTCAGAAACAGGAATATCATAAATATCTATTTCTAATCGATTTATTAAATGCAGTAATAAATCGAGTGGACCTTCAAATGCATCTATCTTTATTTTATAACTCATCTCTTTATAGGCACTCCTACTTATTTCAACTAGTTTAAGTATAATTTAACTCAAGCTTCTTTCCAATAGAATGAACAAATTGATTTTCTAAAAGGTGGGCAAAAGCCCATACATTCCAGTATGGATTACATAGTATGACAATGTAAAGAAAAGATCCAAAGAGGAGGATTCACAAATGGGAGATGGCGCAGTTGGAGGTTACGGTAGCGGATTTGCGCTAATCGTAGTGTTATTCATTCTACTCGTAATTGTTGGAGTAGCTTGGTGTTAATTAAATGATGAATCTAAGGAACAGGCTGTCGACTAGGTTGATAGCCTGTTTCTATTGTTATCAGCTAGATAATCCCGCTCTTCTCACCATTTAAAATCCTTATTCTTTTCTTATCCATGTTCGTTCATGTATATTTATCTATAATCATAGAGAGATATTGAGGTGACAATAACCAAATGAACTACCCAATTGAGTTCATTCAGTACTTAGCCGAATTTCATGGAAGCAGAGATTATTTTGAATGCCATGAAATACTTGAAGAGTACTGGAAAAAACATCTCCCGTTAGATCGAGAATCTGTATGGGTCGGATTTATCCAGCTGGCCGTCGGTATGTATCATTACCGCAGAAATAATGAATCAGGAGCTATTCGCACCTTACAAAAATCAAAGCAAATTTTAAACAAACATACCGAAGAAGTGAATCAATTAGGTATGGATTCAGATGGTTTACTCCAATTACTGACTGACTCCATACATAGGTTAAAAAACAATGAACCATACAAAAGTCCATTTTTGCCGATTGAAGATCCAGATTTGCTCGCGGCCTGCCAAACCATTTGCAAAGAATATGGATATTCATGGAATTGCAGCAGCAATCTTACTGATCCATTATTAGTGAATAGGCATTCTACCCGTGATCGTACAGATGTTATTCAGGAACGATTCAAGCAACTTCAAAAGCGCAGCAAAAATAAATAGAGAAACCCTCTTAAATAAGGGTTTCTCTATTTTCATGCTTTATTATCGGCTTCACAATCCAGACATTTTGAAATAAACTCCGCTGTTATATCTCTGGAAATAATTTCGTATCCCTCATATAATTCAATCAGACAGTTTACCATTTCATGGCCAACTCCCAGACCCCTATGAGAGGGATTAACGGATAAATCGGTTACCGTAACCGTCTTTCCATCCAAATCTACCCCGATCAGACCTATAATGTCCTCATCTTGTTTCCAAAGATATAGTTGCCTGTCTGATTCTGTTTCATATGATTTAACAGTATTCTGGAGCTTCTTTAAATCTTTTTCATCAGGCATAAAAGATAATAAACCCATTGCGATTTTTTCAAAGCTCTTCTTGTATCTAATTAACATGTTTGATCCCTCATTAAATGAGAATAATAGAATGGTATTTAATAATCTTTCTTATCATACTAGTTTTTAACAATGAATTCAACTGACACAAATGCAAAGTCCTTTCTTTGCCATGCTAGACAACAGACATACATTTTATCCCAAAAAGGCTTTATATATACAATTCTAACGATTCGTACCCTATACAATATAGCCAAAATGGATAGAAATAACTGTAAAAGAATGCAAGAAAGAATAGACAATCTTCCAATTCCATTATAATATGACAGAGTTAACACAATTGGCAATTTGTTTGCCTAGATTACTATAACTACATAAAAAAATGAAACTTTTATCATTTTTTTACGTCTAACTGGTACGGGAGGTTATCACAATGAAAAAACAGCTTTTAAAATTAATGTCAGTTTTGTTGGCAGTTAGTTTTCTCATCCCTAGTGTAGCTTTGGCTGATATGCAAAGAGGCGACATGGTCGTTACACTTGGCGAAAACCTGACTCAGGAACAAAAAAAATTATTGTTAGCTGAAATGGACGCTCCAAAGGATGTAGAGATTGTAACAGTTTCTAATTCAGAAGAGCATAAATACTTGGATGGTAAAATTGCAAGCAGACTGATTGGAACAAAAGCAATCTCCTCTTCATCCATTACGATTGCTGCCAAAGGTTCCGGGATTACGGTCAAAACGAAAAATATCAATTGGGTAACAGAAGATATGTATAAAAACGCCTTGGCAACTGCCGGTATAAAAGATGCAGAGATTTATGTTACGGCTCCTTTTGAAGTTTCCGGTACAGCTGCCTTAACGGGCTTAATTAAAGCATACGAAGTGACAACAGACACCAAAATATCTGAGGAACAAAAACAAGCCGCCAATGAAGAAATGGTTGAAACAGCCAAACTAGGTGACCAAATCGGTACAGATGAAGCTACATCACTGGTTGAGTCCATTAAAGAAGAGATCGCTGTTAACCCGCCTCAAAATGATGCTGATTTGCGCAGCATCATCGAAAAGGCAGCAGAGCAGCTTGGCATCACGTTGACGGAGCAACAGATCCAGAGCCTAATCGATTTATTTAACAAGCTTCAGGATCTAGGAATTGACTGGAACAAAGTTGGAGAGCAAATAAATGCCGCTAAAGATAAAGTGACCAATTATCTTCAATCAGAAGAAGGGCAATCCTTCCTTGATAAATTAAAAGCATTTTTTGTAAGTCTAATCGACGCAATTAAATCCTTATTCTCCTAATACAATTAGAGGCTGCCGGAAATGGCAGCCTCTAATTATTTATTCATATAATGGCAGGTCATTTTTTATTAGATCTTCAAGACTCTCTCTTTTCACAACAAGACGCGATTCCCCATTTTCTACAAACACAACCGCAGGACGACGGAGCCTGTTGTAGTTATTGGACATTGAGTAACCATATGCACCTGTACAAAAGACCGCCAGCAGATCCCCAGGCTTAACCTTAGGCAGCGGAAGATCCCAAATTAACATATCCCCGCTTTCACAGCACTTCCCTGCTATGGCTACTTCTTCAAATACTTCATCATTCAGGCGATTGGCAAGAGCAGCTTCATAATTTGCCTGATAGAGAGCAGGACGAATATTATCACTCATTCCTCCATCAACCGCCCAATATTTACGAGTTCCCGGCACATGCTTACTTGATCCAATTTCGTAAATGGTTGTTCCGGCATCCCCAACCAATGAGCGCCCTGGTTCAATCCAAATTTCCGGCATAGACAGACCAGCTTCTTCAAAATCGGATTTTACTTCACTCACAATTTCTTCTACATAGCGAGAGACAGGAATAGGCTCATCCTCTTCTGTATAACGGATTCCAAAACCACCACCTAAATTTAAAACCTTTGGTGAAAATCCATATGTTTGATTCCAATTCGCAATTTGTTCACTAATCTTTTTAGCGGCCAAAATAAATCCGGTTGTTTCAAATATTTGTGAACCAATATGGCAGTGTATACCCAATACGTCAAAATACTCGCTCCGCAGTACAATTTGCAGAGCTTGTTCCGCCTGGCCATTCCATAGATCAAATCCAAATTTAGAATCCTCTTGTCCTGTTAGAATATAATCATGAGTATGCGCTTCAATTCCAGGAGTTACCCGTAAAAGTATGGAGCATAGTTTACCTTTCATTTTGCACAGCTCTTCTAAAATAGCAATCTCGTGAAAATTATCAATTACGATACAGCCAACCCCCGCTTCAAGCGCCATTTCTAATTCATCAACACTTTTATTATTTCCATGTAAATGAATCCGTTCAACCGGAAATCCGGCCTGGAGGGCTGTATACAATTCGCCTGCAGAAACTACATCCAAAGATAGCCCTTCTTCCATAGCAAGCTGAAACATCGCAATGGAAGAAAAGGCTTTGCTCGCATAGGCCACCTGAGCATCAACACCCAGCCTGCCAAACGTATCTCTGAACATTCTTGCCCGTTCTCTAATTAAAGCCACATCATATATGTATAAGGGAGTGCCATATTGCTCTGCAAGAGAAACAGTATCTACTCCCCCTATTTCTAAATGGCCATGTTCACTCATTTTTCCTGTCCCATAAAAGTGCATGTAAACTCCCCCTTGACGTTATAACAAAAATAGACAGCCATTAATGCTGTCTATTTTTTGAATAGTATAACTACTTTATCACACTAATACCCTAATTCAAAATGAATTATTTTGTACGATCCACCGGATGTAAAATCCGCGGTCTTAAATGTCTGCCAGGCACCGGCCTTCTGATAATAATATTCGAAAGGGCTTTGGGTGCAAATGGGATAAACGGCCATAAATAGGGTGTAGATAACGTATTTAATCTGGTTAGAAAAAAAATGAAGAGTGTATTGGCAACCATGTACCCGGGTACATGGAACAAAGCAGTAAAAATTAAAATCAGATAGCGCATATATTTATTGGCCAAGCCGAGCTCCAAGCTTGGAGTGGCAAAACTGCCAATCGATGCAATGGCTACATATAGTAATACCTCAGGTACCATCCAACCAACATCAATGGCTATTTGACCAATTAGGACGGCAGCAATAAGTCCCATGGCTGATGATAAAGGAGCAGGTGTATGTATCGAAGCAATTCTGAGCAGTTCAATTCCAACCTCCGCTACAGCAATCTGTAATAGAATATGAACATGTGCATCATCCTGCGGACCAATAAACTTCATAGTTTCTGGTAGCAAATGGGGTTCCAATACAAATAATAACCATAATGGCAATATAAAAAGAGAGGCAAAAATACCGAGAAAACGGAACCATCTAAGAATGGTGCCCACTGAAGCTGCCTGTCTGTATTCCTCTGCATGCTGGACATGATGGAAAAAGGTCGTCGGTGTAATCATGATACTTGGCGACGTATCTACATAAATAAGGACATGCCCTTCGAGTAAATGGTTGGCTCCTACATCTGCCCGCTCGGTATAGCGAACCATTGGATAAGGATTATACCCTTGATTGACCAAATATTCCTCAACCGTTTTTTCGGCCATCGTCAATCCATCAATTTCAATTGATTTCAGTTCATCCCGAATGATATTAACGAGCTTCGGATTAGCTACCCCATCAATATATCCAATCGCAATATCTGTTTTGGAGCGTTCTCCAACACGCATAATTTCGAATCGCAAACGTTCATCGCGAATTCTCCTGCGTGTTAAGGCAGTGTTAATAATAATATTTTCAACATAACCGTCCCTTGCTCCTCTTGTGATCCTCTCTGTATCCGGTTCCTGGGGCTGTCTCCCCGGATAACTCCTCACATCTACGATCAGAGCTTTTCCGCTGCCTGCAACAATAATGGAAATCAAGCCTGACAATACCTGATCTACCATTTCATCCATCGTTTGAACAACCTCGACAGATTGTTGTACTAGCCGATTTTTAACCAGGTCATAGATAGGGACATCCAAGGCATTGTCTTCTTGTTCATTAATATCAGTCAATGTCTCTAAAATCTCTATGATAAAACTGGTATCACACAAACCATTAACATAATACATTTGCATCATTGTATCGCGAATCAGGATTTCTCTTACCCCTAAATCAAAACTTACTCCAAGACCCACATTTTTCTCCATGTATTGCTTTACGGCCTGTATGTCACTCGATATGGGTGTTTTCTCCTTTTGATTGGCCTGCATGGTATCCACTCCTTTCGAGAATCAGTTTTACAGCACTAAGTGTTATGGGACTGCCTTTAGCAATATCATCATATTTAGACATTTTGCCTATATCACCAATACCGACAACAATAGGTGCATGAATAGAATCGATACTATAGACTGTATCTCCATTAATTCGTTTAACATCCATTTCTGGTATTCCAAATTTATCAACGCCAAATCCGGTAAGATTCCCTTCGCGATCAATACAGACATCTACTTTTGTCCATTCTTCCTGTTTCGTTTTTGAAGCAACGGCAAGAATTCCAAGAAGATTGATATCAGGGTGTTCCGCAACATATTTCATTAACTGCTCACCAGCCCCTTCTCCGACCAGACCACTGTCATCAAACATAACCAACACCGGGTCATGGGCTGCAGATTTAATGAGTTTAATCAGTTCAGCTCCGCCCATTTTTGTTGGATTTCCATAGGAGGATGAAATGCAGCGACCGCCGATTTCTTTTGCTACATGTTCGATCGTTCTTTTCGCATATTCGTCTCCATCTGTGATAATGATGATATTTCGCTTCCCTTTCAACTCTTTCACCGCCCTATGACTTTTATTGATTATAAACAATCCACTGAAATAGTGAGCCCATTATTTTCCCGAGAACAAGCGCCATCAGAATATATAGAATCCGCTCCTGCATTCCGATTCTTTTTGCCAAGATCGGAAAGACATTTAAAACCTCTGTCAAAGCTGCTGCTAGCATCCCGTTAAAAACGCCGCTAAATATGCCCATGATTGATAGGAGTATCGGAGTTAATCCCAATGAAAAGTCCCATAAGCTGGATATGGTCCCACCTATTGCTCCGAGTATAACCGCACTTTCAAAATAATGAACAGATTGAACCTTCGTAAGCTGTGTAAGCCTTGGTATAATATTAAGGACAGTCAGGAAAGCCACATATCCGGCTCCGACCGATACCCCACCTGAGAATCCAACTATCAGCACAAAAACGAACTCAGTCATCTTTTACGGAAGTAATCGAATGTTTGTTTTCATTCATAATGATGTATTGATCTAAATCCTGCTGATAGTTAAACATCTCTACTTCCATTGGACTTGGTTCATCATTTAATCTTTTTGTGAAAATATGATTAAAGAACAAAATCATCCCAATTCCGAGTCCAAATGAATAGGGTATTTGAAATACAAGTGGATTTGCAGAATGCTTACCGGTAATCATATAATAGAGACGTTCATGCAGCTCCCTCATACTGACATCCTCATGAAAATTCATAATCGCAAAGCCAGCCCCTATAAAAAGAACAATCCACACAAGAATAAACAAAAGGTTCGATACTTTCTTCGTTTTACGTTCTACCTCTACAATTGTTTGCGATGGGCCATAGGTGTCCATTTTCATTTCGGGAAAATGCTGAAAAATTGCTTGGAGAACAACCGTTACATCCATAATAAAAACATTTTTATTCTTCGAAAATTCACCCAGAACTAAACTTCCAACCTTTTCTTTTACTTCGTCTGTCCCAATTATATTGGCAATATCCGAAAGTCTTATCGGATGGTTCGGCAAAACTTTCGCCCGATATTTTAAACGGATATAAACACATTCCTCCATGAATATTTTCATCCCCATTTCCTTAATTCACATGTATTTATAGTATGGTTAGAAAAATCAGGAACCATACCAAAAATCATAAATTAGTTTATAGAGAGAAACATTCAATCGCAAAAAAAAAAAAAAAACCGTACGAACCAGCACTCTAGTCCATACGGTCTTTCATTTGATTTAAAATCTTTTTTTCTAATCTAGATACTTGTACCTGGGAGATTCCTAGCCTCTCTGCAACCTCCGTCTGCGTTTGATCCTTATAATACCGTAAATAAACAATTAATTTCTCTCGTTCATCCAATAAGGCGATTGCCTCTTTCAAAGCAATTTTTTCAAACCACTTTGTCTCTGAACTATCTGCTATTTGGTCTAGCAAGGTAATCGGATCGCCGTCATTCTCATAAACCGTTTCATGGATTGAAGAAGGCGATCGGCTTGCCTCCTGTGCCATAATGATTTCCTCAGGTGATAAATCCAAATACTCACTGATTTCTGTAATGGTTGGCGTCCGTCCGAAGTGCTTAGATAATTCATCCTTCGCTCTTCTGATTTTGTTGGACATTTCCTTCAATGAACGACTGACTTTTACCGTGCCGTCATCACGAATGAAACGCTGAATCTCTCCAATAATCATGGGAACTGCATAGGTTGAAAATTTAACATTATAGGATAAATCAAATTTATCTACAGATTTTAATAAACCAATACACCCTATTTGAAATAAGTCATCTGGTTCATATCCTCTGTTAAGAAATCTTTGTACAACTGACCATACAAGCCTCATGTTTTTCTGGATGATTTCGTCTCTAGCTAATTGGTCACCTTGCTGGCTTTGAAGTATAAGTGTTTTTACCTCTTCGTCCTTAAGCTGGGCGGTCTTTTTACCCTTTTTGACTTCCACATCCATTGTATTAGTCTCCTTAATTACATAAAGCTTTGCTTTTGGAAAGATTTTTCATAAGCCTTACCTCTGTTCCTTCACCTCTGGATGAATCGATATAAATCTCATCCATAAAGTTCTCCATTATGGTAAAGCCCATACCGGACCTTTCCAATTCTGGCTTTGTTGTATACAAAGGCTGCCTTGCTTCATCGATATCTCTGATTCCAATGCCATTATCCCGGATTGTCAGTTCCACTCTTTCTTCCTCAAGATCCAATATCGCAGTGATATAGATTTTGCCCTTGGCATCTCCCTCATATCCATGGATAATCGCGTTGGTGACCGCCTCCGAAACAACCGTTTTAATTTCGGTTAACTCATCAAGTGTAGGATCCAATTGCGCGATGAAAGCTGCCACCGTAATCCGTGCAAATGATTCGTTTTGACTCAATGCAGAAAATTCTATAGCCATTTCGTTTTTCATTTACGCTACCCCCAATCCCTGTATAGCTGCTTCCTCTGAAGATTCAAGACGAAGAATTTTAAACATTCCGGACATCTCAAATAACCTATGAACAGAAGGCGAGATGGCACAAACAATCATTTCCCCTTCAAATTGCTGAATTTGTTTATATCTGCCTAAGATCACCCCAAGACCGGAGCTATCCATAAAACTCAACTCGCCCAAATTTAAAATGATATGGCGAATGCCACCAGTTTCTATTAATTGAGATGCCTTGTTCTTTAAATCCTCCGCCGTATGATGATCCAATTCTCCCTTCAGGCGAATACATAATATATCCTCAATCGTCTTCATATCAATTTCTAGACTCACAGTACCTTTGCCCCCTTCAAAGAAAGTATAGTGGTGATTTTCGCCAAGCTCCACTTCAATTCCTTCTTAAAGACAAAACTAGTGATATTCTCTTTCTATTCGTTTAATTTCGCATACCAATGCTTATTCGTCGCCGGTATGGGTAAACATGCCGAAAGAACGCTTAAATAAATCAAACCAGCTTGCTCGTTTTACATCTTTTGATGCAATAAGAGGGGTTTCTGAAATTACTTTGTCGTCTCTCATCATTTTTAAGACACCAAGCTGATCCCCTTTTTTGATTGGGGCCTGTACATCTTTTTTCAGTACGATATTCGGACGGATATTCACATTGTCTTCCCCTTTTTTATTTAAAAGAGAAACTGAATCGTTTGTGACCAGACTTACTTTCTTCTGTTGACCTTTTTCAATTCTCAAAAGTGCAAGAGGCTGTTCTTTCTTATAGACCGGACGTGATTGATAATTAGCAAAGGCATAATCCAGCATTTTTGTAATTTGAGAATTTCGTTCCTTTGGATTCTCAGCTCCAAATACAACTGCAATGACTCGTAAATTATCTTTTTTAGCTGTTGCGGTTAAGCAATATCCTGCTTGATGTGTAAAACCTGTTTTTAATCCGTCCACACCTGGGTAAAATTTCACCAGTTTGTTCGTATTCACAAGCCAGAATTTTTTATCTGAATCCTCACGTAAGTAAGATTCATATAAACTCGTAAAATTTGTGATTTCCTCATGCTTTAGTAACTCTTTTGCTATGGTCGCCATATCAAATGCTGAACTGTAATGATCAGTTGTCGGTAGTCCCGTACAATTTTGAAATTTAGTGTTCTTCAATCCCAATTCCTGCACTTTGGCATTCATTCTTTTCACGAATTCCTCTTCGCTTCCAGCAATTTTTTCAGCCATGGCAACGGAGGCATCATTCCCTGAACCAATCGCAATTCCTCTAAGCATTTGCTCAACTGTCATTTCCTCACCTGGTTCAAGGAATATTTGCGAACCACCCATTGAGGCAGCATATTCACTTGTTCGAACTTTATCTTCCATCGTTATACGCTTTTGATCTAATGCCTCCATGATTAACAGCATAGTCATAATCTTCGTCATACTGGCGGGAGACAGCCGCTCATCTTTATTTTTATCATATATGACAGAACCCGTATCCTTTTCTATCAGTATTGCTGACTTCGTTTTAGGTGCTAAATCTAATTCCGCCGTTTTTGTTTTTTCGGCTGCAAATGATGGTACAGACATACTTAAAGTGAACACTACTACTAATAAAGCTGAAACATACCGTTTCATGGACAGACCTCCTACTCATGATAAATTCCAGTTTTACCAACAACACTACTTTTATACAGTCCAGAATCTTATCTCAGATAAAATTATATTTCCTGGTGAGGACCTAATTAATTTGAATGAAGATTTTAAATATGCTGTCTTAATTTCAAAGGGAATTCAGCTATTTCTGTGTTAGTAGAACCAAATTAACTAACATTAGATGTTCTGAAATTAAATTATCGAGCAAAACTCGAGAGGAGAGAAATTTGAGCCTGTAATCATAAAAACATCCTTTTTTTTAAAGGAAATTGGTTAAAGTGAAGACTTTTCAGTCTGCTTTTTATAATCAGTATTTAAATTTCATCTATATAACAGGCAACCTATAAACAATTGAGCGAAATTTTATAGCAATAGTTCGATTTTGAAAGGAATTGAGCGAAAAGGGAGTGGAATTGAGCGATATTTCAATTTATTGAGCGAACGGTAAAGCAATTAGCGGAAAATGAGGTTAATTGAGCGGGAATTCTGGTGATTGAGCGATCATGTAAGACTCTTAAGCGATTAGCATGGCTATTGTGCGATCATTAAGCATTTGAACGAACGATTTACACAGTAATTGAATCAAATTTGGACACTAGAGCAATTTATATCAGGCCAAAGTGAATTATTTATTCATTTTACCCTAGCATGTCATTACGCATGGTATCTTACTCCTACTATTAACCGTAAAAAAATAGAGGCTATCTAATAAAAACTATTAGACAGCCTCCTGTTAAAACTTACTTACGCTTCAATTTTCATTTCTGATACGATTGATTTCACTAAGTTCAAGAACGTAGATTTTACTTTTTCAGTCGTTTCAATTACCTCGTCATGTGCCAAAGGCTGATCCAGGATTCCAGCAGCCATGTTTGTAATGCATGAAATACCGAGTACCTTCATGCCTCCATGAGCAGCAACGATAACTTCAGGAACTGTTGACATTCCCACTGCATCTCCGCCTAAAATACGTGCCATTCTTACTTCTGCTGGTGTTTCATAAGTAGGACCTGTAAATCCAATGTAAACACCTTTTTGAATCGCAATATTTTGTTTAGAAGCAACTTGTTCTGCCAATTCCACTAATGATTTTGTATAAGCACTTGTCATATCAGGGAATCTTGGTCCAAACTCACTGTGATTCGGTCCAATTAATGGGTGTGCGCCCATGTAATTAATATGATCTGTGATAATCATCAAATCACCAGGCTTGAAGCTTTCATTTACTCCGCCTGCTGCATTTGTTACAAGAATATGCGTCATTCCCATTGCCTTCATAACACGTACCGGGAATGTAACTTCTTGCATGGAATATCCTTCATAATAGTGGAAACGCCCCTGCATAGCCGCTACTGTTTTGCCTGCCAGCGTTCCAACAACAAGTTGGCCGGCATGTCCTTCAACAGTAGAAACTGGGAAATGAGGTATTTCACTGTATGGGATTACAGTGGCATTTTCAATTTCATCAGCCAATACTCCCAACCCTGAACCAAGAATCAATCCTAGTTCCGGCTTTTGACCGGATACCTCTAAAATATGCGCTGCTGCTTCATTTACTTTTTCAAACATTCTGTTCTCTCCTTTTAATTTAGTTCCTTAAGGAAGCTTACTCCATGCTCAGGCATTTTCACACCGAAGTTATCAGCAACGGTTGCACCAATGTCCGCAAATGTACTGCGGATCGGCAGTTCTTTACCTTCTTTAAATTGTTTGGAGTATACAAGTAAAGGAACATATTCTCTCGTATGGTCTGTTCCAGGATGAACCGGATCATTACCATGGTCTGCTGTAATAATTAGCAGATCGTCTTCCTTCATTTTATCCAGTACTTCCTGCAATCTTCCATCGTACTCTTCTAATGCTTTACCGTACCCAATAGGATCGCGTCTGTGGCCAAATACAGCATCAAAATCAACAAGGTTCAGGAAGCTTAGACCAGTAAAGTCCATGTCCAATGTTTGGACCTGCTTATCCATTCCATCCATATTACTTGTTGTGCGAAGCGCTTTTGTTACGCCCTCGCCATCGTAGATATCAGCAATTTTCCCAATGGAGATTACATCAAAGTTACTATCCTTCAACTCATTCATTACCGTGCGTCCAAATGGTTTTAACGCATAATCATGGCGATTTGGCGTACGTTTGAAATCACCAGGCTCTCCAACGAATGGGCGAGCAATAATTCTGCCTACCATATATTCTTCACGAAGAGTCATTTCTCTGGCAATTTCACAGATACGATAGAGCTCCTCAAGAGGTACTACATCCTCATGAGCTGCAATTTGCAGAACGGAGTCAGCAGAAGTGTACACGATTAATGCTCCGGTTTTTACGTGTTCTTCTCCCAATTCTACTAGGATTTCTGTACCGCTCGCCGGTTTATTCCCAATAATTTTTCTGCCGCTCTTTTCTTCCAGCTCCTGAATTAATTCCGGCGGAAATCCATCCGGAAATACACGGAACGGTGTATCAATGCGAAGCCCCATAATTTCCCAGTGGCCAGTCATCGTATCTTTCCCATTGGATGCCTCTTGCATTTTTGTATAATAAGCCATTGGCTTTTCTGCCTTTTGAATCCCTTTAATTTCTCTGATGTTTGACAAGCCTAATTTACCCATGACAGGCATGTTCAACCCATTCATTTTTTCAGCTATATGTCCAAGTGTATCCGAACCTTTATCGCCAAATTTCTCTGCATCTGGCGCTTCACCAATCCCAACAGAATCCATTACAGTTAAAAATACTCGCTTAAATTTCATACCTGAAACCTCCAGCTTCTTTTATATGTAGGTTACCCTTTCTCAACGCCTGTAATCTTCCATAAATTTCAGTGGAATTTACGGGTCAAAAGTTGCAGGCGTCAGAGGTCTGACTTCTTTATTTTACATCACCGGGGAAACGTTGCCAATTTAAGTTTACCAAATTTTAATAGTTTTATTTTTCGGTATTCACTCAATATTCAAAAAGTCTTTAGACCTACTGCTTATTTCTTTTTAGAAACGTGTTCAAAAATAAAGACGGCATCCCTTACCGGAGGCCGCCGTAACTATCCTAAACTTAGAGAATCCCCTTTTAAGCTCGGGGATGGAACTTACTGTATACATCCTTTAAACGGACATTCGTGACATGTGTATATATTTGTGTTGTCGAGATATCAGCATGTCCGAGCATCTCCTGAACAGCCCGCAAATCCGCACCATTCATTAGTAAATGAGTGGCAAATGAGTGGCGAAGGGTGTGAGGTGTCAATGACTTTTGAATATTCGCCTGCTCAGCAAGCTTCTTGATAATTTTCCATAACCCTTGGCGGCTGAGACGTCCGCCGTGATGATTCAAAAATAAAGCATCCGATTTATTCTTTTGGCTAACCAATCTAGGTCTACCTGATGTTAAGTAGGTGGTAATCGAATCAAGGGCCATTTGCCCCACCGGGATAATTCGCTCTTTATTTCCCTTCCCTATACAGCGAACAAATCCCATTTCTATATGTACATTATCAATATTTAACTCTATTAATTCACTAACCCGCATACCAGTTGCATAGAGCAGCTCTAAAATAGCCTTATCCCGTATACCGAAAGCGTCAGCTGGGTTAGGTGTATTCAGCAATGCCTCCGTTTCCTCCTGGCTTAAAACCTTTGGCAATGATTTCTCAGTATGAGGGCTTTCAATCAAGACAGACGGATCTGTTTCCGAAATACGTTCCCTTAATAAAAATTGATGGAAGGATCGAATGGAAGCTGTATGGCGTGCCAGCGTTTTGGACGATTTTCCATCATCCCTTAATTTACCCAGGAACTGGACAATATGAACACGGGAAACGTCCTTCCAGTTGTCAATTTGTTGATTTTTCAAAAACTTATAATAGGAATCCAAATCTCGTTTATACGATAGGAGGGTGTTTTTAGCCAACCCTTTTTCAATTGTTAAATAATGGATAAAATCCTGCAATGGATCTTTCATTTTCATTTACTCCCCATCTAAATAAAATAGAAAGAGTCTTTCTCTCCATCCAGGCTCCTCTTCATCATTGATGGATTGAAAAACCTTTACAGCCGTTCCCTTAGGCTCGTCATAGCGATGATAATTTTCATATTCCTCATTAAACCAAACAATAGCAAAATAAAATAATATCGTAAAGCCAACAAACATGATGAATACCTTGCTTGTTTGCCAAAATAATTTAATCAAATTTCTCATAATTCTCTAGTCCTCCAGGCCTTTTTATCAATTTATGCCTGTTTGGACATGTTTTATACATATCATCCACGTTTTATGAGTAAAAGATAAAACCTTTCCACAACGGAAAGGCTTATCTTGCATGGTTATTCCCGGACCCTGCAGTCTCCGGCTCTTCTTTTTTATCTTGGCAACGATGGCAAACCCCATGAAATGTCAGGCGATGATCCTTAATTTTGAATCTGAATTTCTGTTCAACAATCGGTTCTACATCATCTAATAAATCTTCAAGAATTTCATCTACTGCTCCACATTCTATACAGACTAAATGGTGATGAAAATGCGCTGCTCCCTCTTGTCGCAAATCATAACGGGATACCCCATCACCAAAATTAATTTTATCTACTATTTTAAGCTCAGTAAGCAATTCAAGCGTTCTATATACAGTTGCCAAACCGATTTCCGGTGCTTTTTC
This sequence comes from Bacillus sp. z50, assembly GCF_058313585.1. NCBI lineage: Bacteria > Bacillati > Bacillota > Bacilli > Caryophanales > Bacillaceae > Bacillus > Bacillus sp. z50. The sequence goes on from NZ_JBZFQL010000001.1 coordinate 633,940, forward strand.
TTTAACGAGCAAATATACATCCTCTGCACTTAAATGGTCTTCTTCATTCTCGAGCAACACTCTAACCGTGGCCTCTCGCTGCGGCGTCAGCTTGTAACTTGAAGAATGTAATTGCTTTTTTATTCGATCTAATCTAGATTCCAACCCTTTTCCTCCTCGCCGCTGAATCTGTCCGGATTTCATCATCATATTATAGAAGAAGGCAAAAAGGGATTATGAGTCCGGCCTTCTATCACCATTTATAGTATAGCAAAAAAAACGTCCATGTAAAATATAATAATTATAAACAACTTATAATAATGATTATTATCTAATAATTATTATTAACTCATATTATCAATTACAGCTTTCATTAGCCCCGGTGATAAAAAGGATTCAATCAAGGCTGCAACAACAAAAGACACTAAGGCCATTCCAAGCAACAGAGAATACTGGAAAAAATAAGGCCTTAATTTTTCGCGGCTTGATTTTAAAAATTGGCGTTTAATCATTTTAATGGAGATAATGACGGCGCATGATGCCATGATAATGGTTACGGGTACAAGGATGATATTCTGAGGTAAAATGGATACACACGCAAGCATAAAGCCCTGCCACCCTGTTTGGCTAACCAAAAAACCGACAGTAAAGCCGATCACGATTCCTTTTATAAAAAGAAGGATTAAAATCATTGGTAACCCGATAATCGAGATTCCAAGAATCCACATTAAGATAATAAACTTCGCATTCTCCTGAAAGCTATAGATGAAAATTTCACTGCTTGCACTGACTTTCCCTTGCTTTAATTCTCCGAAGAACTGAGACAAATAATAAAACAGGTCCTCTTTCTGAGTTAAAGATAAGCTGTTGACAATAATTGCCCCAAAAATGATTCCCATCAGGAATAGGACCATAATAAAAATGAAAATAGATAAATGATCTTTAATATGAAAAAGCAAAGCTCTTTTATAATACGATTTTTTCACAGGGGAATTCTCCTCTCCGGTTCCATTACTAGATTCTATGTATTTACTAGAGATTGTATTCTAGTAAAAAATAAATTCTTACTAGTCTAAATAGTATGATATAATCTCTTTAATTTACATAAAAGGAGGAGATTGGCATGAATCCGATCCTGATGGACATACCAGAAAAACTTGATGGAAGCCGAATTTATTTGCGTTCTTGCAAGCCGGGAGACGGGCCTATGGTCCATGATGCCATATTGGCTTCAAAAGAAGATTTAAAACCCTGGATGCCCTGGGCTAATCGAGATCAGACATTAGAGGAGACAGAGGACAATTTACGAAGAGCACAGGCAGAGTTTATTTTAAGAGAAGATATACGTCTATATGTGATGAGAAAAGAAGATAATATTTTCCTTGGTTCCACCGGACTACATAGAATGAATTGGGAAACAAGAAAGTTCGAGATCGGATATTGGATGGATTCTCGTTACACTAAAAAAGGATATATGACAGAGGCTGTTGAATTATTGACGAACTTCACATTCGATAAATTACTAGCTAACCGGGTGGAAATTCGCTGTGATTCAAAAAACATAAACTCCAGACGGATTCCTGAAAAACTGGGTTACACTCTTGAAGGGACATTAAGACACGACAGCTATGATTCTACAGGTACCTCCCTTCGTGATACATGCATTTTCTCTAAAATCAGAAGTGATTTGTAAAATAGAAAAAAGGGCAGTGAATGCTATTCACTGCCCTTTTTCTCCATTAATCCGTAATAATCTTCCCGTAAATACCGCCTCCGCCTTTTTGCAGAGACAATGTACCACCCCGTGCCTGATAGATGAGCATGGCTATTTTTTCAGGAACTAGCCCCTTTAGCTCCTCCAGGCTGGCTTCATGGATGACAGCCATTTCTGAACCAAAACCAGCTACTAATTTATCCAATGTTCTCGGTCCTAGCCCTGGAATAAACTCAAGCGGGATATGATGAATATAAGGCGGTCTCTCTTGCAGAACATCTCCCAGCTCAGCATCTGCAAGATCATTGATACGTTCAGCTACTCCACGTGTCACCTGATTAGAGCCGCAATAAGGACAGCGCTCTGAATACACAGCTAGAGTTTCGCCGCAATTCTCGCAAACTGTTTCATGGTATTTACCTAAATACGGATTCAGTCCGTAATTAGCTAAAATGGCACGTCCTTCTTCTTGTTGAAGTGCTTTATGCCATTCGGTAAAGTTAGGCTCCTGCAGCAACAGTTTTTGATATTCACGAGCCAGCTTTGGCAACGAATGTGCATCACTATTTGTTAAAAAGGGATAGCGGTTCAGCTCGCTTAACTTGGATGCCATTGTCGTATCAGCACTGAGCCCCAGCTCAACAGCGTCAATCCAGTCTGGATTCAGAACCTCGTTTAGGCTCTTTAAGACACCTCTGCCGTACAAACTTTTATGGGGAGTGAAAATATGTGCAGGGATAAATAACCCGCTCAAATCCTTTACTTTTTTCTGCAATACGGTAGCACTCTCATAAATACGCTGAGAGCTGAGAGTATTATTTTTAACTCTCGTTGCAAACCATTCCGAAAACAGCTTCATTTTTTCAAGAGTAGGAAAATAAGCCAGCACATGAATGGGCCCTTTGCAGTTTGCATCATTGATTTCAATCTCACTCCCAGGAATCAAAACGGTACCGTCTTTATGTTGAAGACCGCCGCCCTCGAGTTCTTTCATCTCTCCTTTTGCCATGAGCCCCTCAAGTTCTTCTATCACCTCAGGAACATGGCAGTCGATGACCCCAACCATATCGAGTCCTTTTCTTGTCGCAGCATATTCAAGAATAGTTGAAATCGTTAGGGTCCGCGCTCCTGTAATTTTGACAGGCTTCCCAGATTTCGTTCTCCCCACATGAATATGAAAATCCGCGTAATATGTCTTCATTTATTTAGACAGTGCCTCTTGGAGCTGTAAATATTGAACCGCATAGGCTGTTTTGGCATCCTGAATTCTCTCTTCTTTAATCAGTTCCAAAGCCTCTTCTAATGTGACTTCCATCAAGTCCACGAATTCATCCTCATCAAGGCCTCTTGCATCTTCCTTTTTAGAAAGACCCTTAGCCAGGTAAATATGTACAATCTCATCTGCAAATCCAGGCGATGTGTAGAGGGAAATAATATGTTCAATGGACTCGCAGGCATATCCGGTTTCCTCTTCCATCTCGCGAACCACACAATCTCTTGGATCTTCACCGGCATCCAATTTACCGGCAGGAATTTCAACTAACGCTTTTTCCATCGGCTTACGGTATTGCTCAACAAGCACGAGCTTATTTTCATCTGTAACGGCAATCACTGCGACCGCTCCAGGATGTTTAATTAATTCTCTGGTCGACGTCTTTCCATTCGGAAGAAGCACTTCATCCACACGTACATCTAAAATTCTTCCTTTAAAAATAGGTTCTGATTTGATCGTTTTCTCTTCATATTTGTACATCGTTAAATCTCTCCTTTTGTTCTAAAAAGCATTCCTCTGTTCATACATTTTACCATATAGCATGTCCAAAGGGGTGCGTTATGAAAATATGGATCAGTGACAATCAAATCATTTTGAGCGGAAAAGCTTGGGAAGTAAAAGAGAAATTAAAGCAATATAGCAATCAATATGTGTATGTTACGGACTGGCTGCAGGCCGCTCGGCAAATAAAATGACGGATTTAACTCCTTCCATTACAATAAAGAAAAGACACACTGTAATAGCGAAAGGAGATTTCCTGTGAAAAAGAGACAAATTGGAGAATCTGACTTATATGTTACGGAGATGGGACTAGGATGCATGTCTCTCGGCAAAGACGAAAAACAAGCCCGACTAATACTGGAGACAGCTATCGAACACGGAATCAACTATTTTGATACAGCCGATTTGTATGATTTTGGCCTTAATGAGGAAATGGTCGGAAGGGTGTTAAAACCATATCGACAGAACCTGATATTAGCTACAAAGGCAGGTAACAGATGGAATGACGAGAAAACTTCATGGTCCTGGGACCCTTCGCGAACCTATATTAAGCAGGCCGTAAAGGATAGCCTAAAGCGTTTACAGACCGATTATATCGATTTATACCAGCTTCATGGCGGTACAATAGACGATCCCTTGGATGAAACCATTTCCGCCTTTGAAGAATTAAAGAAAGAAGGCTATATACGTGAGTACGGCATTTCCTCCATCCGTCCCAATGTCATCAAGGAATTTGCAAACCACTCAAGTATCATATCGGTCATGATGCAATACAGTCTTCTCGATCGAAGACCGGAGGAATGGATGCCATTACTGGAGGAGCATCAAATCAGCATCATTGCCAGAGGTCCTGTAGCAAAAGGCCTTTTAACAGAGGAAATGTTAAATAAAGCTTCCGATTCTATCCGCGAAAATGGATATTTGGACTATACATATGAGGAGCTAGAGTCTCTGCTTCCATCCATTCAAGAAAAAATAGCGAGCCGTTCCATGAATGAACTGGCTTTACAATATATCCTCTCTTCTAAAGCGGTAGCTGCTGTGATCCCTGGGGCAAGCAGCGAAAAACAATTACTTGAAAATATAAAGGCTATAAACAGCAAACCGTTAGCAGCCGAAGAGCTGGAACTATTGCGCTCCTTAACTAAAGCAAATAAATATGAGACACATCGCGATTAAACGGGAGTCAGGCTATTTCATCTAAATAGCCTGATTCCTTTTCTTATTTTTATCCTATACATAGAATAACCAGTCGAAATCTTCCCGTTGGTAATCACAATAAAAATAATCATTCGTTTTTGGATCATACACATAATCCTGCTGGCACTCTTCGAAATGGTCAACAATCCATTTCATGGCTGAAATAAATTGGTAGGCTTCCGCATTCGTCATGGTTGGATGAATGGAAAATCGAATCCATCCAGGTTTAACCTCTAAATTGCCCTGATCAACCAATTCCATGATTTGTTGGGAACTCTCCTTGGAGATTCCCAATAAATAATGCCCATACGTTCCCGCACAGGAACATCCGCCCCGTACCTGAATTCCAAACCGGTCATTTAATAGTTTAACAATCAGATTATAGTGTACCCCCGGAATCATAAATGAAATAATACCCAATCGTTCTTCTTTCTCTGGTTCGAGAACCTTAATTTCAGGTATGGATAACAATCCCGGAAGAAGGATGGAAAGCAATTCTTTCTCTCTTGCCAACATATTGTCTACCCCCATTTCCTCCTTTAGCCTTATACATAATGCTGTTCGAATGCATTGCAGGATTCCTGGTGTTCCACCGTCCTCCCTCGTTTCAATATCCTCATAATAGCTTTTGTTTCCCCACGGATCCGTCCAATTGACAGTGCCGCCGCCAGGATGATCAGGTATGTGGTTGTGATACAAATTTTTATTAAAAATTAAAACACCACTCGTACCGGGTCCGCCCAGGAATTTATGCGGAGAAAAACAAATCGCATCCAGCTGTTCTGCAGGATTCTCGGGATGCATATTGATATTTACATATGGAGCGCATGCAGCAAAGTCTATCACACAGATACCACCGTGCTTATGCATCACGCTTGCCAGTTCATGATATGGAGTAATGAGTCCGGTTACATTGGAGCATGCGGTAAAAGCACCGATTTTCAACGGTCTGTTTGAATAGGATTGTAACTGCCGTTCTAATTGCTCCGGACTGACATGTCCTTTTTGACCAGGTTCCACGATAACTACATCGGAAATCGTCTCAAGCCAGGAGGTATGGTTGGAATGATGTTCCCGATGGGTAATAAATACAACCGGTCTTTCCTCAGGCTTTAGTTCAAGCCTCGATTCCCATTTTTCTGGTATGCGCAAGCCAAGTATACGTTGAAATTTGTTAATGACCGACGTCATTCCAAAGCCATCAAGGAGAATCGCATCATCCGGACCAGCGTTTACATGCTCTTTTATGATTTTCTTTGCATGATGATACGCATTCGTCATGAATGAGCCGGTTTGGTTTGATTCCGTATGGGTATTTGCCATAAACGGTCCAAATTCCTTCGTGATTTTATCCTCTATCGGTTTATATAATCTTCCGCTTGCTGTCCAGTCCGCATATATAATCGGCTTTTCTCCGTATGGGGTTGAAAACGTTTTGTCATTTCCTATAATGTATTTGCGAAAATCATGGAAATATTGCTCCAGCTCTCCAAACCATTCTCGCTGATGATTTCCAATTCTTGCCCTCAGCAATCCTGTTCACCTTCTATCTGCATAAGTCAGTAACAGTATATGAATAAAAAGCCTATTGGTTATTGCCGTGGAGAAAATAGTACTTTCTTACAAAAAAGCCCTATCACTTTTCAGTGATGAGGGCCTTCCATTATTCTTCCATTGATTTCTCAGTTTTAAATTTCCCTGTCAGAGCAATAAGTTCATTTGTAATTTGAGCAAGTCCATTAGCATATTCTGCTGTCTCTTTTACCATCGCATTCTGTTCCTCTGCGGATGCAGAAACTTCTTCAGCAGAAGCCGCTGATTCCTGAATGGTTGTGGATGTCTCTTCAATCATGCCCTCAACTCTTTTAACATCTTCATTAATCATTTGAAAGGACTCAGTTAATTTCTCTAAATGATTCTTTGTATACCCAACCTTTTCATTTATGATTGTCAGTGTACTGCTGCCTTCCATCACTGTTTCAACCTGAGTACGGAACTGATTTAAATTATTTTCCATAACGTTCATCGTGTTAAATGTGTCTTTTTGAATTTTATTAATTAAATCCTTGATCTCTTCAGTAGCTTTATTTGTCTGTTCGGCCAGCTTACGTACTTCATCTGCCACTACTGCAAAGCCTCTCCCTTGCTCCCCCGCTCTTGCGGCTTCAATAGCTGCATTCAGAGCCAATAGGTTCGTTTGGGCCGAAATATCTGTAATAAACCGAATTATATTTTCAATTTCATTTGCTCGTTCGCCTAAATGCTTCACTTGTTCGTTGGCATGAGCAATATCGTCACCAAGTGCTACTAATACCTGCAGTCCTTCGAGAATCATCACTTGTCCATCCCTTGCTATAAGTGATGATTCCTCTGCATTGCCCAATGTTTCTTTTGTAAAATAAGTCCCTGTTTCAACCTGTTTTGTAATATTCACCATTGTCTCAAAGATATGGTTAGCTTTATGTGATTGAGTATCAATTCCAGATGCGATATACGAAACAGTGGTGGCAATTTGATCAGCAGCCACACCGGTTTGCTGAGTACCCTCTGCCATCTTAACGGTATTGGCATGGATTTTATCAGATGATTCCTTGATGGCACCTATTAAGTACACAAGCTCTGTACGCATTTGTTCCATTCCACTCGCAAGTGTGCCGATTTCATCCTTTGTTTCTGCAACAATTGGTTCTGTTAAATTTCCCTTGGCAATCAACATGACTTGTTTAGATAACTTCTCTATTCCCCGAGTAACCGGACGTGTCACTCTATAAACCATGGTGTAGCCGATCGCTAGGTTCATAACAAAAACCGTTAACGCAGTCGTTAAGGCCTTTCTCGTCTGCTCTGTCAATTGATTTATATCCTTATGAATTCCATCAACAGCCTGTTTCTGTAAGTCACCAAGCTGCTGTTCCATAGTTTGTTCAAATTGAGTAAAGATCACCTTAGGCTCATTACCAGCTTCTATCCCCTTTTCTGTGAAACTCTCAGCCATTAGCTGCCCGGATTGATAAAACTCGGTAAAGGAATCTGCTAATGAATCCAATTTTCCGGATGATACACCCAGTTTTTTTAAATCCTCGGCATGATTCTTAAATTCTTCTGCATACGTATCAGCCAACGAATAAGTATCAATCGTGTCCGAGCCTTTCGTAGCACTGATTCCTTTGAATACCTGCTGCACCTGAATAACATTGACTTTCATTTGATCTGTTAGTAGTACAATCTCTAAGGAACTCTTATTTATTTCCTGAATGCGCTTTTCATTCGAATACAGATTGTAAGCGAGAACAGCAGCTACTATTAAACTTAAAACAGTAACGCTGATAAAAGTGATAACAATTTTTCGCCTGATATTCATCTCTAAAATTCCTCCAAAAATTCCCGATATATCTTCCCGTTATCTATATCGGCCAGTTCTGCGTAATATGTAACCATTTTGTGGAGAAACCTATAATTTTTTGCAGAAATAATGGTAAATAGTGGTTAGAACTATTTACTTATACAAATAAAAAGACCACCCTGCTTTGCAGTGCCTCGAAAAGGTAGTGTTCAACTTCCTTTTAAGAGTGCATTACATTTAGGGTGGTCCCTTCCTTTATCCCTTAAACTGCTTCCAGTTCAGATTGCTCTCATTTAATAGCTCTTCAAAGCTTTTATTTTTCTCGCGGCGTTTTCGTTCCTCACGCTTTTGTTTTTCCATTTGCTGTATTCGACGTTGCTCTTCTTCCTTTAATTCACCTTTTTTATTCTGCAATTGGCTCAAAATATCTTGATTTAGCAGATCTCCCAAGCTAATTGAGCCATCATCGTTTTTCTTGGATGGTTTATGTTTCATCATCGGATATTAGCTCCTTTTTTCTTTCTATTATAATGGGTCAGTCAAATTAAGTCAGGTATGGTTTTAATACTTTTTAATAGCCTCTATTTCCTTTTTCCTATTTAAGGCAAAAATTGTAACTTTATACCATATTATTCATATAAATATGATATGATTTATTAGGAACTAAAGGAGGGGTATGATGGGCAGAGAATTTGACCAGCTATTTGATGAATGGGCTGCTAATTATGATGAAACGGTATCCGGTTCTGATGACCAATATACCGATGTTTTTTTACATTATGAACAAATCCTAGAAACAGTTGCATCCCATGCGGAAGGCTCTGTAATCGAATTCGGAGTCGGAACAGGGAATTTGACTGCACGGCTACTGGAAAAAGGAAACCAAGTTCTCGGAATTGAGCCTTCCACAGAAATGAGAAAAAAGGCAAAGAAAAAGCTCGGATCCTTATCAATTGTAGACGGTGATTTCTTTCACTTTCCGGTTGAAAATGGAGTCGACACATTTGTAAGCACCTATGCCTTTCACCATTTAACCGATGAGGAAAAAGAGAAAGCTTTTGCTCTATACTCCAATCTTCTAACACCAGGCGGAAAAATCGTTTTTGCGGATACGATGTTTTTAACGAAAGAGGATCAGCAGGCGGTCATTGATAACGCTGAGCGCAACAATTTCGATCGATTAGCAGAGGATTTACGAACTGAATATTACACGACGATCCCTTACTTGAAATCAATCCTGGAAAAGCATCAATTTCATGTAACATTTGAGCAGCTAAATACATTTGTCTGGCTCATGCATGCCACTAAACAATAATTAAACACTAGCATCTATCCCTATAGCAATATAGGGTTTTTCGTTTGTGAATCTGCCTATTATTTCAATGTTTGTTTTCTCTGCAGAATGGTAAACTAAAGGATGATAATGTGTTTTTCGGAGGGTTTCATTTGAAAAAGAAAAGATGGTATTTTATCTTCGGTGTCATGATTGCATACATAATCGGAATTGGCGTATTCTTCTCTAACATGCTGATGTATATGAAACGAAAAGATGTTGAGGTCGTTCGGAAACGTGAAATCGAGGCAGGCCGTTTTGACACTGCTTCCTTTCAAAAACTGCCTCAGGAGGAGAAATGGATTCAATCCAAACATGGATACCGGATTCATGCTATATTTGCAGAACCACATAAGGAATCAAAAAAATGGATGATCATTGCGCACGGAATCACTGAAAATAAATGGAATTCGATTCGCTATGTCAATTTATTTGCAAAAAAAGGATTTAACACCGTCATTTATGATCATCGCCGCCATGGTGATTCGGAAGGAAAAACAAGCAGCTACGGATATTATGAAAAAGATGATCTTGCCGCTATTGTTGATGAATTAAAGGCTCAAAAGGGTCATGATATTTTGCTTGGTATCCACGGTGAATCAATGGGTGCGGTCACCCTGTTACTATATGCCGGCACCGTTGAGGATGGAGCTGATTTTTACATAGCGGATTGTCCATTCTCCGAATTCTCCGAGCAAATAGCTTACCGCCTAAAAAAAGACTTTCGTCTTCCAAAATGGATGGTTCTTCCCTTCGGGGATTGGTGGCTTAAACGGAGAGATGGCTATTCATTTAGAGAGGTTTCTCCTTTAAAGGCAGTAGAGAATATTAAAAGCCCTGTTCTTTTTATCCATAGTTTAGAGGATGCGTATATTCCCTCAACCATGAGCGAGGAATTATATGAACACAAAAAAGGACCGAAACAGCTATACCTAGCCGAAAAAGGCCAACATGCCCAATCCTATAATACGAATCCTGAAGCTTATGAAAAAGTAATCGATTCTTTTCTTAAAGCACATGTGCCCCCTTTCTTCTAGGGTGGCACTTTTTTAATGGCTGTTTTCGTAAGGATTATTTTTGCTATTGTTCATTTAACTCGTTATTCAACTAAACCCCATTCGTATTATAAGGTTGACCAAGGATATGTTCTATTTTATTTTGACATTGATAACAACAATACCAATCAAAAGCCATAAAATATATAATGCAAATACGTAATAGAAAAAACTGTCCGGAACCAAAGGAAAAAAAACAGATATAATGCCCAGGCCAATAAATAATATGCCCGCATACTTTGAAAGTTTCTTTTTATCTTTAACCTGACCTTCCACATATCCTGCTAAAATATGAACTTTCCCCTTTCCCCAAATGATATAAGCAAGCAAAAAATGAAACCCTGCAGTGATAAGACCAACAAAAAGCTCCACCATTTCTCCTCCTTTTATACAGCATTTGCATTATATATCTTATAATATTATTTCTTTCGCTAACCTGCCCCTACACAGCTCCTGATATTAGAACAATGCCCTAAGTAAGATAAGAACTTACTTTTTTATTCCATTTGTATTTCCGTAATGGTCAACAAATGATCTCAAGTCCTCTAATGTTGAGGATAAAAAAGTTTGGTCACATTCCATTTCAAAGTGTAATTCATTTTCCATATGTGCTTTTTCCTTAAAGTAACCTTGTAAAACAACTTGCCCCATTTGATTGAATACAACCTCTAATTTAAGAGAAGTTTCGTAATTCCAAAAAGTAGCCATTCCTTTAAGTTCACGATAGCACTTATCTAATTGCTTATAAAACTTATATATATCCCCAGTCGTAAACCACAATTCACCTAAGACATAATAGTTTCCGTTCTTAATTTCAACGATGCCCACAGCATCATAACCACCAAAATGACTTGTATCTTCAGGAAAACCACTTATATTTTGTGATTCAATTCGGATAAAGCCTTGATTGCCTTTAACAGTAAAACCATTCATAGTTTCAACTCGTTTCCCAGAAAGCTCATGTTCAATAATAACCATTGCGAATTCCATTTCTTCCTTAAGAGTTCAACAGAAAAGAACATTAATCCTCCCTAGATCTATGCTCCAGTTCGTTTTAATGCAACTCTCCACTATCTATCTTCCCTTTTCATCTAATCTATTGGTATAGAAATTAAAAACTTCTTCTGATTTTTCATATTCTACTAAAGTTCTATATCATATCCCTTACTTTTCGTATTACTGCCCCCCCTTAGTTAATTAAACATATGTAAAAATCAAAATATCGACATTACTTAACCATAAGAGATATGGGCTGTTCTTATCTAACACTTTAGAAGCTCGATGTATATCTAAAATTAATAACTATACTTCTTTACGTTATTTTACGTTAAAAATAGGTTCATTTTTGTACTACACAACAGAACCCCGTTAAGGATAATCTCGCCTTACATATAATTAAAACCGCCTATACATTAGGCGGTTTAATGCTTTATCATCAATTATTTTTCCCTAATTCCTCAAATATTCCAATCTTAAGCTTCACTTTTCCATTGTCATTTTCATACACATCTAATACAAACATTTTATAATCGCCGTAATTCTCATCAAAGAAATCTCTTGCGCTTTTTGGCATATAACAAATTTCTTCATAGTCTATTTCTAACGTGTCTTTGTCCTTTTCAAAATCATAGCCCGTATTTACTTCATTACCTACGTTATAAATCTCTGTAATAGCAAATTCATCCCTATGAGTGACAGTGAAAGTTTTAAGGGGTTTAGTGTCCTTGTAATAGTCCCATTCTGTTCTATCAGCTTCATTACAATATTTGCATTTTCTGTAGCCCATTTTTTCTGCTTCATCTGTTGCTATTGCTTTCCATCCTTTAAAATTTTCTTGATATTCGGCAGGCCAGTTCTTAAAACAATTAACGTGTGTATGATACGTTTTCCCGCCGTCAGATAACAAGCAAATATGGCTGTCATTAAGTGTTAAGTTAAGGTTATATTCCTTAGTTGTTCCATCTGAAAATGTAACGGTAACGGTTTCTTTTTCCAGCTTTTCAACCGGGCTTGATTGTTCAACAGGTTCAATAGATACAACGGGCGCTTGCTCTTGTTTTAAGATTTCAGCGTCTTGTGCAGTCTCATTTTTTGGCGGCATAACGGTCTGTATAGTTCCTTGTTTTATTGGTTCAGCCTCACGCGTCGTTTGTTGATTTCGATTTACTGGGCTTTCTTTTTGACGCTTAAAATATAGATACGCCGCCAAGCCCAAAATCAAAAGTAAAATACCAAGCATTTATCACATCTCCTTAAATATAATTACCATTTTGGTAAATACTAGCTCTGAAAATTTGTCCATGTCGAAAAAAGCAATTCTATTATTTAGAATCTCCTTTGATATCCTATCTTATGAGTTCTTTTATTACGCCCTATTTGTTTGATACTTCGTTGATCTTTACCAATCCAATTATAAGCCCATTATAAAAAGGCATTGACCTTCTTGAATCAATGCCTCCGTCAGCTGAATTAGAATGAGGTATTATTGTTCCTCTTCATTACATAATTCTTCAGCAACCTGCTTTATACGTTCCATTGTTACACCTTTTCTTTGTTCAATAGCTAAGGGATGGTTAGTTGGTTCCATCTCTATGTAAGGGGGGATTCCAAGTGGTCGAGTGTGTACATTTATTTTTAAATTTACTGTATTGGGGTAACAAGAAATATCAGTTGATAACCAACCAAACATCGGTTCTAGTTTATCTTCTCTTCCTTCCACAGCCCAATATTCAATTGTTTTATTAAAATTTGTTTCACTCAATGAAACCCAGACATCCCAAATAAACGGTCCATCTCCGTCTTTCACAGGAATTTCTATACATCCACGTATAAAGAAATGTTCATCGTTCACTATGCACAAATCTTCATTCATTTCAATCCGTTCTTCTTGTTCTTCTAACGGTATATCGTAGCAATAGTCAGGAACAGGGCTACTATAGCTCATAGGGAGCTCATCGTGGAACTTTCCACAGCAGCCACATAAATAACCTTCATTATATTTACTCATTTAAATATCCCCCATAAAATCGTTTTCGATTAACTTTATCTCCCCGGATTAAAACCTTAATTGGTTTTTATATACATTTATTATTGTAATTTTATCATAGTCCCTTTAGAGCTCACCTGCCCCTACTTCCATTAGAAATTCAACACAAAAAGGCATTAATTCTTCTTAAATCAACGCCCTGTTTGTTTAAATACATTTATTCTCAACGTCTAACAATTTATTGATAAAACTGTTAATCATTGTTTACAAGAATGCATCCTTTTTTTTGCCTATAGAAGACATAGCAAAGATAAACGGTGTGAAAAATAAAAGAGTAATTGCAAGTATTCCATATGCAGCACCTTCAAAACCCCTTACTTGAAAGCTGATGATGAAAATCACAACAGAAGTTAGTAAGGATAAAAAAGGGGGCAATTTTGTATAAGCGCTTTGATATTTCTTAAGAAAATAAGTTATAACAATAAAGATAATGCCAATAATTACACCTAAACCAACCGGGACAAAGACTAACATAACAAACCTCCTATAAAATTCCATTTTAAAGATGATTAATACTAACACAATAATCTGAATATTTAAAGTTGTTTTTTCCATACTCTTAGACCTATTTAGTGAAAAAGGGAAAATTTAAATAAACACATTAGGATTCGAAACGTAAATAACATAAAGATTGAATTATTAATACCCACCTCCTTTTAGCATATGACTACAGAAAAAATACTGGTATAATAAGGGAAACGAGATACTGAAAATTCTGAGTTTAGAGGTGTGTAAATGATTAAACAGAGAAGAGGCGGAATGGTTGGACGATAAAATTTATGATTTATCCAAACGAATAAGATATATGGAAGAAGAGTTAGTGGAGTTAAAAAAAGAGTTAAGAACCATACATAATGAAGTTAATCTTAATGTGGAAAACAAAAGTGAAAAAGTTGAGATAAAAAGAAATATCAAAAAACCTGAAATAAAACCAGAAAAAGAATTAATCAGCTTTGAATCTATGATCTCAACTTGGTTACCTAGAATATTTATATTCGTTTTTATTTTAGGTGTTATTTGGGCTTTTATGGCAGCATCTGAAAACGGATGGATAAATCCCGTGGTTCGTGTAATAGTTGGTTTCTTATTAGCTGGATTCTTATATATCATTGGAGAAAAGCAATATAAAAAGGCAAAGAATACGTTAGGAATAGTATTGTTAGGCGGAAGTATAATTGTTTATCTTATATCTGTCTTCTCCGGTAATGTTTTGTACCACATTATCCCATTCTATGTGACTGTATGTTTATTAGCGCTCGGAATATATATAGGAGTTTATCTATCGAGAAAATACAAATCTCAATCCTTGCTTACCATTATAGGAGTAGGTGCTTATTTTTACCCTTTCCTATTTGCAGGAGACAAAGGGAATGAATATGTATTTTATATATACGAAACTGCTGTATTTATAGGATTAATACTAGAATCTCTTAGAGGGCAATATAAAATCACTTGGAATGTGGCAAACTATGCATTTATGTTCACTGTATTATTTTTTGGATTAGTAGGCAGTGGGGAAATTTCAACCTTAACGTTCCTCACAATCGCTATTCAGCATTTCTTTATTATTTATTTAACATTTAAAACAAACAACATATTTGTTAAAAATATGTATATTCCAGCTATCACGATCGGTTCATTATTCATGCTCTTAATCGGAGTTGATGTGTTTGATCAAACACCAAGCTACCAATACACGTTCTATTCAATAATGGCCATCGTATACTCTTTGCTTAGTTACGTGAAAAATAAAAGTCACACTGAACTAAAAAACATTTTCTTTGTTATTTCGATGTTCTACATATTTATACTGCTAAACGATATAGTGATTGATCCATCATCAAAATTAATCCTCTTTACCATGCAAGCCGTACTAGTTTACTATTTTGCTCAAATAAGGAAGAGTATATTAGGGACAATAGCTAGCATAATACTGCTCTTATCCGTATTGGTACAATTATTCGACAAGCCGGGATACATGCTATCACTAGAAACTGTTGTTGTATGGATGATCATAATCAGCTTCTTCTTTGTTCTCTATATAAAAGAAACAATAACAAAAATCATCGACAGAAATATAATGGAATCTACTTTACCCTATATAATAGAAGTATTACTGATCATATTTATAAGCAAAATGGCATACTATTTCACAGATGATTCTTCTTTAATGATTAAGAATATCGGTTTGTCATTATCTTGGGTCATTATCGTTGGAGTAACATACGGGTTATTTAGTTACTTTAAAGAAAAAGTTTGGAAAAACATCGGCTTAATATTCCTGTTTATTACGCTATTAAAAGTTACTTTCTACGACCTATCAGGTATAGATGTAGTTTGGAAAGCAATATTATTCATCATACTTGGCGTAATTGGGCTGCTTATTTCTAAGGTGTTTTATACAAAAAAATGAGTGGGATTTCCCTTTGCTTTCGTTTAAAAAAAGGTTCAGTCAAAATTTCTGACTGAACCTTTTGAATTTTCTCCTTATAGAGCCTATTGAAAGATGACATTCATCATTGGATTTAAATACTGATTAGGGCTTTTCAGCTGATAGCTATTTGTACTGCTGGAATAATCAATAATAAGCTTTTCATCTAAAAAGATTTCATGATATTTATTTAACCATACAGGATAGGCATTGGTTTCCCATTTTACTTCTTGAGAAGTAGTTTCTTTAACAAAATATAAATTGGTTACACCGCTTACTACGCAGCCACAGCCTTCTGTTTCATACTTCAAACAAAATACGCCTTCTTGATCTGTCAGCTTGTCTTTTACCTTTTCTAATGCTGCGTCTGTCCATGTAATTTCCACTGTTGTCCACCATGCTTTCTCTCTATTTATCTCATAGGTTCCCGATTTCACTTAACCCGCAAACCTGTTAATAATTAAATCTGAAATAAAAAAAGCAGCATTCAATGAACACTGCCTCTATGTCTTAAAAATGAACGTTCAGCTTAATGAACTGCTCTCGTATGTTTTTGTATCAAACTTTGTAAAGCCGCCACTGCTTCATCGCCAGTATACGTACCTTTATAACTGAAACCATTCTCTGAGCAATATTTTTGCCCTAATGCTACAGCATCTTCTTTAGTCATTTCTTTTTTTAACTCTCCTATAACTAATCCATAAGGTGCTTGATAAATCGTGCTATATTTTTCTTTTTCCATTTTTCTTTACCCCTTTTGTTTTGATATCCCATGGCAAAGTTATCAGAACTGAAATCGATGTTAAAAATTCATTATCTGTATATTTCTTACTTCTAGGTCTATATACATAGTAAACTTTTTGTGGAATTTTGTCTAATATTTGCGTTTTCATGTCCTCAAAATTGGGTAGTAAAGTTTATTTAGAACAAAAAAGAAGAGCCATAACCAACATATGCATAAGCTTATAGCAAATTGCAGGCCATCAATTTTTCAATTGTACGTCCATAATTTCCTGATAAAATACAAAACAAACATCTCCGTCCTCATCAACGATATGAAGCTTTTGAGCCTGTTCATTGCAATAATGAATATGTCCTTCCACCGTACCGTACCGGCGACTGGCTGTACGGTAATAGCGGATCATCACAGGCTTCCCATATTCCAAAGCCTCCATAATTATCGTATTCATCGCTTCCACTTGCTGTTCATCAAGCTCATTCCTTGTTTCATAGCTGTCCTCATGTGCCCATGCTCTAAGCATTGTTACGTGTTCAGGCAGCATCATTGATGTCCATTTTATTTTTCCGCGATCTCGAATCATTCCCTGCAGCCTCCATTTCACTTGTCTGTTATGCTCTATGTCCTCCAACCAACGTACTTCGATGCTTGGCCGTTCCTGCCTCTGTATACGACACGGCACGTAAAATCGCATTCGATCCAAATTTTTTACGCATTCGATCCATCACAAAGCCAAGTTCGCGTTTGCGCCAGCTATCCTGGTCAAATAGACTGATTTGCATCTCTCGATCGGGGATAACATTCGAAAGTGTAATAGAAATTTTCCTAACTGTTTTGCCTGTATAAAACCGTTCAAACAAGGTTAAACACATTTCATAAATATCCATCGTAATATTGGTCGGCGTTTCTCTTGTCATAGAGCGATGAAATCCGCCTCCAAATTCATCCTGGCTATAATAAATTCCCAAGCTGACGGTTCTGCCCGCCATCCCGCTTGCACGTGTTCTTCTTGCTACTTCCTCACTCATTTCCAGAATAACATGCTTGATTTCCTCAGGCTTTTTATAATCACGCAGTAAAACCTGGCCTTTTCCAAAGCTGATTTGCCCTTCCATAATCGGAGCACCGATATCCGATAAATCAACACCCCAGGCATGGTGATACAATTGATTGCCCATAATGCCAAACTTCTTTTCAAGCGTCGCCAGATCATAACGCGCCAATTGACCGATTGAAAAAATCCCCATTCCATTCAGCTTCTTTTCCATCGGCTTTCCGATTCCCCACATTTCGCTCAAGGGGGATAAGGGCCATAATTTTTCTGGTACATCCTCATAGGTCCATTGGGAGATTCCTTTTTTCTTGGCCTCCAAATCAAGACACAGCTTAGCAAGCAGCATATTCGGACCGATTCCAATCGCGCATGGAAGCTGGAATTCCCGATCAATTTCATCCTGGATTTTTTCAGCAATTTCTACGATATCTCCCCATAGACGAGTGGTCCCATCCACCTTTAAGAAGCTTTCATCCACACTGTACGTATGAATTGCGCTTTTAGGTACATATCGATTGAATAAACGGCTGATTTCAGTAGAGATACGCAAATACGTAGCCATATTAGGATTAACCTTTATAATGCGCGGATCATCCGGAATCTCAAACAATCTCGAGCCTGTCTTAATGCCAAACTCTTTCTTCATTTTGGGAGATGAAGCCAGCACCACACTGCCGCTCCGTTCCGTATCACTCACCACAGCCAAATAACATTCAAGCGGATCCAGTCCCATCATCACCGCTGAACAGCTGGCAAAAAAACTTTTCATATCCACGCACATAACATAATGATGCGGTAAAGTACTGTAATCAATCATGTTAAAACCTTCTTTTAAATAGAATGTATGTTCGTCTTTATTATATTCTTAATGATAAGCGAATATACGTTCGTATTCAATGGAAAATTATTTACAATTTATGTATAAGAGCATGGAAGCGTGCAAATACTTTAAGACAACGGACATAGTTCACCATAAAAATTTACGAAAACGTTTTAAAAACAGTCGCTTCATCTACTATTATTTTCACTTTTCTCCTTTTCAATTCGCTCATAAATAAGTAAATTAGAGCAATTATGTTGAGTTTCGTTCAATTATTACGAAAATCGCTCAATTCCACTCCATTTCCGCTCGATTATATGGAATTCCGCTCAATTAATATCAATTTCCGCTCAATTCCTGCGAAAATCGGCTGGATTACTAGACTAATCTAGCTTATACAGTCATTTAGTCACTCAAATTTTGACTCGTAAGTCTCGAAAACTCTTAATTTAAGATCTTTTTGCAAAAAATAATAGAAAAATTGATTACTAATCTATTTGAAGGGTTATATAGAAGGATGAACGAACTATGTTGGTTATTTCATCATGCAATGCTTTTCAATCATATAGAAAAAATATGATAGAGCCATGATTAGCAAATCCTAAAGCATAATGAATTCAAAATCTTCGAAAAAGATATATAATAGCAGTGTAAGAGTGATTTTCAAAGAAGTAATCTGATATATTTTCCAGAAAAATAAAAATAAAAGGAGAATGATCACATGATTGTTGTTCAAAACAAAATTAAAACCAAACCAGGTTTCGCAGAAAAAATGGCAGGCCGTTTCACTTCCGGTAACGAATTAGATAAATTTAAAGGATTTGTTAAAGTAGAGGTTTTACTTACAGAGGGCCTGACAGAATATGATGAGATGAGCGTCAATATGTACTGGGAGGATGAAGAAAGCTTCCTTGCCTGGAAAAACAGCGACTCCTTCAAAAAAGCGCACAAACGTCCGGAAGGCAAACCGGATGAAGCTAAACAGGACTCTCCTATGTTAGGAAGCCAACAAACTACATTTAGAGTAGCGTCTGTAAAAGAAGCAGCTCCAACAAAATAATGTACGCAAAAGGTCTTTCCAAAAACTTAGGAAAGACCTTTTATGCTATATTCTATCAATATAATCATGCTCAATTGTATTAATTAGCAGCAAACTCACGCACGGATAATCCAAAATCCATTTCCTTGGTTATAGCTTGCAACTGATAATAGTCACGCAGTTTTTCAACAATCTCTTCGGGTGGTTTTGCATGATAATACCCTTTTCGCGTAGTCGTCATACCACTAATTTTCTGCAAATCGACAAGTGATTCACACATTTTAATGGCCGAGCCGAATGAATCGATAATCGGGACATCTTCAATATGATGAATACCGTGGGTTGCTAAAAATATATTCATCGGACCTTCTCCAGGAATAATGACATCTGCCCCTTCGGCAATAGCTGTTTTTGCGGCAGCTTTAAATTTCTCCAAAATCGGCTCAGGATTTTTAAATCCTTCCAAAATATCATAAAATCCAATATCCGCCTGAATAATCGGGCCCAATCTTTGTTCAAGACCATATTGCTTCGCATTAAAACGTAACTGATCTGCCAGTGGAGCTAAAAAATTCACGATGCCTATTCTTGTTCCAAGCATTGAGGCAATATGCATGGATGCCTGGCCGTAGCCAATAACCGGGATGTCCACTAATGAACGAGCCTCAATCAAGCCGACATCCGGTATGGTAGCTATAAAAACAGCATCATACCCTGCCCTTTCAGCAATCAATGTGTTTCGAATAAATTGCTCTTTATGCAGGCTTTGCAGATAGTTGTAGGTAATATAGTGCCCCGGGTATTGAGCAGGATAAGTCTCCTTTGTCATTCCATGTAAGACGACATCAACATCTGGTCGAGCAATTTTGGATACATGCTGTATGACCGCATCACGATATTCAGGTATGTCTTCAATGGAAGTTAAGCTTTGATGCCAAATTTTCATCGCGCTACCTCCTCTTCCTTTATTCGAAGGGCTTGTTCAGCAGCAATACGTCCAAAAATAGCTGCCTTTCCGAGCGAGCTCCCTGTCATATAACCCGCTCCATGGAAGCCACCCACCATTTCTCCGGCTGCATATAATCCTTTAATTGGGTCGCCGAACGGATTTAAAACTTCTGCATCCTCGTTTACACGAACTCCTGCATATGTAGCGAGCATAGCAGTCACTGTTTCCATTGCGTAAAAAGGACCGGTTTGAATCGGGGGTGGCTTACCAAATGTATGGGTCAATGTGTTACGACCGAATGGGTCATCACTGGTAATAAGATGCCTATTATATGAGTCAATCGTTTGGTGAAGAGATTGACTTGGGAGACCTGTTTTTTCGGCCAATTCCTCAAGTGTCTCAGCCTGGATAATTAAGCCTTCATTAAACAATAATTGAAAATCATATAGCGCATCATGTTCGACACCCTGATCCATAACCGTTTGATCCCAAACTTGAAATGTATGTTGATTAGGCTGCTGCAATGCAGCATCACCCAATAATTTGTAGGAAATCGACTCATTAACAAATCGTTTCCCCTGTTCATTCACAATGATGCCGCCTTTATAAAAGGCATGAGCCTGCCGTTTCTTTTGATTAGTAGAACTCGGATGAAAGCCGTATGTTCCTTTTAAGTATGGAAAATCCTCTAACCAGGCACCTACGGAAGCTGCTAATTTAATGCCATCTCCATGGTTCCCTTCTCCACCTAACCTGATTGTGTGTTCAAGCTGTGGTGCAAAGGCTCCTAATAAATCTTCACTTTGTGAGAATCCACCTGCGGTTAAAGCGACCCCTTTAGATGTATAGCATTCCTTTTGCTCGCCATTTTGTTGATAAAGTACACCCACTACTTTTTGTTGCTCAGTTAGCAAACGTACGACAGGACTATTAACATGCAGTGAAACACCATTATTCAAAGCATGGTTTTTCAGTGTTTGAATGGCCTGATCAGGAATGATCGTATGCCCCCGAGGGCTTGAATGGCCACTTACGGCCTGACAATTTTGAAATATTACTCCATGTGAAACTAACCAGTTATAAGTGGAAAGCTGATGTTTCCCATATGCCTGAACCAGATTTTTATCATTTTTAAATTGACCGACAACATACAAATCATTCATCAAACTCTCGGTAGTATCACTTATGCCAAGCTTACTTTGAAGTTCTGTTTCAGCAAACGCCATAAAACAACCGCTAAGCAATGAACTGCCACCGATGTCTGCCTGCTTTTCGAAAATGACAACATTGGCACCTCGCTCTGATGCCTCAACAGCTGCACAAAGACCTGCCATGCCAGCACCAACAATAATCAAATCAAACTGATTCAAAAAGCTACACTTCCTTTACTGCCTCGACTACACTTAATCCTGCCTCACAAAGCTGCATATCATGCGTATAGTGACCGCCGCTGACGCCTATTCCGCCTACACACTCACCATTAACGTGAATTGGATAACCGCCGCCAAAAACGACCAGGCGATTGGTATGTACTAAACCTGTCATTAAAGGTGGATCATCTTTTAAGCGATCATACCACTCATGGGTTGCACGATTGTATGCTGCAGCTGAAAATGCCTTGTTTTGAGAAATCTCCAATGCCAATACAGGTGCTCCATCCATTGCTGAAAATGCTTTTAAATTACCTGCTTTATCAACAATAGAAATCGCAAATTTCATTCCCAGTTCTCTTCCCTTTTCCTCTGCTTTTTCAAGCATAGCTTTGGCTAGTTCCAATGTAATCGTTTGTTGCGTGTAAGCATAAGTAAATTCTTTCATGATCCTATCCCCTTTATTATTTATTTTGCTATACCGACAGGCGTTCCGGCACCAAAAGCCTCAACCGAAGTAGCGGTAATAGCTTTGCTTTTTGGCAGTGCTAAATCAGCTATAACATGAGCAATATCAATCGGCTGCAGCCAGCCTGTTTTATCAATGTTAGTCCCCAATGCATCCGTCATTTGTGAGTCTACCGGACCGGGGCAAACTGCATTAACGCGTATGCCAAAAGGTTTCAATTCTTCTCCCAATGCCTTTGAAAAACCAATAACTGCATGCTTAGAGGAAATATATGCACTGCGATTGGGACCGCCTTTTGTTCCCCAAATGGAAGAAATATTTATAATAATCCCTTCCTGGCGATTTTTCATCGAGTCCACAACCTCACGGCAGAAATAATATGGTCCGTGTACATTAACATCAAACATGTTCATCCATTCTGCGGTTGTCGTTTCTGTAAATGGCTTTAGCAGCATGGCACCTGCATTGTTAATTAATATATCAATCGGTCCCAATTGCTTGTTAACCTCATATACGGCTTTTTTTACTTCCTCTTGATTGGCTACATCACAAGATACAGCTATCGCTTTTACTGAATAGGTTGTACGAATAAAATCAGCAACTTTTTCACACTCTTCCTGATCCAGTGCACAGATGGCGATATCCGCGCCACGAGAAGCCAATAAAGCGACGGTTTCTTTACCAATTCCACGGCTTGCACCTGTGACAAGAGCCA
The DNA here is from genome assembly GCF_058313585.1 of Bacillus sp. z50. Classification (NCBI taxonomy): domain Bacteria; kingdom Bacillati; phylum Bacillota; class Bacilli; order Caryophanales; family Bacillaceae; genus Bacillus; species Bacillus sp. z50. The sequence goes on from NZ_JBZFQL010000001.1 coordinate 656,970, forward strand.
CTTTTCCCTTTAATTCCACCCAATCATCTCCTTTTTACCGGGTTGTTTGGAAACTGGAAATATACGAGACCGCATGTTTACCAGCCCGTCGACCAAATACCAGACATCGAAGCACAGATGTACCACCCGGATATTTCCCGTAGTATACGCCTGAAGTTTCACCAACTGCATATAAACCCGGAATAGCAATATCGTCTCCCGTTAACACCCTTCCATCTGTATCAGTAGCTAATCCGCCATTTGTAAACACATTGCAGCAATGAACTGGGTAAGCAATATAGGGGCCTTCGTTGATAGGAATGGACCAATTGGATTTATTTAAAGTCAATCCCTTGGTTGCTAATCCATCTAACCGGTTATAGATAAATTCACCTTCCGGACAAGCGCTATTAAATTCCTCCACCGTTTTTACGAGATTCTCTGAATTCACATTTAGTTTTTCGGCCAATTGTTCAATAGAATCAGCGACAACTGCTGGTATATCTGTCTGAAGTGCTTCTTCATAGTTTGGAATCGAATACATTTTTTGATCTGTAATCATATAGGCAATATGATTTTCACAGGTATAGAAGATTTTACGGGCCACTTCTTCATATTGTTCATCAATGGTGGTTACACCCTCATCCGTAAAACGCTCTCCATTTTGATTTACTAAAATAGCATACGGAAACAACATGACTCCGGCTTCCTCACGTTTACTGCGTGGATCAACCGTTTCAGCGTGGAAGGAATCAAATTGGCCATTCCCCGCTGCCCCAATATTTAAAGCCATTCGAATAGCTTCACCTTTATTAAAGAGCCCTCCTTCTGATACGGGAGGTATTTTATGAGCGTCATGGCCTATATACCGGGCCATCATTTCTTTATTTCCCTGAAATCCACCAGCAGCCAAAACAACAGCATTTGTTTTCAAATGCATACTGCTTCCATCTGCAGAACGTACGAAGATTCCGTTAATAGCTCCTTCATCATTTAGGGACAAATTCCAGGCTGCTGCTTCATAAATAATTTCTACTCCCAAAGCACGGGCACGCTGACTTAGGGTATCGATGATGGCACGTCCACCCCCAACAGGCAGTAAACGCGGACGTGAAGCTGTCAAAAACATGGTTGGCAGAAAATCAAAATCCACCCCTTTTGATTCAACCCAACGCAGTGTCGGTCCTGCTTCGCTTTGTAAGGTCTCTGCATATTCGCGGCCCATCGCTTGATCCGAAAAATTCAACATGTCTTCAACGAAGTTTGGAGCAGGTGTATCAATGTTTTCCATGCGCATATAAGCTGCTGTCCACCGTGTATTCCCGCCTCGTTTTTCAAATGGCGCACGTTCGAGAATAGCAATTGACATATTTTCTCCTGATTCTTTAGCCTTTTCAGCAGCCGCCAAAGCCGTGGCTGTTCCGGCTGCACCACAACCAACAATAATTAAATCGTAATCTACTTCAGTCATCTGGAATCACCACTTTTTAAAGATTCGGAATATTTTACTTCCAATTCATTTATTTCATGTAATTTAAATAACTCCTGTCTTGTTTTCCATGAGCATATATAGTCATGAATATTTTCTTGTGATTGGTCCTGCTGCAACACTCGCAGTGCATCCATTGCCCCTTTAATGGCACCTCGTAACACTGTATTGGCACAAAGCACAATTTTATATCCCATTGCCTGGGCTTCTTCTTTTGAAATAAGAGGTGTTTTACCGCCTTCCACCAAGTTTAATATTAAAGGAATATCCGGCACTAACTTTGGAATGGATGCTATCTGATCGATGGCAGTTGGTGCCTCAACAAATATGGCATGTGCACCAGCTTCCTTATACGCATTCGCTCGGTCAACCGCTTCTTCAATCCCATGGACCGCCAGTGCATCTGTACGCGCGATAATCGCAAAGTCTTCATCGGCCCGAGCATCAAGGGCTGCTTTTATTTTTCCTATCATCTCCTCTTTAGAGATCACTTCTTTTCCATTAAAATGACCACATTTTTTGGGCATCACCTGATCCTCGATCTGAATGGCTGCCGCACCGGCACGCTCCAATATTCTGACCGTTCTTTGCATGTTAATGGCATTGCCAAACCCCGTATCTGCATCCACTACAAGAGGAACAGTTGTTACATCAGCCATCCAGGCAACTACCTGTGCAATTTCTGTTAACGTGGTTAAACCAACATCGGCCCAACCTAGCTGGGCATTTGATATTCCTGCACCTGTCGCATATATAGCTCCAAATCCAGCTTCTTCGACTAATCGGGCAGTCATCGCATCATAAGCACCTGGCAAAATAAATGTTTCAGAACCATTTAATAAATGTTGAAACTGTTTTGTTTTTGATATCATATCAGTTCAATCCCTTAACTAATTACTTGTTCATGCTGGGTTACTCGCTGATGAAAAATGATTGTACAATCTTGATTGGAGAATTCTCGATTAAAAAGTATAGTGTGGCAATCCTGTACATAAATTGTTTGCGAAACCATTCTTACTTCAAAAATAATGCTTACATAATACAGACCTTTTTCAGGAAGTGTATAGTACGGCGCAACGCCTTCTTTAAAGGAGTATTTGACTTGATAAGGCTTGCCCAGTAACTTTGTGACAGTGTCGATCTGACCATTTTGAAGAAGTTCCCGGATGTTGGTTGAACTCACCTTTGAGCCATACATCTCAAACTTTTCAACAACTTCAATACCAATCTTAAACTGACTGTGCGGGGCAATCGTATGAATGGTGCCAGCTCCCCTTTTACCATAGGTGTAATCAAAGCCAGCCACAGCATGTTTCACTTGCATCTTCACTAAATATTCTTGTACAAATGTTTCTGGTGAAAGAGCAGCAAAGTCCTTCGTGAACTCAGTAATATAAAAAATATCTACACCCAACTCTTTTAGCCGCTCTGCCTTTTGTTCCATTGGCATTAAATAATCAACTTCCTGGTTTGAAAACACCGTTTTGGGGTGTGGAAAGAAACTCATTACGGCAAGAGAACAATCTTTCTCATTTGCTATTTCTTTAGCACGCATAATTACTTTTTGATGACCTCTATGAACTCCATCAAAAAATCCTAAAGCCATGACATTCTGCTGACTATTCTCCTGCACTATGGATAGATTTTTCTCGTTGACAATAATCGTTTTCATATTCCTCCCCTGCCTTTTTAGGTATTACCGCGCTTCGATAGTAATATTGTTAAGCTCTTTATCCTGGACGGTATCTCCCCAATATGTGTTACATAATGAGCGTTCTTCCAATGTCCATTCAACCGGCTCCCAGTCTGGTTCAAAAATTAAATAACCGCCGGAAAACAGTTCCACCCGGCAGCCACTGCCCGGGTCCATGACATATAAGTAAATTGCTTGTGATGCACCATGTTTTCCAGGACCGATAAACGTCATTCCGTTTTCTTTTAAAATATCAGCTGCACGTAAAATATCCTGCGAATCATCCAACCAGTATGAAATATGGTGTAGGCGTGCAGGGGTTGGTAACGTGTCTTTCTTTAATAAGGCAACATCATGTACCAATGCGGTAACACTTAACCATCCTGCCAAAATCCCCTCATCCCCACGCATATACTCTCTCATATTGAATCCTAAGACATCGATTAAAAAGTCATAAGATTGATCAGCATCAGTAGATGTGTGTATATTAACATGATCAAAACGACGTGGAGAGATCCCTTTCCTCCATGACTTATAAACTTGATTTTTCAAAACGGAAGCATGCCCATTGAGTGCCTTTGGCTTTTCAACATCATAATACAATTCAAAAGTATGGCCACTTGGCATTTTAAAACGTATGGACTCTCCAATACCTACTGTTGTCCCTTTTGGATATTCTGTTACTTCAACCTCTTGATCTGCCAGCAGCTGTTTAAATCCCTGCAGACATTGAGGTGTTTTTGTACGCCAGCCGATCCGCTTAATGTAACCGCTGTCACCAGCTTCAACACTTAATGTATGATGTTGAAAATCACTGTACGCGCGTAAATAATGGACACCATCTACTTCTTCTGTTTCTTCCAAACCAATGACTTCTTTAAAAAAGAATAATGACTTCTCTAAATCACTTGTCACAAGTGCAACATGCCCAAGCTTTGCAATTTCCGGCTTCATCTTCTCCATGACCTCCTTGCTACAATTCTATTTATCTGAGCCTTCCGCTTACTTCGTTTTAATCTTACAAAACAACAATACGGATAGCTACACAGCATTTTTCTTAAAACTAATTGATTTTCCATAAAAATATACCGAATTTTATCTCTTACTATTTTCATTATTCAGTGCAAATTCATAGTTTGCTACACCGATAGATTCAATCTTCATTTGTAATAAATAACCCGCAAACGGTTCCTGCTTCACTTTTTCTTCAGAAAGTGGTTCATAGGCCGTGGTAACAAATAAGGTATCCATTTTCTCTCCGCCAATCGTACACGAAGATATATGGGATAAGGGAATCACAATTTCCTTAATAACCTGCATCTTCCTCGGATTGATACAAACAATACGAGTCGGCTTTTTTGAAATGGATGCCACAATTCCACCTTTAAAAAGGGAAACCCACAAGTTTCCCTCTCCATCTACTGCCATGCCAGCAGGAAACCCTTCATCCATCTCAAATGTATACACAATTTTTTCAAATTGAATCTGATCGTTTTCCATAAGTTGATATTGGTAAATAGAGTATTTCGACGAATCAATATGATAAAATTTATTTGTTTTCCTGTCCCAATCTAATCCATTAGATAGCGTGATTCCATCCACTTGTACTGAAACATTACCGAACGTATTTATACAATATAATTTTGAATTCGAAAAAGGATATTGCGAAAAGGCAGTATGAGGTGATTCTTTAAAGCTTTTAAAAAAGCCATCCGATGAACCAACCCAAATTTGTCCATCAGGTCCACACTTTCCATCATTCAAATAACACATATTATTCCATGATTCCTGTATAACAAAAGGAGACTTAATTCCCTGTTTAAAGTTTAAATGATATAAACCGTCTTTATATATACCAATAAATCTTCCATCCTTTAATGGAATGATCGCCTTAATCCAGCCTAAAGCATCATATACATTCTCTTGTTCAGTTGCGGGATTATACGTAATAATTCGTTTAGAAGCGATATCCAGCCACATAATTCCATACGCTTCGTGCCAAATGGGGCCTTTACCAAATTTAGCACGATACTGTCCACATTTTTTCATATTTTCATCACCTACGTTTATGGATAGTGTGTCAATTTAATCGAAGTTCTTCTATTCACCATCCCTCATTAAAATTTAACTGCATGAAATCCATTTACTCGGATGTCCGTGCCTTACAGAAGCCATCATCACCATAATCTAAAAACCAGTAAAGTATTTCCCCTACCACCTGAAACCTTATCTGCCAATTAATCTTACAAATGGTAAAATTCTTAGTGGAACTACCATTCATGATTCAAAAAATCGATAGAATTTGAAAAAAGAAGAAAGATCGCTAATTAATCTTCCTTCTTTTCTCTTAGAGATTGCTATAGATCTATTTAGCTAACATTAATTGCTGGGCAACTTCATAAATAAGATCCTCTTGTCCCCCAACCGTTTTGCGTTCACCCAATTCTATTAAAATATCTCGTTCGTCCACTCCAAATTGTCGGGCAGCTTTTTCTGTATGTAATAAGAAGCTTGAGTAAACTCCCGCATAGCCCATAATAAGGCTGGAACCTGAGATTTCTTGCGGTCTTGGCAGGATGGGCGCAACCATCTTATTGGCAACATCGATTATGTTATATAAATCAACACCCGTTTGAATACCAAGTCTTTGCAAAACAGCTACCAGGACTTCTGTTTGTGTATTGCCGCTGCCCGCCCCAAGTGCACGCAGTGAGCCGTCGATATACGTGGCACCTGCTTCAATCGCGGCTAATGAATTAGCCATAGCCAGAGATAGATTGTTATGTGCATGGAAACCAATTTCAATTCCGACATTTTCTTTCAATGCACGGATCCGCTCTGTCACCTGATGAGGTAACATATTTCCTGCCGAATCGGTCACATATACGATCTCAGCTCCATAGCTCTCAAATAATTGAGCCTGCTTCACGATAACATCTGTCGGTGCCATATGGGCCATCATTAAAAAACCAACCGTTTTCAAACCTAATTCACGGCTCATGGCTATATGTTGCGCTCCAATATCAGCTTCCGTTACATGTGTCGCAATTCTTGCCATTTTAGCACCTGCTTTTACCGCCTCTTTCAGGTCATCTTTAATCCCAATTCCCGGAATGAGTAACACAGCCACTTTTGCATTGGTGCATTCTTCTACCGCAGCTTCTATTAATTTCAGTTCATCAACCGCAGATAGACCATATTGCAGACTTGAACCACCTAGTCCATCTCCATGTGCCACTTCGAAATATTCAATATTCGCTCGCTCCAGACCACTCGCAATATTCCGGACTTGTTGCTCTGTGAAAGCATGTTTCATTGAATGGCTCCCATCACGTAAGGATACGTCTAATACGTGAATATCTCTCATGAAATAGCACCTCCCTGCATCACAATGTTCTTCGCCATTTCATTAGCTACACGGGCAGCCGCAGCTGTCATTATATCCAGATTCCCAGAATAGGAAGGGAAGAAATCTCCTGCACCCTCTACTTCGAGGAATACAGAAACCTTATTCCCTTCAAAAATAGGTTCTCCCCGCAGCCGATAACCAGGTACATATTGTTGAACTTCTTTAATCATTGTTTGAATGGACTGTGTAATTTCCGCTTCCTGTCCTGACGCTTCCACAATGGCATGAACCGTATCGCGCATGATAATCGGCGGTTCTGCTGGATTTAATATAATGATTGCTTTACCTTTCTTAGCTCCTCCGACAACTTCTATTGCTTTAGAGGTTGTCCTTGTAAATTCATCAATATTGGCGCGTGTGCCAGGTCCTGCACTTTTACTTGCGACTGTTGCTATAATTTCTGCATATTCTACAGGAACAATCCGGCCAATTGCATGAACGATTGGTATCGTAGCCTGGCCTCCGCAAGTTACCAAATTGACATTATCCTTATCTAAATGTTCCATTAAATTAACCGGCGGCACCGTGTATGGTCCAATTGCCGCCGGTGTTAAATCAATCATTTTCTTTCCCGCTGATTTAACAGCTTCATAATTTGCCTTGTGAGCATAAGCGCTTGTTGCATCAAAAACGATATCGACCAGTTCCATTTTTTCAGATAAACCCTCAATACCGTTATCAATTGTGACATATCCCCGGTCACGGGCTCGCTTTAAACCTTCCGATTCAGGATCAATCCCGACCATAACTGACATTTCCAAAGCATCGCATCGTTCGATTTTATACATTAAATCTGTCCCGATATTTCCTGAACCAATGATTCCTACTTTCAACTTTTCCATATGCTCACCTCATTCCGTAAAAGATAGTTTCACTTCTCCATAGGAACCAAAATCCACTTCAAAGACATCTCCTGATTCAAATGGTACCGCAGCCGTAATCGCACCGGCTAAAATAAAATGCCCTGCCTTCAAAGTAATATCATAGTCTGCAAGCATATTGGCCAACCAGGCCACCGCTTTGGCCGGATTTCCCATCACTGCACTGCTCATACCTTCATCAAATACTTCACCATTCTTCTTGGCGACAACTCGAATATTAGCTAATTGCTCCAATGAAGGCACAGGGTGTTTTTCCCCCAATACTGCACCGGCAGAGGATCCATTATCTGCAACCGTATCCTGAAATTTAAATTGCCAATTCTTAATACGGCTATCAATGATTTCAATGGCAGGGACAATTGCCTCAGTCGCTGCCAAAACTTGTTCACTGGTCACATCAGGACCTTTTAAATCTTCCTTCAAAACAAAGGCCAGCTCAAATTCAACTTTCGGTTCAATAAATTGAGAAACCGAAAGTGTCTGTCTATTTTCAAATACCATCGTATTTAAAATATGCCCAAAATCAGGAGTATCGACATTAAACATCGTTTGCATAACTTTACTTGTTAAACCAATCTTCATTCCTACCAAATGTGCATCTTTTAACTTCTCATTAATTTGCAAAAGCTGAATACGATAAGCATCGTCAACCGAGAGATCAGTTGACGATGTAAAAGGTTCAATCGGTGTTTTCAAACGTTCAGCTGCAAGTAAATCGAAAGCTGCTTTTTGAATATCCAATTTAAATGGCCTCCTTAAACGGTTACAGACTCTAATAACCTGTATTGCCCCGCAAAGAATACAAGGGGATTTTTATCTTCAAGCTGGATTGCCCGGACTTTACCAATAAATAAGGTATGGTCTCCTTCAACATACTCTGAAACAACGTCACAACTAATCTGTGCCAAAACACCGCTTAATACCGGAACATCCGCCAATCGATCAAATGTAATAGCAGCACCGTCTTTCTTCTGTCCAGCAAAAATCATTGAATAGTCTTGTTGATCCTCTGCCAGAATATTGACCGCAAACTGTTTACTTTCACGGATTTTATTTAAACAACGCGCTTTTTCACCGATTGAAATGACAACCAATTTCGGATCGAGTGAGACGGACATAAATGCATTTGCTGTCATACCGTGAGCCTGTCCTTCATGCTCTGTTGTTATGACGGTCACGCCCGTAGCAAACTTACTCATTGCATTTCGAAATAAACGATCATCCATTTGGTTAACCTCCTTTTTATGCTTTAATGGTTGGATTGTTTTCAGTATTGGCGTCCATTTGGTCTCCCCAATAGGTGAAACCAATCTCCATTTCTTCGACTGTCCAACGAATTGGCTCCCAATCCGGTTCAAAAATGAGATAACCATTTGTGAAGATCTCCAGCCTTACCCCACTGCCTGGATCAATGGCATAAATATACATAGCCTGCGAGATTCCGTGCTTCCCTGGTCCTTTGAAGTAAATTCCATTCTCCTTCAAAATATCAGCTGCACGCAATAAATCCTGTGCGTTATCCAACCAATAGGCAATATGGTGAACTTCATGTGTGGATGGTGAATTCGGATCAAAGCTAAATGCAATATCATGGACAAGCGGTGTCACACTTAACCAGGCACCTACATAGGTACCGTCCGGTGCTTCTACATATTCCCGTAAATTGAAACCTAAGTGTTCTTGCATAAAATCGGATAGCTCGTTAGCCGGAAGAGAGCTTAATAGATTAACATGGTCAATCCTTCGGGGTGAAACCCCACGATTCCAAGACTTATGTGTTTGGTTTTTTAATACAGAACGTGTTTCAGGTGAAGCCAAGGTTTTTTCCATATCGAAGTAAATTTCAAATGTATGATTACTAGGGAGTTTAAAGCGAAATGCCTTCCCCTGTCCTTTTTCTGCCCCTTCTTCTACCCATTCGATTGTCATACCACTATTTTGCAACTGCTCCGCAAATAGATCCACATCTTCACGACGTTTTGTACGCCAGGCAATATGATCCAAATGGGATTCTTCTCCTGCACGAATCGTTAATGTATGATGCTCAAAGTCCCCCCAAGCACGCAAATAATGCACACCATCCTGAACATCTGTTTCTTCCAAACCAATAACTTCTTTAAAGAACCATAATGATTTCTCTAAATCTGTACTTACTAATCCAAAATGCCCTAATTTTGAAATTTCCGGTTTACTCATTTTCCCTACCTCCTATTTATCAATCAAGCAAAATACGTATTTGGTTCCAAATCACACATAGTGCGTCCATATGTCTCTAATAAACTCGATGGAGTAATGAAGCCGTGTAAATGCATAGAAATAAAATCACGATAAAAGGTTTGGAATACATTATTATTGTAAGCAAATACAGATCCTGCTCCTGCAAGCATGAGATCAAAAGCTTCTTTGCAGAGCTGGTTGGCATATCCAAACATAGCTTTGATTCGAATACTTTCCTTTTGTGTGAAATCCTGTCCGCGTGTTGAATAATCATCTAAATCATTGATAGCTTGATTAAACAGCATGCGAGCACATTCCAGTTTCATATCAGTCTCAGAAATTTGTAAATGTGTCACGGCAGCCTCGCTCATTTTGGAATAAAAGGTATTTCCAATGCTTGCTTTTGACACACGCTCCTTATGTAGATCAAATCCACCTTGGGCAATTCCCAGTGCTGGGGCTGCAATAGACAAGGTTAAGGATGGCACAAACGGCGTTCGATATAATGGATTCCCCTGTAATTCTTCAATAATATAGTGACCTTGCTGTGCCAGTCGATCTAATGACACACGATGGTCAGGAATAAAGACATCCTTGACTACTACACTATTACTGCCTGAACCACGTAAACCAACTACATTCCAGTCATCCATTACTTCTACATCTCTCCGTGGGATGACTAAAATCGCCATTTCTACTCCGCCATTCCCATCATCTACCGGTGCCCCAAAGTAGAACCAGTCTGCATATGGAGATCCAGAAACAAATGGCCATTGTGCATCTTTGATAAAATAACCACCATCGACCTTTTCAATATCAATACGAATCGGTTTGAAGTTCCCGGCTAGAACGACATCCTGGTCACGATTCGGTCCAAAAATCTCGTGCAGAGCTTCGCGCCCAAATGCATATGAAATCATGTAATCACGAATATTGCTTAACGATACGAACCAGCCGGCTGACGGATTTCCGCGGCTAATTTCTGTGACTACATCAAAATACGTACGCATATCTGTTTCAAAGCCTCCGAACATTTTTGGTCGAAGGATTTTCAGTAATCCGTTCTCACGTATCGCCTGAATAATCTCGTCTGATATTTTGCTCGTTTGATCAATTTCAAGGGTTGCATCACGTAATTGCTTTTGCAGCGAACGCGCCTTTTCGATTAATACCTCGCTGATTTCTTCTCTTTTTACGATAGTTTCACTCATAAGTTCACCCCCACTTTTTGAATATTCTTAAATTTCAACTTGCGTTTTATCCTTTGTAAAGAAATGTTTGGTTGCGTGTAAAAACTCCTCACGTTGCTCAATCATGGCCCAGTGGCCGCATTTTTTAAATACGCGCAGTTCGGCATTTGGTAAGTGTTCTAAAGCGTAAAGGCTGCTTTGTAAAGGAACAAACCGATCGTAGTAACCATGGATTAATAAAAATTCATTTTTCATTCTCTCAAGTGCCGTTTGTGGAATCAGCATTTCGGTTAAGGATGACTTGGTAAAGTTTTCACGATAAGAACGGAAAATTTCTGGACGCTGGAACATTTCAAAACGTGCTTCGACCACTTGGGTCACGAAATCCTCCATTTTATCTAAATCATAAACGAACCAGCTTAATAGATTGCGTAAGTTCTCTTTACTCGGATCTAAGTGGAAGTTTGTTAATTTTAGTAATTCAGGTGTCGGCTCCTTTAACAATACACCGGCGCCCATTAATACGATTTTGTTAAACCGCTCCGGAGCCTGCATATTTAAATACATGGATACGACGCCACCGAGTGAATTGCCGACTAAATTCGCTTTTTCAATATTTAAAGCATCCATTAAATCTAAAATTTGTTTGATACGCCATGACATCCACTGTACTCCGTTTTCTGGATATACTTCAGGATGATCCGTTTCTCCAAAGCCAACTATATCAGGTGCAATGACATGGAAATCTTTCGCATAATCTTCTAAAACAAATTGCCAATTTGCTTTTGCATTTGCCCCCGGTCCGGAACCATGAATTAATATCACAACTTCTTTATTTTCCGAACCTCCTTCATGAAAATAGGTTTCATAATCTCCGGTTTTCACTTTTCTTTGTAAAATCGTCATAAGAATCCTCCTTTGTTTACAACTACATTTTATTCACAATCGACATCTTATTTTTTCGTTTCGTACTATATAGACTCGCATTCTCCCCAGCAATTTTTCCAAATACAGAACCTGAGGTTAAACCGGCTCCGCCAGGATAATTGTCATAGTATAATCCCCCTACTATTTCACCGGCTGCGTATAAGCCTTCAATAGGCGTGAAATCATTGTGGATCACTTGCGCTCGTTTGTTAATCTTCAAACCGCCGTAAGTAAAGGTAATTCCACACGTAACTTCGTATGCTTCAAACGGCGCTTCATCAATTGGATTCGCCCAATTTGATTTAGGAACAGAAAGGCCTGTTGTTTTTTTCCCATCTAACTGGTTTGGATTAAATGGTATATTCTGATCAATCGAGTCATTATACCTCTCAATCTCTCTCAAAAAACTATCGGCATCAATGCCTTCCATTTTTTCTGCTAATTCTTCGAGTGTATTTGCAGCCACTTTTGAAACATGACGACCATTATATTCTTCACGTAAATAAGGTTTAGCTCTAGCGTCATACACTTGCCATGCATGCTGACCCGGTTGTTTTAAAATTTCACGTCCTACTTTTGCATAAATATAATTGCGAAAATCAGCAGCCTCATCAATAAAACGCTTGCCATCCTTGTTGACCATAATTCCGAATGGAAAGCTCAATTTTTGAAACCCTTCTTTATAATCAGCTAAGTATCGATCACCACTTACGGCATGTGCCGCAGACCAATTGCCGGTTGTTCGTGCACCTAATGACATGGCCATTCGCAGGCCGTCACCAACATTGTATTTACAGCCGCGTGTATGGACAGTATCCCAACCAGCCCCCAAATACTTTGTTCGCATTTCAACATTGGCATGAAAACCGCCGGATGCCAGCACGACTGCTTGACAAGCTATTTTGCGCTCTTTTCCATTCGAACGGACAATCACACCTTCAATCGTCCGATTCTCAGTGACAAGCTCGACCGCTGCTGTATTATAATGAATCGTTATGCCTAAACGCTTGGCTTCATTATGCAGAGAATCTACTAAGCCCTTTCCTCCACCCACAGCTTCAATGACCATGCCGCCCCAAAACACGAATTTCCCATTCATTTTATAAGCTTGGCGCCCATAAATCGGAAGCCATTTCACATGGTGCTCTGTTAGCCATAGTACAGTCTCATAACTCTTCTTTGTCATGATGGAAGCCAAATCGTAATCTGTGCGATAATTGGACATCCGGCACAAGTCATCAAAAAATTTTCCTTCTATATATGTCCCAAACTCCGTTATTTCGAAGTCCTTATCTGTCATTTCTGGCATTAGCGATCGAACCTGTGCTCCATCATTGTAGGCGAAGCGAATCGAACCATGTGTATAAGCCGTGTTTCCCCCTTTTTCTTCTTCTGAAGAAATTTCAAGTACCGTCACATGGGCTCCTTTTTCTGCTGCCGCAATCGCAGCACACAAAGCAGCATTTCCAGCCCCAACCACCACAATGTCTGTTGCTTCGCTCATTTTATTCACTCCTATCCATCTTGTAAGCGCTTAATAAGAGTTTCATAAAATACCTTTAAAGAATTGCTGAATAAGATTGTTGAATTCATTTTTCTTTTCAATTTGTGTCCAGTGCCCACATTTACTAAAAACGTGGAGTTGGGCATCATTTAGATGCTCTAATAAATAATAACTTGACTCAATCGAACATACTTGATCATCACGGCCATGGACCAGTAAGATCTGGTTCTTAATTCTGCGTAATGCCACGGTTGGGACTGGGACAGCAGCCGTTGAAAAAATAGAATTGTTTGAACGGCGAACTTCTTCACGCATTGCATTTTCATATCGGGAATCCGTAAGCCCATCAATGACTGGCTGCATTGCTTCCTTGTCGTAGACAAACCAGCCCATAATTTGTTGAAGTCGTTTTTTTGACGGGTTATCATAAAATGCTTTAGCACGTGCCAGCTCAAAACTTAGTTTAGTATTTGGTGTACCACCCGGCCCCATCAGGACAACTCGGTCAAAACGCTCTGGATACTCCAACAGCAATTCCAGGGCTATAGAACAGCCTAAGGAGTTTCCAACAACATGCACTTTCTCTAATTCGTAATAATCGAGCAACTCTATGATTTGTTCAATCCAACAATCCATCCACATTTGGCGATTTTTTAATGGCTCAGCCGGATGATCACTTTGGGCAAAACCGTATAAATCTGGTGCTAAACAATAGAAAGAATCAGCGCATTCCTGTAATGCATAATTCCAGTTAGCCAATGATGTTACCCCTGGTCCAGAACCATGTAAAAATAAAATGGTTTCTGCATTTCCTTTACCAGCTTCGTTTATCCATGTTGTATAATGACCTGTTTTCAGATGCTTTGATGTAATGGTTACCTCTTTTGTCATTGCCATTTACCCATGCCTCCCTATGCTTCAATTGTTGGAACAATTAACGGATTTCCCGTAATGCTATCTCCCCAATACGTATTGCCAAAAGCCCTTTCTTCCGGGCGCCAAACCACTGTTTCCCAATCAGGTTCAAATATTAAGTATCCACCTGTAAATAATTCAACTCTGCATCCACTTCCCGGATCAATAACATATAAATAGATAGCCTGCGAAATGCTATGTTTACCTGGTCCTATGAATTTCAGGTCATGTTCTTTTAAAATATCAGCTGCCCGCATTAAATCCCCTGAACTGTCCAACCAGTAGGAGATATGATGGAAGCGTGCTGTTGTTTCCAATGATTCATGAGCAACAAGTGCGACATCATGCACCAATGGAGTAACGCTCATCCAACCCGCCAATATTTTCCCATCCTCGGTTTCAATACATTCATTCATGCGGAATCCTAATTCTTCAATAAAGAAATCATAAGCTGTATTCTCCGGCGCAGCTGTATGAATATTGACATGATCGAAACGCCTTGGTGAAATACCCTTTGCCCATGCTTTATACGTTTGATTCTTGAGCACAGAACGTCGATGTTCTTCTACCTCTGTCTTTACGACATCATAAAACAATTCAATTCTATGCCCGGAAGCTGCCATAAATCGAATCGCTCTGCCAATACCAGGTGTCGTTCCAGCTTGCACATATTCAATCTCATAGCCCTTTTGATTCAGTCTGCTTGCAAACGAATCCACATCTTCTGCACATTTGGTGCGAAAACTGATATGCTTCACCTTGCCCTTAATGCCGGGTGAGATTGATAATGTATGATGCTGAAAATCTCCCCAGGCTCTGAAATAGTATTGTTCGCCTACTTTTTCAGTCAGCTCTAAACCAATGATGTTTTGAAAAAAATCCACCGATTTTTCAATATCGGAAGATTCAAGAGCAACATAACCTAATTGGGCAATTCGCGGTCCCATGAGTAAGAATCCCCCTCATTTTTTATATTAAGGAACTAAGTACTGGTAAACTATATAAAAAGTTCACTAATAACTGCTTATTTTTCAATAAAATTTACTTAATAACGAACCGCATTAGGTTGTAGACCAACAAGCTGACGCCCATAATTTTCCTGGGTAATAACCGGCGACAATGAACGGTGGGAATGCAATGTAATAAAATCACGAATCAATCGCTGCATTGGGCTCGCATCATATACAAATCCTGATCCACTTGCTGCTAAAATATGTTGTACTGCCTCATTCATTAATTTGTTACTATAGCCGATATCTGCCAGTACTTTTAATCTCTCATCACTTGGCATAATTGTTTTTTTCTCTGCCCATTCATCAATTTTTTTGGCAATATTCATTAAGTAAATTTCGGCTGTTTCGATTTTTAAAGTTGCTTCAGCAATTAATGAATGCGTGCTTGCTGCATCCTTAATCATTTTTACCCCCATATGCTGGGCTGTACGATACGGCAAACTAGCATGAAACTTATCAAGCATCTCTTTTACGACCCCTAATCCCGGCAATCCAAGCGATAAAATTAAACATGGAAACAAAGCAGAATGATATAATGGGATATCCCGTAAATGCTCTGATTGAAAGTTTCCATTTAAAATGTCTACAAAGGATGTACAACGATGATCGGGTATAAAAACATTCTTCATACGGACTGCATTACTACCAGTACCACGAAGCCCCAATGTATTCCAATCATCTTCTATTTCCAATTCACTAAACGGCAGAGTTGCTAGTAACTGCTTTTCAATTTCACCTTGTTCGTTCTTCAAATACATGCCAAAATAACCCCATGTTGCATGTAAAGATCCCGAACAAAACATCCAATGTCCTTCTTCAACGAGGTAACCGCCATCAACCTTTTTCACTTCACAAGAACGTGGCTCATACACTCCGGCAAATAATACATCTTCAGGATCGTTTGCGAAAATCTCCAAATGAGCTTTTTCTGTAAATGATTCAGCCACCATCATTTCTCGTATTGCGCATAAGGAGGCAATCCATCCTGTAGACGCACAGGCTTTTGAAATTTCAACAATAACCTGGCTGTATGTTTGAATACTGACTTCAAGTCCACCATATCGTTTAGGGCGAAGCATTTTGAAAATTTGATTGTCTTTTAATTGTTTAATAGTCGATTCTGGAATTCTGCGAATTTCTTCAGTTTCCTTAACACGTTTGCGAATATCATCTGCAACCGCTTTCGTTTTTGTCATAAGATCCAATTCTGTTTCTTTTAAAATTGTATCCATATGTTCAACTCCTTATCTGAATGTATCTTTAATTTATCAAATCTACTTTCATAAAAGTCTGATTAAATTATTTGAATTTTCAACCTTATTTCCAATAAAAACTACCGAATCATAAATAAAATACAATGGTATTATCTGTATCAGTTCCTCTAATCCCATGGCCTTTCCCCTACCTAATCTGGCATTCCTTCAATCTGGCATATAGAAAAATATCACCTCAAATTTACCGATTATCTTTTAGGCACTTTGCACTAATGGATTTTAGATAAAGTATTTTCAAAATTTTTATAAAATTAAAATTATATCTGCTAATATATACTGTAAGCGCTTCAATTAAGTATTTATTAGTTAGAGGAGGTATTCTTATGACAACAAATTATACTAATATAGCAGATAAAGAACTTTTTACAACAGCCAATACGATTGGACTATTACGAAAAGAATTAATAGAAACATTAGGTTTGGAGCATGCAAAAATTTTCTTACAGCGTTATGGATGGAATATCGGGGTCGCTCATGCCAAAGAAGTAGAACAGCGTCCATTAAGTTTGCGTGAAAAACTTGATAGCGCATCAGGTTACCATCTCAATTCCGGACAAATTACAGATTTAATCTCCAATCGCATTTTAGAGCTGAATCCCGATGATACGGTTCGTTTTATGCATGCAAAGGGGGTTTGGATCAATTCTTACGAGGTAACTGAACACACCAAATATTTCGGAAAAAGCCAAACCTGTATTTGCCATACATTAGCAGGCTATTCAAGTGGTTACACATCCTACTTAACCAAACGTGAAATCTATATTGTAGAAGTCACATGTAAAGCTAGAGGGGATGATGAATGTGCCTTTGAAATGCGCATGATTGAGAATTGGGATGAAGCAACACAGGCACAATTTAAAAAAATTCACCAATCCCGTATGATTGATGAACTAAACCAGACATATGAACAATTGTATGAAGAGAAAAAACTAACCGAGAAGGTATCTTCATTCCATAACAACTTAACCCTTGGAATCGCCCAAGGTATGCGAATAGAACAAATTTTAGAAACAATCTATGATAATTTAAACGTTCCAGTCATCCTTCAGGATTTAAATTTTAATACCCATCACTTAATTGGAATTACTGAAGAAGAATTAAATGAGTTAACATTAGATTTTGCCAGCCAGATGCCCCAAACACGTTCAGGGAAAATTTTAATGCAGCATCTTGAGCCGATGCACTCTATTCAAGTAAACTGTGAAAAACATATTCGCCTGATCAGCCCCATCAATGTCCAAAACCAAATTATTGGATATATTTCGTTTATTTATCGGTCAACTGACCATAACTTCAAAGATGAAATAAATTTTCTACAGCGTGCAGCTAATTCCATATCACTATGTTATCTGAATGAAAAGTCGAGCTTAGAAGCAATCGAGAACATGAAAGCTTATTTTTTCGAGCAACTTTTACAACAGCAATATACTTCCAAAAGCAATATGATTTACCGCAGTTATTTACTCCAGATTGATTTAAATGAAGACTTCTATATTGGAAACTTACGCATTACCAAAAAGGGCATTCCTATTAAAGATTCCATCATGATTAATAAGATAATCCAGTCTTTTACCATTTATTTAGAAATGCATCAAATCCCTATATTTATTACAGAATTTCAGGAAGAAGTGACGTTTTTATTCCCAAAAATTGATGAAACACAAGAAATACTAAGAAATATATTAAAACACCTGCATCGTACATTCAAAAACCATGAATTCCGTATTGGATTAAGCCGGGCTATCCATGATATAGACGATATTCCAGAGGCAAAACGGCAATCCATTACATCACTTAATATCAATAAAGCAAGTAATATCATTTATTTCGAAGATACGAGTGTGATGGGATCAATCATCAACCAATCTAATAGCTCTATCATCATCGAAATTGCGCAACGTGAATTAGAGCCCATCTTGTCATTAAAGCCAAATAAAAAAGAGGAGTTTCTTAAAACTCTTTACGCATTTTTAAATAATTACGGGAATTTGCAACAAACCATGCTGGATTTGAATTTATCCATGAGCGGATTAGTCTATCGAATTCAAAAGTTAGAAGAACTACTACAAAAAGACTTAAGAAATTCCAAGCATTCCTTTGAGTTAATGTTACTCTTAAACTCTTTAATTATTTTAGGTGAAATTGAAATTGATTAGCTTTCTTTTTTCAATAAATTTTAGTGAAATACGCGGATTTTTATATACTTTCTAAAATAGTCTAATTTACACATCTATGCTCTTTGCCATATTCATTTTTCGTTATTTAATGGAGTAAAAAACAAATATCTTTTTGCAAAATTAATGATTTTTTCCCCTAAAAATCATTGATTTATGCCTCGATTGTCTGTGCTAATATCGAGTGTAATCTACACGTAAGAAGTTCTGCTCATCTTCATGGCGATTATCGCATGAGTTGTTATAGCCAAGAGGATAGGTATTGAGCCTACTTTCGTATAGAAATAGTAAAACAGGGGGTTATTAAAAAATGGCAAAGGCAAAGAGTACTGCTTTCTTGAAATTTTTAATTGTTTTAATTGCATTTCAGGACGTTGCTGCCGGGGTTGCAGGATCTATCATGGCCGATTTAATTAAAGCGTTCCCAAACTACAATCCGTCGGTAGTCATGTTAATTGCTACTATCCCAGGATTTTTTCAAATAATACCTTCATTGCTTTATGGGAAACTGGCTAATAAGTACTCAAAACGAGGATTATTATTTACAGGACTAGCCTTTTTCATCATTGGCGGTATCATGCCATTTTTCATTGATAATCTCTTTTTAATTATTGCCTTCCGTGGACTATTGGGACTTGGAGTCGGCATTACATTACCATTATCGGTTGATATTATCACAAGTTTCTTTGATGGTCGTGATCGTGATTTCTTAATTGGTTTGGGAACATCCACAGTTGCATGTATCGGAGCGATTTTCTTCCAAGTAGTCGGAGGTATGCTGGCTGATGCGTACAATTGGCAGTTTGGCTTTTTAGTTTACTTATTCCCGATCTTGATTTTAGCACTCACCTTCTTATATTTGCCTGAGCCTAAAAAACAAGAAGTACACAATGCATCCTTTAAAGAGATCCTGTTCTCTGCACCAAAAACCGTTTATGGTTTTACGATTGGCCAAGTTATCTTCACAGCATTGGTGTTTGGGTATGTAACAAATATTTCTATTATCATCCAAGCGGAAAACCTTGGGAATGCTACGGAGGCCGGTTTTGCCATCTCTTTATTCACCTTTGGTACCTTGGTTGTCGGACTTTTCTTTGGTCCCATGCGCCAACTTTGGCCAAACTTCAATATTCCCTTTGGAATTTTACTAACCGCTGTTGGTATCTTATGGTGTTATTATGCAAACACTTTAATGATGATCAATATGGCTAGTTTTCTTGGAGGAATGGGATTAGGAATTGTGATTCCAGGCGTACTCGCCCGAGTATCTGAATTGTCAAACCTTGCGAAGGGTATTTCCTTTGTAGGATTCGCTGCTGCGGCCCAAGGATTAGGTGGTATTACCAGTTCGTTTATGTACCAGTTTTTACTTAATATAACAGGCCAGGAAAACGGCCGATTCACTCTGCTTCTAGCATCTATTGGCCTATTCCTTTTAGCGATTGCTTGGTCTGCGGTCACGACTCTCATCAAAGAAAAAGACTCACAATCAAACGCAACCTCAAAGACCACACATATTATTTAACGGTAAGTATTTACCTAATTCGAGAATAAAAATGATCTCATAAGGAGAGTCTCTATGAGATCATTTTTATTTTATAGTACTTTATTGCCGAGTAATTCCGTAAATGTGGAATTCCGAGAAACGATATTACCAATTCCCTCCAACCTTGGTATTTTGTCCAGTCGCATAATCAGATAACGGTAAGCCAAGTTCTTCCCCCAGTTAGATTGATTCAATGATTTTTACTTAATTTCATTATGTATTTCAATAATTCTTATTCTAGTTAAGTGCCTTTTCTATCATCTACACTTAAACAAACAAATTATTTTCTGGGAGGCTATCAAAATATGGGGACAAAATTACTTCGATTCAAACAATCAGACCGTACATATTGGGGTGTTTTCAGTGAACAAATCCGCATTGTTGAACACGAGGCTGAAACCTTACATGACTTACTATCTAACGGTCGAGAGGCAATTGAGCGGGCAAAACACACCGGAACAATTATTTATACAGATGAAATCACAATCCTATCACCCGTAACAGATGATGCAAATATATTTTGTCAGGGTACAAACTATAGCGTACACCGTGAAGAAGCTGGTTTTACTAAGCAAAAGCCACCATATAACTTATTGTTCACAAAGGCATCCAGTACCTTAACATCTGCCGCTGCTGATATTATTTGCCCAACTCATGTTCAACTATTGGATTATGAAATCGAACTGGGATTAATTATTAAAACTGACATTACTGAGCCCATCCAAATTACAGAAAATAATTTAGTCCATTATATTGCTGGAATAGTGATTGCCAATGATATTTCGGCGCGTGATGTTCAAATTCTGGAACAGCAATGGTTCAAAGGAAAAAGTTATCGTGGTTTTTGTCCGGTGGGACCATATATTTATTTACTCGATGAAGATGAATTTCCTTACTTGAATCAATTGGAATTACATTTACAAATAAATGGTGAAACACGTCAAAGGGTTTTAACTGATCAATTATTATTTAAACCGACGGAAACACTGACTGAGATGTCAGAGATTTTTAATTTAAAAACTGGTGATTTAATTTTAACAGGTACCCCAGGTGGAGTATGTCTTCGTTTAAATTCTGAAATCATCAACCATATTTATGATAATACAATTTCACATCAGGATAAAATTGACCATTTTATTGAAACTCAACAAAACAATGGTTATTTAAAATCTGGAGATATCATGCTTCTCGAAATAAAAAGCACGGATGGTTCCATTGATTTAGGTGTACAAGAAAATAAAATAATACAGGCAGCTGCTGTAAAGTAAAGGGGCGTCCACATGATTCCAGTTTTCCGGTTAGGGTTTGTGACGTTTTTTTCGAAAGATGTTGAGGCCATGGTCGATTACTATATCACTGTTCTCGGATGTAAGCTTGTAGAACGCGGAGGAGACGGAGTTGCCTATATCAGTACAGGTGCAGAACATCATAATATTGTCATTCAACCAAGTAACGAAAGTTTCATGGAAGGAATCGGATGGCAAGTAAATCCTGAAGTATCATTAGAATACGTTCAATCCCTTTTAGAAGAAGAAGGAATCGTAAGTGAGCTTGTCCATGATAGACAAGTTGGAATACCTGAACAATTGCAGTTGCATGATCCGGATGGAAACCGCATTTTTTTATATCATAGTATAGACTACAGCGCTCCCGGATACGCAACATCCGGTATTATTCCTACTAAATTGGGCCACTTATCAATCAGCGTAAAAGATGCGAAGAAAACGGTGGACTTCTACCACCATATTTTAGGTTTTTACAAAACCGACCGTATACTTGATTTAGCCAACTTTTTAACATGTAATGAAGATCATCATACGATTAATATCATTCAAGGTAAAAAATCGTACATGCATCATATTGCCTTTCAATTACGCAATCCCGCTCATCAATATGACAGCTCTGATATTTTAATGAAACACAATATACCAACAATTTGGGGACCCAGCCGCCATACAGCTGGTCACAATATCGCGTCTTACCATCTAGATCCCGATAAGCATGTCATTGAGTTATATACGGATATGGATAAATACATTCCTGAATTAAATATTTTGGAGCCACGCCCGTGGCACAAAGAATTACCCTTACGTCCAAAAACATGGCAATCCTTCGAACACTGGGAAACACAATTTGGCGATACATTGCCTACAGTTGAAGATTGGAAACAAGATCGCCCTAAGGCTATCTTCCCTATATAAAAACAAACTTATATTTCTGGTACCTCATGAAATGTCCCTATTTGTTGAAACCAGACAAAAAATGCTTGGATCATATAATTCCAAGCATTTTTGATATCAGTAAGTTTATGTTCCCTGGGTTTAAGCGTTGAATAGGGTCAACACTTTATTCAGCTAATTCTTTTCTTTTTAGTCATCTTTCTCAGTAAAGTGTTTCTTTAAATTTCTCCGGCTTTTTTACATAGCCTTCGATGATAAATCCACATTCGGTGCAAAACATGTATTCAATCTCTGAACCTATACTCACTTTATTTTTGGGGTACATGACTCCATATCCGGTATATTTCCCGATCCCCAGCTCTTTCTCACCACATTGAGGACATTCTTTTACTTTAGAACGCTTCACGTTAGTCCCTCCACTCGAAAATCTCAATTCATTTTCTTCATAAGGAAAACGCCACAAACTGCAATACATTACTTTTCGCCGTTTGAGAAAATCTAGGCTAGGATTTTACTTCCACAAGACGATGCTCTTCAAAAAAAGCTAAAACCCTGCGATACACAACGATTTCATTCTCCTTTTTAGAAAATCCATGTCCTTCATCCTCCATGACCATATAGGAGATATCTCTCCCCTGTTCCTTAAGAGTCTCCACAATTTGGTCTGATTCGGCCTTTACAACTCTTGGATCATTGGCACCTTGGATAACAAGCATCGGCTTTATCATCTGCTCAATATAGGTAATAGGTGAGTATTCTATCAATTTCTCGCGATCTTTTTCGGGGTGACCTACCCAAGCATCCATGATTGGTTTCCAATCTTCCGGCACTGAATAAACAAAGGAAAATAAATTGGATGGCCCAAAAATATCTACCACAGCCTTAAAGTAATCAGCATGGCGTCCATGTAAAAGCAATGACATATATCCACCGTAACTGCCTCCGATCAGCAAGATATCGCCTTTCTTCGTATATCCACGGTCAATCAGCCAATCGAGACCAGCAATAATATCCAATCGGGCTCCTGCACCCCAGGCACGCTCCACCATTTTGGTGAATGGTAATCCATATCCAGTGGAACCACGGAAGTTAGGAGTAAAAACACTATATCCATTATCTAAGGCATATTGAAAGAATGGATTAAAACCTTTCCGTACTGCAGACTGCGGTCCCCCATGAACCCATAAAAGAGTCTCTCCGTTATCATTTTCAGGTTTTGCTTTATATAAAAGCGCTTCAATTTGGAGACCGTCAAAAGATGAATACGTAATAATCTCGGGCTCTACTATATCCTCCTTCTGAACACCAGCTAGGGTATTGTCAGTAATTGTGACCCATTCATCCTCACCAATCTGTTTAAATATATTCGCAAGTGTGTTTGAACTCTTTCCGAGCAAATAAAGGGAACCAGAATTAGAGACAACCTTTTTCGTTAGGAGGTCACATGGAGGGTTCAATTTTACCCATGCTTGATTATCAATACGATAGGCGTATAAATAATCCCGCACTCCTTTTTCAGCAGTAATATAGACTATTTTGTTTTTCTGATCGTATGTAAGATTGGTGAAGCTCTCCTGCGGTAATTCTTTAAGCTTAGTAAACTCCCTGGTTTCCAAATTAAAGCTTGCTAAATAAGAAAAATCCGCATCATAATCCGTGATTAAATAGACCTCTTGATCCGAAACGAAAACAGCTTCACTAACGGTATGCTCCGTATCAGTTGGCGGAGTCAGCAGGATATGTTCATCCGCTTTTTTCACATAATATAGAGAATTAGTATTAGAAAATTGTTTAGTATAGAGAATAACCGATTCATCCTCACTCACTTCCGCCAGGATTGTAATGCCTCCATTCCCATCCAATACTTTTGTCTCTTCCCCCGTGTTTAATTGTAAGCAATAGCTACTGAGGAAGGACGGATTTTCCTTGGTAGATGTATAGTATAATCGCTCGCCGTCCTTCGATAGGAACGGATGAAAATTACGTGTATTCTCTTGAAAAACTAGCTCCTTCAAGGCACCGCCATATGTCGGCATGGCATAAAATTGAGTATTCTCATCACCGTCATGATCAAAGCCAGCTATAACAAATCTTCCTTTTGGGTCATACAGTAAATACTCAGATGGCTGATCATTGAAGGTCAGCCGATATGGAAAGGCATTAGGCATATTCATCGCCCAAAGATTATATTTTCCACTTATATTGGTACTGATGATAATCTGTTTTTCATCGGGGCTGACAGCAAAATCAATCATAGAAACAGTTCGCAGCAATTGTTCTACATCTGGCTTTGGAAATGTAAACATAAACATACTCCTCATATTCATTTTTTGTGATACACAATCAATCTAACCAACTTTATGTAAAACATATGAAAGATAACGACTTACAGCGAATAGTTGTCCTTAAATCTTGGACTTAATTCACTCCAGACATCAAATATATGACCATCTAAATCATAAAAAACAAAATTCCTTCCTGGGTGCCCTCGATCTTCAATGTCACCTACCCTTACATTCTTCTCCGTTAATTCCATATGAAGCTCTGTTAACTTTTCCAATCCATCTACTTCAAAGGTAATCGAAAAACGTTCACTTCCATGCTTGTCTATAAAATTAGAACTTTCGCCATCTGGTGCATGAACAAGGAAAAAACTTTGATTTGCAAGATTAATAATCGATTTATCCTCATCTTTATAGCTTAATTCTGCTCCAAGCTTATCTACATACCATGCTGAAGACTCTTTAACATCCTTTACAGGAATATAAAATGTACCAACTCTTATTAACTTATTTTTCATGCCATCCTCCCTGTAATCAATCTGGTCATTACCAATCCTTCGCCATAATGATAAATCGATATGATTCTCCTCTTATGTCATTCATGAATTCTCCCACTTGTTGAAATCCTTCTCTTTCATACACTTTAATGGCCCGGTGATTAAAGTCCACTACGGACAACTCTAAATGGTCATAGTGAAAAAGGGATCTCCCTTGCTCCACAATGGCATGGAAGAAAGCAGGGCCATGTCCTTTTCCAGTCATAGATGGCTTCATCTGAATTCCAACTGCCAGTATCTCCGCTTCATCCTCATCGCTTACATCAAAAAACTCGCAGTTACCTACAAGTTCACCCCATTCATTTACTACCGATAATTCCCGTTCTTTTTGCACACTTTGCCTAAAGCTATCTATCTTTTCTTGCTGAATTGAATTATCGTACGTCCATGATAAAAAGTCCTCTATATCCTCTTCGGTACGTTTTCTTAATAAATACTCCATATTTTTGCCTCTTATCTAATTGTATTTAGGTTGCTACATCTCTTCGTTCATATTTTCAAAGAAGCCTAAACGATTTCCCCATGGATCTGTAAATGTGGCCCATTTAACTGGTACTCCTTCACGGGAGTAGATTTCAAAAAAATCAATATGCAGCTCTTCCATCATTCTTTGTCTTTCTTTTTCTATAGATGTAACCTCAAGCCGAAGCGGACCACTTCCTTCTGCCGGTGTCCCTTTAGCGACTTGCAGCCAGCCCCCGGGAATTATCTCCCACTCTGCAAAATCAGCATGCGGCTCAAGATCTGGTGTCCTGTTCAAAAATACTTCATACCATTTCCTGCCTTGTTCAAAATCAGCCACACGGACCTGATAAGTCATTTCAGCTACCAAGAATATTTCACCCCCTTTAAGAGTTCATAATATTACAAAAATTTTATATAAAACTTCAGAGGGCAACACACATACATAGGTGATAAACGATTTATTTACTCTTAACTTAATAGATTCAAGTGGAAAGTACCCACATCAAAAATGGTATAATATTCTAAAGTGAGGTGGATTTTATGTTGAACATCGGTGACATCATTTTTCAGTTAATCTCAATTTTAGTTGTTGTCTTTTTTATTGTTATAATTGTATCTTTCTTTCGTTCTTCAAAAAAACGGAAGGAACAGCTAGATCGAATTGAAAGTAAATTGGATAAACTGTCAGGGCAATCATCTAAAAATTAGCTCGGTTTATAAACCGGGCCTTTATGTTTTTCTTTGCGGGATCATTTTATAAAGCTATTACTAACTAAACACTACCAAGACAGCTACTAGTTCTTTTTACTCAAATCAAAACGAGTTATTTCTTCTTTGCCCAAGGATACAATTAAAGTTGCCTCCATTGCGTTCTCTTTTAAATGTTCTATCTTGTCTATTGAAGGTACTGGAAGAACTTCCTCTGTTTTTTCTTCAACGCCTAAATCATAATAGATGGTGAATTCTCCTGTTTCATTTTCTTCAAGAATACCAGCATAGGAATAGCCGAAACCCATGCCTGAACCATCATAATCTTCCGGTTCAAAAATATTAAAGCCCATCACTTCATTAGAAGCAGTTACTAATTTTTCGGCAGGTTCAATCCTAGCCTCCAAGCCTACTCCTTTACTTACGTCTCCAATCTTTTTATTTCCTACATTTTTAATCACAAATGTGTAATACAGGGATGTAGGCACCACTTCTTTTCCTGCGTTCTCACCTTCTTGCAGAATAGTGGATCCCGTTTTGTTTTTATCATTCACAATCTCTGCTTCTGCACTGACCAGTTCTAGAGGTGTGTTCGTTGAGCAAGCGCTAAAAATGCTGATAACGACAATTAGGAAAGTAAAAAACAAACTAAATCGTTTCATGCAACCTCCTTTTTTCATGCCTATTGCGTTTGATAGGCGAAGAACTATTTTGAATCTTGGGAATTCTTCACACTCGGTTAGATGAATAGCGATTGCTGTCAGGAAGCTGCTTGATCTTCTTCCAGGCTTCTAGCGCATCTTTGTGCTGCTTCCCTTGATTGTTCGGGTCAGCAAAATAGTCACGGATGAATTGATTGTATTCAAATTGCGGGGGGATTTTTTTCGTATAGGATGAATCTTTTTTTCGTTTTTCTTCCTCATACCAGGCATTCACCGCCTCACGGTAAGTTTTCCCGACATGATTTTTAAAATATTCCTGGATGTGGGTAGTAAAATGAAAGGTAGGAATAACCGTTTGAAAAATGCTCTTACTTCTTGACTGCAACGGTGATTTTCTTTGATGATTGTATCGAGGCTTAAGATTTTTACGGGTGTTTGTGGTTTCACATAGGCCCTTACTTTTCTAATCGGCTTTTTTATTTCTCCTGTTTCAAGAAAGGCTTCGATTCGATTGGAGATTTCTATCTTTGAGCCTGAAACAGCAAGTCGATTTTCTCTGCAAAATGATTGTAACTCTTCCTTCAGCCAATAAAATTCTCTAAAACTTTGGACACTACTATTTCTAGTAAGCTTAGGTCTCAGTATAATCCACCTCCATATATATCCATTTAATTATAGAAAACTAGTACTTATTTAGCAACGTACATGATAAAAATGAATTTACTAAAATTAACAGGAGAAATATATTAGCCACGATTTTAATTATATGCTATAATCTAGTCAACCTTTAAAACTGTTATACTATTTTATGCTTTACTGTTTCAATTGCCTTGCTCTCTTCGCCTTGAGCAGGGCATTTTTGTTTCTTCCACTAAACTATCCTATACCAACACAAAAGAAGTTCGATATAATAAGGCATTAAACCCTCATGGATTAATCCCCCGAAAACTATTGCTGAATCTCCCAGTTCTATCTACCCGTTTTAATATGGTTTACATTTCACACCTGTTACACTAATTCTCTCAGCTGTATAATGTTCTACTTTTATATTATGAGTAATGGATAATGCCATTATTCGTAACTTAGGAGACTTCACCAAAATAGCGTAAGAACCATTTTGGGTTAGCAATTACAGGTAATAGCGCATATTCGATGCTTTTTTTAAGCATAATGAGAAGATAAACACTACTGTACTGTGAGAATTTTGGAGGATAGAAACGTGGATTGGATAAGTTTAGGCTTAATAGCAATGAAAGTAATGGTTGGATTTATATCTCTAAACATCATACTCATTTTAACTGGAAGAACCTCCATTTCCCAATTAACCCCATTTCATTTTATTTTTATTCTGTTGCTCGATGATTTTTTAGGACATATCATCTATGAAAATAATGTAAGTATTTTAAAATATCTATATGCAATTGGAATATGGACTTTTTTAATGATTATTTTAGAGTATGCCACGCTTAAGTTTACAAAGATTAGATTTTTCATTCAGAGGAAGCCAGTTCTATTCATTAGAAATGGAATAATTGATTATAAAGCAGCCAAAAAAGCAAGGTTGGATCTAAATCAAATATTGAGCATGTTACGGCAAAAAAGTGTTTTTTCTGTAAGAGAAGTTGAATTTGCAA
This sequence comes from Bacillus sp. z50, assembly GCF_058313585.1. Taxonomy (NCBI): domain Bacteria; kingdom Bacillati; phylum Bacillota; class Bacilli; order Caryophanales; family Bacillaceae; genus Bacillus; species Bacillus sp. z50. Next base: position 685,669 of record NZ_JBZFQL010000001.1, read on the forward strand.
TATTAGAATCTAATAGGCAAATAAGTATCGCTCTGAAATCTAAATATAAAAATCCAACAATCGAGGATTTAAACCAAATGAATCATTCAACAAAGCTTAAACAAAAGAAAAACAGATCCTGTAACCAGGATCTGTTTTATTTATGTGTCGATCAGATTAGTTTTTTTGAACGTTAGTAGCTTGTGGTCCACGTTGACCTTGTTCTACTTCAAAAGTAACTTCTTGACCTTCGTCAAGTGTTTTGAAACCTTCACCTTGGATAGCTGAGAAGTGTACGAATACATCGTCTCCACCTTCGCGCTCGATAAATCCGAAACCTTTTTCTGCGTTAAACCATTTTACTTTACCATGTTCCATTTTTTGTTGCCTCCTAGTGTGCTAACACACAATTGTATTACTATCCTTGCTTTTCGATCGTAAGACGACAATAATTGTTCAACTTTCAACCACATCAAACAAAAATAATTCTACCTAATAATAACAGGTTCTGGACTGAAGTGCAAACGATTACCTCAATTATTTTTAAATTTTTCTTCAAATCATGATTTTTTTGAAACTCTTTTGCAAGATTATACCTATTAAAGCGATGGTAAATAAAACAAATCATCAAAAATCACTTTTACAAAGACGGTTCAACGTTCATTATATAATGGTATATAGTGAAGAAAAGGAGCTGGTAAGAATAATGGAACAAAGCTATAAAGCGTTAATCGTAGATAAACAGGATGAACAAACAGCAATCAAATTCATACAAAAACCGTTACATACCCCACAAGATGGCGAAGTTCTCATAAAAGTAAAATATTCAGGTGTAAATTATAAGGATTGCCTAGCTACAATTCCGAATGGAAATATTGTGACTTCCTACCCAATGGTACCAGGCATCGACCTAGCAGGCACGATTATTTTATCGACTGACACTCGCTTTAAGGAAGGAGATGAGGTAATTGCCACAAGCTACGAAATCGGTGTATCCCGTGATGGAGGATATGCGGAATATGCTTATATTCCTGCTGATTGGGTTGTCTCATTGCCAAAAGGGCTCACTCTAAAAGAAGCAATGATCATTGGTACAGCTGGATTTACCGCCGCTTTATCCGTCCAGCGTTTGGAGGAAAATAAGGTAACTCCTGATCGAGGTCCTGTGATTGTTACTGGAGCTACAGGAGGCGTTGGCAGTTTCGCGGTCTCCTTCTTAGCAAAACTCGGATTTACCGTTGAAGCCAGCACAGGAAAATTAGAGGAAGCTGAGTACTTAAAATCCATCGGTGCTGCGAATGTGATCTCAAGGGATGAAGTATACAACGGTAAGGTTCGCGCCTTAGGGAAACAGCGTTGGGCCGCTGGAGTTGACCCTGTTGGCGGGGAACCTTTAGCATCTCTTTTAAGCCAAATTAAATATGGCGGTTCTGTTGCTGCCAGCGGACTGACGGCTGGCACGAAGATTCCCTCCTCCGTATTCCCATTTATATTAAGAGGGATTAATTTATTAGGCATTGATTCTGTACAATGCCCGATGAATACACGCCAACAAATTTGGGAACGTTTAGCTACGGATTTAAAGCTCAATCAGTATGAGAATCATATCCAGCAAGAAGTAAAGCTCGAAGAACTGCCAAATGTATTTCCTGTCCTTCTAAAAGGTGAAGCACGCGGCAGAACAATCGTTGTTTTCCCGGATTAAAGAACTCTATTCAACACCAATTCTTTTCAATAGAAGAATTGGTGTTTTTTTATGCACTAACCACCTATCTCTTTATTTTCCAGAGGAAATAAGTTGTTTAATTAGCACATTTTACTAACAATTGTTATAATGTTTTGATGTGTAAGAAAAGTATCTAAAAATCACCTTTTGAATACGTATCTTGCAAATATTAAAAAATAGGTGGTAAGAACCATGACAGAAAACAAACCATACAGAGTTTTGCTTTATTATTTTTATACTCCAATTGAAGATCCAGCTGCATTCGCGGCAGAACACCTTGCATTTTGTAAGGGGATTGAACTGAAAGGCCGTATACTTGTGGCCAAAGAAGGAATTAATGGTACGGTTTCCGGTACTGTGGAACAAACAAATGCTTATATGGATAAGATGAAGAACGATCCTCAATTCGAAGGGATTGTATTTAAAATAGATGAAGCGGACGGTCATGCGTTTAAAAAAATGCATGTGAGACCACGCCCTGAGCTTGTTCATTTATCTTTAGAAGATGATATTAATCCGAACGAATTAACTGGACAGTATTTGAGCCCAAAAGAATTTTTCGAGGGCTTACAGGATGAAAACACAATTGTTTTAGATGCGCGTAATGACTATGAATATGAACTTGGACATTTCCGCGGCGCCATCAAGCCGGACATTGAAACGTTCCGCGAGCTTCCTCAATGGGTTCGTGATAATAAAGAAATGTTTGAAGGAAAACGCGTCCTAACCTATTGTACAGGCGGAATCCGTTGTGAGAAATTTTCCGGTTGGTTAGTAAGAGAAGGATTTAAAGATGTCGGTCAGCTCCATGGCGGGATTGCCACATATGGGAAAGATCCGGAAGTACAAGGTCAATTATGGGATGGACAAATGTATGTATTCGATGAAAGAATCGCTGTTCCAATTAACCAAGTAGAACATGTGATCGTCGGAAGAGATCACTTCGATGGTGAACCGTGTGAACGCTACGTTAATTGTGCAAACCCTGAATGTAACGATCAAATTCTTTGCAGTGAAGAAAATGAGCATAAATATATGCGCAGCTGCACGGATGAATGTCGTGTACATCCTCGCAATCGTTATGTTGTAGAGCATAACCTAACTGAGGAAGAGGTTGCAGAAAGACTGCGTAAACTAGAATTAATTTCAGCTGAGTAATATAATTAAAGGAGACCTTTCGATTGAGAGGTCTCCTTTTAATTATACGATTATAACTTTTCATCTGCGGCTATTATAATCACCTTGTTCCGCTCTCGAATTCTTCATAATAACCAAAATTATTGTTCCTGCAGTACTTTTTGCGGGGCTAGCTTACCTAAGTTATCATAAATCTCAGCCGCCATAACCTTATAGCCTTTTTCGGTCAGATGAATGCCATCTTCACTAATTAAATCCTTTAACTGACCTCTGTTTTTCAGCGCATTCCTTACATCAATCAGGAATACATCCATTTCTTCTGCTATATTTTTTACGGTTCGATTATACTTACTGTGCCAGTAGGCTATTCCCCCCACCTTGCATATCCATTGACTCACTTCTGTACCGAAACGCGTGGAAATTGTCTGATAATAGCGAGCCGGATCCAATGGAGGCAGCGTGGTTAAAACCGGTGTAATTCCATTTGATTTTAATTTGGTAATAAGCTCTTTTAAATTATTGGCATACCGTGATAGAGGCACTTTTGGCTGATGCTCGTCATTCGGTTTAGCCGCTACTTCCTTCCAAACAAAGTCACAATCATTCCCGCCAATCCCAATAATCACGTAGGTCGGTTCTTCTTGAATAACATCCTTTTCAAGTCTGGATAAAAGTAAATCAGAGTTATCATTGAATACTCCCTTATTGATCACTTCTGCCCGGCTAATCTCTGGATTCAATTTATCCTCTGACATAAGCTTTTGTAAATAGGCAGGATAATTATTTCTTAAAATTCTCAAACGACCCTTAACATAGGATACTCCCCTAGTTAAACTATCACCAAAGCATATTAATTTCATAGGCCATCCCTCATATCTCTTAGTAGTTTCTGTGTTGCAAAGCATGATAATCCTTTGTTACTTTAATTATATCAAGAATATTTCAAAAATTACTTGATAGATGTTTATATTCTTATAGATTAAAATTTGCCGTTATAAAAAATAGTAAATGAGTGAATGAATATGAATCCAACCAACCATATAAATAGATTCTTTTATTTAGCAGCCATTACTCTATGTATCATTCTCGGATTAGCTTCCCGTATATATAGTTCGATCCTGCATCCTTTTGTAGCTCAGCATGCCGGAGATGCTTTATAGGCAATGATGGTCTATTTTGGGTTTCGATTTCTTTTCGTTCAAAAGAAACCATTTACTGCTTTTTGGTTCAGCGTCCTATTCAGCTTCGGGATTGAATTCAGCCAGTTATATCAAGCAGCATGGATCAACCAAATACGAAACACAACCATCGGGGCTTTAATCCTCGGTAAGGGATTTCTGTGGATAGATCTATTGCGGTATACACTGGGTATTATGATGGCAGTAATCATAGATTGGTCGAAAATAAACTCTATTAAAACAAATAAATGATAAATTCAATCAACCTACCTTTCCTCTTCTGATATAGACATCCTATATAATAATCTGTCTATGTGATAAATCCCCTTCCAGGACGATGTTAAAACCATCTTCCTCTATCTTTACAACAGTAAGACTCGTATCATGGATAAAAGGAGGATCCCATAGGCTTTCAATAGAGGCGTTTTTGAAAATAGAATAGAAGCATTTTATGACAACGGAGTGAGTAACAATCAGGATATTGCCTGTTTTATATTCTTGCTGAATCCGATTCAATGCGTTCATCGCTCGTTCTTTCACCTCATCAAACGTTTCCCCTTTTACAGGCTTATATAAATGAGGATTGTTCCAGAAAGCATCAAACTCGTCCGGATAGGTAGCCCTAATGGCTCCCTGTGTTTCTCCCTCCCATTCTCCCATATTGATTTCCTGTAAATTTTCATCAAAGACTAGCGGAATATCCCGATTACCCTTAATATAAGCTGCTGTATCTGCTGCTCTGCCACTCGGGCTTGAATAAATAGCTGTTAAATCAATATCCTGCAGTCCTTTGCTCAGTGAAATCGCATTTTGTACACCTTTTACTGTTAAAGGTGAATCTAATCTTCCCTGCATTCTTTTCTCCGTATTCCAAACTGTTTCTCCATGCCTGGTTATATAGAGTGTAATCAAAATTCCCAGCCCCCTAAATCAACGTTACTCTGTATTCTTTATAGTATCTCAGTCCTATTCTTGCAGATTCCTTTCTGGCAGTAAGTCCACTTCATTTATTCGATCCTTCATTGCCAAACCCCTCTTTGAGCCAAAAATAATATGTAACCTTCCATGGCTTAAAATGGTATTATTAGTTTATTATTTCGTATGGCATATGCACATGAATCTTGAATTAGCCGCTCTATCCAAATTCTTTATTGAAACTGAATATAAAGTAATCGATAGCGAGGCGAGCGAGCAAGATGTCATAGAATGGTGGAGGGAAATGACTGAGGAAGGACACGAAGGCATTGTCATCAAGCCTGAAACTTTTATCGCTAAAGAACGAGGCAAGCTGTTGCAGCCCGCTATTAAAGTAAGAGGCAGAAAATATTTATCGATTATTTATGGGATGGATTATTTATCCCCCGCTAATCTAGCACGCTTGAAAAATAGAAACACCTCCAAAAAACAAAAGTTGGCGTTACGTGAATTTGTTCTGGGAGTTGAAGGCATTCGCCGCTTTGTCAACGGAGATTCCCTGCAGCGCGTACATGAATGTGTCCTTGGCACACTCTCTCTCGAATCAGACCCGGTCGACCCAAGGCTGTAAGATACAGAACGAAGGAAGATGAACCTGTTGTGATTGCCAGGTTCATCTTCCTTTAGGTAAAACTATAATGATAACTATCACAATTAATATTTTCGTTTCAACTGTTCAGCAGTATAATAGGTTGATATAAATGAATGTTATAGTAGAAAGAAGTGTAAGCATGGAGAATCAAGCAAAAGAGAAAAAGCTCGGCATTTTAGCTGGTGGCGGAGCTTATTTTTTATGGGGATGCCTACCGGTCTATTGGAAATTAGCCGGTGATGTATCTGATTTGGAAATCCTGGCACACCGTATTTTATGGTCCTTTGTGTTTATGGTGCTGCTCGTCTTTTGTTTCGGAAAGTCAAAGGATGTTTTTGGGGAAATCACCACCATCCTTAAACAGCCTAAATTGACGTTAGCAATCACCCTGGCAACCCTATTAATCTCAGCCAACTGGTTTATCTTTATTTTTTCAGTCAATAGCAATAATATCTTATCCGCCAGCATGGGCTATTATATCAATCCAATCGTCAATGTCATACTGGCAACCATCTTCCTAAAGGAAAGGCTGAGCAATGGCGAAAAGATAGCTGTATTATCTGCGGCAATTGGCGTAATCATTCTGACATGGAGCCAGGGCTCAATCCCGTGGCCTGCTATATGCATGGCAATGACCTTCGGATTATATGGACTCATTAAGAAAATGGTTCAAATCAATCCGTGGACAGGCTTAACACTCGAAACGATGATCATTGCACCATTCGCACTCATTTATCTGTTATTCTTTGCTGAGCATTCCTTTTTATCATACAGTACCCAAGTTGATTTAGTTCTTATGGGAGCGGGGATTGTAACCGCAATTCCGTTATTGCTGTTTGCCGAAGGAACGAAACGAATCAGTTATACGATGATTGGATTTTTACAGTATTTAGCTCCAACCCTCATGCTAGTGATGGCTGTCGTGATCTACGATGAAACATTCACCCTGATTCAAGGTATATCATTCCTGTTTATCTGGATTGCCTTAATCATTTATACAGCATCCAATCTGTTCAGATCCGCAAAGAGCAGAAAAGCTGCAGCGAATTAATGTATTTCGTATGAATGGACCGGTGGAGGAAACCGAGATGTTTCCTTCACCGGTTTTTCGTTTGCTGCGTAAGAGTGGCTTAACGTGCGATGCCCCCGTTGCTGGCTAAATAATGTTCCGGATGCTATTTTTTATTGAATTCTAACTAGTTTGCCAGTTTTCAAGAGGTAATTCCCTCTATTAGGCCGATATAAGGCATAGAATTCAAATAATCAAGCCGATTTCTATTATAATTGCGCGAATTATTAGCATAATTGAGCGAAATTTCTCATAATTGACCGATTATAACCATAATTGAGCGGAAACGGCTTGGAATTGAGCGAATCTCATTTTTATGAGCGAAATTATAAGCATTCGAGCGAAAATTTTACCGATTGAGCGCACATAACAGTGATTGAGCGAATCTATCAAACTATACTCTGATTCCCCTCTCTTTAGACGACAAAACAGAGATGTCGATCAGCCCCCGAAAGACTAATCGAACATCTCTTATTAGTATCCCGCTTAAAAATAAGCAAGCTGATATTGTTCATAATACAGCTCAAGTTCATCTACAGTAGTTTTATAAAGAGGCAGCGGATCAGTTTCATCCCCATCAAAAATAAAGTCTAAATCCTGGTCGCTTACTTTTTTGAACATGAAGGACGTATCCTCCACATCTGTAACCACTTTAATATATTCCGAGTCGGAGTCTTCTATGTTCAGTTCCAATACAAGCTCTTCCTCTTCATCATACATAACAAGATACCCCATATTACAATCGGCACCCGTAATGATTTCGAAAAAGTATGGACCATATTCCTCTCCATACCCATCCAACTTCTCCTCTTCCGTGCCCTCTACTCCCCAAATACCGTCTATATCTGCGAGAGATAATGTCTTGCTATAGACCAGCTGATTACCGTAATAAATCCTCGTATAGGAATCAGCATGGTCAAATGTGTGTAGTTCATCCGTGTCATGAACACTTACGGATTTTATTTGGCCATCCTCGGTATTGTAAACGACATGGTCCACATATGACACGAAACCGGTGACATCATCCGCTATTTTCTTTCCATCTAGAATTAAAGAATGATTAGCAGATAAATAAATAATTTTATCATCTACAATGGACCAGCAAAGCCGGCTGCTGGAATCCATCATCACATTGGGGGCAATTTCCTCAGGAACACCTGATTGTTTTACTTTATACATCGCCTGTGTCTCATCTAAATAATAGATATCATCATTGAGTATAAAGAAGTCCACAACTCCCTCTGCGAGTAAATCAGATTTCTGATCTTCCATCTGCTTCATAAGCAATTGCTGGTTTCCATTTAAATAAATATAGGAATCTTCCTTCATTTCATAATCGAGAACATCAGAAGCGACTCGAACTGGTTCATTTTCAGCAGATAGGCTGTAAAGCTCCCCTATATCACCCTGATAATCTGCTAAATAGGAATAGTGCCCAGAATCATCAACCTGAAATCCCCCGTAATCATGGCTATCTGCATGAAGATGGACATTCTCAGTCTTTTCTAAATCCCTGATGTATAATTCACCATCATCCGTACTGATGAGTAACCTGGTACCACCCTCTGATTCCTGGAAATTAACCACCTTTGAAGCGATTTTTTCTTCACCGCTATCTTTTGTAAAGATATATAAGTCCATATTTTCATTGATATAGAATAATCGTTTACCGTCTATAGATAATCTGTATTGGACAATATCTGAACGAACTTTCCGAGGTTTACTCTCATCAAAGATCACGTATAACTGATTATTTTCATCAGTCAAATAGGCAAGAGTGCTCTCATCAAAGGAAAGCAGATACGGTATTCTACTGGCAGAAACCTGTTTAGCTATTCTTTTTTTCTCCCCATCTTTATAGCTGTACAAATCATCGTCACCATTTATATACATGAGCCCGCGATGCTCATCCCGATAATGAATCGTATCCTCCCTAACATTTGAATCAACCTTTTCGATATCAGACTCATGTTCTTTCATATACAGGTCCGTACCTTTTAACATAACATACGCATCATCATTCACTTCATGCTCCCGATAAGTGGAAGTACCATTCTTGTCCGAACAACCTGTAAGAACAATCAATAAGCATAGAGAAAGCAACATCGATGGTATCTTAATAGCCAAAGAACTCCCCTCTTCCAAATATATTAATAGATAAAAAAATTATATCATAATAATAATTATTATTTTAATATTATAAATAATTATAATATTACATTCTCGTTAGAATGCAGAGGTTCCTGAATGATTAAATATCGCGCCTTACCCATACCAGTCTTTATGAAAAGCCTCTACACATTTTTTGATCATCTATTTCGTTACATTTAGCTTACATTCCTCTGGCGGATGAACTTGTTTTTTGTTTTGAAAGAGTATGGTATAACTATCAATAGAGATAGAAAGAAGGAGTATAGATATGAAGTGGAATCAGCAAACCATTAAAATCAATAATAAACTAAAAATATTGGAGTCCATTCGAGATAATGCACCTATATCAAGAGCTGATTTAGCGCAAAAACTCGGCCTGACAAAGGGCACGGTCTCCACCCTTGTCAACGAGCTTTTGGAAGCGAATATCTGTTATGAAACGGGGCCAGGGGAATCGAGTGGCGGCAGGCGTCCGGTCATGCTTCTTTTTCAGCATTCGGCTGCTCATGTGATTGGTATTGATATTGGAGTGAATTACATACTTGGCGTTCTTACAGACCTTAATGGCAACATCATTAAAGAACTCAAACAGCCAGCTATGAATCCAAACTATGACGAAGCTGTACAGATTATAAATGAGTTAATTCGTTCTCTCCTCACTTCAGCTCCTGCTAGTACATATGGCGTTGTTGGGATTGGGCTGGCTGTTCCAGGAATGGTAAACATAGACGGGGAACTTCTGATCGCTCCTAATTTAGATTGGAAACAGAAGCAATTAAAGAACCAAATCCAGGACGAATTTAATCTGCCTGTCATAATCGAAAATGAAGCAAATGCAGGTGCCTTTGCGGAGAAAAAAATAGGTCCCGGACAATCATCAAACAATACGGTTTATATAAGTGCCGGAATTGGAATAGGAGTTGGAATGATTTTAAACGGTGAACTCTACCGTGGTTCTAATGGGTTTGCCGGTGAAATGGGCCATATGATTATTCAATATGATGGATTACCATGTTCATGCGGAAGTAAAGGATGCTGGGAATTATATGCTTCTGAAAAGGCATTGATTAAAAAGGCTTCCACCCTACTTCCATCAAGTGAAGAATGGACGCTCGAAAAATTAATTGAACAAGCAGAGAACAATAAACAGATACAAGCAATCTTTACAGAAACAGCAAAGTACCTTGGAATCGGTATTGCCAGCATTGCGAACACGTTGAATCCCGATCAAATCATTATCGGAAACCGCCTTGCTATGGCAAAAGATTTATTGAAAAATGAAGTTGAACATGTTGCAGGAGAATGTGCACTGGACGCTTCCAAATCCCAGCTGCAGATTCAGTTTTCCAATTTATCTATCTATTCAGCTGCTCTTGGAGTCTCAGCCTTCGCAGTTGAAAATTTTGTCCAATTGGTTTGTAAACAATCAAAGGTTAACCTATAAGGTTGGCCTTTTTTATTGCCTCCCGTAACAAAGTGGATAAGAATGTTTAAGCAGAAGTAAATTCTATGGTCAGACTGGAAGAAAACATTTAGACTAGCAAAATCCAATTCTAAAGGTACCCATACAGTCAAAAGAAAAATCACACAAAAATGAACTGTATGAGCGATTACCGTAACGTAGAGCCAGCAATATCGGTTCCAAGGTAACTAAAGTTTTTTTGTACCTATAAAGGTAGATTAACATCCTCCAATTCTATTCAATAACCAACATGTTGGACTCATCAAATTGCCACATCTCACCATATGCCACTTCCCAATAATATCCGTCCGGATCTGTAAAATAACCTCCATATCCGCCCCAGTCTGTCTTTTCAGGCTGTTTCACAATTTTTGCGCCAGCCTGCTCCGCTTTTTCCATAACACGGTCTACCTCCTCGGCTGATTTCGCATTATAGCCTAGCGTAATTCCTGAAAAAGCAGAAGTTAAATTGGGTGGATTACTCTTATCAAGATCACGCGCTAAATCCTCCAATGGATACAAGGAAATACGGGACCCTTCATTTTTAAAGAAAATAACATGCGGACTAGATTTCGGACCAATCATGGACATGTCAAAGCCCAATTCTTTATAAAACCGATGGGATTCTATAATATTCCTTGTGCCAAGCGTTACTAAGTTTAGACGATTCATTTTTTCTCCTCCTAAATGGTTTACTCTATTAGTTCGATATCGATTATTCTTTTCCTGTTTAAAATAGATAAAAACAAAAAACCTGCTTCGCGAAGCAGGCCTTCTTTTCTTCCTTATGGATTTTTCACATTAAAGGTGTCCCCATCCTCTAAATTCCCGGAATTAAATCCTTTTTTAAACCAGCGCATCCGCTGTTCAGATGAACCATGAGTAAAACTCTCCGGAACCACATACCCTTGAGCCCTTTTTTGGATTGTATCATCGCCAACAGCACTGGCTGCTGTGATAGCCTCCTCCAAATCCCCTTCCTCAAGTAAATCCATACTCTCTGCATGATGAGCCCATACACCGGCTAAATAATCAGCCTGTAATTCAAACCGTACTGAATAGTCATTAGAGCTTGTACGCTGCTGATTTTTGTCGGTTTCCAATAAGGTTTGTACATGGTGGCCGACTTCATGGGCGACAACATAGGCCATCGCAAAATCACCCGGTGCTTGAAACTCCCTTTTCAGCTCATTATAAAAGCTTAAATCTATGTAAAGCTTATGATCTCCTGGGCAATAGAATGGGCCAACAGATGACCCAGCCGTTCCACAGGCTGATTGAACACTGTCATTATAGATAACGAGAGTAGGCTCTTCATATACCAACCCTTCTTCTTTAAAAAGCTTAGTCCAAACCTTCTCAGTATCAGCTAAAACGACTGATACAAATTCAGCGAGTTCCTCTTCTTCCTGCGTTCCAACATACTCAGTATTTGTAGTATTGGTAGATGTTCCTCCTCCCAGCTGATTCAATAGTTCAGCAGGATTTCCACCTAGAAACGTAATCACCAACAATAGTATAATACCGCCAATCCCACCGCCGATGATCCCTTTACTGCTCATCCCTCTGCGGTCTTCCACGTTTGTACTGGCCCTTCTGCCTTTCCATTTCATACAATACCCTCCCAATCCTCTCTAATCCTATCTATTGCTTATACCCATAATTAAATGGAAGTAATTCATCGGATTGGTAGATTAGCTTATTTCATATCTGTAATATAGATGGGGCAAATCTCTCACACTGTTCATGCTTTCTAGTAATATTTTATTATTTTCTTTGAAAATTATTAAATTGAGTACTAATTTACAGCAAAGGGTATATATTTTATATAAAGAAGTATAAAAATCAATGATAAAGGATGTTTAAAGATGAAAACATTCAAGGTTGGTAATCCCGTATTTATTATGGAAAAAGGCGAAAAGGTAGAAGGGGTCATTGCCCAAATTGACAATACCAGGCAAACAGCTACTGTCTATTTCAGAAAACCAGTTTATAACCTAAGGAAAAGAACATTTCGGTACGATTATCTCCACAGCTTAGACGAAACAGCCCTAGAAACGGACGACTACTTAGACCTTATGAACCTGGCCAAGTCTTTGGGCCAAAAAGAACTTTACGAAGATTTTATGACAGACTTAAGAAATCTTAATACACACTAACCCCGGCTTACTAATCTCACATCTTAAGATTTACACCTCTACTAAACAATCTACTATCATAAATAGAAATTATATTACCTTCTAAATTTAATAGAGATATTTTCTACCTAAGCAGGACAAGGATTAGTAAGCTGGAATCATTATTATAAAGTCAATTTTTATATAAAATCGTCTTAGAGTGGATTACCATTAATACAACATTCATAAAATAAGAAAAACCAGCTTGAGGGAATTAATCCACCCAAGCTGGTTTTCTATTAATTAGTATTCGCTTATTCTGAAAGCTTAGTGTTTTCTTTTCCAAACATACAAGCCGCTACCAGCGATAAGGAATACACCTAAAACCAACAGAATATTTAATGTAGATTGGCCAGTTTTAGGATTTTCAATGAAGTTTTGTACTACTTCAATAATAGTTGGTTCTTTAGGATCTGGTGTAACAACTGCAGCATCCTCTTCAGATACTGTAACTGTTACAGAACCTTCCTCAACTATTTCCTTGCCATCGATAACCACTTTTGCTACCGCAACGTTCGTTAATTCTCCTACGTTTTCAGTAGTAGCCACATGTTTGACTGTAAATGTTTTAGTTTTGCCAACTTCAAGTTTCTCGATGACAGTATCAAGACCAACCATTTCGTCGACTACCTTCACATCAGTCAAGGCTTTATTGCCTGTGTTGGTTACATTGATTGTGTAAGTGATCGTTTCCCCAACTTTAACCTCTTCTTTATCAGCGGTTTTATCCACTTCTAAAGCGTAAGTTGGATCGACTATGATCGTAGCTTCATCAGATACCGGATCCATTTCCACACCGTCTACAGTTGCTGTAATCACGTTTGTATATGTTGTATCAGCAAGGTCTGTTTCTGGAATGACATAGGTAGCTGTGAATGTAGCTGTTTTACCAACTGCTAAATCAAAGCCATTTTCGGTATCATAGCCTTCTAATTTCAATTGATCAATATTGTCATCTCCATCTTTACTGAAGACGTCTTTAAGAGTGATACGTTTTAAATCTACATTACCTGTGTTCGTAATAGTGATTGTGTAAGTAACAGTTTCTCCTGGTTTATATTGAGATTTGTCTGCTGTTTTTTCTACATCAAGGGCTGGAGCATCTTGCTCAGATACCTTAACGATTTCAGAACCTTCCTCAACTATTTCCTCACCATTCACAACCACCTTAGCTACCGCAACGTTTGTTAATTCTCCAATGTCTTCTGTAGCAGCCACATGTTTAACTGTAAATGTTTTCGTTTCGCCTGCTTCCAGTTTCTCAATAACCGTATCGAGATCAACCATTTTGTCCACTACATTTACATTAGTTAAGGCGTGTTTGCCTGTGTTCGTAACCGTAATGGTGTATGTGATAGTTTCTCCGACTTTAACCTCTTCTTTGTCCGCTTCTTTATTCACCTCAAGAGCGTAAGTTGGATCAACGATAACAGTAACTTCATCACTTATCTCCACATCGTCTACAGTTGCAATTATCACATTTGTGTATGTTGTATCCGCAAGGTCTGTTTTCGGAATCACATAGTCAACTTTGTACGTAGCTCTTTCGCCAATCTTAAGATTAATTGGACCTGTATAGCCTTCAAGTTCCAATTGTCCAATATTAGCATCGCCATTTTTACTGAAGATGCCTTTAAGTTCGATTCCTTCCAAATCAATGTCACCTGTATTCTTCACGGTGATTGTATAATGGATGGTTTCACCTTGTTTGTACTCTTGTTTGTCTGTTGTTTTGGACACTTCAAGACTAGGCGTTCCTTTGGTATTTTGGATTGGCATTTCAACTACAGATTGATCTTCGATTGTAACTGTCCATTTTTGTCCTTCTTTAAAAATATACCCTTTAGGAGCCTTCGTTTCTGCTAATTCATACTCTCCATATGGCAAGTTCTCAAAGAACGCTACCCCTTCTTGATCGGTAGTTAGAGTTTGGACATTTCCATCTTTATCTGTAAGCGTAAATTCTGCGCCTTCCAAGACTTTCTCGTCATCTGCAGAATCGATCTTAACTACTTTCAAGTCACCAACCGGCTCATAATGATTAGTGAAAGTTACTTCCGTTCTATTGTTTTCACTTACCACTATTTGACCTTCAAGTGCTTCTACGGATTCCTCCGCACCGCTGACTTGGTAGCTTGTTCCTAGATAGTTATAAGATTCGTTACTGTAAGCTTGATCAGGCTTAACTTCTTTGATGGTATACTTGCCAGGGTTCAAGCCTTTAAGTACCCTACTATCTCCGGCAGGTATGATGATTTCTTGCTCAGAATCATCTGGGCCTGTAATAATGAAGGTAAATTCAGCAGCATCCAAATGATCCTCAGATACTCCAGTCACCTCTTTATTCACCATTACGCTACCAAGCTCATAGCTGTTAGCGATGTCGAAATCCTTAATTGTTTCTTTGTATCCAGGAACAGGTTCCTCAGTCACAGTGTACTTGATTTCCTTACCACCAGCGTACTTGTCAAGATTTTTGAAGGTATACTTCCAGTTGCCATACTCATCTGGCGTCACGTTAACACTATCGACTTTCTTGCCGTTAGCCAGCAGATTCACCGTGATAGATTCTGGACGTTTACCATCCTGATCCTTGTTGTCATCCCATGTTTTTGTTCCAGAGATATCGATTTTCTCAGGTGTATGGGTGTTGGTGATGTTATAGCCATTTACGGTTGTCTTGTATTCTTTGACCTCTTCCTCGGTTAAAGTGTACTCGACTTCCTGACCTACCTTACCCACCTTATATTTCGGTAGGTTGGTGAAACTGTATGTCCACTCATCTTCTTCAGTGACAGTCTTGCTGTCAACTTTCTCACCGTCAGCCAATAGGTTCACCATGATGCTTCCAGGACGCTTACCATCTTGGTTGTTGGCATCATTCCATGTTTTTGTACCGGAAACGTCGATTGTTTCAGGATCATGGGTGTTGGTAACCTTAAATCCTTCAGCAGCATCTCCCGTAATCGTATCGGTATAGCCTTTTGGTACGTTAGACTCAACTACAGTGTAGGAAATCTCTTGACCACCATCCCTGTACACATCGAGTTGGGCAAAAACGCCAGTCCAATTATTTTCATCATTCAACTCAATTGTTTCGCCTGTGTCTTTACCATCCGCAAATAGACTCATAGTGACTTTATCCGGACGAACTCCATCTTGGTTGTCCGCGTCATTCCAAGTCTTATTCACTTTCACTGAAGTCTGTTTCGGCAGATGAATGTTATATACTTTATAACCTTCATTTGCATCTCCAGTGATAGTATCGGTGTAGCCATTCGGCACTTCGGGTTCAACTACCGTGTAGTCAATTAACTCTCCACTTTCCTTGTACTTATCAAGCTCAGTGAACGTGTAAGTCCAATCATTTTTACCATTCAATACAATATTCTTACCTGTCTTATTACCATCAGCCAACAGGCTCACTGTTACTTCCTCAGGACGAAGTCCGTCCTGATCATCTGCATCGTCCCAAACTTTGGTCACTTTTACTGATGTCTGCTCAGTATTGGTTATTACATAACCCTGAGATGCATCTCCAGTAATAGATACACGATAGCCTTCGACATCAGACTCAGCTACGGTATAGATGATTTTCTTTCCACCGTCCTTATATACATTAAGCTCGGTGAAAGTATTGGTCCAGTTATTATCAGGGTTCAACGCAACCGTCTGGCCTGTCTCTTTTCCGTCAGCCATCAGGCTCACCGTTACTTCCTCAGGGCGGTGTTTGCCCTCATTGTCCCCGTCATTCCAAGCTTTAGTCACCGTCACAGAAGTTTGCTCAGGTGTATAGGTATTAGTTATTGTCGTTCCTTCAAAATTGGTGCTATAATCTTCAACCCTATTCTCAGTTAGGCTATAGGCAATTTCATTTCCATTTGCATACTTATCAAGATTATTAAAAGTATACTCCCAGTTGTCCTCAGCCGTTACTGTAACAGAGTTGAGCAGATTACCGTTTGCCAACAAGTTAATAGTGACAGATTCTGGACGTTTTCCATCTCGATTGTCTCCATCATCCCAGATCTTCTTACCAGAGATAGAGGTTTTCTCCACCTCATGGGTATTGGTCAACTCAAATCCCTTGGCAGCATCTCCACTAATTGAAACCTCATAGCCTTCAACAGCGGACTCGGCTACGGTGTAGGTGATTACTTCCCCATTCTCATTGTATTTATCAAGTTTGAGGAATTTATCTGTCCAGTTATTTGTATCATTTAAATTAACGGTTTTACCTGTTTCGACTCCATTAGCTAACAAGCTCACCGTGATTTCGTCAGGGCGAATTCCATCCTGGTCATCCGCGTCATCCCACGTTTTCGTCACTTCCACTGAAGTCTGCAAGGTATTGGTTAACACATATCCATCGGTCGCATCACCGGTGATAGATACCTGATAACTATCCACTTTAGATTCAGCCACAGTGTAGGTGATTACTTCCCCATCCTTATCGTATTTATCGAGTTGGTAGAATTTACCTGCCCAATTGTTCGTATCCTTTAATTCAATCGTTTTTCCAGTCTCTTCACCATTAGCCAACAAGCTCACCGTTACTTTCTCAGGGCGAAGATTGTCCTTGTTATCGGCATCCTTCCATACCTTGTTCGCTTTTATTTCAGTCTGCTCCGTATTGGTTATCACGTAACCATCAGTCGCATTTACAGCGATAGATACTCGATAACCTTCGACTTCTTCTTCAACTACGGTGTAGATGATTTCTTTGCCCTCCTCATTGTATTTATCAAGTTTGAGGAATGCGGCTTTCCATTCATTTTTACCATTCAATTCAATGGTTCTTCCCGTTTCATCCCCATCAGCCAGCAAACTAACTGATACTTTTTCTGGACGAAGCTTGTCCTTATTGTTGCTATCATTCCATACCTTCGTTACTTGAACAGAAGTCTGCTCCGTATTGGTTATCACAAAACCTATGTTTGCATCTCCAGTAATGGATGCTCGATAGCCTTCAACTTCAGACTCAGCTACGGTATAGGTAATTTTCTTCCCGCCGTCTTTATACACAGGAAGTTTGGTGAATGTGCTGGTCCAATTATTCTCAGGGCTTAGCTCAACAGTCTCGCCAGTCTCTTCTCCATCAGCCAGCAGCTTCACGGTGACTTTGTCAGGGTGGAGATTGTCCGCTTTTTGCCCGTCATTCCATGCTTTGGTCACCGTCACAGAAGTTTGCTCAGGTGTGTAGGTATTTGTGATTGTCGTTCCTTCTATCTTAGTGCTGTAGTCTTCAACTGTAATCTCTGTCACACTATAGACAATTTCCGTTCCCTTCTCATACTTATCAAGATTATTAAAAGAGAACTCCCAGTTATTCTCAGCCGTTACTGTAACAGAGTTGACTGATTTACCGTTAGCCAGCAAGTTAATGGTAACAGATGTAGGTCGCTTTCCATCCTGATCGTTGCTATCATTCCAAATTTTCTTACCAGAGATAGAGATTTTCTCCACCTTATGGCTATTGGTTAACTCAAATCCAGCGGCAGCATCTCCACTGACTGAAACCTCATAGCCTTCAACAGCAGACTCGACTACTGTGTAGCTAATTTCCGTTCCATTTTCAGAGTATTTATCAAGCTCATCGAAAATAGCAGTCCAGTTGTTATTACTATCTAACTCAACAGTCTTACCCGTCGCATTTTCATTAGCCAGTAAGTTCACCGTTACTTTTGTAGGTCGAATTCCGTCCTGGTTGTTTGCGTCATCCCAAGTTTTCTTTACTTCCACTGAAGTCTGCAAGGTATTAGTTAACACATAACCATCGGTCGCATTACCAGTAATAGAAACCCGATAGCCATCGACGTCTTCTTCAACTACGGTGTAGTTGATTGCTTCTCCATCGCTCTTATATTTATTTAACCCACTAAAAGTAGCAGTCCAGCTATTCTCTTCGTTTAATTCTACCGTCTTTCCTGTCTCTTGTTTATCAGCCAGCAGCTTCACTGTTACGTTTTCAGGGCGTTTTTCCTGGTTATTGGCATCATTCCAAACCTTGCTGACATTGACGCTCGTCTTCTCTGGTCCAGTTATGGTTGTTGTAACTTCGTTTGTGACTGTATCATCGATTAGCCCAGAGTTACGAATAATATACTGATTCCCATTATCGAATAGTGATTCTTCCACGTTAACTGTGGCTTTAAAACTTATTTCAGCCCTACTATTAGCTGCCATTTCTCCAATTGGGATTGTTAGAACTCTAGAATCTTTATCATAAGTAGCAGTATTGATACGGTTTCCATTCAAAGTTATTGAATCTGTGTCTAATGATAATCCTGGATCAAGCGTATCTGTCAAAGTAACATTTGTTGCTTTCTTTTCACCTGTGTTTAATGCAGTGAAATGATACGTTAGCTCCTCGCCGTTTAAGGCTTCTAACTTATCGACACTTTTCTCTGCAGTTACATTAGGTTCAAATTGGATAGATGTCGTAATTTTTAAGTTAGACTGAGTTGTATGTCTTTCCATATAGAAAAAATCAAAATCGTAATCTTTTTCTTTTTCAAGCCCCAACGTACTAGCCATCTCATCCAAATCTATGGTAGCTTCTTGTTCGCTATGAACCCCACCCAAATCTATAGCAAGCTTACCGTTAATGAAAACCCACACGTCATCATCACCTATAAATGTAAACTTTTCCTTACCTTTATAAGTGAATTTTGTATGCATTTCCAGGGAGAAATGATAGTTGTGATGCCTATATTCATTTCCAAACAGCTGATCATCAATTGGATAAAAGTGGTTACTGTGATAACTATATGTTCCGTCACTGTTTTTATTCAGCGGTAAATATGCTGATAGTGACATATTATTCGCTGAATTATTGAATAACTCATCAAGTTTTGCATTAATTTGTTCATCTGTAAGACTTGGAGCATTATGGTAAAACATAAACCGTGTATAATCAATCATATTCTGATTAAAAACAGGCTTTTTATCTTCACCAATTTGTCCATTTACCATATTTTTTCTACCTGAAGTAGAATTTAAACTCATTTCAAATAGATACCCATCCGCCTTAAAATCACGAATCGTAATAGGTAGCCTAATGTCTCCACTAGCAGATAAATTCGCATTAGAATCAGCAAGTTCTCCGTCATTAGATGGTACGAATTCTAATGCCCTACTTGCTTTGGAAGATTTTGAACTATCTCCTCCAGTGGAACTATCCTCATTGTTTCCACTGTCTCGAACATTTTCCTCCAACTCATTTACCGCCAGAATATCAGCAGGTACATTTTCCGTTGTTTCTTCAGTTCCTTTTTCGTCCTTGTCTTCAGTTTCTTCCTCTGTAACTTCTGCTGATTCTTTTGGTACTTCAGTTTCATCAGTTGTCACTTCTGGTTCTGGTGATGTGACCTGAATCGCAACAGATTGAGTACCTCCGTTCTGAGCAGTTAGTTGCGGCATGTATTCACCTGCTGCATCAGCTGATACTTGCACTTTCACAACTTGGTTACTTTCTTCTTTCCAAGTAAAACTTAAGGATTGAGCATCTTTATTACTGATATCAATATTGTCTTGACCTTCAGTAAATTCCTTAATACTCAAACCAGTTGGTACAGAGAATGTTAATGTACCAGAATCTTCTCCACTGTCAGTAAGTGTCGCTGTTAGCATATCTCCTTCTTGAGCAGATGGATTGTCGAAACTAATTCCAACAGTTGCAATGTCAGCATTAACATACTGAGCTACCGGAGTTAAAACAGTTTGCACAAGAAGAAAAAGCAACGTCAGAATTGAGAATGCTCTTTTTCTCGTGCGTTTTTTCATGTAGTACCTACTCCGAGTCGATCTCATGATTCACACACCCTTATGAAGTTTTTTGGAGCAGCTTTTAAAGCTCTATCTAATCAACTTCGAAGAACATCTCCTTTCTTTTATATATGTTTATCAGAATAATATTATAAAATAATTAATATTCTAACAAACTATTCACTACTCTATAGTATCAATTTTTAAACAATTAAAACTAATGTAATTATTTACAATAGTTATATTAATATATTTTAAAGTGTTATAAAACTAAATATCAGCAAGCTCTTTAGATGGATAAGGCGTGGGGTTAAAGTGGGGTATTTTTTGAATTTATGTAGTTGGGACTCGATATTAATTTAAACCTAAAAAACCAGCTTAAGGAATCTCCCAAGCTGGTTTTCTATTAATTAGTATTCACTTACTCTAAAAGCTTAGTGTTTTCTTTTCCAAACATACAAGCCACTTCCAGCGATAAGGAATACACCTAAAACCAATAGAATATTTAATGTAGATTGGCCAGTTTTAGGATTTTCAATGAAGTTTTGCACTACTTCAATAATAGTTGGTTCCTCTTGCTTTTCAGCAGAAGCACCCTGATCCACGGTTGGTTCTTCATGATCTGGTGTAACTACTGGAGCATCCTGCTCAGATACTGTTACTGTTACAGAACCTTCATCAACTATTTCTTTACCATCAATAACCACTTTTGCTACTGCAACGTTGGTTAGTTCACCAACGTCCTCTGCAGTAGCCACATATGTGACTGTAAAGGTTTCGTTTTCACCCGCTTCCAGTTTCTCAATAACGGTATCGAGACCAACCATTTCGTCCACTACGTTTACATTAGTCAAGGCGTGTTTGCCTGTGTTAGTAACCGTAATGGTGTATGTGATAGTTTCTCCGACTTTAACCTCTTCTTTATCCGCTTCTTTATTCACATCAAGAGCGTAAGTTGGATCAACGATGACAGTGACTTCATCACTGATTGGATCCATACCGTCTACAATAGCTGTTATGACATTTGTATACGTTGTATCAGGCAGGTCTGTTTTCGGAATCACATAATCAACTGTGTACGTAGCTCTTTCGCCAACCTTAAGATTAATTGGACCTGTATAGCCTTCAAGTTCCAATTGTCCAATACTAGCATCGCCATTTTTACTGAAAATGCCTTTAAGTTCGATTCCTTCCAAATCAACGTCACCATTATTTTTCACGGTGATTGTATAATGGATGGTTTCACCTTGTTTGTATTGATGTTTGTCTGTTGTTTTGGACACTTCAAGACTTGGAGTTCCTTTCGTGTTTTCAATCGGCATTTCGACTACAGATTGATCGTCGATTGTAACTGTCCATTTTTGTCCTTCTTCAAAAATGTACCCTTTTGGAGCCTTAGTTTCTTCTAACTGATATTCTCCATATGGTAAATTCTCAAAGAGTGCTACCCCTTTATCATTAGTAGTAAGAGTTTGGACATTTCCATCTTTATCTGTAAGCGTAAATTCTGCGCCTTCCAAGACTTTCTCGTCATCTGCAGAATCCACTTTTACTACTTTCAAGTCCCCAACCGGCTCATAATGATTAGTGAAGGTTACTACAGTTCTGTTGTTTTCACTTACCACTATTTGACCTTCAAGTGCTTCTACGGATTCTTCCGTACCGCTGACTTGATAGCTTGTTCCAAGATAGTTGTAAGATTCGTTACTATAAGCTTGATCAGGCTTAACTTCTTTAATGGTATACGTACCAGGTGTCAAACCTTTAAGTACCTCACTACCACCGGCTGGTATTTTGATTTCTTGCTCAGAATCCTCTGCTCCTGTAATAATGAAGGTAAATTCAGCAGCACCCAAGTGATCCTTAGATACTCCAGTCACCTCTTTATTCACTTTTACGCTACCAAGCTTATAGCTATTAGTGATATTAAAATCATTAACTGTTGCCTCGTAGCCAGGGACTGGTTCTTCTGTTACAGAGTAGACGATCTCCTCGCCAGCCTCATACTTTGGTAGACCTGTAAAGCTGTATGTCCAGTTACCTTCCTCATCAGGAGTCACTGTTGCACTGTCGACTTTTTCTTCGTTAGCTAACAGGTTTACCGTGATAGATTCAGGGCGATTATCATCCTGATTGTCCATGTCATCCCATGCCTTGGTACCAGTGATGGTAGTCAACTCAGGCGTATGAGTGTTAGTGATATTGAAGCCGTCCACCTTTGCTTCATAGCCTGCGACCGCCTCTTCTTCTACGGTATACTCAATTTCCTTACCATTTTCATAAACCGGTAGGTCCTCAAAGGTATATGTCCACTTGCCTTCCTCATTGGCTTTCACGATCGCATCCTTAACCTCTTTGCCATTCGCCAGTAGGGTCACGGTAATGGAATCTGGACGGATTCCATCTTGGTTATTGTTGTCATCCCAAGCTTTAGACACGGCAACTTTAGTCTGTTCTACTTCATAGCTATTGGTTATTGTGTAGCCATCTTTAGCAGTGCCCGTAATTTCGGCAGTGTAGCCAGCCGGTACTTCAACTTCCTTCACGGTGTAGTTGATAGCCTTACCATTTGCATTCACATCAAGCTCGGTCCAAGTATGTTTCCAGTCGTTGTCCTTGCTTAGTGTGATAGGCTCGCCTTTTGCTTCATCACCAGCATAAAGTTGAACCTGTATAGAGTCTGGACGGATTCCATCTTGGTTATTTTTGTCATCCCAAGCTTTAGACACGGCAACTTTAGTCTGTTCTACTTCATGGCTATTGGTTATTGTGTAGCCATCTTTAGCAGTGCCTGTAATTTCGGCAGTGTAGCCAGCCGGTACTTCAACTTCCTTCACGGTGTAGTTGATGGCCTTACCATTTGCGTTCACATCAAGCTCGGTCCAAGTATGTTTCCAATCGTTGTCCTTGCTTAGTGTGATAGGCTCGCCTTTTGCTTCATCACCAGCATAAAGTTGAACCTGTATAGAGTCTGGACGGATTCCATCTTGGTTATTTTTGTCATCCCAAACTTTAGACACGGCAACTTTAGTCTGTTCTACTTCATGGCTATTGGTTATTGTGTAGCCATCTTTAGCAGTGCCTGTAATTTCGGCAGTGTAGCCAGCCGGTACTTCAACTTCCTTCACGGTGTAGTTGATGGCCTTACCATTTGCGTTCACATCAAGCTCGGTCCAAGTATGTTTCCAATCGTTGTCCTTGCTTAGTGTGATAGGCTCGCCTTTTGCTTTATCTCCGGCGTAAAGTTGAACTTGAACGGAAGTTGGACGGATGTCATCCTGGTTATTGTTATCATCCCAAACTTTAGACACGTCTACTTTAGTCTGATCTACTTCATGGCTATTGGTTATTGTGTAGCCATCTGCAGCAGTGCCCGTAATTTGGGCAGTATAGCCTTCCGGTACTTCAACTTCCTTAACAGTGTATTCGATGGCTTCGCCGCTTGCATTCATATCAAGCTCGGTCCAAGTATGTTTCCAATCGTTGTCCTCGCTTAGTGTGATAGGCTCGCCTTCTGCTTTATCTCCGGCGTAAAGTTGAACTTGAACGGAAGTTGGACGGATGTCATCCTGGTTATTGTTATCATCCCAAACTTTAGACACCTCTACTTTAGTCTGATCTACTTCATGGCTATTGGTTATTGTGTAACCATCTGCAGCAGTGCCCGTAATTTGGGCAGTATAGCCTTCCGGTACTTCAACTTCCTTAACAGTGTATTCGATGGCTTCGCCGCTTGCATTCATGTCAAGCTCGGTCCAAGTATGTTTCCAATCGTTGTCCTCGCTTAGTGTGACAGGATCGCCTTTTGCTTCATTATTAGCATAAAGTTGAACTTGGACGGAATCTGGACGGATGTCATCCTGGTCATTTTCATCATTCCAAACTTTTTTGCTAGAGATGGAGGTCTTCTCAGATGTATAAGTATTGGTAACCAGAATAGATTCGCTGGCATTGTCAGAAGTCAGGGTAACAGTATCGTCCACTCCATCGCCAGTAACTGACAAGTTATATCCTTCAATTTGAGCATTATCCGCGTTCTCGACCACATAATAGGTACCGAAGTCCAGAGGGCAAATAAAGACGCTTTCGTTATTTCCCAACTGATACGTATCGACCTTACTCAGATTATCGCCATCCTTTTTATACAAAGTAATGGTATAGTCTTTTTCTGTGCTCACGCCAACGACAGATTTCGCCAAATTCAAAGAACCAACAGAAGTACTACCGGCAGACAGCTTCACATCAATTCCACTACCGTTAACGATGTTCCCCTGTTTCCAACTTTCTTGTTGGTTATAGCCATCAAGACCCGGGCAAACATTTACAGAATCCCAGTATCCTATATTGTTGACGCTCAAAGTTACCTGGACTTCAACATTTTTGCCATCAACCTCTACTGTAACGTTCTTGGTTAGCTTCACAGTATAGGTAATCTGATTATCCATGCTTCCCACAGGGAAGGTACCTTTCAGACGAACTTGAGTATTACCTTGATTATCGGTACTTGTTCCTCCGTAACTGTAGTCATCGGAGTCATAGGTATTACCCTTGCTGTCAGTAATGACGATAATCACATCGCCATTACTAATCTCTTCCGCAGTAAAAGAGAATGTTACATCTTTTGGATTTCCATTGACATACACAGTCGCTTTCAAATTCTCACAAGCGATATCTATATGGTCAACGGAACCAGTATTAGCTCTACTATCAAGGGAAAAAGTTGCTATGCCTAATTCATTTTCCTGATTTTCAGCTTTTTCTTCATCAGTTGCTTGTGCTACTTCATCTTTTTCATTTTCTGTAGCTTGTTCTGCTTTACTTTGGTTATCCGCTACTTGAGTATCCTGATTATTTGCGGACTCCTCAGTCTTTTCTTCATTAGCTGAATCCTCAGAAGTTGCTTGTTCTTTCTCAGACTCTTCTGTGCTTTCCTGAGAATCGGCTACTTCTTCTTTAGATTCATCCATACCCTCTTCAGAATCTACTACTTTTTCTTTAGATTCTTGCTTGCTTCCAACAGAATCGGTTACTTCTTCTTTTGGTTCTTCCTTGCTTCCAACAGAATCTGCTACCTCTTCTTTTGGTTCTTCCTTGCTTGCAACAGAATCTGCTACCTCTTCTTTTGGTTCTTCCTTGCTTGCAACAGAATCTGCTACCTCTTCTTTTGGTTCTTCTGTTGCTTCATCAGTTACAGAATACGTCAATACATCAGAATCTTCTCCGCTCGCAGTCAGTGCAGTTGGGAATACATCACCTTCTACAGCAGCTGAATTGCTGTAACTTTTAGCACTCACATACTGTGCCGCTGGAGTTAAAATGGTTTGCACAAGAAGAAAAAGCAAGGTAAGAATGGAAAATACTCTCTTCCTCATGCGTTTCTTCATGCAGTACTTACTCCGAGTCGATCTCATGATTCACACACCCTTATGAAGTTTTTGGAGCAGCTTTTAAAGCTCTATCTAATCAATTTCGCAAAACATCTCCCCTCATTTATATTATTTATTAGAATAATATTAAAAAATAATAAATATTCTAATAAACCATGTACACTCATTATATTATCAATTTTTAAATAATTTAAACTAGTGTAATTATTGACAATAGTTATATTAATATACAATTAGAGATATGGGATTAAGCTAGTGAAACATACGGAAATCATGGTATCTGAAGGGCTAGTTAGGAGGTTATGTTTTTTTAAGGATTGATGAATTTTTTACAAATTAGTGACAAATAAACTTGGCATTTCAATCTCTTATAGAAGATTGCAAGTTTTGATTCATTGCGGACTCTGTTATACATACAGACAAATAAAAAAAGCCTTATTAAAGGCTTTTCAAAAAGAGCTATCTATCCTTTTATACTTCTTTTAAGCATCATTTAAAATACACGGTTATACTTTCTATACTGTTAGATTTTTATAAAGCAGCATTAATTGATTTACTGTGTCAACTTAGTATCAATGTACTCTTTAAATTCCAGAAGTTCCTTATCCTCAGGCCTGTTGCCTTCCATAACCTTCTGTACCGTTTCAGCTACCATTTTAGGCAGTGTATTAATTGCCCACTGACCTGCTTCTTGCTTAGAAGTAATGATTCCTGCTTTTACATACCAATACACCCTAACCATATTTAGCACACAATACTTCGGATCCTTCTCTAAGTTAACAAGACACTCCCGATAATCTTCCATTACGGATGATAGATAATCACTTTGGGGAACTAGCGGGAAAACTTCTTCAATTGGAGGACCCTCAAGGCAAATCCCACGTCTATGAAGAATCGTGATATGGGCAGCTAAATCTGGATCTTTTAAGTCTGCTTTATTAAGATAGTAGTCTGCATCCTCTTCATACTTTTCTCTCCAATATTCACTGTAATGGAAATCATACGGACAAGGATGCTGCCAATTCTTTAGTTGATCTTTGTTTAAAAAACTGACTTCAATCGGAAATGGTTTTCCGGAATTGGATAGAAAATAATTAACTAACTCCTTTTTAGCCTCAAAGGTTAGTGGATTTTCAGTCACTACGATAAGATCGATGTCACTGGACTGCGGATTAAATCCATCCATAGCTAATGAACCATGAACATAGACCCCTTTAAAATTATCTTGAAGACTTTCTTTTATTTGCTCTAAAACCTTATAGACATAATCTTTTATTTCGGTTGTGCTTGTTTCCCATGAATAAATCATACTTACACCCCTCAATGAATTATTTACTCTTACTCTATTTTTTTACGGAATTTTGCTCATACTATCACATTATCTGTGATCAAAAAGCGAGTTAGACCGCATTCACATGAAAATTTTTCCTTCCATACTTACACAATAGTATAAAAACAAATAAATATCCATTAAAGATTGGATAATATGGCTACCAAAAAACACAAATAGTCTATTACGGACACAAAAGTGCCAAACTATTTATGATTTAAATTGAAAAATCGGTAGGAAGAGGTGGTGTTACGTTCATTCAGGTATCATTCTAGTAAATAAAAATGGCATTAACTTAAATACTGTTTGATTTTACTAAATAGTTTGTCGGAGTAAACTTATACTTCTAAAGGTGGAATATTTCGGATAATAATAAAATGCTAGATTGGATTTTAACATAAGATATAGATGACATTATATTTATAAAAAATGGACGATCGAATTAGCTTAGGAGATGCAAATGATTTTATTAATATTGCCATGTCTTTATTGGAAAACTCTTTTTCAATCTGAAAATAATAAAAAACACGACCCTGCTAGTAACGAAACAGGGTCATGCTCGATTCATCATCTAGCATTCAGCTTCATTCAGTTGCTCTAATGCTCTCATAGCTAAACTCGAAAAATAGTATGCCACTCCGGCAAGGCTTCATCTTTCAACTCAATGGTCGGATGATGCCATTCTTGCGACCATTTACGCCCATCCACATAAAGAATCACGTCTACACTCGCTTATATTACGAGCTTTTTCTTTTTTGTTCCTTTTCAACCCTCCCCCTGTCAATGGACAGGAAGGTTCAACTTTTGATAAGGTGAATATGAAACAAATCAAACCATCTGTAACAGATTAATAAGGTAAATCAACAAATTAACAAATTCTATCAAGAGTTCATCATAATATGGACTCTTTTTTCTTAATATTTTGTATTTATGAAAAGGACTCTATTTTATATAATTTTAAAAGAATGTAGTGAAAATCTTTGAATTAAAAGGGAGTGTTACTATCTTTAGCGTATTTTCTACATTTAAGGTACCAGGAGAAAAAAGCGAGGAAGTTATAAAGATTTATAGAAACCGTTCCCGGAAAGTCGATCAAGCTCCCGGATTCATTGATTTTTTCCTCTTACAGAATGAGAAACATCCTGATGAATTGACCGTTCAATTACTATTTGAAGAGAAAGAGGATTATCTTAACTGGGTAAGGAGCAGCCAATTCAAAGAGATTCACGAATTAGAAAAAAAGTATCCTGATCAAGAATTAGCCGGTGTTATACCTACAGTGACAAAATATAAGGTGGTCTGCAAGTAATGAATACAACTCTATTCATTGAACAAGTGACAGAACGAATCTATGCACTTGATCCCTCCTTACAGGATCGTTACGGGGAAAAAGGAAAAGACAAATGTAGGGCAGATAACAAACACCATCTTGATCATCTACAAACGGCCTTTGAATTAGATAATGCTAAGGTATTTACGGATTATACACTCTGGTTAAATGGAATCCTGCAAAAATACGGAATGAAGACACAAACACTGCTGGATAATTTCGTGATATTAAAAGATGAGTTGGAGCTAACCTCAAGTTTTCCAGATATACAACAGAAAATGTACCTATCATTTTTAACAGATGCCATTGACATTCTTGAGTGCGAAAAAGCCAAAGAGGAGGCATAACTATATGCAATCGATTATCGATTTCACCAGCATCTTACTTTCTGGCAATTACAATAAAGCCTGGGATTATATTAAATCTCTTAAACATCTTTCAACTTTAGATATCTATGATCAACTCCTAACACCTGCCATGCAGCGGATTGGGAACTTATGGGAAAACAATGAGATTACAGTAGCCGATGAACATATAGCGACAGCCACCTGCGATTTTGTTTTATCCAGATTGGCGTTTGAGCACAATCTGAACCCAACACCTTCTACTAAAAAAGCAATGTTTCTTTGTATAGAAGGAGAGCAACATTATATTGGCTTAAAAATGGCAGCACAATTATTCAAGGAAAATGGCTGGGAAACCAAATATTTCGGACCGAATCTTCCTCTTGAATATGCGCTACATACTGCCACCGAATGGAAACCTGATGTCATCGGACTTTCCTTGACCATTGTCACCCATTTACCAAAGTTGAAATCATATACAGACAGCTTCAAGGCATTACCTGTGCCTCCAAAAATCCTTATTGGCAGCAGATTGGGCAATAAATATGATTTAAAAACGTACTCGAGCGGAGATCCCATCATCGTAACGGATTTATCGGATATAGAGACGTGGCTAAAAGATTATTCTATAGGAGAGACAAAAAATGCAATGTATTGACACACCACTACCACTTCCCTATATAGTAGTAGACTATAACGGAAAAATTCTACAATACAATTCCCTGTCATCTAATCTATTTAATTTAAACACCTCAGATATTTCAGGGGTTATAGATGATGAAAGTATGAACAAGCTTGTCAAAGCAAGTTTATCGAATGAAAGTACGTAACAAATAGAAGTGAATGTTCATACGAAGGAGTCCTCGCTGGCCTTATTTGATGTATATCTATCAGATGACTCAACCGGAAGAATGCATATTCTTTTTGTCTCCAAGGAAAAGAACAATCAAGTATATCTTGATAAAATTTTAGAGTTGCAAGAAAGACTGGCACACACAGATTTTGAATTACTCGAGCAAAAAGAAAAACTGGAAGACGTACTTATGCGATTAAACAAACTTTCCGGGCCTTTTATCCCTCTGTCCGATAAAATGTGCTATATCCCTTTATTCGGGGACATAACATCTGAAAAAATCAATTTGATATCCGAACATGTCCTCCACTCAGTCTTTAATGGAGAGTATCAAAATATCCTGATAGATTTAACGGCTGTTGGTGAGGTAGAAGATGATGGTATCAAAAAATTAATCGACCTCATCCGTACGCTTCGATTTATGGCAGGAAGCAAGATTCAACTAATCGGCATTCAACCAAGACTGGCAAAGGTTCTCTCTACCTATGAACTTGAAAGTATAGTTGAATTCAAATCATCCCTGCAATATATCTTACAGAATGAATATGCATGATGATTAACAGCGTTTATTATAATCAGTCTTTCATGCCAATCTCTAAAAAATTACTATTCATCAAGTTGTAATCATACTGATAGGTCAGATCGTTGTCCTTTCAGTATGATGGATTAACATCTCTCCAGCCTACTTCATCCAAATATATTATCTAGATTAAAATGGATTGTTCTCTATTCAAACAAAAAAGAGACTAACTCAGTCAGTCTCCAATAATGACAAGATTAACTTAAATACCGATGTAGGGTGAGTGTTTAATTTCGTCCAAGAAACAGTGTCTTGATAATCATCTTTGATAAAAATAATTTCTTGGTTTTCTTGATTTAATAAAACCTCAATATCCTTAAAGGAAAAATCATTTATAGCAGAAGCCTGATCTGGTTCTTCATGATTTAAACCAATTTGTATTCGGTCCGAAACTCTCCTAAGCATCTTCCAAAGAATCATTTCTTCTCTTGTTTTCATATAAAGTTCAGGTAGCTCTCGAGCTTCCATCAATTGATTAAAACTGGTCATCATACTTGTGCCGATTCCGTACCGAACCGGTACAATAGTATGGTTTAGCTCTTTCCAAACATCTATATAGTAGACTACATAGTCATCTTGAATCTCTACATCCCGAATGAGTCCATACTCTTTAATCCCTTTTTGGTTTGTTATTCCTTCCTTAAGATACAAGGCAATATATTTTGCTTCCTGCCAGCCTTTTTTTAGATAAGAAATCGGTATTCTGTATGATCTTGAGTGAATAAAATCTGCATAAGCTACTTGATCAGGTACCAAACCAACTAATACTTTTTCCACTAATGAAGACTTCCACTCTTCTTCAGTACCTCTTGGCAAAATACCCTCTTTTTGTAATTCTTCCGGGCTTTTTTCAATTAACCGTTCTACAAATTGTTCGACCATATCAGTAGTGTTCGGCAAGAATGGTAGCCCTCCAATATTCACCAAGCCAATGCTTTTATAAAAGGCATGATACTTATAGGATTCTTCATCATGCCATGGGAACAAGACATAGGCACCAAAAGCAGTTCGTTCATACGGACCATTATTCATGGCTACTATGGAATCACGGTACCTGTGCATCGTATTAATATCATCTTCCATAGGCCCAGGTGTTTGATATTTACTGCCATAATAACTGTCAGCCTGTGCATACTCCACCCTATATTTAGCATCAAATATATATTGGTAATCAAATTCCTTGCCCTTCTTCTGAATACTTAGCATAGTATCCGGCTTCTGGGAGAGTGTGGGCAGTTTTCCCGTATAGCTTTGATAAACAAGTTCAATCCGCTCACCAGTAACAGGATGACGAAAGGTACGCTTTGCAGTCTTATTTGTATCCAAATTGACGAATAGCCCATTGCGATTTACTTTCACAATATCCTGATTAATTTGTTCGTATTTTCTACCAAGCAATTGTCCCAGCTTAATAAACGTCCAGTACTCATAGAGAAGTGCCACATCTTTAACAGACATTTGATAATAGTTCCCACGGAGAATAAGGCCCTTGGAAATCATAAGATATAATTGAAAAGCATCCCGATAACCAGGTGCCATTTGAAGAACCAAACTGACATTCATATTGCGATCCAATCGTTGAATCGAACGCCAAAAAGGATTTTTCATTCTCTTATCCAACGTTGATTTCATATCATTGAGACGATTCAATAAATCAGCATCAGGCTCTTTATTCCAGCTCTTCTCCTGTTTATATATGGCCTGGATCAAGTCCTCCAATTTATCAATAAGCCTACCCATTAACCATTTAATATAACGATTTTCAAACGTATCATAGCGTAATTCTTTCTTCCCTACCAATCCTTCTGTTGGCATTAGCTGCCGATTATGAATGGGGATTCCAGATTGAACATCCACCCATAAATGAGATCTTTTTTGAAGATACTTTCTCGTCGTGGAATCTGTTTTCCTCAATTGGTCTCCACGGACACGCTGATATGTTTGCTCTAATTTATGATGAGGCTGTTGTTCGATTCGAATAATAGCTTGGACGAATTGGTTAAAATGTTTTCTAACCAATTGATAAAATTCCGTTTGACTTGGTGTCCCATCAAGCTTGATCCCCGCCTGCAAATAGGTCTTTTTAATAAAGTGAAAAGCTAAATTATAGATTTCTTCGTTAACCTCATCCAGTAAACGTTCATAATCTTTCCGATAATCCAGCTTTGTAGGGAAAATTTCGAGAGTTACTCTCAATAACGTTTTATCATAAGAACGGATTTCAAAACTGGTGAGTCCCACCTCATTTTGAAAACTGAGATTTCCCATAAGGAAGGAGCCCATAGGTAATTCCGTTTTTGTAACAGCATTCCGCAGTAATGGATGCTCATGATAAAACGCTACCTCTTGTTTATTTTTAGGAACTATCATGACAAGGTATGTCCCATTTTCAAAAAAGATTGGTCGTAAAGCGCTATTCTCAGATAGCTGCATCGTTTCAATATCAAATACTTCTACACTCTCCCAGCCCTCACCCAATGCCGAAAAATGCATAAAATCATGATAGTCCATATTACGATATTGTTTTAAACCTTCATACCGTTCGTGAAAAGGTTTGCCTTTGATAACTAACGAGAAGTCACGATGCTCAATCTTCACTAATTCTATTTCATCAGACCCAGAATGAGGTAAAGCCATCGTCTCTTAACCTCCCAAGCATCTCTATTACTTTTCTTGTGCTTTGAGGATATAGGGCATTTACTGTATCTATCAGGCTTAAATCATGATCGTCATTTAACTCTCTTTGAGTAAAGATTCGATATAATCCTTTTAATAACGTCTCAATCCGGCTATCACTGCCTGAAATCCGCGGAAGTATTTTTTGCAGAATACAATAATCGAGTGCCTGCTCATACTCCATTAATTCCCCGGATTCATTATAGGCAAGGTAAAAACAAATCTCATCCCTGACACGATATCCGACATGTGCGTTGGTAATTCGCAGCTCATTATTTATTTCTTCCAGAACCATTGTTGTCTTTTTAACTAGATCTCCATATTCCTTATAAACATCTTTTAAATGAAGATATTTAGATTCAAGCACCTGATTAGAGATAGGCATGGGCTCTGTCTCTTCCAAATCTTCCAAAAAGGAAAAATTTGATAACTCCACTCTGTTAAACTCAATCGTATTCGCACGATCAAGCACCTTTTTACTGAAAGGATGAGTCGTTTCATCCATATTGACGGTCCCAATTACATATACATTGGAAGGCAAATATAAATCCTTATCATATCCTGTAACATCTTTTGATAGCAAAGGTGAGGTAATTAACTTACCATCTTTCCATTTCCTGCTTTCCATGATACTGAGAATGTCACTGAAATAGTGTTCCACCCTGGCCAGATTCATCTCATCCAGCAGGACAAAATAAGGATCATTCGGATGGTCTGTAGCTTGTCGAATCACCTTTGTAAGAGGACCTTCTTTAAACTCACCTTTAATATCCACATACCCCAATAAGTCTGAACCATCATTCCAGTCTGGTCGGACTGGGATAATCGCTAATTGTCCATTGACCTCATTCGCTCCCAGGCTCTCAGCAAACCATTGCACCATCTTTGTTTTACCCGTACCGGATATTCCGGATAGAATAACAAATGGTTTGGATTTTAAAGAGAGAAATAAGTTATTTACTTCTTCCTGACTGTAGAGAAAGCCTTTGTTTTTGATATAAGAATGGATGTGGGAAGTTAATTCATTCATGCCTTGGAAAGATTCTTTTATAATATCGCTACTATCTTTATGTGTATAATTGACTGCTACATCATGTTTATCAATATATTCTAATAAATATATAACTAATGAAAAATCATTATCTTGGTTTTTTAAAATATCTATAGCTTCTTGAATTGATTGTTCTAGGAAGATGCCTTTATGCTTTGCAACCAATCCAATATAGTGCAAAATCGCCATAGATTTATAGCCCCTACTATGACTAGGATCTAATCCTAGTATGTCTCTATCCAACCTTCTATGAGATTTTGATTTAAACAAATAATTAAAAACAATCCTGCTTCTTGTCTCATTATCATAATAATTATATTCTGAGGATCTTTCCTTCGGCTCTAAAGGAGGAACAATTAACTGTGTAACCAAAACTTTTCACCTACCCTATATATATGATAAAACAAGTATAGAACAAAATTAGACAAATTGACAAAAGCCCCTCAACTAGTAACTAAGGGGCATGGATAAAATATTCTTACAAGAAAAATATAGAAACCTCGATTGGTCTAATTTCCAAACTCTATTGTTACCTATTATATAGCCTATTTACAATTTCAAATATCGTCAGTGAATAAGAATGAAGTTTGGTAAGATGTTAAACAAAAGAAAAAATAAAGTAGTATATTAGACATAGTGAATTTTATGCACAAAATCAAAAAAGGTTAGGAGTTATGTTAATGGAAAATCATTACTTAAGCGAAACCACAATATCCGATAGTTATAATACTCTTTCAAGTATTAATTTAAAGTACGATGGCGAACTGTTTACTTTGCTAATTCTAAAACACGCAGGATTATCCCAACATGATTACCTTAATTTATCGACAGAACTGACAAAAAAGAAATTGTTAGAAGCGACACGCCAATTGGCCTACTTATTCATCTCCGATGATTATTTAAAAGAACAGCATAATTTTATTAATCCTTTAGCCATGAACGGGTGGGGAAAGAATACTAAAGAACCAATTCAATTATGGTCTACGCAAAGATTAATTAATAACGTTACAGGCGGGGGACGTCAATGGAAAGCTATTGTCGTAAACGATCCTGATGATCCTAATACAATAAAATTAAAACACAATTATTTAGATTTTTTCAAGAATATGGAAGATAAAGTTCCGCTGGATGCTTTAAGTATTTGGTTTGCGAGGTTTATTGAGTTTCCATATGAAGTACCATTATCTAATTTAATTCAAAATTTCGCTCAATTCTTCAATATCACTGAAGAGGAGAAGACTTTAATTTTTTCCACGAGTAACAGAATCACATTTGAATATGCTGAAGAAAGGGTAACTTCTAATTTTATTAGATCCTTAATTGGTAATCCTGAGAAGAATCCTGGCTGGATTGAACGTTTCAAAACTGTAGATATTGAAGCACCACAAACCCAGAATTCGCTAATCCAATATGGTAAGGGAACTCTTTCAATTCAAGGTCGCTCAATTTTAAGCATTGACTTTTACAAGGGATTAATTAACAACGCCAAACAGGTAATCTTCATGGGCCCACCTGGAACATCAAAATCATTCCTAGCCAAGAAATTATCTGAAAAATTTAACGAAGTAAAGAGAATTCAATTCCACCCTCAATATTCTTACCAAGATTTTATCGGAGGGAAAATTTTAGAAAACGGAAACTTAAGAGATAAAAAAGGTGAGTTAATCAAATTTATAGAGGAAGCAACTTCAAGAGAAAACCAAAAAAAAGAATATTTATTAATAATTGAAGAGATTAATCGAGCTAATGTTAGTCAGGTATTTGGAGAAATGATTCAATTATTAGACCGAGGCGAATCTCTCAAATTAACTTTTAATGGAATAGAAAAGGATTATTACTTACCGGATAATCTTAAAATTATCGGGACGATGAATACAACTGATAGGACGGTCGGTCGTATAGACTATGCTATAAAACGCCGTTTCTATCAAATATATTGTAGGCCAGACATTGGGATTCTTATTGATAAAACGAAAATTGAAGGAAATGATTTTTCTATTGCTGACTTATTGGCAAAAATAAACCAAAATTTACTCTCTGTTTTGAGTAATAAAGAAATGGTAATAGGACATGCTATTTTCCTGAAAGATTTTGTTTATTCTTCAGAAACCGATAAATTCGTATGGCCAGTAGAGCATTTTGAACATTTGTTTAATTATGTTGTAATACCTTTAATTGAAGATTATTGCAACGGAAACGGTGATTTAATTATGAATGTAATAGGAGAAAAACTTTACAATCAACAAACTGGTCCCGAGTTTAAAAAAGCTATAAAGGAATACTTAAGCTAATATGAGCGTAATTAATATCTACGAAAACTCTTCTTATACTCTAGACAAAAGATATATTGATGAATTTAAACAGTTTCTAAATGATAATAAAGATTTACCTATGGTATTACAAGGTGAGACTATAATTTTTGATAACTATACCATTGGCAGCATTCGTATCAGTGATTTGGTTATCAATATTCAACCACGTATTTCTAAACTTTCTTCTAATCATTATTTAGAAATGCAACTGTATAATGAGGGTTTGTTAAATGACAAAATCAGTAGCCTTTTAGGAGAAAATGAAAGTTTTGGAATTCAAGAAAATTTAATTGATCTTTTTCTGCAGGAAGCATTTGATTTAGTCCATCATGGTGTTGAAGGAGATTTTGTAAAAGTAAGAGAAGAAACAAATCAAATACGTGGGAAAATTTTGGTCGATCAGATTTCTCCTATAAATTTGTTACAAGATAAAATTCCAATTGAATATGAAGTCCATACTTTGAACACTTCATATAATAAAATCATTAAACTCGCTTTAGACAAAGTTAGGATTCTAGGAAGGAAAGATAAGCATATTAAGCTGCATGCCCTGGTGAATTCCTATTTTGATGAAATTGATGTCGATAATACTGATATAAGCCTTTTATTACAGCAAAAAGAAGATAAAATTTACTTTGAAAATGTGAAGTATCCCATAGTTTTAGGGATAGCAGAGAAAATTCTAAAGGATTTAAAAATCAATCTAAAAAGCAATCAAGTTACCAGCTCTTCTTACTTAGTTAATTCAAACAATCTTTTCGAAAAATATGTAAGAAAAGTCCTTTCGAATCATATTAAGTTAAATGTAACGAAATGGGATAAGGCCAAACCAATGGGTAAGTTTAAAGTAGGTAACAATGAGTTAATTAAATCTTATTCACCAGATATTTTAATTGATTACCATAATGATACTAACACGGCTTTTGCTGTACTTGATGCCAAAAATAAAGATATTTCCAATCACAATAAAATCGGTGAATTATCTGATTTATATCAAATACTTTTTTACTGTTACGCATTGAATTCCATTTATGGAGGATTAATATATCCATATTATGGTGCTCTTCAACCTGTAAGAATAACTATAGATAGCTTTAAAGAAACAAATTTATTTGCATTTTCGGTGGATTTTTCAAAACCGATTAAGGAGCGTAATACGATTTTTGCAGATTATATAAAAAGCACTTTACATTTAATTGATTAAACTGAAGCCGATAGAAAGATGCGTCGTAAAAATTAGGACGCATCTTTCTCACATTAGACTTCAATTAACTCCAACTGCTTCTCAGCAGGAATATCTGATTCATAAGCATGTAGCATACTTTTTATAATTTTTGAAATAACAGTTACCGTTACAGAATTACCAAGTTGTTTCTTAGCTTGGGTTGAGGAATTGGCCAATTTAAAGTTTTCAGGAAATCCTTGTAATCGTGCGCATTCTCGGTCTGAGAGATGACGTCCTAGGTCCCATAACTTCGGAGCTCTAGCTGCGATGATAGATGGAGCAAAACTGTCTAAATTACAGTAATATGCTTCTTGTATTTGAGTTTTTGCAAAATCACCTACATGGAAGCGTAAGGATTTATCAGGTTTTAAATAAGAGAATACTCCATATTTGCCTTTCTTTGTATTAGGCGCATATTTAGAGTTATCATGTTCCACTCTTATTTGGTTAAGTGATTCAAGAGGACAACAATTAAAGTGATGGTTGATCCTACTCATTTCAAACTCACTTAATTTAAGAGAAGAGTTCTTGTTTTCATCCCAATCAATTATGTCCCGAAGGGTAACTTTTTCGTTTGTAGGTCTAGGAAACTCGAAGGCTACATCCTTACTAAATCCTACACAATACCATCTTTCCCTAGATTGTGGTACTCCAAAATGTAAGCTGTTTAAAATAGTCCAATGCACGTGATAGCCTAATTGATCAAGATGCTCCATTATTGTATCTAGAGTCTTCCCTTTTTCATGAGATTTTAACCCTTTAACATTTTCTAGTAAAAACATTTTAGGTTTTTTCTCTTTTAAAATTCTCACAACATCGAAAAAGAGGGTACCACGAATTTCGTCTTCAAATCCTTGTAATTGTCCGGCATAGCTAAAAGGTTGACAAGGAAATCCGGCAAAAAGAATGTCAAAATCAGGAATATCTTTTGCTTTTATTTTAGTTATATCTCCTTCGGGCATTTCTCCAAAGTTATTTTTATATACTTCACAAGCAAATTTATCGATTTCCGATGAATAAACGCAATCCATACCATTTTCTTCACCAGCAAGTCTAAATCCACCGATACCTGCAAACAAATCTATAAATTTAAGGTTGTTATTAGTTTTCATTTTTTTCCTCTCCGGGACATACTCTATAATATCTTCAATATTGCACTCTAAATAATTACAAATTCGCTCGAGTACTTCCATTCTTACATTCTCATTTTTACTTAATCTGGACAAAGATGCTGATGTTATTCCACATTCATCACGTAATGTGGTTTTATTCATGCCTATATCCGTTGTTAATTTCCATAATCTCTCATATGAAAAAGGCATAATCATTCCTCCATTATCGTGTGTTAATTATTCTACTTATGTAGAATTTCCATACACCGAATAATATCACACGAAAGGATGTTCGTAAAGAAAAAAGTACAACCCTTTTTCAATTTAATATAGTTCAAATTTAAAAAGCAACCTTAATCTTATTCTAAAATTATCTCTCCACCTTAACAACCCATGATAAAGATATATTAATATTTGAATGCCAAGTATAGATTGCTAGGAAATTATTACTGTAACCGGAAATTATATGTTGTACTTGAACAATATTGTACTGTCATTGGCCTAACCAATCCCCTATGATTGCTTCATGGAAGAATGCTTTTCTTGAGGGGTGAACTGGACCCTGGATAACACCACCCATGTCTGATAAAGAAAAGAATAGAAGAAAATATAAGAACACGGATTCGAATGAGATGATATAAGAACAAAAAATAGAAAGAGAAAATGAACTTCTTCACTTGTAGGTCGAATACTTAAGAGCTTTTCTGATTTCGGAAGGGTATCTCGATAAACACAGGCAGCGCTATCATTCAAACTTAAAGAAACCTACCGATTAAAAAATGTGTTGCATATCGTGAATCTACCTGATCCTACCTATCATTATCATATAAAAATTATGTAGAAAAAGAATCCCGATCAGGTTCTGTAAAACTGCATTCAAGCCATTTTCGAAGAGAAACATGGTAACTATGGATATCTTGGAATTCATCTAGAATTGAGAAACATAGGGATTCATGTGAATCATAAGAGGGGTCAACGTATCATAAAGAAAACTTGGGCTTAAAGGAGAGAAATTCAGAAGGAAATCACACCGGTACAGTTCTTATAAAGGAACCTTTGGGACTGTTGAGAAAACCCATATTCAACGACGTTTCCACACAAATATTTGGCATTAAAAATTAGCAATAAATACCACAGGGTTTAAGTGTATGAATGTCATAAAGCTTTATTTAAATCCAATTATAATAGATCTGTTTAATGGTGAAATTCTTTCCTAAGGAATAGGCTCCGTCCAACCTTAGACTTGCCCTTCAACCTCTTGAGTAAGAGTTGGAATCGTGATAGACTCTTCCTATCGAACAACGGTTCATTCAGATCAGAGATGACATTATCTACATAAACTATGGGTGAAACCCCTTAAGAAAGAGAAGAATTTTCAAAACATGTCCTGAAACGGAAACTATTTGGATAACTCACTTATGAAAAACTTTTTAATCTATTAAAACAAGAGATGTATCGTGGAGAGGTATTGTGTTCCTTTGAGAATCTTAAAAAGAAGATCGAAGAATATATTCATTATTATAATTACAACCGTATTACAGTAAAATTAGTTGGCATGAGCCCCGTTGAGTACTGACTTTATAACACCAATTAGATGCTTAAAAAACTCTGATTTTTGGAGTCACCTCAATTATTGAAATCTACCCGGTAAAAGTTGAATACTTTTTTTATAATTCAGGTTGTGCATTAACATTCCTATAGTCACCTAAAATAACCAACCATGTAACATTCCTCAACACACCTAATTCCTTTTATTTAATACAATTATTTCATAAATGGTAATCGTTTTCAATCCACTTTTTTTGCAGAAAGTACCTATTATTCATTCCTTTTTAAATTGAATTAAATAAACGTAATCTATGTCCCATCATTGATAATAAGCTCTTTCTTCTGTCTTTTTATTCAACTTACAGACAGGCGTGAAAATTGAGTATCAAGAAAAAATAGTAGAGTGTGTAAGTGAGAACTATACAATTGATTTAGGTAAGAAACTTAAAGAAGTTTCGATACTAAACGATTTAACTCAGCAAATCTTACACTCTTTAGTGAATAAGGTCTCCTTTAGCCTTGAGTGTAATCCACGAATACATTAATAACGTCGTAAATCCTTTGGAGGAACAAGAATAGGCAAAAACTGCAAATGTTAGTCGCCTTCTTTTATAATGAATTGCGACACACACACTCCACATGTTTGGAATTCATGTGTCATCACATTGGATGTTGGTGAGTTCATAATTGTTCAATTAAAAATAGCTCCAAGAATAAATAATGATTCTTGGAGCCTGATTGCATTATAATTTCCTTTTACTGATTCACTTCTGCATAAACCTCATTCATCATATCTTCCATAATGAAGGTACGGAATTCTTCATTCTCTAATATCTTCATAAAAAACTTCTCATTCGTATTCATACGATCGATAACGAAGTCCATGAATGTTTTTTCAAATGCAAATTTAAAGTTGTCTTTTGTGTTATTCTTGGCTTTCTGTTGAATGTCTTCACTGTTCATCATATCTTCTTTTACCTGAACACGTGATAAAAAATCCGTTTCGGAAAAATCTGTGCCGAATCGTTCATTCAACTTATCAACAATCGAAGATAATCGCACCTTTTCATCTTCTAGTGCACCCTTCGTACCATGAGAAACTGGCGATAATTCTACCTCACCCGTTTTCTCTAACTCAATGCTTCCCTCAAATATCTTTTGATTACGATAGTATTGTAGCGCTACATCATCTGCCATATAAATATCCTTATCTATACTACTGCGTGGTAGTTTACGCAATAGATAGTTTAAGTAGATATATTGCTTATGCAACTCAACATCAATAAACGATGCAATCTGTAAGACGAAGGCATACGTTCGTGTGAATTTTGTTGCGGATGCCTTGAACGCTTCTTGTTCCTCCACCGATAAATCACGTTTAAATCGCTCTACACTTTTATCAATCACAGCATTTAGTTCCGTTTGTTCTTTGGATGATTTGTTGAAACCACCTTTAATTTCTAGTTCATTAACTGTCCGAACTTCTTCTTCGGTATATACTTGATACGGTGCAAGCTCTGCCTGTAAGTCATATAAGATGTTTGGATCTGTTACTTCCTCAAGGCCTGTTGTTTCATAATAGGGCTGGAATGAGGCTTGAATATCCTTTGGATCATTCACAAAATCGAGCACAAATGTGTCATCCTTACCAGGGCACGTACGATTTAATCGAGACAACGTTTGAACCGCTTTAATCCCGCTTAGTGGTTTATCCACATACATTGTATGGAGTAGCGGCTCATCAAAACCTGTTTGATACTTCTCTGCTACTAGGAGCACTCTATATTCATCTGAATGAAATTTTTCAGGTAACTCTTTCTCACTAAAACCATTCATATCCGATTCTGAGTATGGTATATCTCGATCTTTTACAATGCCAGAGAAAGCTACAACTGTTTTCAAATCATGATAGCCCATCTTATCAATGTACCTATCAAAAGCAATCTTATAACGCACCGCATGTAGACGGCTTGCTGTTACCACCATTGCTTTCGCTCGACCACCGATTTTATGCCGTGTAAAATTACGATAGTGTTCAATTATGATTTCCGTTTTTTGAGCAATATTATGAGGGTGAAGTGACACATATTGGGCCAGTTTTTTCGTAGCTTGTTTTTGTGACACCAACGGATCATCATCTACTTGTTTTGCAATCTTATAAAACGTCTTATACGTTGTGTAATTCTGTAGTACATCTAAAATAAAACCTTCTTCAATCGCTTGTCTCATCGTGTACTCATGAAATGCGTGTGGCTTGCCATCCTCACCCATTGTCCCAAACTTCTCTAGTGTCTTTGGTTTGGGCGTTGCCGTAAAAGCAAAGAATGAAACATTATCCTGCTTTCCGCTCTTTATGATGGTTTCGATGATTTGTTCTTCTAGATTATCCATATTTTCTTCTGCAATACGATCTTCTTCATACGCATCTTCCAACGTCTTATCCGATAAAATATTTGTCAATGCTGTGGAAGCTTTACCACCCTGTGAAGAATGGGCTTCATCAATAATGACTGCATATTTCTTCCGTTCAAGTCCAGATACTTTCTCCATGATGAATGGAAACTTTTGCAGAGTTGTAATGATAATACGTGTTTCGCCAATTATTGCCGCTGCTAATTGATTCGAGTCCTTATTAATACGCTCAACCATGCCTGCTTTATGTTCTAACTGATACACAGCATCTTGTAGTTGTTTATCCAGTACTCGACGGTCAGTAATAACAATTACACTGCTAAAAACCGCCTCATTTTGTTCATCATGCAGTTTGGCCAGACGATGTGCGAGCCAAGAAATCGAATTTGTTTTCCCACTTCCTGCACTATGTTGGATTAAATAGTTCTGACCAACATGTTTTGCTTCCACATCCACTTCGAGCTTCCGTACAACATCAAGCTGATGGAAACGTGGAAAAATAAGCAACTTACGCTCATCAACCACTTCTCCGTTTGAATCTAAAATGTCGTCCTTTTTTACATATACAAAACGAAACAAAATATCTAATAGACTATCTGGCAATAATATTTCTTCCCATAAGTAATGGGTACGGTAGTTGTTATAAACCGTTGGATTTCCTTTACCACCGTTATTGCCTTTATTGAAGGGCAAGAAATACGTTTTATCTTTATCCAGCTTCGTTGTCATAAATACTTCATCCGGGTCAACTGCAAAAT
The DNA here is from genome assembly GCF_058313585.1 of Bacillus sp. z50. Taxonomy (NCBI): domain Bacteria; kingdom Bacillati; phylum Bacillota; class Bacilli; order Caryophanales; family Bacillaceae; genus Bacillus; species Bacillus sp. z50. Next base: position 728,800 of record NZ_JBZFQL010000001.1, read on the forward strand.
AAACTACGACACGCTCATTGAAATGGAACAGTTGCTCTCTCGGGTCTCGGTCTTTTTTGAATTGCTTAATCGCATGTTCGACTGTTTGACCGGTAAACTGATTTTTCAGCTCCATTACAACTAGAGGTAAACCATTGATGAATATAACCATATCCAAGCTATTATTATGTTTATCGCTATAATACACTTGTCGGCTTACAGAAAAAATATTTTTATGGTACAAGTCATTCATCAATTTATTCATAGTTGTGGGCGGCTTATTGTAAATCAACTTTAATGTTACTCCACGATCTTTAATTCCATGACGTAAGCAATGAATGATACCTTGTTTATTCAAGCATTCGCAAATACGAGTAAGTACCTTTTGTTTACAATCCGCACCATACGACCGCTCTAGAAATTTTAACTGTTTCTCTTGTGTAGCTTCCAGAAATTCGAAGAGCTTCTCGACATCTAACGCATACTTTTTAAAAAGAAGACTTGCTTCACCTTTTAGTGCACGCTTTTCATACCCATTCATCAAAAGTGACTCTTCAATATTAGTTTCAAAGCCTTTTTCAGAAGCATCAATAGCCATACTCTTCACCTCCGTTACGAGTTGATTTCTATATCACGTACATCTATCTTGCCTGTTACAGCTTCGTATATTAGCGATTGACGGTATTCTTTTAGCTTTTGGATTTGTTCTTGTGTTGATTCAATAATACATTTCATTTCAATTTCTTGATTTTCAAGATATTCTTTGATTTTAATTTGTTCATTAATAGGAGGTACTGGGATTGGAAAGTTTTTAAATACCTCCGTCTGCAATCTCCATCTACCTAAATTTGATACCCCTTGTCCATGTCCATAAAAAATCTTTTCAAAATAACACATTTGAAAATATCTCAAATAATATCCATGGCACTCTTCGGGATATTTCAAACGATAAACACGATAATCCGGACTTGTTACCCCTTCAAATTTTGAACAATCTACATAACCTGTCAACAAATCCATTCCGTTCATTACATAATCATCAATATCCACTCGTTGATATTTTTCATATGATTCAGCATGCTGTCCTGAAAAATCATTCAAGTCCTTAACTTTTAATCCTTTTTGCGTTAGCGAAAGTACTGTTAATTCTTCTCGTGGTTCAATTACTTTTTTTATGTCGAATTTATATTTAATCTTTTTAATTTCCCAATGCTCAGGTATTTCCCCAATCCATTCCACACCTGAATCTTTCATTTTCACATTTGGATTTAACCCTTTTGTTACGGCTTCTGTGATGATTGCTTGGCGTTGTTGTTCTAATAAGTTTATTAGTTTATTTTTCTTTGAAATCAATTCTTCATTTAATAATTCTTGTTTTTTTAAATACGAAGCTAAATTTCGTTGAATTTCTAATGGCGGAATTACTAATTGAATATTTTGTATATCACCTTTAGAAATACCAAATCTTGTTACCCCTTTTGCGCTAATCCAAAAATGTTCTTTGAAACCGAATGATGATAACAAATAATATAAGTATAAGCCATCAATTTTTTCTTTATTTGGTCTTATTAAAGATAAGTGATATCCGCAAACTACCCCTGGCATATCTGCCTCAACCCAAGTAGGAATTCCTATATCCAAGGGAGATTCTGAGTCTTTAGTAAGTATTACATCATCTTTTTGTAATGTGAGCTTCTTAATTTGCTCTTTGCTTGCTGTTGCAAACATAAAGGCAATTTTATTCGTAATCGTATGATTATAATAAACATCTACATAATTACAAAGTTTTACTCGCTCTTCACCTTCCACACTTTTCTTATCTACATTACTTAAATAAATATTTGCAACTTCTTTTAAACGCTTAATCTCCCAGTTCATAGGTAATTGCTCTAGAAATGGGATTCTATCTTTTCTCAAACTCATCACAACACCTTCTTCAACTGCTCAGCAATAATTATTTCTAGATTTTTAATCTCAGCCATAATTTCTTCTGAACTGCGTAGCGCTGTATATTTGTAGAACTGTCGAGTGAACGGAATTTCATAACCTACTTTTGTTTTTGATTCATCAATCCACGCGTCTGGTACATGTGGTTTGACTTCACGTTCAAAGTACTCATGGATATCTTCTTTCAGTGGTACATTTTCTGTATCACGTAAATCTGTATCTGCTTCAATCTCATCTTTTTTCTTCATACATGCATCTGCTGTTTCATCTTTTTCGGAAAGCCCAGCCAAAATAGCTTTAAATACAGGTGCACCGATTGTAAGTGCTTCTTGTTTGAAAGCCGCTTTCACGATTTTTTCAAATGCTTCACGATTTTTATACAATATGTCACTTTCTAAGCTTCGCAACACTTCAATAATCTTTACTTGCAATTCTTTACCCGCTTCAATTTCCACAAGGCCGTTATCGCCTTTCTTCTTCGATGACGCTAAGTTTTGGAAGGCTTTTTGTTCTGCCACACGTTGAATACGTTCTTCTGAAAACATGAAATTTAAGCGAAGTGGACGTTCAACCGTAATTTTTTGATAGCCGAAATCTTCTTTATCAAAAATCTTCACGAACTCTCCTGGTTTAAAATCACCGTACAAGCGCACAATTTCATCAATTTGTTCTTGAGAAATGAAAATACGTTTACTTCCCATGCTTTTCTTCATCTTTTGTGAGAAGTCAACCGCATTCACTAGCTGTACTTTCCCTTTACGTATAGCCGTTTTATTATTGGTCAAAATCCAAATATACGTTGAGATTCCAGTGTTATAAAATAAGTCATTCGGCATTGCCACAATGCCTTCGACAAGGTCATTCTCTAAAACATAACGACGGATTTCACTTTCACCGGAACCTGCATCACCTGTAAATAAAGGTGAGCCATTCATAATAATCGCTAGACGTGAACCTTGCGGATTTTCCGCTGTTACAGGTTTCATTTTTGAGATTAAGTGCAGCAAAAATAATAACTGGCCGTCACTTGAACGAGGTGTACCAGGACCGAAACGACCGTTATAACCTTGTTCCTCATGTTCAGCTAAAATTGGCTTTTGGTACGATTTCCAGTCGACACCGTATGGAGGATTCGAGATTAAATAATCGAATTTATTACCTTTAAATTGATCATTCGAAAGTGTATTGCCCAATCGAATATTTCTTGCATCTTCACCTTTAATTAAAATATCCGCTTTACAAATCGCATACGACTCATCGTTAATTTCTTGGGCAAAGAACTCCAAGTCAGCTGTCGGATTCAATTCTTTCAAATACTCTTGCGCAACCGAACCCATACCACCTGTTCCCGCAGCACAGTCATATAATGTTTGTGTCAAACCATGCTTCGTTAAAAAATCATCATCCTGCATGAACAGAAGGCTAACCATTAAACGGACAACTTCACGTGGTGTATAATGATCCCCTGCTTCTGCATGCTCAGAGAAACGACGAATCAATTCCTCAAAAATATAACCCATTTCTACATTTGAAACTACTTCTGGATGAAGATCAAGCTCACTAAAACGTTTAATCGTTAAATATAAAAGATCATTGTTATCCATCTTCTCTATTTGGCGATCAAAGTCAAAATGGTCCATAATATCACGAGCCATTTTCGAAAACCCATTAATATAGTCACGTAAGTTATCGGCTATATTATCTGCGTCACTCAATAACTTCGTGAAATCATATTTGCTTGTATTATGAAAATTTTGCTTCGCAATACGGTTTAAAATCGGCTCACGAGCATCTTCATTCATTGTTTTGAATTTCTCAGAGTTCGATAATACATCTTCTTTTGTACTTTCTAACACACAATCAAACCGACGTAATACAGCTAAAGGTAAAATTACCTTTCCATAATCATCTGGTTTATATGGCCCACGTAATACCTCTGCAATCGACCAAATAAAACTTACTTTATCTTGAAAATTAATCATGTTGTTTTCCCTTCTTATACAAAATACAACTTATTTACTATTAGAATAACAAATTAACACTTAATAAGTAAAAGTTGTTTATTTCCTTATTATTACATCCAAATAAATCTAACTACACCTTTTCAACAATCGATAAATAAAGTGAACATCGTAACAAAGCAAATTATATCTCATTCGTTAATTTATCGCTTAAGATAACAAAAAGGCATCACCCAAAATAGGGCAACTGACATTCCACCACAAACTTCCTGATAATTTCCATATGTGTTAAGTCTGTATCATATAGGCTTTATTTTTTTCTCTCAAAGTAAGCCTGTAACCGATACTTACAGATCTCTTTTGTAAACTCATATATCAACGTTTGATTTTTTTTATTTATTTCAAATGATAGTGAAAAAATACCGTTTTTAAATTCAATCAGCCCTTTCGAACTTCCACTCCATTTAGCCATTGGCATTTTTTTAATTAATAAAGCAACTTTTCCTTCATCATAATTCCATAAGGACTTTGTAGTCTTATCATTAAAGTCAATGAGTTTTCGGTATTCTTTTTCAGTTAAATATTGATGAAAAAAGGGAGCTGCTTCTTTGGCCTTGATTGGTTTCATCCATTCATGTGAGCCTCTTTGCAACATGGCTAATAACAAGACCATTTTATAGCTTTTCGACATGCCTGTTGATTCCACTTCATAAAACCAATTGGCATATTGATCAACCACTTCATTTTCTTCTTCGGTCAGTTCATCAGCCCACTTTAAAAATGCATAATAGGATTTAAACTCCTGTTTGAAAAGTTTACTATCTGTAGAACCATTCATATGCATTTCTAAATAGGTTGGTCTTCTTCCAAGCTCAGTTTTCACTTGCAGATAGCTATTCAATAACTTTTCTTTTCTCGGCATTTTCTTTTTAGCCAGCTCATCTATTAGCCTTTTTGCTTCAAGTTCGATATGCATTTCACAACCATTTGGTAATACAGGCAACTGCTTATACTTTTTACTTTTAGCATCCTGCGGTAGATAAAACATAGACTGCTTAATATCTACATTTCGATAGTTGGCGATTAAATCAATGATGACACAATAGCTTTTTCCATCAGCCAGACGGAGGCCTCGACCGATTTGCTGGGTAAAAACAGTCAATGATTCTGTTGGCCGTGCGAATAACAAAGTATCCACTTTTGGTATATCGACACCTTCATTAAATAAGTTAACTGTCATGATAGCATCCAAATCTCCATCATTTAACTGTCTGATTGCTTTTTCACGCAATCCTGCTGGTGAATGGGAGTGTAAGCTGACTGTCCGATAACCTCTTATATTAAAGTAGTTGGATAAGAAATCAGCCTGAACAATACTGGAACAGAAAGTTAATGTTCTCGTTTGTTTATATTGTTCCCAAGCATCTAGTATCTTTTCTGCAATGCTTTCCTTCAGCTGGGCCTCGGCCAGCTGCTCAGCATCATATTTATTCCCTAACCATCTAATTTGAGAATAATCCGTTTCATCATAGATACCGTAATAATGAAAAGGAGAAAGCCATTCTTTTTGAACCGCTTCAATAAATTCAATCCGGTATGCCACGTTTCCATCACAAATGGCATAAATATCTCGATAATCATTCCGATCTGGTGTGGCTGTAATACCAAGCAAGAAGTTTGGCTGGAAATAGTTTAATACCTTTTGATAGGAGTTTGCCGCAGCATGATGGAATTCATCGACAATGATTAAGTCAAATTCATCAGGTGAAAATGTCTCTAAATGCTTTTTCCTGCTCAATGTTTGTATAGAAGCAAAGATTACATCAGCTTCAGGATTTTTTTCTTTCCCATTAAAAATACCGGTTGTTACATACGGAATCACATTTTTAAACGATGAGGATGCCTGGTTTAAGATTTCCTCCAAGTGGGCAATAAATAAAATTCGTTTGAATTGCTTGGCAAAAAAAGCGGCCAAGTAGGTTTTACCAAGACCGGTTGCCATTACAACCATTGCTTTGTCATAGCCTTCTTCCTGTATTTTCTGTAATTCTTCCAGTGCAGGCTTCTGAGCAAAACGCGGAGCAATGGCATTATATACTTCAGGTAGCTCAATGATTTGTCCGGGATTAGACGAACTTTCTTTAGGATTATCCTCTACAGGTAAAGTCAAATCAAGTTCTTCCTGTTTAGTCCACTTTGTCTGCAGTTGTGGATATTTATTATGAAACTCTGTGTATTTAGCTTCATATTCTTGTACAGTAATCTCATTCAATGGCACTGTAGCTGGATCATGAAAAGCATTAAGGAATTCAGTAATTACAGATTCTACCACATCATCCTCAACTTCACCGGCAACTGCCAGATTCCATTCAACACCCTTTGTTAAAGCAGATTTAGACATATTGGAACTGCCGATATAAAAGATACCTTCCTCTTCATTTTCAAAAATATAGGCTTTAGGATGGAAGGAGATTCCTTCACTCTTCCAGACCCTCGTTTCAATCTCTGGATGAATATTCATTAATCGTTTTAATGCTTCTGGCTGCGTAATATATAAATAATCGCCAGTACAGATTTTAATATCGGCTCCGTTTTCTGCCACTTCTTTCAAAAGAGGCTCCAGCAGCTTAACGCCTGAATTCATGACAAAGGATGTGAGGATATAACAGGATTTCGCCTGGCTGATACTCTGTGTAAGATGATCTATTAAATCATGGGTGATTAACCGAACCTTGTTCAATCTTCTACCTCGATTAAGAAAATTTTATCCTCGAATCCACCACGTTTAGCTGCTTTTTTCACACGAACCTCTTCCAACTTATCAAAATCAGCCCCATGGCATTTACTCAACGCATGAATGATTTCCAGTAAATCAGCAAGCTCCTCAATGGCACTCTCATCATCCTTCGCTTCCAAATATTCCTGCAGCTCTTCCTGGCTTTTCTTCTTTAATTCCTTAATGTATTCATCGTTATCTAAAATTCTTGTTGAGAATTTCTTACCTGTTTCTTCTATTATATTTGGAATTAAATCACGGACTAGTTTGTTGTGTATTGGCATAGTCAATTACTCCATTCAAAAGATTATATATAAATAATATCACTTAATTAATCTATACGGGATTGAATATAGTAAAATAGAACCTTCAATAAAGGTTCTATTTTACTCAACAATTCTTTGGTTAATCTTAATAAAGGAATATCATCTGGTATTGAACAAATATATGACCCGACTTAATAAGTTAGATTAATTTTTATTCCCTCTAATAATATAATCCATTGTTTCTCCATCTTTATTCTTCCATTCTCTCCACCCATTCGCATTTCTACCCAGCATTACACCTGCGGCTGTACTTGGTGAAGAAAACAAATGATCTTTTTGGAAAATATAGAACTCACCATTGTCTAATACAATATGATCTTTAACCAAAGCTTCTCTCTTTGTTATTAAATAATTATGAATACTGGCTGAGGTACTTTTAGACATTTTCGATCCTTTGAAGATTACAAAACCTTCATCGGTATATTCACCTGATGCTACTAGTCCTTTTCCCTTACAAAAGAAGATAGAGGTATTTGTATGATTAGCATCATTACTCTCTTGTGATTTTCTGATCGTTTCAAATAAATGAAAGCCTAACGTTGATAACAAGATTTTCATCGTTTCAAATATATCTAATAGATCGTACGTCCGCCATTCAGGAACAAAAGAAGATGCTGGCACAGTTTGATTGATCATATAGCGTTTAATTTCTGTAGCTTTTTGAAAAGAAAGTCGCTCAAGATATTTTACATCCGTTTTTGTAAATTGGTTTTGATTATTATTCGTTACAAAGACAACAGCGGTTTCCCAAAAATCTTTTTCCTTATTATGCTGCTTTAATCGCAGATAACAATTCTCAGCCTCTCCAATATAGACTCTTGGTAAGGCATCCTCATCATTTTGTCCAAAGAGAAAATAGATTCCAACACTTTGGATTTCTTCTCGTGATTCCGCTTCCGCTAATTGATTACGTGGAATTAAAATGGCTTGAACTGTTCGATTTGTTATTTCAGCTATCTTAATTCCACGAGGAGATCCAAAGGGTAAAAAAATCTGTATCGTTCTTCCTGCCATACATACTCCTCTCCTTCAACATTTTTTTATTATTTATCTTTTATGGTCCATTTTATTTTTGTTTATAAAACGGACTTAAATTCATAAATAGTTCCTTTAATTGATCCGCTGGCAGATTAGCATTTAAGTACTCAATTATATCTTCTTGTCTGGCTTGGCCAAGGCTTAATCGGTATAGAGAGAGAATTTGAATTAATCGCTGATATTGAGCCATATCTCTACTTAATGGATAGCCAGGGACAATTCGTTCAATCTTGTATGGCTGTTCACCAGAGAGAGACCAAAATGGAATCAGCTCACAGGAACCTTCTGTCTTTTCCTTTTCGTTTGCCTGCTTAAATAACTCGGTCCATATATCATTCTTAAAATGGATGTCACGATATTTTGTGGCTACATTTTTTCTGATAGCTAGACTTTTATATCGATTTATTCTGCCTTCTCTTTGTTCAAGATCAATTGGGTTATGAGGTAGATTCCAATGGACGATTCGGCGGCAATAATAATGGAAGTCCAAACCTTCCTGTCCGATAGATGTACTTGCTAATACAAATGGGCGAAACGGTGAGTTAAATGCCAAACGGAGATTATCCTTCCGTTGCAAGCTCTTATCTGCCACTTTCACATCATAAAAACCAACAGCATAATTCGTCCTTAGCTTCATTTGCTTATTACGCTTGGTCTTTTCTCCCTTACTTAACTGCATCACTCGAGATTTAAAATCCTCGTACGTATCAACTGTTAGACTTGCTGAATGACTTTTAAATGAAGCTTGTAGTTTTTCATGTATTACCTCATTCGCTGACTCTCTCTTGTCTGAAGATATGTCCATACCTTCATATAGCATATGGGCATACTCATCCAGCATCGCTTGTATATTACCATCCACACAATATTTCAGGACGTTCTTCCAATATGCATCCTCACCCTCTGATCCGTATTGCAGGTCTACAATCGATATCGCTTCCTGACTGTTGAATCGATCCATAAGTGTTTTACCAATCGATACAGCCTGACATAAAGATTGAACTGATTCAAAACCGAGTGTCCGATATACTGCAATCGCTGGTGAGCCAAGGACCATATTTGTTAATACCTCAAGCAAATCTTCTGGCATCGTCCCCATCTCAGGTAAATCATCTGATAAAAATTGTTCTCTTATCTTATCAAAATGCTTCGACAAAGCACTATCCTCTTCCATATCCTTTGCCGATTCACCCATAGGATTATTCTCGTTTAACCATGCACGGATTGTTTCATTTTGCTTGTCTAAAAGAAGTGGGGCCATGTAATACCAGCTTTGATCCTCCCTATTTACATCAGACTTTATATAAGAAATAGAAGCAAGCATAGTTTTGAGCTCGGAACCTATATCTTGTTTTACCTCTTCCAGAGTCCATTTATTATTTAATGTTTTAATAGGATCAAATAAGTTTGCCAGCGTAATCGAAGGATACAAGATGGACAGTAGATTCATTGTAGCTGGTTGATGTTGTTGCATTTTAAATGTAAATCGAGAAGAAGGGAAACGTTGCTTGCTGAAATACGTAATATTCTCCTGACTCACCTTTCTACTGCGCTTCTTTTTACGCTTTTTCTTACTCGGTTTGATCTCAGAAATAAGCTTGCCTACTGTCCTTCTTTCTGCTTCATAGGACATCAGGGTAGCAATCGAACGCGGCACCATTTCCCAAGCTGAGAATACAAGAGTCTTTGAAAAATCTTCAAATCCCTTGTAGCAGCCGCCAAATTCATAATATGAGAGAGAGGGGGGAATCCAAATGAGTTTTTCAGCACCCTCTGGCAAGGCATTCTCCATAATATTACCCATTCTTGCGTTTGGAATTGGAATCTCTTTATATTGGTTAATTGATTTCCTATTTAGCCATAGCAAATCATTTTTTGCTTTTTTAATTTCCTGTGGATGATCAACGAAATAGTTTAGAATCCGCTCTTTTATTTTGTAGTGTTCCATATAACTCATTACATACGGTGCCGATTTAATATAATCTGGCTGAATTTTTTCAGATAACTTACAATCCTGAACAAGTTGGCTCATCATCCTGTAAGAATTTATATCTTCTACTGCCACCTTTAAATGACCGTCCTTATTGGACACATCAATGATTCCATCTCCCTGAACAAGATTGCGTTCTGTTCTTGTAATTCCTTTATAGAGAGCATCCTCCGCAAGCTTTTTCTTGGCCGAAATGACAGAAAAATTTTCTGTGGTCAATTGACTCAGGGACATCGAATAATCATTCCAGATTGTTTGAAATTCCTTTTTACGTTGTTCATTGTTCTCAAAAAGAAAATCGGTCACCCGCATGAATTCTTTATAATGAGAGTTCTCATTGTTTTCATGCATTTCTTCCAAAGTAGAGTAAAGCTTATAGGGCGTTGCGGATAACAATAGGATTTTCACCCGTTGATCGTCTTTTTGATGAATATTAAAAAACTTCTTTGCCAGGACAGCTGTTTCACTATCAGATTCTGTATTAATAAGCTCTTTAAAACGTTGAAATTCATCCATAATGACTAAATCAGGGTCAATTAGATTTACGCTGATCTCTGTCATCATCTTACGGAGTCGGTTAATATTTCTGTTCCGATCAGCTTTGCTTTCAATTCCTTCCCTAATATCACAGCAAACTTGAAGTAAATCCTCCAGCTGTTCAGGATATTGCTCGTAATATTCATTAATTTTTTGAAACATGACTTCCAAGTATTCGCCATTATTTGCTTTATTACATTCATCCACTTTTTCCTTATAATCCTGTGTATGCCAATCCCAATATCCAACTTGATTTTGCAACAAAATACTTAGCTCTTCCCTGTATAGCTTTAAGGGGTTGTATTCTTGCAAAATAGCATAAATAAGTGCTCTTTCACGATAAAGCCCTGTTCCGGTTGTCATATTAAAAGAGGTTGTTGGAGTTAAAGGAATTAGTTGAACATAGCTTTCTAACAGCTCCGAATCCTGCTTGTTTTCAAAGATTTTAAGATGCTGCATTGATAATCGAGAGTCATTCGACTTCTCCACTTTTACATTGTCATTGATTTTTAACTTATGAAGATTTTGTTCGGCAATCGTATGGTTTGAACAAACATAAACGACTTTAAACAAATCATCCTTGAGAGTTTCTTTATGATAACGAGCCAATTGCGCAATGACTCCTCGCGCAATCATCGTTTTTCCTAATCCTACTTCATCAGCAACAAGGACACGGGCAGATTCTCCTTTTAGAAGTTCACTGACCCTATCAACTGTCGCCCTCTGAAAATCTTTTAATCCTTCCATGATTCGTTTTTCCGTTAGCTCTATACTCATGGTTGCCTCTCCTTTTTCAATGCTTCCATAAATACTTGATAAAGTTGCTCAAAATCTGCTGGTATGATTTCCTCGTTTTGAATCATCGAGACCACCTGATGAATATCAGCCAGTTTTTCTGGTGCATCAGCAGCCGCTTTTAACATACTTTCATATAACACTACGTTTTCATCTATGAGGCTATCTTTATGGGCTGCAGTCATCCCTTTTTTTCGGAGTGCCAATTGTTCCATGGCTTCATATAAATAATCATCCGCTAATAGAAAAGAGACATACTGTAGGAAAGTCTGTTTATCTTTTATGATACTTTGAAAGACCTCTTTGTCCCTTTCTTCTGGAATTCCATCTATCGGAATCTTAATAACCCGCTCAACAAATTGGTCTCCACTGGATGCACGAACCACATAAAATTCTCCCAGCTCCATGAGGCTGAGCGGGCTAATTATCGTTTCTTTTAATAATGGCTGCATCCTTCCAGTAAATAGTGGAGAAAACGAAAAGTTTATATCACTGGGTAAATCCTCAAATATAAGGGAGACCTCATAATATTGCTCTATATCTCTTACGTTACCTTTTCTAGGGATGCGAGATAAACTTTTTATTGCTTTTTCAAGTTTGACTTTTACATCATCTACATGTTCTACTTCAGACGATAACTCTGTAATTCTCTCAAAAGGATTATCCTGTTCATCCTCACCAAACAGGTCTTTTAATAGATGCTCTATCTTAAAACCATATTTTCGATAATGAAAATGTAGTAAAAATTCAATATTTCCATGAAAGGCGTTATGTGAACAATTCGCTGATCCTAAATAAAAGTGCACTCTTCCGCCTTTCCTGCGGATATACATTTTGGCATGAATATCCTGTTGCCTGGAAACCTCAAGTTGTTCCGAATCAGCATTCGATTCACTGATGGCAAACTCACCATCAACGACTAAATCCTTTAACACATATACATCAAAGTGCTCCAATATACTTTCATGAAGCTTAGCTAATTCAGATCTTCTTGTAATTAAATATTTTTTCGCTTCTTCTCCTAGAGACAGGGAATCTAATTCATCCACAGTACTTCTGCTTAAAAAGGGCGAAAAGATAATCAGATCATGATAAGTTTCAAATAACCCTGTTTCTTCCTTACCATGACCATTAATTCCTATAGGTGAAAATTCAATCTCTTTATAATTAGTCCCTTGATCCTCAAAATGTACATAGGCAAGCTCTTGAATCAATTTCTTCATTTTTTTCTTTTTTAAATTATCTGTCGCATAAGGTACCAGGTAGGACAAGAAATCTATCAGCGAAGTAGAAACCTCTGATTTTTCTTTCCTTCTCTCTCCCTCAAGACTGACCACTATATCCCAGCTTCGGTCAAAGGTTAAATTCCGACTTAGCACAATCACTCTATATAAAGCTTTTCCTTCGTCATTTGTGTATTTGATCACCCATACTTTCGGATGAAAGGACTTTTCATTAGGAAGCGCAACTTCAAAAACATTATTCTCCATTTGGGTATATAAGAAATTCCCTTTTTGCGGAACTTTTATCTGGCCAGCTTCACAGAATACTATAAAATGGTCCTTGCTTTTCCGAATAGCCTCCAGCAAGAAGATTGGATTGGACATCAAACTTTTATCCATTTCATAAGAGAGACTTAATGAAATAGGAACTCCAGTCAAGGCTTGCAAATCAAGCGAATACGTTGTGCCAATCGCAAAATCAACTTTATAACCATTAGGTGGTACTAGCATATCTCCATAATTCTTACGATCTGTTGATGGATTTAACATTCCGAATCCCCCATTGCTGCATAAATATCATCCAGTATTTTTTTCGCATCCGCAAAACGATATTGCAGAAACGTTTCTCCTCCAAACCAAGCTCCATCCTTATAGGCATAAACAGTCGGGTTATTTAATTTAGCTCTGCCTGTCCCTTTAATGGATATTTCTCTCCTAATGACTACTTCGTCCATTTCATTCTCATTTCCCGTAAGTACAGCTCTCTTCCACTCCATAATAAAATTTTTCAATTTTAAATTGTTGAGTTCTAAAGTGCTGAACACTTTATCTATGTTAAAATCAGCAAATTTTTCTTTAACAAAAGAACTATTTTTCCACTCTTCCCATCTTTGTATGGCCAATTCATTTTGACCGTTGGATAAAATCAGGTTATATCGGATGATTGCTCCGAAGATGAATTCACTGAAATCACGCGCCAGCTCATATGTTTCTCTTATTGATTCCGGTAATATATGGACTGGAATTGATGAAAAATTCTCTGCCTTATAGATTGTATTGCTTGTATCTCTAATCATTTCTGCATAAAGGGTGTTCATTGTTTCTGAAGACATGAGAATACGATTCTTCAGAAATTCTGCTTCTTCCTGAGTCAACTTTATTGAAAGCTCTTCTTTCCAATTTTCCGGAGGTCTATTAACTGCCCAGTACACACGATTTCCCAACTGAACAGCATCCTGATCGTCAGTTGATTCTTCATGGGCAAGACCTTGAGACTTAAAGATTTGCTTTTGCTGATTTAATCGGCAAACTTCTTTTGCATATCCCTCAAGTGATAAATAAGGATTCGTAAACATCTCAAAAGTTTTAAGCCCACTCCAATAGATACTGGAAGGCTTCCTCTTCAAACTTTTACCTGCACGGGCACCGATAATTCCATGTGCATTCACATCTGATGCTTTAAACAAATCTATTAACTCAATCTCGCAATTAGCCAGTTCTTTTAGGAATTTTTTATAATCTTTTATTTTGTTATCCTCTAATTCCATTAATAAATAAGGAACAACAAAAAAGTATTTTGCTCTTGTCTGGATTGTAGAAGTTCCAGGAAAAAATATATCGGCAAACCCATCACGAATTAACCCAATTCCAATTTCATCCACCGCTTCAGGAGCTGCCAAAGCATGTAGAACACTTAAAACCTTATTCCGATCTGCGTTTGAATAATCTACCCAGCCAAGTTGTAAACTCATAAGATTAAACTACTCCTTATTCTCTTTATTACTTCTTATTATACCAAACTGGAAATTTCACACAAAAAGCTCCGATTACCGCGGAGCTTTTTAACCTTATTTCTTTATAATCATTAGATACAGTTCTTGGAGATTATAGTTTTCTTTTTGAATTATTCTTTATAATTTAAAGCTTAATCTATTCAAAAGTTATTTTCATAATTAGTTAGATTATTATTTATTTCCATTTATATAGTATCATCTTATTTGGGTTGGTATCCAATAACAATTTTTAGGATGTCATTTCTTCTCAAATAACTGAAATATATTAAAAAACTTGAATGTTTCTTACTATCATTTAAAAATTTTCTCTGTGAAACCGCCATGTTGGCTTCCTTTTTCACATTAGGATTACATATAAATAGAACCTCAGAATAAATATTCTATTTTTTCATTGTTTATTTCTTTAAAACGGAATACTATTGGCATCTGAATAAATATATGACACTATATCTATTTCATACTCAGTATAGGATTCATCTAATTTATATCCATCCCATCGTCTTCTGAAAACTTCTTCAACCAGTATTTCCATACCGCCTTCTGCATAACTTTCTAGGGTTTTCCTAGCCTTTAAGCGAAAATCAGTTTCTTCAAAGGCTTCTATGTTTTTTCCTATTTCCTGATCACTCAAAATTATAGAATAGACTGTAGCCTTTTGCTTACTGTTAAAATAGTTTGTTCGTAATTCCCTTCCTCTTTCTGAAATTACATGTTTCCTGTTATTTTTAAAACCAAGACTTGCACAAAGCAGAAATATATCCTGATATTTCATCTCATATTTTGTATTTAAATGCATATAGATTGGTTCATATTTTTTACTTGTGTATAGTAGTGCTTGTTCACTTAAAAAATCCATTCCATTACCCCCTTGTTGCCATGGTCTCATTAATATTTACTGGCACTATTTCTGTGTGTCCAGGGCTCTTCTGATCTAAACGATACCATTTTCCTAATTTACCAGTTGTTTTAAATTTCATCTCTTCTGTCTTCGAAAGTTCAGTATCTGTTAAAAGAAGGATCCATTGCGATGTTAAATTTGGAATATGATCAATTAAATGATCGCGGTTATTACCACTGATTCGCCCAAATGGAGTATCCATAAATAGAGGAAAATCAATGCTTTTATTTCCGCCAGATGCAACCTTTGCCAGTGCAGTTATAAAGGAAAGTGCAACCACCTGTCTTTGCCCCTGAGAAATATCCTGCGTAATATTTACATCTTCCCAACCAATTATCTCAATTTCATATTTCTCGTTTATATCAATTTTCTTAATGAGGTCTTTATCTTTTCGATCTATTAACATTTTAAAAATCTCAGTAGCTTCATGTGTAAGCTTCAATCGCATTTCATCGCTGTATTCTATAAATATATTATCAAATTGATCCTTCAGCTTACTAATATACTCCAATACTCTATGGTCAATGAGTAGACTTTCATTCTCACGGATCATTTGTGCTAATTCTTTTTCAAGTTCTTTCTGCTTATCTTCATTTATGGATATTTGCTGCTTAAGAGTTTCAATATCCACTCCTAAATCAAGAAGCTGTCTTTGTTTATCCTTCAATGTACGTTCAAGATGCATTAAATTTTCTTGTTCCTGAGCTTTTTCTGATACTTGCTGGCTGTATTTGTCTAGCACCTTATTAATCTCTTCAATATCATCCTTTATCTGTCTGAAATCAGCTAGCTTTTGCGCTATATCGCCAAGTATTTCTTTTTCTTCCTTTTCATAATCATAGATATTGTTATTGATCATAGATATTAACGGGGTTAATTCTGAACGTTTATAATTATTTCTCAATAATTCAACATATTTATAGTTTTGCAAATGGACATTCAGGTCGTTATTACAACATGCACATTTTCCACTCTTTAATGACTTTTCAATTACTTCAAGAGGGATAAGATCCTTTTGGTCTGTCATGATCTGCTCAAGATACTGTCTAACCGAGACATAAGTATCCTTCATTACCAGGTTATATCCATTACTTATTAATTTCTTCTTTATTTCATTTTGCTTATCTTTTGCCAATCTTATATGTAGATTTTTCTTTTCCTTCTCATTATCATACTTATCTTGGATTTTTCTAACTTCTTCGTTCTCAGACAGTTTCCTTTGAATATCTTCAATTTCCTTGCTGCAAGCCAGCTGATCCGCCTCTTTATATTGCAGCTTTTCTTCCAATTGCGTTATGAGCTCTGTTGTAGTATCAATTAAATTCTGTTTGCGATTTAAATCTATATCCTTTGTATTAGCCAAAATTCTCCTTTTTTCAGAAGAATGTAACCTCTTTAATAGATTGATCGCTTCTTCAAGTTTATCAATCTGGAGTAATTTAACGATACCTGTCTTAACTTCAGCCTTTACTCGTGCATCCGTTTTAGTAAGTGTTTCAATTTTCTCAGCATCAAATAAGAAAAAATCCTTAATATTTTCATGAAGAATATCATTCATTTGCTGGTTTACTTTATCTTCATCATTTTCACTTTCTGACTCGTAATTCCCATATTCATCTACAATGTTTAATTCTACATTTGATACTCTTTCAGTGATATCACCATTAGAAGTTCGGAATCCTTGCATTTCCCTTCTAATCAAGTATCTTTTTCCTTTATATTCAAAACAAACCTGCACATATGTATCAACAGGTATATTTATATTTTCTTGCATAATCTTAAAATTGACTAAATGAATTCTTTCTTTTGGATTGTCTTGCTGGATATGAGTTGTTCCATATAAACCAAACATAAGGGCTCTGAATATACCTGTTTTACCTTTTCCATTTTCCCCGAAAATAATCGTTATGTTCTCATTCCCAGTAGCAAACTCTATCTCTTGCTCTCCATAAAATTGTCTGAAATTTTTAAGTCTAATATCAATTAGTTTCATCTTCTATCTCCTCTATGACAATCTCCCTTATCTCATCACGAATCATCTTCTCTATTTGTGATGACGAATGTCTGCCTTTATCTAATTCATGTAATAAATATTTTGCAAGTTCTGATAATTCATCAGGAAAATTATCTATCTTTCGCTTTAAATCTTCATTCATATTCATAGGACATCCTCCATATTGTTCTTGAATTCGTTGTATACTTCCCAGGGTAACTTATCCATTAAATATTCAAGTGAATGTGACTGTAGTTCTTTGCCAATTATTTCTCTTGCTTTAAACTTATTGATTGCATACCTTGAAAATTCTGCAAACCTTGGTAATTCCTTTGAAGCTATCGACTTATATAACTGGTCGCTCGCCAACCTCGGTAATACGATAAAATCATAAATAGTTGCCAGATTCTTATTTTTATATTTACGTAGAATACGGCCGCGGCGTTGGACAAATTCTCTTGGATTTGAGGTGCTTGCCAGAAAATAGGCTGTTCTGGTACTAGGAACATCTACACCTTCATCTAAACATTTAATAGCTACCAGTACTTGTATACTTCCGGTATCAAAAGCAACCAAAATTTTCATACGGTCTTCATTTGAAACTCTTGAGTCAAACCTATGTACTCGATATCCCATGTCTGCCAGCTCTCTAGTAATGACATCAACCTCACCAGGTGCACAATAAACAAGTGTATGCGATACATCATCCCTGCTCATATTTCTGAATTTCGCAAAGAGAATATCCTTCTTATTAACAGCTTTACTTAAAATCAAGCTTCTTTTTCTATTTAAAGTACTTATTTTATCACTATCTTTTTCTTTGGAGTTGTAAATTTGTATCAATCTTCTTGTGTATTTTTCATATCTTTCAAGTTCATCATCTGTCAAGTCAACTGAAATAGGATTATAAATATATTCAGTAAGTGCTCCATTATCTATTGCTTGCTGCATATTATATTCATATACAGTATCTCCAAAATAGTTTTCAACAAATGCAGTTCCCTCTTCATCCCACCAACGATCAGGTGTTGCAGATAATCCCACTTTACCATCAAACGAATTAAATTTATGATACCGTAAACTTTTAATACCAAAATAATGACACTCATCGGAAATGAAAAAAACTCTTCCTTTAATCGAAGAAACTAGGTCATTAAATTCTTCTGATGCTGCACTATTATAAGTTGTAATTACAACATGTTTATTAATAATTCCACTGTTAAAATCTCTAACATATGTCTGTAATTTGTTACTCCATATTTTTTTACTTCCATAGCAGAACGTAAAGCGATTATAACCTGCATCTTCACAATTCTTTTTCCACTGATCAACCAAATGAACAAAAGGGACCGCTATGATTAAGAAGATTTTCTTATAGTCTTTATAGTATTCGTTGGCAATCAGGAGGCTCGTGATCGTTTTTCCTGTTCCTGTTGCCATCTCCAAAATGCCTTTCCAGTCATTATTTTTTACAGCCCGGATAGCTTCCAGCTGATAATCTCTTGGTTTAATAACTTTTTGATGAGGTTGAATATTCTTTCCCTCCTTTTTATATCCGGCTATAGTATCTTTTACTACTTCAGGCATTGGTATAATAGACAATCCATTTGTATTGTCATTCCACATATTTTCAAAATCATTAATCATATCTTCTATTCTTTCAGATTCACTTTCTTTCCAAAACACATCTACCTTTTCAAAATTATCTCTTACACCGCCAGCAGTTTCATTCGCTGAACCTGAGAAAGCAACCTTATTTCCATCTGCGTCATAGAATACCCCAAACTTTTCATGATATAAGCTATTATTCTTTGTATAAGCAATTTTCATTTCAAGTTTGTCATTATATATCAGCCATGCAAGAGTACTCAATGAGTCCTTTTGTATTACTTCTTTACATAAAGAAATCTGTTTCAGCAAAGAGGCTGCTACGACATCATATTTCGCTTTAAAGCCTAGTTCTATTGCTTCAAAATCCTCTTTTGTTAAAAAGGGATTTACGATCATTCTAATTCTTCCATTTTTCTCAAAAAACTTCTCAAGCCCCTCTGCAATAATAATTAAACTATTGCTTGTAAAATAGCCGGCAGCTCGATCATAATTGATTGCTTCATTTAAACATTTGTTATAAAAATCGTCATATATACGATCGTGATCGGATCGATATTTGTATTTTAATTTAAGATCTTTGAACGACATCTATTCACTTCCTTAAGCTGACAAATCCTAGTTGGTCAAAGGTAAATAATTCACTATGCTTCAATTCATACGGCAATACTTTTTTCACTTCTACAACTTGCTCCCTTACGATTCCCTTTGCAGCCAAAAATTCATAAATAGCCTTCTCATGCATCTGTCCAGTATATTCTTCATCAATTATTTTATAAACCAACTCTGAAAATGAGTGAATTATGCTGTTTTCTCTTACAATGATCAGTTCATCATATCGGTAATCATTAATATCTTTTTCTATATGTTTAAATCCCCGGCCAACAATAACAGTTTTTATTAGATGCGGATTCCAATGATAATCAATAGAAGGTAATTTTCTTCGATATCCTTTCAACTTCATTAATGACAGATATTCTTTATCTTTCATTTGATCCTCAACATACTCTATTACAGCTTGAATCTCTTCATTTGTGAGATCCAGCATATGTGCCGGTATTAATTCATCGCGACTAATCTCTATAAACTGTCGTGAATCTAAAAGATTTCCTAAAATATTAAAAGGCATTAAGTCTTTATAACCATAACTTGTAATAAAATCTCTTATTTCCTGTCTAGTCGTCGGATGATTAAATACATGAGTAATAGCTTCTTCCATTGAAGTTATTGGACAGCCATCTAAATAAAGAAAATTAGTATGGCCATTAATTGAGTTGTTTAACACCTTCAGTAACCCGGCCAGTTTAATATGATCATCCAGCTCTTTTTCCCTGATTAATATTGAAAGATTTGAGTCAAATTTAATTTCATTAAAAATCAACCCGGAAGTCGAATAACCATCTTTTAAACAATAAGCTGCCAAGTCTAATAGATTTTTTATCTGTTCCTCTTTTAAATCTAACTTTTCTAATAGAATTACTTGATTTGTTCCCCAAGGCAATATTAAATTCGATTTAGATAGTGTTAAGTCAATTTTATGTCGCGGCCATTTTATTTTTTCTTGAATATCATCCTTAGTACATTGAGCGCCCAATGACCGAATTACTTGCACCAATGTTTCTTCAGCATTGATACGTTGTCCATCCTTACTATATATATTTAATGTGTTTCCTTGACCAATATCATATTCTTCACTTAAATAGAACTTGATAATAGAGTATAAATGCAGTTTATTTGTTATTTTCGCATGCTCTATTTTATTCTTGAACCGATCGTAAATTTCTTCTGCATTAACAACTGAGATTTCTTGCAGTCTATTTTCAAGAAATTGATCAATTTCTTCGATTAAACTTGAATCAAAGTTTTCCTGATCAAACCATTGAAAAGTTAACCGATCTACTAAAATAATATTATTTACTTCTCTAACACGTGCCTCTGTTGGTCTTGTTTTCCCCTCATAAGAGAAATTTAAAATTTTCTGTGCCAGTGATGCTATATAACTTGCACCCTCATCATCTATTCTTACTGGATGATCGATATGATATTTAAACAAAATTTCTAAGACATCCGTTATTGATAACTTTCCTTTGGAAAAGTATTCTCCGTATTGTATATATCCATGCTCTTTGAGGATTCTTTCGGCTATTTCCTCTGTATAATCATCAAAGCCTACCTCATGTAATTTTTCGACCAATGTATCTTTCATTGTTACCGTAAAATAATCAGGCAAATCATCAATATATTGGTCTATAATTTTTAATTGCTTCTCAATTTCACTATTAATAATAAATAGTTCAACCTTTTCATCGTATAAATACGGACTTTCTTTCGTTTTTAAAAGTTCAATAACAAGTTCTGACTCTTTTCCAAATAAATTTTGCAAATCTATTTCAGCAATATAATCAGGCGATCCAGTTAATAGTTCTAATAAACTAAATGTATTTTGTTCATGTAAAAAGCTAAGAGCTTCATTTATAGCTCTTCTTTCTATTTGTCGTATTCTTTCCCTTGTTAAATCGAAATGCTTGCCTGTTTCTTCAAGAGTGAGTTTGTCTTTCAACCTATATGAAAGTACTTTATATCTCTGGTCAGGTATCCTATCAAATATACTCTCTGCTATCACTTCCAATGGGCGTTGTTTCTTTAATTTTCTGGATAGAATAATTAAGTCTACATCTTCCAAGCCTATATCTTTTAATGTTAGACCTTCAATGTCTGAGATTTTTAAATCCGTTTCTTTTGATGAGGTAATATCAAAGGCCCTCAAAACATCTACTAATGCTCTTTGTCTTATTAAAGGATATATATCACCAGATTCAAAGACAAACTGTTCAAAGACATCAACAGGATAACGATAGTCTTCTAATATCTTCATGACCTCTTCAACTTTTTTCTTCCGTATTCTTGGTTGATTCCCAAATTTCTTAACTACATCATCAGTCAGATCATTAATCGTTATTATTCCTTCTGAGTTACAATAATCTAGAAAAGAGTTATCTGTGCCATGCTCAAATACTTCCGCAATTGTTTTATTACTAGAAAAAAAGAATTTTGATGAATTATTTTCAATGTAACCCTGTAAGTCTTCGGTACTAGTTGTTAGAATTGTATCTATTCTTTCTCTAACTTCTTTAACTTTTCTATAGCCTACACCTTTTCTATTCGAATATTCCTCTAATTCTCCAGTGGTAACTTGTAAGATATTAGATATACTTTTATCTGTACAGAATGCTCGGAATGAATTATATCTATTTTCGTTAAACAACTTGTCTATTGGTATATTTGATAGGATAATATCTCTTTCACCCATTACATGATTATCCGAATTAGAATTATGTACTATGCTTGCCATTGGCTCTTCTTTATGATCTTCGGCAAAGAAACCTAAACTTATAAACTCATCCTTTAATCCATCCATATCTAGATGTTTATTTAGATGATAAAGAGCATCAAACTGGATCCCATTGAAAAACAGATCACTTTTTACATTAAATCTTAATATGAAATTCCCTAAACCATATTTACTGAAATCTAATTGCTTATATCTATCTTCATTCTCTTCAATAGCTAAATTGGTATCCGTTTTGTAAAAGTAGTTCGGTAATAAGTTGTTTTTCTTAACTGTTACAAATTGAAATCCTCTTATCACTAATTCATCCACTATATTTTGGAACATTTCTTTATCTTTAACATATAAACGTCTAAGATTATCTAAAGATATTTTTTTATCTGAAATGTTACTGCCCTTAAAAAAAGGATGGAGATTCTCACTGTATATATCAGCTATATTATTTACATGATCAGGTATCAGAATGTAATCTTCCATCTTTTCACCTCATTTTCCATAATAATACTATAGTAACGTAATTTTATTGTTTATTGTAAATTAAATGGAGGATGCCATAAGTATTTAAGGATTTTTCGAAGCCCCTGTCCTTCTCAGACTGGGAAATGGTTCCGCGTTCAATTGCTACTGATGGCTTATGAATCTGAAAGAAGAACGGTTGGCAAGCTTCTTCCTGAATTAAAACCAAGTAAGAAAAACATTCTTTTTCTGATAGTATCGTTTCCAAACCGTTATAGGGCTTAAGATTTCCTTTTTGAAATCACTCGTTTTTCTCTCTAAAAAAGCCTTAAGGTGGTTAGCCTTAAGGAGTATCTTTTAATAAATTATTTTCATAATTAGTTACTTTATAATTAACATAGTATCATCTGAAGTGTGTTCGCAATCAACAACAATTTTTGGTATATAATTTATTTTCAAATTAATCATAAATATTGAATAATTATTCTGCTTTTCCTAGTGAATATATTGATGTAGCTATTACCGTTTTCAACATGAGAAAAAGACTAATACTAAAATAATAACAACGCCTAATTGCCTGATACTTATTCCAAATATCTTTTTCCACCAAAGCTTTTTAGTTGCTCTCGCCATTACCGTGCAGACTATTCCATTGCCCCCATTTCACCATTCAAGATTGCTTCTGTTTGCAATTCACCGGAAGATTGCAAATCGTCGTTTAATGTATTTAAATATGTCATTGTAACATCATCGCCAACTACGTTATTTAAATGATTAGGATTTTCGACTAAATAATTAGCACGCTCATGCACATCTGCAAAATTGTTATTTTCCCACTGTGCTTTTTCTACCGGACCCATATTTGCCGGGTTTGTTTTTGCTTCTTCCTCAGCTCTCGCTTCGGCCTTTGCCTTAGCTTCAGCCTCCTCTTTAACTTTACGTTCAGCTTCTTCTTTCTCTTTGGCAATTCGCTCTTGTTCTGCTTTCCATTCTTCTTCAAATTGCGCTTTCAAACCTTCCACTTTTAAAATACGCTGACCTTCCAATGCAGTATCCTCCAACTCTGTTAGATCAACGTACTCAGTATGAACCTCCCCTTTAACGAATTTAGCTTCCTGTCCACTACAACCACTGATGATCACCATCATGGCTACGCTTCCTGCAACCACATTCAAACATCTGCTTGTTGACATTGCAACCAATTCCTTTCAAGAATATTACTTAGCTTGCTTAGACCAAAGGCCAGCATTATGTATGAGATTGTAAACAATTCAGAATTACTTGTTAACTCTTTATTACTTCTATACCACTCTTAATCATTAGAATTCATGCCACTTTTTACCTAGGTGATAAATTGTGTTTTAGTGTTGTAGTGACAGACCTATATACATTTAGCTCGATAAAGCTTTACCTAAAGGCTCACAAGTTAAATCTAATCCTTTTTCCTTACAAAACAAATCGAACCAAGCAATTAATCTAAAAATTCAAATAATATATTGTAAGCGTTTTCTTTTAGTGTTAATATGTGTTCATTGGATAAGCATTTACTAAATTATTACTTATAAGGGATAAAGAGGTAATTAAATATGGTCACAATCAAAGACATCGCTAAACTAGCAAATGTTTCTTCCACCACTGTTTCTCGTGTGTTAAACCATGATAAATCATTAATGGTAACTGACGATACGCGTGAGAGAATTTTACAGAATGCTAAGCAGCTTGGATATAAGACAGTTAAGGAAAGAAAACAGAAGAAAGGTAAGCTGAAGAAAAAATACAGTATTTTATTACTACTCTGTTTGTCATCAGAGGAAGAATTAATCGATCCTTATTTTTTATCGATTCGAAAAGGTGTTGAAAGCTCTTTAGTAAAGAATGGTGTAAATAGTTTCGAGGTGGTGCGAATACATGAAACGATTCATGAGCATCAGTTTATGAATAAGGATGGTGCCATCGTCATCGGCAGGATCAGTGATCAAACACTAAAAAAGCTAACTCATAATATGAAAAATGTCGTGTATATTAATCATTCTCCAGATGAAGACCTCTATGACTCTGTCATTATTGACTTTCAAAAGGCCACTAAACAAGCACTGGATCATTTACTTACCAGAGGATACAACCATATTGGTTATATAGGGGGGCTTGAGAAAGAACATCAAGTTGATCGTTCCTACAAAATCGAGGATGAGAGACTCACCACCTTTGAATTCATTTTAAAAGAAAAAGGATTGCTTAAGAAAAAAGATATATATATTGGCGAGTATACGATGGAATCCGGCTATGCATTAATGAAAGAGGCATTAACGAACAAACTGCCTCAAGCCTTTTTCGTTGCCAGTGATTCTATGGCTATCGGAGCTTTAAAAGCATTAAAGGAGTCCAATATCTCTGTACCTGAGGAATTGGCCATCATCAGCTTCAATGATATTGATATAGCCAAGTTTTCCAGTCCTCCTCTTACCACTGTAAAAGTATATACGGAGGAAATGGGTGAAACAGGCGTCAACATGCTTTTAGATCGACTAAATGGTAGACAGCTGCCTATTAAAGCTGTTCTTCCGACAAAATTAATGATCAGAGAAAGCTGTTAAGCACACTAAAAGGAGGTGGTTTGATTAAAGTCGTAACAATCTTCCAGATATACATACTGAAAAATAATATGGGATAAGGAGAATAGAATACTATGAAAAAAACATTGAGATTCTTTATTGTACCTGCCTTATTGTTAGTAGCTCTGAATGGTTGTTCGAGTAGCAGCTCTACTGACGAGAAGAAATCAACCCTAACTCTTTTTTCAACCGTAACGAATGAATCTGATCAAATCGCATTAGATGAATTAATTGATAAATTTGAAGAGGAAAACAAGGACATCGATATTAAACAAAACTACCCTGCAAATGACTATGAAAGTATGCTTCGCGTCAAAATGGCCGCAAATGATATGCCAGACTTATTTGATACTCACGGCTGGGCAAAAAATCGATACGCCGAATATGTAGAGGATTTAAGCTCTATGGATTGGGTAGATCGTCTGGATCCATCCTTAAAGCCCTTCTTAACTGATGATGCCGGAAAGGTTTACGCATTCCCCCTCAACCAAGCTAAAGATGGCTTAACCTACAACGCTACTTTACTAGAAGAGTATGACATTGAACCTCCTGCAACGTTTGATGAATTTATGAAGGCGCTCCAAACGATAAAAGAAAAGGGTAAAGGTGAAGTCACCCCTCTATGGTTTAGCGGTTCAGATAAAGGTTCATTCGGTCAATACTTCGATCAGTTCGCAACTCCTTTGTTAATAACAGATAGTAAAAATAATCATTCAGAAGAATTATTAAATGGCACATTCAACTGGGATCATTATACTTATCTGCCTGAGAAATTAAAAGAGATGCAGAATAAGGGATATTTGAATGAAGATGTCTTGACGGCTCAACTCCATCAGCAGCCTGAATTGTTGGCCCAAAACAAAATTGGTTTTGTCGTCGGCGGAGGCACGCAAGGACCAACGGTGGAGGAAATGAATCCAGATGTCAAACTCGGAGTGCTTCCTATGCCGGCGATCCATGAAGGCGATGAACAAAGCTGGATTGGCGGGGAACGACATACACTTGCTGTTTGGAAGGATTCAAAGAAAAAGGATGCGGCTAAAAAGTTTATTGAGTTTATGGCAGTGGCTGAAAATGCAAAGGCGATGGCTGAAGGAACCTCTCTTCCCTCCGGCTTAACAGATGTCGAGGCAGATATTTATTACTCTGATTACTTTGCTAAATACCAGGATGTGAAGGTTGAACCATATTTTGACCGTGTTTACCTGCCAAGTGGGATGTGGGATCCAATGGGTGCAACAGGTCAAGAGTTATTATCGGGGAAAATGAGTCCAGAAGACGTTTCAAATAAAATGGGTGAAGAATATAAACGTCTGTTAGAACAAAAGTAAAACCATCTAACTCTTGAACCGAAAGGAGTTGAACATCTAGTTGGAAGCGCAAGTAGACAGTCAAAAACAGACTAGACCAATCGAAAACGTAAAGATGAAAAGACCTAAATCGAGGCGAAAACCTTCATTAGCATGGATGTATATTCCTTCCTTGCTCGTAGTCTCTTTATTTATTATCTATCCCTTTTTAAATGGGATCCGTATCTCATTTACAGACTGGAATGGATTTTCTCAGACCTTTAAGAACGTTGGATTTGCCCAATATTCTAGAATGCTGCAGGATCCAGACACTTGGTTAATTATGAAAAACACATTGCTGTATGGACTGGGAAGTACATTGTTTCAAAATATCATCGGACTGGGCTATGCCTTATTATTGAATCAAAGCATCCGTTTCCGGACGATCACCCGGACGATTATCTATTTACCTGTTATTATCAGTCCGCTAATAATGGGGTACATTTGGTACTTCTTCTTTTCCTTTCAGGGTGGTGCGCTGAATGATTTACTCTTATTTATTGGGATGGATAAAACAAATATTCTGGCTGATCCCAATATCAATAAATGGTTAATTGTATTTGTTAATACCTATCAATATACAGGTGTTGCAATGATTATCTATTTAGCCGGATTACAGAGCATTTCAAAAGACTATTATGAAGCTGCCAATATGGATGGAGCATCCTCTTTACAAAAGTTCAGGACCATTACCCTGCCACTTTTAATGCCTTCTATAACTATTAATATGGTTATTAACATTATTGGTGGACTTAAGCTATTTGATGTCGTTCTAGCCTTAACCGGAGGTGGACCAGGTAATGCCTCTCAATCTATGTCTACCTATATGTATGATTTATACTTCGACCGCCAGGATGCCGGATATGCGGCAACACAGGGTATCCTAATGGCCTTTGTCATCTTAATTTTAAGTCTGGCAGCCCTCCTATACTTTAAGAGAAAAGAGGTTGAGGCTTGATGGATTATACGTCAAAAAAGAAAAAGTGGTTATTGTCGATTGTGGCTCTACTCATTGGGTTATTTCATTTGATCCCCTTTTATATCCTTTTAACCACCGCTTTTAAAGAAAGAGGAGATTTTAGTTCGAAATGGGTTTTACCAGAAACGTATTCGTTCGAAAATTTCACTCAAGCATGGGAAACGGCTAATTTAGGGACAGCCTTTATCAACACGGTGATTATTACGTTTTTTTCAGCTTTACTATTAATCTTATTTTCTTCTATGGCCGCCTACCCTTTAGCTAGATTTAAGACCAGATTAAATAACTTCGTATACATGCTTTTAGTAGCTGTAATGGTCATACCTCCTTTAACAGCTTTAGTGCCTCTATACCAATTAGTTGTTGATCTAGGGATGATGAATACCCATGCCATAGCGATCTTAAATAATGTTGCTGCTTACACCCCACTCGCTGTTTTTCTTTACACAAGTTTTATACGGTCTACGATTCCAAGAGAACTAGAAGAAGCAGCGAAAATTGATGGGGCCAGTCATATAAAAATATTCTTTACGATTGTTTTTCCATTATTGAAGCCTGTCACAGCATCGATCTTAATCATCTCCTGTGTTTACATATGGAATGATTATCAATTTGCTATTTTCTTCTTGCAGGCTGATGAGGTTAAAACGCTAACCGTCGCTTTATCCAGCTTCTTTGGGCAAAATTCCAGCAGGCTTAATTTAGTTGCCGCTGCCTCAATCATGGCAGTGATTCCTATGGTCATTCTGTTTCTGGTGCTACAAAAACATTTTGTTAAAGGTCTTGCAGCTGGTTCAATCAAGTGATAATCAATTATTAAAATTGGAGGGATTTTTAAAATGAAAGTAACAATAATCGGTGCAGGAAGTGTTGTTTTTGCCAAAAGACTTATTTCAGATATTCTTAGTTATCCAGAATTAATAGGAACAACCTTCTCATTAATGGACATAAACGAAGATCGATTGCTAACTGCAGAAAAAATGGCCCTTTCTTTAATAGAGCAAAATGGAAACATTGCAACAGTAGAAGCTCATCAAAATCGACGGGATGCGTTAAAGGATGCCAGCTATGTGATCAATCTCATACAGGTCGGTATGCATGAATCCACCTTAATAGATTTTGAAATCCCTAAAAAATACGGCCTAAAACAAACCATTGCAGATACACTTGGGGTAGGCGGAGTATTTAGAGCACTGCGGACAATTCCGGTTGTTTTAGACATCTGCAAAGATATGGAGGAGGTTTGTCCGGATGCTCTATTACTAAACTATACTAATCCAATGGCTGCCCTTATCCTTGCCATTGAAAAAGCGACATCCATTAAAACAGTAGGTCTCTGTCATAGCGTACAAAACACCGCCGGAGAATTAGCTGGCTATCTGAATCTACCAGCAGAAGAACTGGAATATCAGGTTGCAGGAATTAATCATATGGCATGGTTTCTGGAATTAAAGCATAAAGGAAGGGATTTGTACCCTGCTTTGTTCGAGGCGATGAAAAATCCAGCCATTTATAAAAAGGATAAAGTACGCTTTGAAATGATGAATAGGCTGAACTACTTCATCACAGAATCAAGTGAACATCTTTCCGAATACACACCTTATTTCATAAAAAGAGATTCGCTTATTGAGGATTTCTCTATTCCGATTGATGAATATATCCGACGAAGCGAAGCTAATTTAAAGCATTTTGAAGAAACGAAAGAGAAAATCGAAAATAATATTCCTTTTAATACAGAGGAAAGTCACGAATATGGGGCCCCGATTATACACTCCATGGAAACCGGTGTTAACCGTGGAATATGGGGAAATGTGTTAAATACTAATTTAATAACGAATCTGCCAACCAATGCCTGTGTTGAGGTCCCTTGCCTGGTCAATAAACGCGGAATTCAGCCAACTCATATTGGTAATATGCCTCCGCAGCTTGCCGCTATGAATATGACAAATATCAATGTACAGCAGCTGATTGTAGAAGCCGTTCTGACAGGTGACATTGATTATGTCTATCAAGCAGTTATGTTAGACCCTCATGCCTCCTCCGTCCTGTCATTAGAAGAGATTTGGGATATGACATCCGAATTACTAGAGGCACATAAACAACATTTACCGAAGTTCACCAAAGGACGGCATTTACAATATAAAAAATCAGTTACAGTTGGATAGATTTATAATGACTAGAAAAGGATACATGAACCCATGTATCCTTTCACTTTGTTATTGTTTCCTCTAAATCTACTATTCCCTCTTTAGAAACTCTCTCAAAGAGGCGAACCCGCTCAGTCAAAATATACCTAGATGATGTCTATGATAAAGAAATACATTCCCTATGTGAATGTACTTATTTTAATCGTTTTACATTCAATAATTCTTCAATCGGCATTTCGTAAGCACGGTTTCCTAATTCTTTTTTTAGCGCTTCATTGGCTTCATATTCTTCCGCTGTAAATGAATCCTCGCGGCCTTTTTTCAAATAATCATAGAAAATAGGCGGTAAAAAGTCTTCTTTTAACGAAACTTCTACAGATTCCCCATTTTGTCTTGTGAAAATATAGGCATAGCTGGTCGCACGGTATGGATCATATTGAGCTACTGGATAGTTCACATCCACTGTGTAGACCCCTCTCGTTTTACAGCGAGTAATAAACTCAAATACGTCACGGAATCCAGGTCCCCCATGCCCCGACTGAACGGAAAGATCATTCCGATTCGGAATTTCATCTCCAAACAACTCCTGAAAGGCTGCTTCCACTACACGGAACCCAACCCCTAACGCCATATAAGCTGCATAGCCATGATACTTTTTAATATCATCAAAAGAAATTTCAATTAAATCATTACGATCATAAATTTTAATTGTACGCATACTCAGTCCCCTATTCTTAGTTGTTCTCGCAAACTAATTATAGGTAATTTAGAAAAATCACACAAATTATAAGCAGACTTTAATCCTAAAGTTCCATATCCATAATTTATAGTTACAAAATAATAAAGGGGCATAAAATTAAATGTTTACGTTATATCCCAATTATAAAAAAGACCCTTTAGATGCATAAAGGGCCATCATATTTTTATATAATTATATGAATAAATACACCGCTGAGATGAATCAATCATGAAAATCAAATAGTACCCTAGAATATCCTTAGCTTTTAATCCTACTATTACAAGAGCCGGTAGCAAAACAAGGTTAATTAATTATATTTATCCAGGCATCTCTCAACACTACTGCCATAGCCTTCATTCACATGTTTTTTCATATACAAAACACAGAAAATTGCACAGGATTCTAAAAACAAAGAAATTATGAGATTTAGCTTGTATAAAATAATCACTCTCATTGAATTAATGGATTGTATGGATTCTGATTTATACATATATTATGAAAAAAATCAGAATATCAAATCGAAAAGGTGGAATGTTACTTTGAAACAAAGAGACAGCAAAACTACCTTTTTATATTAAAAAAAGCATCTCCAATTCTTTTTATTTCACATCATGTATTGATGCTTCTATTTCCGGTGTATAATGTCCGTTCTTTATCCATTCAATTTCCGCATTTTGCAAAGCAAACCATTCCCCATTTGTCCTTTTAAATTTAAATAAATCATGAAAAAGTTGTTCTGTTCTTATCATATCATTAGTTTCAATTCTGTGAATTTCTGTAAGTTTAAACGGCATTTTAGTCTGGAAATTATCAATTCTTGCTTTAGGACTTTGTGATCTTCCTATTTTTATAGTATTAGCCATGTCTTCATGTAAATAATATACATATCCTTTTTCTTTGATAATTTGATCAGTATAGCCTAGTTCTTTTCGTATACAATCAGAAACAAATCCAGATATAGTAATTTTCTCACCGTTCAATTTTTTTTGATTAACATGTCTTTTAACTGCTTCTTCCAACTGTTCATTTATACTTATAGTCATCCTTGTCATTATAAGACCTCCTAAAATATTATAAATTAAGTTTACAAACATTCTTAGAAGTCAAAAAATAAAACTTCAAAGCTCCTCACTTAGCGCTAGAATGAACTGGTGTACCCGGATATGAGATAATGGACAAAGAACCTCAGGAATTCTATGTTAACTTATCAAGAGTGTAGTTCACTAAGCTCCATGGAGCCGGCAGACTATAAAAACTTGTTCACATAATAATAAATTATAACGGATTACGTGTTCATTTCTTGAAAAAATTAAATATCAGAGACGGAGCCCTAATATTTAGATTTCATTTCCGGAATTCCACATAGTATACTTGATCAATTACTACTAGCTTTTGACCACGATAGCCCTCTGTGAGTAGCTTCTGCTGTCCCTTCGTATCAGCCATTTGGCATAATACCGGTTCTCCTTCTCGGTTATTCGAGCTTTCGAGTTCCTTAAAGAAGATATAACGTAAATTCCCTCCATATTTAGGCTTCAATGCAACGATTTCCATTCCTTGAGCAAACTTGTCCTTTAGGCTTGGGATGTTAAACGGAGCAACTGTTGAACATACATATTTATAGGGATGTTTGCTACGTGCCAGTTCATCCATGA
Organism: Bacillus sp. z50; assembly: GCF_058313585.1. Taxonomy (NCBI): domain Bacteria; kingdom Bacillati; phylum Bacillota; class Bacilli; order Caryophanales; family Bacillaceae; genus Bacillus; species Bacillus sp. z50. The sequence goes on from NZ_JBZFQL010000001.1 coordinate 760,950, forward strand.
TCCATTTTGCCATACGTCGTTGCAGGCTCAATCCACGCCAGTCCGGATCCACATTGCTAATGTCTTGATAAATAACAAAATCCAACTCGCTCTCTGGCAAGCCTGCATCGATTCCCAAATGGTCCTCCATCGTATCTGGCACAACTAAAGCGCGGAATGAAATCAATTCTGCCTTAACAAATACGCCGATTAATAGACCATTACCACTCGTTATGTAACGGAACTCCTCTTCTGAAAGGGGCTGTAGGCTCGTTTTATCATCTAGATCCTGTACCACTTTATCCTGCAAGCGTAACACAGTTGGAATATCGGTCTCTGTTAAACGGCGAACAACATAAGCTTGTCCGTCGGGAAACATGCCTTTATCGATCATCTAAAGTCTCTCCTTTCATTGAATAACATCTCTGTGAACGGTCAATTCTGTAAGTACATCTTCATTCATATCAATTCCGAGACCACTCTTTTTATTTAATTCAATGAACGGGACATCATAGTACAAATTCCCAACATCCTTTGAGAATTTTAAAGGTCCTGTCAATTCGACGGATGTGATGATTTTCTTGGAGAAAGCAACATGAAAGCCAGCGGCCGAGCCAATGGATGATTCGACCATCGATCCGATTTGACACTCGATTCCAGCCATTTCCGCTTGATTGGCTAGCTTCACAGCTGGATGGATTCCTCCACATTTCATAAGCTTTATATTAATTTTATCAGCCGCTTTCTTTTGGATAACCTCTCTCATATCCTTTATACCTTTTAGGCCTTCATCAACCATTAATGGCAGGCGTGCTTTCTTTTTCAATTCAGCCATACCCTCAAGATCATCAGCCAGCACTGGTTGCTCGAGCCAGTCTATTTGCAGTTTTTCAAGAGACGGGAGAGCCCTCAATGCATTGGAGCTATTCCTCCAACCTTGATTAACATCGACACGAATGGCGATTTCATTCCCAACTGCCCTGCGAACAGCACGAATTCGTTCCATATCCTGCCCTACCTGTTTGCCAACTTTCATCTTAAAGGAAAGGTATCCCTCAGACACCTTCAGCACCGCTTCTTCCGCCATTGCAGCTGGTTCCTGAATACTTAGTACATGGGTGATTGGAAAACGATCATGATAACGTCCTCCGATCAGCTGATAAACCGGTACCCCCAGTTTCTTGGCCACTAGGTCATGACAGGCAATATCAATAGCCGCCTTTGCTGCAGGGGCTCCGTATACCATTTTATTCATTCGTTCATGTATACGTTCAAATTCACCTGGATCCTGACCAATTAGAAGCGGCGCTAATGTATGCTTGAGAAGACTATACGTACTCTCCCATGTCTCTCCTGTTACATGTTCATCTGCAACCGCTTCCCCAAAACCAATAAAACCGTCATCACTTTCCATTTTCACAATAATGGAGGGCATATCGTGATATGTATGATAGCTGACAACGAATGGTTCATGAAGAGGCAGGCGGATGGCATATAGTGAAATAGCTTTAATCATATGAAAGTCCCCTTATACTGTAATTGTATCCTCTTTTTGCTGTTTAAGTTCTTTTTCAATCTTTGCTCTTTCTTGATCACTCATTTTTTCAATTGAAAACCCTGTTATCGCATAAAGAATCGCAATAATCGGCACGGCAAAGTTCAAAATCGCGTATGGGGCATATTCAAATACACTTACACCAAGAGTACCGAAGATAAAGACGCCACATGTATTCCATGGGATGAAAACAGACGTTAGCGTCCCTCCATCCTCAAGCGCCCTGGATAGATTTCTGGAAGAGAGCCCTTTATCACGATACGCTTTTGAAAACATACGTGCTGGAATGACAATGGAAATATACTGTTCGGAGCAGGTTGCGTTTGTAGCAAAACAAGATAATATCGTAGAAATAATGAGACTTTTTGCAGTTTTTGCTAATTTAAGAATTTGTGAAACGATTGCGTTCAGCATTCCCGTATGCTCGAGCATGCCTCCGAATGTCATTGCCACGATGGCCATGGATACCGTGTACATCATATTGTCCAAACCGCCGCCATTGAAGAGATCATCCACCATGGAATTACCGGTTTCAATCACATACCCTGCTTGCAGAGCTGAAATAGCATCAGCAAATGTATCCCCCTGTACGAATACCTGAGTAAGGAAGCCCAAAAGAACCCCAATCACCAAGCCAGGTATGGCTGGTACTTTTTTTGCCACCAAAATAATGACGATAAGTGGAATCAGTAATAAGAAAGGAGAAATAAGGAACTCATCCTGCAAGACAGCTAGTGTTTGTTCAATATCAGTTGTACTCACACCGCCTTTACCGAAGTCACGCCCCAAGAACCAAAATACACCTAACGAAATGATTAGGCCTGGGATCGTTGTGTAAAACATGTGGCGAATATGTACAAATAAATCCGTGCCGGTCAATCCGGCTGCTAAATTGGTTGTATCCGATAATGGTGACATTTTATCCCCAAAATAGGCACCTGATATAATTGCTCCCGCAATCATCGGGGCCGGTATCCCAATACTTAAACCAATCCCCATCCCAGCTACCCCAATCGTTCCCATAGTTGACCAGGAACTACCGATGGCAACGGAAACAATACAACAAATGAGCATAATCGACACCAGGAAAAGAGACGGACTGATGATCTTCAATCCATAATAAATCATGGTAGCGACCACACCACTGCCAATCCATGATCCAATTACCAGACCGATTAACATAATGATGATTACAGCAGGTAATGCTAAACGAATTCCATTGTACATGGCCTCTTCAAGCTCGTCCCATTTGTAGCCGGCCATCCATGCCACAAGTGCGGCCGTGATTGTACCAACAATCAACGGGATATGTGGTCCCTCTTCAAAAACAATAATTGTAATAGCCATAACTGCTATCAGCACTACTAACGGTATAATTGCCAGCCCAAAAGATATTTTTCTCTCCATCTGTTCTCCCCCTGTTTGAATTTAATCCGTAATGAAACGTTATTTATTCTTTTATGTGGACAAGCTGCATCGCTTCCGCAAGTACCCTTGCCCCGAGATCTAAGATGTCTGTTTGTATCTGCATTTTGGGATGGTGCAGTCCCGGGCTAACCTGGGCACCGATTCCGATCATAGTTGTTTGTACATCTGGATGCTTCCGGCTATAAAAATGAAAATCATCGCTTCCAGACGTGATGATTGGCTCTTCTAAAGCTTCTTCTCCGGCAACTTTTATGATTGATTCCCTTGCAGACCTTTCTGGCTCTTTTGAAACAGTGGCTCCTGGAGTATAATCCTTCCATTCATAATCAATGTGTACACCAAAGAGCTCAGCTATCCGATTTAAACCAGTCCCGATAGAATCTATCATTTCATCTAAAACAGCATTACACTGCGCACGGACATCAATCGCAAATGAGCCATTGCCTGGGATAATATTAGTGTTTTGCCCGCCAGCTATCATTTTGGTCAGCTTAATAGAATAGTTCTCCGCAGGATCAGCATGAAAAGTTGCCAGATAACCATGGATAGCAACCATCACATCAATCGCACTCTTTCCCTGATGCGGCCTTGCCCCATGTGCATCAGTACCTTTGATTTTCCCCTCAAGGAAGATACAGGCTCCGTGGTGGATAGAAGGAGTAAACTGACCATATGCTAGTTCATCTTCTGGACGCACATGCATACCAAACAATACCGACACGCCATCCATTGCACCCCGCTTAATCATCCATAACGAGCCATTCCCCTTCTCCTCGGCCGGCTGAAAAATAAAACGATATTTACGATTCAGCGGCTGTTCCCTCAAATAGAGAATCGCACCGAGTGCCATGGCGATATGAGCATCATGCCCACATGAATGATTCGCCCGCATAACACCTCCAACTTCCTGCCATAGCGCATCAATATCTGCTCTCAGCGCCACTGCACCACTACCTTCTCCCAATTCAGCAATTAATCCGGTACAATCAGAAAAACGTTCGTAATGAATCCCAAAACTATCCAATATCTCGGCAATTGTATTGGTTGTTTCGAATTCCTTTCCGCTGATTTCGGGATGTTCATGAAAATGATGATACCACCCCAAAATTTGTTCCTCATAGCTCATCATGCATCACTCCCTTAACGATCCCCTTATTCTGCCATAACGTTTTTCAGCATATCACTCCGCCTGTCAGAGGATTTATTGAACACAGTTGCTCCTATCATTTGCAAATCCCCAAAGAAAAAGGAACCAGGTAAACCCTACATAAACAAGCATTTCTCCCATTTATTCAGGTAAACATACTTGGATTGCCTCTGACTGTCGATAAGATACCATGTATTAAAATACTTAAAAAACATTTTATCAAAAAATTCAAATAATTTCTTGTTTAATCCATTCTTTACAAATAAAGTTTCCTATTTAGGTTGGCAAACCCTTATAAATTAGTAACAAAGTCCCCATCTTTGCTAATTAACCCGCTAACAGGAGGTATATGATAAACAATTTGTCATCCACACGAAAAAGGACCTGTTCAAAGGTCATTTTTCATAGACTTTTGAGCAGGTCCTTCCTTATATTAATAATCCAGTATTAGTTAAATAGTTTTCTAAATTTTACATTTGAATCTACTACTCTAATCTCAATTTGTATTTTTTTCATTCCCCTATGTATTTGCTTAACTTTGCTGACTCCATCATCATGTCCCTGTTAACGACTTTTTGCTCTTTCAATTGCCTGTTTCATATCTTTTACTGGATTCCTTATTAAATTTCCATGCCCGACTGCCAGTAAAGAAGGTTTATAATCCAACAAATTTTCAACGGACTCGATTGCTTTTTCTTTATTCCAGGTTGCCAATGCCGGGAAAGGAAAACTCCATCGAGTATCACCAGCTACAGCTATTCCGCCCTTTGTTTGAAGAGCATCTCCGACTATTAAACTATGATCCCTAATATCTAAATACGACATCATTCCTGGAGTATGACCCGGGGTATGAATGGCTATCAACGATCCAATCCGATCACCATCCTGTAATAGGGTATCCGGATTTGTCTTTATATTTTTGGGAATACCGCCTTTTATAGGCATATTCCCTTCACCTTCCTCTAACGATGCATCTCCTTTTAGAATTTTCAGCTCTCGTCTGGGAATTAATACTTCAACGTCTTGAAGCTCCTGAGTAAGTCCATCAAGAGCCCCTACATGATCAGTGTGTGCATGTGTTAACACTATTTTCTTAATCGGCTTTCCTATACCCTTTGCTGTCTTTAAAATTGCTTTTTTACAAAAAGGAAGTCCTGCATCGATTACGATTAAATGCTCCTCTTCTTCGATAAGATAACAATTAACAGGAAAAAGATTTGGCATAAAGGAAAGCTGGTAAAGATTATTTATCTTTGTTAATCTCATTAAAACTCCTCCAACTTATATTTTGGGTTATATATTGAATCTAAGGAAAAACAAGGTGAGTGAAAGAAATTTTTTAGAAGGTAAAATATAATTCCGGTGATTAAGACAAAATGTGAGCAACCGTCGTGATTTGTGGGATAAGGAGGGTTTTGGACGAAAGATTCGACCCATATCAGCGCTACGACTGAGGGAACAATCGCGGCAACACGGAACGTAAAAATTCTGGGGACCAACTTACCCCAATGAAAGAGGTAATCAGGCGGTAATAGGATGGCTCACATCTTTTCAGAAGACCATTTGTGATTGTCTCTTTTATTCTATCTAGTCTATTAACGCCCGATTATCGAATAACAGGACATACGTATTTCGTCGAGAACATTTGTATAGATTTACTCGCTAGATTGATTACTTTTACTCAGGAAACTCAATGACTTGTCGCAACTCAATTTGACCTTCACCAAATCCTTGTGGATCAGGCATTCGCTTAGCCCATTCGATGGCTTCTTCCCTAGACTTCACATCAATGAGAATAAATCCCGCAATCACTTCATTCGTTTCCGAAAATGGTCCATCAGTGACCACTGGCTTTTCTCCCGGCTTAGGATATGAAAGGCGAACCCCATTTGAACTTGGATGAAGTCCTTTGGCCATAACCCGCACGCCAGCCTTTACTAATTCCTCATTGTAGGTTGACATGGCTTCCCTGAGTTCCTGGCTTGGAAGATTCCCAGCTTCTGAATTCTTTGAAGCTTTAACAATGATCATAAACAGCATGAAATAGCCCTCCTTCATTTTATTCTCAACATCTTAACTACTTTTTTAATTCGATTTTATGCTCCAAAAACCTAACAATTCATTTACTTACAATCGATTGTTTGCAATATCTATTAAGTAATCTTGAATTGCAATGTCCCCAACAATCCAAGAGGATTCGGGATATTTTTATATTCTTCACTTATTTTTTCACAATCAAATATGGGTAAGAGGCTATTACCAACACTTCTATAAAAGTTATCCATAAATTCTATAACATATTCCACTTTACTCAGTTCTTCCATTTCCATTATCGGTTTTGAATAAAAACCAACATACTTCCAGGAATGATTTAGAATTGAAGCAATTCCTGAATTAGCAATAAATAAGAAATTCTTTATCTCTATATCTTTACTTATTTCTTGAAGGTTTATTGGCTGTTCAGTAAAAGATTCTATGTATGCGATTTTTATGTCATCTTTTTTTATTCGTCTATCGCCCGCTACAATGACACCGTAAACATATTTTTTAATTTGCTGAAGATATAATTCGAAAATTTGACCTGGGTATATTTCACGAAACTTTCTCGTAAACACCGGTTTATCACTCCCTTTATCTCCTTCTAAAGCTAACCTGTCCATAGCTGCATAAAAAACAGCTAATCATACAGCTCTTGTACTGAATATGGTTGTCAGTTGATAGATTAGTTACTGATTTCTGAAGTTCACAGAGAGTTAATGAAATCACCTTGAATGGGTTCTTTTCCGTCTTCAAATTGAATACGGATTGATTTTCCCTTTAAATAATCAGCTGAATTCATCACTTGAAAATGCAGGTGAGTTTCACTTGAGTTACCAGAATTTCCGCAAGTACCAAGAAGCTGTCCTTTCTGGACTCTTTCTCCTTCTTGAACAAGGATAGAATGATTTTTCAAATGAGCTAGCATACTATACTCGTTATTTTGATGTTCTATTGTAATGCAATTTCCTTCAGGAAGTTCAGGATTCATTTCCCCTGGCACATTATCCTCGATTCCATCTATCACTTTTATCACTACACCATCTGCCGGGGCTAATATTTCCTTGTCATAAGCATAATAGTTTTCATTTTTCTTTGAGTCATCGCTATAAGATTTACCGTTTTTCAAAATAAGTAAATCATACGCGTATCTTTGATCCTCATATACATAGTGATAATTGATAAACTGATTAGTTCCACCCCAGAAAACATACCATTCATCTTTTATCGGCATAATATATTTATTCATTGTATATTTCTGATCACTTTCAGGATGAGTGATAAAAGGAGCAAGAGATAGGCTGTAAATTGTATTATTTTCTCCGAAGGATACACTTATAACTTTTTCTCTGGCATTGTCTAACCAGATATATTGTTTAATACCTTCTATTAAATTAGTAACCATTTCTAATGTATACTTTTCGACTCCAGCATTAAAATCTGTTCCATATTCAATGAATTGTTGTAAAGGTACAATATTTTTAAAATCAATTGTTGTTTGTTGATATAAGGTTGAATACATTCCATTCAGAAAAGATTCTCCGAAATCCTCGGGTGAAACTTTAGATATTTCTGCTTGATTCTCCTTCAAACTAAACTCCTCCAATTCTTTATAAACCTATCTAAAATTATTCTTAAGCTGGAGATTTCCTTTAATAATTCTAGACTGTCTGACAGTATGTACTTTTACAATATTCTTCATTCATTAGAAAAATCCTTCCTCCGCTAAACTGCCCAATAGCTGCATAAAAAAAGAGCTGTTTACAGCCCTTGAAATAGAGTAACACCCGTGTCGTTCCTTTATAACAGTTCCTTATTTTTATTATAAGAACGTTTTAATGAAATATAATTGATGAGGAACATCACTACACCTCCGAATAATGTAAATCCTATTAGTTCACTCCAACTGCTAATACTTGAAGGCGTATCAACCAATAGTAAATACAGTAGAGTAAAAATAACAAAAAATGTAACTGTTTTAGTAAAAATAACTCTTAACTCTTTCCTATAAGCTACTTTTGTTGCAACCTCCGTATATTCAATCCCAGCTACAATATACCTTGTAAATATATATAGAACGAATATGGATATGGCCAACAGTAAAATTATCTCTAAGTCGATAGAAGCATATTTGTTTATGAACATTATTAAAACAAGGAAAAGGAAAAGAAGTATCCCACCTTCCGCGAAGAAATATAGCATCCTTTTTTCCTTATATTCATCATCAGGTATTAAAAAAGATATCCAAGATTTCATCAACTCTCTACCTCCCAAAATAATTCATCTAATGTTTTATTAAGTTCTTTTGCTATTGCAACACAAAGATGAAGAGTCGGATTATATTCCCCCTTCTCAATCAATCCAATAGTCTGCCTAGTCACCCCTACTTTTCTTGCTAATTGTTCTTGGGTCATTGAAATTTTCATTCGTGTTATTTTTACATTATTTTTCATATATTCCACCTTACTCATGTAAGATATAGTTTACATATGCAATTTATATCTTACATTAGATTTACATATAAAACAAAGAAACCGACTCTAATCATAAGGAGTTTAACTTAAAAAGGCCTTAATCCATCCTGGATCAACGCCCCCTCGTTAGATCTATAAAAAAACTCTATATATAATTCACCTATTCTTACTTACTATATATAATATTTATAAGCTTTATTATTCGACTTCTATACTAAGCTTTCCTCCCTATTTTATGATAAAGGGACATGATGATCCAAATAGCAGTTGGAAATGCGAATGCTCCAATAATCATAGATGCTAAAATGTTAACTCCGATATCACGGACATATAGCAACATAAAAACAGCTATTAAAAAGAGGATGACTGGTATAGTTTTAAGAAGATTAACTAACCCTTTCTTTTCCTTTATACTCCATTTATTATTGTACGTTGCAATAATAGTCATAGCTGCTGGAATGGCAATGGCAGTAGAAATAACTGCGGTTACAATAAGTATTGAATGCAATATACCAGAGCTTAGCATTGTTCCAACCCAAGCAAGTAGTGTGATTAAAACAACCGGAATCACAAAATAATTGATTGAACGGGCTGAACTTTCATACTTTTCAACAGCTGTGTCTCGATCACTATAAATCGGTTTCGTATCGGGTTTTGCTCGAAATAAATGTATATCTCCTGTGGAGGCAACATGTGACCATCCTGAGGCTGAGAAAAGGTCAAAATATTCATCATCTTCTTTTAAAGATCGATAATCTACACTGTAGATATAATCTGAGCTTTCGCCTTTTTTTAGTGTATAACCCATTAACTTAAAATCACTGACATGCCATCCCTTCAAAGAATATCGTCGTAATTTTTCCATGTCCTTATCCTCAGCAAAAGCTAATCCCTCTGACATAATATACTTTGTTTGTCTCATTCTTCTCCCTCCTTCAATCCCATTTCTGCTAATTGAATCATCTGTTTTCGTATGATTACATCTTCCTCTAATACTTCTCTGCCCTTGTCAGTAAGCAGATACGTTTTACGCCTTGAATCCGACCCATCATACAAATAAATCCATTCTTGTTTTAATAGCTTTTTGATAATTGTGTACATGGATGCTGGCCCTACGTTAATGGCCCCATTTGTTGTTTCTTCAATTAGATTCATAATTGCATAACCATGTCTTGGCTTAGTTAAAGCAGCCATAATATAAAACATTGAATCAGTTAATTGCTCCGTTTTCTTCAAGGTATCACCTTCTATATCCTTTTACGATATATCATAATATGATATATCTATTTAAGATCAATATATCACTTTGTGATATATATGTCCATACTTATATCACAAAATGATATATTAAAGTTTGATATTTAACCTTTATCATTAAAAAGGAACTATACAAATCGGGCTTTGTTTTCGAATATAAAATTCTTAAATCAATATGACAAAGCGATGTATCAGAAAGTTTTGTAATACTAATCTTTTTTTATTAGAGTTATTAATTGTGTTATTTCACTTTTATGAAGTGAGATTAGTGAAGTTTTTAAAATTAAATTAACAAAAAAAACGACTCTAATTAAAATGAGAATAAAAAAAGCATCAATAATTTTGTGGCCCCGGAACAACAAATAAGCTTCTTGGTGCTGCGTACCACCATTGGAGGTTTGTTTTTAAAAGGTAAAGCGCCAAAAAAAATTGTCAAAAAAAAAAGCAAGCTTGTCCGATAAAGATGTGCATTTCCATTCAATCCTCCCCTTTCATTAAAAATATTTATAGAAAAAAGCCACCAGTTGCCTGAGAGCTTCTAACTTCAATTTCACTATTTAAATATTTTTATTCTTCTTTACCTCTATATTATTCATCTTCATATGGTACTACTTCATATTCATCATCATCATCAAAAATTTGCTCCTCTTTTGCCTCTTCCATTTCTTTAATAAATTCGCTTATCAGAGTTGAATAATGGGCAACATTAGGGTGTTTCTTTAACTCATCTATTATCTTATTTACAATAGGAAGATCATATTTAATCCTTTGGAAGCTTATGTATTGAAATAAAGTTGATCCTATCTTATCTTGAACCTTCTCTTTGGTTTCATTTAATAAATTTAGGACATAGTTTTCTGTAATACTATTTTTCGGGTAATAGAATAAATTATCCAGTGCTTTTATGATTTTAGTAAAATGACCTGATTGTAATAAAGAGATTAATTCATCTTCTGGCATCGCATCTAATTTGTAATCCTCTTCTTCGTCAGGATTAAAGAAGTATAGCCCCTCTTCCTGGATGTATAAGTCCTTTATAAATTCATCAAAATTATCAGCTAAAACAAAATCTAAATCTCCTTCTGTATCAATGTATGAAACAGCAGGCTCAAATCTATTATTCCTATAATCCAAAGCAAACCAAGTATGACCATCCCCATTTAATAAGACAAGTCCTTTAGGTAAATTCCATTCTTCAGTCATGTAAGCTGTATCTAAAATACCAGGCCATTCTCCAACTCCACGCAGATGATCAAATTCCACAAAAAAGTTTCCATCTATTGGGCGTTTTCTTAAACGGAGAGCATTAAATCGAATAGACCCACCATTTTGTTCTAATAGCAACTTACGATAAGTTTCAGGGAGCTTGTGTCCCAGTTCCTTTTCAGCTTCTTCTAATTCAGCTTCAGTTACGGGTGGCCTTCTATAATAATCTTCACGTGCTTTAAGCCAAAATTTCATAATTATCCTCCTTAAAACATTTCTTGATTTATAAATTCGAAGTTATTATCTTTCCTCAATTGTAATAACAGCCTTTTTTCTGATCTAAAAGAATAACACTTGCTCCCGTCATAACAAGATGGCGACTACCAACTAACCTGCCCCTTTAGTGGCATAGCAAATAAAGCTAATCACATAATTTGTTATGATAAAGGTTTAACTCTTTAAACGAATGTCTCGCCTTTCAAGAATTCCTATAATTCCACATACTAATACGCCAAACCCTAATATGCTTGTGAGAATCCAATTGTTTCCCCAACTAATAATTACACTACCTAAGCAACTTAGAGCAATAATGAATGCTCCATATTTTGCTCGCCATTTTTCCGATTTTAATGGTTTTTCACCTTTCAAAGTTATTCACCTCATACTAATTAGAAATTCTATGATTATTCTTCATCCCTAAGTGATTCTTCAGTTAAAATCTAAAATCCTTCTTCCGCTAACCTGCCCTTTACTTCCATAAGAAGTTCAACATAAAAGAGCATTAATCATTCCTGAAACAACGGCTCCGTTAGTTTAAATACATTTGAAACTAATAGTTTCCAAAGTAATTCTTAAAACACCAAATCACAAGAAACATACTCACTATGCCCCAAGCAACGGTACTCCATATCCACCAAATTACGGATTTGGCTTTTGATGAATTTTCCTCGTCTTCCATATTGGCTTTTATAAAAGCTACCTTACTTTCCATACCTTTTTTCATAGAAGCGAGAATAACAAATCCCGTTATTATGAAAACAATAGTTATCCAGAATAATAAGTCCACCTTTTATAACTCCCTTTCCTTTCAATCCTCTTTATTCAACTAACCTGCCCCGTTTCTACAATAAGAAATTCAACATAAAAAGGCATTAATCATCCTTAGATCAATACCCTCGATAGCTTAAGTACAACTTTTCACACTATAAATATTTTCCTTTTAAAGAGCTATATTTAAAATTTCTTCAATCCATTCTTCTTTTTCCTCTATGCCAAGAACAATGCATAAACTTTTATGGACCTTTTTAAACTCTGGGATAATTTTATTTACTACAACCATTATCTCAATTGGATCTCGGCTACATTGCCATTGTTCAAGTAGTCCAAGTTGTATATCAGATAATTCACTTCGGCTACCTTCTAGTTTTGCCCAGTCTCCAAATGCGTTAGGCTGAATACCAGCAGCCATATACCAACCTGTTACCACTGATAGTCTCAAACTATCAAGACAATTCAGTGCATAATAAAGTTCTTTTCTCATTACTCTTCGATATGCTTCGTGTACATAAGCAAAGAATTTCGTTCTCCAAATTTCAAACTCCTGGACATTAGGACAATACGACAAATCCATTGATTTTTCTAATACAGTTCTTAATATTCCAGTTGTGTCTCGAACAATTTTAATGTTTTGTAAACATACTGATGGTTGAACATCCTTGATCCTATAATAAAAAGTGTCTACTTTTATGAACTTATCATAATGAGCAACACTGTGAGTTGCCCAGGGTAAATCCTCAAAAAATAGAACGTTTCCCCAGTTTCGGGCTCTTTGCTTTTTGTTTAATCTATATACTTCATACATATCATCTTTAACAACAATTCTCAGGTCAATATCAGAATATAAATCTGTATTTTGATTACCTATTGAACCTCCATAAAATACGCCCAATACGTTCTCATCATTTAGCAAATCTTCTTCAATTGCAATAATTATGTTTTGACGATACTTCGGAAGATCTAAATCTCTTCTTTGGTATTTAGTGTTTAATCCCACACACTATAAACCAGCTCCTTATCTGAATAATGGTGTTAACCAACTTATTCGTTAAAAACCATATAAAATCCTTCTTCCGCTAACCTCCCCTTTCAGTTAAAGAACAGCCCACTCCCATTATATGTTATGTATTGAATAAAAACCCTTTTGATGAAAACAACGTTTAAGAAAAAGCACAAATCAACGAAGGAATAGTGAGGTTTAAGTTTCGGTGTCTTTGAAAAATCAATTGAATATATAAGGACGTAAAAAAAATGACGTATTATTATACGTCACATATGAATTAACAACTAGATTAATTATTTAGAAAAAAGATGCCGATAAAAATTAGATAAGTTGCAAGGATACCTAGCATCTTCCCTTTCGAGTCTCTACTGGCAATAAGCATATATCCATATAATATGGTGAATAGGATGAAACCTAAAATAGATAAGAGCCAATCATAAGATGACTCTCCTTTAAGGGCAGAAATAAGACATGCTAGGATCGTGATAGGTATATAAACATAATTATCTTTTGTATCTTCTTCCATTTGTCGCACTCTCTTTCGAAATTTTTAGAATTTGGTAAATAGAGTATTTTTCTGACTTTTCATATTATTGTATAATAATCAATGACAACAAACAATGAGGACAAAGGGATAATAAATTTTTTTGTACTGTACTTAGCAATTATCATTACAGTTTTAGGTCTTGTCTTGGCCTATCGGTTGGTAATGCATCAGCAGCGGGCTTAAATGCTACTGAGTCAGAAAAACTCATCACACCAATCCAAGAGGAAGATACATATATGGAAATTCTTACAATTAGTTCTGTTTTAAGTTTATTAATTATTCTAATTTAACTCCTTCTTCTACTAACCTGCCCCGTTATAGAAAAGGGTATTAATCCTTCTTGGATCAAAACCCCTGTTAGCTTATATGTAATTTCTTACATTCAGGCAAATTACAATTTATCAGTGAGTTTGAAATTTAGAAAGGAGATTTTGATATGGACAATAAAGACAACTTATTGAAAGTGTTAGATGATAAATATGGTGTATCAATTACACCTGTTGAAGATTCCGAAAAATATGATAGCTACACAAAGATTAGTGATGATGACTTTGTAAAAATTAATGCCAGTCTCCAAAATTTACCATTCGCTTTAAAAAACATTAATGATGCTAACTATTATTCTGGAACATATAAAGTTGTATATGACAAAGGATTAGGTGTGTTGCAAAGGTCAGCAAAAGATCCAAACTTATTTAGAGCTAATGTTGTTGCCCCTGGAACAAATAATGATATTACAGGGCAAGCATTACTTCAAGAATTAAATCCATCCGAGATTATGACATTATCTAATATAGCAATAGCTTCTTTTACAGTTGCGTCAATTGCTACAAACCAATAATTCCTAGCAAGAATTGATAATAAATTAGAATCAGTCGAAAAGAAAGTGAATGAAATTCAAAGGTTTCTAGAGATTGATAAAGAAAGTCAGTTATGGGCAGATGGTGAATTCTTAAAAGAAGTACGAGACAATGCACAATATATTTTAAATAATGAAGCATATAGTCACGCAACACTTATAAATGTTCAATCTATCAGAAGAACAGCCTTAGCTAATATCAAATTATATTATGAGCAATTACAAGATTTAAAATCATTACTCAATCAAAACGATAATAGCAAAGAAACAACAGAAAAACTTAATAAATATAAAGGTTATTTACCTAAATATTGGTATTCAGTTTATTTATATGAAATGGCATATTATTTGGAAGTCTATCTATCAAATATTACTGATTCTTCTTTCTTACAAAAAGTGATTTTGGAAATGGAAAAGATTATCAATATGTATCAAGAAGGATATGACATTATTAGAGGTGAAATCAACAAATATATTGATGAAGTGAAGGCATTAAAAGCTAATGATGTACCAGCGAAAGTTATGAAAAATGTAGGTAAAGTATTAGAAATTGTAAATATTCCTGTGAGTCCATTATTTAAGTATGGTGCTAAAGGTGTCGGAATTATACTAGATATGGGTGCTGACGCATTAGAAAAATACGAAAAAACTACAAAAAAAGCTAAGAAACAAGAAGTAATTGATGAATTAGAATTACTAATTAAACCTTATTCTGATTTAGAACCATTGAAATTTCAAACTGGAGCAATAAATAATATTGATACTGTTTATAATAAACGTCTTGAATTAATTGTTTCTAATGATGAAGCATATATAAAATGTGATTCAAGTAGATTAAACAAAATTCCAATTTATCGGTGAACTTAATTTGAAAACACAAAAGACACTTCGGTGTCTTTTTTAATCATCGCCAATTCTCCCATTCATACCTAATTGTTATATCTTCCACGAACCTGCCACTTTATCTTGATAAGTAACAGCTTTGTTTTCTGGTATTACAACGTTTGTTTAATAAAAAATTCTCTAAACTTCTTTATATTCTTTCGGTTTTCTTATACTCAAATATCCTCCTAAAATTAAACCTATCGCTGATAATCCATAAATAATAGATTTAATATCAGTATGAATATCTAAGTTAGAAGTAATCACAGCCAGTATAAGTGAAATCAATGTTAACAAATAAGGTTTGGATTTCAATTTTTCATACCCCTTTCCTTTAAGAATCTAAGTAATATGACTAACCTGCCCCGTTTGTCTAATAACGACTAGAACATACTGATATCTATTTACTGTTTATTTTCTTTTTGGCATCCACATACCCAACTATCCCAACTATTGTGATTAAAATTAAAACATACATATCTGTAGTCAGTATGCCTTTCGTTACCAATGACAGTTCATCGTATGTTCTAATCAAGAGACCAATTGGCGAGAAAATAAGAAGCGACAAAAAGAACTTTTTCCTGACTTCTAAATCTTGCATAATAATCCCCCTTAAAGCATTACTTTCCTTCTTCCGCTAACCTGCCCCGTTGTTACATAATAAAAAAGCCATCTTAATGCTGTTCACTTAGTATTACAAATATGTTTTTAAGATTTACTTTAATTATCTTCATACCATTCCAGTTCTTTTAGTTCTATATCCTTAACAAAGTGATCTTTACCATTTATGTAGGATTCAATGTCATTGGGAAATTGTCTTGCTAATTTTTCTTTTAATTCACCATATCGTTTCATTTCATTCGGGTGTAATTTTAAATAATCTCGAAAAGCCAGGTGCCTGTTTATTTCATAACTTCCAATCTGAAAAATATGAACGTGGTGAGTGCGATTGTCCCCACCTTTTTGAAAGTATCTACGTTTGACTATCCCATTTTCTCCTTTAGGTTCATATCCGATTTCTTGCATCTTTCTATTATATTTATCAACATTGTTAATATCTTTAACAACAGGCATTATATCCATGATTGGTTTAGCTATTAACCCGGGAACAGCCGTACTGCCTATGTGATGTATATCTATGATTTCATTCCCAAATATTAGATTCAGTTTTTCAGCTTCTTCCATAAACATCTGAACCCATTTCTCATTGTACGAACATACTTTTACCTCCCGCAAATCATCACCTCGAAATCATTTTTATAATTATATAATACCTAGAATTACATGATTTCTTATTGCACTCTGCCCCTTTAGCTCTATAAGAAAATGACGTCAATATTCAACTATATTTAACCATTGACCATCAGGACCTATTGTTATGTGAGGAACTTTGTTTGTTTCAAATATATCGTTTATATCAATGTCTTCGTTGCTTATATTATTTAAAAGTTGAGATACATCTAGCTCCGAAAAAACTAAAAAATCCATTGTTGTTGACCTTAGATAAAACTCGTATATATATTGTTTTTTACTATCCTTCACATATCCTAAAAAACCTATTGTTCTTGGGAAAATCCTCCATAAAGGAAATTTAATCGTATTTATTAAAATAAAATCATCTGACAGTTGGTTTAACAATTCTTCTTCCCAACCAGGAATAATCGCATAAATATAACATTCCTGCTTATAAATATCATTGATTATATCAACAAACTCCTGCTCATCTATTTCCTTTTCAAGCAATCTTTCAATTACCTTTGGAATGATTTCCACTCTAATCACCTCTTTGTTAAAATTATACGATTAGATTAGAGCGTATTCCTTCTTTGGCTAACCTGCCCCGATTCTACAATAAGAAGTTCTACAGAAAAAGGCATTAACCCTTCTTGTACCAATGCCTTGATATTCATAATTATTAGCTGTTTATTTTAATAAGAAATTGAGTGGAATTAAAAAAGGTTTTTATTAATGCGTGTTGAATATTTACCATAACACTAAATAGGAGGAATAAAATGGTGAATCAGGTTTGTGTGATAAGCATTTACGTTCCAAATTTAAACACTGCAATTGACTTTTATACCAATACTTTAGGTTTTGAATTAAATAAGCAGTATGGTCCTAATATTGCATCACTTGTACACGGAGAGTTACCAATTATTCTAGAGGAGAACATTAATACGCCATATAATCAAGATAATAAAATTACAGGAGTTGTATTAGGATTACGAACTGAAGATATTTATGAAACGGTTAAATTCTTAAAAGAAAAAGAAGTAGATTTTATTGTAGATGAACCAACTAATTGTCCTCCAGGAAAATATATTAGTTTTAGAGACCCCTTCGGAAATATTTTAGAATATCTCCAATTTGAAAATAAGTAACAAACATTAAAAGTTCAATTTTAACTTCTTATTGAGCTAATCTGCCCCTTTGTAACATAAAGAGTTCAACAGAACGGGGCAGTTCACCCTTGGATCAACGCTCCCGTTTATAAATTTCACCACGCTCACTCCACAACTTTTTAGCTACATCAGTTGGAAGGTAAAGAAATTGAGCGATTAAACGAGTATGAGAATCTATCAAGAATTATATAACCGCATAAAAAAGCAGGAGAAGTTAGCCTGATTTTTTATTTTTTGTGTGTTTCCTTCCTTTTTTTCGAATGAATTATCAAAGAAGCTATTATGAGACCTGCTAACGAAACTAAGGCTACATACAGAAAACCAGGTAAATCAATATCTCTTGTTTTATTTCCTAAATACACAGCTAAGCTAGATAGTGTTACTGTAAAAAAAGCATTATTAATACTTTTAATATATTTAATCATCTACTCCCCCTTACATTCCACAATATGTATAGTTCAGATATTCCTTCTTGAACTAAACTGCCCCGTTACTTTAATAAGAATTCTTTAATAAAGACTAAGAAAAATAAATAACGAAATAATAATACTTGTGTATCCCCAAAAGTTTTTTCTGTCTTTTTGAAGTTCATCTAATCCCATCACTAAAATCATAAAACCTAAGAATAAAATCGTATAAGAACTAAAGTCGTAATTTTCAGTTATCAAACTATAAACAGATAAAACAACAACAATTATCGCTAAGGTAATTCTTAAAGTTAGTACCATATTCTCCTCCCACAATACGTAAATACATTTAAAATCATATCATTTCCACTTTGCTATATATAGGAAATTAGAAGATTCCTTATTGAGCTAAACCTGCCCCGTTTCTACAATAAGAAATTCAACATAAAAAGGCATTAATCCTTCTAGAACAATGTCCCTGATGGCTTCTTAAATTGCACTTTTCATTTATTAATAAACGGATGTTGGGCCTAATAGTCAATTTACCGAATTAGTTTAAAAATAATATCTGTACAGATACAAATAATGGGAATAGTGAAAATATAAACAACAACCCAGCATTTAGCAGTCTCTTTTTTTGATATTCTTCTAATGCCCATACCATCATCAGCAAACATAGTAAGGGTGGAATGAATGATGACATATCATCAAAAGTTCTTGTTATTAGGCCATAGGCAGCTATTAGACCAATGATTATTATTAATATATGTCTTAATGTTTGGACCAAAAAGCATTCCTCCTTATTCTTTCTAAATTCATACATAAGTCATTTAGAAAGTATTATTAAATAGTTATTCTTCAATTAAAATCAAAAATCCTTCTTCCGCTAATCTGCCCCGTTTGTCCAATAAAGAATTAAAAGTTTTGAATCTATCTTGATTCAATTCAACAGTATATTTAGTAATGAATCATTGATGTCTAAAATCAAATTTATCATTAGGTACATCTAATGTATGCCCATTGATCTCAACTGTATCATTGTCTGTCCAGGTAATACTGGCAGTTTCTTCTCGTTCATCCCAATAAATATTTTTTGCTTTCTTATTGCCTTCATTAAAGACTAACTCGCCACGAACAGCATATGACGTTGTAGCACCTCCGTTAGTGAGATATGCTTTTAGTGTGTAATGGCCGCCAGGTGATGTTTTTTCAATAAGATATTCTCCTTTTGGTAGTCTGTTCATATCGAAAAAAGCCCAATATACTCCATAAGTAACAACCCCAGTAAATAAAAGACAGATAACAAGGAATACTCTAAGTGCTTTTTTAGGAGCTTTATTTTTCTCTCTCTTCAAGTAAGTTGTCATACAGTTAAACCTCTCTCAGTAACGGTTAATAATATATTCATTCTCCTATGTATAATAAAAATCCTTTTTCAGCTAACCTGTCCCGTTAGCTGAATTAAAAAAAGAGCTGATCTCAGCCCTTGATATTGAAGTAATGCCCCTGAACCAAACCTTTTACATTAACTGATCGCCTTTTATGTTTTACTTATTTTTCAGACAAAAGCCAGAAAATACGATATAATTAACACCTTATGATTTTAATTAAGGAGCTGACAATGTGGAAGATGAACTAATTTTTAAAAGCTATTCTAGGTTGTTATTAAGAGATTTAAAAGACGTAAAAGAGGCTCTTATGGTAAAAGACTATGAGACAGCTGAGAAATTCTTAAATGAGCTTATAAACGATACTCAGAAAGACGTAGAGAGTGGCAATTAAACTAACGGTTTGGATATTCATCCACCTCTATAATGATAGTTTGATGTTCTTATGCAAGAAAATGATTCTTTCTATTTCTTCAAAACCATTTTTCTTATAAAATTCTTCGGCAGGTATACCTCTATCTGTGAGAAGTGTAATGTTACTTATATTGCTGCTATGAAGTTCTTTTATCAAATGATTTAACATCGCTCTTCCAATACCCTTATTTTGACATTGTTTTCTTACACACATTTCATTAATAAAAAACTCATCTCCGCTCCACCATACTCTATTTACACCAAAAATAAAGCCGAGAATTTCATTGTTTTCTACCGCTAAAACGCCTAAAAATCCAGGTGTTTGGTAAAAGTCCAGCAAATATTTTTTAGCCTTTGTAAATTTCCATTCATCATTCCAAGGCTCATCATTGAATACTTCAATAAATGTGTCCGTACATTTAATTAAATCATTTTCTGTTAATAGTTTAACTTCCAAGGTGAATTCCCCTTATCGCTAAATGTATTATTAAAGCCACCTTAACCGTTTTATTTATGGATTATTCTACCACAAAAAAAACCAAATTTCTTATTCAGCTAACCTGCCCCTTACTTCCATAAGAACTTCAACACAAAAAGGCATTAATCCTTCTTAGATCAATGCCCACCGTCAGTCGTATACCTCAATCATATTGATGTGCTATTATTAGCATTTTTACGTGAAAAAAAATATGAAATAAAATATGAAGTCAAAAATAAGATAATCCCCACTTTATTAAATTGGAGATACACATCAAATACATCTTTAAATGAATCTAACGGATAAAACCCACTTAATAGCAACGTTGGAAAAACAGTAATCAGCATCGCCATATAATGAGCAAAAATTTTCTTTAAAAAACTCCATTGTTCAATTTGATATATGACGCTTGTCAACCCAAGGAAAAAGGCTATAAGTCCATAAAAAAATAAACACTCGAATCATCTGATTGCCCTTGCAACTTATACGACAGTGAAATTATTAGTAAGATACCAAATGAAATAGACCCTCTATATAATCCCTTTAAAAGCAACTGCAACGTAAAATCCCCTTTCTTGGAGTCAAATTAAAAGAGCTGGTTATTCTCAACTCTGACTCCAAACTTTTTACACCAGTTAATTAAATACTATGATTTTCGTTCTCTTTATACTTTTTGTTCGTTTGTATGTTTTTCCAATATGTGTTTGGACCATTGTTTTTTAAAATTGCATTTTTTGGGACTTGTTTAATTATAAGAAGAAGAGTAAGTAAATCAACTGATGATCCCATTGCGTTTAATATTATTAAAAATTTTAATGTCGTTGTTAATAGTCCAAATGAACTTAATACAAGTGGCAAAATTATTGAAATAATAATGAAAGGAGCAATTGAAATGAAGATATATCTTGATTTTGAAATTTCTTCTTCTGTTAACACAAAACCTCCGAACAGCGTCAATCCTATATATGTTTTTTCTGATTTTGTAAAATTTGGAATGAAAATTAAATGGAGTAATTCGTGAAGTATTAAAAGTATAATTAACGAAAGAACACTACTCAAGTTAATTGTAATTGAGATTGCATCAGGTGTTAGTCCAAAATCGCTCAAAGAAATACTGGAAAAGATATTTATTACACCAATAGAGAGGATTGCCGCGACAATCATTAAAGGGGTGGATAACAAAATAGCACTTGCTAAATCTTTGGGTTCTTTCAATAGAATCCATCTATTTTTAATTAACTGTAAATGTAACTGCGGGTCACTTTTAGGTAATTTACTTTGTATTTTCATTAAATCCACTCCATTAATAATTTAAGTTTAAAGTACAACCACCTAAATAAAACCATTTTTTCAGGTGTATACCTTTTTTTATTAAACTAACCTGCCCTTAAGGGGATCAATATAATCGCTTGTATATGAAGGTTTATGTTTGATTCCTTGCACGTTGCATTTAAAAACGAGTAGAGCCATAATGCTTTCGACCCTCAAAAAGAAACGCAATGATACTTTCATAATAAGGTATAAATTTTTTTAATTCGATTAGCTCTAAGATCTCCTCTTTTGAAGCCCATCTCACTGCTTGCACCTCATCAGTCTGTAACGTCAAATCATTCAAATCTAAATCATATTCAACTAAATAATAATCATCAAATCCACGCGCGAAGTTAATAGTAAATTGTGGACGTATCTTTTCAAAGTCATAACGAATACCCAACTCCTCGAATAACTCTCTTGAAGCAGCTTGCTGACTTGTATCGCCTGCCACAGCACTTCCACCACAAGTGATATCCCAAAGATTCGACCAACCTTGCTTAAAGGACTGACGTTGTTGAATGAGCATTTCTCCATTGGAGTTAAATATACAAACGTGTATTACTAAATGAAACTCATCTGGTGTCATATCATCTCCACGAGTTATTTGTTTGCCTATTTTATTACGATGCTTATCATATAAATCCCATTTTTCCATTGCTAAACTCCTTAATTGTAGTTTTGCCTTAAGATTCTTAAACTCTG
Organism: Bacillus sp. z50; assembly: GCF_058313585.1. Lineage (NCBI taxonomy): Bacteria > Bacillati > Bacillota > Bacilli > Caryophanales > Bacillaceae > Bacillus > Bacillus sp. z50. Next base: position 783,485 of record NZ_JBZFQL010000001.1, read on the forward strand.
CAAGAATATGTCCCAATGATGAACACAAATAATCACCTATAACCTTCTCGAACAAACCTTCCCCATTTCTACAATAAGAAATTCAACATAAAAAGACATTAATCCTTCTTGGATCAACACCTCTGTTAGTTAAAGAAGAATCTTTACTTGCCAATCCTATTTTCCTCTATTCCTCTGTTCATATGGACTGTTTTAATAGCCTCTGCTTCAGGGATGCTTTCATTGGGGCCTTGTCCCCCAGTAGCAATGGCGACTGTATGAGAGTTATCTTCCAGATACGCAGCAGCGGTGTTAATTCGTTCTTGTAGAAGTGGCGAAGAATCAGTTCCAATCACCCTTGCTCCTAGAATAATTAAATAATCAGCATTATCTGGTACAGTTTGATTAGGAATTTGAGCAATTCGAATATGCAAGAATAGAAGATAAAAAACTAAAAACACAAAAAGTTCATAAGTAATAATCTTTAAGTATTTCATTAAATCGTTCCAATCGTTGAAATTGTATTTGGTCAATACAGAGAGAGTCGAGAAAAGATTTTTTGAAGGTATTTACGGAGAAAAGGATTTGGAATTACTCAACAATTGAAGCGAATAAGTTCTCTAATGAAAAACGCATATTCCAATACATAGAAAAATGTACGGGGAATATGCATTTGCAAAAATACATTATTATTTTTTTTATTTAGAATTTGGCCATTCTTCATCTTCCAATGGAATAATTACACTCGCCACTAAGTAAATAATTAATCCAGGAAATGCACCTGAAAATACACAGAGTAAAGCAAATGCAAACCGAAGGATGGTTACATCGATTTTTAAAATCGGTGCTAAACCTCCAAATATACCCGATAATACTTTGTTAGAGCGGGATCTTACTAATTTAACGTCTTTCACACAAACATCTCCCATCTTTATCTTAACAGTATATTAAATGAATTATCTTTATAATACGAAAAGCCTATTTATTAATTCAGGATATGAACTTTGAATTGAAGAATTAAGCTCCGCCATATCTTCTTGGGAATAAAGTGAGCAATTAAACTTTCCTTATCTGAAATGTCATCATTATTCGGCATTCTCTTCTCTGTTTGAAACATAAAATATATGCCAGGCAAACAAATAGCAACTGATATCAATCCCCAAAAAATCATTCTCCTCCTCCTTATGAAAGATACTTATCCAGTTACTATCCATGGCTAACCTACCCCTTTACTTCCATAAGAAGTTCAGTAGAAAAGGACATTAAGCCTTCTTAAATCAAAGCCCCGTTTATAAAAAAAATATTATCAATCTAATTATCTTCGTTATTGCTTCTCACATTATTTTGAAGATAAATCTTTTTAAGAGTTGAATTTATATTATTTAAAGCAATAAGAATAACCCCTAACATAACAAATGTTACTACTTCCCCGGTAAACCAAGATAGTATTCCTAAAATTACAGCATAAAGTATGTATAGCCAATTACTCATTTATTCAATATCCTCCCAACCAAAATAATTAACTTCTTTAAAAAACCTAGTTCATTTGTAACATTTTGTAAAACCAGACCGAATCTTAATTAAGCTAGCCTGCCCTTTTACTTCTATAAGAAATTCAACACAAAAAGGCATTAATCCTTCTCGATCAATGCTTCTGTTTATTGAAATGTAATCTTTTCCAATCCATTCTATACCTTAATATAACTCGAATCCCTAGCCGGGTAATAACGAGTGTGTTATTTTTGTAATATCATATCGACGTGAGGGATATTATCCTCTAAATATGTTTCGGATATAGGTTGAAAACCAAAGGAAGTATAGAATTTTCTTAAATAATCTTGGGCTTGAATTTTAACCTTTGTTTCTTTTAATTCGTTTTGGATAAAATCTAGTCCTTTCTTTAAAAGTTCCCCTGCTATCCCTTGTCCTCTGTATTCTTTCTTTACAATAACTCTTCCAATAGAAGTTTCTTGATAAGCAATACCTGCGGGTACAATTCTTAAATATGCAACGATTTCTCCATTGTCTTCTTTAAAAAGATGATATGAAAAAGGATCTTTACCATCAACTTCAAGATAAGGACAATTTTGTTCCACCACAAAAACTAAAGTTCTTTCTTTTAAAAGATTATATAGTTCAATATTTGTTAACTCATCAAATTTTTTGAGTTTCCAACTCATAAAAATTCACCTCTTACTTTTTGTTTCAAATGCATTCAAATATATCTTAAACTTAATCTAACTTTTCCGTAGTTGCAACAAAACACCTATTTCTCTATAAAATTTTCTCGCCTGCCCCTTTACTTCACTAAGGAATTCAACATAAAAAGGCATTAAACCACTTAGATCAATACCCTCTTTAGTTCTACAAGGAAATTATATATTACCTACAATATCTTCTGGTCCCCATATTGCTAAACTATCATTAGGACAAGCTATTATCTCCCAATGCTCACCATCTTCAGAATCCATAACTCCTACTTGCCAACTCTCGTACTGCTCATTCTGGCCCCATATAAACAATACTTCACCAGAGTCAAACGTTAAGAATAAATGTGGACTTTCAACACCTAAAGAAACATCCACAATTTGTTTTAATCTCAACTCACATAACATCTTTAAAGATTCAATCGAATCTTTTTTAGATAATTCGTTTAATAATGGGATTTTTTTAGGCATTAACTCAAATAAACAAATTGGACTCTCAATATTAATATAAATTTGACCATTTATTCGATTAGAATTATTTTCACTCTCCGAAAGAAGTAACCTTAAACCATAAAAATTAAGTCCCTCTAGTCTGGTTCCTTTACATAAAAACTGTAAAGTTCGTAAACCTGCAGTTCTTTCTGCTTTATTCATATTTAACACCCTTTTCTTATAAATCATATATCCTTGTTCCGCTAACCTGCCCCGTTACTTCCATAAGAAGTTCAACATAAAAAGGCATTAATCATCCTTTGATCAATGCCCCTGTTTATTTCTGTATAATACTTCTGATATGAATTTTTGACTAGAAAAAGGTGAATATATTTATAGCTTATTTTTTCTTTTATCAATTATTAATAAAAATGACAACACCACTACACTAAATACCACTATAAACAGAAACGACAAGTATAGAGTCATGAATCCACTAAATGTCTCATCGAATATTAAAAGAGCGACGTCTTGGTCATACATACCTCCCATGGATATATATCTAGTCACTTCAAGATAAACGACATGGAAGATCATACTCATCCATATTGTTCCTGTATACCTTCTATATAACTGTAGAGCAATTCCAAATGTAAAGAGCAATATAATATAATCTATAGTTAACGTAAATGGCTCACTAAAGAATATTGACTCCAATGCCATCACCGCAACCGGAACACAAATGAAGATTAACGGCTGTAAAATCAATGCGATGATGAAGCGAAATTTCTTATGCAACTCTTCAAAGATTAGTCCTCGGATAAAGACTTCTTCTGGAAATGCTTCATACATAAATGCTGTCACTGTATTAATTAAAATGGAAATTATAACAGTGGCTGTCAGGTTCAAGCTGACATTTTCAATGCCACCAAATAAATAAGCTGTTATAATTCCTGTTATGACTAATATAAAAGGCAACGCGATTCCGACGATCAAACTAGATGGTGAATTTACACCCTTTAAGCCAATATTCTTAAACAAGTCAGTTTTTTTCTTTTAAATATATATAGTACAAAAAGCGTTAACCCGCTAAAGATTACTCCTTGTAAAAGCATACTATTTTGTCGATCCATACCTTGAGTTTCAGTCAAATATTGTCCGACATTACCCGAAACAAAGAGAAATAATGATACAAGTACAAAGTACAAAAGCAACCGACTAATACTAAATTTCAAAGAACTCAATTGAATGCCCCTTTTCTATTAATGACGTATTGTTATAGCGATTGTTGAGCAATAGTTAAACAACACTCTTGAACTAATCTGCCCCCTTTACTTCCATAAGAAATTCAACACAAAAAGACATTAATCCTTCTTTGATCAATGCCTCTGGTTGCTTAATTACATTTATTCATAACTTGATATAATTTAAAAATCTGTTAGTAGCTTCGTCTCATACTTAAATCGTATCGTTACTGGAATCTTATTAAAAATATGAAGGGGGATTCCTACTCTATCTTTAATATCAATTTCTATCCCCACATTAAAGTAGGTAAGAAATTCCCAATAAGAAATGAAAACGTTATAAGTTGGCTCATAAATAAACTCCATCCATCCCTCTGCAATATGGTTATCTTTTTCATCAAATATATTAATTCCCGAAAGTTTTCCACGACCCCATCTAAATAACTGGCATCGTTACCCTCTATACAACTTTCAGACCAATCAAATTTAAACTTATTCGCCGTTATTCCATAAAAAACGAGGTCATCACATAGCTGTTTTTCTACTAACATTCTTAATTTCGGACCCATTTTATCTGCGTATCCTAAGTCAGTATAATTTGGTTTCATATTTTCTCTCCACACTTTTGGTTTTATGTAATAGAACATTGCTACCTTTGCTAGTTAAAACCTCATGTAACTAAACTGCTCCGTTTGTGAAATAGCAAATTTGAAATGATCATAGGGCCTCAAGGGTAGAAATCAAACTAATGTATTATGGCCCTGTACCACAAGAGACTTCGTATTTTTCGCTCTCTATCTTTGTTGAATAACACAGTGTTGCCGTATGTCCTGTAGGATTGTCGTAGTCAAACCAATTTACATTGTATAGCTGTCCGTATACTTTATCTTTATAATCATTCTTCGTTATTAAAGCAAAGAAACTTTGATATGGATGCCCGTCTTTGAGTATTTCATCTCTTATTGCAGATTTTGGCGAATCATTATTGTGTACCATTTGTCCTAATATAGGCGGAAATATTATTATCACTAATAATACCAGCAAGCCGACTACTAAAAATCTTTTTTTCTTTTTCAAATTGATTCCTCCTTTCACCACTTTTATTCCGTTAGCCTGCTCCTGTATTCCAATAAGAAATTCAACACAAAAAGACATTAATTCTTCTTAGCCAATTAGCATAATAGAAATTGTACTGATGAAATCAAATTCTATCCTTATACCATTTTTCAGTTTTAAATTCCTCTGGAATCGATTGCTTAATATTTACCCTTCTTTTAGAAAAGATAAAAATCTGTTATCCTGATGTTAGTATATTTATTCAATACCACTTACTATTAAGTTAGCTTTTTCAAAAGGTTTATAGGTTTCAACATAAACGTCTTCTGATAGCATCCAATTATTTTCCCACCTATCACGTGCTGTTTCTCCGTCTCTTTCAAGACCTCGTGAAAGCCTTGTTTCTCGTGGACATTCAACCCATATCGTAAAATCATATTTATTAAAAAATTCCTGACATATTGCGTAAACACCTTCTATTATGACAATTCCTCCAACTGGAACAGTATGCCACTCCGCTAAACCATCCATTACCCAATCATATCGCTGATAATGTCCTTCTTTATTTTGAGCTATGGGTTCAAGAACCTGATTTAAAATACGCCTCCTATCATAATCTGCACCTATAGGCTTGTTCTTTGGAAGTGTTTTTAGAATTCGAGAAGAGGGTAAATAAAAATCATCCATATGCACAATAGTTGTATTTAATAATCTCCCTTTTAACTTATCAGCGAGTGTGCTTTTCCCAGAACCTCCACAGCCATCTATCCCAATTAACAAAGTTGATTGTTTTTGAGGAACTGAATCAATCAGCCTAACCAAATGTTCAAAATCATTACTGCTTTTAAGAGTTTTATCATTCATAACCTCACCGCCTTAAATTGGAAAACCATCTTGTTAACTAACCTGTATAAAATATTTTCTATTAATTTATTATTAAATCCTTCTTCCCTGCCCTACACCTTATCTAAATCTATGATTAATTTATTACCTTCGATTTTAAAATCTGTGGAATAATTTACAAACTGGATTTTGATAGTTCAATTTTATTCTTAACTTATGTTCACTATAAGACCATAATGCTGCTTAACCAATTTGATTTCATTGACCAATAGCATAATCCATAAGCTTTCCTTCTTATTTCCATAAAGACAAGTCATCTAAAAGATATCTCTATTTCACTGCTAATTTTAGTACCATCAAATCCTCATCATAATATCGGCCATTAAACTTTAAGGCATTTCTTTCTATACCATAGACTTCAAATCCCAACGACGTATATAATTTCTTTGCATAGTGATTATCAGATACAACCGTTAAATTGATTTGTTCCAATCCTTCAGAGTTCTTCGCCCTACTAATAAGTTCATTCATTAATAACTTTCCTAAACCCTGACCTCGATTGCCTAGAGCTATGTACATTCCATAAACATTCCCTTTATGCCTGGTTTTGAGATTGTCTTCACGCACAAAGGTAACAATGCCAATTAAAGATTTCCGATTATCAAAGGCACCTACAATATACTTGTCCATTGTTGGTTTTATTCGTTCCTTTACCATGTCTAATGAATATCCCACCTCTCTCTCATAGGTTGAACCGAATGCTTCCGGGTTCATTTTCAATGCATTCAATCGCACTTTCTGATATAAATGAGCATCGGACTCTTCTAAAATACGAATATTCATCAACTACTCACTCCTTTAATTTGATGGAATTATGTATTGCATAATCTATTCTTTTTTTCGCTCCTAATATCCTTCTTGCACTAACCTCCCATCTTATAAAAAGCTTAATTATTTCCTGTACACTGCTGTCTCTTTTCTCACAAACAAATTCTTCTATTTTCATATTTTTTGTTTAACACTATTTATATAGGGAAAATAATTCTATTGAGGACTATTCCGGTTCAGAAGCAGTGGCTGAACCGTGCCTCAAATTCTTTATAATACTACGAATGGAGGAGACATGAAGAATATTATTAAAATAGCCAGTGCATTTATGGGAATTATCATAGGTGCCGGTTTTGCATCAGGACAAGAAATTTTACAGTATTTTACTAGTTTTGGAATGAAGGGAACGATTGGAGCCTTTCTCTCGATCCTATTGTTCGGATATTTGGGAATGGTTTTAACTAAGCTGGGCAGCCGGCTTCAGACAGACTCACATAAGGAAGTTATTTACAAAATCAGTGGACGTTACCTCGGCGTTCTCATCGATTCTATCCTCGTATTTATCCTTTTTGGAATTGGAATTGTCATGATTTCTGGTTCAGGGTCTATTTTCAATCAGCAGTTTGGGTTGCCAAGTTTCGTTGGCATCATTATCATGACGATTCTCATTTTAATCACAATCCTTTCCGACGTAGACCGGGTTGTAAAAGTTATTGCTATGATAACCCCTTTTCTCATATTGGGAGTGGTCGTATTATTTATACATAGTATGGTGACCATGGAATATTCTTTCTTTGAGCTTGACTCTATAGCGAACGAACAGTCTTCGGCTACAAATCATTGGCTGAGTTCTATTATTAATTATGTTTCACTTGCAATCGCAATGGGAGCATCCATGACTCTGGTAATGGGCGGCGATGAACCCAAGGAGAAAATTGCTTCGATTGGAGGACTGGCGGGAGGTATAGGTGTAGGAATTTTAATTGTCCTGCATCATCTAGCCATCTTTGCACAAGTTGATAAGGTAGGGCACTTGGACATGCCCTCACTAGGGCTGGCCAATCAAATATCACCACTTTTTGGAGTTCTCTATTCCATCATTCTATTCGGCATGATTTTTAATTCAGCTGTTAGTATGTTCTTTTCGTTTGGTACACGCTTCTTTACCCCGAAAACGAAAAAATACAATTGGTTCGTGGTTATTTCTGTACTCGTCGCTTTTGCTGCAAGCTTCTTTGGATTCAAGCAGTTAGTTTCCTTTTTCTACCCACTGTTTGGATATCTCGGTATGATTTTAATTGTCGTACTCGTTATCGCATCAATTAGAATGAAGCCTTTGAAGGATAAAATTGATTAATCGGTATCAGTTACGCGTTTCAATAAGGATTTAGAAAAGCATTCTTCCGAAAGAAATAAAGAAATCCACTGTAATAGAAAAAGAGATTCGTCAATTTTGATGAATCTCTTTTTCTTGTGCTAATTTTACCTTTAAGTTCACCTTTACTTCCTGTTAACAATTCAAATTTAACTGAGTGTATTCGATTTCTCTTGAGTATCATCTGGAGATTATCAATTGTAGATCTTTCACGCTGAATATAGCATCTCTGCTTCCCATCTAACCCTAACTAACTGTTTCTTCATTAAAAAAGGATTGTCCCCTGCTTTGTAGGTTTTCGGTCATTTAAGTTCACCCCCTTAAACTTCGGCTCATAGTTGGCCACGGGTTTAATCCCTAAGGATTGGTTCCACTGATTATCATGCTATTATTCATTTTCATCCATATATATTAGAAATCTGACCAGGTATATAAAAGCTGTAGTACTATATCCAATTGCTTCCTATAATAAAGGGAGAAAGATCCATAAAAAAGGGTGGGGGTGGAATATGAGGATAGAAATCCAGTTAGATAGTGAATGTAAAGATCCCAAAATCGTCATACATGCTAGTGAGATGACAAATGAAATTTCAAGTTTACTTGAAAAACTTTCAGGCAATGAATACCAATCACTGATGGGTTATAAAGGTGATGAAATTCTTTTGATACAAATGGACGATATCTTGCGGATTTATACTGAAGGTCAATATGTTTATGCACAAGTAAATAATGAAAAATTGCGCTTACGACAAAGATTATACCAATTAGAAGAAATGGTCCCGCGCCAACAATTCATCAGAATTTCAAACTCTGAGATTGTCAATTTTGAAAAAGTTAAAAGCTTAGATATGAGCATAAGCGGAACAATCACTCTGAAATTCAATACCGGCGATCAATCATATGTCTCGAGGCGTTATATTAATAAGATAAAAAAACATTTAGGAATATGAGGTGATGAAGATGAAGACAATTATCGTAAGAGGGGCAATAGGATTTCCGCTAGGCGTTTTTATATCAACCTTTATAACCCTTTGCATTTCACTTGGCATTGGGGATGGGACGTTTTACGCTGTAGTACCCAGCTTAATAGAGACCATGGGTACAGAATTAAATGCCTATCTACTGCAATTTATTTTAAGCGGATTATTAGGAGTTGCTTTTGCTGCAGGCTCTATCATTTTTGAACATGATAATTGGAGTCTTACAAAACAAACAACTCTACACTTTTGCTTAGTTACCATCGCCATGTTTCCTGTCGCCTATTACTCCCATTGGATGGAGCATTCCTTTATAGGATTTTCACTTTACTTCCTTATCTTTGTGGTCATTTATTTAATGTTCTGGGTCTTCCAGTATCTATTTTGGAAGCGAGAAATTAATCGTTTGAATCATTCATTAAATAAACCATAGACACCCACTTTAGAATTACAGTTTTCCTACTAGCAATAAGGTATTCTGCCTCCTTTTAAAAATAGTTTTGATAGGAGGTAAACTTAATATCTATAAAGACACCCCAATAAGATTTGTACAACTCAAGTTATTCTTACAATAAGAAAAGGTGACCCTATTCTCTCTAGAGTCACCTTTTCTTTTTCTGAGCCAAATTATGCGGTTTCCTATCGATTTACCGTTACCGTTGTAAAGACGAACTTGTCGTGATGATGCCGTGAGAAAGAGTATTCAAATGGTATACCAGTAATCAAAAAGGCAACTTGTTCGACTTCCAAGATAGGATCGTCAGCTCTGCAATCCAGGTATTTTTGATCCAGTTCATTTGATTTACATGCTCTGATTTTACGGTGTGCTCCACCCATTTTTAATTCAAGTGTTTCTTTAATATGCTTATATATGGAAGAATGAAGAACCTCATCATTAATACCGGGAACCAGATTAGCCGGCATGTATGTTTTTTCTATTACATATGGTTCATCATTTACAATCCTGAGACGAATAATATGATAGACAGGTGTATCAAGGCTGATCCTTAGTTTACTGGCTACTTGCTCAGAGGGAAATTGAATTTCAAAGGCAATTACCTTGCTTTTTACCTCATCATTATTGGCCAGATTGGATAGTCCAATATTTTCTTCACTGATGATATTCACTTTATTGTCATCAAATGGAGGCTCGATAATAAAGGTACCATGTCCTCTTTTCCTATATAAAAGCCCCTCTGTAACAAGAATATTCAAAGCTTTTTTCATCGTTACCCTGCTGCTGTCAAATTCTTTCGAAAGAGTATATTCGTCTGGAATCGGCTGGTCCTTTGAGTAATAATCACTCTTTACCCTTCGCCTCATTTCATTTGCAATGGCCTCGTACTTGTTCATTCCTAACACCTTCCTAAACGCTTCTTATAAGTCAATCATAAATACTATCACAGGAAAAATATAGTGTAAAAGTAAAGGTATGCAAATTATAGTAATCAATGACCTGATTCTTTGTTCTATTCCATATAACGTATTACATCGAAATATCAAATCATGCTTGAAGATATGATTATACTTATATCTTTAAATGATTATAACTTTCCCTTGAATTTGTAATCATTTAAAGGTATATATAGAATATATTGTAAAAGTTAGGGTGGGCCAACATGAAGAATCTGATAAAACTTTTTATTGATTTCGTCTCTCAATATACTATTTCCAGCTATTATTTCTGGCTTTATATACTTAGAGGTGGAATCATCTATGGGTTTGTTTCCGCTTCAGTCGGACTGATCCATGCTGTTGAACTCATTCACCGGAAAGAAGATGATTCAATCCGTTCAGCTTTTCAAGAATCCTATAAAAAGAATAAAAGTTATATAGGGTTATCGTTTCTATTGTTTTTATTCAGCGGACTTTCACTGATGTCTATCTATCCACCGCTTCACGAGGCCTTGCCTATCTTAACATGGCTGCAAATACCGATTTTGATCTGGACTTTTCTTTTATGGACCATTGCTATTTATAGCATTTACTTCCTTGCTCATGATCAACGGAATACTCATTCCGCAAAATGGATCTATGCACTGGCTTTTGATACTTGCATTCGCCATCCACTCCGTAGCCTGGTTATATTGCTGATGATCTTAGCTTTCACATTGATAATCAAAGTAAATTTAGTCGCCTTTATTTTTTTGGCACCGCCTCTATTAATCATTGCGACCAAAAAAATTGTCTTCATCCCTAAGATTCTGACAAACTAATACCTTTATAAAAAGAGCTGCTTGAAAAGAAGGGCTTTCCTTTCAAGCAGTTTTTTCTTCCTCTACTATAATGGACTTGAAATACTTATTTTACTGAACCAGAAACTCCGTTATAAATATACTTTTGAAGGGCCAGGAAGACGATTAGTATTGGTGTAATTACGATAATAACACCCGCCAGAATGACCGGCCAATCCGTTCCATATGGTCCTTTAAAGGCAAATAACGCTGTTGAAATAACCTTCAATTCAGGTGACGGCATATACAGGAATGGATTGTAGAAGTCATTGTAGATTCCCACACCGCTAATAATAAGAATCGTAATCATTGGAGCTTTGAGCAAAGGCAAGATAATCTTGCGGTAAATTTGAAAGTAAGATGCGCCTTCCATGATTGCTGCTTCATCCAATGAAACTGGAATATTGTTAAGGTACTGCAGGAATACATAGACAGCTATTACGTCTGTGCCAAGATTCAGCACAATAACCGACCAAATCGTATTGAATAAGCCCATTCCTTCAATAATCTGGAATGTTGCAACCTGTGTAGTGATTGCCGGAATCAGGGTTGCAAGGAGGAAGAGTCCCATAATAGGTTTCTTCAATTTAAAATCAAATCGGTTCAAAACATATGCAATCATCGTTCCAAGCAAGAGTTTTCCTACAATTGAAACAATAAAGATGATAAGCGTATTTTTAAACCCAACAGTCATTTGGCCATCTATGAATGCTCTTGTATAATTGTCAAACGTAAATTGTTCCGGTAAAGCAAGAACACCAGTTGTCAGGAATTCCTCTTTTGACTTGAATGATCCAATAAACACAACCAATACAGGTAAAATAGCAACCGCTACTCCAAGCAGTAAGCTGCCGTATTTTACAATGGCGCCAAGCAGTTTCTTAATGTTGTATGCATGATCCTGCTTTGCTGGAATCTTTGGTTCTGTCACACTGACATTTGCCTTCATGGTCACACCTCTTTCTCTCTAGTCATGTATTTTTGAATTAATGTCACGACGATGACAATGACTAACAATATGAGGGCCATGGCAGACGCCAGTCCTAGCTTCTGGTACTTAAAGGCTGTATCGATTGTTTGAATGACAAAGGTTTTCGTTCCATTTGATCCACCCGTCATAATGTATGGGATATCGAATACACTTAGGGAACCGCTTATTCCTAAAATGATATTCAGGAACACAATCTGTTTGATACTCGGTAAAATAATGTATAAAAATTGCTGGAACCGGCTGGCACCATCAATTTCCGCTGCTTCATAAATTTCAGGATCAATGGACTGAATAGCTCCCAGGAATATGATGAAGTTGAACCCCATATATCTCCAAATCGACGTAAACGCCAGGGACATATTGTTTATAGAACGGTCTCCAAGCCATAATTGGATTTGACTATCTAACCCAAGGAAAGTCATGACCGTATCCAATGTTCCTCCGGCTTTGAAGAAATACAAGAAGATGAACCCAATAGCCACTCCATTTAAAAGGTACGGAAAAAACAAAATACCCTTCCAAAAGTTTGCGAATTTCACCTTGAAAGTTAGGATCGTGGCAAAGTATAAAGCAATTCCCAGCTGGATAAATGTCGCTACAAAATAGTAGAGACTGACTTTAAATACTGAAAAGTACTCTGGGTTTGTAAAGACCTTTAAATAGTTGGCGAGACCAACATTCTCCTTCGTCGGACTAATCCCATTCCAATCCGTAACACTGTATTGAAGCATTTTTACTAGCGGATAATAAGAAAATAATAAAAGCAAAAAAACAGGTAAAGCTGAAAACAGAAAAATGATAATACGACGCTGCGCCTTATAACTCAAATTTATTTTTTTCATCGCTTTTACTCCTCTTATCTCATTAGCTGGCCCTAATGGACAAAGATACTTTTCAAATCCTTCTGTATTAGAGGAACTGGGATGTTACAGTATGAATTCTGCAAACACCCCAGTATATTCAATAAGATGATTCTCCTTACTTGCCAACCTCTTCCATTGCACTGGACCATTTTTTGTTCAAGTCTTTCATAATGGCATCAAAGGATTCTTTTGTATTGCCTTTTGCCGCATCGATAATACGTTGCTTCGTTGCTTCTGTTGTATCAATACCGATTTCAGATGTGTTGTTGATGTCACTAAATAGAGATTCTTCTCCTTTAGGTGATGGATTAGCCTGGATAAATTCTACTCCAGCTGTTTCCATCGTTTTAAGAGCTGCTGGCATTTCTTCGCCAACCTTAGGAGAGATGGCTCCTGTATCTTTTGTATAGTTAGATTCATCAATAAACCAGTCTACGAACTTACGAGCAGCTTCTTTTTGTTTGCTGTTCGCATTAATACCGATATTGTAGTCTCCGCCAATCGCAGCATACTGTTTGCCATCTTGTGCGGTAATTGGGAACGCTGCATACTGAATATCTTCTGGATTTTCAGCAAGAGCTTGAACTTGTTCAATTGCCCAGCTGCCTAGAACCATAACAGCAATTTTTCCGTCTGCCAAATCTTGTTTGGATTGTTCCCAATCAGTTGTGGAAGGATCAGCTTCAGTTAAACCTTTTTCCGCTAAATCATATAAAAGTTTGTAGCTTGTGTTCATTACTTTACCATCTGCAAACGGTTCTTTATCTTTCACCATTTTATTCGTAACATCCGGATCACCGGAAGCACCTGTACGGATGAAGTCCCAGTTAGTTAATGTCCAGCCGGAAGCGTAGTTTGTGTATAAAGGAGTTACATCCGCGTTCTTTTTCTTGATTGTTTCTAATGCAGCTACGAAATCTTCTGGTGTTGCTGGAACAGTATCAATACCTGCATCTTTAAATACCTTCATGTTAAGGATGACACCAGTCGTATTAACTGCAATCGGAATACCATAGGAAGTACCTTCATAAGAACGGTCACTTAAAAGCATATATTTCTTTGATAATTCATCCTGTTTACCAAGCGGCTCAAGGAAGTTTGCATTGTCTTCAGGCTTAATCGTTGTTGGAATCATGAACACATCACCGTAGTCTTCTGAGTTCATCCTAATTTGCATTTGACCGGCATAGTCTGTAATCGTTTCCACTTTTACTTCTATATCGGGATGATTTTTATTAAACTCTGCTATGTATTCATCCCATTTCCCATTACCTGTCCAGTCTGTCTTGTGGTTGATAAAAGTGATTGTTTCTTTTCCTGACTCTTTAGAATCGGAATCACTATTGCTCTTATCACTGCAACCTGTTAATGCAAGGGCCAGAGCACTTGCGGCAACCCCCATACGGAATAATTTCTTCATTCCAGTTCCCTCCAAAGTATAATTTGGTAAACGCTTACAAAAATATTGTAGCATCCTATGTTTTAGTTTGTATAGTCTTTTATTACAAAAAAGTAATACTTTTGAAATGTTGTAACTTTTTATCAACAAAACAGACAATCTTTCAGTCTTGTAAATTAAAAGATTTCCTTATAATATCGATAAATAACTTTTTCTGCCGGCTTTCCATAGACAGCATAGTCCTGATCAGAATCTGCCTTTTCTATAGGATATAAATGAGCTTTCCAGTCCCATAAGGCAAATCCTTTTACCCAATCTCGCTTTACCGTTGTGCTAAACATCTTTTCGTACCACTCTTTTTGGACATTGACATCTGCTTTCCCTCTTAATGTCCAGTCATTTGGGAGCAAATCTCCACCCTCCCAGCTCGGACAGCCGGCTTCACAGAAGAAAAATGGTTTAGTGTGTTTCTTGACAACGCTTTCAATACGGTCAAGCTCTTGTTCCCATTTATCAATCGGATAATAACCGCTAGAAGAGATCACATCAACAGCGTCCCACCATTTTAGAATATCTTCTTGGTACTTATCGCAATTATAAGTAACAAGTCCACTGTACAGCTTCCGGACCTCATTTATTAAATCACGCCATTCCTTTTCACGGCGGTCTGCATTGACCATTTCACAGCCGACCACAAACATGGAACACTTCGTTTCTTCAGCTAGTTTCGCGTAATGAAGAATGAATTCATTGTAAGAGGCAAACCATTCAGACCATTTAGGCTCACACGGAACATCGGTATCAAAGAAATTAATATGGGCACGCCATGTCCCGTCCGAAACATTCACCATCGGTTTTAAAATAACCTTTAAACCCAGTGATTGTGCAAAATGGACCATCTCGATGGTTTCTTCATCACTGACCACATTCGGATGTTCCCTCCAGTTAATTACAGTGGACTGGGGTCGATCTTGCTCTGCCACAACCGTTAAAACGACATGATCAATTCCGCATCTTTCTTTTAAAGATTTTAAAGACTGTTTTGCCTTCACATCCTCCCATTCTCCGCGCTTACTCATATAACCAAAGCTAAATCCCTTAATAAAATCCATCATATTCTCCTTTCAAATGATTTAACAAAATGTAACAAAAAGTAATATTAATAGATTGATAAGTATATACATTTGTTGTAAATTAATTATATATTTTCCATTTATTTTCGTAAAGAAAAATTAAAAAATTGAAAGTACGTGCAGATATGGATCATAAACAAGAATACTACCGGAAAATGCTTTACTTCACCATTCCAATCACGATTCAGTTATTAATCATCTCCAGTTTGAATATGATTTCGTCCAGACAAGTTTTCTTTTCATGTTGCTTGTTAAAAAGGAGTTTATTTCCTGGAAAATGATCAAAGAAAACCTAGAGCAGACGCTATATTAAGTTGCTATATATGCCCTTGCAAGCTCACATGAAATCATTCGGGCTCTTCTCGGTGTAAAACGAACGTTATCTAAGAAATGGATCCAAAATATTGTCGAAGAACATGAGGAGGCTGTTCCAGTTGGAAAAGATTGAATTTAAAAAGGAATTAAACGAAAGAATTCTCCCCTTTTGGATGAAACTATTAGATTATGATAATGGCGGATCATATGGAATTCTAGATTATAATTTAACCATGCACAAAGATAGTCCTAAAGGGGGTGTGGTAGGAGCACGTCACCTGTGGAGCTACTCGGGCGCTTACCTTCTCACGAAAGATGAAAAATATTTGCGGGCCGCTGAGCATTCCTACCATTTCTTGATTAATGCGTTATGGGACCAAGAACATAAAGGAATCTATTGGCTTGTCGATCACCTTGGGCAGCCTCTCATCTCAACCAAGCACATCTATGCACAAAGCTTTGCTATTTATGGACTTAGTGAATATGTCAAGGCATCTGACAATAAGGAAGCCTTAACCTATGCCATTGATCTTTTTCATCTTCTTGAAGATACATGTTTTTCTACTACATACGGAGGTTACAAAGAGGAATTTACACAGGACTGGATACAGACCGAGCATCATCTGCTGAATGAAGGTGCTAATGCTGTTTTTACTACTAACAGTCATCTTCACCTATTAGAAGCCTATACAAATTTATATAGTGTTTGGCCTGATAGGCAGCTGTTGAGCAAAATCAATTATCTGTTGGATTTGTTTTATTCAAAAATCTATCACCCTACAGAACATGTTTGCAGAGTCGCTTTTGATGAAAACTGGCAGTCTACAAAAGAGGCGTACTCCTACGGCCATGATATCGAAACGAGCTGGCTCTTAACCGAAACCCTACATATAACCGGTCTTGACCGGCCAGATATTGTAGAAATGAATAAGCAGATTGCTTACAAGGTTGCAGTTGAAGGCATTGATCCGGATGGATCTATCTATGATGCTAAAAAAGAGGGAAACATACATAAGACAAGGATTTGGTGGGCGCAGGCAGAGGCAGTTATCGGCTTTTATAATGCTTATCAGCTTACTAAAGATGAACAATTTATCCAACTCAGCGAACGTACTTGGACGTATATTCAGAAAAAGATTCACGACCCTCGTACGGGAGGAGAATGGTTCTCAAGGATAGATGAGCACGGAGAGGTAATCTCCTCACTCAGAAATGATCAATACCAAACACCTGAAAATATCGCTGACTCCTGGAAAGGATTTTATCATAACGGCCGCATGTGTTATGAGCTAATAAAAAGACTTCCAGAATAAATAAACGGCTCTGTTTAAGCAGAGCCTTATTTTATCCCTCTTCATTAATATTAGCTCAATTAGTATAGTTGTATAACCTTAAAAAATGGTAAACTATTACAGTGAAGTTAATTTAGAACTGATAGTTCCTGAAATGATCTATGGGGGAAAAATATGAATTCTATTATGAAAAATATTATAAGCTTGTTCTTTGAAAAAGCTGAACATCCAGTTAAACCTCTTATGTATGCACAAATTACTGTATGGATTGGCATGGGTATTGCTTCGTTTCCAGTGTTGTATACTAGTCGATTTTATTGGATGTATCTTATGCTTGGAACTAGCTTCCTATTAAATGGTATAGAAAATTATTTAGTAAAAGAAACAAATCGTAGAGGCTACTTAATTTGGTTTATTTGTGCACTACTCTTTTATTTGATAGCAGCGGAAGACTATTTCTTCATCTAGCTAATTGTTCGATTAAGAAATGAAAGAGAATTTGTTTAAAGGTAAATGTTTTGCTCCAAATCAATCATTTTTAATTAGGAGTTAAAAGAAGATGAGACATAGAAGGAGAAATAGAAACGGCTTTTTTAAAGAATCCCTGTTTGAGATCATTGGTGAAATAATTTGGGAGATTTTAATGTTTATACCAAGGATGATCATTCGCTTTATAAGTAATATTTTTGATTAACCTATTTACCATAGGCACTAAATTGAGGTCATCAAGTATACTTGAACGTGTTTGCGAAGCATTTCACTTAAACAATCAGATGGACATGAATAAACAAATGAGACCAAAAACATTTCTCCTTTACTAACCCTTCGCAATAACCTTTATAAACAGGGCCAAATAAAAATCCTGCATGGTATAGATGCAGGATTTGTTTGTTATTTGCTTTCGCCGTGATTTAGATGATAATTGTATACTGCTCCAATAAGATTGGCATCATTTTCAAACTTGCAAATAGCAATGTCTGGAACAATTTTTGCAATTTGTACCTTATCTAATATTTCCTTAAATTTACGATGTAATTGTGGAATCAAATCTGGTTTAGCCGAGACTCCCCCGCCAATAATAATTTTTTCAGGGTCATAGCTGTACTGTAAGTTATAGATTCCTTGTGCCAGGCTATAATAGAACTTTTCTGTTTCCTCTATTGCTATTTTGTCACCCTGCTCCGCCAGTTCAAATACTTCTTTTCCGCTAATTTTTCCGCTTGGCAGATTGAACCGTTTCGCATAGCGGACAGCCATTTTGACCGGGCTTGCTAATGTACTGAAGGTCTCATCATGGTTCAAGAGCATATACCCAAATTCTCCACCAAAAAGATGTTTCCCATGATGAATCTTCCCGTCGACAATTACGGAACCGCCAATACCTGTGCCAACTACTACAAAAATAATATCCTTCAGCCCCTTCGCTGCACCCTTCCATACTTCTGCAAGCGCTGCGCAATTCGCATCATTTTCCATAGAAATGGGGCAACCGAATAGCTTAGTTAGTTCAGGGTAAATCTCAAAATCATGAAGATAGGGAACAGCACTTGCTCCTTCCACGACTCCTCTTCTTTGATTGACGGCTCCAGGTGAACTGATTGCAACTCCCTCAATCATGAACTGATCAGCAAATTTCTGTTTAACCTGCAATAAGGATGTTTTCATTTCCTCCCATGTAGATGGAGTGATAAATGATCCTTTATCTACTATTTCTTCCTTATCCCAAACCGCATACTTTACAGTTGAACCGCCAATATCATAAACCAGTAATGACATGATTTTCACTTCCTGCTCCCTGAGAATAATAAATAAACACCTAATTTGCAGAACAGTTCCGTTATTCTAAACAAATTAGGTGCTTGATCCATCACTTTACTTTAATCCATTATTTTCACTAACTTCTTTAATCCAATAACCCGATTTCTTGATGGTCTTCACCTGCGTATGGATGTTATTCGAAATAAATCCATAACGGTTACGGTACGCATTCTTCCATGACCAACAGTCAATAGGTGTCCATAGATGATAACCATAGCAATTTGACCCTTCTTCTATTCCTTTATGAACCCATTCTAAATGCTCCTCGATGAATTCAATCCGATAATCATCCTCAATCATGCCTTCATCATTCAGGAAACGTTCCTCCCGTGAAACACCCATTCCATTTTCGGAAACAAACCACTCAATATTTTTATAATTATCACGAATATTGATGGCGATATCATACAATGCCTTCGGATAAATCTCCCATCCTTTATCCACATTCATCCTTCTGCCAGGCATATCATAATGATCATAATAGCGGTCAGGCATCCAATCGGCTGTACTGTTTGGTGAGATATCTGGGGCCTTCACGCGAGACGGATGATAGAAATTAACGCCAAGGGTATCAATGGTATTTGCCTTCAAAATCGCCAGTTCTTCCACCGTTGATTCCCAGATCACTTTATCTTTTGTTAAAATTTCAACCAATTGTGCCGGAAATTCTCCATAAACAGCCGCATTTAAGAACATCTCATTGCGCCATAGATCCGCAATTTTCCCTGCTTTTACGTCTTCTTCCTTATTGGAAGCAGGGTAGGATGGAGTCAGGTTGAGAATAATTCCAATTTTTGCACCCTGATTATGAAGACCCAACTCCCTGAAAACCTTAATCGCTTTAGCGGAAGCCAGATTTAAGTTATACGCAACCTGGACTGCCCTTTTTCCATCAACCACCTTTGGATAATGGAATTGATATAAATACTGGCCGTCCACAATGACCATCGGCTCGTTAAAAGTAAACCAGTGCTTAACTCGGTCGCCAAACAGCTCAAAGCATTTGCCCGCAAACTTAGCAAACAAGTCAACTACATGCTTTGATTCCCAGCCGCCATACTTCTTGTATAGCTCAACCGGAAGGTCAAAATGGTGGAGTGCCATAACAGGCGTGATTCCTTGTTTAATGAACTCATTAATCACATCATTATAATAGCGAACACCATCCTCGTTGACAGTCGCTGTTTCGAAATCGTCAATCAATCTTGTCCATTGAATGGAAGTCCGGACAGAATTAAGACCAATTTCCTTCATTAAATGAATATCTTTTACATAACTATTGTAGAAATTGGAGGCAGTATCAGGTCCAACCTGTTTGTAAAACTCCTCGGGCTCCACTTCGTACCAGTAATCAAATACATTTGCATGTTTTTTATTAAATCTACCTTCACTTTGGGGACCAGAGGTAGCTGCACCCCACCAAAAATTATCCGGAAACTTTTTCATGATTGCCTCTCTCCTAAACAGTTAGTTTATTGAATTCAAATAAAATAGTTTGCTATTGTAATCCTTCGTTTTCTCTCTGGACCAAAATTCATCCGCTTTTCCGGTAAAGTTTTCTCCGAAAAGAAGACCGATTTGCATTAAATCATCGCCAAACCTTTTCCCGTCTCCATTGATTTGGTACATTTTGTCCTCTGCCAATCCTTTTAGCTTTAATCGTTCATATGGACGATTTGGCTTTGATAAAACCTCATAATAGCCAACAATCGCCTCCGTTTGATCCTTTGAAACAACCATCCATGCCGTTTCATTGTTGGTAAACGGACTTAATAACCGGAAAAATGTCCCTTGCTGGATCAAAGCGCGATGCTGCTTGAAAAAGGTAATATCCTTCTTAATCTGGTCCTTTTCCTCCTCCGATAGAAGGGTAATATCCAGCTCATATCCAAATGTACCGAAGAAGGCAACATTAGCGCGCATTTCCATGCTTGTTGTCCTTCCCACCTGATGATTCGGAACAGCAGATACATGACTGCCAATACTGGATAATGGATAAACGAATGAAGTTCCATATTGAATTTTTAACCGTTCAACTGCATCTGTATCATCACTTGCCCAGCCTTGAGGTGCATAGTAGAGCATCCCTGGATCGAAACGTCCTCCACCGCCTGCACAGGATTCGAATAATATATCAGGATACTTCGCTATCAGCCTCTCGTATAAGGAGTAAACACCTAAAATGTAACGATGCCATACCTCTCCTTGCTGATCCGCCGGCAATGCTATGGAATAGGCCTCTGATATATAGCGGTTCATATCCCATTTGATGTAGTCAATTTGACAGTCTGATAGAATCGCATCCATTTGTTCGTATACATTTTCGACTACTTCAGATCGGGAAAAGTCCAGGACAAACTGATTTCGGCCGTGAGATAGTCTCTTGCCCGGAACCTGGATTAGCCAGTCTGGATGTTCTTTAAATAGCTTAGTATCCTTGCAGACCATTTCCGGTTCAAACCATAGACCAAACTTTAATCCCAAGGCGTGTATCTTTTCTGATAACCCCTTCATTCCATTAGGCAATTTAGCACTATTAACAAACCAATCCCCTAATGAAGAGCTATCATCATTACGCTGACCAAACCAGCCGTCATCAAGGACGAACAGCTCCATTCCAAGCTCAGCACCACTACGTGCAATCTCAAGAATTTTTTCTTCATTAAAATCAAAATAGGTCGCTTCCCAGTTGTTAATAAGAATCGGACGTTCTTTATCCCTCCAAACTCCCCTCGCCAATCGAGTACGATAAAGGTCGTGCAATGCCTGACTCATTTCGTTTAAACCAGAGTCAGAATAAACCAGTACGGCTTCTGGTGTTTGGAAACTTTCACCCTGCTTCAGCTTCCATGCGAATTGGAATGGATTAATGCCCATCATCGCTCTTGTTACTTTGTATGTATCCACCTCAATCTGGGCGAGAAAATTACCGCTGTAAATTAAACTGAAGCCATATGCCTCACCGGCATGCTCCGTTGTCTCGGGTCGAACCAACGCCATAAATGGGTTATGAGCATGACTGCTTGCTCCACGTGTACTGGAAATCGATTGGACGCCTGTTATAACCGGTTTCCTTTCAAGATGATTTTCGCGGGTCCAGGCACCATTTAAGTGAATCAATTCAAAATTATCATCTGAAAAATCGATGCTTAAGCTCATCGCTGTTTCAAGCTCGTAGTCTTCAGAACCATTATTCGTAAATTTAGCACTTCTGGCAATAACCGGCCGATCTTTATAAATCGTATAGAATATATATAATGTCAGCTCAGAATACGCATCCTTCAGCAGAATTTCGAGCGTCTCTGCCTCCTCAGGAGATTCCGTATATGTAGCCGGCAGACCATCAAGGACTGGTTTCCCTTCCATAACTCGATAATCTGCATATTCAAAACGACTGATTCTGTCACCCGCTGGATAGCGAACCTGCTGTGCTGGGTAGCGAAAATCCGAGGTACCAAAACCAGGATACTCTTGTCTGATATGTTCCAGTGATAAAGTATGATCACCCTCAAACTGATTATTCGATGGACGTACTTCTCTTTCCATTAAAAAGTCGAAGTTTTCCTGATGACGAATACTTTTCCCAAAATATAAATGCTCCAGCTGATTGATTTGGTCCATCACGCGGAATAAATAACTTACTTTACTGTTTGATAGATGAAACTCAAGCTTGTTTTTATTTACTTTAATCAATTTATTCATATAATAGGAACCCCTTTACGCGGTCACCAAGCTTCGGCAAATATTCGTGACCATATTCCGGAAAGATAATCATTTCCTTTGGCGAAGTGATTTGATTGTAGACCGCAAATTGCTGGGCTGGATAACAAACATCATCCTCAAGGGCAATCGCCCATTTTACTTCCGCCTTAATTCGCGGTGCAAAGTGTTGCAAATCTATGTATTCAAGAGTGTTGAAGAATTCATCTTCACGCTCATGCATCGGATCACGGAAACGAAACCAATAATGAAGTTCCTCATAGGCAGAAGAAGTAATATTAAATTCAAAAGCTTTACGGTAATCACTTAAAAATGGATATTGCGCAACAACCTTTTTCACTCTTGGTTCCAACGCTGCACAAACCAATGATAGAGCTCCGCCCTGTGAGGCACCCTGAATATATATTTCCTCTTCATTGACCTCATCCATCGACATTAAAATTCTGGCAGCCTGTACAGTATCAAGAAATACAGAACGGAAATACAAACTTTCCGGCCCTTCTTCGACACCGCGGATGATGAGTCCCTTCATCGTTGTTCCTTTTACTTTAGAGTTGTTCTCAGAAAGCCCGCCCTGTCCGCGGCAATCCATAGCAAGGACAGAAAAGCCTTCAGCAGCCCAGCTTACTTTATCGCCAAAATCACCACTGTCTCCATGATATCCATGGAACATAAGCATTCCGGGTATTTTTCCATTTACTTGTTTCGGACAAACATATTGGCATCTCACCCTTGCTCCTTCAACACCAATAAAATACAAATTATAAAAATCAGCGACTCGGGAAGGAATTTCAACTCTCTCCAATTCATAATCCAATGGAAGCCGTTCAAGCTCTTCCAGTTGTTTATCCCAAAATTCATCAAAATTCGCAGGTTTTATTCCACTTCCAAGATAATTCTGATATTGATGGATGACTTTTTCTGCTTTCATAAGAACACCCCTTCTTTTGGTATCGCTTTCATTATAAAGAATATACAAAATTATGTAAATGTATATATTTTATGAAAATATGTAAATCCTTTTAAAATTAATTCTACTAGTAAAATAGACTTATCATTTTACATAAAATATTCACATTTTACGGTCATATTGTATTTATAAAGCTTGTTAGTATCGCTGAACAGAGGATTAAACAGTACCGATTGATAATAACTGGTAAAGTTAAAACAAAAATAGTTTAGATATCCTTGACGCTGCGGATGAATGAATACTCGCAAATATACAATTATTGGTTTGACATTGTGCTGCAGGGGAATTGTGTAATAAAACGATGCATAAGGAGGAATAAAAATGCTAACATTTTTACCAAGTAAGGACCCGTCTACTATTGCAGTAGAAATGTACGGGAAATCAACTGAAGAAGATGCACGTAAATTAGATAACTTTGTAAAAGAAAATTTATTGGATGGTAAGGAATTCAATTTACTAGCTGTCATTGAAAACGTCGATGGAGCCAGCCTAAAAGGTCTGGCAGAAGGAATCAAATTCGATACCAAACGAATGAATCAATTTAACAAGATTGCCATTGTAGCAGATCAAAGTTGGTCTAATATGATTGCAACACTCAGTAATCTGGTACCGGGCATTAAAGCTAAGCATTTTGACTCCGATCAGCTGGATGATGCTTGGAATTGGATACTTGGATATAAACAACACAGTGATGACCCGACAAATGTCATTCTTTAAAATAGCCATTAATTAACTCCCTACAGTTATTTAGGGAGTTATTTTAGTTGTTTTATTAATCTATTAACTATCCATGAATACTTTGAATCAGTTATAAATGAACGATCCTTAAAAGAGAGTAAACTTCTACTATATTACTTTCTTTTTTCTAATGAAAGCAGTGCCTTCTTAACATTCGTCAAAAATGGATAAATTATGTAAATATAATGATATTTAATCCTAAATAATGGACAAACGGAACATTTATTTGGTAATTTATAAGTGTAGGATAATATGCCTAATACTAAATATTAGGCGCTGAGGGGGAATGCCATCATGGCACGTATGGAAGGTAAAGTTGCTATTATTACTGGAGCGGCTCAAGGTATGGGCGCGGCACATGCTCGTAGATTAGTAGAAGAAGGCGCTAAAGTAGTTTTAACAGACCTTAATGTAGAAAAAGGTCAAGCTACAGCTGCTGAACTTGGGGAAAACGCTTTATTTGTAAAACAAAATGTTACTAGTGCTGAAGATTGGGCAAAGGTTGTAGAAGAAGCGGAAAAAGCATTTGGAAAAGTCGATGTCTTAGTCAATAACGCTGGTATTACAATGGCAAAATCTATTTTAGACATGACTGAGGAAGATTATCGCCGTATCGTGGATATTAACCAACTTTCTGTATTCTTAGGAATGAAAGCAGTTATTCCAGCCATGCAAAAAGCTGGCGGTGGATCGATTGTTAATATCTCGTCTATGAACGGAATCGTTGCTGGTGCTATCGGTTATACAGATACTAAATTTGCAGTACGCGGTATGACAAAAGCAGCTGCAATCGAATGTGCAAATTACGGTATTCGTGTAAACTCTATTCACCCAGGTGTCATTGCTACACCAATGGTTGTACAAGAAGATACAAAAGCAGCCGTAGAAGCATTTGCTAAACACATTCCTCTTAAACGTGTGGCTCAATCTGAAGAAGTTTCTAACTTAGTGCTTTACTTGGCATCTGATGAGTCCAGCTACTCAACTGGCAGTGAATTCATCATTGATGGTGGTTTAACAGCACAATAAAGTTTAAAGGCATTAATTTAATACTTATAACCAGAAAGCCAAAACCTTCTAAATCAAGGTCTTGGCTTTTTGCTATTATATATACTAAAAAGCAACAGGAAGTGAATCGATTCCTTTTGAGGAAAGGGCAAATTGCCATTGAATTTCCTCCTGAGGTACATTCAGTCTTAAGTCAGGAAAACGTTTTAATAGGGTAGTAAATGCAATATCTCCCTCTACTCTTGCAAGCGGAGCTCCTAAGCAGGTGTGGACACCATGTCCAAATGCTAGGTGATGATTTATTTTCCGCTTCACGTCTAACCCTTCTGAATCAGTAAATACTTCCTCATCTCGATTCGCGGCTTTTACCGTCACAAGAACCATATCTCCTTTTTTAATATTTTTGCCGCCTATCTCTACATCCTCTTTTGCAAAGCGTGGACCCACACTTGTAGATGGACCGTTGAAACGTAATAATTCCTCTACAGCTGATGGAACTAAACTTAGATCGCTTTTTAATGCTTCAAGTTGTTCAGGATGTTCAAACAACAACATCGATCCCGTTGCGATTAAGTTTGAGGTGGTTTCATGCCCAGCAAAAATTAATAAAGTAATCATTGAGATTAATTCTGATTCTTCAAGACGTTCTCCTTCTGCTTCAATCGCAATAAGCTGACTAATTAAATCATCAGAAGGATTGGCTCTCTTTTCTGCAACCAGGTTTTGGGTGTATTCTCCAAATTCCTGTAAATGGGCTGCTACAGTAGGGTCTTGTCTCCCCCAGCCCATCCCCTTCGCAATCGCGGAGGACCATATATTGAGTTTTTCACGATCTGCGTATGGCACCCCCAACATTTCAGAAATCACATTAATTGGTAATGGGTAAGCATAGTCTTTTACAAGATCCATTTCACCCTTAGATTGAACTTTATCAAGTAATTCATCTGCAATTTCTTGAATACGCGGTCGCAAGCCTTCCATATATCTTGGTGTAAATGCTTTTGAGACCAACATCCGTAATCTCCTATGGTCCATACCATCAACAAAAAGCATTGATTTGCCGGTAAAAAATGTGTCAGGTGCTGATGTATCTACCTCGCTATAAATTTTATCTCTAAAACCCTTTTCTCCATCAATAGAGGAAGGATCTACAGTAAATTGTTTGTGATTTTTAAGGATTTGGACTGCCTCATCCATATGTACAACCATCCAAGCTTGACGATCTGCCTCTCCCAAAGGGTTGGGAATAGAAACGATAGGCCCAAGCTCGCGCATTTTTGCAAATACAGAAAATGGATCTTCATTACTCTTTCCACTTAATACACCCAGAACCTGGTTGGAAACCATTTCTTCTGTCTTATTCATCAATCTACCTTCCTTCCATCTTTTCTTTTAGCCTTACATATTCTTAATGATTGTAAGCTCTGATACAATACTCTATTTTTAGTACTCTAATTTGTGTACTATTTCTTAGGATACTATTACCCTGCTATAGAGTAAATGCGAGTAAAGTACTTTTTTAATATAGGTAGAATGAATGTATAGCTTCAAAGAATCCCTTTCTGTCATATGCAAATATATCCCTTTTATAATAAATACTTTTTGCTCATCTAGACACAATGTCATGGGTGAAAAAACTTATATTTACAAAAAAAGACCTGCACAAAAGCCATAATAGGCATTTATACAAGTCATGATAAGGAAATTATTTAAGCAAGATCCCATTTCATCAAATCAAATCGTCCTTCTCTACTAAAAAGAATTTCTTTTTCTTTTAGCTTAGGGAAATAACGGGCTGTGAATGTTTCTTCTCCTTCATTAATAAATATTTCTAATGAAGAGGTATCTATAAATATTTGCATCGTCTTTAGGCTATCCAGTTTACACGTTCTTGACTCTATCTTCATTGCTTTCTATAACCCACTTTCTTTTTTTCAAGCATACGTTACTAACAAGCTAATAAAAATGAGCTATAGAAGTATTTTAAGTTAAGTCTCAAGCCCTAGAAAACTCTACTGCCTATTATAGATAACCATCAAGATAGCTTCTCCCGTCTAAAAGTTTAATTTATCTGATTAGCCTGCTCTTCAGCCGAATATGTCTTTTTACAATACCATAAAAAGTAAATTATTCTTGTCATACTTTTTACGAAAGGTTGAGATTAATGGGATTTCACTACCTTTAGACATATTTATCTATATAAGAAGTACTTCTTTCTTTCTATTCAGAGCGACAATCTATGCGAAAAAAAAGCCTTTTAAAAAAGACCTGTCCTAAAGTCGTTATTGCAGACTTCCTGAGCAGGTCTATTTTAGTGATTTCATATATTTTATCTATAAAATTATTTCGCTTTCTCCACGCAATAGCCATAAAAGCGATCACAGAGGTCTATGATTTTATCTTGACTGACCAGGGCATTCACCCATTTTTCCGAAATATTTTTCATCCCGTAATACATACCAGCTATAGTTCCCGTTATAAAAGCAATCGTATCAGTATCATTGCCCAGATTGACCGCTTCAAGAACGGCATCTTCATAGGTTTGAGATTTAAAGAAACACCACAAAGCAGCTTCAAGTGAGTGAACAACATATCCATCCGAGCGAATATCATCGCGGTCTGCTTCAAGCAAGCTTAGACTAAAGATTCTTTCATATGAAGCAAATTCTTGTTGATACTCATTCTCTGATCCAAGCTGTTCCCAGCATGTATTGAGTGCAATTTTCAAGGATTCTAAAGGTGAATGTTGATCGTACATATTCAGCAAAAATTCCACATAAATAATTGTACCAAGGGTAGATCTTGGATGGCCGTGCGTGACATGCGCAATTCTCTCTATTTCCTTTTTCCTCGTCTGAAAATCTGGCTCTTTCGATAATGTAAATACAAGTGGCACTATACGCATAAGTGCGCCATTGCCATTATCATATTCCGTTTTCCCACCACACTGAACAGCCGGTACACCTTGCTTATAACGGCTAATAGCATTTGCGGTTGCAATGCCGATATCGAACATTTCACCATATGGGGTCCAGTAGCCTTTATCCTGGTAGGAAACAAAGCGGTTCATCAAATCATTTTCATCTTTTCCTGCAATTAAATTTTCAATCAGGCACATCGTTAGTGATGTATCATCAGACCATGTTCCAGGAGGCATATTATAGGTCCCATAACCGATCATATCTGTAACGCCGGCATTTCTGGCTTTAAATTCTACCGGTACACCAAGAGCATCCCCAATAATCCCGCCTATAATGGTTGAATATATCTTTTCCTTCATTGTATCTGCTGGAACTCCATCTACTTTTCTTGTCATATGGAATCCTCCCTTATACTGTCTTTTATCTCATTTTACCAAACTAACCTTTCTTCTATAACGGGATTTCCCAAAAACTTAATTCCATTTCCTTCAATTTGTTAAAATAGAATGAATATGTTAATATATCAGAATACTTAATTTTTGGATATCCCTCCAAACTACCATAAAAGAGGACTGATAAAATGAAACAAAGTTTATACCTAGCAGGTGCATTTGTAGGAGTCATTGTTGGAGCGGGATTTGGCTCTGGCCAAGAAATCATGCAGTTTTTTACGAATTTTGGCTTTTACAGTATACCTGCTATTTTGCTGGCAACTGTCTTATTTTCCTTTATTGCCATGCAGCTCTCTCAACTGAGCAGCCATATGCAAGCCACCTCACATAAAGAAATCATCGAGGTTCTCTGCGGACGTTTTCTTGGTCAAGCACTGGATATAATTTTATCGTTCTTTTTATTTGGCGTTGGTGTAATTATGATAGCAGGCGCAGGATCAATTGTTGAGGAACAGTTTGGGATTTCTGCCATCTGGGGTTCACTATTTATGACAGTGATCACCATCCTGACCATGCTATTGAAGGTAGAGAAAATCATCTCTATCATTAGCTCAATCACACCATTTTTATTAGTTATTATGATTTTTATATCAGGATACGCGCTAATTAAAAATGGAATCACTCCTATAGACATAGAGCGTAATGTTGATTTAGACAAAGCAGCGGCTTCAAATTGGTTCATGTCCGCATTACTTTATGTATCCTTTAATGTTGCTGTCGGTTTCTCTATGCTATCTGTTATTAGCGGAACGTTTAAAAATAAAAAACAAGCAGCTATTGGCGGAATTATGGGCGGTATCCTGCTCGGTGTACTCATGCTGCTGATTAATATAGGTATGATGACTGATATGGCTAATATGCAAATTGTAGAAATGCCTACCTTATTTTTAGCTAATAGTATCTCACCTTTAATCGGGAACCTGCTATCTATTATTCTATTGGCTATGATTTACAATACATGCGTGGGAATGTTTTATGCATTCACAGTGCGAATCATTCCTCAAGGACGCTTCTTTCATCCTTCAGTTGTGATATTCGGAGCAATTGGTTTTGGTCTTAGCTTTGCTGGTTTTACTACATTGGTAAACACCGTGTATCCAATCATGGGCTATGTGGGATTTATTTTACTGGCAGCAATTGGCTGGTCCTGGATTAAATCTAAGCACCATGCTCCTGAAATCAATCGCATAAACCCCGTAGCTGAAAAAGAAAAGAAAATAGTCTAGAACTTCAAAGGATTCTATCCCCGTACCATTTATGGCACGGGGCTTTTTTAATGTAATAAATGAATATACTGCTACAATCTTTCCAGTTTTATCGCTTTAAAGATAGGGGGAGAGGATTCCATTGTTTGGCTTATCCATACTTTCACCCTTTGTCCGGTTTTTAGTTCACCTCTATAATCACTTTGATGGATGGATAGACGCCCGACATTTTTATATTTGGCTTGCAGCTCCTCAATCGGCAAATCCACGTCCTCATTCTTAAAATTTGAATCGAGCACTACGAATACAGCATCGGCTTCGCTAATGATAATTGTTCCTTCGGTTCCAGGTGAGTCGGTTTGTCGTTCAAGTTCATACAGATAAAGAACGATGAGAAGCAATAAGGATAACCCGATATATAGGGAAACTTTCGTCGTAATCTTCAAGATTCCACCTCCCTTACCCACCTTTATCAATACCTTCATTCTGTCATTCCTAAAATCTCCCACTGCACTTTTTTAATTACGTATATAATTTAATAAAGGGGGAGCTGTAATGAATTGTTTAGGCTGTAATTTAGCACATAAAAAAGAAAATGTTTATGTAGTTTTTGAAGATGATTATGTTTGTTGTATTTTAGATATTGATCCTTATAACGAAGGACACGTTTTGATTTTACCTAAAAAACATGTTCGATACTTTGATGAATTTGACGATAATACGGCAAGCTCCGTAATGATGGCAGCAAAGAGGCTATCAAAAGTGATAAAAATTTTGTTTAATCCGGATGGCATTACAGTCTGTCAGAACGGTGGAGCATTTGATGAATTAACACATTTTCATATGCATGTAGTTCCGCGGTATGAAGGACAAAATTTTGCAGATTTCTATTCTGAAGATGGAGAAACACTTGGAGAAAAGGAATACGACTTGGAAGAGACGAAAAGAAAGATCACCGAAATGCTAAAGGTTTTGGATTAATTTCCACTACCTTTTTTTATTCATTCCATTATACTACGCCCGTTTATTTCTTTTTTACTGCTTTGTATACCAGACGAAACTTATTAAATTTAGTAAACTAGCATCACTCCTGCTATCCCCTTCATCTGTGCCCTCCCATTCATTAGTAATTATGTTCCCTTTTGCATTTCTTCTATGCTCTATTTCGCGCGGTACCCTTTCAAGTTTATTCCCAAATGACATATACATTTTTTTCAAATATAATGGTAGGCGAGGTGAAAATATGATAACCACAAATAGCTTTAAAAGACTTGTATCAATTCTAGCAATTGCAATGCTAGCTTTGGTTACTGCTGCATGCAGTAATAACAAAGGGGAAGAAAGCAAAAAAGAGGAAAAAACCGGCTGGGAAGCCATTAAAGAATCCGGCAAATTAAAAGTTGCAACTTCCGGAACCTTATATCCCGCTTCCTATCATGATTCTGAAACAAATGAATTAACCGGATACGATGTGGAAGTAACACGTGAAGTAGCTAAACGATTAAACCTAGAAGCTGAATTTACTGAAATGGCCTTTGATGGAATGCTAGCCTCCATCAACAATGGACAAACTGACATCGCTGTCAATGATATTACAGCTACTGAGGAAAGAAGAGAAAAATTTTCTTTTTCTGAACCCTATAAATATTCCTTCGGCGCTGCCATCGTTAGAAAATCAGATTTATCCGGCATTAAAGATCTTGATAGTTTAAAAGGGAAAAAAGCAGCTGGAGAAGCAACAACTACATATATGGAAGTGGCACGTGAACATGGAGCTGAAGAAGTCATCTATGACAATGCAACAAATGATCAATATTTGCGAGATGTTTCTACTGGCAGAACTGACATTATTCTAAATGATTATTATACCCAGCGTTTAGCTGTAGCCGCATTTCCAGAATTCGATATTACCGTACATCCTAATATAAAATACAATCCAAGCAATCAAGCCATATTGATGAAAAAGGATAACAGTGACTTGTTGAAAGAAATAAACAAGGTATTGGAAGAAATAAAAACGGATGGAACGATGGCTGAGCTCTCTAAAAAATTCTATGACAGCGCAGACGTTACAAAAGAAGTTCAGTTGGACTCAGTTAAATAAGTGATTGAAAGGGAATTTATATGGCACATATCCAATGGCAATATATATTTAACCCAGAATTAGCAATCGATTCATTGCCATATGTTCTTGAAGGCTTATCGAATACCCTCTTGATTTCATTTATCAGTATGGCTTTGGGATTGATCATTGGTTTCTTTTTGGCTCTTGGACGGAGTTCTAAAAGTAAATGGCTGCGGTGGCCAGCCAGCATGTACATCTCTTTTATGCGCGGTGTACCCATTCTTGTGATTATTTTTATTCTTTATTTTGGCTTTCCGATTATCGGAATTGAATTTACTGCCATGCAAGCGGCTATTATTGGATTCAGTTTTAACAGTGCAGCTTATATTGCTGAAATCAACCGTTCTGCGCTTGGTTCTGTCGATAAAGGACAATGGGAATCCTCACAATCATTGGGTTTATCCTATTGGCAAACCATGGGAGGGATTATCCTTCCGCAGGCTGTCCGAATTGCGCTACCACCTCTCTCTAATGTGTTGCTGGATTTAATCAAAGCTTCTTCATTGGCAGCGATGATAACGGTCCCTGAAATATTTCAGCATGCCAAAATCGTCGGAGGACGGGAATTTGATTATATGACTATGTACATACTTGTAGCGATGATCTATTGGTGCATATGTGCGGCTGTTTCTCTTCTGCAGCGCTGTTTAGAAAAAAGAGCTGAGGTGTATTTGCAGAAATAGAATGGCTGCTAAAGCCACTCCTCACTCAATTTCTATTGTTCGGAGACATTTATATGAAATTCCGCAGGGCACAGTTTATTGGATAAAAAGGATAGAGAATCTATCATTTTTTCATATTGATAGAAAATAAGCAGGGAACATACCCTGCTATCAAGTCGTTATTCGTTAAATTGA
Source organism: Bacillus sp. z50 (assembly GCF_058313585.1). Lineage (NCBI taxonomy): Bacteria > Bacillati > Bacillota > Bacilli > Caryophanales > Bacillaceae > Bacillus > Bacillus sp. z50. The sequence goes on from NZ_JBZFQL010000001.1 coordinate 816,467, forward strand.
CAGAAGTTAAGAATATGACCATCCGGATCTTTAAAATCGAAGGTTCGTATATCCGGGTAATCAGCTATTTCGTCGGCATCTACTTCATTTTCTATAAAGAACTTATATACTTCATCTATGTTAGTTGTAAAGAAATTAAATGGGTAGTGTTTTGCAGGTTTTACGTCTGTTGATTGAACAAGGGTTAACGAGGTTTCTCCTATTGTGAAGGCAGCATACCCATTTCGATTCCATCTCATATTTAATCTTAATTTTTCTGAATACCATTTAATCGAGTAGTCTAAATCACTTACCTCTAAAAATACGGTATCAATTCTCTTTACTAGTCCTTCCATTCTTCTACTCCTTCTAATTATTTTCCATAATTAAATTCCATCAAAGAAAGTGTATTTCCTATAGAAATTGAAATAACCCCCGAAAGTTAGAATTGATATCCGACTTTTGGAGGCCACTTCTAGATAGCCCTTGAAACAAAAAGGAGTATCTGCTTTTGACTTCATAAATGACTCAATCTTTTTCTTTAGCCTTCTGTGTATCCCTAATATTTTTTTGAACAGTTATGGCAGCGAATACACTTAATACAAAGGACATACCATAAAATCCTTTCTCACTTAAATCAATACTTCCCGCATTATAAAGACCGATGCCCATCAAGGCGATTGCAACAATAAGAGCAAACCAGCTAATTCCATAATAGATGGCTGTCACAGGTATATCCTCATCTCGATCTCTAACCGCCTTTTGTAATGATACTGCTGAATAAAGTCCAAATACTAATACTGCGAAATAATACCCTTTTTCGTTTAATTCCATTGAAGCATTAAATAATCCTATTAGATAAGCAGCAACCCCTACCAATAAAGCCGCCCAGGTAGCACCTTTAAAAGCAGTCGTTGGTTCCCCAGGATGTCTTTCGACCTTCTTTTTTGGAACACTTTGTTCGTTATCTAATAAATATTCATTCTCATTCGACACTGAGTCTTTTCACCTCTCCTCTATATAAATAGTAATTATGTAAAGCGGAATTCCGCCTCTATATCTATTGTATAGAATATTTTTACAAATTAGTACATATTATCCTTTTTTGTTGTTCAATTGTCTTCACAAGGGCCTATTATAGCATGCGACTAATCAAGATTGTGGTGAATATCCTAGCCTTTTAACACCCAACATAAGTACCGACACAAAAAATATAATGAGCAAAATAAAAAGTTCAACCAGTCTTGTTCTGGTTGAACTTTATTATTTTGCAGATTGATCTCACAATCTCTGAGAATCTCACAGATCTTATACGTTAACTGTCTCTGCTCTATTCGCTTTTCTCTTATGGATTTTCTTCATTACAAATCTGGCAATTGGCTGTGCTACTATTAATTCAATCCAAAATGCCACACCGAAATTCCTAAACCAGCTCAAAAAGAAATTTTGAAAAGGTTCTAAGCTGATTTGTTTTGAGCCAACCCAGGTACCGATAATGGTTAAAAGGACGGATAGAACAGTTACATTGAAAAATGTATTCATTAAAACTCTTGCATTGAATCCATCTGTTTTACCTATGAATTTAGGCATTATTTTACCAACCACAGGTCCAGCAACAAATCTCACCAATAAAACAACAATGATCCACATAAATGGTATAATCTTTAAGGTTTCGATATAATTTTCTTTACTGAAACCACGTTCCAATCCCATAATAATTGGTGCAATCGTATTTACTGAGATGATTGAAATGATGAGCATAAATAATATGCCTTCTCTTGCGTTTTGTGGCAACCTATCTTCTCTATGCATATATACCCTCCGAAAAATGAAAAATTCAGATGGCAGACGTATCATCAAGACATATATTTTTGGCATATCAACTATACCAATATCTCTACACACTGATTTAAATATATTACCATGTTAGTTAAATATTTTTCGAGCTCCATTTTTTACCTATTTACTCTAATAATAGATTCCAATTATGCGAATGAACTATTCCAAGCGTTTAACTGCAAATCCATGGGAGATGTCTAAATTAGATTTGTAGCTCATTGTAGGATACTATATAGCCGTTTAAATCCTTGATTGTCCCAGATAATTCACCGGAGGATTGATTTACCTCATCTATTATAACGGCTATTTCTTTTAAGTCCTTTTCCGCTTTTAACGCTGAGTAAATCTTTTGCTCCAAGCTAAGTACTTCTTCATATTGATCAAGGGCTTGATTATATGTATGTAACAGGTTAATCAGTGAGTCATGGAGGCTCAACAATGTTTCCTTATGTACTTTTTTCTGATCTATTTTACTCAGTAATTCTTCTGATTCTTTCATTTTTATTAATTGATTTTCTACCAATGATTTGTCCTCACCAACCATCAGTTTACACTGATTGATCGTCTCTTCTGCCTTACTAATTTGATTGTCAGCCTTTTTCAGGTTATCTGCTCCATCCTTTACTGTCCTTTCGTATAGGGTTTGCAGCTTATTATTTTCGGTATTAAAAAGCTCCCCATAATTCATATTAGACTTAAAATCCCATGCAACTTGATTATGAACTTTTATATATTTTTCATCATACTTTTGTATAACTGGCAGAATTAAAACAGCCATTAACATACTGGTTACAATTAAAGCTAGATATATACCTATTTTCTTTCTAATCATACGATTCCTCGTCCTTATAATCTCTTATCTTTATGGAAGTTTGCCGGAAAATGTTTTGATTCTTCGTATCTTTCAAATTCATAGCCCGCTTCCTTTATACTTTTAATTATTCCTGGCAATGCCTCAATGGTACCTTTCTTTTCATGAATTAAGATAATTTCCTCAGATCCATTTAATTGCTTCAGAATTTCTCCTTCAATTTTTGAAGGATTCTCTTGCAGCTTCCAATCTTTTGAATCGATTGTCCAATCCCACATTTTCAATCCTGCGTGTGCAGCTTGATCTCGCAATTTCGTATTTAACCCTGGAGATGATCCATATGGACATCTGAATAAAATCGGCAAAATATTTACCTGTTCTTTGATTAATTGCTGTGTTTCCATCACTTCTTCTACAATTTTTCCCTTTTTGTACAATCTATTATAATCATGGCTCATTGAGTGCATTCCGATATAATCTCCACGGTTGACATATTCCTTGGCCATATCCGGGTATTTCTTCATATTATTTCCGATCAGAAAATGAGTAGCCGGTATTTCAAATTGATCGAGTATAGCAATTAACTCCTTTGTATAAAGACTTGGACCATCATCAATTGTTAAATAAACTACTTTTCTTTCTTTACCATTTAATTTTTCAGGCACTTTTTTTACGGTCCTTTCATATGTAACCATGTTCAGTTCTGGATGCCCTGATTGATCATTGGTTTTGTCAGCCAAACTGGAAGTCGGCTTGATCCAGCTCATTACTGTTATGGATACTATAATAGTAACCAAGATAATTGCAAAATTACGCATTCTTTAATCTTCCTTTATAAATCTCTATTTAACTCCTATTATATTACAATTCTTTTTCTATTGTAATATTTTAGTAATATTTCAGAAAAATAGATTAACTAAAAAGCCACTATCCTCTTGTAGGGTAGTGGCTCTTGCATATCTATTTTTTTCTCTTAGATAATCTGCCAAGTAAAAAGGCACCGGCTGCTATCGCAAGAGCCGTGTTTGTTTTTTTGGTGAATACTTGTTTCGTTACAAGGCTTATGTTTTGAGGTCTTTCAGCCAAACGTCTCATAAAGTATCCATACCAATCCGTCCCAAAAGGAACATACGTACAAAACTGGTAGCCCTCTTTAGCCAATTCCATTTGCATATCGAAGCGGAAACCATAGAGCATTTGGAATTCAAATTTTTCATTAGGAATTTGATGATCTTTTACAAATTGCTTCACATGGTTTATGACTTTATGATCGTGTGTTGCAATGGAGGTGAACTTACCATTTAACAGATGATATACTATCAAATTGATATAATTTTTATCAATTTCTGCTTTTGTTTGATAGGCTAATTCAGCAGGTTCCTTATAGGCACCTTTTACAATACGAAGGCGGTAATTTTTATATTTTTGTATATCATTTTCGGCTCGATGAAAATATGCTTGTATAACTGTACCAATATTATCGTATTTTTCCGATATCTGATCTACTAAATCAAAAGAAGGCTGTAATCTGGAATGGTTCTCCATATCAATATTTATAAAAATATCATACTTTGCAGCTGCTTCAAAAATTTCCAACAGATTGTCTCTGCAGAAATCCAAATCTATATCCAACCCTAATTGAGAGGGTTTTAATGATATATGAGCATCGACTTTATTTTCATAAATGGCCTCAATAACCTGAAGGATTTGATTCTTCGCCTTTACAGCTTCATCTTTATCACTCACAAATTCTCCAAGATTATCCACGGTACAAGAAATTCCATACTTATTTAACTCTTTTATACTCTCAATTGTTTCGTCTATATTTGTACCGGCAACTACAGTTTGGGCACCCATTTTTAACCCATATTTTTGAGCTGTGCGGTTTAAAAGCTGATTTTCTGAAAGAGCAATGAAGAAATCTTTAACAATCATTAAGAACACCCCTTATGTTAGTTAAATAACATGAAATCAATAAATACAGAATAAATACTTGTAATCTTACACTATGGGTAGGCTAAAACTTATATGTTCATATAACCTCATTTGAAGCGCTTACTTATTTCAATATATTCATAATATAGTAAATTCCGAAAGATTTCTATAAGGAATATCTTTTTTTACTTCCGTAATAATATGCCGGCTCCCCAATAGAGCAACAGCCTTATATAATAGGCAATTAATCGATTTAATGACCTTTCCTATATTTTTGATTGAGACATATGCAACTATAGTGATTGTTCTTTTAACAAGTACAGGTATTGGCTTCAATCTATATACCGCACTCCATTTCTTTTATGTACTTAGCCCTATATTAACTTGTCAGCTAGTTTTCTCTCCGTGATTTATGGCCTATTTTTCTCGTAACTTAGTTTGTTTCCTAGACTTACTAAGTAGATACCTTCTATAATAATGTTCAAATACCTATGTAAACGCTTTCTATTTTAAATGAAAAGGAGATTAGGACATGTCACAAAAATTAGTACGTAAGTTTCTAAGTTTCGGATTAGCTATTGCCCTTGTAACTCCTGTCGTTTCCACCGATATTGCGAGTGCTAAGCCATTAAGTGCTTTAAAAGCTTCCCCTTTATATGAAAGATACGAAGATTCTTTTACAATTGGGGCTGCTGTCGAACCTGATCAATTACAGGGCAAGAGTGGTCATGTATTAAAGCGTCACTATAACAGTATTGTCGCAGAGAACGTAATGAAGCCAATATCTATCCAACCCGAAGAGGGGAAATTCAATTTTAAAGAAGCAGATAAAATTGTGAAATTCGCCAAGAAAAATGATATGGATGTTCGTTTTCATACCCTTGTATGGCATAGTCAGGTACCTGATTGGTTCTTTATTGATAAGAACGGGAATAAAATGACCGAAGAAACCAATCCAAAACAGCGGGAGAAAAATAAAAAGCTATTATTACAGCGCTTAGAAAATCACATAAAAACGATTGTCAAAAGATATAAAAATGATGTCGACTCATGGGATGTTGTAAACGAAGTGATTGACGAATATGCATCAAATGAGCAGAAGCTGCGTGAGTCTCCTTGGTATCAAATAACTGGTACTGATTATATTAAGGTAGCATTTAAAACAGCTAAAAAATATGCAAAAAAGGATGCAAAACTGTACATTAATGACTACAACACAGAGGTGGAACCCAAAAAAACCCATTTATATAACTTAGTTGTTGAATTGCTTGAACAAAAAGTCCCTATTGACGGTGTCGGTCATCAAGCTCATATTCAATTAGGCTGGCCATCCATTGCTGAAACGGAGGAATCTATTAATCGTTTTGCCAGTCTTGGTTTAGATAATCAAGTAACCGAGTTAGATGTGAGCTTATACGGCTGGCCACCAAGACCTGCTTATCCTTCATATGAGGATATTCCAGAAGAAGAGTTCCAGCGTCAAGCTGCCAGGTATAATGAGTTATTTGAAATGTATGAGAGATTAGGAGATAAGATCAGTAACGTAACATTCTGGGGAATTGCAGATAATCATACATGGCTAGACGACCGTGCCGAGGAATATAATAATGGCGTTGGAAAAGATGCACCGTTTGTCTTTGATCCGAATTATAATCTTAAGCCTGCTTATTGGGCAATAATGGACTAGAATAGATGCCGAGATTAATTTAGTATAAGAATCCTTAGATATCTTCTTATACTATAGTAAAAGAGGAAGCTTATCGCTTCCTCTTTACCTTTTAGTTTCAGTATATACATCCTTTTAATTAACTTGTTGTTATTGTTTTATCTTTAAATGGATTTTTTTACTCAAAGGATTAACCTGCAAGTTTTCCAATCTGAAGCTCATACATTTGATAATATTTGCCTTTTAATTCCATGAGTTCATCATGGTTTCCTCTCTCCATAATTTTTCCTTTATCGAGAACAAGGATTTGGTCAGCGCTTTTAATAGTAGAAAGACGGTGTGCAATAATAAAAGTGGTTCGACCTTTCTTTAGCACCTCCATTGCTTCCTGAATTAAGCTTTCTGTTTCTGTATCAATACTGGATGTTGCTTCATCAAGAATCAGGATGGCCGGATTAAAAGCCAAAGCACGGGCAAAGGATATTAATTGGCGCTGCCCTGATGAAAGAGTACTCCCTTTTTCAACTACCGGTTCATCAAACCCATGTTCAAGATGGGCCAATACGCGGTCAGCTCCCACATCACGTAACGCTTTTTCAGCTACTTCTCTCGAAATTTTTGGATCATCAAGTGTGATATTCGAAAGGATGGTTCCAGTAAACAAATATGGATCCTGTAAAACAATTCCCATATGCTCACGCAAGGTTTGATGTGGGATATCTTTCAATTCTATCCCATCAATGCGGATAGCCCCCTCCTGATAGTCATAAAATCTGAATAACAGATTCATAATGGAGCTTTTCCCAGAGCCTGTATGCCCCACTAGGGCTATTGTTTCGCCCTGACTAGCCTCAAACTGAATATCCCTTAATACTTTTTCTCCTTCTTTATAGCTAAAAGATACATGATCAAATTCAACATGCCCTTTAAAACGTGACTTACGTTGATCCTCAACATCAATACCTTCCTCATCCAGAAGTGCAAATACGCGTTCACCGGCTACCATCGCCTGTTCAAAATTTGCAAACTGATTGACAATTCCTGATATTGGGTGGAACAGACGATTTAAATAATTCACCATCGCGTATAAAACGCCAAGACTGACGACTGATTCCCCAGATGCTGCCATACCTCCGAAATACCAAATAAATAGTGTTAATGTAATAACACGCAAAGCACCTACAAGATTTCCATTTAACAAGGAATTTAATTTTTGCATTTTACTTTGGTATACATAATGCTCTGTGTTCAGTTTTTCAAATTCCTCTGTTGTTTCTTTCTCCCGCTTGAATGCCTGAATGATATTCATCCCATTTATGGATTCGTTAATCATGGCATTAATATCACTTATACGCGCCCGAATGACCCTATTATACTTTGTAGCAAATTTACGAAATAATAATGTCCATCCAACGAGCAGCGGCAGAATAATCAATGTCACCATTCCAAGCTTTACATTAAGTAAAAATAGAGCAATGATAATTCCGATAATATTAACCGTACTCGAGAAAAAATTAGCTAAAACCCTTACATAAAGCTCCCGAATTGCTTCGGTATCATTTGTAATCCGTGCTACGACCTTTCCTGCCGGTAAATTATCAAAGTAGCGAATCGGCAGTCTTTGAATTTGAGCAAAAACGTCCTTTCGCATTGTTTGAATAATTCGATTCGCTGCTTTTTGTAAATAATAGCTCTGCCCATATTGAAAGAAGAATGCCACAACCATAATTCCGAAATACAGAGCAAGCAATTGCATTATACGGCTGATCTCCGGCTGATAAAACGCCATGATTTGTGCTCCTGACAATTTCTGAGCCTCATAGGTTGCTCTTTTTTCTCCACTAGTAATCACTAGCTGCCCATCTTTATAGGATCTCTTCCCATCAAACTCTATCGGTTGGTTTAGGAATAAAAATGTCGTCCCAACCTGTTGGATGGCAACCTCACTTCCGGTCCATTCCCCATCCTCTACATAGGCCTCACGTTTATAAGTGCTCCCCTGATAGTGAACCGCATCCTTTGTATCCTTCGTTTCTACCCATGGAGATTCAATCCCCATAATATGGTTATCTATCATGTTTTTCCCGATATAGGGTCCGATTAAGTCGGCCCCTACCGAGATGGATAACATCATTAGTGCTAGGATAATGGTTCCTTTACACTTCACTGCATATTGATATAAACGTTTTCCAGTCTTCCAACCGGATTCCGTTTGTTCCAAATGTTCGTTCATTAGGCGCTCACCTCCTTGTTCGCTTCAATTTGCTGGCGATCAAATTGTTCTTTATACCAGCCCTTCTTATTGAGCAACATTTCATGTGTGCCTTCCTCAATCACCACTCCATCATCCAGTACAATAATCCAGTCTGCATGCTGTACTGCTGATAATCTGTGAGTAGTGATTATCGTCGTTTTGTCGCTTCGTTCATTCCGAATATTTTCGATAATCGTTGTTTCTGTCTTGGCGTCCACTGCAGAGAGGGAGTCATCGAGGATCAGAATCTCCGGATCTTTAATTAACGCCCTGGCTATTGAAATCCTTTGCTTTTGTCCGCCAGATAAAGCAATACCTTTTTCCCCAACCAGCGTCTCCAGTCTGTTCGGCAGTCTCTCTATATCTTTTTCAAAATCAGCGAGGCGAACTGCTTTCCAAAACTCTTCATCAGTTGCTTCCATTTTTCCAAATAAAATATTCTCCCGAACTGTTTTAGAAAATAAAACATGATCCTGCGGTACATATCCAATCCATTCCCGGACATCCTCAAGATTTTGTTTTTCAATCGGTACATCGGATAGGGAAAGAATTCCGTTCCCAGCAGGATATTCACGGAGCAATTGTTTCACAAATGTGGTTTTTCCGCTTCCTGTTTTTCCGACGATTCCGATGGTATCCCCGCTATCGATTTTGACATTGATATCGGCTAGATTATCCACCTTTGAAGAAGGATAACGGAATACTACTTGATCAAATATAACGTTCTCTAATTCCGGGACATCCACTGGATTCGGATCGTTTTTTACATCCTCCTGAGAAGATAATGTTTCGTTCATGCGATCGAGAGAGGCATTTCCTCTTTGCATGACATTAATTAATTCCCCAATGGCGATCATCGGCCAAATCAGCATCGATAGATATACGTTAAAGGTCACAAGCTGCCCAATTGAAATGGCTTGAGCGAATACTAGATTGGCTCCATATCCAAGACTGATTAAATAACTGATACCAATAACGAATGTGATAACCGGATCAAACATGGCATCTACTTTCGTTACTTTCATGTTTTTCTCATATACATCTTCTGTCATCTCTTCAAAGCGTTTTTCATCCGCTCGTTCCTGTACATAAGCACGAATGACACGGACACCCGCGACTGATTCAAGGACCTTGTCATTTAGTTCACCAAAAGCATCCTGTGCTACTGTGAAGTGCTCATGAATTCGCTCTCCGCCCTTTTTGACTGCCCATGCCATAATCGGCAAAGGTAAGATGGCGGCAAGCGTAAGTTCCCAACTAATTGTAATGGCCATTGTTGCTAAAATCGCAATCATATATAAGGTAGAATCCATTAACGTTAAAATACCGAATCCTGCTGTAACGGATATAGATTTAAGATCATTGGTTGCTCTTGCCATTAAATCGCCTGTACGATTCTTTTCATAGAAGGTTGGTGTCATTTTTAATAAATGACCTATAAATCCTGAGCGCAGCTTCCGCTCTAAAACATACGCTCCACTAAATAACTGGTAATTCCATATATAGGTTAGTATATAGAGGGTGACCATTAACCCGATCATCCACCAAACATAGGTCATGAGTGTCTCCTGATTCATTTCACCTATACTCATGTCATCTATGGCCATCCCAACAATCATCGGTGGCAAAACCTCCAGCACATTTACGATATTCAATAACGCGATTGCGACTGTATACCGAATCCAGTGCTCTTTAAAAAACCAACCTAATTTCTTTAAAACCGAAAACATTCCATCTCCTCCTTTGTCTTAACCGAAGAACATTTTAATTGCTACGTACTGTTTGCCTGTATGTCCCTTGAGATTTTTACATTGACCACATTTGATTCCATTTTTCTTCCTCCTTTTTTGAATACAACTTAAAATTACCAACAAAAAAAGACTGCAACGATTACGTGTTGATACTTCCTCCAATCAAAAGAAGATTCGAACGTAAAAACGTCCAATCTTTACATTTGAGTTAGACAAAAGTACTCACGGCAACGTGCAGTCTTTTCGTTTAAAACGAGTTAAATCATATTTAAACGGGAGGACTGCACAAATCTCATATCGACTCGATGATACGCTACAACAATCACTGATTTTTTCATCATACAGTCCTCCTTTCATTGATAAGTAAATTGGTAAGTCTTTACACAGATTACTACTATTTGAATTGTTAGTCAATTACAAATTCAAAATATTTTCCGAAATTTAATTGCATGTTCGCTCAGTGAATTATTTTTACAAAAACATCCATACTACCTTGCATTAAACAGTACCATGTGTAATACTATAGTTACTACTATACAATGTATAATAGCGAAGGAAAGGAGGCTTTACGATTGAATGTCCAATTCAAAAAGGGCGTTTTAGAGCTTTGCGTACTTGTTATGTTAAATAACAAGGATCGTTATGGATATGAGCTCGTTCAGGGGATTTCCGATAAATTTGAAATTTCCGAAGGAGCCGTCTATCCGCTTCTCAGACGACTTACCAAAGAAGAATATTTCACGACCTATTTACAGGAATCTACAGAGGGGCCCTCTCGTAAATACTATCATCTAACAGAAAAAGGCCGGGATTACCTGAAGCAGCTGGTAAGAGAATGGCAAGCATTTTCCACAGGTGTTAATCAAATTATTGAGGAAGGTGAAGTACAGTGAATCGGGAACAATTTTTGCAACAATTATCTAACCATCTTAGCGCCCTGCCTAAAGAGGAACGCAATGACATCTTAAATGATTATAATGAGTATTTTGAAAATGGTTTATTAGAGGGAAAGTCCGAGAGTGAAATATCAGATAATCTTGGTTCTCCTGAATTAATCGCAAAGGAATTAAATATATCGAATACATTTGCCGAGATAGACAGGAAGATGACCTTCTCAAACGTCTTTGGTGCGATTGGATTAACAATTGGACTGAGCTTTCTGAATCTAATTTTTGTCCTTGGTCCTGCCATAGCTCTTGGAGGTATATTGTTAGGCGGTTGGGGGGCAAGTATCGGTCTCATATTATCACCATTCCTCCACCTGATTGGTATTATATTGGGTTTCAATCAGGCCTATGCATTTGAAGTTTTTCTTTCAATCGGGTTCAGCGGTTTAGGAATTCTCCTCTTGTTTGGCATGTATTATGTAACCATCTTTAGTTCTAAAGTGTTTATTAAATATTGCAAATGGAATGTTTCAGTTGTAAAGGGAGGTATGAAGCATGTATAAAAAGTGGCTGATTGTAGCTGGAATACTCATCGTTATTGGCTTTTCAGGAGCATTGCTGACTGCAAAATCGTTTTTTTCACTTCAAAATGAGAATGACAAACAAACGAAGCAGTTTCAAAGTTCAGAGATACAATCGATTGATGTCAATAATACCGTAGGGACAATCAAGCTGGCAGAAACATCTGGAGATGAAATTATTATTGAGACAATTGGGTCTAAAATGTCCAATCCCATAAAAATAGAAGAGAACGGTGAAACCCTGTCCATTACAAACGAGGCGGATCATACTATTTCTCTAGGTGTTAATTTTAAAAAATCATCAGAGAATATTACAGTCTATTTGCCAAAAAAACAGTATGACAGAATCTCAGCATCAAATGAAGTCGGTGAAATTACAATCTCTCAGATTAATGCAGCCCACTTAAATGCAGAATCAGAAGTTGGAAGCATTCATATAAGCGATGTATCCTCCACTTCAATAATCGCTTCTTCAGAGCTAGGGAACATTAAGATACAAAAATACAGCGGCAAGCTCCAGGTCGATAATGAAGTTGGCTCGATTGATATTTCGACGGATGAAATCACTGAACCGCTTATCGCCAAAAATGAACTTGGAGAAATCGACTTAACAATTAATCAGGATCCAAATAACATCTTAATTACAGCAGACTCTGAGATAGGCAGTAAACGAATCTTTGGCAAAAAAACCGGAAGTTATATGAGTGGGGATGGAAGCATTACAGTTCAACTGAGCACGGAGACCGGCAGTATTCGTGTTACTGATTAATGAAAAACCCGATAAAACCTTCAAGGGCTTTATCGGGTTTATTTTCAATTCTATCAAACAGCTGTTTTAGCCTGATTTTGAGCAGCATCCACAAGGATGAATACCGCTGACAACAAGTGCATAATCATTCCAATACCAGGAATGAAGCCAACAACGGACGTTACAATTCCCAGTATATTTCCGTTAGCTTTTATTCCGGCTTTATACGAAAAGACTACAATGATGATATGGAAAGCAAGCATAATAAATAAGGGTACCCATGCCATGCTTAGGATAATTGTTCCTCCAAGAACAGGTATACCTAATAATGCTTCCATACCGCCTGATACCCATTTTAAAATATTAATCATTTGACGACTCATTACTAGCCACCCTCTCTCTTATATATTTTTTAAAATATTATTCTATAATAACTATATTTACTATATACCCATTAATCTAAATATTATTAACTCTATTTTTCAATAAATATGTATTATGTTTATATAATTTTGTCTTTCTTATCTTTATGTACATCCATTTTTCCAGTAACCATCTAACACGTTGCTGCTATTATAAACCTCCTCCTGCCCTACTTCATCAATAGAACTACTCCCCATCAATTAAAATTCCAAAAAAGATAACAGCACAAGCGGTATCGCCATACATAAAGAATACCTTTTAATCGTAGATTGCAAAGATATGAAAGTAATCAATCAAGATGTAGATAAGATTATTTATCAAAAGGAAGGATTAAGTAAATCCATAAATGCAAATGCTGACAGCCAATACATTCAATTTACCCCTTTCGATGCGAGTTTTTCTGCTCAGATTATTTTTGATCTATTTGACCGTATTTTGGAGCTGAATAGCTTGAGGATATCCGATATTGCTGCATTTTGTATTTCACAATTTGCATATGGAGATAAGTTAACCATTGAACAACACTAGGATATCCAAAGCCAAAAGGTCATTTATATTGGAGATCAATATGGCTATACAGGTTCGAGCAGTCCGTTCCTCGCTTTCCATGAAGGGATACAGGATGGGCGTATTAAGCGCGGAGATTATGTTATGTTTTGGACAGTTGGTGCAGGACATCAGTTCATCGCTATGTTATGGAAATACTAATCTCTTTATATAAAATGAAACGGATCTAGCATCAAGTCGTTGCAGGAACAAAAAATCCACCTTGTTTTTTAGGTGGATTTTCTCTTATCATTTTTTATTAAACTGACTTCGCCCGAGCGTTTCAACCGTCCTCGGAATTAAACTGTAAATCTTACTTCCCGCATTCATCCAGCCTGGTGCATTAATTTCCCGCTTATTTTTTAGCATGATATTCGTGATTTTTTCTGCCAGCTTGACCGGATCAATCATCAAGCGTTCAATGTTTTTGATATACGTACCTTCTTTATCTGCGATATTAAAGAAATTGGTTTTAATCGGTCCAGGATTGACGGATGTAACAAAAACATTCTCTGTATGCATTTCCATACGTAAGGCATTTGTAAATCCAAGTACCGCATGCTTCGTTGCTGAGTAAACACTTGATTTCGGCGTCGCCATTTTCCCAGCCTGGGATGCAATATTGATAATGTGGCCTGATTTCTTTTCTGCCATCGCAGGCAGTACCATTTTCGTACAGGCAATGAGTCCAACCACATTTGTATTGATCATGGATTCTGTATCATCTAAACTTGCGTCCAACACTTTCTCGAAAATTCCAAAGCCAGCATTGTTCACCAGAACATCGGTATCTCCCACTTCATTCTTGATGTGGGCAAATGTCTGTTCAACAGCATTCCGATCGGATACATCCAATGTATATACATAAACCTCGCAATTAAAATCAGTCATTAATTCTTTACGGATTTTTTCTAATTTGTCCAAACTCCGTGCGATTAAAACCAATTTTGCTCCACTTTTAGCAGCATGTCTGGCAATTTGTTCACCTAACCCGCCTGAGGCACCCGTAATCGTAACAATTTTCCCACGAATTCGTTCATTCATGTACTTCACTTCCTCATTAATGGTCCATTATTTATTATAATACCATACGACACCATCAACCATTTCACTTTCAATTTCATGAAGACTATCTAGATAATCGAGCTGGCCCAATGTCTCAAACAATGCCAGTGCTGGATCTCTCTTAACAGCCTTCGGAAATAATTGTATAGCTAATTCCAAGACGTTCCGACGGTCTTCCCCAATGAGGCTTTTAACATGAAATGCCCGCTCATGCTGATTTTTTAAACGTTTCTCTATTAGCTGGTATGGTTCAGTAATGTCCTTTCCATGCCCTGGATATACGATTGTCAGTCTTTCATTTTGCAATCGACGCAAGCTATCATTCAGTTGCAGTTGCGGCTTCAATCTCTCCTGCTCTGCCCTTTTCGGTACCTCCAGAATCGGGTTAGGTGAAATTTTACCCAATAATAAATCTCCGCCAATCAGTGTACCTGACTCTTCATGATAGAAGGATAAGTGACCCTGTGAATGGCCAAAGGTTTCCATTGCTCTCCAACCAGGATGGCCGGGAATCCAGTCTCCTTCTTTCAAAAAATGTGTGAGGGGTTTTGAACCCGAATACGTATATAGGGACTCTACATCATTGGCATATTTCATCAATTGCGGAGGTACGCCAAATTGCTTTGCCATACTTGTAAAATAATCTTTTTGTTCCTTCATAAATGCTGGATCCCTTTTAAGATACCGCTGGTTATCTTCATGTCCATACAATGGATCTTCTTGAAATACATCAATTAATCCACAGTGGTCAGAGTGGTGGTGGGTTAATATTACCTGTTCAATATCAGATAGCCTATATCCCAGTTCCTTTAACTGCCGTTCAAGTGCCTCTTTTGCTTCCTGTGTTTTAATTCCGGCATCTACCAGAGTTAAAGCATCTCCTTTTAGAAGATACGTATTTACATCTCCGACAGCAAACGGAGTCGGTATAATAATTTTTTCAGCTACCCTTGTAATCGAACTCATCTCATTACTCCCTGTTATGTATTTTAGTAATTATTTTTACATAATTTGTATGAAAATTCCATCATAAAGTTTGAATATTCTTGACACATGAGCTATTTTTTTGCATAATTTCTATTAATATCAAATAAATATACTTATACAAGCGTTCGAGAAAGAATAGTAAATCATGTATGGCGTAAGAGAGTGAAACCCGTTGGCTGTAAGGTTTCGCCGCCCACTGATGATTGAACCTGCCTTTCGAGCTGTCAGGAAAACCTGGCCGTCAGACCGGGCGTTATCCGGTATAAAGATGCAAGCATTCTAGAGCCGAATGCTCGTAAATTAAGGTGGTACCACGGAAGAATAGCCTTTCGTCCTTTACAGGATGAAGGGCTTTTTTTATTTTTACAAAGGAGGCAGGAGCATGAATAAAAAAATTGCTTTTCTTGGAGCCGGTTCTATGGCTGAAGCATTGATTGCAGGCATTGTAAAAAAAGGGGCAACTTCACCCGGAGATCTTTGGGTCTGTAATCGGAACAATGATCCTCAACTAGAACGCTTGAAAAAAAACTATGGCGTTATTCCATGCCGCAACATGTCCTCCCTTCTATCTGACGCAGATATCATCCTGATAGCCGTTAAGCCGAAGGATGTTTATACAGTCTTACAACAAGCCAAACCTTATCTAACCAGTAAGATGGTACTTATATCTGTTGCCGCAGGAATTTCTACTCAAAGCATTGAAGCCATTTTAGAGAATACTATGCCGATTATTCGGGCTATGCCAAATACATCTGCGGCAGTTGGAAAATCCGCCACTGCTATTTCAGGGAACATCTATATGAAACCAGAGCATCTTACACTGGCTAAAGACATTTTCAATACGGTAGGAATGGTCGTTTTTACAGAAGAAGAGAAAATGGATGCCGTCACAGGCCTCTCTGGAAGCGGACCAGCATATATTTATTACTTAATTGAAGCCATGCATCAATCAGCCCAACAAATTGGTCTTAATCATCAAGAAGCTCAAACTCTGATTATCCAAACGTTAATGGGAGCTGCCGAAATGGTCCACTCCTCCGATAAATCTCCTCAAATGCTGCGTTACGAGGTAACAAGTCCAGGAGGAACTACTGAAGCAGGTATCCAAATCCTTGAACAACATGGCGTTAAGGAAGCCTTTATTAAATGCATTCAAGAGGCTACCCTCCAATCAGAGCGTATGGGTAAGGAATTAGGAAGTAAAATCAAAGAAAAAATTCTATATGAATAAAATAAATAGTTATATGATGCGCGTATCAATTACAGCACTTCTCTAAGCGCATTCAGAAAAATGGTCAATCATTAATCATCTAACGGGAGGATTATACTATCCTCTCTTTTTTTACTATCCCACTCCAGTAGGCTTTCAACATTCAGCCCAGCAAATGTTAGAATCCCGCTCTCCCCTCATACATGATGAAATAATGATTGAACTTTTAAGGCCACCTCCATTGGTCTTACGTCAATAGATGTTAACTTTTCAAGACCCACCCATATTGGCAGGTACGTTCCTCTTCCCCTTGTTTTGTTTGTATATTCATCACCTTGCCCGGTGCCTATAGTTCCAGATAAAATTTCTGCCTTGTAGAAGTATTGGTTATTTCCGTTATATTTTACTTTTGAAATACATTCATTAACATTTACACCTACCCCCAATTCCTCGATGGCTTCCCTTTTAGCTGCAGCTTCAGGTGTTTCACCATTCTCTATGCCTCCTCCAGGAAAAACATAATAAACAGAAGCATTCAAACTTCTTTTAATGAGTACTATCTGATTGTTTTCTATAATTACCACGGAGCTCCGATCTCTCATAGCCATTCTCCTCCCTGTTTACGAGTATTGTTCTTGATATTTTTTATATAAAACCATGACTTATAGCAAAATAGCTGACCTTTTAACATTCGTAACATATTAATAAGGTAAAGAGGAATTTTCATAAGCTAATTTTAAATCCATTAATTCTCGAGAGTAATGATTGCTGCAGAAATTTAGGCTGTCCCAACTTTAAATATTGTCCAATCCATCTATCACTTTAAACCATATGATGGCTATGTAATGGGAATTCGCTCCCATTATTGCAGCAATGAACAGGAGGTGTCTGTATTGAGTGATTCTTATGGTGGTAAAGGTGTAGGAAGCTTTGCTTTCGTTGTTGTTCTTTTCATCTTGTTAATTATTGTCGGTGCTTCTTATGTTGGAGGCGGCTACGGCGGTTACTAAGTAAGATAGGGGGCATGTACTCGGGGATTCCCGGGCCACATGCTCTCTTCCTTTTATTTGAAGCATTTGATTAGTCACCCCTTAATCCCAACTGTTATACTTGGTTACTGAAAGGAGTTGTCATCAATGACTAAATCATTATTATTTGAACCATATACAATTAAAAATATAACTCTTAAAAATCGGATTGTCATGTCACCGATGTGCATGTACTCCAGCTACGAACGTGATGGAAAAATACAGAACTGGCATATGACTCACTATACAAGCCGGGCTGTCGGCCAGGTTGGTTTAATCATCGTGGAAGCAACCGCAGTTACTCCGCAAGGTAGAATTTCTGATCAAGATTTAGGCATTTGGAGTGACGATCACATTGAAGGTTTACATACGCTAACTGCTATGATGAAGGAATATGGCACAGTTCCCGGGATTCAGCTCGCTCATGCAGGGCGAAAAGCTGAGCTTGAAGGTGAAATTATCGCACCTGTTTCTGTGCCTTTTAATGAAAAAATGAAAACTCCTAGAGAAATGACCAAAAAGGATATTGCCGATACAGTTGAAGCCTTCAAACAAGCCGCTATTCGTGCCAAAAAGGCAGGATTTGAGGTTATGGAGATTCATGGCGCACACGGATACTTAATCAATGAATTCCTAACTCCTGCCGTTAATACTCGTACCGATGAATATGGCGGATCGCCGGAAAATCGTTATCGATTCCTAAAAGAAATCATTACTGCTATTAAATCTGTTTTTGACGGCCCATTATTCGTCCGAATCTCCGCTAAAGATTATCACGAAGACGGATATGAACCGGAAGATTATATTCAATATGCCCGTTGGATGAAAGAAGACGGAATCGATCTTATTGATGTAAGCTCCGGTGGTGTAATGTCAGTACCGGTACCAAGCTTCCCAGGCTATCAGGTCCCAATGAGTGAGACAATCAAGCATGAAGCCAACATTGCAACTGGTGCCGTCGGATTAATCACATCTGGCGTACAAGCGGAGGAAATCTTACAAAACAACCGTGCTGACCTAATTTTTATCGGTAGAGAATTATTACGTGATCCATATTGGCCTAAAAATGCTGCCAAGGAACTGCGTGCTTCTGTTGAAGCTCCTGTGCAATACGGTCGCGGTTGGTAATTTCCTTCGATTAAATCATTGTTTTGATTTAATAAAGTACAGGAAACAAATTAAGAAAAAAGTATCGTTTCTATAGAAACGGTGCTTTTTCTTTTTTTGAACCTTAAAATTCGACAGGAGAATACAAAATAATAATGACGAGATCTTAAACTAAAATTAAATAATTACATATTGGAACAATTCGATGTAGCTGTAGATTAGTATTTTTCCTTCACATCCGTACCAAAGGGACAAACATTTCTTCAGTTTCTCTTATCAGAATTTATTTTTCACAACAATTACATTATTTTCATGTTAAGACAAAAAAATGAATGCCGATAGTTAATTGAAGACCATTGTGACTTTCCTAATTGATAGGAGGAAAAATATATTGAAAAAGAAAAAAGCTCGTTCAATCAAGATTAAATTATTGATGTTAACTTTAATAACGTTAATCATTCCTGTAATCGTTATCGGTATCAGCGTATTTTTTATCTCAAAAGATCAATTGATTGAAACAGAGAAAGAAAATCTCCAAACAAACACTGATATGACAATTGGAATGATCGGACTCTTACACCAACAAGTGAGTGCTGGTTATATTTCCTTAGAGGATGCACAGCAACAATTAAATGAAGAGATTCTGGGAGAAGAAGAGCAAGTTTATCAAGGTTATGATTTTGGAGAAGATGGAGAACTATCTGCAATCGACAAAGATGGCACTCTTACCTTACATACTAAAAACGCAGATACAAATTATAAAGACCTTAAAACAAACGGAGACAAAACAGTGGATCAGCTGATTCTTGAGAAAGGTGAGAACGGGGCTTTCATATCGTATTCTTCCAAAAAAGGTGATGTTGAAAAAATAGCTTATGTTAAAAGGGAACCTTATTGGGAATGGACGATTATATCCAGCAAACCCGTCGCAAAAATTACATCTAAATCATCTGAGCTTGCCTGGTTAGTAGCTGTAATATCAATTGGCTCTGTCATCATTGCCAGTTGTACTGCTTACTTCTTTTCTGCAAAAATAGCCAAACCGATTTCACAGGTTAGTAAAGGCCTAAATCGGATTGCGACCGGTGAC
Organism: Bacillus sp. z50; assembly: GCF_058313585.1. Taxonomy (NCBI): domain Bacteria; kingdom Bacillati; phylum Bacillota; class Bacilli; order Caryophanales; family Bacillaceae; genus Bacillus; species Bacillus sp. z50. The sequence goes on from NZ_JBZFQL010000001.1 coordinate 836,374, forward strand.
TTTTCAATCTCTCCATTAAAGAATAAAAGCAAGGATGAATTAGGACAGTTGGCAAGTGATTTTAATACAATGGTGGACAATACGAAGATACTGATCACCCAGGTTAACCATTCAACTGAACAAGTTGCAAGAGCATCCGAAGAATTGACTGCAAGCTCGGAGGAAACAACTCACAGCACAGAAGAAGTATCCAATTCCATTAACCATGTTGCCGATGTGTCTGATTCCGCTAATACTCGACTTCAGGAAAGTGTACACGCTCTTGAGGAAGTGACAACCTCTATCCAGCGTCTGGCAGGTGTATCAAACGAAATCTCCGAAACAGGCAGCAAGGTCGTATCAAAAGCAAATCATGGGAATGAATTATTATCCAGGACCATTCAGCAAATAGAGTTTATTTACAAGAAAGCCACTGAAAGCGAAGAAATCCTGAAAATGCTGGATACCAGTTCCAGTGAAATCAGCAAGATTTCAGGAACTATTTCAGCCATTGCCGATCAAACAAACCTTTTAGCATTAAATGCAGCTATTGAAGCAGCCAGAGCTGGAGAACATGGAAGAGGCTTTGCTGTTGTCGCAGATGAGGTACGAAAGCTTGCTGAGCAATCTCAATCCTCGTCCAGCCAAATCGTCAACCTTATTAAAGAAATCCAGTCAAATATGGAAGGATCGATTTCATCCATGTATGAGGTAAAGGTCGAGGTTGAGGAAGGGATGTCTGTTATCAATAATACGGAAGAGGCTTTCAAGGAAATTGTGGCTTACATGGTTCAAATGGAACAAGAAGTGAATAGCATGGCCGCTTCAGTCCAACAGATTTCGGCCAGCTCCAACCTTGTATCGGATTCCATTAATCAAGTAGCAGAGGATATATCAAGTGTGTCAGTGCATACAACTAATATAGCTGCCTCTACTGAAGAACAGCTTGCAGCCACCGAAGAAATCAGCCTGTCCTCAAGCTCTCTATCCAAGCTCTCATCAGAGTTACAGGAGCAAATGGCGAAATTTAAGCTATAAAAATCTCTTATTACAATTGAAAACTTGGAGAAAATCCAATTTAAGGAAAGACCTTCAGAGAATTTGGCGTGCTGGCAACATTCTTTATGGAAGGTCTTTCTTTTTGCTATTTTATAAGGTTTGTTTCTGAGCATTAAAGATAGCTTTTTTGCTGTCTCCGTTATTCAACTAAATCCCCTTTTTTAAGTACATTTATTCACATATAAATTCTATATATTTTTTCTATGTTAAACTTTAATATTGTTTTTCCCACTTTAAATTGTTTTTTTATTGAAGCATCCCTCACCAATAAAACAACTTTAATTTCATTATTTCTTTATTGCAGATTAAGCATTTAGGTTTTTACGGAATACTTTTTCGGCTCTTGATAAATGATCCAGACGAGTCTTTCTAATCAACACTTCCCCGTCTGCCGTCTGTCGGTTTCTCCAAGCCAAATAGCAAGTGGTTGAGGTCTCAGTGTTATTATTGGTTTTCCTCTAATAAAATCGTTTCACTATTTTCAACAGCTGCTAACATTTGAGCTGTATCGATACCGCAATCTAATAATTTTCACTTTCATGGACATAGTAAAATTATTATTTTAAGGAAGTGATATGATTGGACCAAAAACAAGCGATTAAGACGCTTAACACATTCTTAAGAGGTTCATATATGGCCATTAACGCCTATGAACACTTTATAAAAAAGCTACAACATTCCTCATTAAAAGACTCGTTTATTTCGATCCAGAAAGACCTAAAAAATCACGCAATCCTTATTTCAGAGAGAATTCAAAATCTAGGTGGTACACCTATAACGAGTGAAGGAATATTTGGAAGGATTGAAGCGAAAGTTGTAAATTTGATTGAAAACTACAATTCAGAGGAAGAGATTATAAAACATGCTATTAAGGGGGAAAATATATATGGGATAAAAATGAGTGAGGACCTAGTAAGGGGGAAGTTAGATGAAGAAAGTCTTAGTCTAGTCCATAAAATCCTGGATAAAGACCGGGAACATGTGGATTATCTAAAATCTCTTCTACATTCTTAAAAGTGAATTTCTCATTCAAATTAATTTTAGTACATTTCATTTCTTCCAAGCCTAACATATATATTTAATAAAAAAATCACCTCAAATCAAGAGGTGTTTTTTTTATCAATTAAAATTTTTGCTTTCATATTCATTAATATCATTTTTCCTAATATGATTAAATAAGTTGGTTTGATATCATTGATTCCTTATTCACTTCTCTTCCAAAATCTCTATCCATTCATCATCGCTATAAATCCAAGTATCTTCTGTTAGAATTCTAATTTCTCTTTCATACTTTTCTGCACGTTGATAATCTTTTTCCTGTGGGTTAGGAATTCTGGATAAGTCTCTGTTTTCTTTTAAGTCCGCTATTTTAACTGTTCGACCAAGCTCATTTAATTTGGCGCGATATATAAATGCTCCCCTCTCTTCTCCTTCCCTTCTAGTCACAGAATCAATTCCAGCTATAATTTTTTCTGAAAAGCCATATTCTCGTAAATCATCAAAGGTAAGCTCTGTATCCTCGATGATATCATGCAACACTCCGACAATTTTCTCTTCTGCCGTGTCTAACCTATTCATTACAGCTAATGGATGATTAATGTAAGGGTTACCGCCCTTATCAAATTGATCCTTATGATACTTTTTAGCTAATTCAATAGCTAAGTCTAATAACTCCTCAGACATACTAATCCGTCCCCCATTCTTTTTTAAATATTATATTAATATTATAACTTCATTTGGAATGAAATAAGAAATGGGTCGCTTTCATTTAATCGCAGATAAAAAAACATCTCAAACAACAGAGAGTTTTTAATAACAGGTAGAAAATCTTCTCTCTCAAACGGAAGTCAATAGCACTCTTATGCATTAATACCTTTCCTAAAGAATCACCTCAAACGGCTGTTTAGCCCTTCCATCCAGCAATATTTGAGAAAGTTTCATAGCTGCAGCCGGATGTATACTCAAAATCCTTTTTCATTCTTGTTGCATAAGCATAGGAGGCTATTGATAATAAAGGTTCAAATGTTCGATTTTTATTCATCATCTCGGGATTTTTTAATGTACGCTCAAAATTTTGCTGCCCCTCTGCAACCACTGCACAACGGATATACAAAAATAAATCAACAGAAAAATTGATTGGATTATCTTCTGTATATGAATATTCTCCGATGTTTTTGGCATGCTCTCTAGTGTCTAATAGGTAGAGTTTGTAAGATAATGCTTCCTCAAATTCTTTTATATCTTTTACACTCATTTTTGATAAAGCAATAACGGCCGGTTCTAGTATATCTTCTCTCCCATTACCATTTGAATTCAGCAAGGAAATAATAGACCAAAATTCTTCATCATGCATCATCTTTTTAGGTACTTGAGCTATATTTCGATTTTCTTCCTCTTCATTTTTTTGTTCCTCTTGAACTTCTTTAATAAAATTCTCCTGATCATTCTCCCATCTCCATTCATGATAAACCTCTATTCCAATACGATCCCATTGTTCACAGAATGAATTGCATATTATAGCTTTTTCCTTTTCCGCCAAAGGAAGATTTCCTATATATATTAAATCCCGAGGAGGCTCTCCATCAACCCATACAAGGGCTCGATTATTCTTATAAAAAAAACGATTTTGACGAAGGATATAAGTTAAACAATTATTCTCAATAACAGGCAGTTCCTCACCTATATATGGAGTTGTGATAACCAGGTATGAGCCTAATTCTTGATGGTGCTTAGCAATTCTTATCGCACCAAACCGTCCATCAGGCAGTTTTACAGCAAACACATCTCCAATTAATACTTCAAACTTTTGTTTATCCAAATCGTATTCCCCCTATATATGTATACATCAATTGTATTACATTTTCTTACAAAAGGGTTTTTAATTAAAACTAGTAAAACTATGCTTATCCCAGAAATAAAAAAAGATAGCAGGACATACGCTTCCTGCTATCTCTACTATTAGTTTATCGATTTATTTTTAAAGCTTAAAAACCGAAAAATCTCTCGCTAATTCAGTATTTGCAAAAACAGCTTTGGCCTCATTAACAAGCTCTATTTCATCATCCATAGTAAATCTGGAACTGATGTGAGTGAGGATTAAACGCTTGGCACCCGCTTTTACAGCGCATTCGGCTGCCTGAATGGTAGTCGAATGAAAATAGTCAGCGGCCATCTCTTCCTGTCCCTTTTGGAAAGTAGCTTCATGAACGATGCATTCAGCGTGCAATGCCAGATTGACAGTATTTTCACACGGGCGGGTATCACCCAATATAGCAATCACTCTCCCCGGCTTAGGTGTTCCGATATAATCTCTGCCATTTATTATGCGGCCATCCTCCAATTGGACCATTTCACCTTTTTTCAGCTTGCTGTATAACGGACCGGGCGGAATTCCAGCTTCTTTTAATAAATCAGCCCGTAGTTCTCCGGGTTTATCTTTTTCGACGATTCGATACCCATAGCTTAAAATAGCATGATCTAAAGGCAATACCTCCACTCTGAATGTCTCATCCTCGAATAGCAGACCATCTTCTACTATCTCCACGAATGACAGATCATATTTTAAATGAGTTTGGCTCAAACGCAAGGACGTTTCCACATACTCTTTGATTCCTACCGGTCCGTAAATGGTCAGCGGTTCTGTCCCCCCCTGAAATGAACGGCTGCCAAGTAAGCCAGGTAGCCCATATATATGATCACCATGCAGATGCGTGATGAATATTTTCTCTATTTTTCTCGTTTTTACAGGCGTGCGTAATATTTGATGCTGAGTCGCTTCTCCACAATCAAACATCCAGCTTGCCCCTCTCTCTTCATTCATCTGCAGGATAAGCGAAGATACGTTTCGCTGCTTAGCCGGTATGCCGGCTCCTGTTCCTAAAAATACAAATTCCAATCTAATTCCTCCAGCCTATTTGAATACATCTATTTTACAGCACTCTTCCTTTTTTTTCAGCATTTGAGAAAATCCGAATACTTCCACATTTTTAATATAGCGATAAAATATTTTATTTTCTCCCTCTTTATCTGTAAACTAAGTATAGATGGAAAAAATTCAATCCATTGATAAAGAGTTGAATAAGAGATAAAATAAACTATCGTAATTACCATATAAGGAGAGGTTCTGAATGCCCACTATTGACAAACAATCAGGATTAATATTGATATTTGGGGCTACTGGAGATTTAGCGCAACGGAAACTTTTCCCTTCATTATTCCGTCTATACACGAAAGGCAGATTATCTTCAAACTTCGCCTGTATAGGAATTGGCAGACGCGAATGGACAACAGATCGTCTTAAACAACATATTCAGGAAGCGGTTGCCGATGAACATGGCACTGATTCAGAAAAGCTTGAATTTGCCGGTCATTTCTACTATCAATCACTGGATGTCAGCCAAGCGAGTGTATCATATGAAGAACTGCGTCTCTTGGCAGACCAATTGGATGAAAAATATGAGTTAAATGGAAATCGACTATTTTATCTTGCGATGGCACCGGAGTATTTTGGACCGATTGCCACAAGATTAAAAGAAGATGGATTGACCAATACAGCCGGTTATAAACGCTTAGTTATCGAAAAGCCATTCGGCCATGATTTTAAATCAGCTGAAGAGCTCAATAATCAGCTTCGTCAATCATTCTCCGAAAATGAAATTTATCGAATCGATCATTATTTAGGGAAAGAAATGGTTCAAAATATTGAAGTGATTCGCTTTGCAAATGCTTTTTTTGAACCGCTTTGGAATAATCACTACATAGCCAATGTTCAGATTACCTCTACAGAAACTCTCGGAGTTGAAGATAGAGGCAGATATTATGAGAACAGCGGTGCCTTGCGTGATATGGTTCAAAACCATATTATGCAAATTGTTTCACTGCTTGCGATGGAGGCTCCGATTAAATTAACGACTGACGAGATCCGCAGTGAAAAAGTTAAAGTACTTCGCTCCCTTCGCCCTATAAAGGAAGATGAAGTAGATCAATACTTTGTGCGCGGTCAATATGGTGAAGGTCAAGTCGGTGACAAACTTTTACCAGCATACCGTTCTGAAAATATGGTTGACCCAGAGTCCAATACAGAAACTTATGTAGCCGGAAAATTGTTATTTGAAAATTTCAGATGGGCCGGTGTACCGTTCTATATCCGTACCGGCAAGCGGCTTGCGGCGAAGTCTACTCAGATTGTCGTACAATTTAAGGACGTGCCGATGAATCTGTTTTATAGAACTGAAGAGCAGCTAAACCCTAATTTACTAGTTATTAATATCCAGCCTAAAGAAGGAATCACGCTTCACCTCAATGCTAAAAAAGGCGGAAAAACACCAGTTAAATTAAGCTTTAGGACTTCCAAATACGACCGATTCAATACCCCTGAAGCCTATGAACGCCTGCTTTTCGATGCGATGCGCGGAGATGCAACAAACTTTTCCCATTGGGATGAAGTAGCCTTGTCCTGGAAGTTCACAGATGTAATTTCTCGTGCATGGGAAAGCCAACCTGCTGGATGTTTCCCTAATTATTCATCCGGTTCAATGGGGCCAGAGAGCGCAGATGAACTGCTCTCAAAAGATGGCTTCCATTGGTGGGCAATTGAAGAAGAAGACGAGTAAATTAAAATAAAGTTGTGGAGGAGAAACCAATATGAAAATTTATGATGTTTCTATGCCAATTTACACTGGAATGCCCGTTTATAAAAATATTGAGGACAAACAGCCAGTTTTCAACACTGTAACAAATGGACATGTTACCGAATCCCGTATTACTCTTGATGCTCATGTCGGAACTCATACAGATGCCCCGCTTCATATGATGAATGACGGTGCTACTATTGAAACAATTGGACTTGAACGTCTCGTTGGTAAGTGTAAAGTATTTGATTTAACTCATGTAACAGGGTTAGTTGAAAAAGAAGATCTTGAGTCTTTGCCTATTGAAAAAGGTGACTTTATTCTTTTAAAAACAAAAAACTCTTTCGATGAAGAATTTAACTTTGAATTTATCGCGCTAGGTGAGTCTGGTGCGAAGCATGTGTCTGAGATTGGCATTAATGGAGTGGGAATCGATGGGCTTGGTGTTGAACGTGCCCAACCTGGACATCCTACTCACCGTACCCTTTTTGCAAACGATGTAATTGTTATTGAAGGCTTGCGCTTGAAAGATGTCCCTGCCGGTGAATACTTTATGGTCGCAGCACCGCTTAAATTGGTAGGCATTGATGCTGCTCCGTCTCGTGTATTATTGCTGGATGGTATGCTTTAATAAATGATTAAATCCACTTTCGCGTGCGAAAGTGGATTTTTTTTGATGTTGAACATATCATAAAAACCTTTTTCGAATTTCCGGTGAAAGCAGTATACACTGATCTTTCTTACCGAACCATTTAATTCTGTTCCTCGCAATTAAATCATACACTCTATCTCTAATAGTTCTTGGAACCAGCTTAAAGACATACAACATACTCCATAAACCCGATAAATGTTTACATATCCTTAAGGCAGCCGAAGACTTCATATAGTATTTGTGATTATCTGGTTCAAGTAAAATTAAGCTGTCTATTCCTTCAGGAACATGGTATTCCTTTAATAACTGCTGGCCTGCTTCACTCTGCAGGGAGGCAAAAACAAAAATTCCTTTCGGGTCTCTTTTAATGATAAATTGAACACTCTTATCGCAAAAATTGCATTCCCCATCAAATAATACAATCATCTTCTACTAACCCCCTTCTCAAGTTGCCCCTTCGGTTTCTATTGATAAAGTTACCCTCTTTATTGTGATATAGACAATTTTGTTACCCCAAAATATAAATTCTTCTATTTGATTATACTAAACCCATCTTATTAAATATTGGATTTTATCTAAAAACCATCTCAGGTGCTATAAAGAATTAACCCTATGATAGTTTTTAAAAACTTCATGAATCTTTTTGATTGATTTTGAATGAATTTGATTGATTTTTATTTATAAACAAATTATATTTAAACGGTAGGGAGGTGACTGGATTGCTGACTTCAGAAAGACAGCAATATATCATCGAAAAAATCAACCAAAATGGCTTCATCAAAATACAGGAGCTAGTAAAAGAATTACATACATCAGAATCCACAATTCGCAGAGACTTAAGCCAATTGGAAGACATGTCTATTTTAAAGAGAGTACATGGCGGAGCTGAACTTGTGAAAAAACGCAGCATTGAACCAACGATTCTGGAGAAATCCACTTCCAGAACAAGCGAAAAAGAAGCAATCGCCAAAGAAGCGGCGAGTATTATTGATGATGGTGATTGTATTTATCTTGATGCCGGTACTACAACCCTTGCTATGATTCCATTCATTCAAAATAAGCCCATTACCGTTGTCACAAATGGGATTATGCAGGCAGCTGCACTTCAGGAAAGCAATATTATTACGTATTTAATTGGTGGCCGCATTAAGAAATCTACAAATGCAATAATTGGCAGTCAGGCTATCAATAATATTAACAACTACCGGTTTGATAAAGTTTTTCTAGGAATAAACGGCATTCATCCAGATTGGGGCTTCAGTACACCTGACCCAGAGGAAGCTATATTAAAAAGATCAGCCATCGATTTATCGAAAGAAGCTTTTATATTAGCCGATTTCAGTAAATTTGATGAAACATCGTTTGCCAGAGTGGCTGAATTGAATCAAGCAACCATAATTACCAGCGGGATGGATTCAGCCAAATTGGCTAAGTATAAGATGAATACAAAAATAAAGGTAGTGAAATCATGATCTATACCGTAACACTAAATCCATCGGTGGATTTCATCGTAGAGGTTGATCATTTTCAACTTGGTGGCTTAAATCGAATGAGTAAAGAAGCTAAATATCCAGGAGGAAAAGGAATAAATGTTTCACGTATCCTCTCCCGAATCGGTTCAAAAACAACTGCACTTGGTTTCAGCGGTGGATTTCCGGGTAGATTCATTCTCGATGCTTTAAGAAAAGAGAGCGTACCTGAAGATTTTATCGATGTTGATGAAGATTCCCGAATCAATATAAAGCTAAAAACTGGGCAAGAAACTGAAATCAATGGATTAGGGCCATACATAAGCGCCGAAAAAATGGATGAACTCCGTCAAAAGCTTTCAAACATGACCAAAGAGGATATTCTTGTTTTGTCAGGCAGCATCCCTCCTTCCATTTCACCAGATTTGTATCAGCAGTTAACAAGGGAATATGCAGCACAAGGCATACAGGTAGTAGTAGATGCAAGCGGAAAAACCTTACTCGATGTTGTAAAAGAACATCCTTTTCTTGTGAAACCAAATCATCATGAACTTGGAGAACTATTCGATACGAAAATAGAAACAACCAAGGAGGCCATTCAGTACGGTAGCATTCTTGTTGAGCAAGGTGCTAAAAACGTGATTGTTTCTATGGCAGGCGATGGAGCTTTACTTATTAATCGTGATGGAGTTTATACAGCTACGATTCCAAAAGGTGATGTAAAAAACTCTACTGGCGCAGGCGATTCTTTAGTAGCTGGATTTATCGGGAAGTGGGACCAAACGAAGGATATACAAAAAGCATTTCAATATGGAGTTGCCTCTGGAAGTGCAACAGCATTCAACTACGACCTTGCCGAAAAAGAACATATCGAAGCTCTTCTCCCGCAAGTTGAAATTCAAAAACTATAAGGAAGTGAAACCATGAGAATCACAGACCTGTTAAAGAAAGATACTATTATCCTGAATCTTTCATCCAGTAACAAAAAAGAAGTTATTGATGAACTTGTCAGCAAACTAGATCAAGCAGGCAAACTGAAAGATCGTAAAGGATATCATGAAGCAATCATGAAACGTGAAGAGCAAAGTACAACCGGTATCGGTGAAGGGATTGCAATCCCCCATGCTAAATCGGCAGCTGTTAAAGAAGCGGCCCTATGTTTCGGTCGTTCCATTAACGGAATTGATTATGAATCATTGGATGGGCAGCCCGCTCGCCTGTTCTTTATGATAGCTGCGCCTGACGGAGCAAACGATACTCATCTTGATACCTTATCCAAGCTGTCATCTATGTTAATGTATGATGATTTCCGTCAGGCCATTTTGAAAGCTGCCTCAGAGGATGAAATCCTCTCTATTATTGATGCCAAACAGAATGAGCTTGAAAATGAAGATTCAAAAGATCAGCCTGCTCCGGATACTGCAGAGGCAAATGAAGAAGGTTATGTGTTAGCCGTCACTGCCTGTCCAACTGGAATTGCGCACACCTATATGGCAGCGGATGCCTTAAAAGCAAAAGCGAAAGAAATGAATGTAAATATTAAAGTAGAAACAAATGGTTCCACCGGAATCAAAAACCCTCTCACTGCTGAAGATATTCAAAAAGCAAGTGCAATCATTGTTGCTGCAGACAAAAACGTTGAAATGAATCGTTTCAATGGCAAACATGTGATTCAAGTTCCAGTAGCACAGGGAATCCGTAAGCCAGAAGAACTAATTAACCGTGCTTTAAAACAGGATGCCCCAATTTATGAAGCCAAAGGCGGATCCACTAATCAAGATAGCGGGAATCAGGAGAAAAAAGGGATAGGCTCTCAAATATATAAACACCTCATGAGCGGTGTAAGTAATATGCTTCCATTTGTTGTCGGCGGCGGTCTCTTAATTGCCCTTTCCTTCTTATTTGGCGGAATTAAACCTACGGATCCAACGACACCGGGCTACAATGAATTTGCTGCAGCACTCAACACCATTGGCGGCGGAGACAAGGGTGCGTTCTTCTTATTAGTACCCGTACTTGCCGGTTTCATTGCCAGCTCGATTGCAGATCGCCCAGGTTTCATGCCCGGTATGGTCGGCGGATTATTGGCTGCAACGGCCGGCGCAGGCTTCCTTGGTGGATTAATCGCTGGTTTCCTTGCAGGGTATGTGACTCTTGGTGTGAAAAAAGCTTTCAATTGGCTGCCAGCTTCTTTGGAAGGTATAAAACCCGTATTGCTATATCCTTTATTTGGCCTATTAATCACCGGTCTAATTATGATATTCATCATTAATGACCCGGTTGTGGCCATGAATAAAGGGCTGACTAATTGGCTTGAAAACTTAAGCGGTACAAACGCAGTGTTCCTTGGTTTAATCGTTGGCGGTATGATGGCTGTTGATATGGGAGGTCCTATCAATAAGGCTGCTTTCACATTTGGTATAGCAGCAATTGCTGCCGGAAATGGTGTACCCCATGCAGCTGTTATGGCTGGAGGGATGGTACCACCTCTTGGCATCGCACTATCCACTACGCTCTTTAAACAGAAATATACTGACTCGGAACGTAAGTCTGGTCTTACAAACTATATTATGGGCGCATCCTTCATCACGGAAGGAGCAATCCCCTTTGCAGCAGCAGATCCGATTCGAGTTATCGTCAGTTCTGTAATCGGTGCTGCTACGGCTGGAGCCTTATCTGCAGCATTTGGCTGTTCGACTCCCGCCCCACACGGCGGACTCTTTGTATTCTGGTTAATTGATAATCGCTACATGTACCTTCTAGCCATCCTAATCGGTTCACTTGTAACAGCTGTTCTTTTAGGTTTCTGGAAAAAGAATGCAACTATTAAGGATGTTGCGTAAGCAAAAAAGAAAGAATGACCTTGTTTCTGGTCATTCTTTTTTTATATGCACAGATATCCGCATATAATATCTAATTTCTTTGTTGACGGCTGAGCTTAATTCTTCGTATAGGTATATAACTGCCTATTGGTTCACTATCATAAAATTTACACTTCCCTAAATTTGTACGTTTGCAACCAGAATATTCACTCACCCCTACTCAGGTATTAAATCCCTCCCATTGTTAATTATTCTAAAAAAATAAAAAATAGTAAGTTTTATTTCTAAATTTTATTAATCTCATATTCTTACAACAACGAAAATTAACACTTATAACTTTAATCTAAAATTTTACTATGCTAATATAATAACGATATTGTATTTTTATCAAATAGCTAGTAAAGGAGTTGATTAAAATGAAGCATATAAAAGTTGTGACCCTCACTACAGCTGCAATCATGTCGACTGCTTTTGCTCAAGAAGCCTCTGCAGCATCGACATATACAGTTAAAAAGGGGGATACACTTTCTTTTATTGCCTCAAAATTCAAAACAACGGTTTCGAATTTAAAGAAGTTGAATGATTTGACAGGTGACATTATTTATCCAAACCAAGTCATCACAGTATCTAGCAGTACATCATCATCCGGTATTACCGAACGTTCTATCAGTTCTAAAACTTACACCATTAAATCAGGAGATACTTTATCAGCAATAGCTGCTAAGCACTCTACGACTGTAAGTAAACTAAAGAGCTGGAATGATTTAAAGAATGATCTCATTTACCCTGGTCAAATTATTAAAGTGGCCGAAGGTGCTTCCGGATCCTCATCAAGCACCAATCATTCTTCTTCCGGAAGTACATCAGTGTCTACCAATCAGACATATACGGTAAAGTCAGGAGACACATTAAGTAAAATCGCCCGTAAATATTCAACTACGGTCAGTCAGCTTATGAGCTGGAACAACCTATCGAGTACAGTTATTTATCCGAATCAAACGTTAAAGGTGACTAAGTCTTCAACTACTACTGGATCTAGCAGTTCAAGTTCTACAAGTTCTTCCAGCAGTAGTTCATCCGCTACTACTTATACGGTGAAATCTGGCGATACGTTAAGTAAAATTGCCAACAAGCATTCAATTACGGTCAGTCAACTTAAGAGCTGGAATAACCTATCCAGTACAATTATTTACCCTAACCAAGTGTTAAAGGTGTCTAAGCCTTCTACTACTACAGGGTCAAGCAGCTCTTCAAGCTCTTCCGGCAGTACTGCTACTTCAACGACCTATACAGTTAAGTCGGGGGATACGCTAAGTAAGATTGCTAAAACCTATTCCTTGACCGTTTCACAAATCAAATCGATGAATGGGTTAAAATCTGATGTGATTTATGTGGGGCAAAAGCTGAAAATTTCAAAGGCAGCAAGTGATTTGCCTTCTGTTTCCGAACCTTCAAGCGGGTCTTCTTCCGCTCAGGAAACAATAGGAAACTCAGCTTTTACATCTAATCTGATTTCCATCAGTAAAAGCTTGATCGGCACAAAATATGTGTGGGGAGGAACAACACCATCTGGGTTCGATTGCAGCGGTTTTCTTTATTATGTCTTTAATAAAGCGGGACATTCTATGCCAAGATACACGGCTGAAGGTTTCTTTAATCGTTCCTATTATGTAAGTTCTCCTCAGCCTGGAGATCTCATTTTCTTTTCCGGTACATATAAGAAAGGAATCTCCCATTTAGGCATCTATCTAGGAAATAATGAATTTATTCATGCTGATAACAGCGGAGTACGTATTACTAGTACAAACAACAGCTATTATAAAAAACATTTTGATAGTTATAAGCGATTATACGCTAATTAAGATTCAGCGAGCGGGTTCTATTACCCGCTCGCTGTTTTTTCACCAATAGACTCACCTTCCCTCTAATGATAAATTAATAATAGATCTGTGCTACAAATAGTAATTCTAATAGAAAGGTTGTTAAGGATGAGTCATATATATAATGAAAGAGAAATAATAGAACCAGTTCATTTATGCAATGAAAAAGGTAATTTAATACCTGATAGCATAGGCTGGTCGAGAAAGCCTCTTATCAGCGGAAATGTCACTGGACGCTTTCTTCGTAAAAAGAAATGGAACTATTGGTGTATAACAAATAAAGATGTTCTTTTTTCGGCTACAATCAGCCATTTAGATTTCGCAATGGTTTGCTTTGTTTATTATCTCGATTTAAACACCAAGACATTTTTTGAGAAAACAGCCTTATTTCCTTTTAAAAGTAATAAAGCGCTCCCTAATGATGTATTGGCGAGTACTAAACTCACCTCCAAACAAATGGACATCGCTATATTATGGGAAAATAATCGTTTTCAGCTGAACGTAGAGATTCCTAATTTTAACGAAAAACCGTTGCTGGCAAACTTTGAAATTAGCTATCCTGAAACGGATTCGTTGAGTGTTGTCATACCCTGGAGTGATCAAACATTTCAATTAACAACGAAAATGCACTGTCTTCCTACTAAAGGGACGCTGACTATTGGGTCTAAAACCTATCAATTTACTCCTGATGAAAGCTATGCCAGCTTAGATTACGGACGAGGTATCTGGCCAAGAAACTGTACCTGGAATTGGGGAATGGCATCTGGTAAACAAGGAAATGATGTAATTGGTCTAAATTTTGGCGGACAATGGACTGATGGGACAGGCTTTAATGAAAATGCAGTATTAGTTAATGGACGGCTGACAAAAATCAGTGAAGATATGAAATTTCACTATAATAAACATGATTTCATGCAGCCATGGAAGATTGACTCTTTGGCGACTGATTGTGTAAGGCTCACCTTTACACCTCTATATGAACGGATCGCCAAGACTGATGCTATTATAGTGAAATCAGAAGTACATCAAATGGTAGGCTATTATAACGGAGAAATACGCTTACCGGACAGCACTATCCTGACAATCAAGCAAATGCTTGGCTGTATTGAAGACCATATAGCAAAATGGTAGATTGATGTTCACTTATTCAAATATAGATATACGGAGTTGCCTAAAAAAAAGTTAGTTTTCTTCATGTTTTTTCACAATCCATATCGTTTGCGTTCCTAACTGGCGATTGAGTTGACAAATGTAAGTTGCAACATTACAATTTACTTGTTACTTACTAAAAATAAGCAAAGCATATAATAATAACTTTATTTATGGAACTGTGGGGGATTTACTTTGTCAAATGTACATAAAGATTTATCAACGATTATTAAGGAACGTCATTCGATCAGACAGTATGATGCTTCTTTTAAAATTTCCGAAGAAGAATTAAAAAGCATCCTTGAGGAAGCTACTTTAGCTCCATCTTCTAGCAATATGCAGGCTTGGAGCTTCATCGTAGTTAAAGATGAGGATAGAAAGAAAGATCTTGCCTTATATGGTAACAATGCAAAGGTGGCTGAAAATGCATCTGCTGTTATTGCTGTCCTTGGGGATACTGAAATGTATAAAAAAGCAGATCAAATCTACGATATGATGTTTGAAGCAGGCTATGTTGACGAAGAAAATAGACAAAGGCTCGTGAATGATGTTAAACGGGTCTATCCGGGTGCACCTTTAGAAACAAGAGCTAATATGGCAAGCTTTGATGCCGGTCTTGTTTCCATGCAATTAATGCTGATAGCGAAAAATCGTGGGCTGGATACCATTACGATGGGCGGCTTCGATAAAACTGCTTTTGCTAAAAATTTCAATGTGGACGAAAGATATATTCCATTAGTATTAATCGCAATTGGTAAAGCAGAGGGAGATCATTACTTTAAAACCGTACGCTTACCTGTAGAAGATATTACTACATTTATCTAATCGAGATGATATAAGGATAGAGCTGTCACACTAGTTGGCAGCTCTATTCTTCATTTTTTCAGACCAATATAAAGTAAATGTGATGATGTACCGAGCAGAGATGGTTCCTTTGCATACTCAATCAACAGGTCTACTATTTTTCCCATTTCGCCTTCAC
The DNA here is from genome assembly GCF_058313585.1 of Bacillus sp. z50. Classification (NCBI taxonomy): domain Bacteria; kingdom Bacillati; phylum Bacillota; class Bacilli; order Caryophanales; family Bacillaceae; genus Bacillus; species Bacillus sp. z50. The sequence goes on from NZ_JBZFQL010000001.1 coordinate 851,996, forward strand.
CCTTCTCTCTCCAATAATTCCACTGATGATTTGTAACCATAGAACCTATATTAGATCCTATTAAAGCTACTTTTTCAAATCCACTTGATTTCATAAATGGATCTATATCTTCTACACGATAATAGTATGCACCCGTAAATCTCCCACTATCTGCATGATTAAAACAGCCGGTTTCGGTAAACTGTCGAATGGCATCCACCGTGTTGTTTGGCCGCCAATGTTCAGGACAGATGAGTGAATTTAACATGTGCTTTACTCTTGGCATAAATGCTATGAAAACAAGGCCGTTTTTCTTGGTTACACGATATAATTCTTTTACCGCCATCAATCGATCCTCTTCCTGCTGCAAATGGTATAGTGGCCCTAGCATTAATGAAGCATCGAATTGTTCATCTTCTATTGCAGACAGGTCTCTTGCATCTATGTTATAAAACCCATCAAATTGGGCAAACAGTCCCAATTCCCGCGCTTTATCTTCAGCAATATCAACCAAGCTCGGTGTCAGATCCGACAGGGTAACGCGATACCCCTCTTCAGCCAGCTTAAGCGAATATTTCCCTGGGCCTGCTCCATTGTCCAAAACAGTACCTGATGGAGTTAAATATTTTTTAATATAATGCCAATTCACCTGAAACTCAATTGGTTCCCTGTCTAATCTGCCCCACTCATCAAATTCACTATAGTAATCAACAATCTCATTCATACCGATCCCCCTTTAAACTATAAAACGATTTGACTACTTATGTTCAAGAAAGAGAGCTTAAAACCCTCCTAATTGTTAAAAATATTATTCGTGAAGCAGGAAAACAACCATTCCCTCTATGCTTGTGATTTATGATAAAGAACTAAAATAGATTAGAAAATTAAAATCCTTCAAAGAGGAATTAGTGCCATAGAAGCACAAATTAACAATCAATGATTTGACTCCAAGTCTACTGAATGAACCTACTACTAGTAGAGAATAAACCTATATTACAGAAGATTTCTTTTCTGTCCTTCCATAAAAAAAGCCGCTCAAATTGACTCCAATTGAGCGGCAAAAACATTAACTTTTTGAAATGAATCCTTATCTATTTTCCTTTTAATTCATCCATACTCTCATCACGGATATTAATTGCTCCAGGTTAATTGGTTTACTGATATAGTCTGATGCACCAGCCGCTAAGCATTTTTCACGATCGCCCTTCATTCCTTTTGCTGTTAAGGCAATAATCGGTAGTGATGCAAACTCTGAATTCTGACGGATACGTTTCATCGTCTCATATCCGTTCAATTCAGGCATCATAATATCCATCAGGATCATATCAATCTGGCAATCCTTTTTTAGAATCTCCAAGCATTCGATTCCATTATGAGCTACTAAGACTTCCATTTTCTTTTTTTCAAGAATTGCTTTTAGTGAGTATATGTTACGCTGATCATCATCTGTAATAAGCACTCTTTTTCCATGATGTATGTCCAATTGGATATCATTTGGTTCTTTAGCCGCAGCCACTTCTGCTATCATCTGATGATATTGATCCCCTTGATTTACATTAATATTTTCCTGATTCTGTAGATACGGTATATAAAGAGTAAACGTACTACCTTTCCCTACTTCACTTTCAACAAATATATGACCGTTAAGCAAATAGGATAATTTTTTGCAGATTGATAAACCTAAGCCTGTTCCACCATATTTTTGTACAGTAGATCCGTCTCCCTGTTGAAAGGCCTCAAAAATGGTTTGTTGCTTATCTTTATGGATTCCTATACCTGTATCCATGACAACAATTTTTATCCACTCGTCAGTTTGAGTGGTATTATGGTTATCTTTTTCATCACATGTATGGATTATTTTTTCCACCTTCACAGACACTTTTCCTCGTTCTGTGAACTTAATAGCATTTGATAGTAAGTTTTTTACGATCTGCTGAATTTTTTGTACATCTGTATAGAAATAGGAAGGTAGATTCTCATCTATTTCAATGGTGAAACCAAGTTGTTTTCTTTCGGCTTGTGGCGAAAATATATTTAAGGTTTCAACCAACTCACTGATGTTCATTTTGCTATATGTGATTTCAGACTTTCCAGCTTCTATTTTTGAAAGGTCAAGTATATCGTTAATTAAAGATGTTAAACTGTCTGCAGCCGAATAAATATATTCAATATACTCTTTTTCCTCTGCTGAAAAACAATCACTATCTATGTCTATTAACATCTCTGCAAGAATTAAAATACTATTTAAAGGAGTACGAAGTTCATGGCTAATATTCGCCAGAAATTCGGATTTATAATTTGAGCTTAGCTGCAATTGTTCATTTTTAATTCTTAATTCTTCCTGGGACTGTTCAAGTTCCTTCGTTTTTTGTATAGCTTCTTGCTCACGTTCTTCCAGAAGTTCATTAATCGTCATTAATTCTTCTGACTGTGAATGAAGCTCTTCAGTCTGAACCTGCAATTCTTCAGTCATTGCTTTTGACTCATTTAGCAAACATTCAATTTCCATTCTATTTAGAACACTGTGTATGGCCAAACCGAGAGATTCATTCACCTGCTGAATGGCTTGGTATTGTATATCTGAAAAGCCAGTTATACTTGCAAATTCAAGAACCCCAATCGTGTTGTTTTCATAAATGATTGGGACAATTAAGAAAGCTTTTGGTTTTGCCTCACATAAGCCCGTTGAAAGTAGTTGGTAATCTTCCGGGAAATCTTCTAACATAACTATTTTTTGATCAATAGCAGCCTGCCCAATAATCCCCTCACCAACTTTAAATTGATCTTTTCCACCGTCACCATAGGATGCTGCACGATAAAAACATGTTTCATCAGCTTGACCCCTCAAATAGAGCGCCCCAATCGAAGCACCTACTAATGGTGCAAGCTTCCCTTGAAGACGTTTTGCAAATTCATTTATATCAAAGACACTTTGTGTTAAGCTTGTTATTTCATTAATTTTTGATAGTACCCAGTTCTGTATCTTGATATCTTTCAAATACGCTTTCTCATTTTTATTGTAGATTTCTAAAGACACGGACATATTATTAAAAGCTTCAGCAATCAGACCTATTTCATCATCCGTTTTTACTTCAAGCCTGTGGAGGGTCGATGGATCATTTAAATCAATTTCTTTCAATACAGTTGTTATTTGTTTTAAGTCCTTTGTTGTTGAACGAATAACCCAGTATCCAATTAACCCAATTAACCCGCAGGAAGTTATTGTTAACAAGAAAACAACCTGACACAAATGATTGTACTTTTCACTTGCCCGTTTAAATGCGCCCTCCATCATCTCCTCTTGATAGCTAATAAACTCTTCTATTGACTCTGTTAGCTTAGAACTTGATTCCTCTATTTTCTTCCAATTTTTACTAACGTACTCATTGTCTTGTATTAATTCCATTATGATTATTCGTTCGTTTTCTTTGTATATACGATATAGGGATGCGCAATCCATTAATATTTCCCTAGCTTCCTCATTTAGTGTCATACCATGGATTTTTGCAAAATGTTCTTCAATCTTGACATGATTTTCAGCAAGTTTATCTTGTATAGTAGCTGATGTTACTCCTGATAGATCATTCGCAATACTCCCAACCAACATTTTTGATGAACTGACGTTCTTTTCTATCTCATAAGTATAATTCACTTTTTTATATCGATTTTCTACAATTTCTAATAAGTCCTCACGGGAGCTATTTAAATTCTGGATGGTCATTACCGAAAAGAGTACGATTACCACCATAATCAGGATTATAGAAATTTGGAATCTCCTTCCAAGCCCTAATTTACTGCTAATCATCATCCTCATCCTCTACGCTTAGTATTCAACCTAACTATTTTAATATCCTAAGTTTTCTATTTATACCGGTATTATTAGCCAGTTCATACAAAATACTGTATGACTGATTGAACAACAATCAACAAGCTATATATAAGAAAATAGTAATCAAAAAAAGTGAGCAACTTCTCTGTATTCCAATATTACAGCTTTTATTTTGAAAAGAAATACAGTTTTTTTGGCGACGTTTCGAATTTGTATAATGAGATAAAATGGAGGTGTTTACTTTGCGAAGCGTTGATAAAAAAGAAATCGTTAAAGTATGGTTTCGGGATGTATTTACGGACGGGAATACAGATATTTTAAAAGATATTGCATCAGCGGATATGGTTACTCATTCTCAGGGAAATGACGAGGGCTATGTCGGTATCGAGCACTTTAAAAATTGGTTATCCTGGTATTGCACCTCTTTTGTTGAGCGCAAATGGAGCGTTCATGACACGATTGAAGAAGGTGATAAAGTCGTTGCACGCTATAGCGGATATAGCATTTATAAAGGCGGATTACTGGACATTCCTTCTGAAAATCAACAGGTTAAAGAAACGGGCATCATTATATTTCGAATCGAGAATGGTAAAATTGCCGAACAATGGTGTGAAATGAGTGATTTACAGCTTATTCAGCAGTTAGGAGTTAAATTTGCTACAAACTAAATTATGTAGAGCTATTCTTTTAAGAATTTCTACTGAATGGCTTTTAATCCATTTTTTTTGATTTATTCCATATAAAAACAGCGGATTTTAACCGCATCCACTGTAATATAGTAATATTTTAGTAGTAGAATTTAATAATCAATTAGATGAATTAACACTTCAGATTCTTTTTTGTAAAAAATATTGATGATGTCCTTCTGGATGATTTTCAATCACTCCAAATACGGAAAATCCGTTTTTCTTATAGAAATCTGGTGCTTGAAAGCTGAATGTATCCAACATCAGAAGTGTACATCCTTTTTCTATTGCATAGTGTTCAACACTTGCCAGAAGCTCTTTCCCTACCCCTTTTTGTCGCAATTGATCGTCAATCCACAGGAAATCAATCTGCATTCTTCCCCAGCTGTAATGAGCTGCGATTCCGCCCTGTATATGATTGTGGTCGTCCTTTACCACATAGGTGACTTTCCCATACGGTGTATCATTATACTCCGGCAGTTTTCGTCGATTAAAATCAATTAAATGTTCTCGGATAAACGCTTGATCTCCTTCGGTGCCGAGCTCTATTTTAATCACTCAAACAACCTCTCCTTCTTAATCAACGAGTTCTTTATACATTAGTATATCATCCACATACTGACCATTCAGAAAAAATTCTCCCTTTAATACACCTTGCTTAATATAGCCATTCCTCTTATAGAAAGATATAGCCGGTGTATTTGTGGACAATACCCTTAAAGAAATTTTTCGGATCCCACGCTTCTTCCCCTCTTCATCCAGAAACTGCAATAATTTACTGCCTATACTCTTGCCCTGAAAGTCAGGATGGACACCAATCGCCATTTCCCATACATGACAATTGCTCTCCAACGGAGTAGGATATTTAACAGACATATAGCCCGCAACTCTCCCGTTCTCAATTGCGACAAACATGCTTCCCGGCGGAAAATGCTGAGCATAATCGGCTACTGATTCCCAAACGATCGGCATCGGTGTATTTGTATAATTCCAAATCAAATTTTCAAGTTTTATTAATTGTTCGTAGTCCTCAATTCTTGATGAACGTATGACCATTTAATATCTAATCCCCTTTTCAACCATCTATCCTATAGTTTACTCTTTACATGCTTGAATGATCTATCAAAGTCAAAAAGCATTGCCACCCTCTAAAGAATGACAATGCCACACAAAAGGAATTTCTCCCTTTATTTCGTTAATTCAAGGAATTCATTTACATCAGCAATTGCAAGATCCACACCAGCCTGCCAGAAATCTGGTTTCGTTAGGTCTACACCTAAATGTTTCATCGCAAGCTCCTCTGTTGTCATAGCAGCTGTATCCTGCAATAATGCAATATATTTCTTTTCAAATGACTTACCTTCTTTTAAAGATAAGTGATAAATCCCTAAGCTAAACAAATATCCAAACGTGTACGGGAAATTATAAAATGGCACTTCTGCAATATAGAAATGCAATTTACTTGCCCAGAAGGTTGGATGATATTCACTCAGAGAATTTTGATATGCCTCTTTTTGTGCAGATGCCATCATTTCGTTCAAGCGCTCAACGGAAACCAATCCATTTTTGCGTTCTGTATAATAATTTTTTTCAAAAATAAAACGGGCATGAATGTTCATGAACATAGCAATTGCATTTAGTATTTTGTTATCGAGCAATGTGATTTTTTCTGCATCCGATACAGCAGCACGGACACTGGCATCAGAGCAAATTTGTTCAGCAAATGTAGATGCTGTTTCAGCGACATTCATCGCGTAATCTGTATTAAAGAATGGCTTATCATTTAATACATGGCTGTGGAAAGCATGACCTAGTTCATGAGCAAGCGTTGCTACACCGCTTGGTGAGCCTGAATAGGTCATAAAGATACGTGATTCATTTGTTTCAGGAAAGCTAGTACAGAATCCTCCAGGACGCTTGCCAGTACGATCCTCTGCTTCAATCCACGCCTTTTCAAATGCTTCCTGGGCAAATTTAGGCAATTCATCACCGAATTTCGCAAAATTATCGATGATAAACTTTGCTCCCTCATCAAATGTGTAATGCATCGGTTCCGTTGTTACGATCGGTGCATCAACATCTACCCAGCTCAATTTCTCTTTACCTAAAAGCTTTGCCTTACGGTTAAGAAACTCTACAAAAGGCTGCTTATTTTTTGCAATGACATCCCACATTACATCCAATGTTTCTTTCTTCATTCGGTTATACTGCAATGGCTCTTTCATAAAATCTTCAACACCATGCATTTTATAATTAGCCAAACGGAAGCCGCCTAAATGATTAATCGTGTCAGCAAACAAAGGGGCTTTTTCTCCCCAGGCTTTTTCCCATTTCTTGAAAATTTCCGCTCGGACTTCTGGATTAGGATCGTCGTGCATCTTATTAAAAGCTTGGCCAGCTGATAAATGAACAGTCTCGCCATCTTCATTTGTATAAGGAATCTCAATCATTTTTACAAGTGAATCGTAATGGGTACTCCACCCGACATATCCATCTACGCGCAATGCATTAATGAGTGCTTCTTCAGCTTCCGATAATTGTTCCTTACCATGTTCCCTTTGCTCATTAATATAGAAAGCTATTTCACTAATTTCTGGTTGTTCGATGATTTCTTGCCAGACAGCATCATTTATTTGGACAAGTTTAATTGTAAATCCTGTAAAAACTGTTTCGAATTCACTTATTAATGTGTATACTTCTCCATTTAATTGATCCGCCTTTGTATCATGGACATTTTGGGCAGTAGCACATTCAAGAAATGCCGATACCTGATAGATTGCTTTTTGCAGTACCTCTGTTTGTTTTAATATAGAAACAATCTCTTTGGTACCGCTAACGTCTGAAGGAGCCTGCCAAGCTTTTACTGCCCCTTTGTATGTATTTAACAGCTCTTTGATTTCAGCTAATTTTGATAGTAATTCAGGTGACTCAGAGCCATTTGGAAATATGTTATCCAAATTCCATGTTAGAGAGTAATTCATTCAAAAACCTCCTGTCTTTTCACAATTTTCAGTATACAACTTTTATTACCAGTTGGATATATATTTTCCTCAATAATAGTACTGTCTCCCATATGCTATCTACTCATCCTCTTGAACCTCTTGATTGGTTACCCTTTTTAATATATAAAGTAAAACTTTTTATCTATCCAATATTATTCCGTATAATGAGAGTTAATACAGCACGAAGAAAATAAGGAGACAGGTTATGGGATATTTTCAATCAGAGGAGACTTATCAATTATTAAATGCAGTAGGAGAAAATATTTTTATTTGTGATGATCAATTAACCATCATATTTATCAATCGTTACGCTGACAAATTAATTCAATGTCTAAGTCCTTTTACCGGTTTATCAAGTAAGGAAGAATATATCGGGAGAAACATAGCAGAATTTGATCAAGGGGGGAACTGCAAGAGGACAATACTCGAAAACGATTCCTTCCCCAATACCAGCAGAATTATATTTTTCAATAAATACACAGCTAAGATTGCAATAAGTCCCTTTACATTCAACAATGGTTTAACAGGTTATATGCTCACTTGGAAGGATGTAACCGATTATGAAGAAGAAATACATAAAGGGCATTCGATGATGGAAGAAATGTATGCTCCTATCATCAAAACAATTCTGGATGATGTACTTTTAATGCCCATTACTGGATTTTTGTCGGAAGATCGTCTTCATAAGATCAAAGAGAAGGCTTTATATGAAAGCTCTGATAAACAGGCTTCCTATATGGTGATTGATTTTACTAGCGTAACTTCACTGGATGACGAATATATTGTGGCAGAGCTGGAGGTCATCTCTCAATCCCTTGCTTTATTGGGTACAGAAGCTATATATACAGGCCTGTCCACTACTCTTGTCCGCCAAATCGTAAACCAGGGAACAAAAATAAAGAATGAAACATTTGCTACGTTTAATCAGGCTATGAATCATATCTGCAAAATAAAAGGCTACAAGTTGGTAAAATATTAATCTTGATCTTCCTCTTCAGCTTGATTTATTAAAATCAAGCTGTTCTTTTTGTCAACTGATTTGCAAACGAATGACAATTCGTTTGCGCAGCTTTTGTGACAATATTGTTTCATAAATTTGAATTAATTATAGTAATTTTAGTTTAGTTATAGATATTTGCAAATTATAGGACTATTATATCTAATATAAACAAGGTCATTGTAAATTTAACTAATTATTAATATATACATAGGGATAACCTACTAAACAATTTAAACTATTTAAGCCAACTCTTCATTCACGCAAAAATAATTAGTTACTTTTATAATAGAGGTGACAGCACTTTATAAATGGTTTTTTTTCGTCTGTTTTGTGAATGAATGAACAATGCATAAGAATTGAAAGGTGTGAACAGTTAAATGGAAGTATTGGATCTCGCTAGGTTTCAGTATGCAGCAACTACAATCTATCACTTCTTCTTTGTACCACTATCCATTGGATTGGTATTTTTAGTTGCTATTATGGAGACATTGTATTTTTTTAAGAAAAAAGAAATTTATTTGGACATGGCAAAGTTTTGGGGAAATATCTTTCTCATCTCTTTTGCTGTCGGAGTAGTTACAGGAATTATCCAAGAATTCCAGTTTGGAATGAACTGGTCAGAATACTCCCGCTTTGTCGGAGATGTATTTGGTGTTCCATTGGCTATTGAAGCCTTACTGGCTTTCTTTTTAGAATCCACATTCATTGGTGTATGGATGTTTGGGCGTGACCGATTGCCAAGATGGGTTCATTTACTATCTATATGGCTTGTATCAATCGGTACCATTTTTTCTGCCTTGTTTATTCTCGCTGCGAACTCTTTTATGCAGGAACCAGTTGGGATTGCGATTGAGAATGGCAAAGCTGTATTAAATGATTTCGGGGCATTTATCACAAATCCTCAGCTGCTTGTTGAATTTCCACATACGGTCTTTGGGGCTTTTGCAACCGGAGCCTTCGTAGTAGCTGGGATCAGTGCATTTAAAATATTGAAAAAGCAAAACTTAGATGTATTTAAGAAATCATTTACGATCGCTATGATTGTGGCGATGATCTCAGGACTTGGAATCGCATTTACTGGTCACTGGCAGGCACAGCATTTAATGTCCTCACAGCCTATGAAAATGGCAGCCAGTGAAGGTTTATGGGAAGATAGCGGTGACCCGGCAAGCTGGTCGCTAATTGCTAATATTGATGAAGAAACCCGTGAAAACAAGTGGTCTGTTGAAATCCCTTATGCTTTAAGTATCTTAGCCTATAATAGCTTTGAGGGATCTGTAGAAGGAATGAATACACTCCAGGAGAAATACACAGAGCTTTATGGTGAAGGCGATTATATCCCGCCGGTAGGAGCTGTTTATTGGAGCTTCCGCATTATGGTTTTCGCTGGTGCTATTATTATGGGCTTAGCAGCCTTAGGACTATTATTTATCAAGAAAAATAACCTAATAAATCAATCACTCTATTTAAAAGCAATGGTTGGAGCAATAGCCCTTCCTTTTATCGCCAATACAGCTGGCTGGATTATGACTGAAATTGGCCGGCAGCCTTGGACAGTCTTTGGATTATATACGACTGCACAGTCCGTATCCCCTAATGTTACTGCAGGACAGCTGTTAACATCGATTATTGTATTTTTGGGGGCCTATACTGTTCTTGCTGTCGTATTAATCACTCTTATTGTGAAACAAATTAAAAAAGGACCATACCAAACCACTGATACAAAACCAGATGTAGATTTATTTGACAAGGAGGCCTTTGGAGCATGAGTCTAAATGAGTTATGGTTTATCCTTGTAGCTGTTTTATTTATTGGTTTCTTTATTCTTGAAGGCTTTGACTTTGGCGTGGGAATGTCCACTCGTTTTCTCGCGCGTAATCAAAAAGAGCGGGATCAGTTGGTTTCTACCATCGGGCCTTTCTGGGATGCAAACGAAGTATGGTTGATTACTGCAGGCGGTGCTATTTTTGCGGCATTCCCTGAATGGTACGCAACCATGTTCAGTGGGTACTATCTACCATTTGTTTTATTCCTGCTGGCCTTAATTGTACGAGGAGTTGCTTTTGAATTCAGACATAAAGTCCATGAAAAGTGGATCAGTTTCTGGGATTGGATGATATTTGTCGGCAGTATAATACCTGCTTTTGTATTGGGTGTTCTTTTTACTAGCCTTGTACGTGGAATGCCAATTGATGCATCCAAAAATATGTATGCTAGCTTTGGAGATTACTTTGACCCCTACTCCATTGTTGGCGGAATCGCGATGATTGTGTTATGCCTTGTGCATGGTTTAACATTCATCGGCATTCGGACAGAGGGGCAGATTCGTGATCGTGCACGTTCTTTAGTATCAAAAATATATTTAATTCTATTAGCAGGTCTTATAGTTTTCGCCGTACTAACCTATACAATGACAGACTTATTTGAAGTACGGCCGCTCGCTACACCATTATTCCTGCTCGGTGCAGTTGTAACAACCGTATTAGGTTATGTATTCTCAGCAAAGAAAAGGGAAGCTTTAGCCTTCACTATGACGGCTTCAACTATGCTATTTACTGTTACGATGTTATTTGTTGGTCTGTTCCCAAGAGTAATGGTCAGTTCAATTAGTTCCGAATATAACTTAACTATATTGAATGCTTCCAGTGGACCATATACCCTTAAGGTGATGACCATCGTAGCATTAATATTACTTCCCTTCGTTCTTGGCTATCAAATATGGAGCTACTATGTATTCAGAAAGCGTATTTCTGATAAGGAACCGGTGAGTCATTAATGATAAACAAAGAGATTTTAACTATAAAAGGAATAAAGAGCACCATGACATTCCTATTCGTGATTTCTTTATTACAGGGGATTGCCATTATTATTCAGGCCATCTACCTTGCTGAAGGGATTACAAACTTATTTAATGGGGAAAAGCTGTCTGAACAGCTTATCCCCTTCCTTTTATTCGTATTAGCTTTTTTGGTACGCCACCTTTTGACTTTTATTCGTGATAAATGGATGGATCGCTTTGCCTCCGAATCAGGGACAGCGATGCGAAAAGAATTATTGAAGAAATTATTTGAATTGGGTCCTCGATTCACCCAATCCGAAGGGACAGGAAGCTTAGTAACAATGGCTTTAGAAGGTGTTTCCCAGGTTGAAACGTATTTAAAGCTTTTCTTGCCCAAGATGATGAGTATGTTCCTGATTCCTCTGTTAATTGTAGGGTTTATGCTGACGCTTGATTTGACTTCTGCGGGAATTGTAATCATTGTACTCCCTATTCTTTTATTCTTTATGGCTATGCTTGGGATTGCAGCAAAGCGTAAGGCTGATAAACAATATGAATCCTATCAAGTCCTTTCCAACCATTTTGTTGATTCCTTACGTGGCTTGGAAACTTTACGACTTCTGGGCTTAAGTAAAAAGTACGATCGAAATATCAAAAACGTAAGTGAACGTTACCGAAAAGCAACGATGGGGACACTGCGAATTGCATTCCTTTCAACATTCGCGCTCGATTTCTTCACCTCCCTTTCAGTCGCTATTGTCGCCTTATTCCTGGGTGTTCGGCTTATGGAAGGTGCAATTTTATTAGGACCGGCACTTACGGTATTAATCCTTGCTCCTGAATACTTTTTACCGATTCGGGACTTCGGAACAGATTACCACGCTACTTTAGACGGAAAAAACAGTATGTCTGCTATTCAACGGATTATTAATTGGCCGCTTGATCTAAAACAAAAACAAAATACAACATTCTCTACTTGGTCAAATCAGGATTCCTTAACCATTAGCAACTTGACAGTCCAACACATGGAATCCAATCAATCCGCTTTGAATGATCTATCATTTTCATGGAAGGGATACGGAAAAATCGGTATTATTGGCGCAAGCGGTGCCGGAAAATCTACCTTAATTGATGTACTGGGCGGATTTTTAAACCCTACATCCTGCACAGTTACTATTAACAATCATTCCTATTCCTCTTTTAAAGAAATGAGCTGGCAGGATCAATTGCTATATATTCCACAGCATCCTTATCTATTTAATGATACTGTGCGAAACAATATTACATTTTACACTCCAAACGCCAGTGAAGAGGAAATTCAGTTGGCTATTGATCGAGCAGGATTAAAAGAAGTTGTTGATTCCCTACCAAATGGATTGGATGAACAGATTGGAGAAAGCGGTCGTATGCTGAGTGGCGGTCAGGAACAACGAGTTGCTTTAGCACGGGCATTCCTTGATAAAAATAGAAAAATTCTCTTGTTTGATGAGCCAACTGCTCACCTTGATATAGAGACGGAATATGAATTAAAGCAAAATATCGTTCCTTTATTTGACGATCATCTTGTATTCTTTGCGACTCATCGACTTCATTGGATGACAGACATGGACCAAATTATTGTTTTAGATCAAGGGCGTATCGTTGAAATCGGAAGTCATGAGGAGCTATTAAAAAAAGAAGGCCATTATTATCAATTAATTAAAGAACACTTAGGGGGAAATGAGGTGCACCATGGCTAAGAAAAAAGACTCTATCTCCATTCTCAATAACTCGTGGGTTGGTCCTTATTTATCCCAAAATAAGTGGCTCTTAACTATCGTAATTGTACTTGGTGTTGGCACATTCTTTAGCGCAGGTGCTTTAATGTTTACATCTGGCTATTTAATATCCAAATCTGCCACTTTACCAGAAAACATCCTCCTTGTGTATGTACCGATTGTCTTGGTAAGGCTGTTTGGAGTATCAAGGCCAGCCTTTCGTTATGCTGAACGCTTAAGCAGCCATAGCCTTGTTTTAAAAATACTATCGAGTATGCGGGTCCGTTTATATAGAGCACTTGAACCAGATGCTTTAGATTTCAAATCCCGATATAAAACCGGCGATTTGCTTGGTGTGATGGCTGATGATATTGAGCATCTTCAAGATTTATATATTAAGACAATCTTTCCATCTATCATAAGCATCGGTTTATATATGTTAATTGTCTTGGCATTAGGATTCTTTTCTATTCCTTTTGCGCTTCTAATGTTTCTATTGTTATTCGTCCTGATTATTTTGTTTCCTCTCGTATCACTATTAGTGACGCGTGCAAGACATGCACAAATGAAAAATGCAAGAAACGGACTATATCAATCTCTGACAGATGCTGTTATGGGAATTGGCGATTGGATGATTAGTGGCAGACAGTCCGATTTTATCGAACGTTATGAAAAAGATGAAAAAAAGGTTGATGTACTTGAAGCAAAGATCAATCTATTTCAACGAAAACGTAATTTTCTCTTTCAAGCTGTCATATTGGTTATTATTGTGGCACTTGCCTGCTGGATTACCTTACAGGTAGAAGCCGGACAATTCTCTCCTATTTGGATTGCAGCTTTTATTCTAGTAGTGTTCCCATTAGTCGATGCTTTCGCCCCATTATCCGATGCTGTTAGCCAGGTCTCCAGTTATAAAAGTTCATTGGAGCGAATGAATGGCTTACAGGAAGAAAAAGAATTAATAGGATTAACAAACAATGAAAACACGAGCGAATTTGATGATTTGAAGGCACAAACTGCATTGCCTATCACCTTTAATCAGATTAGTTTTTCTTATTCTTCTATTGACGAGAAGGTATTGAATAATTTAAACTTTACCATTCAGCCTGGCGAAAAAATTGCGATGCTGGGTAAAAGCGGAGCGGGGAAAAGTACAATCGTAAAGCTTTTATTAGGTGCATATAAACCTAATCAAGGAAAAATCAGTATAGGAAATAAAGATATTTCTCTTTTAGATTCTCGAATTACAAGCTTCATTTCTGTACTCCATCAGAAACCACATTTATTTGATACAACCGTTATGAATAATATACGGCTGGGCAATCCAAATGCTTGCGATGAAGAGGTATATGAAGCTGCTAAATTAGTTAGGATGCATGATTATATTGAATCTCTTCCAAATGGGTATCAAACGCGTATGCATGAATTGGGAGGGCGTTTTTCAGGCGGAGAACGTCAGCGTATTGCGCTTGCGAGAATACTTTTACAAAAAAATCCGATTGTTATTCTAGATGAACCAACTGTCGGTCTTGATTCGCAAACCGAACGCAGCCTCCTTGAAACCATATTTAAGACGTTAAATGGTAAAACAATGATCTGGATTACCCATCACTTAATGGGTGTGGAAAAAATGGATAGAGTTCTGTTTCTTCAAGACGGGGAAATCAGTATGAACGGTTCTCATGAAGAACTTCTTCAAATGATGCCCCATTATACAAAACTATATAAATTGGATATGCCACAGCTAAATAATTAAAAACAAAAGCGCTTGAGACATATACCCGTCATCAAGCGCTTTGTTTTTATTCTGCTGGCAATTTCTCAGCTTGGTTCCAATTTACCAGGCCATCGTCTTCATCGAATTCGATCATGACATCAACAACGCCCTTTTCCGCTAAGATTTGCTTTTTAAGACGATCTTTAATATCGTCCATATCGGCAACCGTTAAAGACAGATCAATTTCGACACAGACTTCTACATGAAAATCCTCGCCCTCTTTAATTACGACTACCTTCTGAACATCCTTGATATCTTTATCAAGAAGAACCAGATCGCCAATATATTGCTCCATCAGTTCATCAGCTTCACCAAGGGCACCTGCTGCATTGTCGAAGAATACTTTACCAACTACAAATAACATCATCATGCCGATAAGAATGGAGGCAATTCCTTCAGCTGCGTGTAGGTTTGTTAAATGTGATATGACAATCGCGATGATCGCTAAAACCCCACCTGAAGTAGCAACTAGGTCTTCCAAAAACACTAGCCTAGTTGCAGGCTTCGCTTTACCAAAATAGGTGAAGCTTTTATATAAGAAAGACAAGCCTTTCGCTTCCACTCCGACTTCATGCATAATTTCCTTCATTGCTTTAACTAAAACAAAAACTTCGAGAATTACACTGATGGCTAAAACACCGATACTCACCCAAAAATAACTAGATTCACTAGGGTGTAAAATATGCATATATCCTTCTTTTATCGTTTCATAAGACATGATTCCTACTATTAATACCGCTCCCAAAAGAACCAAATTTACCAAGCGGCCAAATCCATTGGGAAAACGTTCGGTCGGTGCTTTTTTACTTAACGCTGACCCAATAAACACAAAGAATTGGTTAGCTGAATCTCCCAAACTATGAAGTGTCTCCGCGAATAATGCCACATTACCAGTAAACATATAAGCTGCACCTTTAATAATAGATATCACTAAGTTGACGATTGCTGCTGTAATTGCGCTTGTATTTCCTTTTTTTAGTAACTGAAATAATTCACCCATAGACCCTACTCCTTCAATTCAAAATAGATACATGCAGATAGAAAAACTAGATATGTAAAGATTAGGCTAGCCTCTGTAATGAAAACTAGTAAGCTATTCCATTAAGACGAGGATTTTAAAAAAATATAAAACATTTTGGATCACACTTCATTTAATTCCTATGTTTGAATTTTCTTCTTCACCTCCTAATCCCTTATCTGTTAATCTCAATTATCTCATCATTTTATTCCCCATCTCTAGTGTATTTACACTAATTTTGAAGAAACAATAATCCAAATGAATTTATTGGTGCTTTTTACTGGATTTATGATCAACACCGGCGTATAGTTACCTAGGTAACTATATTCGAGGTGGTGGTACAATTGTCTATTTCCGGGCACCAGTATTTTTTTCATCAATATTTGCAGACAGCTCGATTATTTACAAAACGATTGAATGATCAATTAGCCAAGCATGATTTATTCCACTCACAATGGGCTATTATTTATTATTTAAAGCACTATGGACCTTCCACCCTCGTGGATATTAGTAATTATTTGAATGTGGAAAAACCCACTATTACAAGAACCGTTACCAGACTGCAAGAGCGGGATATTATCGAGCAGATTCCAAGCGATAATAAACGGGAAAAAAGAATTCAATTAACAGAGGCAGGAAGAGAAATTTATATCACCTGCATACACCATGTCAGTGAATTTGAAGAAAAAGTAATGTCAAGTGTATCAGAGGATGAAATAAAAATTATGATGAAGATATTTGGCAAAATGCAGCATCAATTACAGCATGAATAAGGACGTGACTACAAATGGAGAAACCAAGACTTTGGACAAAAAACTTCCTATTAATCTCTTCAGCTAATTTATTTATCTTTTTAACATTTTACAGCTTAATGGTTACTTTAACACTTTATACAATTACTACTTTTCATACGAGCCAAAGTATAGCCGGACTCGCTTCAAGTATATTTGTTATCGGAGCTGTGCTAGTTAGGCCTATTGCTGGCAAAAGAATTGCCCTGGTCGGTGCAAAAAAAATGCTTACGATCAGTCTAGCCTTATTTTTAGCAGCAACTATTCTCTATTTTATGGCGTCGAGCCTTGCACTCTTACTAATCGTTCGATTAATCCACGGTATTTCATTTGGTTTCGCATCAACCGCTACAGGAACACTTGTGGCTGAAATATTACCTTTATCCAGAAGAGGGGAAGGTATGGGATATTTCGCGATGAGTACAAACCTGGCAATGGCTATTGGACCATTTCTAGGCTTAATGATCAGCAATTCCTTTTCTTATACAATTGTCTTTTCGGTTGCCGTTGTCTTTGCTTCGTTAAGTTTCATCTTCACGCTCTTCTTGAATGTTCCAAAGATGCAATTTACAGCTGAGCAAGTCAAGTCGATGAAAGGTCATAAAATAAGTGACTACTTTGAGCTGGCCGCACTGCCTATTGCTATTACAGCTGGGGTCATTGGATTTACATATTCCAGTATATTATCTTATTTAACTTCCTATTCTCAGGAGCTTAATTTAGTATCGACAGCAGGCTTCTTCTTTGTCATGTATTCTATTTGTCTAATACTGACGCGTCCATTTACGGGAAAATGGTTTGATATATACGGTGAAAATACAGTAATCTACCCCTCTCTAATTTTATACACAATCGGGTTGATCGTTTTAAGTCAGACAAGCCACAGTATTACATTGCTTTTAGCAGGCGCTATAATCGGTGTAGGGCTTGGCACTTTTCAATCCAGTGCACAAACTGTAGCAATCAAAATGACGTCTCCCCACCGGATTGGGCTCGCCACCTCCACATTCTTTGTCATGTATGACATTGGGATCGGGATCGGACCATTTGTTCAAGGATTTTATATTCCGGTTTCCGGTTATAGTGGGCTTTATTTAACAATGGCTGTTATCTCGTTTATAGCTATAGGCCTTTATTATGTAGCTCATGGTAAAAAAGCTACTCAAGCTTCAAGAGTTACTCAATATTAATTGAAAAAGTATCGATTCAGCTTATTCATAGCTTGCTTGAATCGATTTTTTCTATAAATGATGTTATTAACCATTCATCTGTATTCAATCAAGTCTTTTACATGCTTATTTCAATAAAAAAAGCTCAAAACAGCCATTTATTAGCCAAACAGATAAGAAATAATCTTATTCTATAGCTTTCTTTGAATATAATTGAGCGATTTTCCATAATAATTGAGCGAAAACAGCACTTAATTGAGGCGATTTCCCCTTTCCATATTTTTTAGTTATATAGCATACATCTCCCTAACTATTAAAATAGGATAAGCGCCTAAACGTATTGTATTTCTTTATCTCCATAACAAAAGCTGTCCAATCAGTTACTCGGTTGAATGATTGGACAGCTTTAAAATTCACTTTATGTTTCTGCAAGATTCCCGTTCAATAAATTGTGTTGCAACCGTCACTCTCTTTGGAAATGTGTTTGGATCCTTTATCTTTTCAATTAAACTTTTTGTTGCTTCAATACCAAGGCGAGATATATGTATTTCTATTGATGTCAGTGGCGGTCTCGAATGCTGAGAAAGAATTTGGTTATTAAAGCCGATAATGGAAAGGTCTCTTGGTACATGGATATTGAGTTTTTCCAAATAACTTAATATTTCATATCCGGTCAAATCATCTTGGGCAATGATAGCTGTTGGCATGGGATTGTAGTTAATTAGATTCTTTAGTGATTCAAAACCTTTATCATTAAATTGATGTTCGTCAATCAGATAATCCCTGCAAAATGGTAGTCCACTCTCTTCCAGCGCCTCCCTGTATCCTTTTAAACGATCAATCGTAACAGCAAAGTTTTCATTTCCTCCAATAAATGCAATATTCTTGTGTCCCATCTCTATCAAATACTTTGTAACATCTTTAGCAACTGTCACATTATCATTATCCACATAGGTAATACTTTTTTCATGCATCAAGGGTCTTCCAATTACGATGAATGGGAAATTAACTTGCTTTAAAAACTCAATCACTTCATCATTTTTACGTGAATACAAGAGTATTAACCCGTCGACCCTTTTTCCTTGAACCATGGAAACAACTTCTTCATAGATACCTTCTTGAGTAAAACTGGTTGATAAATACAAACCATATTTTTGTTCATTCGCACTTCGGCTAATGCCACGTAGAACGACTGAGAAGAAAGGATTTTTAAATGCTTGATAGGCAGTGTCAGGCATAATTACTCCTATAGCCTGTGTACTTTTCCCAGCTAAGCTTTGAGCCTGAAAATTAGGGGTATACCCCATCAGATTCATGATTTCCCGGACTCTCCGTTTTGTTTGAAGACTGATATGCGGGCTATCTTTCAGGACTCTTGACACAGTTGACGGTGCTACATTCGCTTCTCGAGCAACATCTTTAATTGTTACATCCATCAGAGCCACCCCTCAATTCGTAAATCCTATTTCACTGCACCTTCAGCTACCCCTTTAATAATTTGTTTTTGTGCAAAGAAATATCCAATGATGACAGGAATAATGGCTAAAGTTAACCCGGCTAGAGCAAGATGCCATTGTTTTGTATATTCCCCAAAGAAGAAGAACATTTTCAATGGAAGAGTCTGCATTCCTTCCTGGTTGATGACAAGGGACGGCAATAGATAGTCATTCCAAATCCAGATCGTATTTAAAATACCGACTGTAATAGAAATTGGTTTTAGCATTGGGAAGATAATATGCCAGAAGATTTGCCATTTGTTAGCTCCATCTATAGTAGCCGCTTCATCAAGCGATTGGGATATACTTTTTAATGTTCCATGATACAAGAAAATCGACAAGCTGCAACCAAAGCCAATATACATAAAGATTAAGCCAGCACGATTCAGCATTTCAAATTTCCCAAATACCGTAATTAATGGAATCATGACGGATTGGAAAGGAATCAGCATAGCTGCCACGAAAATAAAGAATAAAAACGTACTCATCTTACTTTTATTCCGTGAGAGAGCATATGCAGCCATTGAAGAAAAGATAATAATCAGACCTACACTTACAACTGTAATTAACACGGAATTAAATAGTGTTTTCAAGAAATCCAGTTGTTCGTACGCCTCCACATAGTTGTCAAAATTAAATGCTTCCGGAAGGCTTAAGACATTCGTAAACATTTCTTTTTTTGTTTTAAGCGAATTAACAATCATGATATAGAAAGGGGAGAGCCAAATTAAGGCTAATACAATCCCAGTTATTTCTAAGGGCCAGTTATGCTTTCTGCGCATTACAATTCAACCTCCCTTTTCTTGTTGATATATACTTGTGTCAAGCTGATAGATGCGACAATCAAGAAAAAGATAACTGCTTTTGCAGAGGCATAAGCCATATCGCTTTCCTTAAATGCAGTCTGGAATATTTCCATGGCGACCATTTGTGTGGAGTTATAAGGTCCCCCAGCTGTTAAGCTTAAGTTTTGATCATATAATTTAAACGTATTGGACAGCGTCAAGAACATACTAACGGTAAATGCCGGTGCTACGAGCGGGAATATGATTGCGCGTAGTTTTTGGAAATAGCTCGCCCCGTCAATCTCGGCAGCTTCAGTTAATTCTTCTGGAACACCCTCAAGATACGAAATATAGATAATCATGATATAACCGGCCATTTGCCAGCTCATCAGGATGACTAATCCCCAGAATCCAGTATTTGTAGTCGACAACCAGCCTTGTAAACCTTCATAGCCAAGGGCCACACCAACTGCGTCAAATGCTTTCGTGAAAATAAACTGCCAAATGAACCCTAAAATCAGTCCACCAATCAAGTTTGGCATAAAGAAGATTGTACGTAAGATATTATTTGATTTAATTTTTGAGGTTACAATTAAGGCTAAAACTAAACCGATCACATTGATTAAAATAATCGATACGATAGAAAACTTAACTGTGAACCACAAAGCGTCCATGAATTCTTTTTCTTGGAATATACCAATATAGTTTTGAAAACCAACAAAAGCGGTTGTTTGAATTCCATTCCAGTCCGTAAATGAGTAAAATACACCAAGTGCCAGTGGCACGAGTACGACAAGAAATAGCGATACTAGAACCGGTGTAAGGAATAACCAGTAGGAAAAACTGCGAGTACGCATTATTACCCCTCCAAAATTGTGACAAAATTTATGACCTCATCCATTATCTATGTAGCAAAACAAAGTAGCCCAACACTACTTTGTTTTGCAGTTCTATCACATATACGTAAAGGATATTAGCGTGATTCAGACCAAGATTTTTGAGATTCTTTGACTAGCTCATCCCAAGACATTTCATCACTTAAATATTTTTGTATGTTTACACCCAATTTATCTTCGCCCCAACCAGTTGGATAGCCCATAAATACCCATCCAATTGTTTTTCCTTCAGTCGCATAATCATATACTTCTCTAGATATTGGGTCTGCGATTTTACTAGAATCATATCCTTTGTAAGCAGGAATGAAGCTGAAATCTTCAAGAACTGTCTTTTTACCTTCTTCAGATGTATATAACCAATCCAAGAAGTCTTTAGATGCTTCAATAACTTTCTCATCATTGTTGCTGTTTACTCCCCAGTACATTGGAATACCAACTGGTAGAGAATCTTCTTTATAACTTTCTACAGGAATTGGTAGAATACCAACTTTTTCTTGAGCAAATTCTTCATCAATTCCGGCGATGGAACCATATACCCAGTTACCTTGTTGAATCATAGCTACCTTTCCAAGTGAGAAGTTTTCTTCTACTTGCTGTGAGTAATCAAGGCTAACAGTTGGCTGAATAGAATATTTATTGGATAAATCAATGTATGTTTTATATTGATCTCCATATTTAAAATCAACCTTGTCAGATTTGTAAGCATTCATAATATTTTCTTCAAATTCTGGAGAGATAAAGACGTTGGAAGCATGCAACCCGGTAATCCATTTTTCTTTTCCTGGTAAAGCAAATACTGCTTTAATACCAAGATCGTCTTTTTTGGTATCGATTGTTTTAACCGCCTCTTCAAGCGCTTTCATTGTTCTGATTTCTTCTGCTTTAATACCAGCTTTTTCAAAGACTTCTTTGTTATAAAGCAAGCCGTATCCTTCCTGGTTATATGGAAGACCAAGGATTTTATCATCTGTAGTTACACCATCTAGAGTTCCATCTAGTGCTTCTTTGGATGCTTTTGTATCGGATAAATCAGCTAGTTTATCTTTCCAATCTGCAACATCCTGCGGTCCGCCAACATTATAGATAGCAGGTTCCTTGCCTGAAGCAAATTTAGATTTTAAAGAAGCACCATAATCTTCCCCGCCACCAACTGTAGTAATATTAATTTCTACACCTGGATTTTCTTTTTCATATTGTTCGGCTACATCTTCAAATTGATCCTTGAATTCCACTTTAAACTGAAATACATCAATTGTTACCTTATCTTTGCTATCGGAGGAAGAGCTCTCAGATGAGCATCCCGTTAAGACAGCTGCTGCCAATAGTGAAGCTGATAAAGCACCCGCATACCATTTTTTTTGTTTCATTCTTTTACCTCGCTTCTCTCTTTATGTTTGGTTCAAGTAAACGTTTTCTATAAATATGTAAAAGACCAGTGACCTTATTCTTAAAAACTATTAATTTTCCACTTTACGAAAACGTTTGCACAAACCTTTCTTTTCCAATTTAACATATGAATGTAATATCTCAAACCTTTTTTTACTCATTTACCTATTTAATCATATAAATTATCCTGAAAAGTCAAATAATATTCACTTTTTGCGCAAACGATTTCATCTATGACTTGTCAATATTGTGAGACCAAAAAATGATTAAACTCTTTGCAACCAAAGAACGAGTGAATCAAATGGTTTTAAGTACATTTTAGATTAACGGTTAAATATATGTGTAAAAAAAGCCACCTCCATAAGGAAGTGGCCGACGCATTATTCCACTGAAGTACCAGACTCAGGTATAAAATCTTTATTAACTAAAGGTTTTCCATCTTTATCAACCATAACAGTTAATCCAGAAATAAGGCCGTTATAATGAAACATATATAGGACTCCTGTCTCATTATCACGAATTATTTTAGTAACCTCCATTTTCCTTGAGTATAAACATCCTCAAAACGTTTATTTATCACTATAACGCACTCCTTTTTTCGGTTTGTTGAAGCAGCTATCTCTATCTATAACTACTACAAAATGGTAATTGAGTCTTTTGTATTGAGCAACATACGAAAACAGCCATTGAAAAAGAACATCTTTGAAAAGCACGTTCTTTTATTACTATTTATACTAATCTTACAATCGATATGTTAGCCCCTGTCCCCTGTTTCCACAGAGACCGTACCTACTAATTGGAGAGAAATAGTCGAACCTTTCAGTTAAAGGGAGGCTTACCTCATTGGCACGTTGAAAAGATACTACTACTGACAAGGTAGATGGAACCTAGCCCAAAATGATATCTTCCAATTTCAGTTGCAGCATAATTTATGATATTACAGTTGTCCTAAGTGTTTGATTAACGCTATCATCCATCATAATAGAGTCTTCTGAATGTTATGGACAGCTTTTACTACAGTTTCTCTCCCCTTGCATTCAATATATGTGATAAACCCATAACTTCCATCGCTATGGAAGGCAGTAACATTTTAATGGCATCTTCCCGGTCAATTATTATACAAGGGTAATGTTTGGGTTGTTAGGTAAGGACATACTAGTCCCCTCTCTGTTTATAAATAAATTTCCCTTACGTTACTCTCTTTGGGATAAATGTGCAGGTATACGTTAGCCTCTTTTTGGCAAATAAAAAAATAGACCATCCAGTCAATAATAAAGATTGAGCGGAATGGACTACTTTTTAAACACCTTTTTCTCAATTGCATAACCATATTCGGCTCTCGGCTTTATTTCAATAACTTTACACTCTTTAGTGATACTCAACATTTTTGGCGATTGTCTATATTTTTCAGCACGATATTTGGCTTTGTCCATAATATAATCAGTCAATCCAATACTCACCTCTCCATAATTTCACAATCAGTTTCATAAAAATGACCACAGGCTGCTTTTTTTTCAATCCAGATGGCATATTCTATGTTTTCCAGACGATCAGATAAGGCATGATGAAGTATATACATGCATTGCTGGTCAATAGCATCAAACTCATGAGTATAACTCCAAAGAACCGTTACAAGGACGGTGTCAAAATGCTGATACGTATAAATCATGGAGTTTTTTGATGGTCCATATACAGTCGTTTGTTTATTCTTTATACAAGGCTTATCTTTATCTGCTGATATATAAGCCTGGTGTTTCCATTCTTCCGGTAAAGCCTGCCACTCATATACCCCCCAATTGATTCCTATCCTAACCTGCTCCCAGTATTCCTCCGCCATTATTTCCAGATAGAAAGCCAGTGCCTCTTTATAATCTGCCCAACCGGCTTGTTCATTATAGAAACGGTAGAGACTCATTTTATTGTTTTCGGCATAGATATTAGAAATGATTTTTAACCGTGCATATTGAAAAATTTCGACAGGGACTTGTTCCTCCAAAGGATCTTCATCCTCCAGCTCTATCTCAAACTGAAATAATCTGAAGCTCTTTAAACTCCTCGTTGCTAAAGGCACAAATAGAAATAGTAGTATCCAAATAATCAGCAACAACAGCCCTCTTCCAATAATCCGATTTGCATCTGATGTTACTATATTGGTCATCAATGCTACGAACCAACCTTTATCAAGGTTAGACAATTCTGTTACCATGAGCAGTTGTATCGGATTCATCAAGACTTCCTGATATGCCATCACTAAACTTGCCAATGTCCAGCCGGCAATACTAACTAACCCCAATTGATAAAAATAAAGCATTCCTTTCTTGGCTATCGAGCGAAATAACTCTACGCATCCTTTCATTCGAAACCATTTTTTCATTATCATCAATTCCTTTATAAGGATTTTGCTAATGGCAACTACCTAAAGGGGGATAGTAATGAATAATTAAATAGTGTAATTGTTTCGTTGTATCTGATATATCAGTCGGCTTTCAGACTCAGTTGGCTGGATTTCCGTCCAGTTCGGCTGGATTCTGTTCCATTTTGGCTGGATTCTGCTATTTATATACTCGCTTTGGCTAATTTCAGCTCCACGTCAGCAGATTTTCCTCTGCTTAAGATGAATTCCCCACAAGTTTTGTTGTTTTACATCATTTTTTTATACTTCATCTGGAAACACCTCCTAGTTTTGCAGATTCCATTGAATTCCAGATCAGATTAATCCACTCTCTCAATTAATCCTATTATCAATCAGCCTCCCAAAAATCGGGAGGCTGATTCGTAAGTTTCAATTATTATTGTACTCTTGCAAAACCGAAACCGGATGCGTAATCATCACCTGTAGCGGCTCCATATCCACCTTTAATATCAACTAACTTCGCACGTCTTTGTAATTCCGCGCGTAGCTGTGTATGAGAGTATCCTGTATTGGAAGCCCATATTTTTGCTGCCAATCCGGATACATGCGGTGTTGCCATTGAGGTTCCACTGATTGTATTATATCCACCCGTATGCCAGGTTGATTCAACTGCAGAACCTGGAGCAGAGATTTCAACATCCTTTAAGCCAATTACATAATCACCATCTGTGGATGGGTTACCTCTGGAAGAATAGTTAGCCACACGGTATGTTCCATTTTGCTGAACATTCTCAAGAGCTGCCACAGCCACTACATTCGCCAAAGCACCCGGATATCCGATTGTATTGGCAGAATAGCCGCTATTACCAGCTGCCGCAATAATTAGAACACCTTTTCCATAAGCATATGTTACAGCACTGCTAATGAGAGAGTTATTAGAGCTGGAACCAAGTGACATTGAAATAATTACTTTTGAACCTGTAGAGGATGCTTGGTCTGCCGCATGTCTAATTGCTGCTGCTATATCATCTGAATAACCAGATCCATCGTCACCCAAAACTTTATAGGCCCATACTTTGGATTGAGGGGCAACCCCATATACGCCAGTACCATTGCCAGCCACTGTTCCGGCTACATGGGTACCATGACCATTCCCATCAGCACAGGAGCCATTCACAACCGTGCTGCTTGTTTGAGTGAAATCCTTACATTGTTCAATATTGGATGAAAGACTCGCATGCGTTTTTAACACGCCTGTGTCTAAAACTGCTACTTTAATTCCACTGCCGCCTGATGTAGAAGTAAGAGAGCTATTATTATAGATTGCTTTAATTCCCCATGGCACTCGGGTTGTAGGTGCAGAAGTAGCTTTTTCTATAGCAGTTGCAGCAATTTTAAATTCAGGTACTTTTTCTACTTCGATATTTTTATTTTCCAATAGTTTCTGATATTCTTTTTCAGAAACATCTGTCGTAAATCCTTGGTTGCTGAAGTCTCGGTGTGTCCCCATATTTTTCTTTACTTTTGTTTTTTCTGACTGAGATCCCTGAATCAGAACACGATAGGTTTTCTCTGAGCTGACATCCTTTGCCTTTGCAGTCGACCTATCCTCAGCATTTGTTCCTGAGCCAAAAGATAAAGCCATTGATACACTTAGGACAACTCCAGCAAATATCTTCCTTTTTTTCATCTTTCAGTCTCCTCTCGTTTTTTGAATTTTCTGTGAACTTTTCTTGTTGTATCGTTATTATAGTGGCTATTTTTTTCTTTGAACACGGAACAAATTAACTATTAATTCAGAATTATTATTTTCTATTTTGTCAAATAAAAAAACTTTCCCAAGTTATCAGATTAGTTTTTGTGACAAATTACTATATTTTTTGCGCTTTTTCTTACCTATCGACATTTTTCTATCCTATTTGCGACCTATTTGGCGATTAATACAAACGGGTGTTTGTACCTAGTAGAATTATATTTTCCCAATAAAATTTATGTAAATTTTCAGATAATTTAATAATCCACTAAATTAATTATGCAAAAATGAAAACAAAAAAGAACTGATTGATTGGACAATCAGTCCTTTTGACCCTCTCTAAAATGACACCATTTATACGATTGGCGGCAAAATGGGAGCTTTTCTTTTCATCTATTCTCCTCCTTAACTAGTAGTCTGTATAAATATATTGCAAGGCTTTCTGAAACTTTCCTGATTTCTTATAATAATCTGCCAAAATTTTACTAACACTGCGAATATCATTATAATGAGATTCCCCATTATATAGATAAGGAAGGGTATACTCTTCTAAATAGCTAATCGCTCTTTCTTCTTCCCCCTGAATCATATATAAATAATAATTGGGCAGCATTTGATATATTTTAGACCCGGTTTCTTGAGCTTTCTTCTTTAAGTGATGTAAATACTCTTTCGCCTGTTCCCATTCTCCCAAATAATAAGAGGTTTCTGCCAAAGCATAAAGGCTCACCATAGAAGATTGGGCATTCTCCGCTTCACAATTTACAGCTTTATAATAATAGTCTCTTGCTTCACTCAGCTCTCCTTTTTTCTGCTTTAAATAGCCAATATTATGATAGGCAATCGATAAAGTTGCCGATTCATTTAGGATCTCAGCATTTCTTTTCAAATGTTTATAGCACTCTGCTGCCACCTCATAAATGCCTGTATCGGTATAACTAATGCCGAGAATCACAAGCGTGTGCATAATTCGCTTTATATTATATTGGGCAGTAAAGGCATTTAGTGCCTCGTTAGCATAGAAGATAGCATGCCCATGCTGTTCCATATGACATTTAGCAAGTGCCAAATGATAATAAACATCCGCAGAAACACTCATCCCATCCCTGCTTGCAGAAACTAATTCCTCTAAAACTTCATTGGCCTGTCTGTACTTATTTTGGATGAGCAGACAAATAGCATGATAATAATGAAGCAAATATAGCTCCTGATAATTTAAATTCTTCTTATGTTTATCAAGCCATTTATAGTGTTGAATGGCTTTTTTAGTATCCTTAATAAATAATAAATATCTCATTTTATACAATTCATATAAAAATAAATGTGGTGTATAGGCAATGAAATCTACCAAACTATCTAACTTCCGATCAATCTCTTTTGCCTCTTCAATCTGAAAATAATTGATGCATTCAATCCATTCATCCAGCAATCTTTTCACCGTATTATTTTGTTCATAAACATTCGTTAAGTCTGCTCCTAAACGTTGTAATAATAAATGGATAGTTTGGTCATTTGCTTCCTTCTCATTATGTTCAATCTTACTTAGATGAGGTACAGAACATATGCCTTCGACCAGCTCACTTTGAGTTAATCCCTGCTTAGTCCGATAATATTTAATCAACGAACCTACTTTCATGCACCCACCCTCTTCCATTTGTTTCCAATATTATATATTTAAAAGTCAAGTTCTAACATACATCCTGAAACCTATTTTTATAATTTTCGTTCCCCTCATTTCATCATTTACCGACATTCAGTCTGATATTATAGCGGATTTTAGTCAGTAAAAATAAAAACCTGGCTATATGCCAGGTTCATTAAATATTTCTTAGCCACATTCATTCTTTTTCAGCATGGTTCGCCGTTTGCGTAATCTTATCCCTTTAATTCTAACTTGTTCTAAATCATTCGGAAGGATATTACGATACTCACGAAATAATTGTCTCCATTTCAAGGTATAAGCACTCCCTTCCTAAAATTTATTTTGAAAGCAAAAAATCCACCTTGTCTATTGGCAAGGTGGATTGCTGATTATCTCCAGTTTTTCACTTCAGCTTCTGTTTTTCTCACGTGTTCCATTATTTCCTGAATACGAACCCGTTTATTTTCCCAGCATTTTGGACTTAGATCAACCGGATATTTTTCCGGATTAAGGAACCGTTTATATTCATCCCAAAGCAAGTCCAGGTTATCCTTTGCAAATTGTTGAATAACCGTCAAGTCTGGTGTTTTATACACTAATTGCCCATCCACAAAGATGTTTTCATGCAGTGGTACTGCATCAAAATTTGTTACTTCCTTGCTAATGAAGGTATGTACAGGATGGAACATAGTCAATATTTTCTCAGAAGCAGGATTTTCATATTCAAGTGTAATATAATCCCCTTCCGATTTATTTGTTTCCTTATTAATAATCCGATACACATTCTTCATGCCAGGAGTAGTTACTTTTTCAGGATTTGCACTGATTTTGATCGTATCAACCATATCGCCGTTTTCATCTTCAATGCTGACCATTTTATATACAGCTCCTAAAGCTGGCTGGTCATAGGCCGTGATCAGTTTGGTTCCGACACCCCACATATCAATTTTGGCTCCCTGTGCTTTCAGATTCAGGATTGTTGCTTCATCTAAATCATTGGAAGCCGTAATTAATGTATCTGTGAAGCCTGCTTCATCAAGCATTTTTCGTGCTTTCTTAGACAAGTAAGCTAAATCCCCGCTATCCAAACGAATGGCTTTAAAATTAATTTTATCGCCCATTTCCTTTGCTACTCGTATGGCAGTTGGCACACCTGATTTTAATGTATCAAAGGTGTCAACAAGGAATGTGCAATCATAATGTGATTCTGCATATTTGCGGAAGGCTGTGTATTCATCCCGATAAGCCTGAACAAGCGCATGTGCATGAGTTCCTACTACCGGAATGCCGAATTTCTTGCCAGCTCTGACATTGCTGCTTGCCTGAAATCCTCCGATATAAGCGGCTCTTGTTCCCCAGATAGCCGCTTCCGTTTCCTGTGCTCTCCTTGTACCAAATTCAAACAGGGATTCACCGCCAGTTACTACACTCAGACGTGATGCTTTTGTTGCAATAAGAGTTTGGTAATTAATAATATTCAATATTGCTGTTTCAACCAGCTGAGCTTCTGCAAGCGGAGCCTCAATTCGCATTAAAGGCTCATTTTCGAAAACGAGCTCGCCTTCTTTCATGCTTCTGATGGTACCTGTAAAACGCAGTTCTTTTAAATATTCAAGGAATACTTCGTCATACTTAAGCTCTTCCCTTAAATATTGAATATCACTCTCTGTAAATTTTAAGTCTTTAATATATGTAATCACCCGTTCAAGTCCGGCAAATATGGCATAACCGTTCTTAAATGGGTTGCGCCTGAAATACACATCAAATACCGCTTTTTTATTATGAATCCCATCTTTAAAATAGGTTTCCATCATATTAATTTGGTATAGGTCTGTATGCAAAGCAAAGCTGTCGTCCGGATAATGTGTCATCAAACTTCCTCCTTCAATTACAAAACACTGGCTCCCAGCGTATTTTCAAAATGGGATAAGGCCCACTCATGACCTGCTTCATTAAAGCTCGCCACTCCATTTTTATGTATTACTATTTTAAACCCTTTATTATAGGCATCCACTGCTGTATGCAAAATACAGATATCTGTACAAACTCCTACTAAATGTAATTCCGTGATTCCGCGTTCACGCAATTTAATTTCCAAATCAGTACCAGCAAAGGCAGAGTATCGTGTTTTATCAATCCATAGCAGGTTCTCTTGTCCAATATTAGTATTATACACATTTTGAAGATTTCCAAATAATAAACGACCTTCGGTACCACGTATATTATGCGGTGGGAATAATTTACTTTCAGGGTGAAATGGATCATTCTCATCGTGTACATCAATAGCAAATACAACAAAATCTTTGTCCTCAATGAATCTTTTTGTTAAAGAAACAATGTACTCTTCAATTTCCTTTCCAGGTTTACCGCATGTTAATTTGCCAGCATCTGCTATAAAGTCATTTGTATAATCTATATTGATTAAAGCTTTCATCTCTCCACTCCCCTATCCATTTTCCATCAAATCCGCTTATCGTACGTATAGAATATCAAATTGTATTACAAAATGCCTACTTTGATTTTAAAGAAAGTCAACCACCAATAAAATAAACAGCGCTTTTTGATACGAACACAGTGGTTATTAAAATCGTATCAATCCTTTAAATCTTTAAAGTCGACCCTAAATCCATATCGCCATACAAGAATAGCTGTGATCAGCAAGACTCCCCCATATCCATATAAACCATACTCAACCTTGCTTATAAGAAAGTGAAAACCTGCAAATACGCCAAGAATGAAAAGCAGGAAAACGGTCTTAATCCCCTCATTCTCCTGTGTTGCAGAAGTTGGTTTAGAAAATGGCAATATAATTGTATATGTCCTGAACGACAGGACTGCCATTATAAATAACGTAAAGAGACCAATCAATAGATCCCAAAAGATAGCACTTCCATATATAAGAATAAATAGAAAGCTATATGCCAAATAGATGGGAAGAACATACTTGGCCATAACCGCATTCCATGTACCTATAAAGATAGACTTAGCACTCTGTAATGGAGAGGCCCTGTATATCCATGCTCCTTTATATGAATCGGTATATCGGAGTGCAATAGCAATAGTTGGAATCATAAGCGCACTGAAATAAATTGTATAATAACCGCTGCCATTTTGAATACCTTTCCATCCATTTTCCCCGAATTGATTGAGTAGTGTAATAAACGGAAAAATAATAACCATTCCAATAGATGGATATACCTTCAGTTTAAACGCCTGTTCGTTTTTCATGAGGTTTTTTGCGAAATGATAAAAGACTCGTTCTTCTTTATTTCGTAATAGGAACATTGAAAAATGACTGCGTTTCTTTTTCGATAAGGCTCCTGTATGATTAGTTAACTTTTGTAAATACTGCTCAAAGTTTTGAACATTTTTAATATAAATAATGACAGAAACAAGCGGTACAA
Source organism: Bacillus sp. z50 (assembly GCF_058313585.1). NCBI lineage: Bacteria > Bacillati > Bacillota > Bacilli > Caryophanales > Bacillaceae > Bacillus > Bacillus sp. z50. Next base: position 883,498 of record NZ_JBZFQL010000001.1, read on the forward strand.
TTACAGCCAAGCTGATTAAGAGAATATATTGCCATGCAAAATTCCCATTTAGTATTACCTCAAAGGGAGCGGCATACCAAATAGGCGCAAGAATATAGCTCCACCAAGTTGGTGTAAATTCTACTTGCCTATCTACAAGGTCAAATATCCTTACCGTTAGTTGATAGCCAACAATCATTAAAATAGACAAGGAGATTTGTACATAACTGATAAAATCCTTTAATTTCTCTCCATCAAAATACTTTAAAATAACCAAGTAGATTAAAGCAGTAAGCAAGACTATCCATATATCAATCAATATAATGACCAGCAAAAATAACAGACTAAAGCCAATTCCTTGAGTAACAATAGCAGCAATGAACGCAGGCGCAATAAAAATAAGGGTTATTGTGCCAAGGTAAATAATAATATGTATCAGCTTTGCCACCGAGACCGTTCTCCCATCAACCGGTCTAGACAATAAAATAGACTGATCCCGTATATCAAGCATTACATGGGAAAAATCAGATATTAAAGATGTCATGATAAAGAACATAAAAATAGCAAACAGCAAACTCATTTGGAAAAAATAATTTTCACCCATAATAATAAAAGGAATCAGGATAAGACCCATAAGCGCATAAACCCATAAGGATTTCAAAAACTGATTAGAATCCTTACCTGTATTTCCAGACCCATCATTCATCAAAGTTGGAACTCTTCTGGCATCCATTGTAAGCTTAACCTGAAGAATTCTTCTCATAACCGGATAATCAATTCCCATCCACTGAAAGAGCTTTTGTCCTCTATCCAACACACGCAAACTCATAAATTTTTTCATCTATTAATCCTCTTTAACAACAGATACAATATCTTCGGCAATTGAACGATGCTGTGTAAAACCAGTTAATTGGTTAAAAATTTCTTCAAGAGTTCCTTCCTTGCCAACATCCTGTAATTCTGCAAAGCTTCCATCTGCAACAATCCTGCCTTCATGCAGTAAAATAATTCGATTGCTAATTTTCTCGACGACATCCATGATATGTGAGGAATAAAAAATAGTTTTTCCCTCGCTTGCCAGCAGTCCAAGCAATTCTTTAATGACCATAACGCTATTCGCGTCGAGACCGCTTAAAGGTTCATCTAAAAATAAAATATCCGGATTATGAAGAAGGCTTGAAATTAATAGAACCTTTTGCTTCATCCCTTTTGAATAACTATTTATTCGTGAATCATACATTTCTTCAATATTTAATAGCCTCATTAGTTTAAAAGCCTTTTGGTCAGCCTGCTCATAAGATAAGCCATAAAGCTCACCTATAAAAGTCAAATATTCACGTGCAGTCAATACATCATATAAATCTGCCAATTCAGGCACATAGCCAATTCTATTTTTATAGGTAATCCTATCCTCAGAAAGCTCTTTATCAAAGACCTTCACTGAGCCTGTATAGTCTGTAAGGAGTCCAAGCAATATTTTAACTGTGGTAGTTTTCCCCGCCCCATTGGGACCTATATAGCCAATAATTTGTCCCTTGTTTACATCAAGATTAATTCCTCGAAGTACTTCTTTCGATCCATAATGCATTTGAAGATTGCTAATAGAAATCACCAGTTCAGCCATTTTCATTCTCCCCAAAGACCCATTTTGGTATAGTATATCAAAACGGGTCGTTAATTTGCATAATTTTCTAATTTATCCTTTTTAGGTATTACTTCTGGAATCCTTCATGATGCACCTAAATGCCTGTAAAGTTCAAATTTCTAATAACCTAAACCGATAATGATTCAAAAGCTTGAATAAGATCATCAATCAAATCATTCGCATGCTCTATCCCAACAGAATAGCGCAGCAAACAATTACAGACTCCATTTTGTGTACGCACTTCCTCAGGGATATCCGCATGTGTTTGTGTAGCAGGGTACGTCATTAAACTTTCTACTCCACCCAGACTTTCAGCAAAAGATATGATGCGAAGGCTTTTTAAAAATGGATTGATCCATTCCTCTGATTTCAGCCGGAACGATATCATCCCCCCTTTACCAGGATAAAGGACATCTGTCACTTCTTCTCTTTCTCTTAAAAATCGGCTGATTATCTTAGCATTTTCCTCATGCTGCCTCATCCTTAGGCTCAATGTTTTCATTCCCCTCATCACAAGCCAGGAGTCAAATGGCGGCAGTACAGCGCCTGTTGCATTTTGATATTCTTCTAGGCGCGCACCAACCTCTTTACTCTTTGAGACAATTAATCCAGCCAATACATCATTATGTCCTGCTAAATATTTGGTGGCACTGTGGACAACAATATCTGCTCCCTGCTCAATCGGTCTTTGCAAAATGGGTGTATAAAACGTATTATCCACAAGGAGCAGTAGATTGTTAGATTGGGTCAGTTGAGCAATTTCTTTAATATCCATTTCCTGCATAAGCGGATTTGTCGGTGTTTCTATAAAGAAGGCCTTCGTATTTTCCGTAATGGATTCAGCGAAATCTTCATATGTATGGCAATAGTTAAATTTGATGCCATACGTCTTCCATATTTGCTCAAATAACCGATATGTCCCTCCATACAGATCGGCAGAGACGGCTATTTCATCACCTGGAGAAAATAAACATAGCAATGAGTGAATGGCAGCCATACCTGAACTAAAGGCAAATCCCTGTTTACCACCCTCTAGCTCGGCAATTGCTTCCTCTAATAATTTTCTGGTTGGGTTTCCTGTTCTTATGTAATCAAACCCTGTTGATTCCCCTATTCCGTTATGGCGATAGGCTGTGGAAAAATAAACTGGCGGATTAACAGTACCTGTTTGTGTTTCACTTCGATTGCCTATTTGAGCTAAGAGTGTTTCGATTTTAACTGTTGTCATATGTATGACCCCTCTCTCTTTATTAATCCCCGAAATACAGTTACTCTGATTTACCTTCATCCGGCTCTAATTTGCCATCAAAGTTACGAATTACTTACATCCACTCATTTTCCCAGTGAATAAAAATATGCTTAAAAACGAAAAAAGTCTTCAAGAAGAAGACTTTTCATTAGAGTGAGTCCCTTCTTATCGGCCAGGAATGATTGTTCCTGCAGGAATTAGCACCTTTCCATATTGGCGGTTGCTGAGACTTCACAGGGCCTGTCCCTCCATCTCTCTTGATAAGATTTTTCAGAATATTTATTTAACTATAAATTTACAGTCCTACTGCTAAAAAAGCAAGTTATTTCTGCCTTTATTGTCCAACTTTTTAACAAAGGTATATAATAAATCTATACATAAAAAGGAGTGATTCGGAACCATGAAAGCCAATGGCCAGGAAATTTTCCAGTACATAAAAGACCTTGTATCCATTCCAAGTCCGAGCGGCTATACAACGGAAGTAATTGATCATGTAGCACAGTTTTTACAATCTCAAGGAATACCTGCAGTAAAAACAAATAAAGGTGCCCTATTGGCAACAATCAAGGGACAGGATGATTCAAAGCACCGTTTTCTAACAGCCCATGTAGATACATTAGGTGCTATGGTGAAAGAAATCAAACCAAGCGGGCGTTTAAAATTATCGATGATCGGCGGATTTCGTTGGAATTCTGTTGAAGGCGAATATTGTAAAATCCATACAGCTGAAGGTAAAACGTTTACAGGGACGATTCTTTTAAATCAAACTTCTGTCCATGTTTATCAGAAAATGGGAGATATTAAACGCGAGGATGCAACGATTGAAGTTCGAATTGATGCTGTGACAAAAAGCAAGACGGATACAGAAGGTCTAGGTATTTCTGTAGGTGATTTTGTTTCCTTCGAGCCCCGTGTTGAACTGACAGACAATGGATTTATTAAATCCCGTCATTTAGATGATAAAGCGAGTGTCGGCATACTGATGTATATCATTAAACAGTTAAAAGAAGAAGGCATCACTCTCCCCTATACGACCCACTTCTTAATTTCAAATAATGAAGAAATAGGCTATGGCGGAAACTCCAACATTCCTGCTGAAACTGTTGAATACCTGGCTGTAGATATGGGAGCAATTGGAGAAGGACAATCTACGGATGAATACAGTGTTTCCATTTGTGCAAAAGATTCTAGCGGACCCTATCATTATGGCCTGCGTCAGCATTTAGTCGAATTGGCAAAGCAACACAAGATTGATTACCGTGTAGATATATATCCTTTTTACGGATCTGATGCTTCTGCTGCCATCCGTGCCGGCTATGATATCATACACGGATTAATTGGACCCGGCATTGATGCTTCACATGCTTTTGAAAGAACCCATATCAGCTCTATTGAACATACTGCCCAGTTAATCTGGAATTACTTACAATCAGAATTAGCCTAATTTCATACTAAACGTTAACCCATCACCATTTAAGTGATGGGTTTTTATTATAATAACCGTTTGATTTTTCCATAAGCAGCCTTGGCTTCAGCATATCCTTGATTGTACAGCTTTTTCAGCTTTTTAGGGTTACGCTCAACACGGCTGACATCTGATTTCACTAATGGACGAATAATGACGACAAGTCCCTTTTCTTCTTGTTCCTCCAAATAGCGGATCGTGTCATTGTAAACGATATGCCGTTTGCGAAGAGCCTTTAGCAGCCCTTGATAGTTCTTATATTTTCTTTTTCCAAGCCAATCAAGCGACGATGCTTTCATATAGCCTTTATTCCCAGTAAGCACAACGATATTTTTCGTATTCCCGTCTGCTTGAGATTTTTGTATCGGTATTGGATCGGCAACACCGCCATCCAGCAGCATTCTTCCATCATAAGAGATTTCCGGAGCAAAAAAAGGAATCGAACTGGATGCGCGCAGAATCGTTGTAATATCTTTTATTAGGTGCTCTTTTCTATAGTATACAGGTTCGCCTGTTACGCAATCTGTAACACCCACGACAAACTGTTCCTTTGCTTCACAAAAAGCCTTTATATCAAATGGGACCAGTTCATTTGGAATTTTATCAAAAATAAAGTCCATTCCAAATAATTCACGTTTCTTCAGAAAACGTTTATAGGATAGGTATTCCGGGTGTGAGACATAATCGATATTCGCCGCATAATTACGGTCTATTTGCCGTGCAATATAAGAAGAGCCATTACATGCACCAGCTGAAACACCAATTGTATATGGCACATATATATCCTGTTCCATCAAATACCTCAGAACTCCAGCTGTATATAGCCCTCTCATTCCGCCACCCTCTAGAACCAGGCCTGTATTATGCATAACAAGTAAACTCCTTCCCCAGAGAATCCTTATTATTTTGCCATGACCCTTCTTAAATAATTACACGTTTTAAAACTATTTCAGGGAATTTTTTACTATCCTATTGACAGTTTTAGTGTATTAACTGTATAGTACACATATCAAGTGTATGAACTACATAGTACACACACTAATAATTGGTTAAAAAGCCATAGGAGATGAATTAATGAACATCATCTTTAATAACCGGGATCCTGTATATTTACAAGTTGTCCGTTACTTCAAAGAACAAATAGCGACCGGTCGGCTTGCAAGCGGAGAGGAGATTCCTTCTCGACGTGAGCTTGCCAATCTTCTAAAAATAAACCCCAATACTGCTCAAAAAGCGTATAAGGAAATGGAGGAACAGGGATTGATTCACACAGAAAGAAATTTCCCAAGCCGGGTCACAACCGACAAGGTCATATTGTCAAGCGTTCGTCAGGAACTCATTGTTGAAGCCGTTGATACCTTTGTTCAGGCAATTAAACCGATTCAATTACCAGTAGATGAACTGTTGAGTATTGTCAAAGAAAAATATAATGCGGAACAAGAGTAAGGAGGGGATTTCATGTTAGAAGTAAAAAATGTAACGAAAAAATTTGGAAGAAAAAACGTATTGGATGATGTATCATTCACAGCCAACAAAGGGGAAATCACGTGTTTAATCGGTATAAACGGTGTAGGTAAAACAACGATTATGAAATCCATCATGGGCCTTACTCCTATTGATGGTGGAGAAATTCTTATAAACGGAACTAAAAGAACGAAGGATACGTATGAGAAAATCACATTTATTCCAGATACGTTCACGATGCTTTCGAACTTCACCATTATGCAGGCAATGGATTTTATGAATGATTTTTATGAGAGTTGGAACCAAGATCGCGCCGATGAATTATTGAGCTTTTTCAAATTGGATGAAAACATACGGATTTCAACATTATCTAAAGGAAATACCGCGAAAGTGAATTTGTTATTGGGATTGGCTCTGGATGTTGATTATGTTCTTATGGATGAACCATTCTCCGGTATCGATATTTTTAGCCGTGAACAAATAGCAGATGTCTTTACAAGCCACCTGATTGAAGACCGCGGTGTTATCATCACAACCCATGAAATCAACGATATTGAGCACCTCATTGATAAAGTTGTTTTGTTAAATGACGGAGTCGTTTATAAAGAATTTAATGCAGAAGAAGTTCGAAATAACGAAGGTAAGTCTGTCGTAGATGTAATGAGAGAGGTGTATAGAGGATGAATCGCTTTTTTAAGCTTGTGAATGTGGAGTTAAATCGATTTACAAAAATTTTATTTGGATTGATTATTGCTGTTTTTATTATACAAGTTGCCGGGTTAATCATTGAAGCTAACATCTACATGAGTGACGCTAATAAATCATTAACGAATGGTGTCCCTATAGAAGTCTTTATTGAAGAATTTGGTTATTATGGCATGGACAATTATGTGAATTCTATTTGGTTTAATGGTCCGATTGCCTTATGTGCAGGTGCCATCTTCTTATATATCTTTCTAATTTGGTACCGTGACTGGTCAGGTAAAGGATCCTTTATCTATCGTTTATTAATGATTCCTACATCAAGAATGAATATTTATTTTTCGAAATTAACAGCTATAATGCTACTTGTACTCTCACTAGTATCTATCCAATTGATACTCCTTCTAATTGAATCAAAAATTTTGAAATGGTTTATATCAGCGGATTATTTACATGAGGTATCGATTGGCAGCTTAATCAAGGGATCTCAATTTATTACGGTTATTCTCCCATCTACCTTCACAGAATTCGTTTTATATTATGGTGCAGGATTTATTGCTTTGAGCATCCTATTCACGGCCATATTGCTTGAGCGCAGCTTTAAATGGAAAGGAATCATTCTTGCCATCCTATACTGTGTAGGTGTTATAGCTGTATTATCAGCACCTATTATATTAATCGAATTATTAGAAATAGGTAATTACATTTATACATCTGAGCAAATCATCATTGTAAGCGTTACAGCCAGTATTTTAGGCATTATCTCCATTTTATTAAGCCGCTATTTATTAAATAAGAAAATAACTGTGTAAGGAGAGGAAACATATGAAAAAATATCGAAATTCTATTCTGATCCTGCTTGTTGCTGTGCTATCCATTTCAGTATTTTATATAAATCAGGCCTTTTCTTCCTCCACCCTCCCTGATTTTTACGTCAAACAAATAAATGGAGATGCTAAAATCTTAGACACCTTATCATTGGAAGCAGATTATCAAGTAGGTGGATTCACAGAAACGTTTAATGTAACGAAAGAGGGGGCCACTTATCGATCTGAATTACCTTTTTTTGAGCAGGTGGACTACGGGGAAAAATATTTAGAAACAGCGGAATTGAAAGATTTAGCAAATCAGTATTCTTCCTTTATGAGAGGAAAAATTTATAGTAACCAGTTGTACAATGACACAAATCAAGTCATTTTTGTCGACTCCAAGTATGATTTTTCTACCAGACATGGAATGCATAATTTCAGTTTAAAAATTGATCAGCTCAATAAGAAAACAGAGGATACAACCTCTTTTGAAGTAAACCTGCCCAATCAGGAATATTCATCTTTTATTGAAATCCTTGATGTCCAAATCTCCACGAATGAATTATTTGTCATGACACGCAGTAATTCGAAAGATGGGACAGAAATACTTCAGGAATATACGATTAACCTTAAAAAGGAAAAACTAATTGACGATAATTCGATTTTGACAACTGAACAATCAACGGATCAGCAAGATATTTATATAACCAGTTTAACAGATACTAACCCGACGCAAGCTCGTACTCATTTTACATTTCAGATAGATAAGACTATCCATACAGATGAAAACAGTCAAACTGTTAGCCGTGACTTATATGTGTACAACTATAAAACAAAGAAATTAGATAGGTTGACCCTTCCGAGTGATTTAACGAAACAGCTATTACAAGAAGATGGTTCTAGTTTTAATATAGCTTATGATCAAACTTCATTATATGTTTCCGCTATTAAAGATGAGAACGGAAAGAAAATAGTCGCTATGGTTACGTATGATTTTGAGAAACAAAAAATCACAAAGGATCATAAAATCCAAGTGAACTCAGAAATGTTTGATCACAATATAAATGTATATCACAACAAAATGATTCTCACTTATAGAGGAGAAAAAAACAAACCTTATATAAGCATCTTTAATTTCGAAGACGGAAAATCCATTTTCGAAGGAACGATTGAGACAAAAAGCAACGATCAAAAGATAGACTATATGGATCTATATTTATATCAGATTATTGGTCTATAATGTAAAAATTGTTTTGTTAACTTCAAAAAGGGAATACAATAACCAAATGATGATTTGGAGGAATTTCCCATGTACTATGTTTATTTTGAAACGGAGCCAAGGCTTTTGCATGAAGGTACTAAATACAACGTGGAGGTTCCGACCAGAGAGTTGCAGGATCAAATAGCCAATGAACTTGAGAAATATGGAGAGGTTTTCAATGTACAAAAACTCGATGCTCCTGTGGATCAATTCCCGGTGCTGACAAAAGAAACCTATAAACGCAATATTTAAAAACGGAAAGGTGAATGGCTCGAGAGCCATTCACCTTTTCCACACCATGTGGAGATGCAATTTTATCAATCTGTTTTACGTGCGTGTTCAAATGGGAGAATGACATATTCACATGTACCGACTATATCATCTTCATCTATGTAGCCCAATCCATTACGGCTATCCCTGCTGTTCAACCGATTATCTCCCATCACAAAATAATGATCATTAGGAACTTTCAATGGATCAAAGTCACCTGTTTTATTCATTTTCAGTAAATCAACTTCTCCTTGTTCATCAGGCAGATATGGCTCATCTTTTTGCTTGCCGTTTATATAAAGCGAGTCATTCTTATATTCAACCTTTTCTCCAGGTAACCCTATAATCCGCTTTATATAGTATTTATCTTTTCCATCATCTCGAATGACTACTATATCCTGACGATCAACTGAACCGCTATACGCCGCTAACTTATTGACCAAGACTTTTTCATTATTATAAAGTGTTGGTTCCATTGAGGCTCCTTCAACTATAAAAAAGGAAATGATAAATGTTTTTACAAGATAAGCTAAGACGATTGCAAATGCGATAGAGATAATCCAACTTCCTACTTCAGTTTTAAATAACTTCCTCAATCGCAGTCTCCTTCTTTCAAGCATGATTCCTCTAGTTGTTTCTACATATGATTCTTATATTTTATACCCATATAATATGCTAAGATACCTACAAACGATATTACATTTTCATTACGATTAATTTACATCTAGTAAGGGAATACAATAACATCCATTTTTCATTCACGTGAGGAGTGAAACTCCAGTATGTTGTACTTATCGAAAAATCATGATCCAAATAAAAATGAAATTCTCTTATCTAGATGGCTTCCCTCAAACCAAACTCCAGCAAGTCTGGTAAAAGAGACGTTTTCATTGCTTAATGAAAAATTAAATAAGTTTTCCCCTCTTTCCATGCCTAATCGGAAGCCACTAAGGGATTTAAAATATGCATTTCCCCGTCTCTTATTGACAACAAGCAGACAGCCTGAGCTAAAAAATCCAGCTGATTTCACAATCTTGAACGGTTACCCTTTTCCAGCATGGAAAAAGAAATTAGATGAAGAGTATCAGCATTTAAATCAAAAGATCCAGGAACAGATCAATGTAACCGACTATGGTGCTGTTGGTGATGGGATAACAGACAATACTAAAGCGTTTGAGGCTGCTCTTGGTAAAGGTAAGCGAATGGTTTATATTCCGGAAGGTGTTTTTATTGTTAAGGGACTAAAGCTCCCCTCCTACACATGTCTGATAGGAGAAGGTAAAGATAAAACGGTTCTTAAATTAGCCAATGAAACACCAAAGAAAGCTATTCTTATTACAAACTCTAGTCCAATCCGTGGTAATCATCATATTCTCGTACAGGGGATGACACTTGACTGGAATGTAGAAAGGCTTCCACAGAGCGATCGAACTAGTTCCGGTAATAACCGTTCGAGCTGTTTAACATATGCTCATGTTACTTATGGATGGGTGAAGGATGTTGTAGCCCGTAATGCAGGTTTACACTGTTTTGATGTTTCAGCTGCCTACTATACATATTTGGGCGATGGCACACGTTCGAGATGGCCGAGCCAATATATATGGTTAGATCATCTTTCTGGCTATGGATTTGGAGATGATGGAATAACAACACATCATAGCAGCCATATTCTGATTACAAACAGCCATATGTGTGATCCAAGCGGCAGAGCTCACATGAAGGGATTCTCCAATTCAAATGGGTTTGAGGTAGATGACGGATCTGACGATGTTTGGCTGATTAATAATTCTTCAACCAGGTGCTTTGGAGGGGTTGAAATAAAGGCGCATGGTACTGCATCAGCTGCTTCCAATGTTCATATTATCGGACATATATCTATCCATGATAATCGTTCCTATAACTTCCGGCACATAGGCCACCATCTCGAATCAGAGCCACAGTCTAAATCTGCCTTTAATATAACAGCGACGAATATCGTTGCAATTGCACCCATTTTCACAGATCTTTATGAAGGCTCGACTCCAAGGTGTCTAGTCGTATCAGCCTATCAAAATGTGGTTATTAACCATTTCACTCTGCTCGGAGATTCGAATTATGATTATCAAAGGAATCCAATGGTTTCCATTCAATATAAATCTCGTCATATCACACTGGCAAATATAACAATAGAAAATTTCCAAACTGCGGGTACGGATATAAAAATAGTTGGCGGCAGGCAGCATACCGATGACATTCGTTTAAGTACTATTTCCATAAAAAACTCAGCTCCAACTGCCATCGATATTGGTAAAGGTGTAGCAAAAGCAACTATATCAAATGTACAGGCTGAATCAAAGATTGGAGATATCGCAATTAAAAATGCCAACCATAAAGTCAAGCTGAATAATATTCATACGGTTGGATATAAGACACCCATTTTAAAAATGGATTAAAACTTAATTACCTATTCTATTTCTCCACCTCTTCGCATATACATTTATGGTCTTTCCTGTAAAATGTGAAGAGGTGACTATTTCGTGAGTCGGATTGCAGAAGTCCTCAAACAGTTCCTTTCATCAATCAAAGACCTAATAAACGATATACTGACTTTTATTTATTATAGCGGGCTGCTCTTCATCATCGGCTGGACACTATATCAATTGTTATGGGGTGATGTGAAACCGCTTCCTATTTCAACTGCTGTTCCTCCTACATGGTGGACGGAATATGTAATTAAACCACTGATTTCCTCCACCTTTCTGCTTACCATATTGAAGGGAATCTTCTTATTATCAGTCTGGATCATTTTATTTTTAATTATTCCTAGTACAACGAGGCAGCTCAAACGTTTCAAGCTATTTCAAATGGAATTTGAGGTGGAGGATAAAGAAACGGCTGCAGTTGCCTTTATAGAATTGCAAAGCTCAAAAGCAACCCTTCTGTCAGCCATGTATTCAGATGCAAGCATCGGAAAGTTGTTCACATTCCTTGATGAAGAAACGATGGAGGTGAATTATTTTTCCGCACTTGATTACTTTTTGGAGGACTTTAAAATCAGTTATAAACAACGGTATAATATTGCCTTTGAATGCGAAACCAAGGATTTACATCAGCTTATCGGAGTCGAACGGGAATATGCCATACTTTCAAAAGAAACCGGCGATCCAGAAGTGTTAAACTGGGAGGCTCCCCTTGTGAAAATAAAGAAAAACAGACTTGTTTTCCATTTCAACTATCGCGGAACTGATAAGGTGACCATATTGTCCAGCTACTCTTCTCAATTTGATGTTATTGATAAACAAAATATCTTATTTTTACATTATGCCCTAATGTATCAAGCTGAAAATATTGAGTATGCACTTATGGTTGAAAAAGAAGAATGGCCCTTTGCCAAAACCCCTAATTAAAGGGGTTTTATTTGTTTACAAAAAAAATGCCCTTATTCATATAGTAATAAGGTCAAAGTTTAATACAGATGCTCATATAAAATGTCTATTATTTTGGAACTGTTGTGAATACTTCTTTAGCATATCCTGAACCACTTTGTTATTGGATGCCAGTTCTGTTGGATCTTTTGCACTTAGCTTCCCCACTTGCTTTTGGCTAAAGGGCTTAGCAAATTTCTCGCCTTTTTTATAACGCTCATATAAATTTTGGATATTGTCCATAATGGTTCCCCTCCCATTAAGTCCTCACTTATTTATATTCAGTTCTTTAGAAAAATCGCCATCTATTTGTCTAGTTAACTAGTATTTTTTTTTACGGGTTGATTTTCTGTCATAAACGTAATCCTATAAGTTTAATTTACTGTTTTAAATTCGTATAAATTGTGATAGGATAAAAAACTGTTTAGTGAACACGAAAAAATGTTATTTGGTGTTTTATTATGAGATATAGTACGATGATATTGGCTTTTACAGCAAACGGGTTATATTATGAATCAATACACTAACTTTACAAAGAAGAAATGGAGATTAAATAAATATGCAGCAGAGCAAATCTTCAATCCACTCATTCCGGCAAATATTCTTCCTATACATAGGTTTTATCATTTTATTTGCCTTTTTGTTATGGATACCCCAGTCCAATTCCATCGGGTTTTCTATAATGGATTCTCTATTTCTGTCCACAAGCGCCTTAAGCGTAACAGGACTTACTACAATAGACGTAGGAACAGAATTAACCAGGGTGGGACAATCCATCTTAATGGTGGAAATGCAGCTTGGCGGAATCGGGATTGTTGTATTAATCAGTTACCTGTTTGTCGTGATGGACAAGAAGATTACGGTATCAAGTATGCTTCTTTTATCCAAGGACCAAAACCAGTCAAAACTAAGTTCCATTACATCTCTTGGAATTTCGGTTTTAGTCATTGCCTTATTAGTAGAAACGATTTGTTTCTTTATATTATTAGGGGAGATACGACCCCGATATGATGATTTTTGGGATGCGGCATTCGTGTCTGCCTTTCATGCAGTAGCAAGCTTCACTAATTCCGGATTTGATTTATTCGGTGATAGCCTGATTTCATTTAAACATAATCATCTTTTCCTAATAACAACGGCTATAACAATCTTCTTAGGAAGTCTTGGCTATCCGACATTGGTAGAGTACTTCTTATCTTTTAGAAGGAAGAAAAGTTTGTTTACAAAGATTAATATAAGACTTCATTTTCTCCTACTATTTATCGGTATGGCTATATTTTTCTTTTTGGAAACAAATAATACGTTTAGCGGACTTTCCATTTGGGAAAAACTATCGAATTCATTGTTTTTTTCGGCGACAGCAAGAAATGGTGGGCTTTCAACGATTGATGTCTCACAAGTAACAATCACTACCTTTTTATGTTTGACCCTATTTATGTTTATAGGGGGAGCTTCCTCCAGTACAGGAGGCGGTATACGATTGACCACCTTTGCAGTACTATTATCAAAGGTATTATCTGTAGCGAAATCACAAAAAGAGGTTGTTATCTATAAAAAAACCATTGCTCAGGAAGCAGTTGATAAATCCTTTATGGTTTTCTTTACTTTTATGGCATTGTTTTTTGGTTCTACGATTTTATTAACCATGTTACAAACGCAGCCATTGGAGCCATTGATGTTTGAGGTGTTATCTGCCCTGACAAATACAGGCTTATCATTTGGAATTACATCTGAATTAACACCTGTTTCAAAATCCATTTTAATCATGCTGATGATTATCGGCCGAATAGGTGTATTCAGTTTCATTTATACTATTTTTAAAGTAGAAAAAGTTAAAACAAGATATTTAAAAGAAGACTTAGCAGTAGGCTAAAAAGGGGACATTTTTCATGAAATCATATCTAGTCATTGGAGCAGGAAGATTTGGTACTGGCATCGTAAAAGAATTATACAAACAACATTGTGAAGTAATCGTTACAGATCGCAGTGAAAAAAATCTCGAGTCCTTAGATGAATATTCGACTCATGCGATTGTCGGTGACTTTCGTGATCCGCTTGTACTCGATGAACTGAAAATCGATCAATTCAATGCGGTCTTTGTTGCAATTGGCTCTGATGCCTTTTCGGCCATTTTAATTACAAAAAAACTGAAAGAAAGAAAAGCAAAAAAAATCATCGCCAAGGCTAACAATCGAGAAATCGGGGAAATTTTAAAAAGCCTTGGTGCCGATCGTATTATCCTTCCAGAGGAAGAAGCTGGTCGGAAAGTGGCACGTCAGGAATTATTAACAGGTGTCATTGAATATATTGAAATCACGAAGGATATTTCTGCAATTGAAATGCAAGTACCTGAAACGATGCATGGAAAGTCATTGAACGAATTGAATTTTTCAAGAAAATTCGATATTACGGTGTCCTTAGTCCTTCGTAATGGACAGCCAATATTATCGCATTTTGCGGATCTCAAATTACAAGAAGGAGACGACTTTTTACTGATTGGTTCAAATACCAGTATCGAGAAGTTCAAAAAGAAATATAAATAAAGGCGGGTTGCTATGTTAATCGGGCACGTGAAAGCAATTATGCGCCACCCTGTTAAATCCTTTACAGGTGAACATGTTCAGGAATCTAATGTAATGCCCTATGGTCTTTATGGGGATCGCAGTCATGCTTATATAGACAATAGCCGTACAAATAAATTTCTGACCATCACTCAGGCTCCAATCATGGCAAGTTACCAAGCATCCTTTATGGGTCCTGACAGCTTGGATACCTATCCACCCATCGAAGTAGTCATGCCATCAGGAAAAAGAGTAACGTGGAATCACCCTGGATTGATTAAGGACCTAGAAACGGCAGCAAACAGGAGTATTACTCCTGTACAATTCACCCCGAATGATGTGCCACTAGGCGCAATTGAGGTGGAACATTTATTGCTCGTAACAGATGCTTCTCTTCTAGAATTAAAAAAGCAGTATGGAAGTCTGATAGACTATAAACGGTTTCGCCCTAACTTGGTCCTCGATCTAACTGAAAAGCAACCATATATAGAAGATACCTGGTTCGGAAGACGTCTTTTGATTGGTGAATCGGTTGAAATACAAGTTAACCGACATTGTGAAAGATGCATGATTATTACCATTAATCCCGAAAACAGCGAAAAGGATCCTTCTCTATTAAAATTTATTAATAGAACTCGTCAGAATTGTTTCGGTGTATATGCCTCCGTTCTTAAAACCGGAAAAATCCGGATAGGTGATGAGGTACAATTAGTTTAAGATTTCTTATTTTATGCTAGTTGTTAGTTCAAGACTCATAGTAATAAGCAAAACAAGGGAACCCATTTGGTTCCCTATTTTACTAATTTTAATGATTTCTTATTGGTAGATTCGTGTTTAGAATATCCGCAATTAATCACCAGTATCAGGAATAAAAATTCCTTAACTCTCAGGACAATTGCACTGTTTTGTCTTTGCCATGAACTACTTATTAAATACACTTTTCTCCCTGTATCCCTTTCTCCCCCACTATGATCCATGTTGAATTTTAATAGAAAACCCATATAGAAATGCTAGATAGTAATAAAAAAAGAATCCAAATGGATTCCTTTTTTTCAAACCTATTCATTTTTTAATCTGATTAGTAAGCAGACCATCCTGCATCCGCTGCCAATACTACACCATTAATATAGGAAGATTCATTGCTTGCCAAGAAAAGGGCAATGTCTGCAATTTCTTGTGGCTTAGCAGCACGAGGCATTAAACTAACACCACGCGTTGCATATTGTAATCCTTCCATATCCATACCATCCACTGAACTGGTTAACCCAGTCTCAACTTGGGCCGGTGCGATTCCATTGCAACGAATCCCTTGCGGGCCATAATGAGATGCAATATTTTTAGTCATGCCTGTAACTGCATGTTTAGCCGCAGTATACGTAAATCCGCCACGTCCACCAGTTAAACCGGTAATGGAGGAAAGGTTCACGATTACGCCGCTGCCCTGAGCCTGGAAGTATGGCAATACTTTACGTGTACCGCGCATTACACCGCCAACATTAATATCCATTACGCGGCTCCAAACTGCATCTTCTACATTATGAGCAGCCTGCATTTTGTCTAATACACCTGCACAGTTAACTAAAATATCTACGCGACCAAATGTGGCCACAGTTTCTTCCACCATTTTTTGAACATCTTCTTCAACTGCCACATTGACTTTTACACCCATTATCTCAACATCTTGCGCTTTAAATTCATTGACAGTAGCTTGCAATGCTTCTTCATTGAGATCGGCAATTACCAGCTTTGCCCCTTCTTCCGCATAGCGTGTCGCAATTGATTTACCAATACCATTCGCTCCACCTGTAATAATGGCTACTTGGTCTTGCAATCTTCCCATTGTTCATCCTCCTAATCATCGTTAAATTAATTGGCAGATTCATGTATGGATCATAAATCAGGGCGATGAATTCTATAACTTGTAAGATTCCAGATTTATTAACAGTTAGAAACACAGTATTTGATATTCCTATATATTAAACCCGAAAAGTAATTTTTAAGAGATTCATCGTTCTAAAGAACAAATCAATAAGCTTACTAAAACCCTTACATTTCCTCTGCCCTATCAACTTTTTATAGCATCATGTATATCTCTACTACATTTAAACTATACATGAAACTTTTTTTAATTTCAAAAGATTCTTGATATATTATAATAATTTATACTGAATAATATTCTTTGAGTCACAAAATCCAAAATATAGCCATCTCTACATAAAAGGAAGTGGATTTTATTTCATTTTATTCTCTCTTTTTAGATGAAAATACCCAGCTGAAATTATCTAAAAAACAAGCCTCTATTTATAGATAATTATCATTCTAATAAAATAATATATTTTTCTAAAATAATGAAAGCGGATTATTCTAAGCGACAATAGGGTATTAGATAGTTGTAATATTTTTAGTATAATCATAGGAAAGATGAGGTGTCAGGTGTCATGTATAAAGAGTTAGCGGATATTTTTTCTCTCCTTGTGGATGATATGCCAATAACGCGATGAGTACAGAAGTCTCACCGGACAAACTGGCGGACTGTGTTCTTACAATCTTAGAATACGAAGGATATACATTCCCTGCATTAGAAAAAATCTTGAGATGACACTGCATATTTCCTCTTAGGATGAATATAATTTTGAACTAGGTCATCCGGTTTATGTAGCATTCTAAGGTGTACATATGTAGTTATAGAGTTTCTGAATATTAGTGTGTGGAAAATTAATTAAAAAATTGAGCCACTTAAATTTTCATGTAAAGGAGACTGCCTTATGGGTTTCTGGTCAACTGTTTTCGCAATCATAGTCGCATTGGTTCTCTTCTCAATATGCGGTTAAATAAGAGACAAAAAAAGGATCTGTTATTTTTCATTGTGCCGCTGATCCTTTTTCAAGTAAATGAATTAATTAAAGCGGACGTACAAATTCCTGTCCTCGGATATCTGCTGCGATGTCATTTCAATGACTACCTAGGAGGCATCTCCTTTGCAGCATACCTGAACTTTATTCTATCTCTAAGTAACTGGACTTCGTTTCAGCTAACAAAGATCCATCACTTCCTGGTTGCCGGTTTATTTTGTGGAATCTGTTGGGAGGTCATAACTCCTCTATTTATAAAAACGAGTACCGGTGATGCATGGGATATTATTGCGTATATCTTGGGGATGCTGACATACTGGTATTACGGCAGAAAATTGGCATCTTAAACAAATAAATAAGTACGCTGATAAATGTAAAAGAGACGACCAAGTCGTAATGACCCCTAAAAGTTAGAGTAAAAAACTAACTTTTGGGGTCGATACAAATGATCGTCTCTTTGTAGTTTCTTTTATTTTTTATGAATATCAAATTATAGCCTCATGATTAGGCACGTCTCGCAAACGATACTAAAAAAATGATGGCTTTCCAAAAAAAGACCATATTACAAGTAGTATGCAATATGGTCCGATTAACTTTAATCAAAATTTATACCTAATTTCCGGTTCTATTCAGCATAGTCTTCTGCTCAATTAATTGTTTAAACTCTTCATCCAATGCACTGTACTTAGAATCGCCGGGTGTTAATAAACTCAATTGACTTAAGACTGCAGCTAGTTTTGTCTCTACGACCATAAGTTCTTCTTCGATATTCTTATTCATTGCTTTTATTTGTCTGACTGGCTTTCGATTGTTGCTTTCAACGCGGTTAATAATCTTTTCATCAATAACCAACAGCTTGTTACACAAACGTTCAATTAAATATTGATCATGCGATATAATTAACAAGGTCCCGGCAAAGGTAGAGAGAGTCTCCTCCAATTGTTCTCTGCTCGGCAAATCAAGATGATTAGTCGGTTCATCCAGTATCAACAAATCATAGCCTTCCATCAGCATTTGAACTAGCTTGATTTTCGTACGCTGCCCCATTGATAGGGAGGAAATCGGTTCGTCTATTTGTCTTGCTGTAATCCCGAGATTCGCCAAGTACGTTTTTGCCTTAAATATCGAATCCCTTTCATAAAGTCCAAGTGCTTCTATTGGCTTCTTATGAACCGGGAGATCACCAACATCCTGACTTAAGTAGCCGATTTTCAGAGTAGGACTTTTCCATAACTCTCCGCCGCTGATGGGCTCTTGATCTAGAATCAGCCGAATTAGCGTTGTTTTCCCCGCGCCATTAGGACCAACGACGCCAATTGACTCCCCGTGTTTTATATAAAAATAACTGCTTTGGAAAACTGTATGATCTCTATATTGCTTTTTTAAATCCTTTGCCTCCACTATCCGTTTACCGCGCTTGTCCGCCGCCTGAAAATCAAATTCAATCTTTACTTCATCAGCAGGCTTTTCTATTCTTTTTTTTGTAAGTTCCGCTTCCAGCCTTTTTCGCTTGGATTTAACCTGTATATCCTTCTTCTTGGCCTTAACTCGGTAATATTCTTTTTTGCCCATTAATTTTCTTTCAGAGGCAGTGCCATGCTTCGTTGAATCACGGTGTGCCTTTTCTGACCAATTCTTCAATTGATTCATTTGCGCTTCTACCCGTTTGATTTCTTTCTGTTGTTGATCATATTGATGTTTATGAATTCTTCTGTTTTCTTCTTTTTGTTTCTTATAAGCACTGTAATTGCCAGTGTACTCATGCGCAATACCATCCTCAATTTCATATATACGTTTAACAGCCAGGTCCAGGAAGTATCGATCATGTGAGATGATAATGGCCGCACCTTGATAGGATGCAAGCTCCTCTACCAGCCAAAGAATCCCATCAAAGTCTAAATGATTTGTTGGTTCATCCAGAATTAATAAATCAGGTTTGGTTGACCAAATATGTGCGAGTGCAAGCTTTAAACGTTCTCCCCCGCTTAAATGGTCCAATCGTTCTTGATTCCACAACTGTGACCCTTCTAATCCAAGCTGACTCGTCAGCTCAAACATTCCAGCCTCAGCCCCGGTCTCCAACATGGATTGAAAGATACTGGCTGTATAGTCAATTGACTGCCGCAGATATCCTATACTGACATGATCTTTCCCAAAACTAATATTCCCTTTATCCGCTTGAATTGCTCCTGTCATAATATTGGCTAACGTTGTTTTACCTGCCCCGTTATAGCCAATCAGCCCAATTCTATCCCCAGATTCTATAATCATATTTATATTCTTTAAAATCGTTCTTTCACCATAGCTTTTTTGTATTTCCTTCAGACTTAGCATATTCATTCTCACCTCTTAAAATTAACAACTAAAAACCCCAACAGAAGCCTATTGGGGTGTGAACATCGTTGATCAACAGAGGTATACAAATATGAATACAGCCATGGCAGCTGAATCCTTTATTTATACTCTATTCAATGAAAGAACGTGTTATGGGCACACTAATCCAATTTTCAGGCTTCTGTTTTTATAAAAAAACATCGCAGAAAACAAGATTAGATTCTCATCGTCCCAATATCAGTCCTTTACCATTTATTATTTATTATTTATTATTTACAGTATATGCCAGCTCTTGAACGATGTCAAACTGTTCTAAAACTATTATGACTTTTCAGTCACTGAGGGTTTGCTAAAATCTATTTCCTAGAATGGATTTCATTCCCATAATTATACATAAAAAAGCAGCTTAAAGAACAAGGATCTTTAAGCTGCTTTATTGATATTATTTAGATTCCATCCATTCAGTATGGAAAATGCCTTCTTTATCTACACGCTCGTATGTGTGAGCTCCAAAGTAGTCACGTTGTGCCTGTAATAGATTTGCAGGCAATGTTTCTGCACGGTAGCTGTCATAGTAGGACAATGCTGCTGTAAAGCATGGTACCGGAATACCAGCCTGAACAGCTGCAACAATTACTTCACGCAATGCTTCCTGATAGCTTAATGCAATTTCTTTGAAATAATCGTCCAAAAGAAGATTCTTAAGGTTAGGATTGCGATCATAAGCATCTTTAATCTTTTGAAGGAATTGTGCACGAATGATGCATCCGCCACGGAAGATCATCGCAATATCACCATACTGAAGATCCCAATTGTATTCGTCTGATGCAGCTTTCATTTGTGCAAAGCCTTGAGCATATGAACAAATTTTGCTCAAATATAAAGCTTTTCGAATTGATTCGATAAACGCTGCTTTATCTCCGGCAAATGGTTTAACCTCAGGACCTGTTAAAACTTTAGAGGCTTCCACACGTTCTTCTTTCAACGCGGATAAGAAACGCGCAAAAACAGACTCAGTAATGATTGGCAGTGGAACACCAAGATCCAGTGCACTTTGACTTGTCCACTTTCCAGTTCCTTTTTGTCCTGCTTTATCAAGGATTACATCTACCATCGGCTTACCGGTCTCGTCATCTTTTTTCGTAAAGATGTCAGCTGTGATTTCGATTAGATAGCTATCAAGTTCACCTTTATTCCATTCGGAGAATACACCATGAAGTTCATCAGCATTAAGCCCTAGAATATGGCGTAATAAAGCATAGGATTCGGAAATCAATTGCATATCTCCGTATTCAATTCCATTGTGAACCATTTTCACATAATGACCAGCCCCATCCGGCCCAATATATGTACAACATGCATCATCGCCAACTTTAGCGGAAATAGCTTTTAAAATTGGAGCTACAAGCTCGTATGCTTCCTTTTGTCCTCCAGGCATAATAGAAGGGCCTTTCAGTGCTCCCTCTTCACCGCCAGATACACCAGTCCCAATAAAATGGAAGCCTTGCTTGCTTAATTCTTCATTACGGCGCTGCGTATCTTTAAAGAACGTGTTACCGCCATCAATCAGGATATCCCCTTTGTCAAGGTAAGGAGTTAATTGGGCAATAGTTGCATCTGTTGCTGCACCCGCTTTAACCATGATTAAGATTTTACGCGGCGTTTCCAATGAGTTTACAAATTCTTCGATTGAATAGGTAGGATGAACATTTCTGCCTTCTGCCTCTTTCATCATAGCATCTGTTTTTTCGGATGAACGATTATATACTGAAACGGAATATCCACGGCTTTCAATATTAAATGCTAAATTCTTACCCATAACGGCAAGACCGATTACACCGATTTGTTGTTTTTCCATCTGTAAACATTCCTTTCATTGATTTATTCGCTATATTAAATCGTATTAACTTTAGCAATTTTACACTATTTTCGCAAGTGCTACGAATTAGTTTCCCTTGTCATTCCTAGGTTTGGGCTGTTTTAAGAAGTCCTTGCTAAAACTGGTATTAGCATCCACTTTGTTGTTATCTATTTCTATCCCTTTACGGATAATTTTATCCCCAAACTTTTTGGTTAGCTTTTCCACAGCAGTATCCAATTTCACTTCTTTTTCATCCTGATCAAAAGAAAAAATGTCCAATTGCTTAATTGCTTCCTGCTGCTCAACTACTTCATTTGCTGTTACCCCCAATAGCCTGACTGGATTTCCATTCCAATGCTTTGAAAAAAGATCTCGTGCATGGCTATATAGATCTTCAGCTTTATAAATAGGATTTTGAAGGGTTTTACCTCGAGTTACTGTTTTTCGATCCTTATAACGAATCGTTATTTGAACTTTTATGGTCAGCAGTTCCTTCTTCTTTAACCGAGCAGATACTTTTTCACTCAAGCGATGAAGGACTTCAAACAATTCATGCTGGTTTGTTACATCTCTTGGTAATGTAGTTGAATTCCCGACACTTTTAAAATCATATATCGACTCCGGATCTACCACACGTCTGTCAATGCCATTGGCTCTTTCTCTTAATCGCACCCCATTAATTCCAAGCAGCTTTTTAAGCGAAACCTCATGTGCATTGGCCAAATCACCAATAGTTTCAATTTTTATTGATGATAGTTTTTCAGCTGTTTTCTGGCCCACTCCATGCATCTCTCCAACCGGCAGGTGCCAAAGTTTAGCCTGAACTTCACGCTTTCTAAGAATCGTAATTCCCATTGGTTTTTTCATATCTGAAGCCGTTTTCGCTAAAAACTTATTTGGAGCTATACCTATACTGCAAGGCAAATCCATCGTTTCCATAATCCTTTTTTGAATCGTCTGGGCTATTTCAACTGGTGATCTATCTCCGCAATAATCGGTAATATCCAAATACCCCTCATCTATCGAAACTGGTTCTACAAGCGGTGTATACATCCGCAACAAATCAAAAATACCTTGCGAGGCAGCACGGTACCGGTCAAAATTAGGTTCCATCAGGATAAGGCCGGGACAAAGCTTCTGCGCCTGCCAAATAGGCATGGTGGTTTTCACCCCGTGTTTACGCGCTGCATAGCTGCATGTCACGATAATCCCTCTTCTTTCTTTTGCATTCCCGGCAATCGCCAATGGCTTGCCTTTCAATTCAGGATTATGTGCCATTTCAACTGAGGCGTAGAAGCTATTCATATCCACATGTAAAATGACTCTTCCGCCTTTTTTTACTTGACGTTGTTCCATCTCTTTAAACCCTCTTATTCCCTTATATTCACTGTTTATCCGGCACTAAACAATTTTATGTAAAATGGCCACCGGAATAATCCAGTGGCACCTTGAACAAACACTATTATTTAGATGGACTTGCTATTTCTTCAATAATCGCAAGTACCATTTCACCAAGCTTATTAAGCTCAGCAATTGGCATTTTTTCACTTGTAGTATGGATATCCTCATATCCTACCGCAAGATTAACTGTAGGAATGCCGTGTCCAGCAATGACATTCGCATCACTGCCTCCACCGCTGTGCTGAAGTTTTGGTTCACGGCCGATTTTAACGGCTGCTTTTTTAGCAACTTCCACCACATGATCACCATGATCATATTTAAAACCAGGATACATAACCGTTACCTCTACTTCAGCAGTACCGCCCATTTCTGCAGCTGTTGATTCAAAGGCATCTTTCATTTTCGCAACCTGAGCTTCCATTTTCTCAGGGATTAGGGAGCGCGCCTCCGCTAGAATTTCTACGTGATCACAAACGATGTTTGTTTGAGTACCGCCCTCAAAGCGGCCAATATTAGCAGTAGTTTCTTCGTCAATTCGTCCAAGCGGCATTTTGGCGATGGCTTTAGCCGCAATCGTAATCGCAGAAACACCTTTTTCCGGCGCAACGCCTGCATGCGCTGTTTTACCTTTAATAACAGCCTGAACTTTAGCTTGTGTCGGTGCTGCAACAATTATGTTGCCAACAGCTTCATCACTATCCAACGCAAAACCATATGTAGCTTTAATAAGAGAACGATCTAATACCTTCGCACCGACTAAGCCGGATTCTTCACCAACTGTAATGATGAACTGGATTGTGCCGTGCTCAATATTGTTTTCTTTTAATACACGGATAACTTCCAGCATAACGGAAAGACCAGTTTTATCATCTGCCCCAAGAATAGTTGTACCATCAGTTACTACATAACCATCTTTAATGGAAGGTTTGACACCGTTACCAGGAACAACCGTATCCATATGGGATGTAAAATAAATCGTATCAACACCTTCTTTAGTGCCAGGCAGCGTACAAATTAAGTTGCCTGCTCCAAAGCCAGTAAGTTCTTTTGCATTGTCCTCGTAAACGTCTAGTCCAAGAAGACTGAATTTATCTTTTAAGATTTTTGCTATTTGTCCTTCATTTTTTGTTTCAGAATCAATTTGTACTAATTCTAAGAATTCTTGTAATAATCTCTCTTCATTAATCAATTGTCTTCCTCCTATCAGGAATAAGTTACTTTATAAGTATACCGATGTTTTTCTCATAAGAAAAGAGCAGGCGCTTGACATATGGCAGACAGTTTTTCCCTTTGCAAATAATAATTTTGGGCATTCCCTTTTTCAGGGAATGAGGTGTACGGTTAGTATCATTTAGAAATTACAAGTCTTTTAGTCAGCTGTTTAATAATCAGATAAAATTAATCTTTATTAAAAAAAATAGTTTACAAGAAAAGAGCCCTTAATAGGACTCTTCAATTTAATTAAAGCGGAATATTTCCATGTTTTTTTGACGGCCTTGATTCTTTTTTTGTTCGAAGCATCTCTAAAGCCTGTGCCAATTTAATTCGGGTTTCTCTTGGATCGATAACATCATCGACCATCCCTTGACTTGCCGCTACATATGGATTAGCAAATTTTACACGGTATTCTTCAATTTTTTGTTGGCGTACGGCTTCAGGATCAGGGCTATTGTTAATTTCTTTAGCAAAAATGATATTGGCTGCACCTTGTGGCCCCATCACAGCGATTTCAGCATTCGGCCAAGCATAGACAAGATCAGCCCCAATCGATTTACTGTTTAAGGCTACATATGCTCCCCCATATGCTTTTCTTAAAATCACCGTTAATTTTGGAACGGTTGCTTCCGAATAAGCATACAAAATTTTCGCACCATGCCGAATAATTCCTCCATGCTCCTGTTTAATTCCCGGAAAGAATCCCGTTACATCCTCAAATGTAATAATCGGGATATTAAATGAATCACAGAAACGGATAAATCTTGCCGCCTTATCAGAAGAATTGATATCGAGTCCTCCCGCCATATATTTCGGTTGATTACATACCAAACCGACTGTCTCACCTTTAATTTTCGCTAAACCAATCACTAGGTTTCGAGCAAAACTCTCTTGGATTTCAAAGAAGGAATCCTGATCGACTACTGCTTTTACAACCTTCCTAACATCATAAGGACGGATACCGTCATAAGGTACCAATTCAGCAATATCAGGGCAATAATCATTTTGCTCAGTCCATTCACTTACTGGTGGTTTTTCTTCATTATTTAAAGGCAGATAGGAAAGCAATTTCCTTACCAAACGTAATGTTTCTTCCTCAGTTTTTCCTTCAAAATGTGCATTTCCACTAATAGAATTATGCACTTTCGCTCCGCCTAAATCTTCTGAACTAATTTTTTCCCCAGTCACGGTTTCTATCACTTTTGGACCGGTGATGAACATTTGGCTTGTTTGATCCACCATAAAAACGAAATCCGTAATGGCTGGAGAATATACGGCACCACCTGCACATGGACCCATGATAACTGATATTTGCGGTACAACGCCCGAGTAGATAACATTGCGGTAAAAAACCTGGCCATATCCATCCAGCGAGGTGACACCCTCCTGAATTCTCGCTCCGCCGGAATCATTTAATCCTATTATTGGAGCTCCGTTTTTAGCAGCCAAATCCATAATGGATGATATTTTCTTGGCATGCATCTCACCCAATGCTCCGCCAAATACGGTAAAATCCTGAGAAAAAATATAAACTGGCCTTCCATCAATTTTGCCATAGCCGGTTACAACCCCATCGCCAGGCCCTTTTATTTGATCCAAACCAAAGTCTCTGTTGCGATGTTCAACAAAAGCATTCAGTTCAACAAAGCTATTATCATCCATCAAAATATCGATTCTCTCTCTAGCTGTCAATTTTCCTTTTTCGTGTTGTTTTTCAATCTTATCCCATCCGCCACCAAGCTCGATATCATTTTTTCTATCATACAGTTCGGTTATTCTTTCATACATATCCACTATTTTATTCCTCCCGTTCCGGTTTCTCTAGAACCTCTACTAAAACTCCCTGTACCGACTTAGGATGTATAAAAGCTACTTGTGTATGATGTGCTCCGGGTCTGGGTTCTTCATCAATCAATTGAATGCCATTATCCTTTATTTCTTTAATTCTTTCTTTAATATCACTCACTTCAAGCGCAATATGGTGTATGCCTTCCCCTCTTTTTGCAATAAATTTTGCAACAGCACTTGATTCATTCAAGGGCTCCAATAACTCTATTCGTGTATTACCAGTGGATAAAAAAGCTACCCTAACTCCCTGGCTCTCGACTATTTCTTCCCCTTCATTTACCATACCAAAAATCCCCTCATATAAAGGAAGCGCTTTCGAAATGGAACGAACAGCAATGCCGATATGATCAATTCCCTTTTGCATACAAATCCCCCTTTATTTTCCTATCTTAAATAATAGAGCATTCTTAAAATTCTATAAAGATATTTTGCTCAAATAGTGAATGAATTTTTTTTAGACTTGAGGAGTTTTGCTAAACATAGTAGTATCAAATAGAAGAATGTAAAAGGAGTGTAGCTCTATGTCTAAAAAGCGTACACAGAAGATAATCGTTTATATTATGATTTTTACGATGGTCGCGGTGACCTTATTATCCGGTTTGTCAGCTTTCCTATAAAAAATAAACCTCATCTTTTTCTCTTCACGGAGAGTCAGATGAGGTTTTTTCGTTTATGGCATGAAATAGTCTCGCATAAAAAGAAGCAGGCTCTGAATTATCATAGATGTACACCTTTGTACCAAGCGGAACTAATTCAAACAGTACCTGGACTTCTTGATTTTTCATCCGGATACATCCAGCAGACACCTTTTTTCCAATCGAATCCTCCTGATTCGTTCCATGAATCCCGTAATTTCTACCATTCGTTTTACGTGCATCAAACCCCATCCATCTAGAGCCGAGTGGGTTTCTTTCATCATTACCGGGAATCGACTTTCTGGAGTATTCAGGATCCTCGAATTTTGTAATAATCGTAAACAGACCCTCTGGTGTATCTTCATCATTCTTTCCAGTAGCAATCGAAAATTGATATCTTTCCTGATTATCAACATAAAATACTAGCTGATTGGTTTGTTTATTAATCACGATAAACGGATCCCCGGGAATTGGGTTGGGTCCTAAAGGCCATATTGGAGACATTACTTGCAGTAATAACCAGAGTGACATCCATTTCATAAAAAACACCCATCCTTTTTGTTTAGGATGGGCTCTGAACTGTGTTTTCATTCATTTCTTTTCTTTAGAATTTGGCAGTGGTTTCACTGTACTTTTGATTATTAGATAGTCTTTCAATTCTTTGATCAGCTGGAAAAGTGCGGCCCGTTTCTCAAAATCATCGAAGGATGTTGGAATTTCTTTCTTTTTTACTTCCTTCACTAACTTCTCAAGCATCTCGATGTATTCATTAGCGGTATTATGATGATGAACATTATCACTTAAAAATCCAATGTATTCACCAAGTTCATGACTGACCTCATCACCCGACAAATCCATCTTAGCAGCTAAAGGCAGTATTCTCTTTAAGATACTCAACTGTTTTTCACGGAGTTTAAAATAGTGATAGTACGAGGCATCATCGACTATTTTATGATTTTCTTCCTCCAAAGCTGCATAGTAAACCGCTTTTCGAATTAAATTTTCTGCATCTATAATCTCTTTACCGCTCCAGGCACTGTTCCCTGTCACCAAATAATTACTTAATTCCTTAAAAATAATACTATAGAGCTTTTCAATATCCATTCGGTATTTTTTTAGCTCCCGCTCCATGTTCGGCATATAAAAGTTAACCAGAAAGGCAACTGTAATCCCAATGACAACTAGTAAAAATTCATTAAGTAAGCTTGACAATGTAATCGAATTAGAAGCGTATAAGTGCAAAATAATTACACTGCTTGTCACAATACCGCCAGAAATATTTAATGCAACAGTTGTCGGAATAAAAAACAACAGCATTAATCCAATGACAGGAGGTGTATATCCGAGAAGTTCAAAAAATGCAAAGGAATAAACCATGGCCAATGAACAGGCAAAGAAACGCTCACCGGCAGCCCTGAACGATCGCTTTTTTGTTCTTTGAATACACAATATAGTAATGATTCCAGCAGAGGCAAAACTCTGAAGCCCAATTATTTGGGCTATGTATATAGCAATTGGAGTCCCTATAGCCGTTTTAACGGTTCGATATCCGATTTTAAACATAGTTTATGTAGTCCCTCTCATGCAATTTAATGCAAAAAAGACGCTCTGAAATCAGACCATCTTTTTACTAATAGCATAAACTTTTTAGAGTACCTTTTGCAAGAAGTCTTTAGCACGTTCAGATTTAGGATTCGAGAAAAACTCTGCCGGAGGGGCATCCTCCACAATCACTCCTCCATCTAAAAATAAAACACGATCGGCTACTTCCTTGGCAAATCCCATTTCATGCGTCACAATCGCCATTGTCATCCCTGAAGTTGCCAGTGATTTCATAACTTCGAGTACTTCTTTCACCATCTCAGGATCAAGCGCTGAAGTAGGTTCATCAAACAGCATAATTTCAGGTTTCATGGCTAACGCTCGCGCTATGGCTACCCTTTGTTTTTGACCGCCGGAGAGGCGTTCAGGATACACATTCGCTTTATCTTCCATTCCTACTTTTGCCAATAGTTCCATTGCTTCCTTTTTGGCTTGCTCTTTCTTGACTTTGCGGACTTTCATTGGTGCGTACATGATGTTTTCCAAAACCGTCTTATGAGGGAACAGATAAAAGTGCTGGAATACCATTCCTACATTCTGACGCATCGCTAACACATCTGTTTTCGGTGCAGTAATCTCCTCACCCTTTATCCAAATCTGTCCGCCAGTTGGTTTTTCCATTAGGTTCATACAACGAAGAAATGTTGATTTACCGGAACCGGATGGTCCAATTACAGCAATCACTTCTCCTTCTTTTATCTCTGTGGAAATCCCCTTTAGAACTTCCAGCTTTCCATAGCTTTTATATAGCTCTTTTACTTTAATCATCAGTGCTGCAACCTCTTTTCAAGCATTTTTCCGATTAGCGTTAAAATCATAACCAGTACGTAATAGATTAAACCTGCAAACAGAAGCGGCTCTAAATATTGGAAGGTTTGTCCCCCAACTTGGTATGCGCGTCTCATGATATCCATTACGCCAATAGTTGTAACGATCGCAGATTCCTTTGTAAGCGTGATGAATTCATTCATTAAGGCAGGTAAAATATTTTTATATGCCTGCGGAAGGATGATATTGGCCATCATGCTGCTGTATGGAACACCAAGTGCCATGGCCGCTTCCCTTTGACCCTTATCTACCGCAAGAACCCCCCCACGGATAATTTCGGAAATATATGCAGCCGAGTTTAAAGAAAATGCTAAAACTGCTGCCCAATACCCTTCAATCTGAAAACCAAATAATTGCGGTGAAGCAAAATAAATAATCATTAATTGAAGAACTAATGGAGTACCCCTAAATATAGATGTATAAAAATCTGATAACCAAATGAGCGGCTTAATTGTAGTGATTTTGCATAAGGCTATAATGGTTCCAAGAAAGAAACCAAACAATGCAGCCAATGCTGCTATTTGCAATGTCGTATATACACCTTCCATTATATAGGGCATGGAAGGGATAATATCTGTAAAATCAAGATTCATGTACTTTCTCCTATCACTGTTAATAAAAAGAAAATTTCAGAAAGGGGTTCTCCCTTTCTGAAATTATTATTCAGCGTCTCCGCCAAACCATTTTAGAACTAACTCTTCAAGTTCACCATTTTCTTTCATCTTTTTCAACTCTTCATTAAATTGATCGCGCAATTCACTGCCTTTTTTGAAAGCAATGGCAGATCCAACTTCTTCTGCATCTCCTTCAAGAAGGAATCCTGTTAAATCTTCATTCTTATCAAGATACCCTTGTGCCACTAAATCTTCAATAATAGCCGCATCAAAACGTTCAGATTTTATTTCCTGTACCAATTCAGGAATTTTGTCACGGTTTTCAACTGTCATTTTTGTTGTTTTAGCTAATTCCTGAGCTTTTTCTTCTTGAATAGAACCCATTTGTACCCCGACAGTTTTATTTTCCAGATCTTTAACTGATTCGATTTTGTTATCTTTTGAAGTGACAATCATATGGTTTGCTGTGTAATAAATATCAGAGAAATCCACATTCTTTTCACGCTCCTCAGTTGGAGTCATCCCAGCCATAACAAAATCAGCTTGTCCATTTTTCACAGCCGTTACTAAACCGCCAAAATCCATATCGACAACTTCTACTTTATAACCAAGTTTCCCAGCAATCGCTTTTGCCAAATCTACATCAAATCCGATAATTTCATCACTTTTCGCTGTATCAATGTATTCGAATGGTTTATAATCAGCCGATGTAGCCATTTTTAAAACTTTTTCATCTTCAGAACCATTTCCTGACTCGTCAGAACTTCCACAAGCCGTTAATACCGAAACTGCTAATACTGCTGTCAATAAACTAAGCAACCATTTTTTCATTGTCCTTTACCCCCACTATAATGTGTTTTTCATGATGATAGTTTTCATTTCCTTACACAATTAAACTATCAAACTATATTTTAAGATTTAATAAATATTATATATATGCAACAAAATGTATTTTAACACATAAAATCTGTTTTGCAAAATATTTAATTATTATGTATATATAATTAATTTTTCTTGAGTTTTCACGCGTTAAACTAAAAAAGAAGTATCAAAAAATGATACTTCTCCCATAACATTATAATAAAATTATATACAGAATTTTATTATATTTAGACATTTTCATTCTTATCTTTTTTGAGCTTATTTTCCTCTTTTCACCTGAGGTAAGATCGATTAGACTTCTTCACAATATTCATCAAACATTTTTTGCAGATTTTCAATTACTTCTAAAGGTTCATGCCCTTCAATCTCATGACGCTCAACCATTTTGATGATTTTTCCATCTTTTAAAAGAGCGAATGATGGAGAGGAAGGCGGATAGCCCGTAAAGTATTCTCTTGCTCTGGCAGTAGCTTCTTTATCCTGACCGGCAAAGACCGTTACCAATTGGTCTGGTCTTTTATCATAATTCACTGCATGATAAGCAGCAGGACGAGCAATACCACCTGCACATCCACAAACAGAGTTAACCATAACAAGCGTTGTTCCCTTTTTGCTTAGAGTCTCATCTACTTCTTCTGCAGTTGTTAATTCTTTGTAACCTGCATTTTGTATTTCCTGACGAGCCTGGCGAACCACGTCGTTCATAAATAAATTAAAATTCATGCTCACTTAAACATCTTCCTTTCTATCGGAGCTACCCTTATAGTATCAGAGCAGCCGTTTTTTATAAAATATTCCAGATGACAGGTTTAGTTTACTTACACATGGGAATAGTACCTTTAATTAAGATGACCCCCTATACTCCTAAACTTTTGGATAGCCATAAGGCTATCCATCTTTTTTATGTACTACTCTACATTTTACTTATCCTTCGAAAAAAAATACAGATGAAATAATTCAGCAGCTGCTTTTGAAACTATTTTCTCTCCATCTCTGACACTTGCTTCGATAATCGGTAATAGTTTCTTAACAGCTTTATCGGTATAAAAATGATCAATGATTTGCTGTTCTACTTCACTCTCAAACCATTTTGTGACCTGCCGTTTTCGCCTATTCGAAAATTCACCTGTTTCCTTTGTGAAAACGGAAAATTCTATAATGGCCTCCCAAATTTCATTCAGACCCTGTTTATGCAAGGCTGAACAAGCAAACGTCCTGACAGTCCAATCCTTTGTAGCCGGTATATGATCACGGAGGATTTGACGGTATTCCTCTTTCGCTCGCATTGCTAGCTTTTCATTTTCCCCATCAGCTTTATTAACAGCTATTCCATCGACAAGCTCAAGGATGCCTTTTTTCATTCCTTGCAGTTCGTCTCCTGCACCCGTAAGAGTCAGCAGCAGAAAAAAATCTACCATATCCCTGACTTCAGCTTCACTTTGTCCCACTCCAACCGTTTCTACTAAGATCACTGAATATCCGGCAGCCTCACAAATCATCATGCTTTCTCTTGTTTTACGGTGCACACCGCCTAATTTACCTCCTGATGGGGTCGGGCGGATAAAGGCATTTGGATGTTTCGAAAGTTCTTCCATCCTAGTCTTATCTCCAAGTATACTGCCTCCGCTGATGGAAGAGCTGGGGTCAATGGCAAGTACGGCCACTTTATACCCAAGCTCACATAAAAATAGCCCCATATTCTCAATAAATGTACTCTTTCCTGCCCCTGGAACCCCACTAATACCGATGCGAATTGAATTCCCTGTAAAGGGGAGGATAGATTGCAAAATCTCTTCAGCCTGCGGACGATAAACGTCCCCTTTGCTTTCAACGAAAGTAATGGCTTTTGATAATGCTTGTAATTGCCCGGCTTTTAAGTTCCGGACAATTTCCTCTGTATCAACGGGCTTCGTATGGACTCTCTTATATCTTTTTCTTTCGTATTGCTGATTATGGTCTGTCATGACTGGACACTTCCTCATACCCTAGCCTTTTATAAATTTCATTTACTATTTTGATAGCCGCTTCCGGTATGACGGTTCCAGGACCAAATATAGCTGAAGCACCATGCTTGTATAAATAATCATAGTCCTGCTCCGGTATGACGCCTCCTGCAATAATGACGATATCCTCCCGGCCAAGTTTTTTTAGTTCACTGGCCAATTGAGGCAACAATGTTTTATGCCCTCCGGCTAAAGAACTCATCCCAATGACATGCACATCATTTTCAACTGCCTGTTTAGCAGATTCCTCCGGTGTTTGAAATAAAGGACCCATATCGACATCAAATCCAAGATCTGCATAAGCTGATGCAACAATTTTGGCCCCACGGTCATGACCGTCCTGACCCATTTTAGCAATTAATATTCGAGGACGGCGACCCTCATTAAGCAAAAATTCCTCTGTTAATTCTCTAACTTCATTGATTTTATCTAACTCCCGATAATGGGAACCATAGACTCCGCTGATTGTTCGGATAACAGCGCGGTGGCGACCCGATACCGCTTCTATCGCATCCGAGATTTCACCAAGAGTTGCTCTCGCAATGGCTGCCTCAACAGCCAATTCCAACAAATTGCCTTCTCCAGACTGTGCAGCTTTGGTCAATGCATTCAGTGTTTTTGTAACTTGTTCCTGATTACGCGTACCCTTAATCGTTTCGAGTCGTTTAATCTGCTGTTCGCGGACCTTTGAATTATCAATTTCAAGGATATCAAATTCTTCTTTTTCTTCTGTCCGGTATTGATTGATTCCAATCATGATTTCTTCACCGGAATCAATTTTGGCTTGCCGGCGTGCAGCAGCTTCCTCAATCCTCATCTTTGGAATACCGGATTCAATTGCCTTGGCCATCCCTCCAAGCTGTTCAATTTCCTCCAAATGTGCCCATGCTTTCTCAATTAAACGATTCGTTAAGGACTCGACATAATAGGAACCACCCCATGGATCAATAACATTTGTAATTCCGGTTTCCTCCTGCAGGAATAACTGCGTATTCCTGGCGATACTAGCTGAA
Source organism: Bacillus sp. z50 (assembly GCF_058313585.1). Taxonomy (NCBI): domain Bacteria; kingdom Bacillati; phylum Bacillota; class Bacilli; order Caryophanales; family Bacillaceae; genus Bacillus; species Bacillus sp. z50. Next base: position 917,395 of record NZ_JBZFQL010000001.1, read on the forward strand.
AACTCTGTCGGCAGCGCAATCGCTTCATCAAAAGCATTTGTATGTAAGGATTGAGTATGCCCAAGTGCCGCTGCGTGTGCCTCTATTAAAGTTCTGGCGATATTATTGAAGGGATCTTGTTCAGCAAGGCTCCAACCGGATGTTTGCGAATGTGTTCTAAGTGCCAGCGATTTTTCATTTTTCGGATCAAATTGCTTCATAAGTTTTGACCATAAAAAGCGAGCCGCTCTTAGCTTAGCAACTTCCATAAAATAGTTCATACCGATACCCCAAAAAAACGATAAACGTGGGGCAAATGTATCAATAGCTATGCCCGCTTTCAATCCTGTTCTCACATACTCAATTCCATCAGCCAGTGTATAGGCAAGCTCCAAATCCGCAGGTGCTCCTGCCTCCTGCATATGATAGCCAGAGATTGATATACTATTAAATTTCGGCATATGAGCGGAGGTATACTCAAAGATATCGGCAATAATTTTCATAGACATAGCTGGTGGGTAAATATATGTATTACGTACCATATATTCTTTTAAAATATCATTCTGTATCGTACCGGTAAGCCGTGATGAATCTACGCCCTGTTCTTTTGCTGTAGCAATATAAAATGCCATTATCGGCAATACGGCACCATTCATTGTCATCGACACAGACATTTTCTCTAGTGGTATACCGGAAAATAGTATTTTCATGTCTTCTATCGAATCAATCGCAACTCCCGCTTTCCCAACATCCCCAACCACACGCGGATGATCAGAATCATAGCCTCGATGAGTCGCTAAATCAAATGCAACCGATAACCCTTTTTGTCCCATCTCCAAATTCCGTCTGTAAAAAGCATTCGATTCTTCAGCAGTAGAAAAGCCTGCATATTGGCGAACTGTCCATGGGCGGTTTACATACATCGCTGCATATGGCCCCCGCGTAAAGGGAGCAATCCCCGGGAAGGACGGTACATGCTCCACCAGTTCTAAATCATCCCGATTATATAGAGGCTTTAACGGTATTTGCTCATTTGTTTCAAAGTCAGGAATATCCGAACGTATATCTGCTGAATCTGAAACGAAATCCTCATGGACAGACTGCCAATCTATTTGTGAAAAATCCGGTTTTTTCATGCCTTTACCCCCTGCCTTGATGACAATATGGTTAATAGGTCAATCATATTTGTATGTCGGTCAATTTTCTTCCAATTAAATTCCTTGATAGCCAAATCAAAATTCCCCACTGCATAAATATGCATATTGCTGTCTACTTTTAAATTGGATAATGGCGTATTCAGGTGATTCTCATCACCGCATATCAGGAAATAGCTTCCCTGGCAACCTCTTATTATCTCTTCCAGCATTTCTTGATTTACTATTCCGGTTCGCTCTGTATAACTCAGACCCCCTGCCGCCAATACTTCTTTTGAAAGATCAATATATGGCTTAGATTGAGAGACGCTGCCCAGCCCAATCACTATGATTCTTTGCTGTTGCTCCATCTCATTGCCCCAGGTCAAATTCATCGATCGAATAGCTTCAAATTCTGATGCTAAACGGATTGGTTTAAGCGGGAATATTTCTTTTTCACTCTTTTGAATGCTTTGCGTATCTATTAAATTCTGCGTGAGATCCGGTCGTTCTTCTTTTGGATTTGCATACACATTTGTACCCACCATCTTTTCCTTCCTAATAGCTACCGCTGATAATCTGTTTTTAGCTAGCTCTGCTAACTCTCCTTGTATTTGCCCCTTCTTTAACTCTGAAAGAATACCGCCTTTTTTCTCCAGTTTAATAAACTGATCCCATGCCTGTTGACACAGTTCATCTGTTAAAGCCTCCAAATAGTAAGAACCCCCGCCTGGATCAGCTGTTTTCATTAACATGCTCTCTTCCCTAAGAATATGTGGAATGTTTCTTGCCAGGCGTTTTCCAAGAGAACTCTTTTCTCTTTGCAATTGATCGAATGGAATGACCGTGAGATACTGACAGTTCCCAATTACAGCTGCCAATGCTTCATTTGTTGTACGAAGGAGATTTACATAATGATCAAACCCGGTTTTATTTCTTAATGAGGTCTGTGCATGGATGTCCATTTTAAAGATGTTTTCCTGACCATATGCCTTACCAACCGCAAACCAAAGCTTTCGCGCAGCTCGAAGTTTGGCAATTTGCATGAAAAAGGAGGAATCAATCGAGAATGAAAAAATTATTTTTTCTGCCGTTTCTTGTGCTGATAACCCTGCCTGCATGCCTTCAAATACATAATGTGCACCAAGTGATAATGAATACGCAATCTCTTTGACGGCATCTGCACCTGCTTCATGATAAGGCCTACTATTGACCAGAATTGTTTTTATTGTTGGGGAAGATAGATTCCAGTTCTTTATATAGTGAAACCAATCAGATAAGGCATTGTTTTCTTTAGTAGGTATAGACCCTCTTTCAGCCCATTCAGTAATTAAATCTCGTACCACTGCTCCTTGTTGATCAGATAGCCCGTTAACCTCAGCTAACTTTTCCATAATGATTTCCTGCCTGTTACCAGAACCAGCCTCTAGAAATAAAGGATAGTCCTCAATCGGCAAATCATTCAATAGTATGATTAGTTCTTCACTGCCCATTTTGTTTACATCAAAGGAAATCGTATTTTGCCCATTCTCCAATGCCTCGAGTATAGTTCCCTTAATATTGCTTCCTGTTGCCACTTGGCAAATTTTTAGCGGGTGATGCTGATAGCCATTTTCATAGATTCCTCTTGTATAAGGAGGTTTACCGGGTACTTCATCTTTTTCTGAATCCAGATTGTAAAGCGGTTTCAAAATAATTTTTTCAAGCGTTTGAGTGTGTAATGTGTCCAGTTCTTTTCCCTTTAAAGATTTTAGAACTGCTTTTTCCCACTCCTCCACTGTTGTCTGTTGAAACCTATCATTCTTTGCATCCTTTATATTCATAGCTTGCTTTCTACTAAAAGAAAGCTCCCTCCCCTCGCCAATTAACGAAATAGTATGTTAATTAATCTTATCATGCAAATGACCTTTTTCTCCAATAAAAGGAAAAATAGTGCAAATCTCTTAAGTCCTTATAAAATCAATTCACCAATACTTCTCCATTAAAGTATTTGACCAGGTGGGTTGAAGAACTCTTTCTTTTGGCAAAAATTCTTTCATTACAGGCTTAATATCTATGATAGGGGTACCATCCAGAGCATCTAGCCCTTTAACAGTTAATACTCTCTGTTTAACTCCCACCAATTCAACGATTGTAACCCCAAGCTTATTCGGCCGATTCTTCCCTCTTTGTGCAAAGACGCCTACCTCGGGAAATTCTTTATTATTTCTGGGATGTCTGGCTTCATACTGAATATTTCTATCATCCACTTTGTCAAAATAAAAAATAATTTCTAAATGAGAGAATTCGTGTATACCTTTTAAAGACGATTGACTTATATTCTCAGCCAGTTCAATGGACGATACAATAGCACCCCAATCATCATCCACTATTTCTTTCCTGCTATTCTTCACAAATGCTATTGGTTCTATCAAATAGTGCATAGCTACATCTCCTTAATCAGACGTCAGTCACTCTATCATTTCTTCAACTCCGAGAAAAATTCCTTTAAAATAAAATGAAAAGAAAAACGTCGATGAATTCACAGGTGTATATAATGTCCATTTAATCCAGTAAATTATTTCTTGGGAAATGATTCAAGCAAATAAAAGAAGACACACATACTGTGTGCCCTCATGTTTTCTATTAATATAGCGGTGTGTTTTCGCTTGTGATATGTTCCAGGATATCTTTCACTCGAGCCAAAAACCTTCCGCATACCAATCCATCAAGAACACGGTGATCTAGTGATAGACATAAATTGACCCGATCCCGGATAGCAATCATATTGCCGTGCATGACAACTGGTTTCTTGACAATTGACTCCACTTGCAAGATAGCTGCCTGTGGATGGTTTATAATTCCCATCGATTGGATGGATCCAAATGAACCAGTATTATTTACCGTAAAGGTACCGCCCTGCATATCCTCGGACTTTAATTTACCGGAACGGACCTTTTCAGCCAATTCATTAATTTCACGCGCGATCCCTTTAATTGTTTTTTCATCTGCATATTTAATAACCGGAACATACAACGCATCATCCGTCGACACAGCAATCGAGATATTAATATCTTTTTTCCTGACAATTTTATCTCCAGCCCACATTGAATTCATTTCAGGAAACTCTTTTAATGCTTGAGCAACCGCTTTAACAAAAAAGGCAAAATAAGTTAGATTATAGCCTTCCTTTTGCCTAAATTCCTTCTTAAGTGAATCACGGTATTGAACGAGATTGGTTACATCCGCTTCCACCATTGTCCATGCATGCGGAATCTCATGTTTAGAACGCACCATATTTTGTGCAATAGCTTTCCTCATACCAGTTACAGGTATTTCTAGGTCTCCACTTTCTATCTTCATATCACTGCCTGATGATTTTTGCTTTACACCCAAATCAGGCTCATACATCTGAGTATCCGCTTTCGGTTCAGCATTTTCAATGTTAACTTGGGCCTTAGCAGCAGTGCCGCCCTCCACAGCTTTCAAAATGTCTTTACGAGTAATTCGACCGCCGGCTCCGCTTCCAGCCACGTTTTCGAGGTTAATCCCATGTTCCTGGGATAATTTTAATACGGCCGGAGAATAACGTGCCTTATTAGATTGGTTGGTCTGAATTAGCAATTCACTTTTTTCCTCAGAACGATTCTTTTCTTCCTTTGGTGCCTCTTCAGAACTATCAGGCTCTCCTGCCAGTTGGATACTGCACATGACTTCCCCGACAGGAAGTGTCTCTCCCTCTGCTGCAATCAAATCTTTAATTACTCCAGTAAAGGAAGATGGAACTTCGGCATTCACTTTATCCGTCATTACTTCAGCTATCGGGTCATATTTATTCACTCGGTCACCGGGCTTTACAAGCCAGCTCGAGATCGTCCCTTCTGTCACACTCTCCCCAAGCTGCGGCATTTTCATCTGTTCTATTGGCATTCGCTATTTATCTCCTTTCGCAATCAGTTTAAAATTCTGCTAATTCTCTCATGGCTTTTTCCACTTTTTCCGGGTTGACCATAAAATATTTTTCCATAGTTGGAGCATATGGCATCGCCGGAAGATCAGGACCTGCTAAACGTTTAATTGGTGCATCCAGCTCAAACAAGCAGTTCTCGGCAATGATCGCCGCCACCTCGCTTATTATGCTGCCTTCCTTCGTATCTTCCGTTATCAATAGCACTTTACCAGTTTTGGAGGAAGCCTCGATAATTGCTTCCTTATCGAGGGGATACACTGTCCTTAAATCTAAAACATGCACTGAGATTCCATCCTGAGCTAATTTTTCAGCAGCCTGAAGCGCAAAGTGAACACAAAGTCCATAAGTGATAACCGTAATATCATCTCCATCTCTTTTTACATCCGCTTTGCCTATCGGCAATACATAATCATCATTGGAGACTTCCCCTTTGATCAGACGGTACGCACGTTTATGCTCAAAGAAAAGTACAGGATCTTCATCACGTATTGCTGCTTTTAAAAGCCCTTTTGCGTCGTATGGTGTAGATGGCATAACAATTTTTAAACCAGGCTGGTTGGCAAAAATGGCCTCTACTGATTGTGAATGATATAAGGCACCGTGTACCCCACCACCGTAAGGAGCACGTATGACCATCGGACAATGCCAATCATTATTGGACCGATAGCGGATTTTGGCAGCCTCAGAAATGATTTGGTTTATTGCCGGCATAATAAAATCCGCAAATTGTATTTCTGCAATCGGTCGCATTCCATACATTGCAGCTCCGATTCCTACTCCCGCAATAGCAGATTCAGCCAAAGGCGTATCAATTACTCGATCTTCACCAAATTGCTCGTACAGCCCGTTTGTAGCCTTAAACACTCCTCCTTTTCTGCCAACATCTTCACCAAGGATAAAAACTTTTTCATCTCGTTCCATTTCTTCTTTCATCGCCATGGTTATTGCATCAATATATGAAATGACAGGCATGGTTTACTCTCCTTCCGTCTCAGCATATACAAACTTCAAAGCATCTTCTGCTTTTGCATACGGAGCATTTTCAGCGTAATCTGTTGCTTCATTTACGATTTTCATGACCCTTTTATTGATTTCTGTTTCTTTCTCTTCATCCAGAAGGTCAATTTCCTTTAAATACGCCCCAAATGTGAGAATCGGATCCTCCGTTTTTGCCTTTTCCACTTCATCTCGAGCACGGTAGCTTCGATCATCATCATCACTTGAGTGCGGAGTAAGCCGGTAGGATACAGTTTCAACCAAAGAAGGGCCTTCCCCGCGTCGGGCACGGTCAGCAGCCTCTTTAACAGCTTTATACACTTCGAGCGGATCATTGCCATCTACTGTGACACCAGGCATCCCATATCCAATAGCTCGGTCTGACACTTTTTCACAGGCTAATTGTTTTTCAATTGGTACCGAAATTGCATATTTATTATTTTCAACCATAAAAATAACAGGGAGTTTATGTACACCAGCAAAATTGGCACCTTCATGAAAATCTCCCTGATTTGATGAACCTTCACCAAAAGTTACGAATGTAACCAAATCTTTCTTTTCCATTTTTCCAGCCAATGCGATTCCGACTGCATGGGGAACTTGAGTGGTAACCGGCGATGAACCTGTTACAATTCGATTTTTCTTCTGACCAAAATGACCTGGCATCTGCCTGCCGCCGGAGTTTGGATCTTCCTGCTTGGCAAATCCTGAGAGCATCAACTCAGTTGGTGTCATACCAAATGTTAGAACTACCCCCATATCGCGATAGTAAGGCAGTACATAATCCTTTTCCCTATCAAGGGCAAAAGCTGCTCCAACCTGAGCTGCCTCCTGACCCTGACACGAAATCACAAACGGAATTTTCCCAGAGCGATTTAACAGCCACATTCTTTCATCTATACGCCTTGCCATCAGCATTGTTTCATACATTTCCAATACCATTTCGTCCGTTAATCCCAGGACTTCATGCCTGTTTTTTGTCATTTAGTAAACCTCCTCTAAAGCCTTGCTCAAATTTTTACGAATGAATCGCTTTTCCATCAACAGCCAGAGCTGCTTCTCCAATCACTTCAGACAATGAAGGATGCGGATGAATAGTATGAGCAACCTCCCAAGCTGAAGCATTTAATACAAGGGCCAAGCCTGCCTCAGAAATCATATCTGTTACATGCGGGCCAATCATATGTACACCTAATAAATCATCCGTTTCTTCATCAGAAATCATTTTCACAAAACCGTCTGACTCTCCGAAGACCAATGCCTTTCCAATTGCTTTGAACGGGAATTTTCCGACCTTGACCTTATGACCGCGCTGAATAGCTTCATCTTCTGTGATTCCTACACTTGCTGCCTCAGGACTACTATATATGCATCTGGAAATAAAATCGTATTGGATAGGATGTGGACTTTGGTTAGCTATATGCTCCACTGCAGTGATTCCTTCATGGCTTGCGACATGAGCCAGTTGCATGCCTCCAATCACATCACCAATGGCATAGATATGCGATTCCTTTGTTTGATAAAACTCATTAACAGCTATTACGCCGTTATCAATTTGTATATCGGTGTTTTGAAGACCAATCCCTTCAACATTTGCCTGGCGACCAACCGATACAAGAATTTTTTCAGCCTTATATTCCTTCTTTTCTCCGTTTAATTCTGCGGATATGGATACGCCCTGTCCTGTTTGCAGCGTTTCTGGCATTACTTTTGCTTTAGTAACGATCCTAATACCTTTTTTCTTTAAGATCCTTTGCATCTCTTTCGAAATATCTCGGTCTTCTGTTGGTATAAGACGATCTGCGTATTCCAGTATAGTTACCTCCACTCCAAAATCAGCCATCATCGATGCCCATTCTACTCCAATAACTCCTCCTCCGATAACAAGCAAGGAAGATGGCAGTTCGGATAGCTGTAAAGCTTCATCTGATGTTATTACGGATTCACCGTCAATTTTTAAACCCGGCAAGGATTTTGGTCTTGAACCCGTTGCAATAATGACATTTTTCGGAATTAACATCTCATTTTCCGTTCCATTATTCATCTCAACTGAAATGGTCCCTGGCATTGGCGAAAATATGGATGGTCCAAGAATGCGTCCATACCCTTCATATAAATCGATTTTTCCTTGTTTGATTAGATGTTGCACACCTTTATGGAGCTGTTCAACGATTCTTTCTTTTCTTTCCTGTGCCTTTAGAAAATTTAGACGAGGTTCGGATACTTCCACGCCAAACTCTCCTGCATGTTTGATAGTTTGGTAGACCTCTGCACTGCGTAAAAGTGCTTTTGACGGTATGCATCCAGCATGGAGACAGGTTCCGCCTAGCTTGCCCTTTTCAACAATAGCTGTTTTCAAACCTAACTGGGAGCCTCTTATGGCTGCTACATAGCCGCCTGTGCCGCCGCCCAAAATGACCAAATCATAATCAGTTGCCATTTAAAATCCACATCCTAACATCTATATTCAGTACTTAATATTTAAGAGATACACACTTTCTCATATAACTCCATCCTTATTCTACTGGTCTTACCACATGGTCAGAGATTATTAAGTTAAACCCCTTTCGCAAACCAGAAATGAGCCTGATTAGAGAACAAGAGTCCGCAAGTTTACACGTATACGGACTCTTCATTCTCAGGTGACTCTAACGGCGACGATTTAGTATATGGCGGCCGTTTAATAAAAACTGGCTTCTGGATTGTTTTAATTTTTCAATTCTCTCCTCAGCCATTCGGTCCGCTGCAACATAGGTCGGAATTCCGTCTCTTTTAGCAATCTCTATGACTCTTTCAATATTGCTATATATACCCTCTACTTTTTTCAATGCCCGATCCTTGTTATAGCCATATAACTCATCTGCGACATTAATAACCCCACCGGCATTAATCACATAATCAGGTGCGTAAACGATACCCATTTCATGAATGGCATCTCCATGACGAGTTTCCTTTAATTGATTATTAGCTGCACCCGCAATTACTCTTGCTTTGATTCGCGTAATAGTTTCATCATTTATAGTTGCACCGAGCGCACAAGGTGCATAGATATCACAATCGACACTATATATATCTTCAGGATCCACTGCTTTTGCTCCAAAATCCTCCACAGCACGATTCACTGATTCTTTATTAATATCTGTCACTATTAATTGTGCACCCTCTTCATGTAGATGCTTACAAAGATTATAGGCCACGTTTCCTACTCCCTGGATAGCAATTACTTTTCCTTCCAGCGAATCTGTGCCAAATGCTTCTTTTGCTGCTGCTTTCATTCCTCTGTACACGCCATAAGCAGTGACAGGGGATGGATTTCCTGATGAACCAAAAGCAGGTGAAATACCCGTTACATAGTCCGTTTCCTCATGAATTATATCCATATCAGCCACTGTTGTTCCAACATCCTCAGCCGTAATATATCTTCCATTCAACCCTTGAATATAACGCCCAAATGCACGGAACATTTCTTCATTTTTATCTTTACGCGGGTCACCGATAATAACGGTTTTACCTCCGCCAAGATTCAGGCCGGCAGCTGCATTTTTATACGTCATTCCCCTCGCTAATCGAAGAGCGTCCTCTATTGCAGCATCCTCTGTATCATATGTCCACATTCTTGTGCCGCCAAGCGCAGGTCCGAGGGTTGTATCATGTATGGCAATAATAGCTTTTAAACCAGATTGTTTATCCTGTACAAACAGCAATTGTTCATAATCATATTGCTCCATATATTTAAAAATTTCCATTTTTCATTTCCCCTCTCTATCTTCGGTCTAACCTTTACTTTTTACTGACCTTTCACACTTTAAGATTTAAAATGAAGTTATTTGGCTTTTTAGGTCCTTTTAGGGTGTAATTCTAAATCGTGCTTGAACTTGCCTCCTCTGCAGACTTGTTATGAACAGCATAGCTGCTGTAAAACTCAAGCCATACCATCTTGGCCCCTTGTTTTGGTTCACCCACAGTCTTTAGATGCAAGAATCGTGCCAACATGAATTTTGTTGAGTAATCGACCTTTTTAGAAGAATCCTTTTTTCATAGAACCTGCAAAAATTTGCACACACGAAAAATTCTGCATGCAAGTTTATTCAAGACTAAACTTTTGCAATTTATAATAAAAATTACGAATGGACAAACCCAGATCACGGCTGGCAGCAGTTTTATTCCCATTATGCTTTTCTAAAGAACGCATAATAATGCTTTTCTCCACTTCATCCAATTGATCCGCTAAACTTTGTTTATTATTTAATGTTGGTCTTTTTTCGATTGTATGGTTAGGAGAACCTTCTGCAGCCTTCAATAATTTTTCAGGTAAATGCTTCTTTTGTATAATTTTTTCATGCTGATCCATAAAAATTATGGCTCTCCCTAATATATTCTCTATTTCCCTTACATTTCCAGTCCAATCATATTCCTGAAGCATGATGAGTGCCTCACCGCTTATATCCTCAATACTTCGGCCATACTCCAAATTTAACTTTTTGATTAAGTGGACGCATAATGGGGGAATATCTTCCTTACGTTCCCTTAAAGGCTCAATATAAATAGGCATTCTGTTAATTCGGTAATATAAATCTTCTCTGAAGTTTCCTTTTGCAATCGCTTTCTCAAGATTGACATTGGTCGCTGTTATCACACGCACATCAATGGAAATAGGCTTGGTTCCTCCTACACGAACTATTTCATTCTCCTGCAAAACGCGAAGAAGCTTTGCCTGCATATTTTGAGAAAGCTCACCAATTTCATCAAGAAATATGCTGCCATTATTGGCTTCTTCAAACAGTCCTCGTTTACCGCCTCGCTTTGCACCTGAAAAAGCTCCATCTTCATAGCCAAATAACTCACTCTCCAAAAGCGACTCCGATATCGCTGCGCAATTCACGCGAATGAATTTATTATATTTTCGATCACTGGCATTATGGATTGCATGGGCGAATAATTCCTTGCCTGTACCCGATTCACCCCTCAATAATACGGTAACTGGCGTACGGGCACATAAACGCGCCTGCTCCAATGCCAATTTCATCTCTTTAGATTGGCCAATAATATCGTCAAATGTATATTTGGCCTCTAGATTACGAATGATTTGTCTCGCCCTTTTCAGTTCCTGTGTTAGGCTTTGTATTTCAGAAAGGTCATGAATGACGCCAACGCTTCCCTTCAAATGACCATTCACCATAATCGGTGCTACATTAACCACCACATCCCGGTTCGATGCCCCTACCTTCATTCGTACGCCCCGGACAGGTTTTTTTGTTTTCAAAACCTGCATATGCATACTTTTACCTTCTGTAATATCTGCCGTAGCCGGTTTGCCCAGGACATCCTCTTCGGTCAACCCGGTAATTCTGGTATACGCAGGATTAATTAAGATTCCATTCCCATCCTCATCCACTACAGTTATTGCATCTTCACTCGAATGAATAATAGCTTCGAGCATGTTTTGAATATGCTTTAAATTTGTAATTTCCTCTGCTAAGCTTGTAAATTCCGTGATTCCTTTAAAAACGGCCAAAGCTCCCAGTAAACCGCCTTCTTCATTCTTGATAGGCATTCTGGTTGTTACCACATCTAAATTTTTATCCAAATGAGCCCGCTGATTGCTCTCCGTTTTTCTTGTTTTGAGGATTTCAGGAAGACGGGACGCAGGAATAACTCTATGTATGTGCTGACCGATTGCTTGTTTTCTGGGGACACCGGTAATCGTTGCTGCAGCCTGATTAAAAAAGATGATTTTCTCTTCTGTATTAATAAGCACCATCCCGTTATCGGTCGCATTCAAAACTAATTCATGTAAATATGCCTCTTCTTTCGACTTCCTGATTAAACTTTCTTTCTCTTGAATCAGATTGGCTAACAGAAAGGCAATCTGCCCGTGAACTAAAAGAGTGTGATTACTTTTATGGCGGGCTATATCCTGGTAAACTTGCTCATCCCCTGTCACTTCAAAAATGATATCCGAGCCATCAGTGATAAAATCTACCCAGTCACTGCCTGTTTTTATATGATTTTGTTCAGCTAATTGAAGTCCCACTGCACTCGAATGACGATCCACTACTCCTATAACCTGATAATCCTTTGCCTCAAGTAAGATTTTTAAAATGGATAGCCCTCCAGTGCCCGCCCCAATAATCAAAACTGTTTGCAAGGCAATCTCCTCCTTTTGAAGTGAAGGTGCAGAATAGTGCAAATTTTTTCATTGTTTCCTCTATCATAAGTTATTTGAATAAACTTGACAAATTTTCTATATTTTATAAAGTTGAAGATAGAAATACACTTAATCAGGACGTGATGAATTGCAACGGATAATCGCCTTTGCGCTTTTATTGATTCCGGGCCTTCTAACCGCACTCGGAATTAAATGGATGAGAGACATGATTTTTGGCAGACTCAGCCCAATGCTACCTGCCCTTTGGGTACAATTTTTATTAGGTTTACTATTATTTATTGGCGGACTTTCTTTTATTGCCGGATTCGTGTTTTATCGCGATCGAAAACGTAATAAAGTTCAAAATCGATTTAGTGAGAAACCTGTCCGTAAATGAATTTCAGGTGATCCTTACAGGCATACAACCATTAAGTTTTGCAAGGGTGCCAATAGAAGTACCAATTTTGAAGACCAGATCCTACATGATTTGGTCTTTTTTTATGACACATATTTAAAAGAGTTGGTAATTGAAATGTTATTTAAATTAATCGCTATATGAGGATAAGGCAGGAGGTGAGGGAATTATAAAAGGATTTGTTCGTAACCTTGGTACTTATGACTAAAGAAGGAGACAGCTTTTATTGGCTGTCTCCTTAATTGACCTAATTTCGCAATTAGTTCTAAAAGATGTAAAACTATTTTATTTAATGGCTGAACTTCCAGTAAACTTTATGAAATCCTTTTCAAATTATATAAACTAACAGCGTGAATAATATAGGTTCCAGTTAATAAGAACCATATAGCCATTTTGTAACCATCAAAAGAAAATGGTGTTATAAATTCATCAATTAAAAAAATAAAGAACCATCCTAATATGAATATCGGGAAAGCAATTGAGTAAGATGTGTTTAATATACCCTTCCCTCTCTCATCCTTACTCTCGTCTCCAAATTGGAATTTCACACTAAAGAACACAGAACCAAAAAAGATCAATATATACGCGATTATAGCGATAAGCAGAAACACTGCCATTATAACCCCTCCCCTTTTTTTCTATACTGGAATACTTCATTAATCCCAACATTAAAAGCTTCTGCAATATCAAAGGCTAGCACTAATGACGGGGTATAGTTACCTTTTTCTATCGAAATAATTGTCTGTCTGCTAACCCCTGCGCTTTTAGCTAAATCCTGTTGAGTCATTTTTCGTTCGGCTCTTAGAATACGAATTCTATTTGATAATAAATATCCCTCTCCTCCCACACAAGCCCTCCTTTGTAAATATTTGTTAAGTTAATTGTAAAACTAATTTTACCAAAAGTAAAGTTTGTTTTACAAATTAGTTTAAAATTGGTAACCTCATTCCACTCTTCTAACCGTTAGCTGAAAAAGTATATATTCGTTTTCCATTTCCGAAATACCTTTTTTCATACTAAAAAACGAACGTATACAATACGTTCGTCTGTTATAATGCTATTCACGAAACACGATTCCACGCTTCGACTATATCACGATTAGAAAGGCTCCAACCAAAAGATATCCTATTGCTATATCCTACTTTAGTTGATCTATTTATGTACGCATATATCTAATTTTAAACCAAAGGCTGCCCATTTTAGTCTACTTATATGATCTGCCTTCTTGCAAATACTTTTGGTAGGCCTCTTTTACTTTATCTTTTCTTGGCTCATCTTTTAAAAGATAATTATGTACCTTAGTTATAAGGTATAAGCTTCTGACAAGACATCCTAATACTATTCCCAAAACAATTATACCGCCATATAAGTAGCCAAATATCGCAAAGGTAAAATACCCTATAACTATGCAGCCGACGATACAGAGTAACACTAACAATTCATCATCCCCTATTTATCTATATGGATAAATATACCACGAAAATGGATAAGTTCAGATGAAATTATTGATATTGATTCCTGAGCTGAATCGCTTTATCTGGGTCATCCGTAATAAATGCAGTGCATCCCACCTTAAATAATCGCTTCATATCTGCTTTGCGGTTCACCGTATAAGGCCTGACTGCAATCCCAGCTTTCATAGATTCCTCAATGATTTCATTAGGTGCTGCTTTGTATTTTGGATGAATCCCTTTCGCTTTTATCGAGCTTGCATAAATCCAGGGCATATATAGCCCATCTGAGTATAATGGCGCTGTTTCAATCTCAGGAGCCAATCGATGACAATAGACCATACTATAGTGATTAAACGAGGACAAAACCGTCCTCTCTTCCATGTCATACTCACGAATCATTTCAATCACTTTTTCTTCCATGCCTGGATAGGGAAATACCCCATTTTTTAATTCAATGTTCAATAGTAAATCATTTGTAGCCAACCACTCCATAACTTCCCGAAGAGTAGGTATACTAGCAAATTCTACAGTTTTGGAGTTATTGGCAGCATTGAGCTTTTTAATCTCTGCAAGAGTAAAATCACGAACATTACCTTCTGAGTCTGTCGTACGGTCAACCGTTAGATCATGGATGACAACAAGCTCACCATCTTCCGTTAATTGTACATCCAATTCAATCCCATCTGCACCTGCATTAAAGGCTTCGATAAAAGAAATCATCGTGTTTTCCGGATACACAGCAGCATATCCTCTATGTCCAAATATTAATGTCAATATTCATACCTCCGTTCAAAACATATAAATTCCTATTCCCTATATCAGTTTATTTCATGCATCTATTTTATAGGACAGGATTTAGAATACAAACTAACAAAACCGGAGGAAGTAGGATATTTTCTCTGGAGGTAATTATTAAACAGTATTCCCGTAAAGGTAGCTGTTCTTTCATTTTTGAGTCTCACAAGATTAGGAAAATCTGCAAGGCATAAAGCTAGGGGAGTACATGAAGAAGGGGTTAAAACAAAACGGGTAGACTTTTGTAGCTAATATGTGGTATTTAATCCAGATTAAAGGTCAGATGATTAGAAAGAAAAGAAGTATCCATGCAAATTTCATTTCACAGATACCTCTTTATGATAATAAACCAGACAGTTGGTACATAAGGTTTATTAATTAATCGCGTCGCACCACTAAGGGTTAGATCACAAGTACGTCAATTACATATGATTAAGATGCTTTATGCTCGAGTCGAAGCTTATCAGCGACCATTGCAATAAACTCACTGTTTGTCGGTTTCGCTTTCGTCATACTGACTGTGTATCCAAATAATGAGGAGATGGATTCAATGTTTCCTCTGCTCCATGCGACCTCAATTGCATGTCGAATAGCACGTTCTACACGGCTCGCAGTAGTGTTGAATTTTTTCGCAATATCCGGATAAAGGACTTTAGTAATCGAACCAAGCAGTTCAATGTCGTTATAAACCATAGAAATTGCTTCACGTAAATACATATAGCCTTTAATATGCGCAGGTACCCCAATCTCGTGGATAATGCTAGTGATACTTGCATCAAGGTTTAGAGGCTTAGATTCCGATGGCTGACGCGGTGTATATGTGCTCGTTCTCGCTATGCCAGCACCCTTTTCACCTGTCTGTCTAATATGATTGACAAGGTTATCCATATCAAATGGTTTAAGTATAAAATATGACGCTCCTAGTTCAACCGCTTTTTTCGTAACATCTTCCTGGCCAAAAGCAGTTAACATGATGACATTCGGAACACTCGTTCCTTTTTGAGAATCTTTAATTCGCTCCAAAACGGCCAGACCATCCAAATGCGGCATGATAATATCAAGTACTAAAACATCCGGCGTTTGCTGTTCAAGCATGCTTAAACAATCCTGTCCATTATGGGCAACCCCTGTAATCTCCATATCCGGCTGTTCTGATATATACTCTTCCAATAAAGCAACAAGTTCACGATTGTCATCAACGACACATACTTTTATTTTTTTCAACCAGATATCCTCCTCAGACATTTCCTTTATTTTCTATCATTTCTAATCTTTATTCTAACCGAGAAATTCGACATTGCAATATAAAAAGCATTGAAAAAATGAAAAATACTTAAAATTATATATTAATACAAGTTTTGCTCCTGAATCCTCTTTATTTCGACTGTTTTCGTCTTAACATGCAAATAATATTATTCATTTGTCGAAAAATCTCCACTCTACTCCCCATTATACTACCAATAAAAGGAAAAAGCAGGCTGAATTACCCTGCTTTTTGATCCTTTTGATAGATATTAATACCTGCTTCATTGAGCATCCATTCAATATGAACTCCGTATCCGCTTGTTGGGTCGTTGACAAAAACATGCGTGACTGCGCCAATAACCTTCCCTTTTTGTATAATTGGACTCCCACTCATTCCTTGCACAATCCCGCCAGTTTTGCTTAATAAATCTTTATCGGTAACCTTCAAAACCATTCCTTTAGTTGCCGGAAATTTTTGCGGAATAGTACTGATTATCTCAATATCGAATTTCTCTACCTTATTTCCGTTCACAACTGTATAAATCTCAGCTGGTCCTTCTTCGACTTCATTTGATAAAGCAATTGGCATTGGTGTATCATTTACTCCATTGTCCACTTGCCGATTCAACCGTCCAAAAATACCGAATGGAGAATTACGGTTTATATTCCCGATTACTTCCCGATCAGCTGCAAAACGAGCCAGCTTTTCTCCAGGATTTCCATTGCTTCCTTTTTCTATCGAGGTAACGGTTGACTTAACAATTTGACCATCCTTCACTACAATTGGCTTTTTTGTATCCATATCAGAAATAACATGACCTAAAGCCCCATATTTTCTCGTCTGTGGATGGTAAAAGGTCATTGTACCTATACCCGCAGCTGAATCACGAATATATAACCCCAATTTAAATACTTTCTCATTCTTATCCTTTAAAGGAGATAATTGTTTGGTCAATTTTACATTATCCCGAAATATATCTACAATCAGCGGTTTATTATTCTTCTCAAATTCCTGAACGAAAGGAGCGACATCCTGCATTTTGGTAATTGGTTTCCCGTTTATAGCAGTAATAATATCTCCAACTTGCACTCCTGAAATCTCACCTGGCGAAAGATTGCCTTTCTCGGTTGCTATTTGATGATGGCCTACCACAAGGACACCCAATGTATTCAATTTCACTCCAATGGATTGCCCTCCCGGAATTACCTTAAAATCCTTTAAAACCTCTATGTCAACCGTTTTAACAGGAATACCTGCAATATTAAAAACGACTTGGTTATACCCATTTTTAGAGCCCTTAATATTCAGAGCCTTGGAACGATTATCAATTAAAACTCCAGAGTTTGCAGAGACCACTTCTGCGTTAAGGAACTGGCTTTTTTTAAATGATTTATTTTGTCCTTCAAATAAAGTAAGTTTGGTGGGAATTTCAAAATATTTTTGCATTGGGTGGCTAAAAATAACGGCTAACAGCGAAACAAGGAGAAATACACCGAAACATTTTCTTATTGATATCGATTTCATCCATTCACTCTCCTCGTTTCTATGGCTACCCTTATAATTTTGCCGAGAGGGATTGACTTTATAACAAAAGTACAAAATAAAAAGCTACCCATTATGGATAGGAATAACAATGGTAAAATATTTACATAAGATAATTTTAATGAGGAGACAATAGTATTGAAAAAAACTGAGGAGAACGCTCCTCAGTTTGTCTTTATATTGTATTTAATTTGATCAGCCTGATTCAGCATTTCTTTTACATGCTCTTCTGTTAAAGCTGTTAATTCTTTACCGGAAATCATTCGGCCAATCTCTATTACTCGTTCCTCTTTTTCAAGCGGTTTGACATTCGTTTTTGTACGGCCTTCTGTAATTTCCTTAGAGATAAATAAATGAATGTCTGCCATAGCTGCTACCTGCGGCAAGTGACTGATACATAATACCTGCGAGCCTTCCGACACACGGTATATCTTTTCGGCTATTGCCTGTGCAACCCGTCCGCTGACTCCTGTATCTACTTCGTCGAAGATAATCGATGTGATTCCCTGGTGTTGAGAGAAGATATTTTTGATAGCCAGCATAATACGTGAAAGTTCTCCACCGGAGGCTGTTTTGGATAGCGGCTTTACAGGCTCGCCAGGGTTAGCAGAAATATAAAATTCCACCTGATCTATCCCGTTCTCACCAATAAGATTGGATTGATCTTGTCCAGAATGATGAAAATACACTTCAAATACGGCTTTATCCATGTACAGCTCTTTAAGTTCACGGTGGATTGCGTCCGTTAGAAGATGTGCATATTTTTGTCTCAGCTCTGACAGATTTGTGCCCTCTAGGATTACTTCTTTCTCTAAAGCTGATAGCTGGGTTTTTAATTTTTCAAGATGTGTTTCGCGATTCAATATCGTATCAATCTCTTCCTCAATGGTTGCAGCATACTCCAGAATTTCCTTGATCGTCTTACCATATTTCCGCTTCAAATGATTAATTTCATTAAGTCTTGCATCAATATCATGAAGTCTTTCAGGATCAAACTCCAATAAATCCAATTGGGAACGAATCGAGCTTGTTACATCCTCAAGAATATAAAACGCATTTTTCACTGATTCAGATAACTCTTTATATTGTTCATCAATGTGTTCAATTCCTTGTAGGTCTGTCATCGCATTACCGACCCAATCAAGTCCGCCATTCTCATTATTTAAGGACATATAGGAATTATGTAGACTTTGGTGAACCTTTTCAAAGTTACTCAGTTTATGCTTTTCCTCCATTAATTGCTCTTCTTCATCAATCTCCAATTCAGCCTTTTGGATCTCATCAAATTGAAATTGTATCAAATCAAGCCTGTGTGCCATTTTCTGCTCATTTTCACTTAATTTTTTCATTTGCTGACGGGTTTCATTATATTGCTTATAAAGCTTCCGATATTCAGTCAGAGATTGTTTAATATCCTGCTCGCCAAATTGATCCAATAAAGGGAGATGAAAATCGGGATCCATTAACTCCTGGTGTTCATGCTGTCCATGAATATCAATTAATTTTCTCCCTACCTCTCTTAAGGTTGAGATTGTAACCATCTTCCCATTGATTCGGCACACACTTTTCCCTGAGGTATACATATCTCTTCTGATAATAATTATATTGTCTTCAGATTCAATCCCAAATTCTTTTGCTTTCTCTATGGCTGGGTGTAATGAATCCGGCAACTGAAACAAACCTTCCAGTTCAGCTTTTTCTTCACCATGTCTTATGAATTCAGACGATCCTCGTCCACCGGCCAATAGCTGTACTGCATCAATGATTATAGATTTACCGGCACCTGTTTCACCAGTAAGTACAGTCAAACCTTTATCGAGGGAGAGCGTTTGTGATTCAATGATGGCGAAATTACGAATGGAGAGTTCCAATAACATCTTTCATCCCAACTTTCTTAAAGCATATCAAGAAAACGTTTTGATATGATTTCAGCATCTTTTTCATCTCTGCAAATAATTAAACATGTATCATCTCCGCAAATCGTTCCGAGAATCTCTTCCCAATCCAAATTGTCCATTAACACACCAATTGCCTGAGCATTACCTGGTAATGTTTTCATGACCAATAGATTGTTGGCTGAATCAATTCGCACGAACGCATCTACCAATGCCCGTTTAAGTTTTTGAAAAGGGTTAAAGCGCTGATCTGCTGGCAGGCTGTATTTATAGCGTCCATCCTGCATTGGTACTTTTGCCAGATGCAGTTCTTTAATGTCTCTTGATACAGTCGCTTGCGTAACATTTACCCCTTCCGCTCTTAAAATATCCACTAAATCATCTTGTGTTTCAATATTATTATTTGTAATGATTTCACGTATTTTTATATGTCTTTGACCTTTATTCATCTAGTTTGACACCTCTCAATATAATGCCTTCCATACCTAATGTTAGCGGATTTTGTCACAAAAGTACATGTATTTTATGTATTTTTATGCAAGGATTGCATAAAGAAATAACCCCCATGGCAAAGCCACCGGGGGATTAAACATTTCACTTATCTTCACCTTTATTCGTTTTTAACGCTTCGTGTGCCGCTTCAACTACCTGCTCAAGATTCACGACTACATCTTGTGTACAATCGGAACCTTCCCCTGGCCAGTATAAATGGAATAAAAATTCAATATTTCCATCCCCGCCTGTAATGGGGCTAAAAGTAGCTTCTTTTAGTATATAGCCTTCCTGGATAGCAAAGTCTCGAATTTGCTCCACAACTTGAAGATGTACTTTTTTATCACGAATAATTCCTTTTTTTCCAACCTGCTCACGACCAGCTTCAAATTGCGGTTTTACAAGACTTACAACATCGCTTCCAGGCACAAGAATTCGTTTTAAAGCCGGTAAGATAAGCTTTAACGATATAAAAGAAACATCAATTGTAGCAAATTCTGGCAGACCTTCAGTGAAATCCTCAGGTACTGAATGACGGAAGTTCGTTCTTTCCATTACGACTACCCGCGGATCCTGTCTCAGCTTCCAAGCCAGTTGGTTATAACCGACATCAACAGCATATGATTTTTTTGCACCGTTCTGCAGGGCACAGTCTGTGAACCCTCCCGTCGATGACCCAATATCAATCATTAACTTATCCTTAACGGAAATAGTAAATGTCTCCATAGCCTTTTCCAGCTTGTAGCCGCCTCTTGATACATAAGGCATTACTTGCCCTTTTATGGATAGCGGCGCATCGGTAGCTATTTTTTCACCAGCCTTGTCCATTCGCAGGTCGTTTGAATAAACAATACCAGCCATTACTGCCCTTTTTGCCTTTTCTCTTGTTTCCGCTAATCCACGTTCAACCAATAATACATCTACACGTTCTTTTTTCATATTTAATACGCCTTTTTCGTCACTTTATAGGTCATCTTAGATAATTTTTCTACCACTTGTTCAGCCGTTAGGTTAATATCATGAAGCAATTTACCGACGCTGCCATGTTCTACAAATTCATCCGGTATTCCAATTCTTTCGATATAAGCTTTATGGAATCCATTTTCCTCTGCAAATTCAAGTACTGCACTTCCGAAACCACCCTGAAGAACAGCTTCTTCTATTGTTAGGATTGGCAAATTGGCAGACATTAATTCAGCAAGCATTTCATGATCCAATGGTTTTATAAAACGAGCGTTTACTACCTTCACATGAATATTATCCTTCTGAAGTCTATCAGCTGCTTCCATCGCCATTGGAATGGTTGTGCCGAATGTTAATATGACAGCATCATTTCCTTCACGCAGGACCTCCCAAGTACCAATCGGGATTGTTTTTAGCTCTTCATCCATCGGAACACCCAAACCATTTCCTCTTGGGAATCGCATGGCAATCGGACCATCATTATATTGAATAGCCGTATTCACCATATGCTGTCCCTCATTTTCATCTTTGGGCATCATAATAACCATATTAGGCATAGGGCGCAGGAAGGAAATATCAAATACACCCTGATGGGTTTCTCCATCTGCTCCAACAAGTCCTGCTCGATCAATCCCAATGAAGACATTTAATTTTTGTCGGCATATATCATGAAGAACCTGGTCATAAGCACGTTGCAAGAATGTAGAATAAATCGCTAGGAATGGCTTCATTCCCTGCGTGGCAAGTCCTGCAGCAACAGTAGTCGCATGCTGTTCCGCGATTCCGACATCAAACATTCGATCAGGGAATTCAGAAGCAAATCCGAGCAGCTTCGAACCTACCGGCATTGCCGGAGTAATCGCTACAATCCGCTCGTCTTCTCTCGCCAATCTTCTGACAGTCTCGCTGACTAGTGCACTCCATGCCGGAGGTGCATTCAATTCCTTGATTATATCGCCTGTCTCGATTTTATATGGCCCCGTACCATGCCACGTACCAATTGCATCTGTTTCCGCAGGTTTATAACCTTTTCCTTTTTTCGTAATCACATGCAAAAGAACAGGACCTTTTGTTTTTTTAGCATATTTAAGGTTTTCAGACAAATCTTCAAAGTCGTGTCCATCAACCGGACCTAAATAAGTAAAGCCCAGTTCCTCAAAAAACATTCCGGAAACAACCAGATACTTCAAACTGTCTTTTATACGTTCAGCTGTATTAGCAAGCTTGCCACCCACAGCCGGTATTTTTTTAAGCAGTTGTTCCAGCTCATCTTTAACATAGTTATATTTGCCTCCTGTCCGCATTCTTCCGAGAATAGAATGCAGGGCACCTACGTTTGGAGCAATGGACATCTCGTTATCATTTAAGATAACAATCATATCTTTTTTTTCATGTCCTATATGGTTTAATGCTTCAAGGGCCATACCACCTGTTAAAGCACCATCACCAATAATAGGAATGATAAAGCTTTTTTCTTTTTTCAAGTCACGAGCAATCGCCATACCCATTGCAGCTGACAAAGAAGTTGAGCTATGACCTGTCTCCCAAACATCATGCTCACTTTCATTCATCTTTGGAAATCCACACAGCCCTTTGTATTGACGGAGAGTTTCAAACTGACATGCCCGCCCTGTCAATATTTTATGAACATAAGACTGATGGCCGACATCCCACAAAAATTTATCCTTTGGGCTATTAAACTCCTTATGTAAGGCGAGCGTTAACTCTACTACACCCAAGTTTGGTCCAATATGCCCGCCGGTAACAGATAGTTGTTTAATTAAAAAATCCCTAATATCCTGTGCCAAAGACTCCAATTCCGCATTGGACATCTTTTTAAGAAAAGATGGGTCTTTTATGGATAGCATATCCATCAGGATCACTCACTTTCATTTCTTTTTCTTTTGAGTCTCTTTCCCTTATTTTCCTTTATAATAACAATTTGGAAATGTTCTTCGAGAATGTACAATACTTTGCCCACTGCAAATATAATATCCTTTGAATATCGAATAGCAAGGGTTTTGCCCATTGCTTTACCGCCCACTGTCAATGCTGCGATTAAACTCGTTAAAATAATCGAACCAACACTTTCAGCTACTGACGCTTCATTCCAGTCAAAGCTGATTGATAATTGCACAATCACAATTGCAGTTGCTGTTCCACTAACAATACCCGAAATATCCCCGATTACATCATTGCAGAAGCTTGCAAACCTATCGGCATTTCGAACGATCCGAATAGAATGCTTCGCTCCGTGTACCCGATTGGAGGCCATTGCATGAAAAGGAATTTCATCAGCAGCAGTAGCTGCAATACCAATCATATCAAAGAAGATACCAATAAGTACAATGCTAAGAACAATCGCCAAACCACTTATCCAACCAACGCCATTTAAAGCTACGGTAGATACGACTGTAAATATAGCTGCAAGAAGAAACGTAATAACGGTAATCGTAACTGTCCATCTGGCTGATTCTTTCAATATTTTTTTCATAATATATATACTCTAACCATCCTATATGCAAAATAAAGCCTGCTATCAGCAAGCTTTTAAAGTAATTTTTATAGGAGAGTGGTCATATAGGAAGTTAATTTTACGGCTTAGGTCCAGTAGGATTTCCCAGTCAGTTACCGAATGTCGCCATATCGGCGGTTCCCCTTTAAATCTGACTCAACTGCGTTTCCGTCAATTGGACTGGATTGCCACTTAGTCCGTACCTTAATCCTTCATATATGTCATTGAACAGTCTAGGAGATTTCCCCGACAGCCCTTAACCAATTCTTTAGCCTCTTTTGCAAAGCCGATTTCATGCGATGGCAGTAGATATATCAATGGCCAACTGATGTATATACGCTCCTTTCGCAATCCCCTCAAACTTCACTCAAGGCAGGCTACGCTGCACACAGTTTCCTGTTTATGCAGGTTTTCCAATATTCCAATTTATTTTCAAATCAGAATAAAGCCTCCGCGAAACCAGGGTCAACGCCCACATGCCATTGTGGATCGCCCTAATTCCTTACTTCCTGAATCGACCCAAAGCTGGGCGCCCCGAGCCAATCCAAGAACCATCATCGATGTGCCCTTTAGTGAATTTTTAGGCTCACTCTCCAGAACGGTAGACCGACTAGAATACTGCACCACTCTTAGATACCAAAAAGTATAGCATACATCATAATTCTAGGTAAGTGGATTTGGATGGAAAACCTTCCAAATCAATGGTCACGGTTTGCTACCAATTCAACAAACTTCAGTAATAAGGTCTCATTAAAATCAATTTCGGAAAGTAATATTCTTGCTGAATGAATATGCTGATCCAGCATTATTTTAGCTTTATCCATTGTTAAAAGGGATGGATATGTACTTTTATGATTAGTAACATCGCTTCCTACAGGTTTACCTATTACACTTTCGGAACCCTCAACATCAAGAATATCATCGCGGATTTGGAAAGCAAGGCCAAGATGGCGGGAAAACTCCCTTAGCTTCTCCTTCTGTTCCAAGCTTGCTCCCGCAAGTATGGCTCCGGCCATAATGCTGTACCCAAGTAGTTTACCAGTCTTATTTTCATGGATATACTCAAGACCCTGTAAATCAACACCATTTTCCTCTGCTTCTATATCGGCCACTTGACCCCCAACCATGCCCTCAGCTCCGGCTGCTCTCGCCAATTCAAGAACTAATTCAAGTTTGACTGACGGGTTTATTTCATATTTAGACTGATTAGCAACGACTTCAAATGCTAATGTAAGGAGTGCATCGCCCGCCAGGACTGCCATTCCCTCTCCAAATACCTTATGGTTCGTTGGCTTGCCTCTTCTTAGGTCATCATTATCCATACACGGGAGATCGTCGTGAATCAATGAATACGTATGTATCATTTCAATAGCACATGCTGTATCAAGGCCAATCTCTCCCTCTTTGCCAAAGGCATGTAAAACAGCCAGCACTAATAAAGGCCTTAGTCTTTTTCCGCCGGCTTCCAAAGAATAACCCATTGCCTTTTGGAGAGTTGACGGGGTATTTAAATTAGAGACGATTTCTTCCATCCTTGACTCAATTTGATGTTTATTACTATTTAAGAAGGAAGCAAACTCTTCCATGTTACTCCTCCTCATCAATGGAAAATGGCTTAAACGCATCTTCTTTCATAATTAACGTTAATTGCTCTTCAGCTGTTTTAAGCTTATCATGACACCATTTGGATAACTCCATTCCTTCTTTGTAAAGATTAATCGACTCTTCCAATGGTACTTCTCCATCCTCGAGTCGCGCCACGATTCCTTCAAGCTTAGACATTGCCTCTTCAAATGTGATAGCAACCTCTTCCTTTTTACTCATATCAATCACTCTCCCTAATATCATTAACCGTACAGTCGATTTCACCGTCTTGTACAACAACTGTTATTTGATCGCCTATTTTTACAGACTCAGTTGATTTTATCAAGTTATCTTCATCTTTATAAACCAGTCCAAACCCCTTTTCCATAATCTTAAGAGGGCTGACTGCCTCAAGAAGCGTTACCGTATTCAAATAATCCCGCTGTTTACTTTTAACTGTATGGACAGCCGCACGGGTCATGCGAGACTCTATTTGTTCAATTTCACGTATTTTTCTCGATATCGAATTCAATGGAATATTACGCTCCACCGCTTTCGTGAGTGCCAACAATTGGTCTTGTTTACGTTCGAAATAAAGCTTGCTGTTCCGTGAAATACGCTCCGCCACTCTATCCAGCTGCTCTAATTTTTGTTGATATAACAGGTGGGGATATTTGAAAGCATATGATTTATGAATAGCAGACAAGCGATTTTTCTCTGTTTCAATCCGCTGATTAGAGTAACGAATCAGCTTCGTTTCCATTATAGTAATCCGTTCTGCAATATCACTTACCCTTGGCGCTGCCATTTCTGCTGCCCCAGTAGGAGTAGGAGCTCTTAAATCAGCTACAAAATCACTGATCGTTGTATCTGTTTCATGGCCAACAGCTGAAATAATCGGTATTTTAGAAGCATAGATAGCTCTTGCGACTATTTCTTCATTAAATGCCCATAATTCTTCAATAGATCCACCGCCCCGACCGACAATTAAGACATCAATCGGATACTCATTTGCTTGTTCAATCGCTTTTACGATAGAGGGTGCTGCCTGTTTCCCTTGAACTAAAGCCGGAAAGATCAAAATTTCCCCAATTGGATAACGCCTTTTTAAGGTCGTAATAATATCGCGAATCGCAGCTCCAGTTGGAGACGTAATCACTCCAATTTTAGCCGGAAACAGGGGGATTGGCTTTTTATACATCCTTTGAAAGAGTCCTTCTTGCTCGAGCTTTTTCTTCAACTGCTCAAATGCAATAAAGAGCTCTCCAATCCCATCAGGCATCATTTCTTTTATGTACATTTGATATCCGCCGGTAGGTTCATAAACACGTATTTCTCCTCGCAACAGAACCTTCATCCCGTTTTCAGGAGTAAACGCGAGCGATTGTGCAGATTTAGCAAACATCACCGCATTAATTCTTGATTTATCATCCTTTAATGTCAAGTACATATGACCGCTGGAATGCTTTTTGAAATTTGATATTTCTCCCTTTACATAAATATCCGCAAGATGAGGATCTGCATCAAATTTTCGTTTAATATACTTGGTTAAGGCGGCCACAGTTAAATATTGATTTTTCTCCATTTTATATATGGCCTCCTTCTTCGAATTATTATTTTACACATAAAAAAGCTGCCGTAAATGTTATTATAGCAATTTTCGGCAGCTTTTTATAATCATACTCTTTATTATTTTACAAAGATTTTTTAGCAACTTGAACCGTATTATACATGAGCATCGTAATTGTCATCGGACCAACACCACCGGGAACAGGCGTGATATAAGATGCTTTGTGTATGACATCATCAAAATCGACATCACCGCATAATTTATTCGATTCATCCCTGTTCATACCAACATCAATTACTATAGCGCCTTCTTTTATATCATCCGCTTTAATCATTTTAGCAATTCCCACCGCTGCAATCAGGATATCGGCCTGCTTAGTGAAGTGTCTCAGATCGACTGTTTTTGAATGACAATAGGTTACGGTCGCATTCTCATTTAAAAATAGCTGTCCGACAGGTTTGCCGACAATATTACTTCGACCCACAACCACAACATGTTTACCGGCAATCTCAATTCCTGTTTTTTGTACCATTTTTAATATCCCAAATGGTGTACAAGGCATCAATGCCTCCTGCTTGGTCATCATTCGGCCAATATTAATTGGGTGAAAACCATCTACATCCTTAGCAGGATCAATCGTTTCAATTACCCGTTTTTCATCAATATGCCCCGGTAAAGGTAACTGAACTAAAATCCCATGGATATCCGGACGATGATTCAGCTCTACAAGCTTATCAAGAAGCCTGTCTTCGGAAATAGATGCAGGGTAGGTGATCAACTCGGATTTCATCGCCAATTGTTCACATGCTTTTTCTTTATTTCGCACATATGTTTGCGATGCCTGATCGTCACCGACCAGGATAACCGCAAGACCTGGTATAATGCCGTTTTCTTTTAATAATTCAACTTCACTTGCAATCTCTTCGCGGATTGTTGCTGATATCGATTTCCCGTTAAGTATCTGTGCCGGCATGACAGCAGCTCCCCCTTAAAATCTTATCATCTTTTCTATTTATAAAGATTCTTTTATCTTGGATAATACTGCATTAATAAACTTCGGAGACTGATCATCCCCAAATAGTTTAGCTAATTCGATTGCTTCGTTAATGGCAGCGTTCTGCGGAACTTCTTCGTTGAATAACAGTTCGTATGTAGTTATTCTTAAAATATTACGATCTATATTAGAAAGACGGTCCAATTTCCAATTCTCTAAATTGGATATAATAAGACTATCTATCTTTTCCAACTGATCTGTCGTTCCATTTACCAATTGAACCAAATAGGGATCTGCCTCTGATTCTTCCACCACATGTTCTATAGCTAGTTCTCTTTCTACTTTCCCAACGTCTATTTGAAAAAGAGCTTGAAGAGCTTTTTCTCTTGCCTCTCTGCGTTTCATGAATAATTCTTACTCCTTTACTTTCGAAAAGTACACTAAACTTTGTGCACCTCGTATCATATATGAAATCATACCACATCATGACAAGTAAAGGTAGTATAGTAACATCATTTAAAGATTGTCATTAAGTGATTTACTATTAACTTACCTGCAGATGCGAACGACATCTTAGATCTCCCATTATTTCCCTTATAGTGAACTATATACAAAATTTGTTTCCAAAAAATAAAAGCACTCAGTATGGCTGATCTACCCCAAGAAAGTTAGATGAATACCTAACTCAATATAGGGAAGTTCAGTTCTGAGTGCTTTTTAGTCGGTGCGTCAGTGCCACAATGAGGGCAGCCTATACACCATTAGTTATACAATTATTTAGATTGTATCCTGGTAATCTGATTCAGCTTTAGCTGTTTCAAATTGAATGCCAACAATATGAATATTCACTTCAGTTGCTTCAAGAGCAGTCATATTTAATAATGTTTGGCGGATATTCTCCTGTGCTTCCTGAGCTACTTTCGGGATAGATACACCGAATTTCACAAGGCAATAAACATCAATTTTAATGCTGTCCTCATTAAGTTCAACTTTTACACCTTTGCCATGATTCTTTTTACCAAGCTTTTCTACAACACCTGAAGCAAAATTACCTCGCATTTGGGCAATTCCTTCTACTTCACTTGCTGCTATACCAGTGATCACCTCAATAACTTCAGGGGCAATTTCAACCTTGCCCAATCCATCATCATAGCTCTCTAAATCTACTGTTTGATTTTGTTCCATGTCATACACCTCCAAATCTTCTACCTCTATTATGGATTCATAACGTCATAAGTTTCAAGAAATTTTGTGTTAAAATCTCCAGAAACAAAAACATCATGGTTCATTAACCTTAAATGAAAGGGTATGGTTGTTTCAATACCTTCGACTACAAATTCTGATAATGCACGTTTCATTTTTTGAACAGCTTCGTCTCTCGTTGGAGCATGGACTATCAATTTTGCTACCATAGAATCGTAATATGGAGGAATAAAATAGCCTGTATATGCTGCCGAATCAACCCTTACGCCAAATCCACCTGGGGGTAAATACATTTCCACTTGACCCGCTGACGGCATAAAATTTTTATTCGGATTTTCCGCATTGATTCTGCATTCAATTGCCCAACCGTTAAATTGAACATCATTTTGCTCAACCGATAATTTTTCACCGGAGGCTACTCTGATTTGCTCCTTAATTAAATCAATTCCAGTCACCATCTCTGTAACAGGATGTTCAACTTGAATCCTTGTATTCATTTCCATGAAATAAAATTTTCGCTTGTGATGATCGAAAATAAACTCAACTGTTCCCGCTCCGGTATAATCGACAGCTTTTGCTGCAGTCACTGCCGCTTCGCCCATTTCGGCTCTCATTTCACTATCAATTGCAGGCGAAGGTGTTTCTTCTACGAGCTTTTGCATTCTTCTTTGAATTGAACAATCTCTTTCACCCAGATGGATGACATTCCCAAACGTGTCCCCTAAAACCTGAATTTCAACATGGCGGAAATCTTCAATAAATTTTTCAATATAAACACCGGGATTGCCAAAAGCAGTTAATGCCTCTTGGCGGGTAATGCGAAAACCTTTTAGCAGATCGGCTTCATCTCTTGCTATTCGAATCCCTTTACCGCCGCCCCCGGCAGTCGCTTTAATAATGACCGGATATCCGATGTCAGAAGCAACCTGAATGGCAGCATCTTCATCATCCACAATTCCTCTCGAACCTGGCACTACCGGTACACCGGCCGCGCGCATGGTCTCTCTAGCTACATCCTTTGTACCCATTTTTGAAATGGCATCCGCTGACGGGCCAATAAAAATCAGATGACATTCTTTACACATTTCGGCGAAATCAGCATTTTCGGCTAAAAAGCCGTAGCCTGGATGAATAGCATCACATCCTGTTAATTTTGCCAGACTGATTATATTTACCTTATTTAAATAACTGTCCTTAGAGGCAGTGGGCCCAATACAGTAGGCTTCATCCGCAATTTGTACATGCAGGGCAGTTTTATCAGCTTCAGAATAAACAGCTACCGTTTCAATATCTAATTCCTTGCAGGCGCGGATAATTCGAACGGCAATTTCACCACGGTTTGCAATTAGTACTTTCTTTATCATGAGTCGGTTCCTCCTATTCGGCTTTTACTAAAAACAGAGGTTGACCGTATTCAATCAATTGGCCATCTTCCACCAATACTTCCACAATCTCACCGGAAACTTCAGCCTCAATTTCATTAAACAATTTCATCGCTTCCACAATGCAAACAATTGTATCCTTCTTAACTTTTTCACCAATTTTTATGTATGGGTCTTCATCAGGCGATGATGCTCCATAAAATGTGCCAACCATTGGCGAAGTAATCTTGTGAAGGTTGGATGGTTGTTCTGTTTTTTCTCCCACAACAGGCGGTTTCTCTTCTATACTCTCAGATTGAACCTCTTGTTTAGATACAGATTGTACTGCCGGTGCAGGCACTGGTGCATCTGTTGGTTGTATACTGTTTTCTAATCCAGTACTTTTAATAATTTTTATTTTTGTACCCTCTTGTTCAAACTCAAACTCATTAATAGTTGTTTGGTTAATTAATTTTATAATTTCTCTTATTTCCTGTACTTTCATCAGGAACCACCCCTCCTATTTATGACCAGATACTAATATAATACTATAATAGCTGGTAGAAATTCAATTTTGATAAATAGATACCCCTTTTGCAAGTTTCTAATTTTTGTTAAAAAGATTATTAAAAAAATCCAGTTATTCAGTCTGTATGCGCATACAAAACTTACTCTAGCTGCTTGATTCGGCAATGAAGTGAGTAGTTTATTTCCTCAAAAAAAGCATTTAAATTTCACTAGTAAAATCTCTATAGATCAATTTAGAAGCTTTCCTAATTTAACTCCCTCCTCTGCTTTCTCTTATGGCAGGTTATTTACAAGTTCGATAAAAACACCTCACAATCCTTTTTATTTACATATAAAATTATTGGATTGTTTACTAAAACTAATAATCCCACCCTGAGATGAGCTACGTTAAATATCTGTAAAACTATATAAACAGAATTTTGCCGGCCTGCTTTTAAAGAGTTTCCTAATCTCTCTGGACGTATTCCAGATAATCACAGATTACCTAAAATCCTTTTTCAGATACGCCAACTTGTCCGATTCCATTTTTATTTACTGATGGCTACACAGAGTATAGCTTCCTGCCAATACTAACATTTTGAGAACACTGTTCACCTGATTACGCTCCATCATTTGCTGGTAGTTGTGATTTGAATTATATAAACTAGCAATTATGGAGGGGAATTGACTTTTAACTCTTTCCTTACACCAAAAACGATATCGGCAGCTCACCGATATCGTTTCATAGATTGGTATTATTTTTCCGGTTGAAATTCAACAGCAACTGCATTTGTTTTGCCAATTTCTTTTGTGACCATTTGGATAATTTCATTTGCAGCCCCTGCATCCTGTTTATCAGCTTTTACAGTAATTTGAATTTGATCACCATCAGCCCTTACCAATGCGTCTTTATAACCAAGCGCAATAATCATCGTCTCTAGCATATCCTCTTTTGTGGACATTTCGGCCAATGCCTCAATCTGTGCGTGTGCTTCCACTCTCTCTTCTTCCGATAAATCGCTTGAAGCAACTTTATTTGTCAGTTCCTCTTTCTGCCTGCTTCTTTCATCATTCAGATCAATACGCATCGCTTCAAAAATAGAATCACTTGATTCATTTGTTATAACTGTGGAAGACTCTTCATTTTCAGTTGAATCTTTAGACGAATTTGTATTTGTTTTTTCTTTCGTAGTCTGAGTATCCTGTTCCTGATTTACCGCTGTATCCTGTGGTGTTGTTATATAATATACACTTAGCACCGCCACCAAACTTAACATCGTCAATAACCAAACTGTTTGCTTTCTTAACAACATATTTTTCCTCCTTAAAATCCTTATTTTTTAGCTGATACGGCTACACGGTGACTTGGTACATCCAGCACCCTGGTTACCGCATCAATGATTTCCTTTTTTACACGAACATCATCTGCTCCCTTTGCCACAATTAATACTCCACGAATAGCCGGTTTCTTCGTTTCTCTAACCAGAGGAACCTCTTTATCCCCTTCGCGTATAATCACAATCTTTTCATCTGTTGAAAAATCCTCAACCTTTCTCTGCCCGCCATCACGGTCTGTTTCTTCTGTTGTTTGGCGCTGCGCGACTGAATTCTTTTCGTAAACCTTTGTTTCTGTTGCGTCAATATTGACGATAACGGATACATTTGATACCCCTTGCATCGTTTCCAATGTACCCTTCAATTCACTTTCATACATTTTTTCAATATCTCCGATTGATCCAGACTTTTTTGATGAAGTTGATTTCCAGGTCGTGACCGCTTCCTCTTCTTTCTGATTTTGCGTAGAACTCGCTTGAAAAACTTTATTTGTTTGTCCATTTTCAGAGGTGGGTTTATTCGTAAACATGCTTGCCACCATCAGTAATATACCGGCAATTAAAATAATGGCAAGATACCGATATGTTTTCTTTTGTTTGCCTCCCTCATCTCCTTTGGACAATAAGTCCTTAATCTTTTGAATCCAATCATTCTTCAAAGCCCATCACCCCCTTCATTTAATCCGATTACAATTTTATTTGAATCGATCCCCCATATATTAGATAGTATTGTGGATAGTTCGGATGACGGTATATCATTCATATTGGTTTGTTTCTGATCAATGTTAATATCAATTTTTTCTACGGGCTGCACAACCTCTGAGCTGGACTCTTGGCTTTCTGCCACAAACACGTGTATGGTTTCAATATTTTCTACATTCATTTCTCCATTCTTATCCAAAAGTGTAATTGTAATATCTTGAATGGCATAATTACTTTGGTCCATCAGCTCCTTTTCTGCTTCATTCTTTAATTGGACAGCCATATGTTCCAATATATATGCCTGCTGTGTCTCTTCTATTTCTCTTTTCTTACTTTCCATTGAATTTTCTAATTTTGGATTTTTCCATGTACTGCTCTGCATGATTTTTTCCTGAATGTTACTTGTAAAATTTTTATTAAAAATAGATAGAATGGGAGCGATGAAAACAGCGATCAAAAGTAACCCGATAACTAGCTTTGTATATTTCTGCATGGTTGAGTTTGGGAGGAGCATGTCCAAAATGATCGCAAATAAGATAAAAACGATTATATTAGTTACCCAGTCAGTTAAAATACTCATTCATTCAGCCTCCTATCGAACCATCATCGTGATATTTCCTGCAGCCACGATTACAGTAACGGTCAGGAAGAACATAAGGCTGACAATGGCCAATGCAGCGAAAACGAAAATGATATTTTTGCTGATAATCTCGAGACACTTAATCATCTGCCCAGCTCCAAGCGGTTGTA
This sequence comes from Bacillus sp. z50, assembly GCF_058313585.1. Classification (NCBI taxonomy): domain Bacteria; kingdom Bacillati; phylum Bacillota; class Bacilli; order Caryophanales; family Bacillaceae; genus Bacillus; species Bacillus sp. z50. Next base: position 950,922 of record NZ_JBZFQL010000001.1, read on the forward strand.
AAATCGCTGCAGCCACCTTATATACCATGGCGATTAACAATATCTTTAAAGCTGGAAAAGCTGTCATAATCAATAGAATGACCACACCCGCTATCCCAACTGTATTTTTTAAGAGGAGAGATGCTCCAATTACGGTATCAGCTGCATCGGTAAACATCCTTCCAACTACCGGAATAAAATTCCCAGTCACAAATTTTGCTGTTCTGATCCCAATTCCATCCGCCACTGCAGTTGATACTCCTTGCACGGAGATCACTCCTAGAAATACGGTCATGAAGATACCCAGCAATCCCACACTCCAGGTTCGTAATAATCCAGCTAATTGAGTGACCTTGTAGTGCTCAGAAAGCATGCTGACTATGCTTAGCAGAGTCGATAGAAATAACATCGGCAAAACAATATATTCAATTAACGCTCCACTCGTATTCATTAAAAACAGGAGCATCGGATGAAAGAATGCTGATGACAGAACACCTCCAGAGCTTGCGATTAGCGCAAGCAATAAAGGGATTAAGGCAACCAGAAAATCCGTGATGGCGGCAATCGTATCTATCACATAATCAACTGCTACATAGAAGCTATTCAGTGCAATAATCATCAAAACCATAAAGACAATTGCATTTGCCACTTTACTGACAGATGTTTTTTCAAATGTGCTTTGCAATGTTTGCAGAAAGACACTGAATACAGTCAACAGAATGAGCGTTCCGAGTAATTTTCCATTAGCAATAATTTCATGGAAGATGAATTTGAGAATACCACTGAGCCATTCTTTTAAAGAGAATTTTTTCTCTCCACTTATAAAATCTACAAAGCTTCCTTTTTGGGACTCAGGCAAAAAACCTCCATATTCCTCGTAAACCGAATCCCAAAATTGTTTTAAATCATCAAGAGGAATATCGCCCACATTAAATGTTTCAACAGCCTGCGTTTCTTCTGGCAAATCAGTAGAGGTGGGAGAGGCTTGAGTTGTTTGGCCATTGCTTAAGCTAAGAATTAGAAATAGAATGATGATACTTGTCCACTTTAATTGCTTCATTTATATTCTTCAGCCCCTTTAAACCTTTCACCACAATGATTAGTTAGGAATCATCTGAATGACACTTTCAATAATGACCGTTAAAATTGGAATGGCCATCGTGAGGATAATAATCTTTCCAGCCAATTCAATTTTTGAAGCAATTGCACCCTGCCCAGCATCTTTTGTTATTTGTGATGTAAATTCAGCGATATAGGCAATTCCAATGATTTTCAAAACTGTTTGTAAGTAAATCATATTCACATTTGCATTAACGGCCAATTGCTGAATCATTTGAATGATTTCGTAGATTTTATCTATCAGAAAAAGAAATATAGCGCTTCCGACAAATACAACAAGTAAGAAAGCTAAATTTGGCTTTTGTTCCTTGATGATCATTGCCAGAAATGCTCCAACCAGTGCAACACCCGTTATCTGCAACATTTCAATGGCTCATCACCCCAATATTCCTATTGAAATAAAAACACGGATTTAATTCGATCAATCAACTGACCTACCACCTGTGCCACATTAAATAAGATATAAATAAAACTCACCAATATGACCCATTGTGAATATTCCTTCTTGCCCACCTGATCAAGAATCGTATGAATGAACGCAACAATCAGCCCGACCCCTGCAATTTTAAAAATAATATCGATATCAATCCCCATAACCCACTATCCTCCCTCTCGCTACATCATTAAAATGGCAATGAGCAGACCTGCAAAAAAACCTAGACTTCTGGCCATTTTGTCGTATTTCACCTGCTTATCAACGGCATCTGCTTCCTCCCTCTCGAGATGAACCAATGCCAACTGAATTTGTTTTTGCTGGCTCTCCCGATCATGTCTACCTAATGTTTCTCCGAATTGGAGAAGGATATCTATTTCTTTTTGCTGTAGTTCTGATTGTTTTCTTACCACTTCAAGACTTTCACCCCATGCTGCCGACACAGATTGATTGGCTGAGCCGAGCCTGCCTGCAAAGTCCGTAAAAAGAATCGAAACTGGAGCAGGAATTTGTTTCGCCAGTGTTAATACCGCTTCTTTTAAGGGAGAATGCCCATACATAATTTCAGCTTCCAAAATTTGAAGTGCCGCTCGTAAATCACGGATATGTTTAGGTCTGGTGATTAATTTTTTAGAAACTTCAAAGCCGATAAGGGATGTAGCTATAACAATTAAAACTGCACCTAAAATTTTAATCATATTCTCACTCTTTCCCCATCAAATAGCACCTTGCCTGTACGATCTTTTATTTTTGATATACATCCTGGCCGATCTATTCTCTTGAGTTCCACAATTCTCTCAAAATTAGCTTCCTGTACGATGTTTTTCATGATGGGTCTGGCTAATATATCATCAAGCGAATGTCCATGCGCCGTTATAAAGAGCGTTATACCAGCGTTTACGGCTTCCATCATCGCCTCAGCATCTTCTATTCTTCCGATTTCATCGGCCGCAATGATTTCCGGGCTCATAGATCTAATCATCATCATCATTCCTTCAGCCTTTGGGCAGCCATCAAGCACATCTACTCTGATACCGAAATCCATTTGTGGAACTCCTTGAACACATCCAGCAATTTCAGATCGCTCATCTACAATCCCCACTTTCATCGCACGGATCGGATAGGAGCGATCTCCACTGGAAGCATAGCGGGCTAGATCTCTTAAAAATGTTGTTTTCCCCGTTTGCGGCGGTCCGATAATCAGAGTCGATAGCCAACGATTATGATATAAATACCGAACCCATTCATTTACCAACCCCTTCTTTTGTCTGGCAATCCGGATATTAAAAAAAGTGATATCTCTAAGTCCCTTCACTCTTCCATTTTCCAGAATAACTCTCCCTGCCAAACCAATACGATGTCCTCCCTGAACGGTTATATAACCGCGTTTTAACTCTTCCTCGAGCATATAAAAGGAAAACTGGCTGACTTTATTAAGAAATAAATCTGCATCCTCCCGTAATACAGGCTTATGCCCATACGAGATTCGATTTCCGAACATGACTTCAAGCGGTCTTCCAACTCTAATTCTTATTTCTTCAATATCCCCCGGGTTTTTGGCTATTTCTTTTAGCTCTGCGCCAATAGCCGGAGGTAATAATTCAATGATTGAATCCATATCTCTCCCTCGCCTGGTCTGTCATTATTTAAAATGTATTCATGGACAGGCCGTTTATGACTTTTTTAGAAACAAACGCGCGGTTAAATGACTATAACCGTAAAATAAAAATCTCTTTAGATTCGGAAAAAGGTATAGAGATAGAAGAATCCAGTAAATTAATTGGAATGGCGGAACTAAGGAAAGGTGGAATTGGATGACGGGGTTGTTCACTATATATTTTGGCTTAAACAAAAAACTCCCGGGAATTTATTCCCGGGAGTCTTTACACCTATTTATTAACCTCTTGATACATAAGATGCATCAGAAGTATTGATGATCAGTTTGTCACCTTCATTTACAAAGAAAGGAACTTGAACAGTAAGACCAGTTTCAACAGTAGCTGGTTTCGTACCGCCTGATGCTGTATCACCTTTGATACCTGGTTCTGTTTCAGTTACTACCAATGTAACAGTTGTTGGAAGCTGAACGCCAAGTGTTTCCGTTTGGAACATCATGATAGACACTTCCATGTTTTCTTTCAAGAATTTCAATTCATATTCGATTTGCTTAGATGACAATTCGATTTGATCATATGTTTCGTTATCCATAAACACATGATTATCTCCACTTGCATATAAGTATTGCATTTTACGGTTTTCGATATGTGCTTTAGCAACTTTTTCACCAGCACGGAAAGTTTTCTCCTGGATAGCACCTGTACGAAGATTACGTAATTTAGAACGTACAAACGCAGCTCCTTTACCAGGTTTTACGTGTTGGAATTCAATTACTTGCCAGATACCGCCATCCACTTCAATTGTTAAACCAGTTTTAAAATCATTAACAGAAATCATACAATATAGCCTCCTACAGCCTTATAAAATAAGTAAATCTTTCGTCGAATGAGTAAATGTTTCGTTAGAATCCTCCGTAATAAGGAGATCATCTTCGATTCTTACTCCTCCAACTCCAGGTAAATAAATACCAGGTTCACAAGTGACAGTCATGCCTTTTTCCAAAATAATATCAGATTTAGCAGAAAGTCCAGGACCTTCATGCACTTCAAGTCCAATCCCATGTCCAAGGGAATGACCGAAGTATTCCCCATATCCTTTGGCAGCTATGATATCTCTTGCAAGAGCATCTGCTTCGCGACCTGTCATACCCGGTTTAATATGCTCCATTGCATACAACTGAGCTTCCAGGGTAACATCATAGATTTTCTTTAATTCATCAGTTGGGTCACCGACCGCCACTGTACGTGTAATATCAGATATATACCCATTATAAAGGGCACCATAATCCATTGTGACAAAATCGCCTTTTTCTATTACTTTTTCTGTTGCAACACCGTGCGGCAATGCAGAACGTGCACCAGAAGCGACAATGATATCAAATGATGATGAAGTAGCCCCTGCTTTACGCATAAAGAATTCTAATTCATTTGATACTTCTATTTCAGTTAAACCTGGACGAATATACTCAATAATATGTTTAAATGCAGCATCTGCTATGTCTGCTGCTTCCTTTAATATCTTAATCTCTTGCGGTGTCTTAATCAAGCGCAATTTTTCAACAACATTGGAAACAGGAACAAGTTCACCTTCCACAACTTTTTCATATAACTTATAGGTAGCATAAGTAAGGTCATCCTGTTCAAACCCGATTTTTTTTGCATCCATTTCCTTCAATTGAGCCGCTATCTCATCTTGAATTGGTCCGCTGTGTTTGACAATCTCAAATCCAACTGCCTGTTTGCCCGCTTGCTCCACGTATCTAAAATCTGTAATAAATTTTGCATCCTTCTGGGAAATTACGACTACTCCCGCTGTTCCAGTAAAGTTAGAAATATATCTACGGTTATATGGGTTTGTAATGATGATAGCATCAATATGTTCCTGACTTAATCTTTCACGCAATCTCTGAATTTTTTCCATTGAATAGACCTCTCCCTCATGATTAAGTAGTCAATAAAGCACGTAACGCCAATTCATAGCCATTCAACCCAAGCCCTACAATTTGACCCTTCGTTACAGGGGCAGTGACAGATTGATGACGAAAAGGTTCTCTGGCATGGACATTTGAAATATGTACTTCTATTACCGGAACTGAAATAGAGGCGATCGCATCCCGTATCGCATAGCTGTAGTGCGTAAATGCCCCTGGGTTTAAGATAATCCCTGAAGCCGAGTTTGTTTCCGCCTCATATAGACTATCTATTATCGCTCCTTCGTAATTGGATTGAAAACACACCAATTGCGCCCCGAGTTTTATAGACTGATTCACTAACGACTCTTCAAGATCTGCGAGAGTCGTTCTTCCATAAATCTCGGGCTCTCGAAACCCCAGATAATTTAGATTTGGTCCGTTGATTAAATAAATTTTTTTATCCATAACCAGGCTCCCGTGTTTTAAAGTGATACTTTCAATTTTAACACAAGAGTGAAAAATTCGACTACCTATTACTGGACGGAATCCACTTTTACTTTCTTTCCTTCCTCTGCCTCAAGTTTCCGTTCATGATATTCAAAACTAATGGAGTACCCGACAAATAGTCCGTACAAGACAAAGATACATAGTGTCGTTACAATGGTATCCGCTGATAGTTCCCCAACCGTTTTCATTCCTGGAAATAATGGCCTTAATACAAGGAATGGAAGACCCCATAGAGCAATCCCATAAACAATACCAATCCAATAAGATTGCATCTTACGAAAAATAAAGGAGTAAACATAAGCAAAGAGCATAGAAATAAGACACAGGCATAAAATTGACAGTACCACGCCCATCCACCCTTTAACAAAATCGGCTTTCACCCATGTGCGAAGAAGAAATGTTGGGCCTATTTCCGTAAAATGAAAATAGTGACAGATTTGAAAAATCGCACCCCAAAGCAATCCTCCATAAAATCCAACTGAATTAATTACACCATAATAGCCCATCGGCTTTTTCAGCTTTTCTTTTGCTGTTTCCATATCCAATCACCTCACAACTGCTAGTATGTGCGAAATAGACAAAGTTCATAAGAGAAATGGAAACAATCACTAGTGAAATAGAGAAAAATTCTGTAGAATAGATAATATAGACAACTTAACCATTATGGAGTGATGAATAAATTGGATAATAAGCCAATCTACGGCGGACAGGCTGTATTAGAAGGTGTAATGTTTGGAGGCAAACATTGTACCGTTACAACCATTAAACGAAAAGATGGATCATTCGATTCCTATGCATTGCCAAAAACAAGCCATCCCCTGCTGATAAAATTAAAAAAGATTCCGTTTCTGCGTGGTATTGTGGCTTTATTAGAATCCAGTGCAATCGGCTCCAAGCATTTATCTTTCTCTACAGATCGATATGACGTTGACCCAGCGGATGACCATAAGATTGAAGAAGAAGAAACGTCTAAACTGGGTATGATTTTGGGCGTAGCAGGCATTGGGATTTTATCCTTTATACTCAGTAAATTACTTTTTACCGTAGTACCAATATTTTTGGCTGTTATTTTTAAGAGCATAGCACCCGGAGAAACAGTACAAGTATTATTAGAAGGTTTTTTCAAACTCACATTATTATTACTATATATCTATATCGTATCGTTAACACCGCTCGTAAAAAGAGTCTTTCAATACCATGGGGCAGAACATAAGGTTATCAACGCATTTGAAAGCAATAAGGAATTAACGGTGGAAAATGTTCGTAACGCATCTAGATTGCATTATCGATGCGGAAGCAGCTTTATTTTATTCACCGTATTTGTTGGAGTTTTTCTATATATGTTCGTTCCTTCTGATGTCCTTTATATTCGTATTTTAAACCGAATTGCCTTAATACCAATTGTCCTAGGTGTATCATTCGAAGTACTGCAGTTAACCAATAAAGTACGTAACGTTCCTGTATTGCGCTTTTTAGGTTACCCGGGACTATGGTTGCAGCTTTTAACGACAAAGGAACCAAGCGATGAACAAATTGAGGTAGCCATCGTATCATTTAACAAAATGCTCGAAACTGAAAATAACTACAAACAAGGTTTACTCGAAGAAAAAATAGTGTAAAGAATAATAAAAGAAAAATAATTTCCTTGCTTATTGTTTATTTTTTCCTAAATATGCCAATGATGCTCTTAAAGGAGGTGCTTTCTGTGAATCGTAAGAATTCGATGATTATTATTTATATCCTTCTTGGTTTCGCAGCTTTGGGGTTAATTTCCACTTTGATAAATAACCCGTTCGAACTAATTAAAAACGTACTCATTGGAGCCGCTGTTGTTGGGTTGATTTATTTTGTTATTACACGATTCAGGAATGGTAACTCGGGTGGAGAGTATCAGGCATACAGGAAAGCAGCCCGAAAAACAATCAAGAAGAAACGTAAACATGAAATGATTAAAACAAAAAGAAGCAAACATAATACACATGGATTAACCGTCATTTCTAAAGAACAGCTGATTAACAGACCTAAGAAAAAGTCAGATGTCAAACTGACTGTCATAGAAGGAAAGAAAGCACGTAAAAAAAACCGGGCCCTTTTTTAAAGAGTTCGGTTTTTTTACGTGCTTTCGTTAAAGAACAATATATGATACTTTATCCTTATTTCACCTAACGGGTAAAATAAGAATAATAAGCTAGGGTGATTATAATAAAGGATAATCCATAAGTTATAGATTAAAAGTTTAACTGATAAATTGACTTATTTAAATTCTCCACGATACAACCATGGAAAAAGGCCATCTAAAAATCGTTCAGTTGCCGGCATAAAATAGGAACCATAATGATAGTCAGGATCAAGAGTCGTAATAATCCAAGTGCCCTTAGTTGATTGTTCATCTATATACAGTACAGATCCGCCATCATCCGTAGCTATAAGTGTGGTAGCATGCTCTGGTGGCCAAAATACTCCGTGTTGATGCCATGTTGAATCCTCAAGCGTAATATACTTAAAAAATTCATGGTCATCATTTTTAGTTACTAACCCACTATTTGCATTTTCTTCAAGCCACCACCAAAAATTCGTCTCGCGTTCTTCCCATTTTTGATTAGGGAGCCATTCCCATGGCTGTGGACCCATAGCCACAATAATACCGCCCTGATCAGCAAACTCATAGAACTTCTCTTTATTATCAAGCAGTATTTGACCATTTAATTGAGAAGGAACAATCAACACATCAAATCCTGTTAAATCAAAATCTTTCAATTCAAGCTGATAAATAAGAGAGTCTATGAATTGCGCATACTTTGGCTCATGAAAAGTTCTATAATGCGGCGCATGCCCGCCATAAATCACAGCTATTTTTCTCATTATGCCTCAACTCCTTTGGTGCGTACTAATTCTTTCTTAAGGACCTCTATAAATTGAGGAGTTATTTGGTTTGTTGTGTTTTTCCGCTGACCATATCCTAATAAACTCCTGCCAGCATGAACAATAACTGTCCCATTCGTTGTTTCACGATCAATGTACGTAATGGCCTTACCATCTGTAAATGTTAGGCAAATCTCCGCATGTTTCGGTGGCAAATAAAAACCTCTTGCAAAGAAACCTGCAACACCCTTCGTATATACCATATCCTCTACTTTTACACCTTTAAAAATCGGTGAATTCTCAGGAACCTCTACTAGGTAATCCTGATGGCCGCGAATCTTCTTCGGCATCATTGGTATACAGCCAGGCAGCCAAGCTCTAAACATGTGGCCACAAAATACAACAATCTTTCCTTCGTTTAAGAATTGCTCTATTTTTTCTTTATGTTTATACAAATACTCCTGATCTGCAAAATCCGTAATAACCAAAACATTGTATGGAGCCAATTCAATGTTTGCAAACTCATATTCCATTAATTTAGTATGTTGACCGGATGATAATTCTGTTTTATAACCAAATGCATGATTCGGACATAGTTCCAGTATTTTAAGTTCCATTGTATCTCCTCCTTGTGTTGAGTAATCTAGCTTCAACTCCTAACTCCTCGAGTCATAAGTGTAGCCACTACAGGAGGAAAGATCACCTCCCTACGTGCCTCCTCTTATGCTTGTCGGAGCTGGGCAGTCGCTTTAACGGCTAGAAGCTCAGGACATAAGCATAGTCTCTGCGGAGGGCTACAGGACGTAGGTCACGAAGGCGTTGCCACACGATGTGGCGCTCTTAGCCTTTGTTCCTTAAAGCCTTCCCCTACGAGCCTCTGTCTTATGCTCTTCGCGGGCCTACAGGATGTAGGTCATGAAGACGTTGCCACACGACGTGGCGCATTTAGTCTTCGTTCCTTAAATCAGCCGTCTCAGCTTTTTATTTAATCCAGCTTCAGGGCCTAGCCGCTCGAGGTCGTAAGAATAGCCACTACGGAGGCCAACACGATGTTGGTCACAAAGACGTTACCACAGGATGTGGTGTCTTTAGTCTTTGTTCCATCAAACACTCTCCCTGCGCACCTCCTCTTATGCTCTTCGCGGGCCTACAGGATGTAGGTCATGAAGACGTTGCCACACGACGTGGCGCATTTAGTCTTCGTTCCTTAAATCAGCCGTTTCAGCTTTTTATGTAATCTAGCTTCAACGGCTAGAAGCTCAGGACATAAGCATAGTTCCTGCGGAGGGCTACAGGACGTAGGTCACGAAGGCGTTGCCACACGATGTGGCGCTCTTAGCCTTTGTTCCTTAAAGCCTTCCCCTGCGAGCCTCTGTCTTATGCTCTTCGCTTCTGGGCAAGCCGTTTCAGCTTTTTATTCAATCTAGCTTCGACTCCTAGGAGCTCGAGTCATAAGCAAATACTCTGCGGGGAAGAACTTTCCCTTCGAGTATTCGTCTTATGCTCTTCGCTCCTGTTCAGTCGTCTCAGCTTTTTATTTTCAAAGTAGTAGCATGCCTCTACTAATTTTTTTGTGTAGGGATGTGTTGAGTGGTTTAGAACTTGAGAAGGAGGTCCGCTTTCGACAATGGTCCCTGTTTCAAGTACCATCATTCGATCTGCTACATTACCGACAGACTGAATTCGGTGCGTAATGTATAAAACAGACATATGAAATTCAACCTGAAATTTCTTTAATAGGTTGATGATTAACTTTTCTGTTTGCGGATCCAGAGCAGATGTAATTTCATCGGCTATTAAAAGCTTAGGATTCATTAATAAAGCTCTAATAATAGCTAATCTCTGTTTTTGTCCTCCGGAACATTGGCTTGGTTTTTTTGCTAATAATTCCGTCGGTAAGTCCGCCTTAGCCATTAATTCTTTTATTTTCTTTTTTATTGATTCCGGCTTTTCCTTTTTAAGTACAAGCGGTTCCATTAAACTTTTCTCCATTGTCCAAAACGGGTTAAAGGAACGCTCCGGATTTTGGTAAATATATTGAATCGTACAACATGGCTCTTTTTCAACAAGTCCGCTTGTCGGTGATTGAATTCCCATAATAATTTCAGCCGTTGTAGATTTACCTGACCCTGATTCTCCTATCAAACAAATAAATTCATTGCACAAAATCTCAAAATTGATTCCCCGAAGCACATCCTGGTTTTGGTAGCTTTTATTTACATCTTGAACTCTTAACATTCATTGCACTTCCTTCATCAGTTGTTTATCACTTAAACTAAAAATCCGATCCGAGATTGCATACGCTACATCTAAATCATGCGTGATAAATAATAGACTGATCCCATGTGAACGGACTTTTTCCTCCAAGAGTTCCACTACTTCTTTTTTCAATATAGGATCCAGCGCACTTGTGCATTCATCTGCAATCACAAAAGCTGGTTTATTTACCAGAGAGAGTGCGATTAGAGCCCGGCTCAACATGCCGCCGGAGCACTCATGCGGATACTTGTCCAAAATGTTTTTATTTAACGCGACTTCTTCAACACTCTTCTCAGCTTCCGCAAGACTTATACCGGTTTCTAAAAACTGTTCTTTTAATTTTAATACTGGATTAAATGCCGCCCGTGCATCCTGATAGATAAATGAGCATGTTTTCCAGTAGTGCCTTTCCCTAAAGGATTTCTCACGAACAGACTCACCGTCATATGTAACATCGCCACTCCAGTTCTCAGCCGGCAACAATCCGTACAAAGCTCTGGCTATCGTTGTTTTTCCACTGCCTGAAGGCCCAATCAAACTCACAATCTCTCCTCTTTTAATCGTAAACTCGATATTTTCAACAATAGTAGTCTCGTCATATGTAACCTGCTCCAAGTGACAATATAAATCGCGAGACTTGCCGGTCACTGGTGTTGTACCCTTTTGTTTCTTTGTTTTTGAAGACTTCTTCTGTTTATCTTCCAATAAGAAAGCAAGCGAAACCGATGTGATGAGCAGCATAATCACTGGCGGCAATACAATCCATGTCCATTGGCCAGTTAAGAAAATAAATGTTTGTGTGAAAGCCATATTTAACATGCTTCCCCAAGATATCACATTCGGGTCACCCAAACCTAGGAATGCTAAACCTGCTTCTGTCAAAACAGCAGATTGAAATGTCATCACGAATTTAGTCTTTATGATGGGCTGCAATTGCGGAAGAATATGAGATTTCAATACATAAAAAGAACTGCCACCAAACAGCGCCGATGCTTTTACAAATTCTCTTTCTTTTAATGTTAAAACAGAGGATCGAATAATTCTCATATAACCCGGCCACGATAAAAGACTTAAAATGATTACAAGCTGAATTACACCGGAACCCGTAAAAGCAACAACCAATAATATCAAAAGCAAATTTGGAAGCACTAATAAAATATTGGCCAGCCCGTTAATGAATTTATCGAATTTCGGCAAATATCCCGCTGCCAGTCCCAGCAATACACTTAAAACTGTCGAACACAGAGCAATACAAAGTCCAATTAAGACACTTGTACGGGTTCCATATAATAATTGGCTAAATATATCCTGACCTAAACGATTTGTACCCAGCCAATGCTCAGATGAAGGAGGTTCAAACAATCCTCCGCTATAATCCATTGCTGAATAAGGAGAAAGTAATGGACCAAAGAATGCCAACAGCATGACCACGGCTAAACAAAGTAAAGGGAACTTATAGAACTTTTTCAACATGTTTGCCCCCTCTAACACGTGGATCTAGTTTAGGATAAATAGAATCTGCCAGTGCATTGCAAATCAAAATCATAACAGCAAATAATAAAAACAGACCATGCATCAATGGGTAATCCCGTGAAAGAATGGACTCTTTTAATAACTGCCCAATTCCCGGGTAAGAAAATAACGTCTCTACAAAGATTGCTCCTGTAAAGGTGTAGCCAATTCTTATCATAATCAGAGTAAATATAGGTATTAAAACATTTTTAAACGCATGTCTGAAAACTAACCGGATTTCCCTGACGCCCTTCATCTTCGCAAATTCAATGTAAGGTGAGGAAGCTACCTGAATCGTTTCATTACGCACGAGTAAATAGATCCTTGTCAGGTTTACCATGGTTAATGTCACTATTGGTAAAATAGCATACTTAGCCGCATCATTAACTTTTACCCATATTGATTCGCTATCCATAAACGGTGTATGGGCTCCGCTCATTGGAAGCATATCCAGCATAACTCCAAACACAATAAGCAATAGCATACCGAATAAAAATTCGGGTAAAGCGCCAATTGCCAGCATTGTTGACATGAATGTTTTATCACCTTTTTTATGATGAACCCAACCCGATAACAGTCCTAAAAAAATACCAATTACAATAGATAGAACAGAAGAAATTCCGACAATCCATAGCGTGTAAGAAATATGGTCCATTATGATATCATTAACAGGCAATTTATAAGTATATGAAAATCCAAAATCAAACTGTACGATGCCAACTATATAATCAATAAATTGTTCAGCCATTGAATCATTCAGCCCATAATATTCAATCATTGAATTCTTTTGTTGCTCTGTTAAAGTTGCACCGCTTTCCTGCCCCTCTAAATATTCAAGAGGTCCCCCCGGCATTAGTCGAGGAAGAAAAAAATTTAAGAGAATCAAGATAAGAAGAAGAGAACCGTACAGCTTAAAAATTTTAATCATATTCAATAAACGCTGCCTTGTTATCTGTTAATGGAATTCCGTCTGAAATACCACCATATGTGTTAAACCATCCATCAAATACATTAGCATCATAAACAAAGTAGAACGGGCGATGGTAAATCACTAATGTAGGCAGCTCTTCAGCTAAAATATCCTGCATAGAATCAACTGTTTCGTTACGCTCTTCCCCTTCTTGAGACAGTTGTTTACTAGCCAACTCGTTAAATTCTTGATGATTGAATACAGCATTCCCAGCATATGCATTGCTTGCCTGACCAGAGAACCATAAGCGGAGGAAATCAGGATCCCCACTTAATCCAATGTGCCCTGTTAAAGCCATATCATATTTCCCTTCACTCATAGCAGTTGTAAAAGTAGCTGTATCTACTGTTTGAATTTGCAATTTCACCCCTACATCAGCAAGCATTGATCTCATTAATTCGGCTTCCTGAGGAGTAGAAGAAACCAGAAGTTTTAAGCTAAGCTCTTCTCGAACACCATTTTTATTTTTTTCATATCCGAGTGAATCTAACATTTCATTTGCTTGATCCACATCATAATCATATTTTTTTACATCTTCATTAAACCAATCCGAATCAGGTGGAATTACCCCTCCGCTACCAACAATGGTTTTGGAATTCCCCAATACTTTTTCTGCTATTTCACCTCGATTAAGTGCATAGGCAATTGCTTGACGTAGCCTTTTATCACTTAACTGTTCATTTTCCAAATTAAAAACAATACGAACTGCGCTTCCTGTTGGATTACTTTGAAGCGCTTTAAACCCTTGTTCTTCCATTTGCTTCACTTCTGTATAGTTATACGTCATGCCGCCGGTTATTTCCCTTTTTTGCAGGGAGAGCATTTTATTCTCTACATTCAAATATTGAACTTCCTTAACCGTAACATCACCTTTGAAATAAGCCTCATTTGCTAGGTAACGATAATTACCAGTCGAGCTGTTATAGCTATCAAGAACATATGGACCTGTACCTATTAATGCATTTTCTTCCGTATATTCCATTGGATTTTCGATTTCTGACCAGATATGCTCTGGTAGAATTGGAAGAATTCCGGCAATTTCAGTGATAAATGGGGAATATTCCTCGGTCAACGTAATTGCAACTTTGTGATTTGATATTTTCTTTAGTGAAGCTATTTTAGACATATCTGCATTCCACTGGAACGCATGTTTCTTAAAATAGTTATATGAAAAGACAACATCATCGGCGGTTAATGATTCTCCATCATGAAACTGCACATCTTTTTCTAAATTAAACGTGTATGTTAGCTTGTCCTCAGATACTTCCCAGGAAGATGCCAGCCAAGGAATTACCCCAGTCTCATCTTTCCAAGTAAGCGAGTCAAAAATGAAACTGCTGCGTAAATATCCTCCGGGACCATTTGAGGTAAATGTAAATGGAGATGGGAACCCACTATCTGCCCATGCAATCTTCACGGTCTTATTTTTTTCAGATGCCTTTGAATCTGTATTTGTATTTGGTGAAGTGCCACCACCTGAACATCCTGCGAGCAGGATGAATAATGATAGTAGTAAAAATGAAATCCTTTTCATCCATACAACTCCCTTTCAACATATGATGGTTCTTATCATATAACAGTTGATAATGATTATCAATATCATTATTTTAAAAAATTATAATCGTTTAATAAATGAGAAAAACGTCCTATACAAAATACACTATATAATGGAAAATATTACTAATATATAAAGAAAATGTTTTTATTTTCTCATTCAATTTATTATATCAACATATTCTTATCGTTTATAACTATTAAGAGCCACTCTTTTTGAGACAAAAAAAGCACCCTACTATTAGTAGATGCTACAAAGTGTACTTGTTTATTGTTTTATATCATCTGATTCGGTAAACCCAATCCTTAAGAAAATGCTTCGCCGCTTCTTTACCTTGATCAATTAATACTAGCCGCTGATTGTCAGAAATAGAAAACTCTATAAATCCCGCCTCTTTAATTGGTATAAACACAATGTTTTTAACGAATTTTCTTGAAATATATCTGGCATCATGAGCATTCCTCATCGTTTCAAATAAAGATGTAAAAAGTTCGATTGCATTATTGATATCACGCTCATGGACCACTGCTTGTTGTTTTTCTGGTACCAGCCTTAATCCCAGCACCGGTCTCTCAGCGATAACATTATCTTGATCAAACAGCCACATAGGAAAATTACTTAAAACCCCGCCATCTACGATAACCCTTTTCTCCCCTACCGTTCGAAGCGTAATCGGCTGAAAGAAAAAGGGGACAGAGCAGCTCATACGAATCGCTCTCGCCACTAAGAACTGATTGGGGTTTATATTATATTTTGGCAGATCATCCGGCAAAACCATCAATCTTCCATTTGTTAGATCAGATGCAATAACTCTCAATTGTTTATCAGCTAAATCTGCAAATGTCCTAATATTTTTCCTGGCCAATACCTCTTTAATCCATAGCTCCAAGGCATCCCCTTTGTAAAGTCCCATACTCCAATATAATTTGAGCCATTTGGCTAGTGGAAAATGTTTATTTTTTTTTGTTTCCAATAGCTTCGTTAATTTAACGCTTTTCATAATTTCATTAATTTCGCTCCCTGAGTACCCCGCTGCTATAAACCCGGCAATGATTGCGCCTGCACTTGTTCCGGCTACTCTTTTAAACCGATATCCCTGCTTCTCTAATTCAATTACTGCCCCAATAAGAGCAAACCCTTTTATACCTCCTCCGGAAAACACTCCGTCAATAAACAAATAAAACCCCTCCCCCCTTACTTACTCATTTTTAATCTGGGAGAGAGAGGTTTAGAACACATTAGGTAAAGTATTGTATTTCTGCATTCGGAAAGAACTCTTTGATGGAGTTTTCTATATGAGTTTTCAAAGCATTCGCTTCTTCATCAGGATAGACATATTTCCCTATACCGTATTTCCCCCATTTATACTTACGCTTCGTTTCATCCATCTCAAGCTTTGTCTTAGGATATCGTGCTTGAATAACTTTTTTTGCCGGCTTTGTAAAGCGATGCTGGATGAGTTCAAAGCTAATTTTCATCATGGACAGCTCTTCACCTAACGCATGCCTCAAACGATCAAATAATTCGTAATATCCTTCTTCCCAGCCTTCATGCATATATATCGGAGCGACTATAAACCCAAGATGATATCCCGCTGCTGCCACTTTTCGAGCAGCCTCCAACCGCTCATCAAACGAAGAGGTTCCTGGCTCAAAATTTTTTATAACATAACGGGAGTTTATGGAGAAGCGGAAACTGGTTTTTCCATTATGTCTAGCATCAAGCAAATGATCGACATGATGAAATTTAGTTACAAATCGTAATCTTCCATATTCAGTACTGCCGATAAAATTAATCGTTTCCTTTAAGGAATGCGTGAGGTGATCAATACCTACTATATCGGAGGTACAAGCCGCCTCAAATCTTGTGATTTCCGGCGCTCTCTGTTCCATATATTTACTTGCCTGTTCAAAAATCTCTTCTAGATTCACGTACACTCTAATATAGGGCTTACTGCCAAGCGTTGTTTGTAAATAACAATAATGACAATGCCCCATACATCCTGTAGCCAGCGGGATCGCATACTCTGCTGAAGGCTTTGATGTATCAAATTTTAATGTCTTCCGTATTCCAATCACCATCGTGGATTTGGCGATTCGATATTTTTGCAGTTCATTATCACCGGGCAAATCGCGAATCTGATTATGGGATGTGGTTTGCCTAATTTCCACTGGCAGGCTCTGAAATTTTTCATATAAAGCCTTTCCTAACGGATATTCCAATGCTTTAGGTTCAAAATAAACTAATTGAGGAATAAATGGTTTCATGTTTTTCACCTACTTAACAGATAGTGTGTTCAGAAATAAAAAAAAGGATGGCGTTAATCTTTACCATCCTTTTTATCACTTATATCAATTTTTTATTTACAATCCACATTTAAGCTGAGCACCGCAGTTCGTACATGTATTGCACCCACCAAGTTCCTCCACTTTTCCTTGGCGGCAGACCGGGCAAGTATTTCCAACTTCGCTTCCGATTGTTACGCTTGTTGATTCAAGTGCATCAATTGTGTCGATAAGAACAACATGCTGCTTCGTATGTTGTGGCTGAGTGGATTGATCCGTATCGTTTTCAGCCTTTAACGTTAATACCTGTGTATCACGGCTTCCATCTACGTATACAGTTCCACCCTTAGCTCCGCCTTTATATAGACGCTCATACACTCGTTCTACTTGTTCAACGGAATATCCTTTCGGTGCATTTACCGTTTTACTGATCGAGCTATCAATCCAACGTTGGATAATGCATTGTACATCAGCGTGTTTCTCAGGAGTTAAATCCATTGCAGAAATAAACCATGAAGGTAGATTATTGCTGTCTGCATTAGGATTGCGACGTAAATACTCTTCTACTATATCAGCTTTCACTTCAATAAATTTACCCAAACGTCCGCTTCTGAAATATGTGAATGAGAAGTATGGTTCAAGACCTGTAGAAACACCTACCATTGTACCAGTGCTTCCAGTAGGAGCAACTGTTAACAAATGTGAGTTACGAATACCATATTTCATGATTCCTTCACGAATATGTTCAGGCATTTTTTTCATATACCCTGTATTAATAAAACGTGTGCGCAATTCTTTCGTTTCTTCCTCTGATTCACCAACTAAGAATGGGAAGCTACCTTTTTCTTTCGCGATTTCAATAGATTCCTCATATGCTGCAGTTGCAATTGTTTCAAATACAATATCAACCAGCTTATTTCCTTCTTCGGAACCATATTCTTTTTCACAATAAATAAGCATATCATGCAGACCCATTACACCTAGGCCAACGCGTCTTTCCCCTAGAGCCTGTTTTTTATTGGCTTCAAGGAAGTATGGAGTCGCGTTAATAACATTATCCTGCATGCGCACGCCCACTTTTACCGTTTGTTTCAGTTTCTCCAAGTCCACTTGTTTGCGATCTTTATCTGTCATTTCAGCCAGATTGACAGCAGCCAAGTTACATACAGAATAAGGAGCCAATGGCTGTTCCCCACAAGGATTCGTCGCAACTACTTTTTGACCGTACGCTTTAGCGTTTGTCATATCGTTTGCATTATCGATAAAGAAAATGCCCGGCTCCGCAGAATAAGTCGCACAGATATTGATTAAATTCCATAATTCGCGAGCTTTAATTTTACGATATACACGCACAGCATAACCTAGTTTCTCCCATTCGCGTACATCACCGCAATCAGCCCATTTTTCATTATAGGCTCTCATATCTTCTTCATTATAGGACTCAACATCCGGGAATCGAAGTTCATATTCTCCGTCATTTTCTACAGCTTCCATAAATTCTTTTGTTAAGCACACTGAAATATTGGCACCTGTTAAAAAGTCTGGATTATGAACAGTATCATTTCCACCAGCGGAAAGTTTTTCTTCTGCTTCCTTAATGATTGCCTCATTAAATCCGCCAAACCCCGAGATGTTTTTATAATTGACTATGCCTTGATACATGGCTTCCTCTTGCATTGTGAGCGGAGTGAATTTCAATTTTTCAGATGCATGTCTACGAATTACTTCATCCTTGCTGACTTTCATTAAGAAGCGCAAAATTTTAGGATTTTGCATTTTTGAGATGATAAATTCTACGATATCCGGATGCCAGTCAGAGAGCATAATCATTTGAGCTCCGCGACGGGAACCACCCTGTTCAACTAAGTGAGTTAATTTTGCAATATCATCCAACCAGGATACTGCACCTGAGGATTTTCCGTTTACACCGCGAGCAAGCGTGTTTCTTGGACGTAAAGTGGAACCATTCGTACCGACACCGCCTCCGCGACTCATAATTTCCATCACATGTTTGCGATGTTCAGAAATCCCTTCACGGCTGTCATTAATAAATGGCATTACATAGCAGTTAAAGTAGGTTACTTCTGTTTCAGAACCGGCTCCATAGAGCACACGTCCTGCCGGGATAAAATTCGTTTGAACTAATTCATTATAAAATTTATCAAACCATTCCTTGCGTTTCTCTTCCGTTTTTTCAACTTCAGCCAAACCGCGTGCATTCCGTTTCGCAATCTGTTCATAATAAATTTCAAGTGGTTTTTCAATGACGTCGAGTGATTTACAAATCAGACCGGTTTTAATTTCATCATGCTTGTCCAAGGATGAGCGGAATTCTTCTTCAACCAATACATGTGCTTTCTTGGCTTCCCAATCAATATGTTGGATGTACCCAAGTCCACGGGCAGGAAATTTTGGGTCTTCTTTAATGGTAAGTACAACAAAATCTCCATTACTAAGTGTCATTTTTTCCGTATCTTTGAAGGAATAGCGATCTATCATCACAAGCCTTGAAACACCCTTATACGTCTTATTCATGTCTGGAGTAATCGGAAAAACTTGCGGAAATAGGGCTATATCTTTATTTAACCTTTCGACATTTATAGACAACTTGCGATTTGTTACAGTAGGCAATTTGATCTCTCCTTCAACCAATAATATTATCTCTTTTTTATTTATCTTTGTTAAGTTCTTAAATGAATATCTCTACGTTATCATAGGCTACATTTTAATTCAACATATAGTATTTGTATTTTTATAATTCATACCACATATAGTGTCTGGAGCATCTTCTGCTAAAATTGTCAATTATTAAAATTTTACAAAAAGTAAAGAAAATCAAAGATATAATCTTCTTTTTAACTATTTTCGAACCAAAATAAACAAAATCTCAGCTTGCATATTATGAAGCTTAACTATGCTTCATATAACAGCATTTTTGCATTTTCGACCCAAAATTTTTTTCCTAAAAAATAAATTTTTGTCCATAATGCACGATACTTGATTTATAGTGATTTGTAAACTTATTGTCCTTTCTAATAACGCTATATCGATATAACCATTATTTTGAATCCAAAGACAATATGTCTACCTTCCTAAATGCAATAATTTTTTATCACAAATTCGTAAACTATTACCAGAAAATTTTTTTGCCAGACAAATATACGAACTGTATAATAGTAAAGTGAACAGAAAGAGAAAGTGGGGATTGAATTGCCAACATCATTAATCGTATTAATTGTTCTGGCTGTATTGATCATTGGATATTCCATCTACAGTTGGTTCTCCAGCAAAAAAATGGTTACGACATTGTCCCAAGAGGACTTTAAAGCTGGCTATCGAAAAGCTCAGTTAATAGATGTTCGTGAGCAAAAAGAGTTTGATGGCGGACATATTTTAGGAGCCCGCAACATACCTTCAACACAATTGAAAATGCGTATGAAGGAACTCCGCAAAGATAAACCTGTTTATCTTTATTGTCAAAGCGGAATGAGAAGCACACGAGCTGCTCAGATGCTATATAAAAAAGGCTATCGTGAACTTTATCAACTCGAGGGCGGCTTCAAACAATGGAAGGGTAAAATTAAAACTAAATAAAATCAAAGAGCCAATGCAGGGTATGCACTTGGCTCTTTATAATTAAACGGATATTTTTTATGATTTCGTTTTATTACCACCGTTAAATTCATCTACCAGATTCTCTGCTGCTTTTTTATACAGCTGGCTCATATGAGAAAGAGAAGCGATCATTAATAATTTCTCAAAATATTCAACATCGCCGTTGAACTCATCCAGAGTGCCGCCTAAATGTACCCCTTCTTCTTTTGCCTCAGAGATACTCTCTAGTATGTCTTCTTTAAATTTATGAGCATTGTGATCAGTCAGGCGCAGAAAGCTGGAATACAGCTCATCAAGCTGTAAGTCTTCCTCTACTATCTTAGTGTTCAAGGGTCCCAGAATCGTTTTAATGTCACTTATAGAGAGTGTCCCTTTCAACTGATAAATCAGGCTGATTACTATTAAATGCCGCTTAGAATATTTTTTATTTTTAATAGGAAAAAATACTTTACCCTTGGCATAATTGTTGATCATCGTTTTAGTTAAAACTTTTTCATCATCATTCCGCTTAGACATTTTGAATTTACTCTCGAATAATTGAATGACTTGATCCATATATAAATCAATATCTGGTATATCCTCTAATGTGATTTTATCTTGCAATCCCAGTTGATTGATAAGTTCTTCATTGTTTTTCATTTTGTAACCTCTGTTTACTAATAGTAATTTCTATTATACATTAACCATTCAGATTCTGTAAGGATGGTGAACTTTTAGCATTTTATAATTTATCGGAATACACGGCAATTTGCTCTATCTCATAGGAAGCAACTTCATTTATACCCTTTTTATCCTGCAGCGCACATATATACATAGCCTCTGCCACCATTTTTCCTTGTACCGGCTTATATTTCTTAAGAGGACCTTTAAATACAAACGGGCAAGATTTACTGACTAAAGCTGCCAATCCCTCTCCCAATCTAAATTCTTGCCTATTCCCCAATAAAAGTGATGGTCTAAAAATGGTTAGACTGTTTAATTGAAGCTGTTTCAATGCAGTCTCCAGTTGCCCTTTTGTTTTGCTGTAAAACACATGGGATTTTTCATCAGCACCCATTGCAGAAATAATTAAGAATTGACGAACCTGGTGCTGTTTAGCATTCTCTGCAAGCATCAACGGGTATGTATAATCGACTTTCCTAAACGCTTCCTTTGTCTTCGCTTTCTTAATGGTTGTACCCAAACAGCAAAAAATACAATCAACATCACTTGGTAGAGGTTCCTGATCCAATTGTTCAAAATCCGGAAAACTTTCCCTAAGCTTTGAATGTTGAATACCCGTGCTGGTCCTTACCCATACAATCACTTTCTCAAATTCACGTGAATCCAAAAGCGTTGTCACCAATTCCTTTCCAACTAATCCGGTTGCCCCAATTACTAACCCTACTTTACCGGTCATCTATTTTCCTCCATCTACCCTTTATTTTCGTTTCCTCTATTATAATCTATTTTCGTCATGCATGAATTCCATTAAAATTGAGAAAATAACTATAAATCCATAAGAGGGAGGATGAAATATATGAAAGAAGAAAGCACTCATGAATTTGTAGAAAATTTGCATGAAAAGCAACAAAAGGCTGAAAAGAACCAAGCTAAACAAGGATATGGACGTCCAAGCAAAAAACTTCCAAATAAACAGCATTAATACCTTGTAATCGAATGCCATGAGTTATGTTTCTCATGGCTTTTTGCTTACTTGCCAGCCTTTCTTACGATTAATCCCATAAATAGAGTAACACCTATTAGTAGTACCACTAAAACCCATTACTTCCATTAACATAAAATTCCCTGTTAGATAGCATTATTTTATAAAGCCCTCAAAAATTCATAATATTGCTCCTTCTTATATTGCAGGTTAGTGGAATCAAACAACCTTATATATTCATATCTTAGGAAAAATGATTTGGGTGTGATTAAAGAATATGAAAACACATAATCAAGTTGTTTTCTATACGATTAGGTGGTCTACCATTAAAAAATTTTTAGTACTAGATTTTATAACAGGTACAGGTATTTATTATGCATTTAAAATTATTTCATCCAGCGTTTTAGTTGGTGTTTTAGGAAGTATTATTTGTACCGAAGGGATTAAACGGTTACCTGGCAAACTAATGCGTTGATTGGAAAGGGTAAGGATTCTAGCTAGTTATTATGTTTGTTAATATGAAAATAGCCCCACCAAAAAGGAAGTAGCTTATTGGACTAACGCTCTTTCAGTTTAAGTAATTTTTATCACAACAGAACCCTCCTATTGACTAGGAGGGTTTTAATATTTCTATAGTCTAGATGCCTACTCACCTACCATCCCATCACCATCGTTATCCCGCATATAAGGGTACAACCAGTGGTCACTCGTTATAGGCATACTGAAACCTGCATCTTTTGCTTCTTTAATCGTCACCTCACCATTACCGTTCGTATCGACACTAGAAATATTACCGCCTGTATTTGAACTGGTTGAGTTTTCACTTGAACTAGTTGAGTTTTTACTTGAACTGGTTGAGTTAGAAGACTTGCTTTCTGTTAAACCAAGTGATTGGTTTACTTCATCCGGGTTAACATTGTCAAATTTATCTACAACTTTGTTGCCCTTGATGGTATACGTATACTTATAGCTTGAAGGAACCTGTGTTTTTGTATTCGGATAGGTGATAATTGCTTCAAAATTTGTCGCACCACCTGCATCACGAATCACTTTTTCCATATATGCTTGGTCGCCATACCTGTTCAATGTACTTTCTTGTGGGGTAATATTATAAGCATTCGATACCCCTCCTAGAGAGTCAGCTATGATATGTCCTTCATCAAAATTATCACTTTCAACACCCGGAACTTTTGCCTCATCAGAGTAATATCTACCAGATGATGTTACAGGCTCGCTACTGTCATCTTGTAGAATAATCTCGTCCGCAATGACACGTACTAGTTGCCCGTATTCATTAGTAAACGCCCAATATTTGCGATCCCCATAGCCGATATCCACGACAACATTGGGTTCACGATAACCAGATAAATCGCCACCATCCACTTTGATAAGTTTGTATCCTGAGAACTGTGTCTCCTCTTTTTTCTTAGCTTCCGCCTTTGTCTTAGCTTCTGCTTCTGCCTTTGCCTTAGCCTCCGCTTCCGCCTTTGCCTTAGCCTCCGCTTCCGCCTTTGCCTTAGCCTCCGCTTCTTCCTTTGCCTTAGCCTCCGCTTCCGCCTTTGCCTTAGCCTCCGCTTCCGCCTTTGCCTTAGCCTCCGCTTCCGCCTTTGCCTTAGCCTCCGCTTCTTCCTTCGCCTCAGCCTCCGCTTCCGCCTTTGCCTTAGCCTCTGCTTCTTCCTTCGCTTTAGTTTTTTCTTCCTCTGCTTTAACCGTACCTACTTCTTGCAGTTGCTCTACCTGTGCGCTACTATCAGCAGACTCTTCTACTGGAGGAATTATTGAACTTAAAGTAATACATAATATCGCTGCAGCACCAAAAATCATTACTACATGCAACCTTTTGGCTTCAGGAGCTCTCTTCAAAACAAATCTCGGTTTAATTAAGCCCACAAATAAAGCTGCGATAGATACTAGAAATAGGATAAGAAGCAAATTATCAATTACTGAAGGTGACAGTATCCAAATAAAAGATACTGCTATTGCGCCCCCAAAAACCCGCCACACAAATGGCTTATTTCTTTTAGTTTCTGGAAGCCATGAAAGAACAACGTTCGGATCATTCAAACCTACGATTAGACCTAGAAAAGATATTAAAAGCAGTCCAACCAACAAAGCCATCTTTCTTCCTCCTTCTATTTTTGTAATTAATATGGATAACAAATAGGCTTTTCATAATAGCTCATATTCTTATTTACCACTCGGCAATCCGAACTCAATCTAGATATTATTTCCATATAGTAATAGAACGGGAAAATTATGAAGAGACCTCCAGAATCAATCCAAAGGTTTACGTTTTGAGATGCTTTTCTAAAAATACTCTGAAGTAATAACCTTTTTGATATCATAAATGGCATAAAGATAAAGAAAACACGCCCCAAAAAACGGCGTGTTTTCTTTATTATAAATATTACTTCTTCTTTAACTAATCCTCCATTAATTTATTAAAATGCTATCTACGCCCACAATTGGGTTCGTTCTTTATACTCCTCTGATAGATTCACCAGTCCCCCCTATTTCCTCCAAGTAGTATTATAGCTTCGTTTGTTATACAAGATCTCAGTCCACCTAGCCTTATATATATTTATACAAGTAGGGGGTGAACAGTTTAGCGGAGGAAATCCATATCAGTCCCACATCCCCGTAAATTCTACCCTGGCTACTGATAGAATAAATCCATATAAAAAGTTCAACCAGAAAGTCCTGGCTGAACTATATAATACGAACCATACCAACTTCCCCTTCCATACGAAAGCCACAATCTTTACGAAACAGCCTTTTGTTAAGGTTCTTTATAATGACCCATTACCTTTTTCATAACAAAAAGGAAGGAAACAAAGCTTCCCTTCCTTTATATATATTTTTCTCTCATGTAGATTTATTCAGCTTTCATATCAACTACGGCTTTTTTTCCTTCCAATATATCCAGACTTAACTGAACTGATTCTCCGATGGCTTTTTCTATATCATCTGGCTGTACACCAAAGTGGTCAACAATTGTCTTTTTATCAATGAAAAGATTTTTAGTAAAGATTTTTGCGAATTCAGCCGTATCCAATCCCAGTTCTATTCCAGCACTCTTTTGTTTTTCTGCTTTCGCCTTCATCGCTTCAATATAATTAGAGGCAGGAATTGTTATGATTTCTTTGTCCGGTGTTCCCATGTATTTATGGAAGATGGTCAGCATTTCTTTCCACTCCATATTATAATAGCCAACCGGATAATTACCTGTCTTCCCATTTATTAAGGCACCAGCAATGCACTCCCCGATCTGCTTCGCTGTCACCATGGTTGTTCCTCCTTCAGGATACATGACAGCTTCTTTCATATTTTGAATCTGTTCAACAAGGAATACCCAAACAGGCTTACGTCCCTGCTGGCTTCCAAAGACATATGGAACCTCCAAAACGGCTACACTCATATCATCATCCCCGAAGGATAAAGCCATATTAGCCTGATCTACACGGCTCCTTATATATGGATGGTGCTTCGTCAGTTCATACTCGGGTAGTTCTCTATTAAAATAAGCAAAATACGACCCAAGTACAACTGAATGTTTGACACCGCATTCCTTTGCTATTCTTAATAGCCGTTCTAATGGTGTAATATTATATTTTTCAAAAAATGAATAGATTGGTGATGGTGCCTCTACTCTTTCATCTACACCTGCCGCAAAAACAAATCCGTCACAGCCTGTTAAATATTTACGAATATCATCATCTGTCAATGTTAAATAATTTCCCAGAGTTATCTCCATTTCTTCAGGAAGGTTACTGCCTTCAGGGATAGGTGGCAGTGACAATGTTGCCACTTCATGCCCTTGTTCAATTAATACCCTTGCGCCTTCAGCACCTAATAAGCCCGTACCGCCAATCATAAATACTTTCATGTTGGTTGCCTCCTCCGTTTCATTCTCCTAAATTTTATCATCTAAGATAGTGGTATATTTGACCAAAAATGTATTTTATGTGAAATCTTATACTCACATTTCCCTTTACCTTTAAACGGTAAACAAAAAAGCTCACAGGTAGAACACCTGCAAGCCTATTCCTCAATTTCCTGAAGCATAACACTCTCCACATAATTCACAAATCGACGTAAATCCTGAGCCAGTTCGCGATTTATTTGGCCTTCTTCATACATTCGCTGAATGTCAGCTCGTTCAGCTTCAATAGCTTTGAAACGTAATTCTTCTTTTTGCTGATCCTTCATACTATTATTTGAACGGGCTTTATTTGGTTGCTTCAGTTTATCAATAATTCTTCGATACTCATAAATGATGGATGAAACATGTGAATTGTTCGTTTCCTCTACATATTTTTCTAGACTTTCAATGGCAGCTTTTGTCGCCTGAATCTGAATATCCCGCATATCATTTAACAAGACTGCTGTCTTTTCGTTTTCCTTGGTTATCACACGCTTATATTGCTTATACTTCCTATATAATTGGCCAAAAAGAGTCGTTATTTTGGACATGAAATTCTCTGTGAGTAAATTTTCTCTTATATCCAGGGACTTCTCGAGTCTTTTCACGATTTCTTCACTTACGGAACCATCAGCAGCAGCCTCCTGGATATAATGTCTTTCTGCTCTTAAACCAACTAAGCGAGCCTCTATTCTCTCTTTTTGCGATACCTTAATAAATTCTAAATCCTTATTTTCATAGCGAATTTGCTCAATCATCTTTTTATATTCACCAATTAACTCGTAACCAGCGGATTGATTCTCCGGCTCTAGTTCTTCTTCAATCCGCTTTATGGCAGTCCTCAATATTTTTAATTTCATCTGAGCATCTAAAAACTCTTTCTCTTCATCACTCTCTGGTTCAATGGCTTTTTTACTGATCAAAGGCAATAGAATAGTCGCAGCTAAAAGAGTAAATAAAATAACACCGCCTGCTATAAATACAATTAGAGACCGTTCAGGAAATAAATCTCCAGTTGCTACAAAGTATGGCATTGACAATACACCTGCCATGGTAATTGCACCGCGTACGCCAGTCAAGCCGGTTAGAAGGGCCACTTTCCAGCTGGGCTTCGATTGTTCTTTTCTGTTAGTTATGTAATAACCCATGCTTAAGAAGCAGTAGGACCAAACAATTCGGATAATCATGATAGCCAAACCAATCGCCAGGACATAACCGAGCACAAGCCAATTGCTGATTAGAGGATTCTCTACCGTTGCTCTCATAGAAGAAGGCAAACTCAAGCCCAATAATAAAAACACCACTCCATTGAGTACAAACAAGATGATCGACCACATATTCTCAGTGACCACCTGTTCCTCAGCACTTTTCATTCCAGTCTTTTCACTTAAACTGGAATGAACAATACCTGCAGCTACTACAGCAATTACACCAGAGGCGTGCAGGACTTCTTCTGAAACAATATAAACAATAAATGGCGTTACAAATTGCAGCAAAGAATAAAAGGTGACATCCTGTATCCCTTGTCTTCTTAGTGAATAACGGATTAGGATAGCTAATAATCCGAGGATAATACCAGCAATCGCACCAACAATTACCACATAAACAAAATCGGCTGCTGCCTCCTGTAATGAAAAATAACCTGTTACAACCGCAGCAACTGCATAATTAAAGGCAATTAAACCAGACGCATCATTAATCAACGATTCGCCTCGAACAAGACGTAAAATAATCGTCGGTAAGTAAATCCTTTCGGCAATTCCGTTCACCGCTACTGGATCCGTTGGAGAAAGGATAGCTGCTAAAGCAAAAGCAGCGGCCAACGGAATACTGGGAATCAGCCAGTTAATAAAATACCCGCCAATTATAGTCGTTAAAAAAACAAGAATAAATGCATTGGCCAATATTGGCCAGCGCATTTTCCATAAATCATCGCGTGGAAATCTACGTCCATCATTAAATAATAGTGGTGCAATAAATAAAAGCAAAAACCATTCCGCTTTCAACTCAAATGATAGATCCTGTATGAATAAAGCAAATAAAATCCCCAAAGCTATTTGAGTTAAAGCTGTGGGGATGGATGGAATATAGTGGCTAATAATATTCGATATTAAAAGCATCACTAAAAGCAATATAATTGATAAAAGTAAATCCATTATTCTCCCTCTAATTCGATATTATTAATGTTTATATTCTGCCACAAAAAGAGGCTACTTATTACCATACCCAAACAGTTATGTAGGAAACATTTCTCTTTAATCGGATTCATTACTGCGTTGTAATCGATCCGCTTCAATCTTATATCCAAGTTCCCTTAACTCACTTAAAACGAACTCCCTGACTTCTTCATCATCCATTATAATGCCAAGAGTTTGTGCATCTCTGACATAAGCAAGTTTATTTTCTACGGAAGCTTTCTGAAAGTATGCCTGTAAATCCTGAACGTCAATTTCCACATCCTCTTCCAATTCGTATTTATCGCGTGTGATTGGTTGATTACTTATCGGAATCACCCCAATCCCGTCTTGTGTATGTATAGCGATTTGCTGTTTTCTCTCCTTAAATAGATTCTTATAATATGACTTTACATCTTGAATAACCGTACAATTTAATGATTCCTTTAATTTTCCAAGTACATATTTCCTCTCTTGTAAAAACTCTTCTTCATCATATTCAAATTCCGCTTCGTCTTCACGTTCTTCCCCTTCATCAGCCATGTCAATTGATAGAAAATTTCCGATTTCGATCGCATCCTTCATCGTGAAAAGGAGATTCGTAAATTCCTTTAAATTACGAGCAGCCAAAAATACAGCTGATCCAAAGTCCATAGGACTAACATAAACCACATAGGCCTCTTCTAAATCGGTAACAGCTCCAAAATCAGTCAATAAACCAAAATGAATCCCATCCCGATCCGGTAGACGCAAATGTAATGACATCGCATGGTGTGACGAAATAATTCTGATCCTCCGTATCCAGCATTAGTCCAAGTGAATCTAAAGAATACCCGTCTTCTTCAAGATTGTCCTGCAGTTTCTGTAACTTTTGAAAAGTGGGTGGCATCTCTTTATAATGTCTAACAATATCCACGTAACTGCCTCCTTTGTATTGCCTTTTCTATAATTATAAAGGAAAATATTTCTAAAAGAGATTAAATAACAGAAAAATCCAAAAGGTTTATTTAAGTGAGGACAACTTCAAAGTACAGGAGGAAAGGAAATACTTGAGAAATTATATACAAAATCTAATTAATCAATTACCCGAACTTAAAGTAGGACAAAGATTTATTCTTGGTATTGATGGCCTCAGTCGTTCTGGGAAGACGACTTTTACCAAAAGAATGAAACAGTCACTTGAGAAACAGAGTCTATCATTTCACCTTTTTCATATTGATGATTTTATTGTAGATAAAGATAAACGTTATCATACTGGTCACGAAGAATGGATTGAATATTACCGACTGCAATGGGACGCGGAGTGGCTAAGAGCTAATTTTTTCAATCAATTAAAGAAATCAGCTGAGTTACTCCTGCCTGCATATGACCCCACCACTGATAAGCAAAAATGGCAAGTAATCCAGATTCCAGTAACCTCCCTCATTATCATTGAAGGTATATTTCTGCAAAGAAAAGAATGGAGAGCATTCTTTGATTATATGATTTACCTGGATTGTTCCAGAGAAACTAGATTCAGCCGTGAAAGTAAGACCACACAGGAGAATATTGATAAATTTCGAAATCGATACTGGAAAGCAGAACAGTATTATATAAAAACAGTTACCCCGCTAGAACGAGCTGATTTGGTTATCAAGAATGATGTTAGATCTTCAGCATGGATCTAATAAAACAGCCCTTCCGAACGATTCGGAAGGGCTGTTTAGATCGGTGAAGCAATTAGTATTATTCAAATGCCTCATATACCTTTAATTTCTTTCCTTTAATAGTTTTATTCTTCATAGCCTGTAAGACGATTGGACCTTTATTGTTCAATATTTCAACAAATGTAGCCTGGTCTTGAATTGTGATAATTCCAATGTCTTCAGCAGATATGCCTTCAATTTTTGCAATTGTCCCCACAAAATCGACAGCTCGCAATTTCTTTTTCTTGCCGCCATTGAAAAACAGCTTCATAATTCCACTGTTTAATTCGGTCGCTTTATCTTCCTTTATCTCATTTTCGAACATTTTTGATTCGAAATTCGGTCTGCATTTTTCTACTTCTGCTTCAGTTGGCTCCTCTTTTACCTGAATAGCAAAGCCTATATATTCTTCTGTCTCTCTCAATAATTCTTCATCAAAAGGAGTTACAAAAGAAATGGCTACTCCCGTATGTCCCGCACGACCCGTTCTTCCCGTCCTATGTACATAGGATTCCTTTTCCACTGGAAAATCGTAATTCAAGACATGCGTAATATTTTCAATATCAATTCCGCGCGCAGCGACATCCGTGGCAATTAAATATCGAAACTCACCCCGTTTAAATTGATTCATAACATCGAAGCGGTCCTCTTGATACATTCCACCATGAATTTTGCCGCATGAATACTCCCATTTAACCAATGTATCGAACAGATTGTTTACCTGTTCCTGTGTGCGGCAAAAAACGATGCAGCTATCCGCATTTTCTATCGTCGTAACTTTCCTTAGCAGCTCCGCTTTCTTTTCATGCTTGACCCTATAATAAGAGTGTTCGATCAACTGAGTCGTCATCTCTTTTTTATTAATTTCAATAAATATTGGTTCTTTTAAATATTGATTGGATAGGTTCTGAATATCATCCGGCAATGTTGCTGAAAACAGCATGCTGATTCGTTCCTTAGGTAATTCATTTATAATGGCTTCAACCTGATCAATAAAGCCCATATTCAACATTTCATCTGCTTCATCAATTACCAGATAGCGAAGTTCGCCAACGTTTAATGTTCCTTTTTGGATATGATCTAACACTCTTCCAGGTGTTCCAACGACAATATGATTTTTTTGCTTAAGCTCCAGCTGTTGCTTGGCAAATGATTGCTTTCCATAAACAGCTGCTGCTTTAATCCGCTTAAATCGACCAATATTCGTTAAATCTTCCTTCACCTGTGCAGCCAATTCTCTGGTCGGTGTTAGGATAAGTGCCTGAGGTTTATTTTCTATCCACTCTATATGATGACAAATCGGGATTCCATACGCAGCTGTTTTCCCACTGCCAGTTTGTGCTTTTACGATAAGATCCTGATTTTCCAGCGCTGTTGGAATTACTTTCTGCTGTACCTCTGTCGGTTGAAAATAATTCATTTTACTTAATGCCCGAATAATTTCGGGACTTATGTTAAAATCTTTGAAGCTATGTTCAGTCATGTATGTTCCTCTTTTTCGGTTACTTAGCTGATTCTCCACTTGAGAGATGCTTTTATTCATTATACCTGATTGGCACGGAATAGTTAAAATTTGATTGGTATTCTTTGAAATTCAAGCGAAAAGAGGCACCATTTAGTTTTAAATAGGTCCTTTATTTTCACCTCTTCTTCTTCCGAAAATAGTTGCAAGTTGCAGAACCGCGTACCCTTGGATAACCCATTTCATATAATTTGAAATAGAACCCTTTTCGCCACAATAACCGTGATAAAAAATGATACAAGGCACACTTCCGCTTCGTTCTTTAGGAAGAATATAGTATCCGTTTATTGGAGAACCTCCGAACCCTTGATAGAAAATAGTAAATGCTTCTATCTGCTTAATAGGATAGTTTATTTCTTCCAGTACGCTATTTAAAGGAATTTTGGCAGATTCTTTTAGAGTCTTCTCCCAAAATCTATGAAAATCATCTTTTTTGGTTAAGGCTGGCAAATAGCTAGTAAACTGCTTCACCTGATTTTCAAACAATAGCAAAATAATCCCTCACATTTCTTTGTGCCCGGAACGAACTGTCCAAATTCACTGGTTTGAAACTCAATATGAGAACCCCTTAATTTAGAGATCATCCCCTGCTTTAAGGCTCCTTAATGGCGTAAGTGCACTCTCGATCCGATTGGCCATTTCCATAAAGCCCAAGTCGTTGGGATGGATTCCATCGACTGTGCATTCATGCCAATATTCACCCAACAAAGAAGCGCCATCTATAAATGAAATCTGAGTATCCCCCTGTTGTCTTAACTGCACCACAGTTGATTTCGAGTATTTTCTACGCGCTTGAAAATCCTCATATTCACCTATCAACTTATCTTGTACAAAAGGAATTCTAGAGATTATGATAATAGGGACATCTGGATGATATTCCCTGTAGGATTCGATAAAGGGAATTAGTGTAGCTTTATATTCCATAAATGAGACATTCGCCTCATAATCAAGGACAAAGCAGGCTGGACGCTCGATTTCTCTGATGGTTAATGCTACCCCTTGTTCACCTCTGCCACTTCCGGAGAATCCTAGATTAATAAATTCTAAATGAAACCTTCTGCTCAGGATATTTGTGTATGACATACCTGGCCTGCTTGCACAGGCACCCTGAGTAATGGAAGTACCATAAAACAACACGCGATTATCTGAAACATACGGAGTAGGCGGTTCAATGATTGCACTAAGATTTGTTCCTATAAAAACCTCTTCTACCCCCTGATACAAAGGGAAATTCAATGTTACTTCTCTTGATTGCTCCTTGCTATGTTGTCCATTACTGTAAAAATCCCAAATAGTTCTCTCAAAAGATTGATCAAGAAGAGAGGGAATCGCAGACGCATAATAGCTTTTCTGCCCCGGCTCTCCCACGTATATATCAAAGCCGCATTGGCCAAGAGCAGTCATATGACCCATATCTGCAGCAGCAGTCAGTTTTACTTTTATTTCAAGCCTGGAGGCATTTGTCCGAAAGCTAATTTGTCCTCCGGATGTATGATTCGCCAATTCATCTACGCGCTCGGGTATCTCATAATCAGGTTGAGCCGGAAGCCGCCGATACCGGCCTTCCTTGTTAAACCACGCAAAACCACTTATGCGAAATGGCTCTTCTTTTGGGTTGTGCCATCGTATCTCCTCTTGCTCCTTTTTGAGCTCCCAGCCGACTTTCATCTGAGCGGAGTTTTTTTCATTAATACTTTCCATTTGTTCAACCTCATTTTCCACTCAATTTTAAAATTAATGAATCATGAAGCTTAATCTGTCATTGAAGTTTCTGGCACCATGGCTTTGGCCTATTAGTTCACCCTTTTCATTTGTCGGCCACTATAAATTACTAGCTGTCACAATCCGATGGTACGTCTCCCCTCTGCCCAATGTTACATTCTCTGGAAATTGTTCTGGACCATCGTATCTAAGCCGATCTTCCTCCAGCTCTTCTAATTTCGGAACTTTGTTATTTAACCATTCATCTAGTCGATATTGCGCTGTTTCAAGTCGCGCTAATAATCCTCCATATCTAATATCCAAAACTCCCCACCCAAAAGCTTTATTAACAGAAAACCATACATCTCTATGTTTCTTTCTTAACGTATCAACCTCTGCCTTAAGAATTTCCAGCTTCTCTTGACACACCTTTATTTTGGGTTTGTCAACCTTGTCATAGGCAAGCTTTAATTCAATTCCTAGTTCCGCTTTCACACTTAACACCCTTGCTAGCTGCTCATAAAAGCAAAACAACAATTCCATGCCCTGATTGCGCGCCTTGGCCACCCGCAGCTTCTCCACTAAACCACTGTAATGAGTTGCAATCGGAAATCCCTTTATATTTTCATCGAATAGTCCAACTAATATATCCTGCCAAAGTAAAAATTTGGAGGGGTTTGAGGAATATAAATTATCCTGTGTTACTCCTGGAATTTCATCAAATTGATTCAATATATAAAAATCATCTAGCTTGCAGCCTGTACAGTAGTAAAACCGTTCCTCCAAATGCTCTCTGCTCACATCTTGATGATAGGCATATTCAGCAAATAACTGCAGTCCGGGAAGTACGGTTTGAATTGGAGTTTCCGCTCCATTATCCCCCCACATTGTTGCAAAGACCTCTTTAATGCCTGTTTTTTTGCATGCATTTAAAGCGGCCTCCGTGTTCCTAAAAGCCCTTGCATAATTCGGAGAGATCCCATTCCATGTCCATAACCCGCCGGCAAAGATTGGGTCAGGGACAATTTGTTTATGAGTGTTTAGCATACCCTCATAAAAACTTTCTTCCTCGTGATAATAGTCCCAATACACCATCTTCACATTCGGAATTGATTGTTTTACTTCTTCAAGTAGCGTTGAATCAAAGTCATAATAATTTCCCTCTTTAGAAGCCAATCGAAAATACATATCACTCCAAATCATTGGCTGCAACCCGTATTCCTCCGTGATTGAAACAACTTCCTGAAGATGCTCATTCATTATTTTATATCGATTTCGATACCCGTTTTTTTCAATGTACTTTCCACGGCCTAGCTGAAGCGCTTCATCCATTCCGATATGAATCTTTTTCGTACGATAAGGCCTCGATGCTGCCCGAATCAATCTTTTTAAAAATTCATATGTTTTCGGTTCGCCAACAAGCAAAATGTCTTCCGTATCCTTTATCTCATTCGCATATCCCCATTTTAATGCTTCCTTTAAATGAGCCAATGTTTGAATACACGGGATCATTTCAATTCCCAAATGGAAAGCATAATTGTCACATTCTCGAATTTCATCATCCGTATATTTCCCGCGCATATATCCAAAATAAGGAGTTTCGGCAACCTCATAGGTATCCTCTGTATACACCATTACCATATTCAAGCCCATTACAGCCATTTGGCGCAATAGCATTTTAATACCATCAACAGTTAGTACCGCATTTCTGGACACATCAATCATGGCACCACTTGTTTCAAATTGAGGCTCTTCAGTAATATGGAATTCCTTGTCTTGGTTAATATGCTGTAGCCATAACCCTAATCCTCTAAAAAAATGAATTCTTTTATGAAAAAGGATTTGCGCCTTGCCATTTTTATTACGTACCTCCAAAGGTCCTTGACGGTTTATCACTTCAATTGGATACCCATCGTCAGTACTTTTTATTCCCAAATCAGCACTAAGGAGCTTAACTCCCTCTAACACCTCTGTAAGCTCGCCTGTAAAATGTATCTTCATGTTTGTACTCCCTTTACGAAAAATTGTAATGCGGCTGGTAAATCCCTTGCCCAAACCTCCCAAAGATGCTCGTCCTCAGATTCTCTATAATCCACATTTACATGACTTAAAAGAAAACTTTGATACAGTTCCCGATTCCTCTTTAGAATATATAATTTTTCTTTAGAGACTGAGGATATGAACTCATTTTCATACACCCCGACAGTTTGATATACATTCCATCCAGTTAATTTTACATTCTCCAGCTGTCTTATATCTCCATCAGAAATAGCCGGAGACTGAAGCAATAAATGCGTCCACAATCCGGGCTTTTCTAATGCAATATTCAAGCTAATGTTCCCTGCTAAAGAGTCTCCGAGAAGACCTCGTTTTGAAATACTTTCAATCCCAAGGTTACTTTCAATTTCGGGAATAAATTCTATATTCATAAAATGCACGTAATTATAAAATGAAGAGCCAGTTCGGGTGAATGAATTCCACCTTTCGGCCGAATCTCCAGGATGAATAAGAACGAAAATGAGATGGCTGGCCAGTTCAGGGTTTGCAAGAACTATATCCAAAATTGCTTTTTCCAGTCCTCCCAGCTCTAAATAGTCCTTACCATCCTGGACATATAATAAATAAGCATCTTCAATTTGCTGATTACATTTTATAATCTTGTAATCTAGGCTTTTTTGTAAAAACGAACTATAAAATTTACGATTACATGTATTCAATGTATTTAGCCCCTTTTCAGCTAAATTTGTGCAACGAAATCGCCCCATACAAGCCAGCTTTATTACCGAATTCAGATTTCACTATTTTTACATCTGAATAGCTATCCATAATGTGCTGATGAACCTTTTCAGAAACAAGTTTGATAGACAGATCTTGTTCCATGATTCCACCACCTAAAACGACACAGGTG
Organism: Bacillus sp. z50; assembly: GCF_058313585.1. Lineage (NCBI taxonomy): Bacteria > Bacillati > Bacillota > Bacilli > Caryophanales > Bacillaceae > Bacillus > Bacillus sp. z50. The sequence goes on from NZ_JBZFQL010000001.1 coordinate 987,104, forward strand.
GGGTTGAAGATATGAATTAGACTGGCAATACCGCGTGCAACTTCATTTGTCCAATGATCAAATACTTCAAACAGCTCCTTGCACCCGCTTTGTATCATTTCAAAAAGCTGCCTGCCGTTAGTGCAGTCGGAATTTACAGTTTGCGCCAGCCTAATAAGGGCTTTTGTCGAACCATATTGTTCATAACATCCCTGTTTCCCACAGCCGCAACGAACACCATTTGGGTAAAGATTCATATGTCCGAATTCTCCTGCTATACCAGTGAAACCACGATACAGTTTTGAATCAATTACAATCGCTCCGCCAATACCTGTACCAAAGGTCAAAAAAATAAAATCCCGATAGTTCCTACCTACTCCATAATAGTTTTCACCAAGAGCAGCTGCATTTACGTCGTTTTCAACCTTGACGGGAACATGGAACTTTGATTCTAGAAAATCCTTAATTCTTGTACCGGTATAGTTGGGCAGATTGTCATTCGCGTAAATAATATAGCCTTCCTCACAGTTCACTTGACCAGCAGTGCTAATACTGATCGCATCTATATCGTGGTACTGATCGATTATTTTCTCCAACCTTTGAATAATAGATTGCCCACCTTTTATACTTTCCGTTGGAACCTCTTTAAAGAGCTCCATCTTTCCATACTTATCGGTTAAGCAAACTTTTATAGATGTCCCACCAATATCAGCAGCAAAAATTTTCATAACTCTTTTACCTTCTTATGATTCACTTCTGGAAGAACTTGTACAAACCGTTTTGTAATTACTTGCGGGCGTGTGATTGCGGACCCTACTACAGCCGAGTGAACTCCTGTTGCCAAAACTTCCTTTAATTCTTCAGGTGAAGAGATGCCACCCTCGGCTATTACCGGTATCCTTAAATGATTGACAAATTGCTTAATCAAATCTATATTTGGTAATTTTACCTCTTTTGTATATTCTGTATAGCCGCATAATGTCGTTCCTGCAGCATCAAATCCCAATTTTTCCGCCTGAATTCCCTCTTCTAGAGTCGAACAGTCCGCCATAAATAATTGTTGTGGATATTTTTCTCTGATCTCAGGAAAAATCTCAGTAATTGTATGACCATCCGGCCGTACTCGGTTAGTGGCATCCAATGCGATCATATCTACCCCTTCATTTACAAGAAGATCAATTTCCCTCATTGTTGGAGTGATAAAAACATCAGTATTTTCATAATCCCGTTTGATAATACCGATAATTGGCAAGTAGGTTACTTTTTTTATTTCATGGATATCTTCTACACTGTTAGCCCGTATGCCGCTTGCACCTGCTCTGGTTGCAGCCTCCGCCATCTTACTCATAATATAGGAGCTATGCAGGGGCTCATCAGGCAGTGCTTGGCATGACACGACTAACTTTTTGTAAATTTTGTCAAAAAACACTTGTTTATCATCCATCTTATACACTCCACTCCAGTTACTTATTAATCTATGATTCAATCAATTGGTCCTGGTAGATTGGCACAAAGGTTCATATCAAGTTTGTGTGAAAATCCTTCTTGAAGATCTCACAAGCCTCCACCGGAGATGTATTTCAGTCAGAGAAAATCCCTGCTATAGTATTTCTTCCAGTTCGTTCCACCACTGATAATCCTCTAAATAAACTGTGTCAAACAGCATAACTCCATTTGTCCGTTCCTTGCAAAGCTGCACAGCTTTTTTAAATTGTTCAACATCATTGGTATAATCCTTCAAGAATAAACTAGCAATCACAGGAGTTTTTCCATTAATTGCTTCTTCACTCATCTCAATCGCACCTTCAACGCTATACCAACTTGCAGGTCTCCCATTGCTTTGCGCTTCCTTAATCGTTACATCTGAGTAATAGCAGCCTGTCATGATAAAATCAAATTCTTCTGCATATCCGGATGTATGATACGTCTCAGAAGCCCATTCTAAGGAAGGGCGATAGCTTTCACTTCCCCAATTGACGCCTTCGTTATAGTACAGTGGATACCATGAACCAACATATATTGAGAAAATGAAATCCGGATTTCTTGTTTTGACGACATTTTTAGCTTTTTGAACAAAGTTTTTAATGTTTTTAGCACGGAATTCAGCCCATTTTGGAAAAAGAGGACCAAACATAGGTTTCTTATCTTCAACAATCAGAATATCCGCTGGCCATTTTTTTACTTCCTTGCCTATAAAAGCTTCAAATCTTTGTTTACTTAACTTGCTAAAATCACCATAAACGTTCGGATATCGACATCTGTCTAAAACAACACCATCTATTTCATAGTTTCGAACAATTTCTTGAATGATATTTAGTTCATAGGCCTCTACTTCTGGATGAATCGGATTAACAAACACCGTTGGATCATTGTGATTTTCCGCAGCTGTCGGCATGGATGAAAATGCTTCGTTATAATGAACAACCTGCCACTCAGGCTGAGCATATACCATTCCTTCTTTGTCTATACCATTTCCTTCTGCGAACACATCGACATTTGCGATAATCTTGAGACCAGAGTTTTTTGCATGATCAATCATTTCTTGAAGAAAATCCCGGCCCTTCCAATCATGGTACTGTTCGTCCTTCAATTCACTAACATGATATGCATACTCACTAGGATAGGTTGTAAATCCATATGGAATTTTCGCATCAATGACAAGATGTGTGACCTTACAGTTCAGTGCATGTTGAATGAGCTCTTTCGTTTTTTCTGGATCTAATAATCGAGTACCATTTGCTAAAAAATCCACCCATAATATGTTTGATTGGTCCATTTTCCTCCCCCTTCCTTATAGGTCAATATCCTCTGGCCAATGAAGCTGGACTCCTTGCTTTATTAAGAGATTTTGATAGTCGTTCAGGTGCTTTTCCTCTTGTCTAACCTGGTAAGGGGTAACATTGTTTCGCAATGAATAAGCCACTAAATAACCCCCTGATTCCCCAATATTCCATTCCGTCGGTTGAAGCCTGTAGCACCCATTGGTAATTTGAGTCGTTCCAATGTTTTTACATGCTGGAATCAGATTTTTCACTCGCACTGGTATTAGAGCTCCAAGGGGAATTTCATAAGGTAAATTTGGAATATAGAAACTTCGGTTCGATACCGTTGTATGATGCAAATCTAAGTGATAGCTTCCAACACCCACACTATCAAAATACCTGCATATTCCTTGATCCCCTCTTATTTCTTTACTAACATCCTGTTCGGTAATGGTGTAAACCGCTTTGATTCTTCTTGATTCACGAATATACGGATATTTTGCAAGGCCATCCTCTGTATCCAATACATCCTTACGCAGCCTTAAGCCAGGGTAGCCTTTTCCACCGTCAATTCTTGGTGCTTCAGTTTGAAGCCAGTACAGGAGGGATAAGCTTTGCTGTTTGGCGTTAAATAAGTTTTTTTCAGCTTCTTCTTCTGTTACTTCATAAATCGGTCCTAGGAAGTAGTCATTTTGCGCCCAATTGATCAGAGAAATATCACCTTCGTATAAATCCCCGTCCAAGTTTTCTGTATCAAGTATTCTTCGATAAGTAAATAAGGAAGGAATTCCTTCCTTATTAGGGAATAACGTAAATTGTTTTAGCTTTGATGTATCATCTGCATCTGTCGCATACCAGCTGAAAAGGGGGAAATGTGAAAAGCTCGGCATATATTCACGCCAAAACTCATACTGCTCAGGTTTATCTATGATAAAATTCCCATCCTCCACATAATCAACCGCAAACACATAGGTAAACGATTGCATATCGATTGGATTTGCTTCCTCCAGTGCATGAGGTTCGCCTGTATCTTTTCTTGATTCCGCGCCTGATACATAGTCAACCCCGGCAATTGGCAGAACATCCCCACATTCTGTTGCATCTATAAAGTATTGGCCAATCAATTCAATTTTTTGTGCTTTCCGGATGTGAGTCACTGTAACGGATTTTACGACATCATCTTCTGTTATCGCTTCTTGCGGCTTATAGTTGTAAAGGACTTTTATTTTCCCACTGTTCATGTATGGAGCAAGCATATCACCAATTACCTTTAAGGCAACTTTAGGTTCATGTGCCAACCGGCTTACCCATCCATTTCCAGGGTTCAATGTGTCATTTTCCTTTGCTTCCTTCGTAAGCTGATAATTATCACGATAATATTGGCGAACTCGATCTCTAAATTCACGATACGTAGCGGTACAACCATATATCTCAATCCACTTATGTTCATCAGGAGGTACTGCCTGACTTGTAAGCTGTCCACCCAACCAATCTGTTTCTTCCGTCATAATGACCTTTAAACCCATTTTAGCAACAGCCAATGCGGCCATGCAGCCACCTAAACCTCCACCTATTACCACTACATCAGCAAATTCTTTCTTCATCGTAGCAGCCCCTTTATTCCCAACCATTTTAGTAAAATACTAGTTTTTCATTTTCGGTATATGTTTAACAACCAGACCGACTTCAAACATACGGCTCCATGGCATGTAGCAATCTTGAATATGTAAATCGTTTTCCTCATCGCTAAGATATTCGCCAATGAACTTCATTAATTGCTCCTGAACTAGATCAGTAACCTTTCCTTTTTTTCCGTCAACGAGGAAATAATTTAATCCTAATCCAGGCAAATGATTAGCCGTGATATTTTTTCTGACGATGCTGCAATAGCCCGCATCCTCGACATACCGTAATGCAAGAAAGTTACAATGAGTTTGCGAACTGCCATATATAGTGTGAAGCATTCCCTGTGTGATGCATGTTCCCAACGTATTAGAACTTGTATTCCAACCAGCGTAACCAGCTAATTTAAAAAGAAGCTTCTTTCTTTTTAATAACGTTAGCAGCCCTAAGTCGGCACCGTTCGCAAATGCAACATCAGCCACCACACACTGGATATTTCTTTCATTCACTGTATACTCAAGCTGCTCGACAAAATCGATTAAATTTCGATTCACCTGATATTTTGTACTAAGATTGTCCTGGTAGGCAGCTTCCATCATCGGCTCTACTGGTGAATTAACAAATAATACAAAATCTGCTAATGTACTATCGGAAGTTAGCAGTCCACCGGCTGCTAAAATTTGATATTTGAGAGTTTCCATTAAAGGGCGATCTTCATATAACGGTATAACAGACGGACCTTGTATACTTGAGAAAACTGGATATACAATTGGTCTTTTCTTTTTAAAGCTATTAAGCATTCTTGCCAGCAATGTACATCCAACTTCATCTGCACCTGGATACATATACACATCTAGTTCAAGATGATGCGAGGCGATTGCTCCTCTAACCACCTGTTGGTCAAGGGCCGTCCATCCGTAAGGCGCGGAATCGTCCTGAGGAATAACCAAGAAATCTATAATTCCATTATTCACATAGCCAAGGACGAGCTTATTTACCTCAACATTGATTTTTCTTCGAGTTAAATAGTCATCCACTACCTCTTGTGGCAGCTGCAACCTAAGGTTTTCATATTGTTGTTGGTCTTCTTCAGATGCAAGATTGGCAGAAATCAGGTGTTGCAGTCTTCCATACTGGAAGATTTCACTCCCCCAATCTGCATAATAGTCCGGTTCCTCATCACTGCTTGAATATTTAGGACATCTCATAATCAAATTGAATGCGTATAGTTTTACATCCGGATTGATTTCTTTCAGGCGGCCCAGTCTTAAGAGTGAAGTTCTGATCTCATCCAATGTTAGCTGGTGCAGGCGAGAAGGAATGATTCCGCCATACAACAATGTATCTAATGAAAGAATGAGACCATCTGCATCCCTTGCTTCTTCAAACAGCCATTCCCAGATCTTCTCCGTGTTTCCCGGAACCTTTTTATCCCCCATCAGACTTGAACTGGGTTTTACTATATTGACATCTGTTTGTTCTGTTAAAAGGCTTGGAAAAGAATAATTACATGGCCGTTCATCTAATGGGATATAAACAATTTTATTCATGTAAATCTCCTTTTTTAGCACTCATTATTTCGGATGAATTATCCTTTTACTGCGCCTGAAATTCCTTCCATATAATACTTTTGCGTAAATATGAAGACCACGATAATCGGCAATACGGAGATGATTGTCCCAGCGGCAATCCACCCAAAGTTATACGAAAACTGGCCCTTCAAAAAGCTAAGCGCAGCGGCTAACGGATATTTATTTGTTTCTAACACAATGATCGGCCAGAGGAAAATATTCCAGTTCGCCATAAACTCAAATAATCCAACCACCGCGACAGACGGTTTGATCATCGGCATCATTAATTGGCCCCAAATCCGAAATTCCGAGGCGCCATCCATTTTCCCTGAGTCCCTTATATCCAATGGAATTCCCATGAAGGCTTGTCTGAATAAGAAGACATTGAACACGGAAACAAGCGTCGGAAGGAGAACACCGGTAAAGGTATTGACTAAGCCGAACATATTAATTGTCAGGTAGTTAACTACAAGTCCTGCGGCTGCGGGAATAATCATCGTCGAAACGAGCAGCAGGAATATTAAATTTCTTCCTTTAAAGTTAAACACGGCCAACGGATACGCGGTTAATGCACTAAATAAAATGCTCAATGTAACACCAAAGAAAGTGATAATCACCGTATTCCAAATATATTTAAGGAAGTCCATGTACTGCCATACTTCGATATAATTCTTAAAATCAATAAAGGTTGGCAGGATTGCAGGCGGAAATGAAAAAACGTTCTTTCCAGGCATTAGGGATACACTTAACAGCCATAGAAATGGTCCCATCATAAATAGGGCAAGTAGAATGAGTAACGCATAAATAAAAATTCTATTAATCATTTTCTTGAATGATTTCTTCTTTTTCATAGGGGCATCCATAATTAATATGGATTTACACCACCCTTCTTGTTAAACATGAAGATGAACACACTGAGGAACATAATAATGAAGCTAACCAATAACCCCAATGCGGATGAATATCCAAATTCGAATTTTTCAAAACTTTGTTGGTAAATATACACACTGCTCGTTAAAGTTACGTTTCCTGGCCCGCCAGACGTTAAGACGAACACCTCATCGAATACCCGAATGGCTCCCATTAAGGAAATTAACGTGCAGAAGAACACATATGGCTTTAACAAAGGGATTGTGATTTTTCTCATAATCTGGAAATTACTGGCACCATCAATCTTTGCCGCCTCGATACAATCTGTTGGAACAGCTTGCAGGCCAGCAAGATAAATCATCATATAATACCCTAAGCCCTTCCATAAGGTAATAAACATTAACGACCAGAGTGCTGTATCCTTATCAGAGAGCCAATTCAACTTTTCATCCAAAATCCCAACTGACATTAAAAGATAGTTAAGAACTCCGTTTGAGCTCATCAGCCAGCCCCAGATAATCGCGACAGCAACCATGGAGGTAACCACAGGAATATAGAAGGCGGTCCTGAAAAACTTAATCCCCGCGATATTTCGATTCACAAGAATAGCCATCAGGATTGAGATGATTTGGATAAATGGCACAATAATCATGTAAAGAAGCGAGTTTTTGATCGATGCAATGAAATTCACATCTGTAAATGCCTTTTTAAAATTATCAAGCCCAACAAATGCCGTTTCACCAATAACCGAGTAGTTGGTAAATGCCAAAGGAAAACTGTAAATAATCGGCCAAAAGGTGAATAGAGCAAGCAAAAGTAACCCTGGCGCCATAAAAAGCCAAGCTGTTTGAGCCTCGGTAAATCTGCTTAAACCGACAGTCCTCTTCTTCCCCATAGAGTTATTCCTCCTAATCGAAAATGGGCAGAAATTCATCTGCCCATTCAATTTTCATCTATTTATCAGCTAAAATATCATTGACTTCCTTCTCAGCCGCTTCAATCTCGGCATCAAGGTCCTCCCCATTGATGTAGATGTTCTGCAGATGCTTACTTATCGCACTGTCCACATCGCCGGCGGCTTCAATGCCAAGATAAAAGTCTGTTGCACTTTCAAGGCTTTCAACAGAAGCAGATAGCGCTTGGCTTTCTAATGTTCCATCATTTTTAAAGAAGAATTCATCCTTGGCAGCAGCCTTTGTAGAAGGGAGAGTGTTTGCCGCTTTTGAGAAGGCCAATTGATTTTCATCGTTTGACAGATAATGCGCGAACTTAGTGGCAGCCTCTACATTCTTTGAATCCTTTGGAACCACTAGATTCATCGTATTGGTGAAACGGATCCCCGCTTTTCCTGTTGGGGAAGGAACGGCAATTGTATTTTGATAGACATCCTGTGAAGCCGTTTTTAATTGGTTGATAAACGAAGAGCTAGAGATAATCATTGCTACCTGTTCACTGCCAAAAAGCTCAATCTGCTTGGCAAAGGTCGGTACGTCAGCCGGGATTACTCCATCTTTAATCAAATCAACATTTCCTTGGATATACTCTTTTACTTCGGGGTTATTGAATATTGCTTTATCATTCTCGACAATTTTAAATCCTTCTTCAAGAATGGAACGGGTTTCCATAGAGAATACGTAGCCAAAAGAGTCTGTTTTCTCTTTTATTTGTTTTCCCCAGTCCACTAGCTCTTCTTTGGTTTGTGGAGGATTGTTGATATCAAGGCCTGCTTTTTCGACCAAGTTCTTATTGATAAACAGGACTGGAATACCTGTATACCAAGGAAGCGCATATGTACCGTCGCCCTGTTCAGTAGATTGATAGATTCCTTCAAAATAGATCGATCTTTGCTCATCCGTTAGTTCTTTATTGAAATCAACCAAAGCACCTTTTGAAGCCATTTGGTTTGCTAAAATGGTATTTAAGTTAACAACGTCAGGTGTTTTTTTACTTGCAATACTTGTCATTAGCTTGTTTTGAATCGCATCATACGGGAAATCCTTCCAGTCGACTTTTACATTTGGATTCTCTTCCTCGTACTTTGCAATAAGGTCATTGAAATAATCATTAAAGGTTGGTTGAAGCGCAATTGTCCAAAATTCAACCGTTGCTTTTCCGTCTTTACCTGAACCTGAATCCTTTGTTCCAGACTCTTCGGAGTTACATGCAGCTAAAACTCCGAAAACTAGCAATAACGACATAGCTACTGAAAATACTTTTTTAAAACTACCCATTCCTTACACCCCCTGATTGATTTTTCGGTATTTCGATTTCTAGCAGTAAATGTTTTTTTGTACACCTCACCGAAATTGAAACTAAGCTTTATAACATGAGAGTACCATTTTATGGAGATTAAATCCACCTTTTTTTAGAAAAGTAAAAAAATATCCATTTTTCAAACTAATCTAATTATTATTCACTTCAGAATTCCTTGTGAACAGTAAAAAATAACAGGTGAATGCAAGAAGGCTAAAAGCAATAATAAATGGAATAAACCTTAAATAGACTGATAAAATCAGATAAATAGCACTGATTAAAATGACTAGTATGGGCTTTAGGGGATGTCTAAGAAGCAGAAAAAAACTATTAATAAATAACGGTTTAATACGATGTTCACCCAAAATAAATAGTTTTATAAGATTAGTAAATATCCCAAACAATAGAAGAGGCATGATTACAGTAAAGGGAAGCAGTAAATTCTGTAATGCATTGGGCAAATAAAACACAGCGATAATGTCTCCAGCTATAACGATTGTAGCAAAAAGAAGAACCACCCATACTTTCATTCCTTTTTTAAGATAGTCATAAAAGAGCTTGAAAAATTGTTTCCAAGCTGGGGCTGATTCTTCTTCTGACAGAGTTTTAATAGTTTCTACTAATGCCACAAAAGCGGGATAAGCAGTGACGACAGGAAGTGAGCACAAGATGAATAAAAAGTTTAAAAGAACCAAATCAAAAATATATTCAAGCACTTCAAATAATTTATTACTTGAAGAAACCATGATTTCCACCTTTTTTCAATTAGTTTTGTTAGTACAATTTATCAAGAACCGCTTCTGCTGTATTTTTTATTGCTTTGGATGCTTGTTCTCTATTATTAAGAGCAGCTTTCGTTGCCAGAATATCCAACAGTAACAGCTGAGCAATCTTAGAAGAGAAGATTCCGCCTTCAAATGGAGATTCTTTATTTGCTGCCAGAAGAATTAAATCTGCATATTTTGTAATTGGTGATCTCGCTTGATTTGTAATACAAATAACAAAAGCACTGTTTTCCTTCGCGATTTTGACAGCATCCACAACGTCCTTTGTGCTGCCAGATGAAGATATCGCAATAATTAAATCTTCCTTACCCAATAAAGAGGCGGTCATGGACATAAAATGTGAATCTGAGACATGTTCAGTATTATAGCCTAGCCTCATTAATCTATGTTTTCCTTCCAATGCCGTAAATCCAGATGATCCCACACCAAAGAAATAAATCTTCCTGGCTTTGTTTATCTTTTCTATCGCAGACTGCAGCGTGCTATCCTTGAGTAATGCCACAGTATCATTTAAAGCACTTACATTTTGATTAGCTATCTTTTTTGCAATTACCTCTACAGAATCCCGTTCATCGATTTTCCCATAAACATGTTCGTCAACTTCCATCAGGTTTTGCGCAACGGAAAGTTTAAATTCTTGAAAACCCCTATATCCTAATTTTCTGCAAAATCGCAAAACGGTAGTTTCGCCAACTCCAACCATTTCAGCTAAATCAGTTACAGAGGAATATACAGCTTCCTCATGATTGCCCATAATATAATCGGCAACCTTTTGCTCTGTTTTCGTAAGTGAGTTGTATACAGATTTGATAATGATAAGAGGGTTTACTTTCTCAATCTTCTGCATAAAAAATCTCCTTCAACTAGTTTTTAACATCAAATATGAAGAAAAATTCCTCCAATCGACCACAAGGAGGATATATCTTCCAACTCAGAATACATAAGCCTTCTCTATTCGTCAAGGGAGTATATTAAATGCCAATGATCTTGATATAAAAATGACTTGACCTTTAAGGAAGAAAAAAACAATCCACTATCTTTAATAAAAAAGGAGGAATTTTCCTGAGTATATTGAATAGTACAAATATTGAATCCCCATCTAAGTTCTTAAGCTAATATGAAAGTCGTTTTGGGATTTCAATAAAATAGAGAGGAGGAATAGAAATGAAAATCAAGCCCGCTATAGTTATAGGTTCTGTTCTATTAGCATGTCTTTTACCAGCCCGTTCGTATGCCAATGAAAATTATGTTCCAATTGAAACACTTAAGCCTGCAGTTCAACTAGAAAAACCCGAATTAAAACAAACAGGTGGAAAACTAATCCTTAGTGATTCACCGGAAACATACTCCGACGATGGTGCGTTTTACCGGGACACCGCTACAGGCGAGTTTCGTGTATTTTGGCATCACCAGAATAATAGTGGGGAGAATCGAAACGTTAGCCTAACTCTGACAAATACATCCGATGAATCAGTTATGCTATATTCTAAAGGCGTTGGAGCATCAGTCAATATTTATCCTGATGTAGCTGGAAAAGAGGCGTTAGTACAATTCCTGGAAGAAAAAGCTAAAAAAAATTACATTAAAACCCTCCAGCCAGGTGAAAGTTATTTCCTGGAAACAAATGCAAACGATGGAGAAACGGTAAGCGGGATTGCCCAGTATGATATTTACACAAAACACGGCCGCAAGCCTGCCACCGTCACCGCAACCACACTTAACTATACAGAACGTCCAGCCGACCCGCTTTCTTTCGAAATTTTACCACCTGACTCACATGTTCGTGGTAGTTTTCCACATTTCGATCGTAAGGGTACACTTACGTATGATACCGCAATAGGAAATGCCTTTATTCGCCTATCTTCGGCTGCTTATGGTCAATGGAGCGATAAAATGCCGGGAGAATACGAAGAAGGCATTAGTGTTGTCGATGGAAACAAATCGGTGATCAACAATGGGAACTATGGTGTTTTATATGACTTAGACGTCAAGATAGAAAATAGTTTGCATCGTCCATTGCAAATTTCACTTTATGATAACCCTGCCGGCGGATTTGGTCATTTTTCTATGCAATGGAACGGTAAACTTAACACTACTGGGTTTTTAAGCTATGTTAATGCATGGAAGTTTGCGTCTGAAAAAATCGGAGCCAACGGGAATCAATATGATTTTGTCACCAGTCTTCCAGGAGGAGCATCTGGTCCATCTGTGATATACTTTGTTCCAGAAAAATAAGCGAAATCAAAAGTAGAGGCTGTCCCAAAAGCTACCCTTTGGGCGCCTCTTTGGCGAAAAATTTCCCTGAAAAGGCACACCTTCTTTGCATTTTGAACGAGTCTTCGCGTATCCGCTACAATCACACCCATATGTGCTGGTTTCGACAAAAAAGCTGGTGATTGGTAACTGGAAAAATGTTAACATCCCTTTTTATATGTTCCTCCATTTCTTTTTTTGGGATTGGATGCTGTAGTACAATTTTTCCTATAAAAACATCCGGACTTGATTGTCAATAAGATGATTTCAACTCCTAGATGAGTCCAGTATTGATTTTGTTAAAATAGCCTTTACAAGGCAGATAGTTTTAATGGGAGCCTCATTTGTCTTTTTATTTTTACAGCTCATGTTCTAATACACTATAGAGAATTGAATCACGCCAGCCTTCTCTCATGATCAAATGGTCGCGAATGATTCCTTCCCTAACCATTCCAACTTTCACCAACACCTTTGCTGAACCTATATTTCTTGGGTCACAGGTTGCAAATATACGATGCAGGTTCAGTTCCTTAAATCCAAATTCAATTAACAAAGACGCGACTTCTGTCGCCACTCCTTTTCCCCAATAATCCGGATTAACAATATAGCCAATTTCTCCAGCTTTATTAGTGAAACTTCGTATAGTAAGCTCTCCAGCCCCAATCATATTTCCATTATAAATAATTGCGAAGACAAACCTTGCTCTTGGTTTTTTTGTTGAATCTTCGATTACTTGGCTCACAAATTTTTTCGATTCTTCTTCCGTATTCGGTCCCCAGGGCTGGTACTGACAAACGATATCTTGTGATGCGTATTTATGTACATCAACCCAATCACTACTAATCATTTCTCTCAGCATGATTCTTTCATTTGAAAGGCAGAATATATTTTCGATCGTATTTCCCTCCCTATCCTGAACCACTTCATTCTTCTAAAAAAGCAGCTATCTGGTCATGATAGCTGCTTAAAATTTATTCTTATTAATTTTGATATCTCAATACAGGCTTACGAGCAGCCAGTGCCTCATCCAAACGGCTGATTACCGTTGTATGCGGTGCTTCCTGTACAATTTCCGGATTCTCCTCTGCTTCCCTGGCAATTTGAATCATAGCATCAATAAAGCCATCCAGTGTTTCTTTTGATTCTGTTTCTGTTGGCTCAATCATCATGCATTCTTCCACATTCAAAGGGAAATAAATGGTTGGTGGATGATAGCCAAAGTCTAACAATCTCTTGGCAATATCAAGAGCCCGAACACCAAGTTTCTTCTGACGTTTTCCGCTGATAACAAACTCATGCTTACAGTGCTTATCATATGGGAGATCATAGTACTCTGCCAATCTTCTCATCATATAGTTTGCATTTAAGACAGCATACTCCGTTACTGCCTTCAATCCGTCTGGTCCCATAGACCGAATATACGTATAGGCACGGACATTGATTCCAAAATTTCCATAGTACGGCTTTACTCTGCCAATTGATTGCGGACGATTGTAATCAAGCTGATAGCCATTCTCTTCTTTTACAATAAGCGGTTTTGGTAAGAACGGAATTAACTCCTTCTTAACCCCAACCGGCCCTGAACCTGGCCCACCGCCGCCATGTGGTCCAGTAAATGTCTTATGCAAGTTAAGATGAACAACGTCAAATCCCATATCACCCGGGCGAGCCTTGGATAGTACAGCATTCAGATTGGCACCGTCATAGTATAGTTTTCCACCGGCATCATGAATAATTTCGGCCATCTCGATGATCTGTTCTTCAAAAAGCCCCAGTGTATTCGGATTTGTAAGCATTAAGGCTGCTGTATCTTTCCCTACAACACTCTTCAAATCTTCCAGATCTACTAAACCATCCGGACCTGACTTCACGGTAACAGTTTGCAATCCCGCAACTGTGGCTGAGGCAGGATTCGTACCATGCGCAGAATCAGGAACAATTACTTTTACGCGGTCAAAATCACCATTCGCCTCATGATAGGCACGAATCATCATTAATCCCGTCCACTCTCCATGCGCTCCCGCAGCCGGTTGCAAAGTGACTTCGTCCATACCTGTGATTTCCTTTAGACTTTGCTGCAAATCATACATTAACTCTAAAGAACCCTGTACAGCTTCTGCATCCTGCAGAGGATGAACATGTGCAAATCCATTTAGACGGGCAACATTCTCATTAATTTTCGGATTATATTTCATGGTACAGGAACCGAGCGGATAGAAACCGGAATCGACGCCATGATTTCTTCTCGAAAGTGCCGTGTAATGACGCATGATATCCAACTCGGATACTTCAGGCAGCTTTGGTTCCTCTGTGCGAATGAACTCCTCAGGCAAAAGCTCAGTTAATGCTGACTCCGGAACATCCATTTCCGGCAACGAATAGCCGATACGGCCCGGCTTGGTTTGTTCAAATATTAATGGCTGATCCTGTTTATTCATGGAAATCCCCCAATTCCTGTGCAAATCTATCAATCTCTTCTTTTGTACGCAGCTCCGTCACTGCCACAAGCATATGATTGGTTAAGGCAGGATAATCACAAGCTAAATCATAACCACCAATTATGCCTTTTTGTAGGAGCATTTTATTAGCTGCAGCTACAGAACCATTTAACTTAACAACAAACTCATTGAAAGAAGGTCCTTCAAAGGCAATTTCAAGTCCATTTGCTTTTAATTGCTCCTTTGCATAATGCGCTTTTTGGAGATTTTGAAGCGCCATCTCCTGCACGCCTTTCTTACCTAACGCAGTCATTGCCACAGAGGCTGCGAGAGCATTTAATGCTTGGTTAGAGCAAATATTCGAGGTCGCTTTATCGCGACGAATATGCTGTTCCCTCGCCTGCAAGGTTAATACAAACCCACGCTTCCCATCCTCATCAACCGTTTGGCCAACCAAACGTCCAGGTACTTTTCTTATCAGCTTAGAAGTAACTGCAAAATATCCGCAATGAGGTCCGCCAAATGCAGCCGGGATTCCGAACGGCTGTGCATCCCCTATGACAATATCTGCACCAAAATCACCCGGCGGTTTCAAGACACCAAGTGAAAGTGGGTTACTTGAAACAATTAACATTCCTTTATGTTCATGAACAATTTGTTCAATTTCAGCTAAGTTTTCGATTCGGCCAAAGAAGTTTGGATATTGAGTAATAAAACCAGCTACCTCATCAGTCATCATACCCGCCAATTGTTCTGTATCCGTCACTCCATTTTTACAGGGGACAACTTCAAGCTCAAGATATTGGCCTTTTGCATAAGTGGATAAAACAGCCCGTGATTCCGGGTGCACTGTCTCTGAAACAAGCAGTTTCTTACGACGTGTATGTCCTGCTGAGAGCATGGCTGCCTCGGCCAGAGCAGTTCCCCCATCATACATGGAGGAGTTCGCCACATCCATTCCGGTCAGTTCACAAATCATCGTTTGAAATTCAAAAATAGCCTGCAATTCTCCCTGGGAAATCTCCGGTTGATACGGTGTATAAGCGGTATAAAACTCTGATCTTGAGATAACGTGATCAACGATGACTGGCATGTAATGGTCATATACTCCCGCTCCAAGAAAAGAACTATGGGTCCTGAGATTGGCATTTTTCTCGGCTAGCTCTGTTAATTCTTTCAGAAGTGCTGATTCAGACTTTGCTTTTTTTAGCTTGTATTCACCCTTAAACCTTACTTTTTCAGGTATATCAGAAAATAAGTCATCGATTGATTCTACACCAATCGCTGTTAACATCTGTTCAGTATCCTGCTCTGTCATTGGTAAATAACGATGCTTCATTTTTTTACTCCTCCTGCCTGAGTGCGTTTATAAAATGGAGTACTAACAATTTTCGCCTTTAATCTTTTTCCCCGTATCTCAACCTCGACTACCTCATCAAGGTTAGCGAATTCTACATTAATCAGGACAAGGCCTACGTTTTTCTTTAAGGTTGGGGATTGTGTTCCAGTGGTCACTTCCCCGATGTTTTCATCCTTAACGAAAACCGGGTACCCATGTCTCGGAATACCGCGGTCAATCATTTCGATTCCGACAAGCTTTCTAGGGGCGCTATTTTCCTTCTGTTCCTTTAAAACTTCCTTACCAATAAAATGTTCTTTATCGGTTTTTACAGCGAACCCAATCCCCGCTTCGATAGGTGTAATCTCTGGAGATAACTCTTGGCCATATAAAGGAAGTTTTGCTTCAAACCGAAGCGTATCTCTTGCCCCAAGTCCACATGGAACCAATCCCTTATCCTTACCGAATTCTAAAAGATCTTTCCAAAGCTTCACTGTATCTTCGCTCTTACAGTACAATTCAAATCCATCTTCACCGGTGTAGCCAGTTCTTGAAACAAGTACACTAATGCCATTTATCATGACATCTTCACGAAAAGCAAAGAAACCAATGGTATTGAGATCTACTTCCTCTGCAAGGTTCTGTAATATATCAGCTGCAAGCGGTCCCTGTAATGCCAATTGCCCTATTTGTTCCGATATATTTTTTAGTTCTACATCTTCGCTCGCATGCTTTTTTAACCACTCAAAATCTTTATCAATATTAGATGCGTTCACAACTAACAAATAATCATCTTCACCTTTTTTATAAATAATCAGGTCATCAACCGTTCCGCCATTCTCATAGCACATAGCAGTATACTGTGCCCGGCCCGTTTTCAGCTTACTGACATCGTTGGTCATCATCAGCTGCAAAAATGGTAAAGACCCAGCACCCTTAATCATGAATTCGCCCATATGTGATACATCAAAGAGGCCTGCTTTTGCACGCACTGATTCATGCTCCTGTTTAATGCCTGAAAATTGGACAGGCAGTTCCCAGCCGCCAAAATCAATTGTTTTTCCTCCATACTCCCTGTACACACTGATCAGCGGAGTCTGCTTTAATTCTCCCATCCTTACCCTCCTAAAAAATTCGATTCGTTTTATACGGATACTCTTGCTTGTTATGCCATTTAAACGATTGCTTGTTAACTTATTAAGTAAAACGCCGCTTTTCCACATTTGACCGAAGCGATATATCCTTCAGCGATCCACGAAAAAAAGGACAGAAACCTCCCTTATTAGGGGGGCTCTGTCCTGATACCTGAAAGTTTACCGCCGGGTAACGTACTTCGGCGTTTCCTCTTGGGTGGCTTCACAATAAAGGAAGCGCTCTCCAGAGATGCGTCCAGCAAGAGTCTCTGTACCTGAGAGATTCATGGATTCACCATTTGCTCCTTCGGTGCCGCAAATACGGTCTCTCCCCTTGCCTTCATTCGCTCATATAATTATGTAAATTGGTCATACTAAACAAAAAGCAAGAGATAAGCCGTTTTCTAAATAGTCTTACATTTATATCCTACCATCAACAATTATCAGGTGGCAACATTTACGTTATCTCGATGAATGATTGGAAACTAAAAAAATATCAGTAACACCTCAGCTTTATTGGGGCAAAAAAATTGTTTAGGCGTCACTGAATAAATTCCTTATAATTTTCTGCCATCCGCATAAAGCATTTAATCAGATTTTAGCCGGAGATTAAACTCCTACTATTGTTTAGAAATTAATGACACCACCTATACCTATATAAGGTAAGAGAATTCTATTGAATTTAGTTAAATTACAATCAAGCATTTATCTAACTAGCTTAAATAAAGAAAGTTGGGATTCACATTGAGTTTAACACCAAAGGTCTATTTTGATGAAGATTGGGAAAAGGAGCTTGAGGAAAAGATTATGGAGGATGGCCCCTGGTGCAGCTACTCCCTTTTTAAACTCGGATTGGATGCCGAAAAGCATAATCTGATTCCAGATTTCAACGGCCTCCTTGCACCAAAGCATTTATCAGGATTTACACCTTTAACCCATCAGCTCGAAGCTGCTACCGAAGTCATCGAAAGAATGAATGGTAAAGCCATATTAGCTGATGAAGTAGGTCTTGGTAAAACAATAGAGGCCGGTCTGATCTTAAAGGAATATATGATTCGGGGCCTGGCAAGCAAAATACTAATACTAGTCCCAGCCTCTCTCGTATCTCAATGGGCACAGGAGCTTAATCAGAAGTTTCACATACCAGCTGTCATATACAGAAAGGGGTATGGGTGGGATTCTGAATGTATAATCACTTCCATAGATACTGCTAAACGAGAGCCTCATCGTTCTGCCATACTCGAACAAACCTATGACATTGTCATCATAGATGAAGCTCACAAGTTAAAAAACAATAAAACCAAAAACTATGAGTTTGTACAAAAAGTCCAGAGAAAGTTCTGTCTACTGTTAACGGCAACCCCTATTCAAAACAAGCTAGAAGAAATTTTTTATCTTGTATCATTGCTTAAGCCAGGGCATTTGGGAAGTTATGCCAAATTTAATGAACGCTTTTCTGCTAAGAAACGTTCATTAAAGGATGATGCTTATTTGAAAGAATTGGTTAATATGGTGATGATTCGAAATAAACGTCAGGATACCGGCATTGAATGGACTAAGAGAAAGGTTGAAACCATTTTTATAGATTTCACCGAAAAGGAACAGGCTCTATATGATGGGGTTTCTTCATTTAGGAAAGAATTACCGGAGGGTATCGGGAGTACATTTTCTTCGTTAATCCTTCAGCGTGAAGCATGCAGCAGCAGGGAAGCCGTCTACTTTACGCTAAAAAATATGCTCGATCGAAACCCGGATGCCGGACTAAGCTTTAAGGAAGCCATACATAACCTTATCAACCTGGTCGAACTGGTTGATTGCAATTCAAAAGCGAAAAAAGCACTTGAATTGATTCATTCTATAAAAGATAAGGTTATCATTTTTACCGAGTATCGAGCCACGCAATTATATTTGCAGTGGTTTCTTAAGCAAAATGGAATCACTTCTGTTCCATTCCGCGGCGGATTTAAACGTAGTAAGAAGGACTGGATGAAAGAACTGTTCGAAAAACAAGCACAAGTCTTAATTGCTACAGAAGCAGGTGGAGAAGGAATTAACCTGCAGTTTTGCCATCATATTATAAACTTTGATTTACCTTGGAATCCGATGCGACTGGAACAAAGAATCGGCCGAATTCACAGACTTGGACAAACAGAAGATGTCCGAATCTATAATTTTGCGACCAGGAATACCATTGAGGATCATATTATGAAAATTCTCTACGAAAAAATTCAATTATTTGAACGTGTCGTTGGGGAACTTGATGATATTCTAACGAGGCTGGAGGTTAAGAATCTTGAAGAGCATTTAACTGACATCCTCAATAAATCAAAAACAGAGGGTGAGATGAAGGTTAAAATGGATAATCTCACGTCTTTAATACAGCTTGCTCAAGATCTAAAAAAGGAGATGCCTTCACATGCAGCAACAGGAAATTCTTGAGTTTCTCGTTCAATTTTTCACAGCCAATCAATGCGAAATCATCAATCAAGGGCCAGGTCATCTAACTGTGCAGTTGACAATTGATATGGATAAAGAACTGATGAACCGACCTTTTTATTGGCATTATCTCGAGAAAGTTGGCGGAGTGCCTAATCCGATGAGCTTAACGTTTATCCTCGACAAAGAGGCAGCTCCTCCTGATTTAAAAGGGGAATTCATACATTTTGGATCCCCTCGCCTGCACCAAATATTCGCGTCTGCCCAAAGACTATCGAAGCATATCCGCTTATTTGAGGAGATTAAAGTGACTAGTGGTCAGATGCCTTTATTTCCCTGGTTAGGTGTAAATGTTAATATATCCTATGAATGCGACCGAAAAAAGGATTTATTCTTTTCAATAGGATTGAACCTGATCAACGGTCTTTTTGTAGAAAATTTTATTGATTCAGCTGATAAACTCTCGCTTACACCTAAAATATCTGACTATACATTTACCCTTACACCCATTATTCGTTATCAAAGCGGGTTGCATCGTATCAAAACTTACATCCAAAATAAAATTAATCAGGATGACCATGGGTGGGCTGATGAGGCTCTCGTGCGCTGGAATAAAGACTTGAGTTTGCTGAACCATTTTTATGAGGATAAAAAAGAAGAGGAAACTCACATGTATGACCTTGAAAAAGAAGCATTACGAATGCAATACGAACCCAGAATCCGTGTCAGCATTATAAATGGCGGACTTTTTTATCTTAGCGGTCAGGCTATCTAAAAGAGGTATTTAAAGTTAAGGCTGAATTCTCGCATCAACTAAACAATAGTTTAGAATAAAGCTTAATCTTTGATGAAGATATAAAAATGAATACAAAAAAGCAGTGGGTTGCAAAAAAATCCACTGCTTTTTTAAAGAAACTTTATTACGCCTTACGTTTAAAGAGCATTTCAATTGATAACGGAATGATTCCGAACCAATGGTTCATTAATGGCGGCCGATCATCTCTATGATGACGGCGTTGCTTTTTACGTACTTCCTTTGGCTGCTTCATATACACTAACCACTGAATTGTTAAAAATTTTATATAATCATTTGTTTTCATCGACATTCACCCATCAGAAGTATCTCCATTTATCATGGATGTTATTCATTAATTTCTAAAAAAGATGGCTAGTTTATGGTGATTTTCATTAATATCTCTTCTGTAATCTCCATTTTTGTTTTTCTGTCCGTATGAACCTGTAAATCAGCAGCTAACTTATATAGGTTAACCCTCTTTTGATAAAGCTGCACTATTTGTTCCTCTTTATTTCCGGACAATAAAGGGCGTGATGAGTCAGTCTCGAGCCTTTTTATGATTTCTGTCGGATTGGCATGGAGCCAAATAACGGTTCCCTTTTCCTTCATATATTTCCGGTTGTCTTCCCTAAGAATGATACCCCCGCCTGTCGCAATGATACAATTTTCGATAGGTAATGATTGCAACGCCTGCTGTTCTAGGTCCCTGAATCCATCTTCACCTACTTCATCAAAGAGCTGCGGAATCGACCTTCCTGTACGTTCAACCACCGTCTGATCACTATCATAAAAGGGACAACGCATTTTTTCAGCGAGAGCCCTACCCACAGTCGTTTTCCCAGCTCCCATAAATCCAATTAAATAAATGGCTTTCATCTCGCTCCCCCTAACTCCTAACTATCTATCCATTTCACTACTTTCTTTGCTTCAATTGAGTACGTAATCGTCTCCCGTCTCACCGTATGATCAGTCTGAATATACAATGAGATCTCATAGAACCCTCTCTCAAGCGGTTTTATATGATAGCCTATTCTTCCATTATAATAAATCCATTCCCCTTTTGTCTCAGGAACACTATCATCATCAAGCATTAAGATTGCAGCATGTGTACCCGTATCACCCAGATAGGTGGTAATTAACCATTCGGTTTGATACTTATGATAATTCACTTCCTGAGCCATATTTCCTATCGAATACATACAAATGATAAAAATAACCGAAAAAAACAATAAAGCAACAGGCATAAATATCCCACGTTCATTTTTAAGAAGGTTCAAATTTGTATCGTTTGAACAGCCGTTTTTCATACATATCACCATTTATAAGAGTCACAGATATGATCAGTGACTCTCCTTCTTTTTTAACATGAAAGCTCTTAATATCTTGAAGGACCATTTCATGCCCAGCGCCATCCACTCGCCTTCTTACCATATTGTTATAGACTTCATATGTTATTTCTTCTCCACTTTTATCAAGTAAAAGGACATTGCTTTTAGGTACTCCAAAGTCTTTTGTCTTTTGAAATTCTCGTTCCAATTGACGTATAAAGATATTCCATTCCATCCTTGTATTTGTGTTCGTATCCCTGACATGCCAGTCTGTTATACTGGCAAGTGCACTCGTCATAAAGACACTTAATAACGAAAATAAACCAAGAGCAAATAATATCTCTACCAAAGTAAAGCCATCATCTTTCAGGCAGCTTTTCATACACTTTCTGTAATTTATCCTTTGAGTTGCTATACTCTGCATAATAAACGTTCCCTTCAAGATAAAAAGTATAGGCTTTCCCCTCAATCTCTGCTTGTCCAGTAAACAGTGGACGGCCGTTTATCTGATATTCATTTAAATTTTCAAACAATCTATTAAGAGCGGCTTCCTCCATTCTTAAGTCATTCTTTAGCGTAATGCTTTCCATATATGCCGGAAGCAATAAACAGCAGCATAAGATAAGTATTCCAAACGAAATCAGCAGGTCCAAGATAGCATATCCATGCTCTTTATACTTTTGATATATAAAATCTCCCCCTCCCTAATTGAAAGACAAGCTTGTATATCGTTTTACCATTTTTATCGGTTAAATAGATTGTTGTTGGATTTTGGATATTTCCTGCTGGAATATAGGTAATTGGCACATTGCCAACTTTTTTAAACTTGATTGATTCGGCCTTCTGAGTCGAAATAATATGACTGTTTGTTTTGTATGAGTAAGCTGAATATTCATTTTGGTCAGTTACAAATCTTAGTAAGACATAGGTATTATTTTCCATCGCATAGACCTGAGCATAGTAAATATCCTTCTCCAGTTGATTTAAAAATGCCTGCTGTTCATACGTTTCAAACATTTTACTTGTAACCGCACTTGCTATAGTCAGCATTAACGTCAGACATCCAAGTACAATCAATACCTCTACTAGCGTAAACCCTTTTTCATTCTTTTCCATTTTTATTGTTCCTGAAGAGTTACAGTCCCATCATCCGAAATCACCGCAGTTTTTCCCTCCGGACATTTAACATCCTCTCTTAAAAAACCAGAAGAGATAAGCTTTTCCATCGTCGGAAGCGTACCTTCCTTTAATTTATAAGCTTGTACCTGTCCCTCAACCATCTTTACGTATGCCTCGCATCCCTTGCTATTAACTGCTTCCTGGTTTTTCATTACATTGGGTACTGTAATAATCAATAGAACTGATATAACCAGCATGACAATCAGCATCTCAATCAAGGTAAAACCTTGTTCATTTTTGTATTTCATCAAAAACACCTTCCTATATCGTATTCATCAATGAAATCATTG
Organism: Bacillus sp. z50; assembly: GCF_058313585.1. Lineage (NCBI taxonomy): Bacteria > Bacillati > Bacillota > Bacilli > Caryophanales > Bacillaceae > Bacillus > Bacillus sp. z50. The sequence goes on from NZ_JBZFQL010000001.1 coordinate 1,010,139, forward strand.
GCATTAAGATTGCCAAATACAGAAGGATCACTAAAATGGCAACAAGGCCAAACATTAATGGTTGAACCACCTTTATATATTTTTCAGTCTGTATCTCCATCTCATTTAACAGATATCTGCTGTAGTAAAGAAGTTCTTCTCCTAATAAACTATTTTTTTGCCCATGGCTGATTACTCGCTCAAAATCATTCATAAAGATTGTTAGATTCCCACTAATGCTTTCCAATGAATCTCCCTCCTGAAGACTTTTAATCATGTGATGGGTTATTTCCTTAACTAAGCTTTTTGGATCCTGCTGGCTCATAATCGTTAACGCATCAATAATCGAAATACCACCCTTTAATAATGAGCCCAGCTGCATAGAGAAATAATACGTCGTGGAAAGCTTTCTAAACGAACGCAATAACGGAATTTTATTCATCAGTAATTCCTGTTTTATTTTGGATAGTTTTTTTAAATAATAGTGGTATATAAACAAATGCATGGTTAGGAGCACAATGATAAAAAATGGAAGATTGTTAACGAGGGTTGCCAGTAAAACGGATAGCTTTAAGAATATATTTGATTCCTGCCCTGCGCCCTGATACATACTTGAGAATTTGGGCAACAAATAATTTGTAAATACTTGCAGTAAGGTAAATGTAAAAACGAGTAGGAAGACTGGGTAATACAATAAATTTTTTAGTTTTGCGCGATCCTCACTTTTCTTAAGCCATATTTCCCCTCCATTCTGCAAGGATTTGGATAGCTGTCCGTGTTTTTCACCGTAGGATACTAAACCAACGAGCTCTTGTTCAAAATCCAGCCATTCTAAAAAATCCCTAAAAGTATGGCCATCTTTCAATAGTTCCAAAGCATCCTTAATTTCTTCTCGATATTTCTTTTTTCCATGAATAAGAGAAAATTCAATACCCTCATAAAGAGTAAAGCCATTCTCCAATAAATCGCCCAATTCCTGAAGAAATCTCGCCTGATCCCTGCAAGACCATCGGGACTTTAGATTACTCCTCATGCACCCACCTCTCATACTCTTTTTGATCCACAAATCCATAGGCAACAGCCTTGCTGATGAGAGAAGATAATTCCGGATAATGAAAGTTCACATCATCTCCCTCCATCTCTGCCCAAACCTTCGCCAATTCATTGCCATAAATCATTTCATGCACACTTACCCGCCCTCTGCTCTTTTCCATAAGGCAGTACGGTGAGCATTCACCCTTACAAAAAGGACAGTGCAATTCCAATAATCTTTGGGAGGTTACACCTAAAAGAGTTTGCTTTGCCTCCTCCTTGTCTATCCCAAATTCCAAAAGCCTTCTAACTGCACCCAATACATCACTGGCATGCATCGTAGTTAAGATTAAGTGGCCTGTTAAAGCGGCGCGCACCGCTATTCTGGCCGTTTCAGCATCCCTGATTTCTCCAATCATGATAATATCGGGATCGTGGCGCAGGGCAGCTTTCAAGCCTACTGAATAACTGATACCGGCTTTTTCATTAATCTGGACTTGAATGGCATCATCGGACTGATGTTCAACAGGATCTTCCAGTGTAATAATATTTCGGTTAACGGTATTTTTGGCATGATGGAGCATGGAATATAAAGTTGTAGTTTTACCACTTCCAGTCGGTCCACAGATGATCATTAATCCATGGGAATGTTTAAGCATGGAAATTAACGTAGTTGACATTTTTGGAAATAAGGAGATTTCTTCGATTGGGAGAGTTTGTAAACTTGGAATAATACGAATGACGAGAGATTCAGAGTATGGGGTAGGCAAGGTGGATAATCGGAGACCAATCCATTTATTTGAAACAAACATCGTTAAGGCCCCTGACTGAGGACGTCTTTTTTCTCCTATATCCATGCCGGCCATAAATTTAAAATGAGAGATGAGTCGTTGGGCCCTGTCTCTTTGGTAACTGCCTTCTGAAAATAAGCGATTGTGAATCCGATAGTAAAGATGGGTTTTCTTGCGTTGGGGAACAATGTGGATATCTGAGGCTTTGAATTTTACTGCTTCTGTTACAACTTTTTCAGCTAACTTATCGATGGTGAGCAATTCTCGTTTCACCTCCTTATATGTTACTCTCTTATGTTATTAGACATTAATTTTTCAATCCCTGCTGGCATAACGAAAGTTTCAAAATCTGTCACAATTCGTCGTTAATTTGGGTAATTTTTCATAATCATGAAATATTTCATCCCTTTTATTCTGTTAACATATTTACAGATTAATTTTAAAATTAAGATAGTAATATATACATGTTAAATATTGATTTATCAAAATGTGGCTAAATTACAACATATGTTTCCAAAGAGTCAGAATAGCCAAGAACAGCATATCAATGCTTGATTGACTGTATTATAATGGAACTATTAAGGAGCGCGAGGTGGACCACAATGGACCAAACATTAAAAATTACCAATGTATTATCAGATCCGACCAGATACTATATTTATCAGCATATAGCTAAAAGGCACAGCGAGGTGACGGTACAGGAAATTGCGGATATATTTGAGATTCACCCCAATGTTGCGCGTTTACATTTAACAAAGCTCGAAGATGTAAATATGCTTGTTTCTGAAACTAAGAAAACAGGAAAAGGTGGAAGACCAAGCAGATTATATAGATTATCAGATGATGTCATACAATTAAACTTCCCTTACCGCGATTACCAACTGCTTGCAAAAATAGCCCTTCAGACAATGTTCTCACTGGGAGAAGCAGGGAAGGAAGCGTTATTCAATACCGGAAGATTATTTGGGAAAGATTTGGCTGAACAGCATATGAAAGGAATTGGAGAAAGTCAGGACAGCCTGTCTTTCGACCACAAACTCTCTATCATAAAAGATGCATCGACTACTGCTGGATTCTATCCGGAATTCATAACAGCTGAGGATCATTCAACCATTTTCTTTAGAATACACAACTGTCCTTTTAAAGAAATTGCCTTTGAGCAAAAAGAAGCCGTATGCGGAATGCATTATGAGTTTTTACGCGGTATGTTCAGCGTCCTTTTTGATTCAATCGAATTAATAGAAGAGGAAAATATGTTTGATCATGCAGGTTGCCAAGCTTGCACATACAAGATGCTTGCCGGAAATTAATCACACAATTCAGTCATCCTATTTTAAGATAGTTTACATTCTTTAACAATATCCTTATAATAGTAGTGATGGAATTATAAGGGGATAAGGGAGGTTAAGGAATGGACAGAATGTTCAGAGTATGTGGTTTCTGGACTGGAATTATGGCAGTCATGTTCTTTGTTGGCGGTATGCATACTACATCACTCATCTTTTTCGGTCAAACTGGTTTCTTTGTTATTTTAAGCTATTTAAAATTGTCTGAAAGAATGTACTTATATGTTTTCGGTGCTTATTTAACAGTTTTCTTTGCAGGGTTCACCTATTGGACAACGTTCATGATGACTCCTGGAGCGGGACATTAATTTACAGTAAAACCTTGATTGAGCTGGAGCAATCAAGGTTTTTTTATATTCTTAGATTGAACTAAAACACTGAAACTATCACTAATCCAGTCTCCCAGAACTAACTGTTTGATTTGTCTGTTGCGCCTGGCGACAGGAGAAAAAGGATCTGCATCCGCATGTGGAACCAGCTCATCCAATATCCCTTCCTCTAATAAAAATGACTGTTGTCCTCCCCAGTACTCTAGATCAAGCCCTCTTCTCTTCCCTTCACATTTAAGCAATGAAAAATTGACGGTACTCGTTATATCTGTTTCTCCTGGATTTTCGAGAATTGAGCCAATTAATTGATGGTCCTTAAATCCTCTTAAGGTACCGTTTTTTCGAGCAGGTATATAGAAATCCTCCATATCCATTCCATAATCTATTGTCATAAGGTATCCGCTCTTTATTTTGTCGACAATTTGCTCATAGGCAAGCATCATTGGACATGGCACCTCTATTCGATTGATAAACTCCGGAATACCCAACTTCTCTATAACGGCTAAAATCCTCTGATTATTGAGATTTCTGGCGGTTTCAAATAGCTCTCCATTCTTTACTGTGACGCCTGCTTCTTTCCACTGATTTTTATCTTTAATCAAAACACGGACCGGAAAAGCATCAAAAAATTCATTTGAAAAAATGAAACCTTCTATTAGTGGCATATCCTTGATAGAATCTAACAAACGAATTCTATGATCCTTTGCCGCCGTATCTAAAATCAATTCTCGATGATAGGCACTGGATTCAACAATATAATAAATTGCATTAGATGCCAGCTCTGGGTTGTACAGTTCCAATCCTCTCAAAAAATCACATGCCATCTTCCCGGTGCCACCGCCAAGCTCACATATAGCGGGAGGCAGGTCAGATTCAATTAGCTTCCTTCCTGCCCATTTACCTATAAATTCACCAAAGACAGGGGACATACTCACCGAAGTATAGAAATCACCGCTACTTCCAATTTTATCTTTTCTCCGTTGGTAATAGCCATATTCAGGATGATACAATGCCAACTCTATATATTTGTCATACGGTAAAAATAAATCTTCTGTTTCCTCAATGGACCGAATGATTATATCTTTCATAAATTCACCCAATTTTGTAAATATTTCCACAACGGGCATTGACATCACATTATCCCTATTGTAAATTTATGGTATAACTTAAAATGGCCCCTCCCATTTTATAGGAAATACCCCCTGACCCTCCTTATCTAATTGTTAAGGAGGGTCTACAATTAGTACACCTATTACCTTAAAAATGGATTATGATTCATCTCATCTTCAATGATGGTTTCCGGCCCATGTCCAGATAAACAAAGCGTATCTTTTGGAAGAGTTAATAATTTTTTATGAAGACTATCCATTAGCTGTTGATGATTTCCACCAGGTAAATCGGTCCGGCCTATACTCATATGAAATAATGCATCCCCTGAAAATACAATCGCCTCGTCCTTATCATAATAAGAAACACTTCCTGGAGAATGTCCAGGTGTAAACAGTACATTAAATGTGAAATCCCCGATTTTTAGAATACCTTCCTCTGAAATCACATTTTCTGCGGGAGCAGCCTTAATCTCACCAAGTTGGAAAAATCGCGAACCGTTCAAAGCTGGATTTGTTAACCATTCTGTTTCTTTTTTGTGTACATAAACCGGAATACTAAAGACTTCCCGTACCCTGTCCACTGCCCCTATATGATCAAAATGAGCGTGAGTTAAAAGAACTGCAATTGGTTTCCATTTCTTTTCACGAATGATTTGAATCAGCTTTTCTGCTTCCTCGCCCGGGTCGATGATTAAACATTTACCGTCCTGCTTGGCATATAAATAACAATTTGTTTGCAAAGGTCCTAAAGGAACTCTTTTCCATGTTTTCTTCATGTCTTTCCTCCTGAAGTCTCAGTTTAGTTTCTTTTATTTTACACAAGTGATGGTTTTGTATAAAGAGTCTTATACTGTATTGTTCCTATTCCTTCCAAATTGCCTATAATATCTCGACAAATAATCTGAAAAGAATTAAAATACTATTGAATGCATTTATTTTACAATTTAATGATTTATTGGGTTTTATTACTTAATAATTCCAGGGGAGGTAAATGAAATGGGATTGGTAATTATTTTTGGTTTAGTTGCCATTTTGGCTATTTTCGCATTAATCAGCGCCTTTAAAAACAAAAATTTCCTTGGTCTAGTATTCGCTTTGGGTACTGCCGTTGTATTTGGCTGGTTCGCCATCATGACCTTTATTAGAGACGGCTATCCTGCTGTACATTAATTATTGTATACGCTTTACATCTGAAAAAGAGGAATCCTTTAAACAGGATTCCTCTTTTTCGTTCAACAGTTCCTGTCTTCTATAAATAAAGACAAGCATTTAAAATTGGTTTTGTATCCCGATAAATTTGTTCAAATTGTGATAAAGGAAGAGGATTGATTCCTTTACCCAGCTCTAATGTAAATCCAGGCTTCTTGAACTGATCAATAAACCAATCCTTAAAGCCTGCATGGCTATCAATATAGCGAACGGCCTTGTAGCCTGATCTTGCAGTAAATTCCATAGCCATAACAGAGGTGATTTCCGGCTCTTTTTTCTCATATCCCCAGTAAAATTCTTCTCCCTGGGTGTGCAGAGAAACTACACGATCGAACCCTTCCTTCAGCACAAGTGCAACCAGTGATTTCACTTCACTTTCTGTTAATGGCTCGATTCCAGGAAAATCTCTTGCTGCTGGTTTTTTCGGCCGTTTTCTCTTTTTCTCAATCTCCCAGTTTGCCGGAAATTGATTATTTAAGTCAACTCCTCTAATATTCGCTTTCCAGCCTAAAAATTCTTTTCTTCCATCATTCATCCTAATTAAATCTTTTTTCATTTTTTCAGATGGACCATTTACTACTAAATCTACACCATCAGGATTCACCATCATAACAAGTGACAAATCACACTCCAGGAATAGCTCCAATGCTGAACATTCTCCTAAATTTGTCCCCGTTGTTAATGCCAGTAAATAATCATTCAGCCACTTCATTAAAACCAAGCTAGTAATCCATTCATTCGCATGCATCGAGGCATTCATATGGACTTTTTTCGGACCAATACCAATTCGCAGTTCCCAAATATCCTGGCCAAGTTCAGATTTCCCGATAGATTTCATCTGCAGGAAAGGATAGATGGTTGTAAGTATTTCCATGTCATTCATGCATTTACTTGATGAGTATGGACAAGTCTGATCCACAATACTATGTTGAATTTTCACAGGCAATCTAACAGATTGCTTCGGATTCTCTTCCATACTCTCCATTGAATTAGCTACCTGAATTCTTTCACGTTCTACAGGGTGTGTGATATCCAAGGACGATAACCTTTCCTCCCTTGTCCAATATCCAGGTATATGAACCATATCGCCAACAGATAGCTCATTATTACTAATATGTAAATTACATTCCCGTAAAAGTGCGAACGGTATAGAATACAAAACGGCCAATCTCGATAATAAATCAGGCTTCTTTATGATGACTTCCATAGAATCACATCCTTTTCTACTCATTTTATGAATACTCCGATCAAAAAATACAGAAGCTAACAGATATTATGTATAGATTCGTAAAAAACAGCTTGATTATAGTTGCCTTTAACTGTATAAGCCTTTTTAGTATGCCATTTAGCGGGGTATGGGCTGGGGAAAGGCAGGGTGTAGATGGGGCATAGGTGTTTCATAGGTGGGGCATAGCTGCTTTCCTACACACTTCACCCACCTTTCAGGCACTTTTACCCCGGTATAGCTGGAGCATAGGTACTTCATAGGTGGGGCATAGCTGCTTTCCTACACACTTCAACCACCTTTCAGGCACCTTTACCCCGGTATAGCTGGAGCATAGGTGTTTCATAGGTGGGGCATAGCTGCTTTCCTACACACTTCAACCACCTTTCAGGCACTTTTACCCCGGTATAGCTGGAGCATAGGTACTTCATAGGTGGGGCATAACTGCTTTCCTACACACTTCAACCACCTTTCAGGCACCTTTACCCCGGTATAGCTGGAGCATAGGTACTTCATAGGTGGGGCATAGCTGCTTTCCTACATACTTCACCCACCTTTCAGGCACCTTTACTACCCCGGCATATGGTTTGGTGCGGCTATCTCTGTCCTTTGACAAGTACCTCCTACATCCTCACTCAACTATCCAATTCAAACCGAATGAAAAACAGTTGGGTCAACGAAAAAAAAAAGGCATTAACCCGTATTGGATTAATACCTAATTAATTGATTTAGTTAAAAATATCCCGTCAAAGAAAACAAATTCAAAAGGGCGAATTTCATTTCCTACTGACTAATTGTCCGCTCACTCTCCCATAACCATTTAAACCATCTGCCGTGCCCGTCGGTTTCTGCAATCGTATTTTTGTTCAGAATGCCATCCAAATAATAATCCAGATGCAAATATCTATCTTGAATATTATTATAAATATGAAATACCTCTCTCATCTTCCCAATATCCTTGATGGTTTCCAACAGATGCTTTTTCACATCCATTGGCATTTGGTTAGCAACATGTGTATGAAAAATACAAACAGCATGATTCTCTGGGATATCCTGTATACAGTCAGGTAATAGATCAGCGCCATCACCATTTATCAATCTTAAGGAACTCCCCTTCACATAGGCTGCAGCTTTTTCAAACATAGACAGCCGCTCCGCATGCTCGGGCCATATTAAGGATTTAAGCCACAATTTTTCGTCCTCAACATTTAAATCAACCGTATGTAAATCCAAGCCAATCCTAATTGAAACTGGCGGCGGCATGAAGGGAAGGTTTGGTACATTTTCTCCTTTTATTTCTGCTGAAATTGTAAGTTTAGATTCTGAATTTCCATAGGTACTTTCTTGCCCATATGTATATGAATAGTGATCCCAAAGAAGCTGTAATCCTGCACTTGTTCCAATTTCAATAAGTGCCAAGGGTTTCTTTGCTATCTCATGAACAGTACAAAAGGCGGGGTACAGGTATGCACATCTTCGCACTTCATTGGTTTGAACCCGTCTCGATCTAAGAATAAATTCAATCTCTTCTCGATAAGTAAAGCAAAAATCCCTAAAAGGTCCATAAGATTCCATATATGCTTTCGGATACTCAACCAAACTAGGATAATACTCTTTCAGTGAATGTTCTTTACCCTTTAACAGAAGATAGTGGACAGCACCGAATAAGAGATTTGGTACTGGCTGACCCTCCCTCGCATTCATACATATCTCTAAAAGCGCTTCATCTCCAGAAATTTTTATAGATAAGTGCTCGTATAGCCTGCTAGAGCCTATACATTCTCTTTCAGCAAAATTTATAAAGGTTTGAGACAGAACACTATTAAACAAATGGAAACCCCCTTTTAAAACTAAATAAATGACACCCGCTGTTTGATTTTGATTGGCTTTATTCACCTATAGCTCCCTCACGATACTTACCATTAAATTCTACATAAAACGGCTGAATGCTTTCGTCCAGACAATACTCGATTCTTTGTCTAAAATTATTCCAGGTTACCATTTCCAATGCCTCTGCTATGGGATAAAAACCTACCTCTAAACTTTCAGGGCTGGTAGTGGGAGTACCTCCAATCGCCTTACCCAAGAATAAGGTGTTACAAATAGAATGGTCTATATTTTGAAAAACACCACAAAATTTAGTTACTACGATATCAATCCCCGATTCCTCTTTTGTTTCTCTTATCGCAGCATCTTTGAGTGACTCGCCTTCCTCGACTTGTCCTCCAGGCATTTCCCACCCCCGGTGCGGACCCCTAATCAACAAAATTTCCCCAGCATCGTTTAATACAACCGTTGCTGCAGGTACAATATGCTTCGGCACCCTCATCCCCCAAACCCTCTATCATCGGATTTTCATGTTATACTCATCAAATTAATTTCGACATATGGTTTTTATTTTCCTTTATAAAAACTTTTGCAAATAAAAAAGCACTTCAACAAAATACATTGAAATGCTTCCAAAATTAATTAAATTCTACTAAGTAATTAACGTTTACCTCAGCACGTGGACTCTTAAATCTCTTGTCCTAGTTGCTGCATGATTAAGCCCGCTGCGCCTATAACACCCGCATCATTACCAAGAGATGCAACTTTGATTTCAGTTGATTCCGCAACCCGCGGAAAGGCAAATTGCTTAAAGTATTTCTCAATTGGTTTTAAAATAATGTCCCCAGCTTTTGAAACACCACCACCGATTACGATGATGTCGGGGTTAATCATATTGCCCACATTGGCAGCTGCAAGTCCAAGGTATTTAGCTACCTCATCAAGGACATCCTGACTTGCCTGGTCTCCGCCTATAGCACAATCAACCACGTCTTTAGAAGTGATCAACCCATTTTCGTTAAAAACAATCGAGAGGTCCGAATCTGGTTTCTCTTTAATCTTCTCTAACGCCAGCCTTACGATACCGGTAGCTGAGGCGATCGTTTCAACACAGCCTGTTTTCCCACAGTTACAAGGAGCTCCACCCTCTGGCTGAACCGTTATGTGACCGAGCTCACCAGCTGCCCCACTAATTCCATGCACCAAATGCTTATTAGTGATTACACCGCCACCCACACCAGTTCCGAGAGTGATACAGACTAAATCATTTGTACCTTTTCCTGCTCCCTTCCAAAACTCACCGAAGGATGCTACATTCGCATCGTTATCAACCACTGCAGGAATTCCTAATTCTTTTTCCAGCAACTCCTTTAAAGGAAAATCTCTCCAACCGATATTCACGGCCACATAAATTGAACCGTTCTCAAAATTAACTGGACCAGGAGCACCCATTCCGACACCTACTAAATTACCATCCTGCCATTCTTCCAATTTTGCCCTGACAGATTTGCCGATGTCAGAAACGATATGCAGACCATTTTCTTCCGTTCTCGTTATGATTTCCCATTTATGTACAATGGTCCCTTCTTTATCTATAAAAGCAAGCTTAATCGTTGTACCGCCAATATCAATTCCCAGTAACCAATCTTGTTTCCCCAGCATATTGATTCACCTTTTCGATTGTTTTTGTTTTAGCTGTTGCTTTTCCTTCTCATACTCTATTTCTTGTTTCAAGATTAAAATTGCCGTTTGATAATCTCTGATTTCAATCAATTGAGAGTGAAATAGCTCTCTTAATTCTCCTGCCATCATCTCTAGATCAGCTAATCGATCACCCATGTATATGATGGTTCCAAACCTCTTTAAATATTGTTGAATTTCATATACGGATTTCATTTTTGTCACATTCCTTCCTGCTTCTTTAGTATATCTGAATTTAGTTGTTCTCCTCAAGATACTTTCTTTCTGTATTCCGTCAATTGTGACATTTATAAACAAAGCATATGTATTTAGAGTTACACATATATTGCTTAGGACAAAGCATCCGTCTATTTATCATTTGACATCCATTTAAGAATATATACGTAAGGCAATAATCTAAAGTGAGGAGAGAATCCTTTTGAAAAAATATATTGGTTACCTAATAGTCGGTTTAGTACTCATATTTACCTTTATGTGGTGGAAACAGCTTTATATACAAAGGGATATAGCTGTTATTAAATATTTTCCACTTAATCAAAAGGCTGCGTTTATTAAAACAACCTCTTCCCTTGTCATGCCTAAGCAGGAAAAAGATACAGAACAGTACGATGTTGCGTTATCGACTGAATCTATTTTAAATCAAACAAGTTATCTCAGACAGGATTTCTCACTTCTTTTTCAAAACGGTCGTTTAAAAGAGTTTACAAAGAAATGGGAGCAGAATACAGATCGAATATCCCAAAAGACAACCGTAAAAGCTCATGAATCTTCTTTATTTCAAGTGGTTACCATTCATTATGCTGAGATTCATACGGAAAACGACAAGATTACCAGCTCATTTAAATTAACTGATAGTAATCTGTTTGTCATTGCTTCACGTTATGGACCAACCAAATCATTTCATTCTCCTGAAACCGAGGAACAAAAGGAATGGGCCTTTACCCTGTCTTCTGTAAGTAATTCCAGGCTGACTAAAGTGCTCAATCGCTATACAGATAACAAAAAGATTGATATTACAAGGTATCACGTAGTTCCCCTGACACAGTTTTCGACTGAAGAAAAAAGATTATTAGCCGGATATTCAGAGCAAAAGCGTCTGGAGATTACGGAAAAGCTATGGGAAGCTTTTTATTCCATTTATGTTTCAGGAATAAAAAAACAGGATGGTACAGTCATAAATCCGATAGACAGTACCATCCCCTTGATTTTGCGTAAACAAGACTCAAACAAACTAATTATTCTTATTCAGGATAAATCAGGCAATATACATGAATATTATCAGCAGCTGCCTTAAAGTAAGATAACTATTCGGAATCAAGCTCATTCAGCGTTGTTTTATAATCTTCATTATCCGGTTCCTGATAAACTGCTATTTGGATATAATCTTTAGCTTTATCGATTTGTCCCAGTTGCCAGTAGAGCAGTCCAATATCATAATATGCTTCTGGAAACACTTCTTGCTGTTCAATGGCTTTTAGAAAATACGTCTCAGCCGCTTTCAGATCATATTGATGATACTTTATATATCCTGCTAAAAAATATGCTTCTGGAGCGTCTTCTTCCTTTAGATAGCCTTCGATAAGCTCATAGGCTTTGGCATATTCCTTAGAATTCACATATTCATGAGCAAGAGTGACATCATTATGATATTTATGGTCAGATTCATTTGATGAATACCCATATACTAAAGCTCCTATTGTTAACAAAACGGTCAGGAGCAGCGCACCCATTTGCACGGCAAGCTTAGGATTTTTCGGCAATCTGACAATCGCTGCTGCGAGGAATCCACCTATTAAACCGCCGATATGGCCGGCACTATCTATAGCATCTGCAGAGAATGTAATAACCAGGTTGATGGCCAAAATTACAATCACATTCCATCCCATTGTTCTGAAAAAGAGATTGGGGTGGAGTATACCAAACAATAGCAAGGCACCGAGTAAGCCAAATATCGCACCACTGGCACCGGCTGATAGATTGGGCATCAAAATAAAACTTGCTACCGAACCAATAAAGCCTGCAAAAAAGTAAATAACCAGAAATCTTAAGCTTCCATAAATACGCTCAACAATAACTCCGACAAAATACAAACTTAAGGTGTTCAGAATCAAGTGTGTAAATCCAATATGAAGAAAGATGGGTGTGAAGAATCTCCACCATTCCCCTTCCATAATCAATGGGTTATACTTTGCACCAAATTGGATGAGGGTTTCAGTGTTTGTACTTCCGCCACGCATCTCGAGTAAAATAAACACAAGAACTTGGATGGCCATTAACAAGTATGTAAAGATTGGTTTGCCATGGCTAAAGATTTGTTCATCTTGTTTCTGCTTTTGGTAAGAAGCAGCCAAAGCATCTTCTTTAAGATGGTTAATTTCATTTTCTTCTATAAACTCATAATCCCTGTTGACCACTTCCAACGGAAACCCCAGAAAGCTTTCCAATTCCGTCAAAGATTCTTCCATAGCCTCTGTTTGAAAAATCATGGTATCAATCGTAATTTTTGCACGACTTTCGTTTGAGTATCTTCCAAGGACATCCGAATAATCATCAACCGGAGCATATTGACTAACATAAATGGTTTTAACAGTTAGTTCCTTCCTGGAAAGAAACCTACGAATCTTCTCTGCATTCTGCAGTACAAGATTTCGGTCACGCTTCATATTATTGGACCAATCCAAATCTTCTCTTTTTATACGGATTAGGGGATCTATCCGACTCGACTGATTTTCAAGCCATATTTCTTGCTGATCAGTGGATGCAGATATAAATCGATACCCTTTTTTCGTAATCAATTGATTGATAAAGGACCAATAGATATATTCTTCTTTAAAACTCACGGATTCCCCTACTTTCTCTCCCTAAAAAGTTTCTATATCTATTTTATCATTACGTAAGAGGAACAGAAATAATTCCTCTGGTCATTATGTTTGATCTTGCACAGTTTTAAAAATTGGCAATTCCATTAGAACGGCTATAAGGATGTTGCGCAGTACTTGATTCTTCATAATGGAAGACCTCTTTTGAAACACTATATACCCTATTATGCCAGATACGAAAATAATTAAGAATTTATTCATGTAAAAATCCCTCCTGTATTACCATATAGTTTGGTGAACAGGAGGGATTTTTATTCTACTTATAGTAACTGATCAAGAATTGGATTCATCGTTTCTTTTAATACTTTAACAGAATGTGAAAATTTCTCTTGCTCATCATCTGATAATTTCAGTTCGAGGATATCAGAAATTCCTTCACGGTTTACTATCGCAGGGACACCTACATACACATCTTCTTGTCCGTACTCCCCATCTAGGAAGGTTGACACTGTCAAAATGCTGTTTTCATTCTGAAGGATGGCTTTTGTAATACGAACCAGACCCATGGCAATTCCATAGAATGTTGCACCTTTTCGATTAATGATTTCATAAGCTGCATCACGTACATTAATAAAAATCTTATCCAAATCTTCCATGGAATGATTAGGTTTATCTTTAATCAGTTCGTTCATATTCTTTCCGCCTACATTGGCATGGCTCCATACAGGTAATTCTGTATCCCCATGTTCTCCAATGATATAGGCATGGACATTTCGAGGATCCACTTCAAAATAATCGCTTAACATAAATCGAAATCTGGCCGTATCAAGAATCGTACCAGAGCCAAGTACGCGATGTTTAGGAAGACCTGAAAATTTCCATGTTGCATATGTAAGGATATCAACTGGGTTCGCAGCCACAAGAAAGATCCCATTAAATCCATTAGCCATAATTTCTCCAACAATGGATTTAAAGATTTTCATATTTTTTTCAACTAAATCTAAGCGTGTTTCACCAGGCTTCTGATTCGCTCCTGCAGTTAGAACGATAATGTCTGCATCTTTACAGTCTGAATAATCTCCGAACCAAATTTTCGTTCTATTCGGTGCAAATGGAGTTCCATGATTCAAGTCCATTGCATCGCCTTCTGCTTTATCCTTATTTAAATCAATTAAAACAAATTCTTCAGCAATTCCCTGATTTAACATAGCGAATGCATAGCTGCTTCCAACAAAACCTGTACCAACAAGGACAACACGATTTACATTCTTTTTCATTAACAAAAACCACCTTTTCACACTGCATACAAGCTCTTTATACCCTAGTATTATGTGATACTATACCAAGTTATTATACAAAAAATAGTGCTTATCAGAATTGAGCTTAGATTTACAGTTTCGTTATTAATCCAGTTAATTCCTTTCCTTTTAACAGTCCGTGTATTGCAGTGCACTTTTTTCTCCGTATGAACCGAACAAACTGGGCATATATATTCGACTTGCAGGAAAGCCCCCAGTAAGGTATCCAGAATACTGCCCAGAAATCCGAATGCACTCAGTAGGAGAATTGTTGAAAATGACAGATTAAACAGTATACCTGCTATTACTGCAATGAATATGGAGCCAAACAGCCCGGCCAGAGTTCCATGGACTGAGACTGCCCCTGAAGTACCCCGTTCACATCTTTTCAAACTGATTATATGGATTGGGTCAGATTTACTCAATACTCCAAGTTCAGATGACCATGTATCAGAAGTAGCTGCTGAAATTGATACGATAAAGGAAATTAACCAAATATCAGAACCGTCAGATATAAAATAAAGTAAAGAACTTATACCAGCAGGACCGCCATTTACTGCTACCTGGGCCCAATTTCGTCTGCTTCCGTTTGCTAATTTTTTATCAATACTCTGCTTAATTCTTTTTTTATAACTGGAAAACAGACTAGATGAGGAAAAAAACAAACCAATTAGTAGTAAACCTTCCCATCCAAGTCCTATAACAATTAAAGCTCCCAAAAGAAATGCTGCGAGAGCACCGGATTTACTCAGAGCTTTAAGCCGATATGCCCCGTAGGAGCCGACAGCAACAGCGCCGTAAATAATTAAGTTACCCACAATTTATTACCCCTTGTTCTGTGAATAGATAGTCGACAGGGATGTCGAACTCTTCTGTATGGATATCATCTCTTATTTGCATCATAAACGCCAGCGAAAGTTTGATTCCATAAAATGATGCCAAATAACGATCATAATAGCCGCCGCCAAATCCAATCCGATATCCAGTTGTTGAGAATAGGAGTCCCGGAACTACCATTATATCGATTTGGTCGGATTCTATCTTTTGTGTTTTATCCGGTCTGGGCTCTTTTAAACCACTATAAACTGACTCAAGTATCGTATTTGGACGATAGTCATAAAATTCCATATGCTTTGTGTGTGGATAGCATTTTGGAATCACGATATTCTTTTTCTCTTTCCACGCTCTCTCGATAATCTCTTTCGTTTCAATCTCAGGATGCCGAGAAATTGTGATTCCGATTGTCTTTGCATTCTTCCATATGTCATGACTAAATAAGTATTCAACAATTTTAGATGTATATGTATCCCGCTCGTATGACGGAAATTCCGCTAATAAACTCCGATAAGTCGATCTTAATTCTCCCTTTAACATTGCGTTAAATCCCCTTAAATTCTATATAATCCCAAAAAAAAACAACAGGAGAGAACCTCCTGTTGTTTTATTTTGTTTCGCGGTGTGCAGTTGTACGCTTCTCTCTTGGGCAATATTTTTTAAGCTCAAGACGATCAGGATTATTACGTTTATTTTTTGTGCTGATATAATTACGCTCACCGCACTCTGTGCAAGCTAAAGTAATGTTTACACGCATGTGAGTCCCTCCAGTTCATTCAAAACTTCATTTTATACGACTTTTCTATAATATCACCTTTCACTAATAAATGCTAGTCTGATTTTTGACCAAGTAATCAAACAGCATGACTTCCTCTTTATTCTTGCCTGTAATTATCCAATTAGAAACCCCCATTTTCACTCCGGGCTCCACTAGAAGCTTGTACATCGTTGTACAGACAACTAGACCTCTGGCTAAAGGAGAGTGGATAATTTGGCCATTTTCCATTAATTCGTACACCGCTTTTTTATGTTTTCGTTCCATTATCGATATAGATGCACAATCATTTCCATTTAATAAGCTTATCGTATTCTTACCATATAAATAGATTAAAGAATCCGCAGGACTATAAAAACTTGCTGATACTTCACTAAAGGCCTCATGAACAAAAAATATCTTAATTTCAAGTGGTCGATCCCCATCATTTTTGCAGACTACATCTACTCTATCGAAATAATCATTATTTGTTAACTGTACTGCAGCAGATATCCCCTCTTGATCTTGATCGTTTTTGCACCAAAGATAGGGTACGATTAATCCGGATTTATCATCAACAAGCCTTTTACAGCTGGCTTTTTTAGTACTTTTATTTAAAGAGTCTAACTGGTCCATGCGGTACCACCCCTTTCATTTATCTTACCTGCTTTAGCGAGCCACTAATATCTTCCATTAAATCCTAACACTCCCTGAACTAGATGACAATGAACGCATATTGTCGAAGAACCACTACCTACTTCCAAATTATGAGCAACACTTCCTTTTTCATATATTTTTACCAAAATCCGGTGAAAATTGTTGTACAATAGGGATTGTAATTTAATTTGGGAGGGTATTCATGATAATCATTTTGATTTGTTTATTTTCTCTATCTGCCTTACTGTTCTTACTATCGTTATTTTATAAAGGACAGGAAACTAAAGTAGAAAAAGAGATTGAACAGCTTTCATTAGAGCATGTACAAGAAATGTATATAATTAAAAAACGAATTCGTGCACTTGAGGAGGAAATCCTGCACGAGGAATCGTTTTCGGAGGTATCTTTTTTAACTAATTCCTCGCCCATACACGAGGTTATTCAAAATCAGGTCATTCATTTGTACAAACAAGGATTATCGATTGAACAAATTTCCAGGCAATCTGCATTATCAAACAATGAGGTAATTAGGATCCTTGAAAGTCAGGGAGGCGATCTTCATTGAACCGACTATACATATCTGGAGCAGCTGCAGGTATTTTTTTAGCCACAAGCGTATTTACGGCATATTATCTTGCCACAGATGAATCAGCAGCTAAAAAGGTGCCCCTTTCAAGCGAGGACGCTCAAAAAACTCTACAGGAGGATGGTTATCATGTTTTATCAAAAAGTGAGTGGGATGACTATCAAAAGAACCTTCAATCTATTAATCAACTAAAAACAGAAAATCAACAAAGTAATAAAGAAGAAACTGTAGCCATTAGATTATCGATTAAGCCTGGAATGGCTTCCGACGAGATTATCAGCCTATTAAAAGAGGAGCGCGTGATTGAAGATACCGATAAGTTTTCTACCTACTTGAATAATCGGGATCTCACAAAAAAGATTCAGACTGGGACCTATACAGTTTATAAAAACATGGACTATGCTGCCTTATCTGCCATTTTAACGAAGGGTAAATAGTGCATCAAAGTGGCAGCTTTTAAACTGGGATGACCTTTGCAATAACAT
Source organism: Bacillus sp. z50 (assembly GCF_058313585.1). Classification (NCBI taxonomy): domain Bacteria; kingdom Bacillati; phylum Bacillota; class Bacilli; order Caryophanales; family Bacillaceae; genus Bacillus; species Bacillus sp. z50. The sequence goes on from NZ_JBZFQL010000001.1 coordinate 1,028,120, forward strand.
CCCAGATTTTTCTGTTTTGATCAATACTCTCTTCCCCTGAATCGATAATATCGGCCTTTTCAATTAAATTATTCATCGCATGATCAACAAAGCCGGGTAAAGGCAGTTCTTTTATAGCTTTGGCCATTTTTTCTGGATAAATATGACCATAGATTTCAATAGCCATAGAGAGCTCAGATACCGATAATTCCCTTCCGTATTTCTTTTGATAGTTTGCTTTCAGTTTCCTTGCCAGCTTAATGGCTGTTTTAGGGTTTGGGATGATGGATTCCAATTCTTTATTATTGTCTATATGAACAGCTTTTTCACTCAGAAAATAGGTTATAGGTACTCCGTCCACTTCTACTGTCTCTTTTTCCTTCATTCTCTAATCCCCCTTTTATTAATAAATGTTATTTTCTTATATCCAAGTCACCAATTTATAAACCTCTTTAAGGATTGTCCGTTAGTCGGATAAAGCTAGAATTTTAATTAAACGCTTTTTACAACCTCAATAAAACTGTTATACATACTTATCCACTTTTCTTCATAATATGTACAAGTTACTAATACATAAGAAGATGGAGTGAAAGCGTGAGCGGACATATTATGTTTAGTTATTTTTTGTTAGGAATAACATTGGCGGCACCCATTGGTCCGGTTAACTCAGCCCGAATTGATAAGGGGATCAAAAACGGTTTTTTACACGCCTGGGTAGTAGGCGCAGGATCTATGATTGCGGATGGAATATTCATGTTATTGGTCTATTTGGGTTTTGTACAATTTATTACGATTCCATATGTCCAGATTTTCCTTTGGCTCTTTGGAGGATTTGTTCTTATTTATACCGGAATTGAAAGCATTTTGAGGGTCCATACACTTTCATTGGAAGATTATCGTACGAAAGACTCGTTATCGAAATCTTTTTTAACTGGATTTATAATGTCCATTACAAGTCCATTATCCATCCTCTTTTGGATAGGAATATATGGGTCGGTTCTCGCTAAAACAGTTACTTCGTACGGTACAAGCTCTCTTCTCGTGTACAGCTTGATGATTTTTCTCGGGCTAACTTTTTGGGACATTACCGTTGCCTTTCTAACAACTGGGTTCAGAAGATTTCTGAATGACACTAGCTTGAAAGCTATTTCAGCCTTTTCTGGAATTTCTCTGGTCGGTTTTGGAGTATATTTTGGTTTTCAGGGCATAAAGACATTATTTTTTTAAGCATTAAAAATAGGCACAAGAAAAAATGGAGTTCCCTATATGGGAATCTCCATTTTTATTATCACAATTCTATTCATTTAAATGATAGTGTCTTCCTTTAATCATATAAAGGGTTTCTTCCGCCATATTAGTTATATGATCGCCTATTCTTTCATAGTGGCGGACAATAAACAATAACTGAGAATTTTCGTTAACCGTAGCAGACTCAGGATGCTTCATTTCAAGTATTTTACGGATTTCCTGTCCATATAAATCATCCACTGTATCATCGAGCTCTGCAAGTTCCTTAGAAAGGACAATATTTTCCTCCATAAAGGATTTATTGAACATATCAAGCATTTTCATACAAGTAGCGTGCATTTCGCCTACAGCCTCATTAACAAAGGGCTTTTCTTCCTTTGATAATCTAATCGCAGTTTTGGCAACATTCTTTGCATAATCACCAACCCGTTCAATTTCAGAACCGATTTTAATAGCTGAAACAATATGCCTTAAATCCGTTGCAACAGGCTGCTGCTTTGCAATCATCAAGATAGCCAGTTCATCAAGCTCTTCTTCCATTTTATCAAGCTTTTTATCATCCTCTATAACAGAAAGTGCTAGCTCTACATCATTTTTCAGCAATGCTTGGTACGATTTATTCAAGGCAGATGAAGCAAAACGTTCCATATCTATTACTTTAAGCTTTAATTCCTTTAGCTCGCTCTCGAATTTTTCTCTTAAAACCATTTTTTATTCTCCCTTCAAAATGATCTGGCTTATCCGAAACGTCCTGTTATATAATCTTCTGTTCTCTTATCATATGGGTTTGAGAAAATCTTATCTGTCTTGTCATATTCAATGACTTCACCATTCAAGAAGAAGGCAGTTTTGTCAGATATACGAGCTGCTTGCTGCATATTATGCGTAACGATAATAATACTGAATTTCTCTTTCAACTCTTGTACGAGTTCTTCAACCTTTAATGTTGAAATTGGATCTAATGCGGAAGTCGGTTCATCCATTAATATCACATCAGGAGAAACGGCAAGGCATCGTGCCAAACAAATACGTTGCTGCTGTCCGCCTGATAGTCCGTTGGCGTTTGTATGCAATCGATCCTTAACTTCGTCCCAGATTGCTGCACCACGCAAGCTTTTTTCTACAATTTCATCCAATTCTTTTTTGTTTTTAATACCATGTATTTTAGGTCCGTATGCTACATTTTCATAAATAGACTTTGGAAAAGGATTTGGCTTCTGAAATACCATTCCAACTTTTGTCCGTAATTCTTCCACTTGAAAATCTTTATCAAAGATATTCTGTCCCCGGTAAAATATATCACCAGAAGTACGAACACTTGGAATAAGTTCAATCATTCTATTTAATACTTTAATATAAGTAGATTTCCCACATCCAGATGGGCCAATAATGGCTGTAACCTCATTTTCATTAATGGCAAGATTAATATCCTTTAAAGCATGGTGATCACCATACCACAAATCCAAACCCTGTGTATCGTAAACAAGTTTACTAGACTTTTCCGTTTTAGCCGGGTTGGCTTCTTTTAATTCTATCATCTCAATTTCCCCCTTGGTAATGGTGATTTCACTTAAGACACAGATGCCTTTTGTTTTGTTTTACTTTTGCCGCCTTCAAAATGTTTTTGGATAATTTTTGAGAATAAACGTGCAAGGAGATTAAAGATTAATACCATTATAATCAATACTGCTGCTGATTTAGTCGCGATTGCCGTTGCATCCGGAACAATTCCTTCAGAATTTAATTTCCAAATATGAACAGCCAATGTCTCTGCAGGTCTGAATATATTAAAAGGATTAACCGGACTTGTTAGATCGGCTGCTGTATTCAAGATTGGTGTTGTCAATCCTGCTGTAAAAATTAACGCTGCTGCTTCACCAAAAATACGACCAGCTGCCAGGATAACTCCCGTTATAATTTGTGGCATTGCTGTAGGAAGAGCAATTTTTACAATTGTCTGCCATTTGGTAGCCCCAAGTCCCAGACTGGCTTCTTTAACACCGGCTGATACCTCTGTAATTGCCGCTTCACTGACACGTGTTAAACTCGGTAAATTCAGAATCGTAATTGCTAGTGCCCCTCCGATAATGGTGTACCCCCAACCTGTAGCTGTGACAAATACCAATAAACCAAATAAACCAACTACAATGGACGGGAGAGAGGCCATCGTATCAATGCATAATCGGATAAACGTTAATAACTTTCCGGGTTTGGCATACTCCGCCAAATAAATACCTGCGCCTAAGCCAAGCGGTACAGAGATTATCAGAGTAATAATTAACATATAGAAAGAGTTAAATAGCTGATATCCGATTCCCCCACCAGCATCCATATTGCTAGAACGACCAGTCAGAAAAGATGGGTCCCAGAAACCCCAGCCCTTTTTGAGTATTTCAAATACTAAATAACTCAATAAAATAATGACAAAAATAGCAACGATATAGAAAATACCCGTCCAGATTTTATTTACTGTTCTAGCGCTCATTTCTGTGCCCCCCTATTCCCGATAAAACGAATAATCATGATGAATAAGAATGACATGATTAAAAGTATTAGCGCGAGGCTCCATAATGCATTATTCCATGCAGTTCCATTCATTGTATTAGACATGTCCATCGTTAAAATTCCAGTTAACGTTGCCGTGGGATCATTTAAGCCAGTCGGCAATTTAACCGTATTTCCGATAACCATCTGAACGGCAAGTGCTTCACCAAAAGCACGTGCAAGCCCCATAACGATTCCTGTAAAGATGCCATTCTTTGCGGCAGGAATGATTACTCGGCTGATTGCCTGCCATCTCGTGGAACCGAGCCCATAGGAGGCTTCCAGAAGCTGTGGCGGGACATTTTTTAACGCATCTGTTGCCAAGCTTGCAATAGTCGGTAATATCATGATACTAAGTACAATTATCCCGGCTGTTAAACTGAATCCTACTCCGCCGAATGTGTTTCTAAGTAGGGGAACTAATAAAGTCACACCTAGCAAACCATAAACAACGGATGGAATACCAACCAGCAATTCCAAAACCGGCTGCAAGACCTTTTTTCCGAATTTCGGGGAAATAAAGTTCGTAAATATTGCTAGAGCTATTGCAATAGGTGCACTGATAACAATGGCACCAATTGATACAAGTATAGAACCGATGATAAATATCAATGCTCCATATTTCCCATCATTGGGACTCCAGTTTGTTGAGGTCAACATCTCCACTATAGAGATATTACTGTTTGTAAATGACTGAATACCCTTTCCTGTAATAAAAACGATAATAGCCAAAGTTGTTACAACGATTAATAGTCCACATAATGTAACAAGAATCCGTCCGATATATTCACTTTTCCAATAGTTGATTGGTTTATGATCATTCAAGCCTTTTCGCTCCTTCCGGCAAACAGATGATAACCAGGCTGTTTGACTTCCTGTTTACTTCATCCTTGGAATTATTCTTTATTTTCTAGCTCTAACATTGGAATGTATCCCATTTTCGTAACGGTTTCGGCAAACTCATCACTCCTAATGAAATCCATATAACCTTTAACAGCTCCGCCTATTTCGCCTTTCGTTACCATATATTCATAGGACCAAAAAGGGTAGCTGCCATTTACCACATTCTCAATTGTGGGTTCAGCCCCATTAATAGTTACCGGTTTTAAGGATGAGCCTTTCCCCTCAGCGAGGTAGCTCATAGCCAGATAACTAATAGAACCAGGTGTGGAATTAATCGAGTTTTCTACAGCACCGTTAGAATCCTGAGTTGTTCCAACCCCTGTATTCATGCTGACATCCTTCATGATTGTTTTTTCAAAGGCATATCGGGTACCTGATGATTCTGGTCTGTTCACGACATTTATTTCTGAATCAGCTCCGCCAACCTCTTTCCAGTTTTTAATTTTTCCGGAGAAGATTCCTTGGATTTGTTCAATTGTTAAATTATCTACATTGGCATCATCATTCACCACTATGCCAAACGCAATACCGGCTACTTTATAATCGACCAGTTCTTCTGCTAATTTCTCATCTTCAATTTTATCTGCTGAAGGTAGATCAGAGTTTCCGATATTGACTGCACCACTCGCCACTTGATTTATACCTGTTCCGCTTCCACCGCCTTGAACAGTAACCGATACATTTGGATTTTTCGCCATAAATTCAGTTGCTGCTTCATCTGCCAATGGTAGTAAAGCTGTAGAACCAGCTGCATTTATGATTCCTGTGTATCCTTCTTCTTCAGAGCCGCTTCCCGCCTTTGCTCCTCCTCCATTATTACTGGTACAAGCTGCCAGCAATCCGATTATAAGTATCAAAGTAATCATAAATGCTGTTTTCCTTCTACGCATTTCCAATCCTCCCATATACTTTGGCTATTTATTTGTAATTTTTAATTTTCACCCTTTACATTTTCTATAGTAAAGATAAAGTTTAAATACTGTGTTAAAGAATTGTAAACGTAGTGTAAAAAATCAAAAGTTTATTGTAAAGATGACTGCAAAATCCTAGAAACCGCACTATTTATTTGTAATAATAATCCAAAAGAATGATACTTACCTAAATTATGCTGGCAGTAAATAAAAAAAGGTCTGCCCCATAAATCAAGGCAGACCCAATTTTCTATTAATCTTTTATTTTTGTTTAGCTCGTTCTTCTTTTAATTCATAATATTTTTCATAAACTTCTTTTGCGATTTCGAGGTTCATTTTATGTCCTGACGAATTTTGGTAAGCCCATGGTACTACTACACTCATGGCAATTTCCGGGTTATCGGCAGGAGCATAGGTAACAAAGGTTATATTATAGGTTTCTGGCTGTACAGTACCCTTTTCCCATTTAGGTCCATCATAAAAGGCTTCCGCTGTACCTGTTTTACCTGCTGGTTTATAGTCAGCATTTCCAAAATAAGAGTAGGCGGTTCCTCCGGTGGATTGGGTAACTTGTCTAAATCCTTCCTGGACACGTTCAATCCATTCAGTTTTCATTGGAAGAGTATTCATCACTTCTGTTTTAACCTCTTTAATAACCGGTCCAAGCGTATTATCTTCATCATCATCCACTGGCTCACGGACTTGTTTTAAAACATGCGGTTTTATACGGTTACCTCCATTTGCAATGGTAGAAACATATTGAGCCAACTGCAATGGAGTATACGTATCGTATTGGCCAATGGAAAAGTCCATTAATAATCCGGCACCCTGCGAGGATCCTTTATAGCCGATTTGTTCACCAGGTAAGTCTATACCTGTTTTAACACCTAAGCCAAATTGACTGTAATAATTCCTCATTGTGCTGAATGCTGAGTTATTAACTTTCAGAGAGCCTCCCGGAACATAGTTTCCTTTACCAAGAGCAATCGCTGTTTTAAACATGTAGACATTGGAGGATACTTTCAGTGCTTCAATGTCACTAATATTCCCAAAATTCTTCCATGATTTTTTAATTGGCGTAGCTTTAATCTTCATTGGTCCATCATAAATGACTTGTCCAGGTTTTATTGCACCGGTCTGGTATCCCGTTAAAATAGTTGCTCCTTTAACTGAAGAGCCCATGGCATAGGATGAAGTAAAAGTTCCCAATGCCATATCATTCATTTGCATTTTTCCATTATCATCGGCTGCATATTGTTTACCAGCCAGAGTTAGGAGTTCACCAGTATTAGGATTCGTTACAACAACAAAAGCACGATCGAGATATTTTGTATTCCCGCTTGCTTTCTTTTCCTTCAATTGCTTTTCAATAATTTCTTCTGTGGCTATTTGAAGATCCATATCAACTGTTAATACAAGATCCTTACCTCTTTGTCCTTCAGAAATAACCTCCGTGCTGACAATATCGCCGGATGTATTAGTTACATTTCTAATTTTCTCCTGTTGACCGCGTAATAAATCTTCATATTGCTGTTCTAAGTAGGAGGTTCCAACTCTATCATTTCGACTGTAGCCCCGAGCTAAATAATAACTTGTTTTATCAGAGGGCAATCCTTCGCTGGCACTTGATACTTTACCTAAAACAGATTTAAGCGTATCGCCATACGCATATTTACGTTCCCAATCTGTTGTTGTATCAACGCCTGGAAGAGATTCAATCTGCTCATTAACTCTCGCTACCTCTTCATATGTCGTTCCTTTATTTTTCACAATTTGCGGAGTTAAATAGTAACCGGCAATAAACTTGCTATAGATCGCCAGCACTTCCAACTCACTTTGACTGTAATCTATTTCTTTTTCAGTAATTCGCTCAAGCTGTAATTTGTATATATCATCATCTGTCAGCTTTCCATCACTTAATTGCTGATATTCTTTTTCTGTTACTTTCTTTTTAGCAGCTTCTGGGTTATTTAAAATCCAAAAGTCTTTCATATCCCTTTCACGAACTTTATCAGTATCAACCTCAATTAGCTTGGAAAGTTTTTCAGCAGTTTCAAGCATCTCTTTGCTTGAGGTTTTTTGTGTACGTGTGTAAGTTATCGCATATAAAGGTTGATTATCAACGATGATTTTTCCATTTCGATCATATATTTTTCCCCTCGGCACAGAATTGCTCACAGTTACATCCTCTGTCCGCTCTATTTCACGCTTATAGTCATCTCCATATACAATCTGAACAATTCCTAAACGGAGTATTAATGCAGAAAACATTACAAATACTGCAAAAAACAGTAGATTCAGGCGAACAGGTACATGTTTTTTCTTTTTCTTTTTTCTGACTTTCACTGTCCCCATCCCTTCTAATACACATTTCTTATCATTTTATTATCAATTTTTAAAGATTAACAGAAGTAAAAGATTCCAGCAACTTTTAGTTTCTTACATCTTGATGTCTTTTACAAAATAATAAACAAACAGATGTCCGGACCCTAATAATAATAGCAATATTTTGATGCCGGTACTCTCCGGCAAAATTTTAATGAACAATATAAACATAAGAATCGATGCGGCTCTTCCCATATTTAAAAATAATTCCCGGATTACCACATATTCGATACGATGTTCCCCCGCTTCCCAGGATCGTCCTATTACATCATACGTGACAGACATATAGGGGACAAGCAATAAGGGATAAGCTACTGCAAGAATAGACGCATATGTAAGCAGTTTAGTGAATGACACTTGATATATCAGAAAAAAGATTGAACCATAAAGGAAAATGGCCCCCACCAGCATCGACCATTTTCGGTAACGAACCTTTATATATCTGCTGACTAAAAAATAAGCAATAAATGATACTCCTGAACTAATTAATCCATATGTACCTAAAGCCATTTCGCTACCCGTTTCGACAAATACAAAAACGGAAACAACAAAGAGAAACGTCCCTTCCCTTAGCCCCTGCGAAAAATTAGCATACGTAATTCTTCTCCAATCTTTATTATTTTTTCTTTCATCAAGAATACGCTTCAGCATATACTTCCCATTAGCTGCTCTGCTTTTTAATAAGAAACTGACAAGTACTGCCACGATAAACAAACACAGGGAAACTCCAAAAATGAACAGATAACCATTGTTATCAGTCAAAACCGTAATAATATATCCCGCAAAAAAAGGACCAATCATTCCGCCGATAGACCCAGTTATCCCTTGGAGCCCATTAAATGTATCTCTAGTTTCAGGTTCGGTAATTTCGAATGTCATGAGATTATATGCAAGCCAATAGAATCCATATCCTATTCCAAGTAAACCACCAATCAGAACAAGATAAAGGTGAGAGGTAGAACTGAATGTCAGGACCGCTATATAAAATGCAGCTAAAAACAAGATTCCAATCCTCAGTACAATAATACGATCTATGCGTTTAGCCAATTTCCCAGCTAAAATAAAGGTAACTCCCTGTAGGATTACAACGGACAGATTATAAATCCCCAGATTGATCAATGCCTCAGACTGTTTCCATAAATAGATATTGACAAAAGTATTGGAAAGAGCCGTACTCAATGAATAAAGTGCTCCAATTAACAAAAGGATATAAAGTTCTTTATTTGTTTTTATTTTATTGACAAATTGATTATCCATTTTCATAAAAACTCCCCTTCACTTCCGGTTAGTTTTCCTGTAGATAATCCTCTTATGTAGAATTAAATCATTTGGTATTTGTTAACAGCACAATCCTTTATTTTTTGCACAAAAAAAGATACAGGAAACGAATCGGATTCATTTCCTGTACCCACACTTATTATACGATTATTTTGCTGCTGCGTAGCGCTTAGAAACTTCATCCCAATTTACAACATTCCAGAAAGAATTAATGTATTCAGGACGACGGTTTTGGTAGTTTAAGTAGTATGCATGCTCCCAAACATCAAGACCTAGGATTGGTGTTTTACCTTCCATTAATGGAGAATCCTGATTAGCAGTGCTGGAAAGTTCTAACTCACCATCTTTAACAGTAAGCCAAGCCCAACCGGAACCAAAACGAGTTGTAGCAGCTTTCGCAAACTCTTCTTTAAAGTTTTCAAAGCTTCCAAATTTAGCTGTTAGTGCATCAGCTAATTCACCTTCTGGTTGTCCGCCCCCATTAGGAGATAGAATATTCCAGAATAATGTGTGGTTAGCATGTCCACCGCCATTGTTTCTAACAGCAGTACGAATGCTTTCAGGTACAGAGTCGATGTCAGCTAAAAGATCTTCCAAGCTTTTTGCTGCCAATGTTTCCTGTCCTTCTAAAGCATTGTTTAAGTTAGTCACATACGTGTTATGATGTTTTGTGTGATGAATATTCATTGTTTCTTTGTCGATATGAGGCTCCAACGCATCATACTCATACGGTAATTGTGGTAAAGAATAAGTCATAATTCTCTCCTCCTAATAATTGTAAGAATAAGTACTTTCGGGCAATTCTGTAAGTTCGTGTGTTACGAAAGTCTTTATCTTTAGATTAGCAATTGAAACCGTTTATTTCAACCTTTATGCCTTATCAAAGCACTCGGATAAAGAAATACACAATCATAATGGTCTGAATGATAAATTTGGTTATCACACTGCCGACAAATCCAACGACAGAACCCATACCAATTTTCACTGCATTTTTTAGCGACTGTTTATGTACCAACAATTCAGCTATGACTGCACCTAAAAACGGCCCCAGTATAATACCAAGAAAAGGAATAACAAACGGTCCAATCAGCAATCCTATCGTACTACCCCAAACACCTGCTTTTGAACCCCCAAATTTCTTAACACCAAAAAGATTAACCAAATAATCTGCACCAAACAAAAGTAAAACAAACATTCCCTGTACAATCCAAAAAAACCACGAAAACGGTTCAAATGAAAAGAATACCCCATATAAAAGCATTCCACCTACTATAAATAGAACGCTTGGAATAATAGGATATATCAATCCTACAAACCCAATAATAAATACCAGCCAAATAATAAGCCAATTCATCCAATCCATCTTCGACACTCCTCTCAAATACCCTAATTCAATACACACTTAACACTTTTTCGATTTGTTTCGCTATAATAAGCAGAACTTTCTTGTCTTATCGACATAAGCCAGATAGAATAAAGAATGAATTTAAAAAAAGGTGTTGTAGCCCATGAATATATTCTCACAATTTATTAAAAGTCTATACTCGCCAAAGCATATTGCGTCCTTTCGCTTTCAGGGTATAGGGAAAGCCATCCTCTATGCTTTTTTATTATCTCTAATAACTATTTTACCATCATCGATCTATCTTACAAATGCAATCCTAGATGGGGCAAATCATATGGCAAAAACATTAACAACAGATTTTCCTGAATTTGAAATTAAAGATGGCAGACTTCATTCAGATGAATCATTACCTGTCATTATTAATGATGATGTAGCTACGTTCCATTTTGACAGCACCGGTAGTTTGAATGCAAATGATATCACCAGCCCTACCGGAGTAGACTTTGGAATTCTAAAGGATGAATTTGTCATTGCTGCAGACGGGGAATCACAAACAATTCCTTATTCTATGATACCCGGTCTTGAATTAACCAATGAAAAGGCCAGCGATTATATTAAATCTGCAAAAACATCTTTATACATAATAATCGGTCTATGTATGTTAGTCATGTATCTATTTACAACAGCAATATTCTTCTTGGAGATTACACTTCTAGCCTACCTTACCGGCTTATTTGTAACTTCCATGAACAGAAAAGCTACTTTTGGACAGCAGTGGAGGATAGCCACTTACAGCTTTACATTAGCCGTAACGTTCTTTACGTTTATGAATTTTATTCAGGTTCCTGTAATAGGTGATGTTTATGTCAAATGGTTTATTACACTAATGATGATCTACCTGACTATTAAAGAAATGCCTATTCCAAAAAGTAAACAAAAGACCATACAATCATAAAGTGTAGCCCTTCCGAATTTCTGCGGAAGGGTTTATCTTTAGCCTCTAGTATTAAATGCGGGTCAACATTTCCTCTATTCTATCTAAACGTTAGCTCTAAAAAAATCCTTCAAAATCAATTCTATTATCTCTACTAACTTCATATACTCTAGTAAAAGATGGAGGGAGTGCTAAAAGAGATGAAAAGAATAATCCTGTTTATCGGCTTTTGTATAGTAGCTTACTCGATATATTTTGATATAAGTGTAGGCACCCTTCCTGCCTACTCCTCCGAGAATATGGATAAAATGAATGAAAACTACTATAATATAAAAGTAGAGCCGGGAGATACCGTTCTTTCTATAATAGAGAAAAATGAAGGTACTATCCCAGTACCGATTGATCAAATGATTGAAGACTTTTCTTTATTAAATAACGGAATGAAACCGGAAGAAATAGAAATCGGACAAACTTACCGATTTAAAAATTACTAAAGCCAATTCATAATCAACTTTATTGTTATTTTAGCTAAAACGCTGATACAATAATTTAGAAGATAATATATTTATTGGTATTGAGGCAAACAGCCTAAAAGGAGAGAATGACCAGTGAGTGAACTAATACATCGTACAAAAACCCGCCCCGTAAAAGTGGGACCACTGACTATCGGTGGCAACGATGAAGTTATAATACAAAGTATGACGACAACGAAGACACATGATGTAGAAGCAACAGTCGCGGAAATAAATCGTTTAGAAGAAGCGGGCTGCCAAATTGTACGTGTAGCTTGTCCTGATGAACGGGCTGCTCATGCAATTTCTGAAATAAAAAAACGCATTAATATACCTTTAGTAGTTGATATTCACTTTGACTATCGTCTTGCTTTAATCGCGATTGAAGGCGGAGCTGATAAAATCCGTATTAACCCGGGCAATATTGGCAGACGCGAAAAAGTGGAAGCCGTTGTAAAAGCAGCTAAAGCGAAAGGGATTCCAATTCGTATCGGGGTCAACGCAGGATCTTTAGAACGTAAAATCCTTGAAAAATACGGTTACCCAACTGCAGACGGTATGGTTGAGAGTGCTTTACATCATATAAAAATTCTAGAAGACTTAGACTTCCATGACATCATTGTATCAATGAAAGCATCTGATGTACGCTTGGCAATTGAAGCCTATGAAAAGGCAGCACAGGCCTTTGATTATCCACTTCACCTTGGAATCACAGAATCCGGCACGTTATTTTCAGGAACGATTAAGAGTTCTGCCGGCATAGGTGCCTTATTAAGTAAAGGTATTGGGAATACTTTGCGTATTTCTTTAAGTGCTGATCCGGTTGAAGAAGTCAAAGTAGCCAGAGAGCTGTTAAAAGTATTTGGTTTATCAGCCAATTCCGCTACCTTAATATCATGTCCGACGTGCGGACGTATAGAGATTGATTTAATTTCCATTGCTAACGAAGTGGATGAATATATTCAAAAAATTAAAGCTCCAATTAAAGTGGCGGTATTAGGATGTGCCGTTAACGGACCTGGCGAAGCAAGAGAAGCAGATATCGGCATTGCTGGTGCTCGCGGAGAAGGTCTATTGTTCCGCAAGGGTAAAATCGTTCGTAAAGTACCAGAAGAAATAATGGTTGAGGAACTAAAAAAAGAAATCGATATCCTTGCTGAAGAGTATTACGAAAAACAAAGAATTGAAAAAGAAAAAGCAAGCCTGTCTTAAATTAAGCAGAAGCAATTCAGGTTCGAACCAAAAACTTTAAACTTTATTAAAGGTATGAGAATTTATTCTTTTGCCTAGTATATGTAAACAAAGAACTTCAAAATAATAATTATTTTGAAGTTCTTTGTTTTATATCTGTTATTTATGATTGGAGGGATTGGATAAAAATCCAATCCCTAAACTATTTGAGATTTGAAAGCCCATAAACGATAGCAGGCCTACTGTATTAGAAAAAGGGATATACCAAAAGACCAGCAACAACAGAAAATACACCAATTACTATTGCTGCTATCCCCATCATACGCGATTCAGTTTTCATCGCAAAAATCCCTGCGACAATGCCAATTGTTCCAAAAATCACCGGCATAAAAAATAGAGAGGCAATTGACAAGGCTAACGCCACTATACCAAAGCTGCTAGCTTTAGAAGTGGTCTTATTATTATTTCCTGTTTGACTATGACGTCTGTATTCAGCAGAATCCATAAATTCTGCTCCGGTCTCCTCATGATAATTTAGCTTTTGACACACGACTTCATTTTTAAATTTATCTCTTTTATTTCTTGCATTCCAATGTCTTTTTGAGGCTGACAATAGCATTCCCTACCTTCCTTTATTGAAGCCTTCCTAGTTTGCTCCATAAAAGGCTTACTCATAAGCAGAGATTGTTGCATGAATCTACAAAATTTAGAAAAGCAATTTGTCGCATTTTGATGTAAACTACATACAAACATATTTTGGAGGAAATGCTTCATGTCAAAACCTAAACGTTTTGGAATAGATATTGATGGTACCATCACTACACAGGATTCCATGCTTCCTTATATCAACAAAGCCTTTCGCTTACAATTAACATTAGAGGATATTAACCAATATGAATTTTATCCGTTTGTAAATGTTCCAGAGCATGAATTTGATCTTTGGTTTCAAAAACACGAACCCATCATCTATTCTGAATCACCTATGGCAAAGGATGCCAAACGAGTTTTACAGGAATGGAAAGAAATATATGAACTGTTTTTCATCAGTGCCAGAAATCAAACTTTATTGCCGGTTACAAAGGAGTGGTTCAGTAAAAACGATTTACTGTATCACCACATCGAATTAATCGGTACGCATAATAAAATTTCAACGGTTAAAAAACACGAAATCGATCTTTTCTTTGAGGATAAGCACGATAACGCTGTTGCAATTGCTGAAGAATGTGAAATTCCAGTCATCTTATTTGACGCACCTTATAATCGAATGGCTATCCCAAACAATGTGATCAGGGTGGAAAATTGGGCAGAAGCCTATCAGTGGGTAAACCATTGGACTAAGGAAAATCGGTAATAAAAAGGAGCCACTCTCCAATCGCAGAATGGCTCCTTTCTAGTTACTTTGTTGTATATTCTCCTGCAAACAATCTGGACATCTTCCGTATATTTCAAATTTATGTCCTGAAATATCATATCCTTTAAAATCCTCTGTTATTTTTTCCATTGGACATAACTCTACATTACGAGTTTTTCCGCATTCCATACAAATGAAATGATGATGATGATGATTTCCAACACAAGCAAATCGGAATCTTTTTTCACCAGATAACTCAGTGGTTTCTAGAATCCCTAAGTTTGCATACAAGGATAAATTTCGGTATATCGTGTCATAGCTCATACCTGGGTACGAACTTTTCAATTTTTCAAGGACTTCTTTGGCTGTTAAATAACGATTGCTCTTCGAAAAAAGTTCAAGCATGTCTTCACGCTTCTCAGTGTATTTGTAGCCCTTATCTTTCAAGAGTTGTATTGCTTCTTTAACATCCATCTTCAGATACCTCCTTACGCAGTCATTCTCCATTTCTTGATAAAAATTGTGATTAAAAGAATGATAATTGCCAATACAACGATTGTACCACCCGGAGCAAGATTTAAGTAATAGGATGTGAATAATCCGCCTATTACAGCCAATTCTCCAAACAGAATGGAAATAAAAATGGTTTGTTTAAACCCCTTCGCCACTTTTAAGGCAGCCGCTACCGGTAAAGTCATTAATGAAGAAACAAGCAGGACACCCACAATTCTCATAGAAATGGCAATGACCAAAGCAACGAGCACGATAAAGATAAAGTGAATCGCTTTAGCCGGTATTCCGGAAGTTTTAGCATGCTCCTCATCAAAGGATAAAAGGAATAATTCTTTATATAAGAATATAACAATTGCGATAACAGCAATACTGATTGCCAAAACAATCCATAAGTCTGTCCGACTTACCGCACTGACACTCCCAAATAAATATCCAAATAAATCAGTCGTGAAGCCATTAGCGAGCGAGATAAAAATCGCTCCCAACCCTACTCCTCCGGAAAGAATGATTGGAATGGCAAGTTCCTGATAATGTTTATAGACTGAACGCAGTCGCTCTATAAAAAGCGATCCCGTTACCGAGAAGGCCATCCCCATATATAAAGGGTTGATAGGACCCAGTGCAGGCACTTCCTTACTTAGTAACAAACTGAATGCAATTCCAGTCAGGGTTACATGGCTAAGGGCATCTGCAATTAAGGAGAGTTTTCGAACTACAATAAATACACCCAACAGCGGAGCAATAATACCAATCACAATCCCCGCTAGAAAGGCATTTTGTAGAAATTCATACTGAAACATTGATAACATACTACTTCCTCCAAATTAATGATCATGTGTTAATGTATAAACATCATGGCCATAAAAAGCTGACATATCCTTATCATCTAAATGTTCATATTCACATGTATTCCCGTGAAAATGCAATTGTTTATTTAGACATGCAATATGAGTGACCTTTTCTGTAATGGTACCAGTATCGTGAGTAACCAAAATAAGTGTCAATCCAAGGTTACGGTTTAAATCGTAAAGCAGGTCATAAAAATTAGTAACATTCTTTACATCTACACCAACTGTAGGTTCATCCAGTATTAACATAGCAGGATCGCTGACCAGTGCTCTTGCAATGAATACCCGTTGTTGCTGACCGCCCGATAATTCTCCAATTGGTCTTTTGATGAAATCCTGCATTCCTACTTCTTTGAGCGCTTTCACCACTTTTTGGCGATGAGTTTTATTATAGAAACGAAAAAGTCCTATTTTCTTCGTTAATCCGCTTGCTACAACTTCTTCCACTGTAGCTGGGAAACCACTGTTAAAGGAATTGGCCTTTTGTGATACATAGCCAATTTTCTCCCAATGTTTAAATTTGTTTATTTTCTCACCGAATAAGAAAATTTCTCCTTGCTGTACTTTATTTAATCCAAGCATCAGCTTCAGCAATGTTGATTTGCCAGAACCATTCGGTCCGACAATAGCGAGGAAATCTCCATCCTTGACGGATAAATTAATATCTTCCAGAACGTTTTCTCTCTCATATTTATAAGTAACATGTTCAATTTTAATTAAGTCATTATTCATAATCGGCCACCTGTTAATAAGAATGATTACGATTTATCTCAAGTAGTATACAGGACAATTTCAGTAAAGTAAACACATTTACTTAATATTGTATAATTTAGTTCATTTTTTTCTGTCCTTTTCATATGGTAAACATGGGGTGGTAATTTGAAGCTATTTGAAAGCATTGTTAACTTAAAAATCAATCGTATCACTGCCAGTGAATTGCTTGATTTTGCCGGGCAGAATGGTTTAACTTTAACAAAAACGGAAGCTGAGGAAATAACCAAACTAATCCGGGGGAAATCCGTTAATATTTTTGATCAGACTGAACGAAAACAGCTTTTAAAAAATATCGAGAAAATTACTGGTGCTGAGAAAGCGCAGAGAATCGAGAAAATATTCTATAGCATGACCGGAATTTAAAAAGGAAGCAGTACATCTGTACTGCTTCCCCTTCTCTTTATACCGTTTGTCCAAGCATGGAAGCTTGAAAATCTACCCAAGCTCCATCTCTTAGCATATCAATTTCATGTTTATACGGTGCTTTTTTGTTTGTTTTATCCGTACCCACAAATGGAGTCTCCAATATTTTTGGTACAGAGCTTAATTGTGGATGATGGACAATGTAATGAAGAGGCTGAAAACCAATCTTTCCATACCCGATATTTTCATGTCGGTCTTTTCTCATTCCACATTCATTTTTACTGTCATTAATATGCAGCACTTTAATACGATCTGCACCGACAGTTTTATCAAAATGATTTAAAACGCCATCAAAATCATTCACAATATCATAACCCGCATCATGCGTATGACAAGTATCAAAGCAAACACTCAGCTTATCATTGTGTGTAACTCCATCGATAATCATCGCTAATTCTTCAAAGCTTCTTCCACACTCTGAGCCCTTGCCGGCCATCGTTTCTAATGCGATTTGGACTTTTTGATCAGGGGTAATGACTTCATTTAATCCCTCGATGATCTTTTTAATACCTACTTCTGAACCTTCTCCGACATGAGCACCTGGATGCAATACAATTTGGTAGGCCCCCAGAGCTTCCGTCCGTTCGATTTCCGAACGAAGAAAATCAACACCCAATTGGAAAGTAGCGGGATTTACTGCGTTACCGATATTGATAATATAAGGAGCATGGACAACGATATCGCTCATTCCATTTTCCTCCATATGCAATAGGCCTGCTGCAATATTTAAATCCTCGATTTTCTTTCTTCTTGTGTTTTGAGGAGCGCCTGTATAAATCATAAATGTATTGGCACCATAAGAAGCTGCTTCTTCACTTGCGCCTAAAAGCATTTTCTTTCCGCTCATGGAAACATGTGATCCAATTTTAAGCATCCATTTGCCCCCTTTTATCTTTTCTTTAAGCGTCTTTCTCTCTTTTTGATTTTTTCTACTTCTGCTTTAACTTTCTTTTTATAGCCAGGCTTTACTTTACGTAAATGCTTAGAGAATTTACCATAATTCTTTACCTCACCGGCTGCTTTAGGTGAATTTTTACGTTTTTTACGCTTATTGCGGTCATCAATTTCAACCCATTCACCTTTTACTACGTCACGGTTGCTGAATGTTACACCCATGGATTCGAGTTTATTCAGAGCTTGATCATCCTTCTCTTCATAAAGGGTAACAGCGACTCCGGACATACCTGCGCGCGCTGTACGGCCACAGCGATGGATATAGAAATCCAAGTCCTGAGGAAGTTCATAGTTAATCACATGACTTACACCTTCAATATCAATACCTCTTGCTGCTAGGTCTGTCGCTACAACATATTGATATTTAAGAGCATTAATCTCTTTCATAACCCTTTTTCTTTCTCTTGCCGGTAAGTTACCGTGTAGTCTTCCTACCTGCAATCCCTTTTCAAGGAGGGCATCTGCCAGCTCATCTGCGTTTTGCTTTGTGTTAGCAAAAATAAGCACAAGGAAAGGATTTTGAAGTTCAATAATTGACTTAACCAATTGAACCTTGTCTCGGTGTCTAACAGGAACGAGAATGTGCTCCAATTTTTCTACAGACACTTTTGTCGGATCCACATGGATATGTTTCGGATTGTTCATATACTTTTTCAAGAATGGCTGTAGCTTTTCTGGAATTGTCGCAGAAAATACTAGCATTTGCAGCTTAGGAGCCATCCTTGAAGCGATTTTATCCACATCTTCCATAAATCCTAAATCAATCATTAAATCAGCTTCATCAACTACTAAAATATCGGCAGAAAAAACACTCAACGCATTTTCTTCCGATAAATCTTTAATACGACCAGGTGTACCGATCACAAGCTGTGGTTGAACGGTGAGCTTGTCAATTGAACGTTGTTTATCTGTTCCACCTACATAGCTTTTTATATGAATTTGTTTATCTTCAGGAAATTTCTCATTCAAAGAAACAGCAGCTTTATAAATTTGGGCCGCTAATTCTCTCGTCGGTGCCGTAATTACAGCCTGTACTTCCATCTTTTCCTGATTGATTTTAGCCATGATCGGCAATAGAAAAGAATGGGTTTTTCCAGTGCCAGTTTGTGACTGCCCTATAATACTCTTACCGCTAAATACAGCTGGAATGACTCTTTCCTGTATGATTGTCGGCTCCTTAAATCCTACCTTCTCAACAGCTTCCAATACATATTCGGGTAACTTAAACATTTTAAATGAACTCATTTTTTACCAACTTTCTGACATGCTTACAAGCTTTTTAGCAACTATCCTTCTCATATTACCTTATGTGAAGGACTAATAACAAGTTTTTGTAGATTAAAAGCCTATTCTTTCATATATTCGCACTTTACCGTCCCTAACTGACATATTCTATTATGGGAACTTAAGTAAAATATTGAATAGAAAGGAGGGTTAAATATGCCGCCTATGAGACCACCCATTTTCGGCCCGCCACGAGGACCAGGCTTTATCAGAGGTTCTGCCCCACCACAATTTAATACAAGAGGATTATTCGGTCCACCTATGCCAAGGAGAGGAATTCCTTTTGGAGCAGCAAGTGCTCCCAAGCAAGGAGGAGGATTTCTGGCTTCTTTGTTTGGCAGAGGAGGAGGTTCCGGCTTGGCACAGGGTGCCGGTACAGCTGCTAAAGCTGCCGGAGGAGGTTCCACTTTAACAAATTTTATGAACAGTACGCAAAAGGTGTTAGCAGCAGGGGAACGTGTGGTACCAATGGTTCGCCAAGTTCAGCAATATGGACCTTTAATTAAAAATTTACCATCCATGTGGAAAATTTATCGGGGATTAAATGCAACTACAGCAGAAGATCAAGAAGAAGCTATCGATCAGGTCGACTCAAACATTTTGGAGTCATCCAACCATATAGAATCTTCAGCTTCTCTTAAAAGCTCTAAAAAGGAAAAGAATGAATCTAGCGAAATAGACTATTCACACGAGCTTCCTGGAAGCACAATAATAAAATCGAAACCTCAAAATGTGAAACCATCCCTGCCAAAGCTTTTCATCTAACTATACAGCGCCCCTAAAAGGAGCGCTTTTCTACATATGCAATATCTCCCGAAGGATTTCTTTTTGTAAGTTTTTAATCACTCGCTTATAATATAAGAAACACTCCATCTGTCAAACAGACATGGAGCAAGGAGGTTTTTTTGAATTAATGAAAGTAGTTAAAATTTCCCCAAGAGGATATTGTTACGGCGTTGTTGATGCGATGGTTATCGCCAGAAATGCCGCTTTAGATAAAACTTTGCCACGCCCTATTTATATTCTGGGTATGATTGTTCATAATCAGCATGTAACGGAAGCGTTTGAACAAGATGGGATTATCACCCTCGACGGCAAAGACCGTAAAGAAATAATCGAGAAGGTTGATTCCGGCACTGTCATCTTTACTGCTCACGGTATCTCACCTGAAGTAAGAGAAATTGCCAAACAAAAGGGGCTTGTAACGATTGACGCAACCTGTCCGGATGTAACAGCAACTCATAATTTAATTGAAGCAAAAGAAAAAGAAGGATATGATATCATTTATATCGGTAAGAAAGGCCACCCTGAACCTGAAGGCGCCGTTGGTGTAGCCCCGGATATCGTCCATCTCGTTGAGTCCAAACAAGATATTGATGACCTCACAATTGAAAACGAGAAAATCATTGTGACCAACCAAACAACTATGAGTCAGTGGGATGTTGCCGACTTAATAGATGAAGTTAAGAAAAAATATCCTGCAGCAGAAATTCATAAAGAAATTTGCATGGCTACTCAAGTCCGTCAGGAAGCTGTTGCTGAGCAAGCAAAAGACCTTGACGTTCTTATTGTAGTTGGAGATCCTAAGAGTAATAACTCAAACAGATTGGCACAGGTATCGGAAGAAATCGCCCATACAAAAGCCTATCGAATTGCTGATGTCAGCGAGTTGGAAATAGAATGGATTAAAGATGCTCAAGTAGTTGGTGTAACAGCTGGAGCATCCACACCAACACCTATTACCAAAGAAGTCATTACATTCTTGGAACAGTTCGACCCGGCTGATTCATCGACATGGAAAACGGAAAAGAAAGTACCTCTTTCCAAAATATTACCTAAAGTGAAAGTGAAATAATGCAATAGCTACAAAGAAAAAAGGACCCAGGGGTCCTTTTTTCTTTTTATTACTCTATCTTCAGGCCTTAACCGCTCGAGTCATCATAAGACAGGACGTTTTGGTCACAAAGACGTGGCCACACAACGTGGCGTTCTTAGTCTTTGTTCCTCAACCAATCGTCTCAACTTTTTAGTCAATCCAGCTTCGACGGCTAGAAGCTCAGGACATAAGCATGACCTCTACAGGAGGAAAGAACACCTCCTTCCGAGCCCCTGTCTTATGCTCCTCGCGGGCCTACAGGATGTAGGTCATGAAGACGTTGCCACAGGACGTGGCGCTTTTAGTCTTCGTTCCTTTTACAGCCCTTCAGCCTTTTATGTAATCCAGCTTCAGGGCCTAACCGCTCGAGTCATAAGTGTAGCTGCTGCGGGAGAAAAAAGCGTTCTCCCTACGCACCTCCTCTTATGCTTGTCGCGGCTGAGCAAGGCCCTTCAGCCTTTTATGTAATCCAGCTTCGACGGCTAGAAGCTCAGGACATAAGCATGACCTCTACAGGAGGAAAGAACACCTCCTTCCGAGCCCCTGTCTTATGCTCCTCGCTTCTGGGCAAGCCGCCTCAGCTTTTTAGATTACCTGGAATGGGTTTGTGTCTATTTGAGATGCTATGAATTCTATTTCATAGCCGGAGTTTTTGCATAGGGATGTCATTTTTTTAGCGACGCCCTGTTTCATAATTTTTTCAACATTATGGCCAGGGTCAATGATATTCATGCCTTCTTGTTTAAAATCAACGGCTGTATGGTAATAAATATCTCCAGTAATAAATACGTCAGCACCAGCAAATTGAGCTGTTCTTACAAATTTATCACCGTCTCCACCTAAAACAGCTACCTTCTTCACTATCGCGTCCAGATTCCCGATTACACGAACAGAAGTTACATCCAGTGCCTGTTTGACATGCTCTGCATATTCTCTTAAAGACATAGCCTCTGAGATAGCACCTACTCGACCTAAACCAAATTCCTTACCTGACTCGTTTTCAAGAACATACAAATCGTAAGCGACTTCTTCGTAAGGATGAGCTTTGAGCATTGCTTTTACGACTTTGTTTGTAATAGATTCCGGAACAATTACTTCTATTTTTACTTCTTCTACGTGTTCAAACTCGCCAGAAGACCCAATATACGGATCTGCCTCTTGATTTGGCTTAAATCTACCCGTGCCTGATAGGGTAAAACTGCAATGACTGTAATTGCCCAAATTGCCTGCACCAGCTTTTCCTAATGCTTCACGCACTTCAGTTTCAGCTGAAGTAGGCGTATATACGGCTAATTTGTAAAGTTTTTCTCGATGGGTAACCTTCAAAACAGAAGTATTCTCTAGTCCCAATGCATCAGCAAGCATATCATTGACCCCGCCCTCCGCGATGTCAAGATTCGTATGCGCTGCATACAGAGCAATATCATTTTTAATTAATTTTTCAATCGTTCTCCCTGCAGGCTGATCAGGGATGATTTTTTTTAATGGCCGAAAAATTAACGGGTGATGTGCAATTATTAAATCTACACCTTGATTTACAGCTTCATCAACCACTTCTTCCGTTACATCCAATGCCACAATAACTTTCTTTACTTTTTTAGCAAGACTACCTACCTGCAATCCAATTGGATCTCCATCCTCAGCTAAATATTTGGGAGAAAAGCTTTCAAAAAGCTGGATGACTTCATAACCATTCGGTGTTTTCATTATTGAAGCGCCTCCTCTACCAACTCTATGGATTTTTGGATTTCTTCTTTCTTTTCCTGAGTCCGTTCGTTTTCACTGGACTCTATTTGTTTCAAAATCTTATTCCAATGCTTTAACTCCATTGTCCACTTTTTCATAAAGATAGGATTCTTTTCTTTCAATAAAAATGGCCCCATTAATTCTGCTGCTTCAAAAGGTAATTCTCGATAAGACTTCAATGGCTCTCCTTTTTCCGCTACTAAAATTTCATATATTTTTTCGTCCTCTTCCAGGATTTCTTCCGCTTTCAATTCCCAACCCTCGGCAATCAGCCATTTCCGGATAAACTGAGCACCAATATTGGGTTGAAGAATTAAGGTCTCCCGTCCTGATAGTTTAGATTTTCCGTTTTCTAAAATACTCGTTATTAAAGACCCACCCATACCGCATATTGTAATGGATGTTACTTCTCCATGAGATATGACTTCCAGCCCATTTCCTTTACGAACGGATATAGAGTCTTCTAGCTTAGATTCCCTCACCTGGCTTAACGCAGATTGAAACGGACCTTCCACTACTTCTCCTGCAATAGCTTTTTGCACGATGCCTTCTTTAACTGCATAGCAAGGCAAATAAGCATGGTCAGATCCAATATCAGCCAAAACACTGCCCTTTGGCACATAGGAGGTTACTCGCGTTAATCTTTTTGATAATTTATCTACATTCATTACTTCATACTCCACTCTTAATAGGAATTCATTTATTTCTTTAGTATAAGAAAACTCATCCCCTATTGCAAAGGACTTTCTTCAGAACATATTTTTCAGCCAAAATATTCCTCCTTGTTTCAATATTTTGGTTTAATAGAGATAGGAACGTGAAAACTGAAACTATATCAACATCCAAACTATAGTAAAGCAGGTGCGTAAATGAGAAAAAGGTGGGTAACCGGTACAATCCTTATCATTAGTTTACTGACAACGTTTCTATTACTCGTTGGCTTTATTCAGGGTACCAGGGCAGTTATAAACCCTAAGGAGATTAATCAGTATAAAACGGTAAAAGAGAAAGAGCCGCTTACTAAAAAAGACACCACAAAATTGTCTATTGTTGCTCTTGGCGATTCTTTAACTCGAGGTGTTGGCGATGATAGCGGAGATGGATATGTAAAAAGATTAAGCACCAAATTAACAGAGGACTATAATCAGAAGATTAGCTTGTCCAACCTCTCAATCAGCGGAGCTAAAACAACCGATTTACTAACCCTTCTTGATACTTCAGGCACCAAGCATACTCTTAAGAATGCTGATTTAATAGTTATGACAATTGGAGGAAATGATCTCTTTCCCGGTGTCGAAACATTAACAACCAACCTCGCTGAATATATACCAGATACAAATACTTTTGTTAATAACAGCAAGAAAATTATCGAGATAATCCGGTCAAATAATGCGGATGCACCTATCTATTGGATCAGCCTGTACAATCCCTTTGAAGAATTCAAGGAATTAGGGGACACGTCTAAGTTTGTTATTGACTGGAATCACCAGCTGCAAACATTAGCTACCCAATACCCCGAATTACATATCATTCCGGTATTTGACTTATTTCAGGGTCAAGGAAAAAACTTTTTGTACACGGATCATTTTCATCCAAATAAAAAAGGCTACGAGGCTATATCAGAACGATTAATCCAGTCCATCGCAAGCCAACAACAGTTGGGAGGGGATTGATTAATGAGTCAATCTGTATTAAAAGTAGATCATTTAACCAAAGTCATTAAGGGAAATCACCTTGTTGAAGATATCAGCTTTGAAGTGAAGCATGGAGAAGTTTTTGGTTTTTTAGGGCCTAACGGTGCAGGTAAGACAACTACCATCCGAATGCTGGTCGGTTTAATTAAACCAACAAAAGGAACCATTACAATTGCTGGTTACAACCTGCGAACATCATTTAAGCAAGCCATGCGCCAGGTAGGCTCGATTGTAGAAAACCCCGAGCTCTATACGTATCTGACAGGCTGGGAAAATCTCAAACAGTTTGCCCGGATGCTCGGAGATGTCCCGGATAACAGAATCGAGGATATTATAAGGCAGGTAAATCTTGAAAGCAGAATACACGACAAAGTTAAAACTTATTCTCTTGGGATGAAGCAACGCCTTGGAATTGCCCAAGCGTTACTAGGAAATCCGCAATTATTAATATTAGATGAACCTACTAATGGCCTTGATCCATCGGGAATACGGGAATTACGTGAATTTGTCCGTTATTTAGTTGAAACAGAAGGTATCAGCGTATTTATATCCAGTCACTTATTAAGTGAAATCCAATTAATGTGTGACCGGGTAGCCATTATCAATAAAGGAAAAATGATTACCGTTTCTACGGTTAAGGATTTACTTGATCATTCCAGAGACAGGGTCGAGTGGAAGGTCACTCCTATAAGAGAAGCATATGACCTATTGAAAACAAAAGAAAACATACAAGATCTACAAATAAAAGATAATCTGCTGATTTGCAGTTTACAATCGGATTTAATCAGTACATACAATCGATTATTGATTGAAAATGGGATTAACGTACATTCTGTTTATGAAAAGACATTAACCTTAGAGGATCTATTTATGGAGCTGACAGGGGGAATCAATCATGATTGAGTTCGGTAAACTCGTATTTAACGAAGCAGAAAAAATAATTAAAAAGCGGCGTATTGCGGTTATCATCCTAATCCTGTTAGTTCTGATTCCAATTTTCCTTTATGCTCAAAACCAACAGACAAAAGAAACTGAGAAACGGATGGGTACAGATGACTGGCGCGTTGTTCTTCAGCAGAGAATTGTCGAAGGTCAGAACCGCCTTAGCAGTACCGGGATATCAGAAGAGTGGAAACATTATTTAAGCATTCAGGTTAAACAGCAACAATACTATTTGGAGCATGATATTAATCCAAGCTCTCCGGGTGCTCCAACATTTGTAAGGGAGTTCCTAAAGCAGGGAATCGGCATGTTTATACCTTTACTCGTGATGATAGTGGCGATTGATATAATCAGCGGAGAGCGCAGTGACGGCACAATAAAATTATTGCTAACCCGACCTGTGAAAAGGTGGAAGATTCTTTTAAGCAAATATGTGACACTGCTCCTATTTATTTCATTAATTGTTTTAATTGTTATAGCTATGGCTTATTTGTTAGCTGGAATATTCTTTAATTTTTCGGGCTGGAAATTACCGATAGCGACAGGGTTCGAATATGCTAATGGCAACTTGATTACTGATTCCATCCGGCTCATTCCACAGTGGCAATATATTTTAATGTCAGCAGGACTCGTTTGGTATGTCAGCGTTATCGTAGGTACAATCGCTCTTATGGTCTCTATACTGATTCGTAACACGCCTGGTGGTATGGGGGTTATGTTTGCTTCCCTTATTGCAGGCGCTATTTTAAAAGGATTTGCAACGGCCTGGGATGGGGCAAAATATATTTACAGTGTGAATATGGAATTAATCGACTATCTATCAGGTAGTATGCCCATGGTTGATGGAATGACTTTACCTTTCTCCTTGTCCATTTTAGCAATATGGGGACTTGGCGCCCTGCTTGTTTCCTTTATTGTATTTACCCGACAGGATATGCTTAGCTAATGTAAAGAACTTTCCACTTAAGCAAGCTTATTCTCAAATAACAGAAAAAGACAAAAACAGGCTAAGGAAAACGAAATCGTTTCCTTAACCTGTTTTTAAAATAGGGAACCTCTTTTAGAGTCCCGCTCGTATACTTATTTTAAGCCAGCTATAAACTCAACCATATCGTCAACTTTGTCTTCTGGGACAAGTCCGCCAGGCATCATGCCTTTACCATTTACGATACGATCTTTAATAAGCTCTTTATCCGTAACCCCAGTTAGCTTCGGACCTGCTCCACCTTCATAATTACCGCCATGACAAGATAAGCATTGTGCTTTATAAATGTCTTCAGGTTTATCAGCACTTGCTGTTTCTTCTGTTTTTCCACCTTCTTCTTTCTCCTTGGCCATTTTATCAGCATCCCCAAGGCCCTTAATGGATAAGAAAAAGACTAGTGTAAGACCAATCACCATAATTAAAATGTATGGCATAAATGCATTGTTTTTCATAGTAGTTCCCCTCCCCTATGTAAATACTAATTAACCATCAACTTACATTTACCCTTCTTTATTTTACTGTAAAAACCAATTTTGGAAAAGTTATAACTTGCATTTTCTTCAAAGTTTTCCATAGTTTCTACAATTCAAATCAATT
The DNA here is from genome assembly GCF_058313585.1 of Bacillus sp. z50. Classification (NCBI taxonomy): domain Bacteria; kingdom Bacillati; phylum Bacillota; class Bacilli; order Caryophanales; family Bacillaceae; genus Bacillus; species Bacillus sp. z50. Next base: position 1,055,337 of record NZ_JBZFQL010000001.1, read on the forward strand.
TTCGGGATAACATTCCCAGTCAATGACATGGTATTTCTCTATATTCCACCCCACTGAAAACTCTTTACATACACTCCCCTAAGCCAGTTTATTGATTTCAAACAACATTAATATGTACTGATAAACCGAACCACTCGAGGTCAAAATGAATAGGTCTACTTTATTACAATAAAGGCTCTGTTAAAGGTAAATGTTGATATTTGAAACCTTACCGAAAAGTTTGTATAATTACCATTAGAACAAACATTCGGGAGGCGACAAGGTTGAGCAAAGCGTTCAGTAATCTATTAAAACATATCGGCAATTTGTCACATACAGAAAAAGAACGAGTGTTTCAATGGGTAAAACGCTACGTTGAACCTTCTTCCTCTGTCGGTGGTCGCCTAATCAATGAAATGCGAGAAACTCGTTTTAAAGAAGGCTTTCAATGCCCTCATTGTGCATCTGAACATATTGTTCGATTTGGAAAACACAATGGTCGTCAACGCTATCGTTGCAAGTGTTGTAGTAAAACATTTACTGATACAACAAACACTGTTCTATATCGTACTCGTAAAGGTGATGAATGGATTACGTTTGTTGACTGTATGTTTAAAGGCTATTCTCTGCGAAAATCTGCCGAAATTGTAGGGGTTACTTGGGTTACACTTTTTTATTGGAGACACAAATTGTTAAGTGCATTAAAACAATTGGATTTTGAGCAATTCGAAGGTATTGTCGAAGTTGACGAGACCTATTTCCTATACTCTCAAAAAGGACAACGTGGCATTACAGAACGAAAACCTCGTAAGCGAGGTGGCAAATCTAAGCATAGAGGAATAAGCCACGAACAAGTTTGTGTTCTTGTCGCAAGAGACCGCACCAAAGCAACTGTATCAAAAGTAGCTTGTATGGGGCGTGTTGTTAAAACCAAGGTAGAAAATATGATAGGTTCTAAACTGACACCGAATAATGTACTTGTTACAGACGCTTGGAGAGCCTACAAAACCTATGCTAAAGAGAAAGGAATTGAACATTACAGAATTAAATCAAACGATGGTAAGCACGTTATCAAGGGCTTGTATCACATTCAAAATGTAAATGGTCTCCATTCTCGTATGAAACAATGGATAGACCGATTTAAAGGTGTGGCTACAAAGTATTTAGATAACTACCTTGCGTGGTTCTTGTTTGTAGATAGCAGGAGTAACGAAAGCACAAAACACAACATTAAAGAGTTCTTACTCACATCATTTGTATTTGAAATGACTGATACTTATGATAGTTTACGTTTATCAAAATTCAGAGCTTAGTTTCTTCTCTATTTTGAAAAACCTGTTTATTTAGCACAGCTATCTGAAAGGGAGAATTAACTTATGGAAAGAGAAGAAAGAAAAAGGCGTTTGGAAGAAATACTGAGAGAAAGAAAAAAGAATGAAGAAAAATTAGAAACCGAACGACGAATTACGGAGATGTTAGAACTATTCCCTGATAAAGATAAAGTGGAAATATTAGATGAAAAAGAAAGTGATAAGGTTGAAACTGAAATGACAGAATGCTTTCCGATTGCGTGGTACGGAAGAATTGATTGGGATAAGTTGAGTAACAAAATAGTTATCCCGAACGAAGATATTTCAAATATACCGTTTTTCCTATCACAACAAAGTTTGGAAAATACGTTACCAGTCTATATAATTGTCGGATTATACAAATACCCTGTGGTCAAGACTTCATTAACGACAGCTTTGGACAATATTGAAGAGATTATGAGTATGGGACCAGACCAGTGGATTTACTGCCCTTTATCAAAATATGTGATTGAGTTTTTCCACGATGACATAATATCTGTGGGTTGGTTGTAAAATCGTTCGTGATAAACAGATGGTGGGAAACCTTATTGATAAGGTTTCCCTTTAATCTCACCTAATATCAACATTGAAATTTAACACAGCCACAATAAAAAAACAGCTCTACTTAGAAAATCCAGTAGAGCTGTTTTATTTTCAAACCAATTTATGGTATATTCTATTCTAAGAAATCCTTAAGACGTTTACTGCGACTCGGATGGCGTAATTTACGAAGAGCTTTCGCTTCGATTTGTCGAATACGCTCACGTGTTACACCAAATACTTTACCAACCTCTTCCAATGTACGGGTTCTGCCATCATCTAACCCAAAACGTAAACGAAGAACATTCTCTTCACGGTCTGTTAAAGTATCCAATACATCTTCCAGCTGTTCTTTCAATAATTCATATGCTGCATGATCAGAAGGAGATGTGGCATCCTGGTCTTCAATGAAATCTCCCAGGTGAGAGTCATCTTCTTCACCAATTGGTGTTTCTAATGATACAGGTTCTTGAGCAATTTTTAAAATCTCGCGAACTTTTTCCGGTGTTAAGTCCATTTCTTCAGCTATCTCTTCTGGAGAAGGCTCGCGTCCTAAATCTTGAAGGAGCTGTCTTTGGACCCGGATTAGTTTATTAATGGTTTCTACCATATGCACCGGAATACGGATTGTTCTGGCTTGGTCAGCAATAGCACGAGTGATAGCTTGTCTGATCCACCATGTTGCATACGTACTGAATTTGAAACCTTTACGGTAGTCAAATTTCTCAACTGCTTTAATTAACCCCATATTACCTTCCTGAATCAAATCAAGGAACAACATGCCGCGTCCTACGTATCTTTTCGCAATGCTGACAACGAGACGAAGGTTAGCTTCCGCCAGACGTCTTTTCGCTTCTTCATCGCCTTCTTCTATACGCTCTGCCAAAACAATTTCTTCTTCAGCAGATAATAGATCAACACGACCAATTTCCTTTAGGTACATGCGTACAGGGTCATTAATTTTTACACCTGGAGGAACACTTAGATCATTTAAATCAAACTCTTCTTCTTTTTCAAGTTCTTGAGTCCCTGGATTATCATCAGCATCACTTTCATTCACTATATCAATACCCTGTTCTCCAAGATATTCATAAAATTCATCCATTTGTTCTGAATCAAGCACGAAGCTGGAAAGTCTCTCTGCTACATCCTCATAGGTAAGGCGGTTTCGCTTTTTCCCTAGCTCTGTAATAAATTCTTTTACCTGATCTAATGTCATTTCTGTGTTGTTATCTACTTCTTTTTCTTTGGAACGTGCTGACTTTTCAGCCATTTGTTCCCCTCCTTCTCAATCCACTTCTTATTTAAAGTCATAAAGAATTTCTTAACGAGATGAGCTCGATTCCTAATTCGACAGCACGGCTTGTGTCCTGTCTTCTTGTGGCCTCAAGTAGCTCTGCCTCTTTTTCCTTAATGACTAATAATTTTTGATATTTAGTGATTTGGTGGACATAATCATTTAATTCCTGTTCACTCGGATCGTGATTATAGGTCATCATTTCGATTTCTGTTACAATCTTACGTAAATTTGGATCCGGAAGAAAATGCAGAAACAAACTTGTATCAGCTTCGTGGTCTTCTTCATAAAAAGCAAATAAATACGTAATAATGGCCTGGTGATCATCCACTATCATCTGATTTTCTCCAAGCATTTTTTGAATACGAAATGCAAGTTCACGATCATGGAGCATTAAAGCCAGCAAAGTCTCCTCTGCTTTTATATAAGCAGGTTTCATCCGATTATCCCTACGCACAGTAGTAAATGCTTGCATTTGGTTATTCGGATTAGGAGAGTTTTTTGCCTTCTTATTATGTTTACCCACTTTGCTCTGTTGATTAAGCAAAGAATCAAGAGAAAGTGTGAATTCTGTAGCAATTTGCCTCAAATAAAATTCTCTTTCCACTTCACTATCAAGCTTTGCTGTTTCACGAAGGACTTGATCGATGTAGTCCATCTTATCTCCTTCGTTTGCAAAGTTCTTCCCTCTTTTATGGTAAATCATTTTAAAAGAGATATACGTATGAGCGGCCCCTATTATATCATTTTGGAATTTTTCTTCTCCAAATTCCTTGATATAGTCATCGGGATCATACCCATTAGGCATGACTGCAATTTTCACCTGACAGCCGCTCTCCCGGATCAAATCAGCCGTTTTATTTGCTGCCTCTATCCCCGGGACATCCGAATCATAACAGATGATAATGGTATCTGTACTTCGTTTAAGCAATTGAAGGTGCTGTTCCGTTAATGCTGTACCCATCGTTGCAACACCATTGTGTACCTCTGCACGATCTGCAGATATACAATCAGCAAATCCTTCAAACAAGATAGCTGCGCCTTTTTTTCTTATAAACGGGCGAGCCAGATGATAGTTATATACTATTTTGCTCTTGTTAAATAGAGGTGTCTCAGGACTATTTAAATACTTTGGTTCATCACCGGCTGCAAGCGCTCTTCCAGAAAAAGCAATTGTTTTACCTTGCCTGTCAAAGATCGGAAACATAATTCTATTTCGGAATCGATCGAAATAATTCTGTCCGTCTTCCCGTTTAACCAGCAAACCTGCTTTTTCCATACGTTCGATTGAAAAGTTTCGCTTCTTTAGGAAATTATGCACATAATCCCAGGAATCCAATGAGTACCCTATCTGAAATTTTTCTATGGATTCCATTGTAAATCCACGACTCAGCAGATATTCCAGGGCGTCCTGACCCTGTTTTGTATTTACAAGCAAATGATGGTAAAATTTTCTTAACAGCTCATGTGCTTCCTTCATATCATCGAGTTCATGACGGGGCTTTGTCCCATCCGAAGATTCATTTTCATGAATATCTAATGGTATATTGGCCCTCTCAGCCAAACTTTTTGCAGCTTCTGTGAAGGAATATCCTTCTATGTCCATTAAAAATGTAAATACATTCCCTCCGGCACCACATCCAAAACAATGGAAGATTTGTTTATCAGGGGCTACAGAAAATGATGGACTGTTTTCATTATGAAATGGACATAGACCAAAGTAATTTCGACCTTGTTTTTTTAGCTGAACATATTCACCAACGACATCAGCGATATCATTTTTATTGCGAATTGCGTTCACTGTTTCTTCTGGTATTAATTGGTTTTTCAAATTTTAACACCTGTTTCATAATAAGCATGAATAACTTAATTCTATATCGGTCCCTGAAATCCTTCAATTTTCGACAATATTTTTTGTAATGCTTCCGAAAATTTATTTTTATCAAGGTCCTTTATTTTCCTTGGCCCTTTTTCATACTTGCCGGATCTCCTTGCTTTTGCATTCAAATGCCTGGTTTCAAGAAATGAATCAATTTCATTATCTGTTATCTCTTTACCTCTTGATGTTAAGACGTAAGCATGTTTAGCAAGACATCCTGCAGCCAATCCTATATCTTCAGTAATTACAATATCATGCCGCTTTAAATGATTTAATATATATAAATCTGCCGCATCTCTTCCCGGTTCTACCCATTTCCAGGTAACATCAGGATAACGGTCGGTAGTATTGGTATAGGCTGCCACAAAGTTAATATCTACTTCATATGGTTTGCATACGCTCAAAACCTCTTCTTTAACCGGGCAGGCATCCGCATCTACAAAAACCGTTAAACGACTCTTCCTTTGTATTTCTACATCTCTCATCTTAATCCTTCTTTTTTCCAGGCTGATTATCCATTTGTCGAATTATTTTTTTTAGGACTTCTTGACTTTTTGTTTTTTAAAAGCTTATTCTAGTTTATTCCTTTATAAATAACTCTAAACCTGATGAAAGGTATTTTATCACGATTTTTTATTATAAAATAAATCTTGTCAAATTGCCACACTTTTCACTCGTATAACATAATCCTATATTTTACATGTAAAAAACATGCTTCCGCATGCCTTTTTTATTGTTGTTTATTTACGATATTAACAATAATATTTGCAGTTTCTTCTACGGCCTTATTAGTTACATCAATAACTGGGCAATTTAATTTATTAACAATTGCTTCAAAGTAAGCTAATTCTTCTTTTATGCGATCCATATTTGCATAAACCGCACTATCATTCAATCCAAGAGACTTTAAACGTTCTTTTCTGATATTGTTTAATTTTTCACTGCTAATCGCCAATCCAATGCACTTATTAGGATTTATCTTGAATAATTCTTCAGGAGGTTCAACTTCTGGAACAAGCGGGACATTCGCCACCTTAAATCGTTTATGTGCCAAAAATTGAGATAAAGGAGTTTTTGAGGTACGTGATACACCCAATAGTACAATATCAGCCTTGACAATTCCTTTTGGATCTCTTCCATCATCATATTTCACTGCAAATTCAATTGCCTCAACACGCTTAAAATAATTTTCATCCAGCTTTCTAACCAATCCAGGTTCATTTAAAGCTTGTTCTCCAAACTTATTTTCAAGCGTATCGATGAAAGGTCCAATTATATCAAAGGATACGATCTCTTTTTCTGCAGCTTTTTTAGCCATATACTCGCGTATTTCCGGCTTTACCAATGTATAAGCAATAATTGCATTATCCATTTCAGCTAAGCTCAATACCTCATCAATGGTCGATATATCTTCCACGAATGGTATTCGCTTAAGCGTGATATTATGATTACTAAATTGACTCACTGCTGCCTTTGTCACAAGGTCAGCTGTTTCACCCACTGAATCCGAAACCACATATATGATAGATTGATTCATTGTCTCCTCCAGTAATGAATAATTTCTCTTTTATCTAAAATTGGTTAATGGTCGTCTCTCGCCAAACCAACAAACGCCTTTGTAATGTTTGTTTTAGTTAACCGGCCTGTGACTTCAAAGCCTTTTGGACTCTTTTTAACAACCGGTAGGGCATCAATCTGCTTATCGATTAATTTCTCTGCCACATCAATCAGCAAATCTTCTTTCGTACATATCGTAATATTAGGCATCCTTGTCATAATAATATGTACCGGAATACTGCTTAATTCCTGTTGACCGAGACTAGCTCTTAACAGATCTTTCCTGGAAAGAACACCAACAAGAAGCGACTCTTTATCCACAACAAATAAAGTACCCACATCTTCCAAAAACATGGTGCATATTGCATCATAAACAGATACACCTTCACTGACAACAATCGGTATAGACTGATAATCTCCGACCAATAGCTTTTTAAGATTATCCGTGAGCAATTGGGTTTCCGTCCTGCCTGTGTAGAAATACCCTACACGCGGCCTTGCATCCAAATAACCAGCCATTGTCAGAATCGCTAAGTCTGGGCGCAATGTTGCACGTGTTAAATTTAATTGTTCGGCAATATTTTCGCCTGTAATCGGCCCATTATCTTTAACAATTTGAAGGATCTGTTCTTGTCTTTTGCTTAGTTCGATCTTACTCACCACCCTAAAGTGCCCATATACTTAAATTATATAATTTAATTATAAACTATTTATCCATGAAGTGTAATAAATCCACTTAATTTAAAATAAGCCTGCCCAATAAGGGGACATCGCATTCCTTATTGAGCAAGCTTTACCTTAAAATTTAATTTTTGCTTGTAAAAAGGCTGGAAGTTCTTCGATACTGATACGAGTTTGCTCCATTGTATCACGGTCACGTACAGTTACTTGCTTATCCTCAACTGAATCAAAATCATATGTGATACAGAAAGGTGTTCCAATTTCATCATGACGACGATATCGTTTACCGATAGAACCAGCTTCATCATAGTCTACCATAAAGTCCTCTGACAGTTTGGCAAATACTTCTTTTGCCCCCTCAGAAAGCTTTTTGGACAACGGCAATACTGCAGCTTTGTATGGCGCCAGTGCCGGATGAAGATGCATTACCGTACGGGAAGTACCATCTTCAAGCTGTTCTTCTTCATATGCATCAATTAAGTAAGCCAATGTAACGCGGTCTGCTCCCAGAGATGGCTCAATACAATAAGGAATATACTTTTCGTTTGTCTCAGGATCCAAGTAGTTGAAGTCTTCTCCTGAATACTCCATATGTCTCTTTAAATCAAAGTCTGTACGAGAAGCAATCCCCCAAAGCTCTCCCCAGCCAAATGGGAATTTATATTCAAAATCAGTGGTTGCATTACTGTAATGAGATAGTTCTTCCTCCTCATGGTCACGAAGGCGGAAGTTTTCCTTTTTCATACCTAATGATAACAGCCAATTTTCAGCATAATCTTTCCAATATTGGAACCATTCCAGTTCAGAACCTGGTTTGCAGAAGAATTCCAATTCCATTTGTTCAAATTCACGTGTACGGAATGTAAAGTTACCTGGTGTAATCTCGTTACGGAAGCTCTTACCAACCTGAGCAATACCAAAAGGCAATTTCTTTCTCATTGTACGCTGTACGTTTTTAAAATTAACAAAAATACCTTGTGCTGTTTCAGGACGAAGGAAGATTTCATTTGTACTTGTTTCAGTAACACCCTGGAATGTTTTAAACATTAGGTTAAATTGTCTAATTTCCGTAAAATCCTTTGCTCCACAATCTGGACATGCAATATCATTCTCTTGAATCAATTCTTGCATTTTATCAAAAGATAAGCCATCCACGATCATTTCTGTACCTTTAGCTTGCAATGCATCCTCAATCAATTTATCCGCACGATGACGAGCTTTACATTTCTTACAATCAATCATTGGATCATTAAAGTTTCCGATATGACCGGAAGCCTCCCACGTACGTGGATTCATTAATATTGCAGAATCAAGGCCCACATTGTATGGTGATTCTTGAATAAACTTCTTCCACCATGCTTTTTTAATATTGTTTTTTACCTCTACGCCAAGAGGGCCATAATCCCACGTATTCGCAAGTCCTCCGTAGATTTCGGAGCCGGGAAAAATAAATCCTCTATGTTTCGCGTGTGACACAATTTGATCCATTGATACTGTCATATTCGTTCTCTCCTTTGTACAAATTAAAAAAACTCTCGTCTCTATGCTTTTTAAGAGCATAGGGACGAGAGTTAACCCGCGGTTCCACCCTATTTGCCGGTTTTCCGGCCACTTTGTATGCGTTACTCCAGACTGCCTTCTTTGGTTGATATGTTCCGGCTTACACCAGCCCCGGACTCGCTTGGCATATCGTAATCCAAATACTACTTTCCTTCACTGTAACTACATATTAATTTATCTCACATTCTATACAATAACGACCTACATTGTCAATACAATCATATAAAGGAAATGATTAAAAATTCCCTTTAAATTTATTCATTTGATTTAAAAAACGCTTTGCCTTTAATTCTACACCTAAGTACTCGCCATAGTACGCATCCAGGACTTTTCGGATTTCCTGTTTGGTCTCATCTTTAATAGATATGGTACCAAGGCGATTTAAGTCCATGTAATACAAGATACGCAAAATCCTAACGACAGCCGGTGATATCTTAATTTTATAAGGATCAATATGCTCGCATCGATGACATAATAACCCGCCTTCTCTTACAGAAAAGGAAAATGTACCGTCCTGTGCTCCACAATTCACGCATCGGCTTAACTCAGGTCCGAATCCAAAAACGTTTAACATCTTCAATTCGACTATATTCATAATGACTTCCGGATCATATTCCTCATTGATATAATGGAGCGATAAATAAATTAGGTCATATAAGGATGGGTGAGGTTTTCTCTCCTCTGTTCCTTTATCCAGTAATTCAGCGATAAAGGCAGCATAGGCAGTTAAGAAAATATCCTCACGAATGGAACGGAAGGATTCTTTGGTCTCCGCTTGCTGTAATTGACCCAGCCCACGGCTCGCCTGAAATAAATATGTACCATAATGAAACAACTGAGTGACAGCTGAGAAGCGGCTGTTTGGCTTTTTCGCTCCTCTAGCCATCACTCCAATTTTTCCAAATTCTCTGGTATATAACGTAATAATTTTATTTGTTTCACCATAGTCAGTACTGCGAATGACAATTCCTTCGCACTTTGTTAGCACGTCACTCACTCCAATATGACGGCAAGATTATTAAATTATAGGGATTTCCATTTCTTCGTGATCCTCTTTAATCACATCAGGTTGGCCTTCATTCTGTCTTTCAAGTTCCTTAAAAAGAAGATAAGTATCCACACTGCCGGTTTGTCTAAAAACATTCCAGGTAAAGCTAATCATACTTATTCCACCTTTCGTTCATAGAAACGCTAATTGTCTCCCCTTACCTAACATTAGCTTCACCAACCTGAAAAAAATCATGTGATTAAAAATTTACTAATTCCGTTTCCCTATATTGCCGAATAAAATTATTTTTCAATGGAAAAGCCTGAAGGAAGCAGGTTATGAAGACTTGGCCACAGGATGTGGCGTTTTTAGTCTTTGATCCTTGATTCAGACCCTACGTCCTGCTTTTTACGCAATTGAGCTTCGACTCCTAACTCCTCGAGTCATAAGTGTAGCCACTGCGGAGGCCTACACGATGTTGGTCACAAAGACGTTGCCACACGATGTGGCGTTCTTAGTCTTTGATCCTTGATTCAGCTCCTACGTCCTGCTTTTTATGCAATCCGAGCTTCAGGGCCTAGGAGCTCGAGTCATAAGCAAATACTCTACGGGAGAAAAATCCTCCCTCCGAGTATTCGTCTTATGCTTGTCGCGGGCCTATAGGAAGTAGGTCATGAAGACGTTGCCACAGGACGTGGCGTTTTTAGTCTTCGTTCCTTAATTGAGCCCTTCAGCATCTTGGTTAAAATCGAGCTTCGACGGCTAGGAGCTCAGGACATAAGCATAGCCACTGTGGGGGAGAACCTTCCCCTTCGTGCCTCTGTCTTATGCTCCTCGCTCCTGACCAAGCCGTCTCAGCATCTTAATAATCATCTTCCCTAAATCCAATGTCCCTTAGGTGGGAGGCTTTGTTTCTCCAGTCTTTTTGGACTTTTACCCATAGTTCTAGGAATACTTTGGAGCCTAGTAGGTTTTCGATGTCTGTGCGGGCGCGCTGTCCTATTTCTTTTAGCATCGCGCCTTTTTTTCCAATAATGATTCCTTTTTGGGAATCACGTTCTACAATCACCGTTGCCATAATGTGGACGGTCTCTGATTTTTCTTTTCGCTCAATTTTATCAATCACTACTGCAAGGGAATGTGGGACTTCTTCTCTTGTTAAATGCAGCGCTTTTTCACGAATCATCTCTGAAATAATAAAACGTTCTGGGTGATCTGTTATTTGATCAGCTGGATAATATTGCGGCCCCTCTGGCAAATAAGCATTAATTTGCTTTAATAAAGTTTCTATGTTATTTCCTTCAAGAGCAGAAATAGGAACAATTTCAGCAAAATCGTATTTCTCTTTATACGTATCTATGATGCTGAATAATTCATCGGGATGAATCTGGTCAATTTTATTAATGACAAGGAAAACAGGTGTCTTACATGTTTTTAACTTTTCAACAATAAATTCCTCACCGCGCCCAAAGCCCTCCTCGGCGTTTACCATAAAGAGAATAGCATCAACTTCCTGCAACGCAGTTGAAGCCACTTTCATCATAAAATCACCAAGCTTGTGCTTTGGTTTATGAATTCCCGGTGTATCAATAAAAATGATTTGACTTTCATTTGTTGTTAATACGCCTTGAACTTTATTACGTGTGGTTTGCGGTTTATCGCTCATAATGGCAATTTTTTGCCCAATAACTCGGTTGATAAAAGTCGATTTACCCACATTTGGTCTTCCAATAATAGATACAAATCCTGATTTAAATGGTTTATTAGTTTGATTAGTCATGCATTTCCTCCGGTGTAAGGCTCCGGATAACAGCTCCTGATCTTTCGAATCCTCTTTTGTCACACCTTGTATTAGCTTAAAATTACCTACCGGCAGCTCCACAAGAAGTAACAGGATGATCAGTATCAGCTGCTATCGCCAATTTTTTTATATTTGGTTAATCCATGAGAAAAAGACTGAAAAAATGCTTCTTGCACAGCCATACATAGAATAAGCTGCACTTTTATGTAACAGCAATGAATCAGTCACCTTTTCCGGCATCTGCTTCCAATAGGGTTAGTGCATATATCTTACCGCGCTTTTTACTCAATAATTAAACCTTGATTATCCATATCTTACTTTCTCTTCTTCAATTAAACAAGCATGCTCCAGATCTTAGGCAGAAAAATTATAAAACCGATAATAGCCGAAAGAATAGCATACACCAATACTGCTCCGGCAGCTAAATCTTTTGCTGCCTTTGCTAGCGGATGATATTCTCCTGTTACTAGATCCACCACTTTTTCTATCGCTGAATTAATAAGCTCTAACGTCAGCATACCGCCAATCGCAATAAGGACAAATAACCATTCTATTTTTGTAATAGAGAAGTAAGAAGCCGCTATACAAACAACTATAGCGGCAGTCAAATGGAACTTGAAATTTGCTTCTTTTTTTGCTCCATAGAGGATTCCCTGCCAAGCATAATAAAATCCTTTAAAAAAACGGTACAATGGTTTCTTATCTTGTGAGTCCATACTGTTCCAACAATTCTCTTTGTCGTGAAAACATTACTTTTTCGTCCTCTTCATTCATATGGTCATAGCCCAGCAAGTGAAGGAATCCGTGGATTGCTAAAAAACCAAGTTCACGTTCATAAGAATGGCCATATTCTTCAGCCTGTTCCTTCGTACGGTCAATAGAAATAATAATATCCCCTAAGACTGCCGGAACGTCCTCTCCGATAATTTCAATTTCTCCCTCTCCCATTTCTTCCATAGCAAATGAGATAACATCGGTTGGCGCATCTTTTTGACGGTACTCTTTATTAATTTCATGAATACGTTCGTTATTTACAAAAGTTAGAGAAACTTCGCTGCCTTCTGTCACCTTTTCCTGAATAGCTGCAAATTCAAGCAATTTTGTGACGAGCTCCTGTTGTTCTGGAGTTACTTGCTCCGTTTCATCTAAGATATCAATGGTTAAACTCATTTCTTTCACCTACTCTATTCTTTTTCTAATTCTGGATATTCAATGCGATTATGAAATATACCAGCTAACGTTTCACACAAAGACTGACTTACTTTATTCAATTCCTTAAACGTTAAATCGCACTCATTCAACTGTCCATCATTTAGTCTATCAGCAATTATGGACTTTACAAGCTTTTCGATTGTAGCCTGCGTAGGAGACTTTAAGGATCGCACAGCTGCTTCTACACTATCCGCTATCCCAATAATTGCTGCTTCCTTCGTTTGTGCTTTCGGCCCTGGATATCGGAAGTTTTCTTCCTTAACCTCGCCCCCTGCTTCACATGCTTTGTGGTAAAAGAACTTTAGTAGGGTTGTCCCGTGATGCTGCTCAACAATATCGACAATCTCTTTCGGCATTTTATATTTTTTCACCAACTCAGCACCATCAGTCACATGGGAAACAATAATTTTTGTACTTTTCTCCGGTGATAGATGATCATGCGGATTTTCAATATTGACCTGATTCTCGATAAAATAATACGGTCTCTTCGTTTTCCCTATATCATGATAGTAACATCCAACCCTCGCAAGCAATCCATTGGCTCCAATCGCTTCACAAGCTGCTTCAGCAAGATTAGCAACCATCACACTATGATGATAGGTACCGGGAGCCTCCGTTAATATTTTTCGCAAAAGCGGATGATTCGGATTTGATAATTCAATCATCCTCATAGAAGAGAAAATACCAAACCCTGTTTCAATAAAAGGAAGAATTCCAATCGTAAAGACAGCAGAGATGACCCCTGAGGCAATCGCCGCGACAAGAATCATAATGTGATTAATACCGTTTCCGCCGATCCAGATCAGGCCTAATACCACTATCAAATTAATAATTGCATTAATCATACCTGCTCTTAATATGCTAGTACGCGCTATCCCTTGTTTTAATAGAAGGATTCCCGAGATGCCGCTTACAAGAATATAAATCCCCATCGTCACATGTACAGTTCCCGCTAATTCCTCTTTAAACATTATACTGCCGATAACGGAAAGGACAATAGTTATTCCCACAGCATAGCGCTCTCTCATGAGGATTGTTACAAGCATTGCCGCCATCGCTGCGGGAAAGAAATAAGCGATTGATTCCTGGCTTAACCCAACAAATATATGAATTATCTTCATAAGTAGTAATGCCAGCAGATAAACAATACTGAAGATGAATAGATTATCCCGATAGTCTTCATGTTCTTCGTTTCTGATTGTATTACCAAACATTACATAGACACCAGCAAAAACTAACACAATGACTGCAGCCAATCCAACATACGGAAGAAGGGAATCCTCACTTTTCAGAAGACCAACCAGCTTTAATTGGCGATAAACATCTGCGTCAATTAAATATCCTTCCTCGGCAATGATCTGTCCCTGAAGAATCCTGACAGGTTCAACGGATTCACTTGCATTTTCCCTTGCTCTCTCTGTTGACTCAGGATCAAAAAACACGTTTTGAATGATTGCATACCTTCCTAAATCAATCGAAGCAGATTTTAATCGAACAGGGAGACTTGAGTATTTTATCCCCTCTTCGACCTTCATCTTGGCATTTTCCACCTCATTTGCCCTTATGCCATCCTTCATGGTTTCATTAATGCTGGTCATCGTAATATCCTTAGCTATCGATAAGTCAGATAAGGATGATCCCAGTAGATTAATCAATGTTTCATCAGTTAGATCTTTATTAACATTATCAGATAATTTCCCTCTTAAATCAGATACATAATCTGATGGCTTCAAGAGTGTTTGTGCCGTATTTTTCTCATCTTTCTCCACCTCTTGATTTTTCAAACCGGCACTAACCACACTCTCTGCCGATGTATAGATTTCATTTATTAAATTAACTCTCTTTTTCACATATTCTTTATTAACTGTATAAACATCCTCAACACTATTAACTGCTTTTTGCTGCTTTTCTTTTGTTTCGACTGGATCTTCTATTGTCTTCGGAGACCGAATTGTCGTTTCAGCAACATTGTAAAGTTCAACATTAAGTTTTTCCGGTTTAACACTGTCAAACAAAAAAATAAAGGAAATGAACGCCATTAATAAAAGAACACCTATCTGCGAAACTGGTTTGGATACCCAATTTTTAAAAGAGCTGCCTATGGTTTTGAATTTCATACGTTTCCCTTTCCGGCGGAGGATTTTATTTATATATAATTTTCTAACACTTTCTGTAATAATAACAGGTTTTATTGTTCCTTTCACTTACAATTGTAAGAATAACAAATTTATAATAAAAAAAGCCACAGTTGATTCTGTGGCATGTTTCTTAACTTTATTATCACTGTTGAGTTGGTCCAAAATTTTCATATGCCTGAATGATTTTTGCAACAAGCGGATGCCTGACCACATCAGTTTGATCTAGGTGGATAAACTTAATGCCTGAAACATCTTTTAATATTCGTTCAGCTGCCCTTAACCCTGATTGGACACCACGTGGCAGATCTATTTGTGAAGTATCACCCGTAACAACTATTTTAGAGCCAAATCCCAGTCGAGTTAAAAACATTTTCATTTGGGCCTGTGTTGTATTTTGAGCTTCGTCCAGGATTACAAATGCATCATCAAGCGTTCTTCCCCGCATATAGGCTAAGGGAGCTATTTCGATTGTGCCACGCTCAATCAGCCTGGTTGTTTGTTCTAATCCTAAGATGTCATGAAGAGCATCATAAAGAGGTCGTAAATATGGATCCACTTTTTCTTTTAGATCTCCCGGTAAAAAGCCCAAGCTTTCACCTGCTTCGACAGCTGGCCTTGTTAAAATAATTCGTTTAACATGTCCATTTTTCAACGCAGTCACAGCCATAACAACAGCTAAATACGTTTTTCCTGTTCCGGCAGGTCCAATTCCAAATACTAGATCTTTTGCTCTAATAGCAGAGATGTATTCTTTCTGGCCCAATGTTTTTACACGAATTGATTTACCTTTAGCGCTTCTGGCAATTTCCTCATCATATAAATCAGAAAAATACTCCAATGTACCGCTATTGGATAAATTTATGGCATAAACAACCTCACGAGGTCCGATTTTAATTCCTTTTCGTATAATGACTAAAAGCGTTTGCAGAATCTCATCCGCTTTTTCTAAGTTCTCAGGATTACCGGACACACTTATTGTTTCGCCCCTGGAAACAATACTGACTCCAAGCTCGCTTTCCAATATCTTCAGATTACTATCATGTACACCAAATAGTTCAACTGCCTCATTTGGTGATTCCAATTGTAAATTAATCAATTTAGACTTCTCTGACATTCCTTAGTCTCCTTGAATCATCGGTTGTCCGATTGCAATATTTTCTAAAACTTTATAATGTATAGTCATTTTAACTTTACCATTGTCAAGCTGGTTTTTCAAAATTTTTTCATTCAAAATAGTTGCATCATCAGGGGCATTCTTTAGAACATCCTTTTTCCCCATATTCATCGCCTGCTTCTCCGCCTCGATTTTTGTATAGATCCGTGTCACCTTTTCTTTACTGCGATAGATCTTTTTATGAAAGGCAATAGGAACCTCCCACTTCAAAAATTTAAATGTTTTTTCATCCTCTTCCACTTCATATTCTTTGAAGTTATGTTCACCAAATCCCCATATCGGCACATGGGCATTTCCAAAACTTAGACTGTATTTATTTTTAGCATCACCATTAAACACATATAAATTCGTTTCGAGCGGAACCTCCACGCTTGTTTTATACCAGGCTTCACCCATGACCTTTCCTTTAGCTCCTACAAATTTTTGATTATCCTCTTTACCAATAAAACCGCTAACCAGGATTTGCCCCTTGCTGACAACCTGATGCTTTTCTACTAAGCCTTGTCCTCTTTCAACCATCGTTTGGACAATGGTCGCTTTTTTTGCGGAAATGAGATTCACATATAAATCAGCAGAATTCTTTTTAGGCTGCTTTTTTTCAACAACCTGAAAATGAAAGGTCGTCCCTTCCAGCTGTACGCCAATCCAGGTAATGGACGGTACCCGTTCACTGAGCTCCTTTTGTATATCTTCCATATCCCCAACAGCAAACTGGAGCTTCCCAACTTTTATATTCATATCATCCAATTCTTTACTGATTTGATGTTCAATTGCCGGACTGGCTCCTTCTATTTTTATCCCCCAAATCATATTGGATAGAATAAAAATGATCATAAAAAACATCATCACACCGACCACGAGACCACTGTACCTTTTCAGCTTTAAGGCAAAAAAAGGCCCTCCTCTTCTTTCTAAAAAAGAGACCTTACAGCCGCTGTTTCTTACTGCCTTCCTCAATTGAGGAACGTCAGATAGCTTCATATAAAAAACAACTGTTTCTGTGCCCATATTTTTCGCATCCCAAACTTGAATACCCTCTTTAAGCATTCTGTTTATAAATCGTTCTGTACCTTGTCCCTTTATTTTCACTTTAATATAGCCAGTAATAGTATTCGTCCATTGGTTTTTCATAAGAACCTCCTATTAGGTTATTCTTCGAGGAATATAACTTGATCAATTTTCCCTTCAAGTAAGATTTCTTCCGGAAGAATAGTTTTTAATACAAAAGCCTGACCTTTGACAAGGAGTTGTCCGTTCTTAAGCAGCAATCTTAATTCCTGGTCTGAAAATGTAAGTAAGCCTTTATGATTCTCTATGTAAATATGAATTTGACCCACCATCGTAATCCTTGGCAAATCCATCATGATATCCTGGGGCAGGTCCATTGCGGCCGTGACCCACCTCTTCAAACGATACCCCCATGCACGAGCCATAAGGAAACCTCCCTTTCCGCCGGTTAATATCTTCGTAATCGTTACAGGCTGTTCTGTAAAATCACCTCATAATCATACTTATTCGTTAAGAGGTCATTAAATGCTTAATTAAAACGTTCCGTTATCAATAATCTGACGGAGAGAAGACGTTGTTATCATTTATAATCCGATGTACATTCTAACGTTTACTTGATTAGCAAATAGTGTTGTAGAGTTTGATTGGTCAGATTTCATCTGTTTAAATCAATCAAGTAAAAGCTATGACCAATTACCATAGAAAGAATTGGGATTAAATGTTAAAATATTTTGTAAAAGTTAATTCAGACTATTCAATTAAATAACCTAAATCATGTAAAAGTGGACTTTCAACTATATAATTGAGGGTAAATAAAGGAGCTGACCGGAATGCCAAAATCTAATGCAAGACCTAAAATACACATACCGAAAACAAAAAGTGAGAGGATATGGGATACTATTGGTTATTCATGTTATATTGGATCTTTACTTTTTTTAATCTATATTTGGGGTGAACTTCCAGATAAAGTACCAGCTCATTTTAATGCTAAGGGCGAAGTTGATCGTTGGGGTTCAAAACTAGAACTTCTTATTTTGCCTATTATAGGTGCATTTCTTGCTGTATCAATGCATTTTGTCGAGAAATTTCCAGAATCACATAATTATCCTCAACGATTAAACAAAGAGAACGCTAAAGAATTTTATTTAAATAGCAGAAAAATAACAAATCAATTAAAAGCTATTTGTCTCATTATTTTTACATTAATTATTATTGAATCCGTTTCAATCGCGTTAGAATGGGGCGGCGGACTTGGAGCATGGTTCTTACCAGTATTAATAGTGGGTGTTTCTATCCCCATCATATTAGGCATAATTAAACAAAGTAAGATTAGATAGCCAAATTCTCGATTTCCCTTATTCTTGATAGACGCCAAACTCTCTGCGTTGATCTATGTAATTCTGGAAAAATTTCATTTTTAACAATAAAAAAACTGCAGACGAAAACTTCAAAAAGTTTCTGTCTGCAGGCACTATAAGTAACTTTTATCTAATCTGTTTCCTTTTTGAACGGGGAGGACCCAATATTTCTGACATAACAAACGCTTCCTGCAGGTTGATATTCCGTACATCAAATCCCTGTTTAGAAGGCTTAACATGTCTTTCTGTTGCTTGTTTTACTGCTTTTTGAACTATTGGCTTGAATTCCCTCGGGACAATTACATCAACCGGGGTTTCCTTTATAACAACCGGCTTCTCAGCTTGCTGTACTTTCTTCTTCTGAGCTTCGTACTGCTCCTTTATTGTTTGAGCAAGAGAGGTTGCTTCTCTTTGCAAATCAGGATGCCCGCTTAATTTCTTTTTAATTTCTCTTTCGCGTTCCTGGATTTTTTTCCGGATATCATCATCCTGTTTCCCCCCAATAGGTTGTGATTGTCCCTTAACAGGTTCACTTTTGTTTATTGGAGGAGATGTATATTTTCTATTTTGCGTTTCATCAGGCTTCTCTGTACCTTTATCCCTTTGAAAGAACCAGCTTATTAAAGTTATAATCAAAAACAGGATAATGGGATTATCCCATATAGCTCCCATACTCATGGGCAGGACCTCCTTTCCCAGCAATCAGATAGGGAAATTATTCATCATCTGTATTTCGATCATCCTTGTTGGCTTTGCTTATGGATTCTCTCATATGTGTATCAGATGCAAGGTTTTGATAGTTCATATAATCCATAACGCCCATATTCCCCGCTTTGAAAGCTTGAGCCATTGCAAGCGGTACTTCGGCTTCAGACTCAACAACTTTTGCACGCATTTCTTCTACTCTTGCTTTCATCTCTTGTTCTTGTGCAATCGCCATAGCACGGCGCTCTTCAGCTTTTGCTTGCGCAATTTTTTTATCTGCTTCTGCTTGTTCTGTTTGCAGCTCTGCACCAATATTTTTGCCGATATCCACATCAGCTATATCAATAGATAAAATCTCAAATGCTGTTCCGGCATCTAGACCTTTACTTAAGACAGTTTGAGAGATACGTTCCGGATTTTCCAACACAGTTGTATGACTTTCACTGGAACCAATGGTGGAGATTACACCCTCACCAACCCTCGCGATAACAGTCTCTTCACCTGCACCCCCAACCAAACGCTCAATATTGGCACGTACAGTGATTCTAGCCTTTGCTTTAACCTCAATCCCATTAATAGCAACACCCGCAATAAACGGCGTTTCTATGACTTTAGGGTTAACACTCATTTGTACAGCTTCCAGCACATCACGTCCTGCAAGGTCAATAGCTGCACAACGTTCAAATGTCAAATCAATATTGGCACGATGAGCCGCAATTAGCGCATTAACAACCCGATCTACATTACCACCGGCTAGATAATGACTTTCCAGTTGATTCGTTGTTACATTTAGACCTGCTTTTGACGCTTTAATTAAAGGATTGATAACACGGCTTGGAGATACTCGACGCAATCTCATCCCAATCAATGTAAAGATGCTTACTCTCACTCCTGAAGCGATCGCTGAAATCCAAAGCATAACTGGTACAAAAGTGAATAGTACTGCCAATAAAATGATAACTAAAGCAATGCCCACAAGAGCAAAAATAGATGCTGATGTTAATACCATTTGTTTATAACTCCCTTCATACTTCTAATTATTATGAATCTAATGGTCGTACTACTATACGGGAACCTTCTGTTTTAATTACTTTGACATGCGTTCCCTTCGTTACAAAACTACCTTCACTTACCACGTCAATTCTTTCCCCTTCAAGCGAGAGTGTTCCAGAAGGACGCAGGTCAGTGACAAGAACACCTACTTTTCCAACTAAATCATGACGATTAATATTGGAAACATATCCACTCTCCGTATTCGTAGAATCTGTGAGTATAATCCTATTAAAGGCTGTCATTTTCTTTCCAAATACTTTAATTAATATCACACTTGCTATAAATCCTGCAATCAATGCAATTAATATTGCGATTGCCATATGCTCCACATCCCCCGCAGCAAGAAAGAAGCTTGCTATAATTGCCATAAAACCAATAATTCCTACAATACCGCCAGGAAGGAATAATTCCAGTAATAGGAATGCTATTCCAACTATAAATAAGATTAACGGTTCATATCCGGCCAGACCTGATACCATATGTCCATAAAAAAACAATAACAGAGACGTAATACCGGCAAAACCAGGTAAGCCAAAACCAGGTGAATAAAGCTCAACGACAAGACCTATTGTGCCAATCGACAATAAAATAGGAATCACAATAGGATTCGTAAGGAAACGGGCTACTTTATCAGCAAAGCTTTCACCAAATTGAATTAATTCAGCTTTTTCATATCCCAGCGTTTTTAATAATTCCTTTTGATTTTCAACTGTACCTTCACTATAACCAACCTTTACAGCCTGGTTTGCTGTCAGCGTAAGCAGCTCTCCTTTTTCCGCTCCATACTCTGGCAAATCAATATCCTCATCAGCCATTGCTTTAGCATATAACGGATCTCTTCCACTTGATTCAGCAGCCTTTTGCATATTTGCAAGCCAATAGGATTGCGCTTTTTTATCAGCTGCATTACCATCAGATGTTATGACAGCAGCTGCACCCATTGTTGCACCGGGTACCATATAGATCTCATCAGCATTTAAAGAAATAAATGCACCGGCAGATAGGGCTCGGTTATTAACAAAGGCTATTGTTTTTAATTTAGTATTTGCAAATGTTTCACCGATCTCATCTGCTGCATCTACCGCCCCGCCAGGTGTATTAATATCGAATATAATCGCTTCTGCCCCATCTTTCTCAGCGGTTGCTATTGCTCTTTTCAGGAAGTTAGATAGACCTTTTTCCACCTCATTTTGCAGAGGGACTATGTATACTTTATCAGTATTCGCATTTCCTGACGGCGGACCTGCAATTCCAATTAAAAAAAATGCAAAGATGATCATAATTGACCACCATCTTTTCCTCATACCTGTTCACCCCTCCTTTCTTCTCCATTTTTGACGTCTTAATTCATTATACGTTATTTACATGCATAAGTTTCACAATACTTTGATATTCATCATATAATTAATTTACGGGATATAAAAAACCCGCAATTAAAATTGCGGGTTTTAAACGTCTTATTTTGTAAGATTTTGCAGTACAAGTTTATTGACTAAAGATCCATCAGCTTTACCCTTCACTTTTGGCATGACTGCGGACATTACTTTGCCCATGTCAGCCTTGGAAGTGGCATTCGTCTCGGCAATCGCTTGAGTAACAATCGCATTTAACTCATCCTCGGATAATTGCTGTGGCAAATATGCCTCGACAATCTCGATTTCTGATTGAAGCTTTTCGACCAAATCTTGGCGTCCTGCTTTATCAAATTCCTGGAGGGAGTCTTTGCGTTGCTTTAATTCGCGAGAAAGTACGGTTAACTCTTCATCTTCGGATAATTCTTGTTTACCAAGCTTTATTCCTTCATTTTGAAGAGAAGCCTTCACCATTCGGATGACGGAGAGCTTGTCTTTTTCTCTGTTCTTCATAGCTTGTTTCATATCGCTGTTTAAACGCTCAACAAGACTCATTTAAGGGCACCTCTTTTAGAACTTGCGTTTTCTCGCAGCTTCAGACTTTTTCTTACGTTTTACACTAGGTTTTTCATAGAATTCGCGCTTTCTTACTTCCTGCATAGTACCTTGCTTGGAAACTGTGCGTTTGAAGCGTCGAAGAGCATCTTCAAGCGATTCGTTTTTCTTAACGACTGTTTTAGACATCTCTTTCCCTCCCTCCGAGCACAACAACTCTAATTTCCTACACATAGAAGGAAACCATGTACCTTCAAATTATAATATATGTGTCGTTCAAGGTCAACTGTTATTCCTATAATCGTGTAGGTTAATTGAATGATATTTATAATTGAGATTTAAACTCTCCAATCTTCCTATCTATATATACCTCATTTTAAAAAAATAAAAACGGGCTGACGCAATCTGCACCAGCCCCACTGCCTAATATTATGAATTAACTACAGCTTGTTCGACCATATCATCCATCACACGGACAAATTGTCCTTCATTGTATGGATATCCGGCTTTTGTAATTTTTACTTTCACAATCTTTCCAACCATATCTTCCGTTGCAGGGAACACGACTTTCAAATAGTTATCTGAATATCCTTGATAGAGTCCTTTTGTCTTTCCATCTTCATATAGTTCCTCTGGAATCACTTCTAGAACTTCATTTTCATAGCTGGAAGCATATTCTTTCGCAATTTGCTCAGATAGTGAAATCAAGCGATGCACTCGATCGTTTTTAACATCCTCATCCACTTGATCTTCCATGCGGGCAGCTGGTGTACCAGTACGTTTGGAATAAGGGAATACATGCAGTTCAGAGAAACGATGATCTTTAATGAAATTATATGTTTCCATAAACTCTTCCTCTGTTTCACCAGGGAACCCAACAATCACATCTGATGTAACCGCTAAGTCAGGAAGTACTTCACGCAATCTTTCCAGTCTTTCTGCAAAGAATTCAGTAGAATACTTACGACGCATACGTTTAAGGACCGTATTAGAAGCTGATTGTATCGGAATATGCAAGTGAGGCACTACTTTATCAGACTCACGCAATACTTCAATCACTTCATCTGTTATTTGAGAGGCTTCAATGGATGAAATACGAATTCGTTTCAAACCTGCCACTTTTTGATCGAGTTCTCTCAATAGCATAGCGAGATTATAATCCTTCAAGTCTTCACCATAACCACCTGTATGAATACCTGTCAGGACAATTTCTTTATAGCCCGCTGCGACAAGCTGCTGAGCTTGACGAATAACTTCCTGCGGATCACGGGAGCGCAGCAATCCGCGCGCCCAAGGAATAATACAGAATGTACAGAAGTTATTACATCCTTCCTGAATTTTCAGGGAAGCACGCGTACGATCTGTAAAAGCAGGTACATCCATTTCTTCATAAACTCTCGTTTTCATGATATTTCTTACGCCATTAATAGGCTGTCTTTCAGTTAAATACGTATCGATATAACCTATTAATTTATCACGGTCCTGCGTTCCAACAACTATGTCCACTCCTGGAATCGCCATAATTTCTGCCGGTGAGGTTTGTGCATAACAACCCGTTACACAAATAACAGCATCAGGATTCTTACGCACTGCCCTGCGAATAATCTGCCGGCTTTTTTTATCTCCTGTATTCGTAACAGTACATGTATTAATAACATAAACATCCGAGCGTTGTTCAAAATCGACTCTTTCATATCCTGAAGCTTGAAACAGCTGCCATATCGCTTCTGTCTCATAATGATTCACTTTACATCCTAATGTATGGAACGCTACAGTTGCCATTCCCTTCACCTCGCTAATTCTAATTGATAAGATATGGCTGACAATGCGTATAAAGGAGCAGTCTCTGTACGTAAAATACGCGGTCCAAGACTGCATGTTTGAAAGCCATTTTCTAAAAGTTGATTCACTTCCGCGGTATCCAAGCCGCCTTCAGGGCCAAATACCATTAAAAGAGACTGCCCTGGTACCATCCCTCTAATTGTTTTCGCCAATTGCGAAGATTCCCCTTGCTTAGCGTCTTCTTCATAAGCAACTAGCTTATAATCATAGCTTTCAGCAAGATCTAACAATCTGCGAATATCTACAGGATCGTAAACACTGGGTATTTCAGTACGATGGGATTGTTCTGCAGCTTCCTTCGCTATTTTCCGAAGCCGTTCTGTTTTCTTTGTAGCTTTTTTAGAATCCCATTTTACAATAGAACGAGTTGCATTAAAAGGGATAAAGGTATTTGCACCCAATTCTGTCCCTTTTTGGATAATCAATTCTAGTTTATCCCCTTTAGGCAAACCGTTCACAATGGTAACTTGAATGGGCAGTTCTTTTGTTCCTTCTATCCAATCAATAATGCGGCCAGTCAGAGCTTTATCTTGAATGGATTCAATTTTGACGATCGCCGTTTTTTTATCAATAACTCCATAAAATGTATCACCTGGATTCATTCGCATGACCCGGGTCATATGGTGAAAATCATCTCCGGTTATCGTTACTTCAAATTGATTTTCTAATTTCTCAATAAAATATCTCTGCATGGCCTGCACCTTTCTATCCTTAAAATCAATAACGCCTAAAGCATTATTGCGGCGGAAAAACGTTTAGGCTCCTGCCTAATAATCCCTTACGAAATTCCGGTCTTCCGCTAGAGTCCTTAACTTAAGTATAGTGGGAGTTTGAACTCCCACTATACTCTAACATCCACCTTGATGTGGTGATTTCACTTAAAACAAGTAATACTTATAATTTACGAGCTGTAATGGAGACCCAGTCTTCCATTGTCATGACATCCTCAATTACAAGTCCGGCTTTCTGAATAGCTTCTTCCACTTCCCGGCGTTTTTGCTGGATGATGCCGGAAGATATAAAGGTTCCGCCTGGTTTAAGCACTCTGGCTACATCTTCTGTACAACGTACAATAATTTCAGCCAATATATTAGCTACCACTATATCTGCTTCAAATTCAATTCCTTTTAAAAGGTCATTTTGTTTAATTGTAACTTTATCATGTACCTTATTTAATTTACAATTCACCCTGGCACTGTTCACAGCTACCTCATCCAGATCAAGCGCCAAAATAGACTCGGCGCCAAATTTAGCAGCAGTGATTGTAAGTACCCCTGAACCAGTCCCTACATCAATGACCTTCATCCCAGGTTTGACTGTTTTCTCAAGTGCTTGAATACAAAGTACAGTTGTAGGATGTGTACCTGTGCCGAATGCCATGCCTGGATCCAATTCAATAATTTTTTCGTCTGTATGAACCGGAGTGTATTCCTCCCACGTCGGAACGATTGTGACTTGTTCCGAAATCTTGACTGGATGGTAATACTTTTTCCATGCAGTGGACCATTCTTCCTCATTAACCTCACTGATGGTTACTTTATTATGACCTAGATCGATATCATATTTTATTAGATTATTGATAAGGTCCTTAATGCCATCTACTGTGTCACCAAGGAAACTTGTGACAGGGAGATAAGCTTTAATAAGTACGCCTTCTTCAGGAAAATCAGCAGGATTAAGTTGATAGATTTCTCCGAATACATTCTCCCTTTCACGAACCAATTCAAGCGGATCTTCAATCACTACCCCGCTTGCACCAGCCTCATGTAATATATTCGATATTGGTTCGATCGCTTCATTCGTTGTATGAATACATAATTCGGACCATTTCATTTTCTACCAACTCCTACCTGTTTATTCACCTTTGATTGCTCTTTTAACTTTCGAAAAAAAACCTTCATCATGTTCATCTAATTGTCCTTGACCACTGATTTCAGCAAATTCGCGAATTAATTCTTTTTGTTTATCGGATAATTTGGTTGGCGTTACAACTAAAATACGGATGTGCTGATCACCTTGACCATATCCTCTAACGTTAGGAACACCTTTTCCTTTTAAGCGGAAGCGAGTACCTGTTTGTGTTCCAGCCGGCACTTTCAGTTTCACTTTACCATGCATGGTTGGAACTTCAATTTCATCACCCAATGCAGCCTGTGCAAAGGTAATAGGCATTTCACAGTAAATATCGTCACCATCACGCTCAAAGAATTCATGCGGTCTG
Organism: Bacillus sp. z50; assembly: GCF_058313585.1. Taxonomy (NCBI): domain Bacteria; kingdom Bacillati; phylum Bacillota; class Bacilli; order Caryophanales; family Bacillaceae; genus Bacillus; species Bacillus sp. z50. The sequence goes on from NZ_JBZFQL010000001.1 coordinate 1,081,586, forward strand.
ATTTGGAACACAACAAACAAGTCTCCCGGAGGGCCGCCATTAATACCAGGTTCACCTTTACCAGGAACACGTAATTGTTGACCATCATCAACACCTGCAGGTACTTTGATTTGAATTTTATTCCGTTTTTTCACAGAACCTTTACCGTGACAGGTAGCACATTTCTGCTTAATAATTTTTCCTGTACCACTGCAATGTTGACATACTCTGCGGTTCACAATTCGTCCGAATGGAGTATTTTGTTCTACATTTAATTGGCCTGTACCATTACAGTGAGAACATGTTTCCGGTTTTGTGCCAGGTTTTGCTCCTGACCCTTTACATGTATCACACTCTTCCTCTTTCGGTATTTCAATGGTCGTTTCTGTACCAAATACAGCTTCATCAAATGATAATGTCATTGTATATTGCAGGTCTGCACCTTGACGGGGAGCATTTGGATCTCTTCTTCCCCCTCCGCCAAAGAAAGAATTGAATATATCTTCAAAACCACCGAAGCCTTCGAAACCAGCTCCGCCTCCACCAAATCCCTGTGTTGGATCTTCGTGGCCAAATTGATCATATCTCGCTTTCTTTTGATCATCGCTTAACACTTCATAAGCTTCCTGGATCTCTTTAAATTTTTCCGTAGCATCTGCTGCTTTATTGAGGTCAGGATGATATTGCTTGGAAAGGCGGCGATATGCTTTTTTTATCTCATCCTTCGAGGCATTTTTGCCAACCCCCAACACCTCATAATAATCCCGTTTGCTCATTCCTCACACTCCTGATTCTATATAATCCGTCGTTTCACATAAAAATCATTGTACCACTTGACTAAGCTGCGGCGCAATATAAACAGAAAATGTCCAATTTGTTAAAAAAAGTCAAAGTCAAGGAGATCCTGACTTTGACTTTTTTACGTTCAATCATTATTTTTTGTCGTCGTCAACTTCAGTAAATTCTGCATCTACGACATCATCAGCCTTGCCCGCACCATCTTGACCTGGTTGTTGTTGCGCAGCTTGAGCAGCTTGCTCATAAAGTTTCACGCTAAGAGCTTGCACAATTTCCTGCAATGCTTCTTTTTTCTCTTTCATTTCAGCAAGATCATTCTTCTCAATTGCTGCTTTTAAAGCATCTTTAGCTTCTGTTGCTTTTTGAACTTCAGCTTCTTCTACTTTACCTTCAAGATCTTTTAATGTTTTTTCTGTTTGGAATACTAAAGCATCAGATTCGTTACGTAATTCAGCTTCTTCCTTACGTTTTTTATCTGCTTCTGCATTTTCTTCCGCTTCTTTAACCATGCGATCGATTTCTTCATCGCTTAAGCTTGTAGCTGATTGAATCGTAATCGCCTGCTCTTTATTTGTACCAAGATCTTTTGCACGTACATTAACGATACCGTTATTATCAATATCGAACGTTACTTCAATTTGCGGGATTCCGCGTGGTGCCGGTGGAATATCAGTCAATTGGAAGCGACCAAGCGTTTTGTTATCTGCTGCCATTTGACGTTCCCCTTGAAGAACATGGATATCTACTGCTGTTTGGTTATCAGCTGCTGTAGAGAAAATTTGAGATTTGCTAGTTGGGATTGTTGTATTACGGTCGATTAAACGAGTAAATACTCCACCCATTGTTTCAATACCAAGAGATAAAGAAGTTACATCAAGTAATACAACATCTTTAACGTCACCGGAGATAACTCCACCTTGGATTGCTGCACCCATAGCAACAACTTCATCAGGGTTTACCCCTTTATGAGGCTCTTTACCAGTTTCTTTTTTAATTGCTTCCTGAACAGCAGGAATACGAGTAGAACCACCAACTAAGATAACTTTATCAATCTCAGCCGGAGACAAGCCTGCATCACGAAGAGCTTGGCGAGTAGGTCCCATTGTTCTTTCTACTAAAGAAGCAGTGATTTCATCGAATTTCGCGCGTGTTAATGTTAAATCCATGTGCAATGGACCTGCTTCACCCGCAGTGATGAACGGCAAGGAAATTTGTGTAGATGTTACACCTGACAAATCTTTTTTCGCTTTTTCAGCAGCGTCTTTCAAACGTTGAAGAGCCATTTTATCTTTAGATAGATCGATTCCATTTTCTTTGCGGAATTCTTCGATTAAATATTCCATTACTGCGTTATCGAAGTCATCTCCACCCAAACGTGCGTCACCAGCTGTTGAGCGTACTTCGAATACACCGTCACCTAGCTCAAGGATGGATACGTCAAATGTACCGCCGCCAAGGTCGAATACAAGGATTTTTTGATCTTCTTCAGTTTTATCCAAACCATACGCTAATGCAGCAGCAGTTGGTTCGTTGATAATACGTTCTACTTCTAAACCAGCGATACGGCCAGCATCTTTTGTTGCTTGACGTTCAGCATCGTTAAAGTAAGCAGGTACTGTAATAACAGCTTTTGTTACTTTTTCTCCCAGGTATTCTTCAGCATAGGATTTTAAATATTGAAGAATAATCGCAGATACTTCTTGTGGAGAGTAATCTTTTCCTTCGATATTTACTGAGTAATCTGTACCCATATGGCGTTTGATGGAGCTGATCGTATTCAGGTTTGTGATAGCTTGGCGTTTCGCTACTTCCCCAACTTGACGTTCTCCGTTTTTAAATGCAACAACAGATGGAGTGGTTCTATTACCTTCTGGATTTGGAATAACTTTTGGTTCTCCGCCTTCTAATACGGATACACAAGAGTTGGTAGTTCCTAAGTCAATACCAATAATTTTACTCATTTACTTTTTACCTCCCATTAATTATGTAGCCTATGTGTTTGATTACTGATTCACTTTAACCATTGATGGTCGAATAACCCGGTCTTTTAATTTATAACCCTTTTGGAATTCTTCCACAATGATATTTGAACCGTATTCTTCGTTATTGTCCTGCATAATCGCTTGATGAACATGAGGGTCGAATTCTTGACCTACTGATTCGATTACCTCTACACCTTCTTCTTTCAAGGCAGATAAAATACTTGTTAAAACCATATTCATTCCTTGAAGAAGCGGTTTTGTTTCATCTGTTTCAGTTGTACTATTTATCGCCCTATCAAAATTATCTAAAGCAGGCAAAAGATTTGTTACAAGAGATTGAGCTCTATATTTTTGCGCTGCTTCAGCATCCAATTTAACACGGCGGCGATAGTTATCAAAATCTGCATAAAGACGAACATATTTTGCTTCAGCTTCCTGCAATTTCTTTTCTAGTTCAGCTACTTTGCTATCCCCATCATTTTCGGAAGCTTCCTCAACAGGTTCACTTGTTTCAGTGGTTTCCTCAGAGGCTGTATCATTCATTTTATTTTCTTCTGCTTCATCAAATATTTCTTCAATATTATCTTGATTTTTTTCAGACACTGCTTCTCACCTCCCTGAAAGTGTTGTTCTATATACGTTAAAGCAGTATTACTACTATTACCGTTACTTTTTATTTTGATACTGTTTTGTCAGCATCTCAGTTAAGTCATTCGCAAAAAATGACAATAAACTCATCACTCTGGAATAATCCATCCGAGTAGGTCCAAGAATAGCTATAGTTCCAAGATTCTCGTCTCCAATGGAGTAGGTAGTGCTGATAATACTGCAGTTTTCAAGCGCCATATTATTATTTTCGGTGCCTATTTTCACATTGATTCCTTCATGTGTTTTACTGACCAACTCATACAAGTCTCTTCCCTGTTCCATGATTTTAAAAATTGCCTTTACTTTTTCAATATCATGAAATTCAGGCTGGCTTAGCATATTCGCCTTACCGCCAAAGAAAAGTTTCTCGTTCTCCGGCAATTGCAGAGATGTTGCTAGCATTTGCAGAACCATATCATAATTTGTAATATGCTGTTTTAATAATACAGCTACTTCCCTGAAAATCTTATCTTTAAGCTGCACCAATGGTACACCGCTCAAGCGATCATTCAGGATATTTACCACTCTCTCCATTTCATTCATATCAAATCCTGGAGGAAGATAAATCATTTTATTTTCAACATGACCAGTATCCGTCACGATGATAGCAATTGCCTTATTTGTATCAAGCGGTACAATTTGGATTCGACGTAAGTGATTTTCTAAAACAGCAGGTCCAAGCATAATCGCCGTATAATTCGTAATTTCGGATAGTATGCCGGCAGAACGTTGCACTATCTTCTCTAACTCAAATAATCTCTCTTTAAAAACAGATTTAAGCTTAAGAACATCATCCTTTTGCAGCTGCTGAGGTGAAACAAGATGATCCACATAGTACCGATACCCTTTTTCAGAGGGAATACGCCCTGAAGAGGTATGTGTTTTTTCGAGATACCCCATTTCCTCTAAATCAGCCATTTCATTTCTGATTGTGGCAGAACTTAGCGAAATGCCTTCTTTTTTGGAAATATTTCTGGACCCCACAGGTTGGGCGGTAGAAATAAAATCATCGATGATCACCTGTAAAATTGCCAGTTGTCTATTTGTTAACATCGATAATCACCCCTGTTAGCACTCTTTACTACTGAGTGCTAAGTCTATAAATAAAGTAACAAAACCGTCGTTATGTGTCAACGGTTATGATTATGTTTTCTCTCTCATTTTTAAACTATAATAAAAATGCCTGGAACACTTCGTTCCCCATTAATTTACCCGGATGTGTCAGTCGGACTCTTCCGTTTACCAACTCCAATAACCCCTCTGAAACCATTCTTTTTATTGTTTCCCCAAATACGTCATTTATGTTTACAGAAAATCTCTTTTGGAAATGTTCCAGAGAAACTCCCTCCATTTTTCTAAGCCCCAAAAACATCTCTTCTTCCATTTGTTCCTTTCGCGTAACGGTTGCTTGCTCAACGATCGGCTTCCTGCCATCCTGAATAGCATTCATATATTTCTTCAAGGGTCCATGATTATGATAACGGACAGCATCGAGGTATCCATGAGCACCAGCACCAAGACCATAGTATTCTTCATTGTTCCAATATACGAGGTTATGCCTGCTTTCAAATCCTTTTTTTGCAAAATTTGAAATCTCATATTGATTGTAGCCCACTTCTACTAAACGTTCCATGACATATTCATACATAGTAGCCTCAGCATCCTCACCCGGTAAGGATAATTTACCTTTATTGAGCATGATATAAAACACAGTCTTCGGTTCAATAATTAAAGAGTAAGCTGAAAAATGCGGAAGATTTAATTGTAAAGCGCGATCTACTGTATCCTCTAAATCACTGAGTGTTTGACCGGGCAAGGAATAAATCAAGTCAATGCTAATGTTGTCAAAACCTTCTTCTCTTGCCATATCAATGGTCTCATACACATCTTTGACATTGTGCGCACGGCCAATCTTTTTCAATAGTTCTTCGTTGAATGATTGAACACCCAGACTTAATCGGTTGACGCCTGCTTCCTTCATAATTCTCAATTTATCCTTTGACAAATCACCTGGATTGGCCTCAACTGTGTATTCATACCCTGGCGCAAGCGTAACTTTTTCTTTCATGGAAAATAACAATTGTTCCAGCTGCAGAGGTTCTAAAGCAGATGGAGTACCTCCCCCAATAAAAACAGTGGATAAGGGTTCATTTTGAGACAGATTATATAAATCCATCTCAGTCAATAATGTTTGGATATATTCATCCACCGGCTGGTTCTGAATAAAAAATTTATTAAAATCACAGTAGTGACATATTTGTGTACAAAATGGAATGTGGATATATAAACTTTTAACCAATTCCAACACCCCTTTCTAAGATCGAAAAAAAACGTTATATCTATCATAATAAAATAGAGGCCAGAACAAAAATGTCTGGCCTGCTTTTCTTACTATTTTATTTTTTTGAATTGGAGTCATCCATCTTCAGAACTGCCATAAACGCTTCTTGCGGAACTTCTACAGAACCAACTTGTTTCATGCGTTTTTTACCTTCTTTTTGTTTCTCTAATAGTTTACGTTTACGTGAAATATCTCCACCGTAACATTTTGCAAGTACATTCTTCCTCATTGCTTTAATCGAAGAACGTGCAATGATTTTATTGCCGATTGCTGCCTGTATAGGCACCTCAAATTGTTGTCGAGGAATAAGCTCCTTCAACTTTTCTACAATAATTTTTCCACGCTCATATGCAAAGTCTCTATGAACGATAAAGCTCAATGCATCAACGGTTTCACCGTTTAATAAGATGTCCATTTTAACCAGTTTAGATTCTTGGTAGCCAATTAACTCATAGTCAAAAGATGCATATCCTTTTGTATTTGATTTTAATTGGTCAAAGAAATCATAAACAATTTCGGATAATGGCAGTTCATAAATGATAGTTACGCGGTTCTCATCAGCATATTGCATATCGATGAAATTCCCACGCTTCATTTGACAAAGCTCCATAATTGCACCGACAAAATCATTTGGTGCCATCAAGGTAGCTTTTACATATGGCTCCTCAATACTTTCAATCTTTTGCGGGTCAGGCATGTTAGATGGATTATCGATATTAATCTCACTGCCATCTGTCATCTTAACCTTATAAATTACGCTTGGTGCCGTTGTAATCAAATCAATATTAAATTCACGTTCAATTCTTTCCTGGATAATTTCCATATGCAATAATCCAAGGAATCCGCAACGGAAACCAAATCCAAGCGCCTGAGAGGTTTCTGGTTCATATTGCAAGGAAGAATCGTTTAGCTCCAGTTTTTCAAGTGCTTCACGTAAATCGTTAAATTTTGCTGTATCAATTGGATATAGACCGCAATAAACCATCGGATTCATACGGCGATACCCCGGTAATGGTTCTGTTGCTCCATTTTTAGCATTGGTGATTGTGTCCCCGACTTGTGTATCGCCGACATTTTTAATGGCAGCTGTCAGGAATCCAACATCTCCTACTGTTAGTTCATCGCATAGAGTTGCTTTTGGAGTATGGACACCCACCTCGAGAACTTCAAATTCCTTACCTGTCGCCATCATTCTGATCTTATCACCCGGTTTTACCGTACCCTCCATCACTCGAATGGATACGATGACTCCACGATATGCATCATAGATTGAATCAAAAATCAATGCTTTCAGAGGAGCTTCGGGATCTCCAGTTGGAGCAGGTACTTTTTCCGCAATTTGTTCGAGGATTTCTTCAATCCCGATACCAGCTTTAGCAGAGGCAAGAACAGCTTCAGATGCATCCAGCCCAATTACATCTTCAATCTCACCACGAACGCGTTCCGGGTCAGCACTAGGCAAATCTATTTTATTAATGATTGGCAAGATCTCCAAATCATTGTCTAATGCCAAATAAACATTGGCCAAAGTTTGCGCTTCGATTCCCTGTGCAGCATCGACCACTAGCACAGCACCTTCACAAGCTGCCAAACTTCTGGATACTTCATACGTGAAATCCACGTGTCCCGGAGTATCAATTAAATGGAAAATATATTCCTCGCCGTCTTTCGCCTTATATTTCAATTGAACAGCATTCAATTTGATTGTTATTCCGCGCTCTCTTTCCAAATCCATGGAATCAAGAAGCTGGTCTTTCATCTCTCTGGAAGTAAGAGCATTCGTTTTTTCTAATATTCTGTCCGCTAATGTCGATTTCCCATGGTCAATATGAGCAATAATCGAAAAGTTACGGATTTTACTTTGTCGTTTTAGCCGTTCCTGATTATTCATTCTGTTCACTCCTGTTACTTTCAAAACACAGATATTACTGATTATAGCAGAAATAAATTCAAACCGTAAACGGTTTAGGAGAAATGAGGGAATTAAATAGATAAATAAAGAAAGCTCGCGGAGTTTTAATCAGCTCCGTACGAGCTCGCTTGGATTATATTATTCATCTGAAATCATTCCTGCCATCCCTTTAAATAAACTTGTTAAGGTATCAGATATGCCTTTCCCTGCACTGGATAAAACATTAAATGCCTTCCATTCTTCCATTTCCTTTTTCTTTTCCTCCAGGTCAGTTGTCGAAACCTGATTTCCGAGAACCGTAGCGTTAATGTCTCCGTCATCCTGTTTATCAATTGTAAAGGCTTCATACATTTTTGGATCATCATATCCCTGCATTTTTTTCATATTTTGATTGGCCAGCTGCATTCCCAGGATGACCCCAAAGAGAAGGAGGAAAAGAAGCATACTTATTTTTAAAATAAATTTACCCATCTTGGCATTCTCCTTTATTTATTTCTCACTCTGCAGCATTTCCCTGTACTGGCTCGGCATCCCAATAATGCTCAGCTAATACATCAGCTAACACTTCCATTGAAGCATTTAATTCGTCCAATGTATTATCCACACCGCCAGCTTCAACTAACATGGCATTTCCGGATAAATCTTGATTAAACTTCCCATTCGTCCCCGCACCTCTTTTTTCAAAGACACCGCGACTTAAACCAGGATATTTTTCTGAAATTTTCTTGTGCATCTCCTCTGCCAACTTTAAGTTCTGTTCATAATTTGGATTTTCACCACCAATAATGAAGCATAATCTAGCATAAGCTTTTCCGTTAATTGAAATAGTCGTCACTTTTTTTCGCTGCGAATCACGGTGAACATCAATAAAATATTTCAAGTTTTTATCGTTAGCCATAACCTCTTGGACAAGACTTCGCGATTGGCTGTATGAACTGCCATATTGCAGCCCTTTCTTGTTCAATATGGCATTAACATCTGTTTTATCTACCTTGGTCCCAATGCCTTTCGCTTCAAGCGACTTCTTGAGCTTCTCACCGACAAGCGTGACATTTGCTTTTGAATGAAAGGCAGAATTAGGATTTGTCACACCTTTTAATAAAGGAAGATACGATTCCCTTGTATGTGAGAAATAGATGTACATCACTTCTTCTTTCGTTTTCTGAGTACCAGCCTGTTCTGGTTTAACAGGTTCTTCTTCATCCACGATTTCCTCAGTCTCTGTATCTTTTTCCATAGCTTCCTCTGATGGAGGAGACTCAATTGGCATATTTGTGTAATTAGTACCCTCACCTGCCACTAAAATCTCCCCATCAAACAAGGAATATCCCGGTAGCTCATGTCCCAATAAACTCCGTGGATCATTTAATGAGATATTTGTCAGTGATTGGAAAATCTGCCTCGAAACAGACTCTGTCTCCTCTTCGGGGAATGATTGCAAAAAGTACTTATTCCCTTGCCCTAAATACTTATATAAAATTTTACCGGGAACTTGTCCAGTCGCTTCATTCACCGAATCTGAACTTGGTCGAAATTCTGGTTTAAGCGATGTCAATAATCCGGTTACCAAAAATATAAAAACCATCGTAACAAGTATAATCAGTATGAAACGAATGATGGTGGCTGCTTGAAGTGCAACTACGACAAAACTAGGTTTTTTTGCTTTCATGGTTCCACCCTTTCAGAAGCATTCTAGTAAAATGTATGCTTTGATAGAGTAACTAGAACCATACTCGGAGATTAATGTGTGTAATAGCCTGTATTATCTTGATTTATGGCCTCATGCAGAGCTGCATTCATACCATTGGCTATCAAGTTTGCCATTTCCTCTATGAATACATCCACTTCCTTAGGCGTAACCATCAAATTATGTCCCAAAGGAGCGAGCACTTCACGAATCAGCATTCTCTTTTCCTCATCGGATAGTGTGCCTACAATACCAAGAAATGTCTTTTTGTGCTCTTCTTCCGGTAAGTCTTCTTCTGTTAATTTACGTTTCTTTCCAAATGTCATCCCGGCCGGAGCAAGAGCTCGGCGAGGACGGTCTCCCTCTTTTAATTCACGTCCAAAATGCTTCAATATATAATCAATTGTATCAGAGGTAATCGATACAGCATCCACCACTGTTGGTACACCAATCGAGATAACTGGCACTCCCAATGTTTCCTTACTAAGTTCTTTCCGTTTATTGCCCACACCAGATCCAGGATGAATTCCGGTATCTGTAATTTGAATGGTAGTATTTACACGTTCAATAGAACGAGCTGCCAGTGCATCAATAGCAATGATGAAATCAGGATGAATATTGTCTACGATTCCTTTAATAATATCGCTGGTTTCAATTCCCGTCACACCCATAACCCCTGGTGAGATGGCACTGACCGGACGAAATCCTTCAGAAACAGATTCAGGCTGAAATTTAAACAGATGCCTAGTTACGATTAAATTATCCGTTACCGTAGGACCAAGAGCATCCGGTGTTACATGCCAATTTCCCAATCCTACAACAAGACAATGTGCATCTTTTTTTAATCCAACTCTGTCTATTAGATAGGCCAGTTGTTTAGCAAACACAACCTCGACTTTTTTTTGCAGCTCAGAATCCTGCTCACGAATTCCTTGAACTTCCAGTGTTATGTAAAAGCCAGGCTTTTTTCCTACCTGTTTTTCGCCTTCTTTCGTTATTTCAACATGCGATAATTTAATCCCATCCATCTCTCGCTCTTTAAAAATTACACCTTCGATATTCGATGTGTCCGGTGCGTCAGATAGCGGAATAGCCAGTTCCCTAGCCTCAATAGCCAAATCAGTCCTTATTTGATACTGACTCATATCTAAATCTTTATTCAAATGATTACCCCCATGAAATGATCTTTAGGAGCTATTTTCCCCGTATTTCTTTCTTCTCATTCTTTTAATATGTAAAGAGCTTTGTTTAAACAGAAAAAACTACTTATCACTATGGTTTTTTTTGATTTGATGCATCTGAGTATTGCATAAAGACATACATTTTGATAGAATATCATATGTTGTGAATGTTATTTGATTAGAATATCGAGTTGACATAATCTCGGTTCTTCTGGAGGTGAAAAGAATGGCTAATATCAAATCAGCTATTAAACGCGTTAAAACTAACGAAACTGCTAGAGCTAACAATATTGCTCAAAAATCTGCTGTACGTACAAACGTTAAAAAAGTAGAATCTGCAATTGCTCTTAACGATGCTACTGCTGCTAACGAATCTATCGTTGCTGCTGTTAAAGGACTAGATAAAGCTGCAACTAAAGGCTTAATCAGCAAAAATGCTGCTGCTCGTAAAAAATCTCGTCTTATGAAAAAAGTAAACAAGTTGAACGCTTAATGAAACGTACCCTCTAGAGGGTCGTTTTTTTTTGTGTGATTTATTATGAGAATATGGATTATTTCATTGATGGGAAATCACTTTAGAGATGATTACCAGTTGAATTTTGGGAGCTTGAACGAAATTAGTACACAACAGAAAGCTGCAGGAGCAGCATTGCAGCTTCCATTTTAACTTTTATAAAGACGAACCCTGTATAACACCCTCACTTTTTCAGGCCTAAAAAAAAGGAGCCTGATAGCTCCTTCCGATAAAAACTCTATTTAGCCTTCAACACTGTCTTCTACAGTATCTGTTTCCGGTTGCTTTGCCTGCATATATATTACTGTTGCACAAACTAGTAATAAGATTCCAATTAAGCTAAATTGCGTGGATATAGAAGCTGGTATTAATCCGAGACCTGATGATCCGGCAACAACCCCTAATGAAAATAACGCATAAAAATATCCATATGCCTTCCCGCGCATCCTTTTAGTAGTCGATTGAACCAATAATGAATTTACGGCAGGAAATAAGAAAGCAAACCCAATCCCGTATAAAACCATTATAGAATAAAGAACCATTAGCTCACTTGATTGCCCCAGTAAAACTTGGCTGATCCCCATACATGCTAATCCAATCGAAAAGCTAACCAAGGGCGGAATTCGATCAAAATATTTATTCGTCGGCAGAATAAATATAGCAACAGCAACCAATCCAAATATACTCATTAAAGTACCGCTTAATCTTGAACTATAACCTAATACATCAATGTGCAAGGGCAGCAAATACGCAAGTGCCCCTTGTGAAAACATTAAAAAGAATGCTCCGGTGTAGGCTTGGAGTATCCCTTTATTAAAGATAAGTTTTCCCCTCTTCTCCGTCTTATGCTGTTTCGATTCAGAATGAGTTCTCAAAAACAACAATGTTGCAAGCAAAAGAATAATTCCACACGCAGCAATGGTCGTAAAAACAAATGGCACAGATGTCCTGCTAGCCATAATACCACCATATGCAGGACCGCAAATAGCTGCGATTCCAATAAATGAACCTGTCACAGCACTTTGGCTGCCTTGCTTCTTACTATCCATTTGGTTAGCTAAGTACGTAAAAGCAGCAGGTACAATTAATCCACCAAGGAAGCCATGGAGGAAACGTACGATGATCAGTTCAGGTACATCATTTACAAAATTATAAAGCAGTAAAGAAATGCTCGTCATAAGCAAGCCTGTACAAAGTACAATAAAAGATCCATATTTATCCGTAAAAATCCCAGACAATATATTCCCAAAAGTATTCGTCAATGAATACATTCCCACAACAACCCCTGCAATCATTACACTTGCGCCAAGCGAAGTAGCATATGTACTCATAACTGGTAGCTGTGTAAATAAATCGATAAACGTAAACATGATAATGGCATATACAATCCACAGCTTCGGTAAGGGTTTTACATCGTACAATGATTGATGCTTTTTCAGCCACACATTAAAACAAAAATTACCGAATGGGATGAAAGCAACAAGGAAGGCTAACAGAGACCAGCCTATTTTCCACTGTATTCGAATTTGAGTATAAATAATGGAAGCTATATATCCAATAAATATCCCACCGTGGATTGAACCCGCAAGAGTAACGGCAAAGGGTAAATCTGCCCAGTATTTAAGCGGCATGGCTATGCCCAATAATAAAAGCAGTGAGATACCATCCAGTATTCCCGTAATCCGTAGTATGGTAATGGGATGCAATCCCTTATACTTCTTATTTAACACAATTTCACTCCTCTATGATGCAACAAACTTCACATTTAAATTATAGTCTATTTTTTATACCAAATTAATTCGAATAGCAAACTTCCATGTTCTAAATATGAACAAATAAAGAACTTTCTATTTTATCCTCTTGCATAGACCAATATCCATTTTGGTTATTCTTATTCCTTCCTCTACATACATTTAATATAATTAGCCACCGAAAGGAGAAAAGAAATGCAAATACATGTTGTCAGACAAGGAGAGAGTATCTATTCCATTGCGCAGACCTTTAATACTACTCCTGAACAAATTATCTCTTCAAATCAATTAGAAAATCCAAATGATTTGGTTATAGGTCAGGCACTTGTTATTCCGATTACAGGGAGTTATTACTTTGTGCAACCAGGAGATAGCCTATATACAATTGCCCGGAGGTTTGGTACGACTGCTCAACGACTGGCAGAAGTGAATAATATTTCATTAAATACATCATTAACTTTGGGATTAAGGCTGTATATTCCACCTATTCCAAGACGCGATGCTGAATTTAATGCCTATGTGGAACCAAGAGGAAATACTGTTTCTCCCAATCTGGAACGAGAAGCAAGAATTGCAGTACCTCACCTTACATACTTATCACCGTTCAGCTATCAAGTTCAACGCGACGGTACGCTAAAACCGCCTCTATTAGGTGAATTTCCGGCCATAGCCAGGAGCGCGAACAATGTACTGGTCATGGTTGTGACAAATTTAGAAAATGACGCATTCAGTAGTGAACTCGGGGAAGTTATTTTAAACAATACAGATATCCAAAATAAATTACTTACCAACATTGAAGATACTGCCAAAGCTCAAGGATTTAGAGATATTCATTTTGATTTTGAAAGTCTTAGAGGTGAAGATCGGGAAGCATATACAAACTTCTTAAGAAGGGCAAAGGAAAGATTTTCACCGCAGGGCTGGCAGGTATCAATCGCACTCGCTCCTAAAACCAGCGCTACTCAAACAGGTAAGTGGTATGAAGCACATGATTACAAAGCACAGGGTGCAGTTGTAGATTGGGCGCTCATAATGACGTACGAATGGGGATACAGCGGTGGGCCAGCTCAGGCTGTATCTCCTATAGGACCTGTTCGCCAGGTGCTTACCTATGCGATTTCAGAGATTCCATCACGTAAAATTATGATGGGGCAAAATCTGTATGGCTATGATTGGACACTCCCCTTCGTACAGGGTACTACAGCCAGAGCGCTCTCCCCTCAGCAGGCCATTGATCTGGCACGACGTAATAACGTACCAATTCTTTATGACAATAATGCTCAGGCACCCTATTTTAGATACAGGGATGCCGAAGGAAGAGAACACGAGGTATGGTTTGAGGATGCTCGCTCCATACAGGCAAAATTTAATCTACTAAAGGAATTAAATCTTCGGGGGATGAGTTATTGGAAATTAGGATTATCGTTTCCGCAGAACTGGCTCCTAATAGAAAACAACTTCACAACCATTAAAAGATAGGATTACAAAAAAGGTATCATGCACTCGCCATGATACCTTTCGTTTTACCAGGTACTGTTATGATTTTAATATAAATAGCTCTAAAAGGATTTCTTTGTCTCCGGCACCGCTCTTCATTTTATAGTCCAGCTCTGCCAATTCAGAGAGAGCACGCATCAATTTCATTTCTGTAAAATCATTCACACGCTTCAGTGCAAGTTTTACCGGATAAGGGCTCATTTTTAATTTAGATGCTATTTGCTGGGCATTGTAGCCCTGTCCTGATAGTTTTTTAACCTGAAGTATAATCCTGTATTGCCGTGCAATGGCTGCTAATATACGAATTGGCTCTTCCTTTAAAATCAGAAGCTCTTTATATAACTGGATAGCTTCTTTTTTTTGGCCATTCATAATATAATCGACCAAATCAAATACATTTTGGTCAAAGGTCTTGGGAACAAGTTTATTTACCATTGCCTTGTCAATTTCCTGTTCGACCGTCGCATACAAAGCGAGCTTTTCTAACTCACTTGCAGCCATCATTAAGTGATTCCCCGTCAGAGATAATAAAGTTTCTACCGCCTCAGGTGTAATTTTCACTCCTAAGGATTTAGCGTTGGCAGTGATCCATTTAGATAATTCCTTTTCGTATAGCGGTTTCGCTTCCAAGACTGCAGAATTTCTCTTTAATTCCTTCGTTATTTTCTTACGCTCGTCCAGCTTTGGATATGGAGCTATAAAGATGGCAATTGATGTCGGTGAAGGATTAGCCAGATAGCTTTCCAATCTTTTTAGATCATGCTCAACCTTTTCCTTCTTTCTTTCGGCTGTCAAAAATATGGGATTATGTAATATAACAACCCTGCGCTCCCCGATAAACGGTAAGGTTTCCAATTCCTCGATTGCCAACTCTACAGGTGTTTCCTCCAGATCAATAGTAGCCAAATTAAACTCTGCTTCATCCTCTGATAAAGCATGCTCGCAGATTAAAGCCTTTGTTTTTTTTATAAAATACTCTTCTTCGCCAAATAAAAGGTAGACAGGACTAAACCGTTTACTTTTAATTGTATTCCATAAATCCATTACCAATATAATCGCCTCTGTTTATAAATTCCTTCTTTCATCCTAATCCCCACCATCAATTTTGACAAGTCTTTCAAGAGGAACCGGAAAAAATAACCGGTTCCCAGAATCTATATCAACGCCTTCTTGCCGGACCCGGGATACCTAACAAAAAAGCGAAAAAGCGCTATAGATCAGTTACCATTTAAATGACTCTTTCATGTACTGAAATGTTTATTTGGAAAATAGCAGGATAATAATTATATAAATTTGGAGATTGTGGATTTTTTTTACTAAATGTTCTATGATAAAAGAGGTCGGGGGGTGGATTAATGAACGAGTTTGAAAAGAATGTACAATCAAAAACAAATGACGTATCAGATTCCATCATGGGATTTGTTGTATCATTTGGTTTTTTCGCTACCATGTTTATTATTGCCATGGTCATCCAATTAATCGGTGCATAGTTCATTTTTTCAAGCGGCCTCATGGCCGTTTTTCATTTCTTACACATACTATGGACTTTGAATAGAAATCGTTCCATCTTTTTTGTTCGTATACGTATATTGAATACTGCCCTGTAAATCTGTTCTGTAAATAATAATATTTTCTTTATCAAGCAAATGAATGACTTCCTCATGCGGGTGGCCAAAACGATTATCTCTTCCCGATGAAATGACAGCTATTTTAGGATCTACCTCTCTTATAAAATCTATTTGGGAAGAGTTTCTGCTGCCATGGTGTCCCACTTTTAAAATATCAGCCCTTAGGTTCATTTTATTTTGCAAAAGCTTGTCTTCTCCGAGTTCACCTAAATCTCCAACAAATAACCAATCTACCTGATTAATACTTGCTTTTATAACAATTGAAGACTCATTCTTTTCCTCCACTTTCTCTACTGGCGATAAAATGGTAAATTTAGCATCTCCCGCAGTCCACCCCATTCCTGCTTGAACCTCTTTAACGGGGATTTTCTGATCAATCGCTTCCTTTATTACTTCCGTCTCTCTAAACTCCTTACGCTGTTCAAATGGTATCAATATCTCACCAATCTTCAATTCCTCAACAATGGCTCTTGCTCCTCCGACATGGTCCTGATCAGCATGCGTAAGGATTAGTTTATCAATGACTTTAATTCCTTTACTTTTTAAAAATGGTAATATAGTATCTTTTCCAGGATCGAACTGGCTATTATGTACTGCCCACTCCTCCT
Source organism: Bacillus sp. z50 (assembly GCF_058313585.1). Lineage (NCBI taxonomy): Bacteria > Bacillati > Bacillota > Bacilli > Caryophanales > Bacillaceae > Bacillus > Bacillus sp. z50. The sequence goes on from NZ_JBZFQL010000001.1 coordinate 1,098,112, forward strand.
TTCCAAACAGAGTGGCTCCACCTGTATCAATAAGATATGTTCCATTATCACCAGGTAATTGAATGAACGTTGAATCCCCCTGCCCTACATCTATAAAGGTTATCTCTCCATTTCCTGAAAAAAACTGACTGTTATATTGATAAAAGAGCATTAAAATCGTGATTAGACACGTATTAAACAGGTGTTTCGAGCGGATTTCTATTCCAATAAGAATAGAGATAAAACAAACCACAATACATACCATTACCAGTTTGGATGGCTTACCAAATATAAGAGTGGAGGAGGGCAAGGCAGACATAAGCTCTGTAGATTTCTCCAATAAAGAATAAATAAAATTGAGCATCAGCAATCCCGGCTCAACAAGAATTTCAAGGATTATCAGCAAATAAACACCAATGGTTAAAGGAAATAATAAATAAGTAAACAACGGTACATAAAGTAAGTTAGAAATAAAACTAATGAGGGAAATTTCATAAAAATGATAGATGATGATTGGCGTGGAGATGATTTGGCATATTGCCGTCATAATAAAAAGACTGAAAACAGGTGAATGCGGCGATTTTTGAAGGGTTTTTGTTGAAAGTATTAACCCATAAGTCAGCAAAAAGGATAACTGAAAACCGATATGGAAAATTTGATACGGATTAATAAGTAGATATCCCATTAGACAAATCGTTATTGTTTTAAAAGCTGTCAACCGCAGTCCGATAAACTGACCAAACATAAATATGGAAGCCATCATGCATGCTCTGACAATCGAAGCAGACAATCCGGTGATGACCGCATAAAAAGGAAGTAAACAAGCTAGCAGCAAAAAGGTTTGCCTCCGAGTAAAGCCGATTCTTAAGAATCCATAAAATAAAATAGCAGCCACTAATGCAACTTGCATCCCTGACAAAGCCAAGATATGGACAATCCCCAGTTTCTTAAATTGGTTATACATATCCTCTGATATACCACTTTGTTCACCAAATATGAGTGCTTTAGTAAAGCTGCCAGCGGTTCCTAAGTATAAATGATCAATCCGCTTAATTTCCCGCTCTCTCATTTGTGCCAGTTTTACAAACAAATTGCGGCTATCTTTGGATATATCTTCTTTATTTTCGATTTCCAAAATCCAATGCGCTCTATTAAACCTTAGATAGGTTCGAAAATCAAATCCATTCTCGACCGTTGCACGAGTTGGTTTTGTCAGATTTCCGTTTACGCGAAAGGACTTTCCCGTTAGAATCGTATTTTTTAAGACATTTGCCTCCTCTTCATTGTTAATCCGGTAAGTAATCCATATTTTCTCGTTATCTGAGAGTTCAGCAAGACCACTAACCCGGTCCCCTTTAATCTGGGGATAGGATGTAAAATGGATTAAAAGCTGAGTTTCAGCCCCGGTCAACTGGCTGGTATTTGAACGATCCCAAAAAAAGCTATGGACACAAAATATTGAAAAGATAATATACAGGAGAATCGATTGCTTAATTGGAAATTTGTTTAGAATGTAACAAAATACGAGGACTATTAGCAGAAGAAAAGTTTTACTTAAGTAAATGGGTGCTGTAATCCCTGAAATAGCAATTACAGCACTATAAAATAAAAATCGGTTGCTCATATCAGTCAAATTGCGGAAATAAACTTGCTGCATCTTTCAGATAGCGTGCAAGATCAGATTCAGAAGCTCCTCTTTCTTTTAGCTCATTAATAAGCTCCATGACAAAATTCATTTTCTTTTCATCATGGAAATCAACCCACTTTTCATCAACCATCACCTGTTTAACACGCACACCTGCCTGTTCAAATAATTCTTCAGCATATGGATGATTCTTATAGGATTCGGCATAATAGATTGTTTTAATTCCTGCTTGAATTAAGGCTTTACAGCATTGCAAGCAAGGGAAATGAGTAACATAAATCTCAGCCCCCTCAGTTGGTACACCAAATTTAGCACATTGCAACAAGGCATTCATTTCAGCATGGATGGTTCGAACGCAATGGTTATCAATAACATAGCATCCTTCGTCCACACAATGCACACCTCCAGCAATTGATCCGTTATACCCGCCGGCAATAATGCGATTATCCCTTACGACTGTCGCTCCAACCATTAACCTTGTACATGTGCTTCTTAATGCAAGTAAGTGGCTTTGCGCCATAAAATACTGATCCCATGAAATACGTTCCATTTCTCTCTCCTCTTTCAATGAACTTTCCTTCACTTTAACAAGAATTGTATCCTTCCTACAACTATTCTTTTCTTACTTAACAGTTATTAATTCCCTGAGCTTTTCAAATGTTTTATCACCTATGCCTGTAACTTCCTTCAAATCTTCAATCGTTTTGAATGATCCAAGTTCTTCCCGTTTTTGTAAAATCGCTGTCGCTTTACTCGGACCGATTCCCGGAAGTTCCTGCAGTTCTTCAGATGTTGCTTTATTCAAATTAATTGTACCATCCCCCTTGGCCGCTGAGACTGTATTCCCTGAACTTTCCCCAGCTGTATGATTAGAAGCCTCTGCTGTCTCACCCTTGATTGGGATATAGATGACCATTTCATCCTCTACTAATTGCGCCATATTCACTTGCTTACTATCAGCCCCATTTTTCAATCCACCTGCTTTTTGAATGACATCCGTTACTCGATCCCCCTTCAAAAATTCATATACACCAGGTTTTTGAACGGCACCCTTCACATCAACCTTATAAGTAGCACTCACCTCAGGTTCTGCCACCAGTTTTTCCGTATCTTCATTCTTTTTTTCTATTGCACTCTCCTCCGTCCAATTTATTTCACTTTGTTCGATTTGCCCATCTTCAGATTGCATATTCCAAAAGAAGAGTGCAGTACAGGCTACGCCTGCACCTGCTAGTAGGATTCCATTTCGCCTGATAAACTGTACGATTTTCTCATTCATTTAATTTACGCTCCTCTTCATATTTGATATTTACTTGCATAAATTTGTTATAAGGAATAGTGGATATCGTGATATTTATCCAATAAGGAGGATTTATAATGATTACCGGCATAATTGGCACAGGTAATATGGGAACCATCTTAATTCAAAGTTTAATTGGGTCTTCGGCCGTTGCAGCAAAGGATGTAATCATCATGAACAGGACTAAACACAAAGCCCAATCCCTGGCTGTTGAATTACCAGGAATCCATACAGCACACACAAGTATTGAACTTGCAAAACAAGCGGATTTAATCTTTTTATGTGTAAAGCCGCATGAAATGTATCCATTAATTGAAATTCTTGAACCTCATCTAAGTTCGGATAATTGCATTGTTTCCATCACAAGTCCAATCTCCATCAAACAATTGGAAGCTGTCGTCCCCTGCTCATGCGCTAGATTTATTCCATCTATTACCAATCGCGCCTTGGCAGGCGCAACACTGCTGACATTTGGTGAATCCTGCAGTCCATATTGGCGGAACCAACTTCAGCAGATGGCAGCAGCAATTTCAAAGCCGCTCGAAATCGACAACAAATATACCAGAGTATCCTCAGATATTGTTAGCTGCGGTCCGGCTTTTTTTAGTTTTATTGCAAGAAACTTTATCGAAGCTGCGGTTGATCATACGGGAATAAGCACTGAAGAAGCCACCCAGCTAACCGAATCAATGCTGATTGGGCTCGGTGAATTATTACGTCAGCAGCATTTTTCATTGCCTGCTTTGCAAGAAAAGGTGTGTGTGAAAGGCGGTATTACAGGTGAAGGTATCAAAGTGCTGGAAAGTGAATTAGGTGAGGTTTTTAGTCATGTTTTTCAGGCTACGCATCGGAAATTTGAAGAGGATTTAAAGGGAATTGAAAATCAGTTTGGGGTTTCATATCATTAATTCTAATCATATTATAAAAGTCCTTTACGAAAACAAAGGTATTTATGAAAACATTGTGTCAATATAACTAAAAAACCAGGAACATCACGTTTCCTGGTTTTTTTACATTATTTCCTTTTACAAACAAAGAAGATTCGATCGGCCTCATCAAGGGAATTTCCTCCGAAGTCACCCATCAGTTCCACAAGCTCAAATCCAATCTCATCAAGCCAAGTTTTATACATATCGATCGGGTATGTACGTTGAAAATGATCTTCATCAAACCGGTTATACGCATCAAGCTCATGATCATAAACATAGAAAGTCAACTCATGTACGACACTGTGAGGAATATCTGTCCCTTTCCACGCATTCCAGATATAGGAAATATCATCTCCATTATCTGCATAGGTTTGATCACTAAAAAAAGTGGACATTTTTTTCACAGAATGAACATCAAAGATAAATAAACCATCCTCTTTCATATGGTTCAAAACACCTTTAAAAGTATCCTTTACATCATTCTCATCACCAAGATAATTTAATGAGTCACAAAAGATGACAACTATATCATATAGATTCAATCCTTCTAAAGCTCGCATATCCTGGTGATAAAACGGGATGTCATGCTGATTCTCGCTTGCTTTTTGAATTGCCACAGCCAGCATTTCTTCTGATAAATCAACGCCGGTTGGCTGGAAGCCTGCTTCTTTCAAACGAATAGCAAGCTCACCAGTCCCACATCCAATATCAAGAATTGATTTTTCATCTAATTGATATTTTCGGGCAATTTTTTTTAAAAACTCAACCCATTCCTGATAGGGAGCATCTTTCATTAAGTAATCATAAACATAAGCAAAGTTTTGATAACTTACATTCATATATTAAGTTCCTGCAATGATACTTCTGGGGCATCTCCCCATAATCTTTCCAATTTATAGTATGAACGATCATCTTTATGGAAAATATGCGCTACAACATCGCCCATATCAACTAGAACCCAACGCGCTTCATCAAAGCCTTCCATTCGGCGGACTGTCGCTCCGTTTTCTTCGACTTTTTCCTTCATTTCGCGTGCAATTGCTTGTACTTGTTTGTCTGAGTTACCGTGGCAAATAATGAAGTAATCAGAAATCAACGAAATTCCCTTCATATCCAAAACGAGTATCTCTTCTGCTCTTTTGTCATCAGCTGCTTTTGCAGCTACCTCTAATAATTCTTTACCATTCATTTAATTGTTCCTCCCTATCTGCTTTGCAAGATCGTTATAGGCATGGAAGGTATCCGGATAGATTGTTTGATTTTTTTTAATCAAAAATGTGATTGTATTTCCCATTGCCTGAAGCACAGCTTTATCCAGGCTTAGTAAGGACAACGCTCTCACTTCATCTACTCCAGGGAAACTTCTCCCAGGCTCTATATAATCAGCCAAATAAATGATCTTATCAAGCATACTCATTCCGACACAGCCCGAAGTATGGTTTTTGATTGCTGAAAGGATTTCTTCATCATGAAGATTTGCTTCTTTCTTAACTAAAACCGCTCCAACCGGTGCATGCCATAATTCAGTATTATATTCCAATAAATCCTGGGGTAATTGCTCATTCTTAATGATTTGTTCCATCTCATCCAGAGGACGATATTTGGCATAATCATGAAAGATTGCTGCCAATTTAGCTTTTTCTATATCTGCACCGTACCGTTCTGCCAATTCCTGAGCACTTTCCAATACACCCAATGTATGAATATATCGTTTATCAGGTAATTGCTGCCTAACGATTTCCAATGCTTTTTGTTGATCCATATAACTGATTCTCCTCAATATATATCTTTACCGCATCAGGAACCAAATATTTGATTGTCTTTCCATTGCTTATTTTTTCACGAATCCACGAAGAGGAAACAGCGATTTCCGGAATATCCACCAATGTGACAGGATAGGATGTCTCAGTACTGTAACCAGGGCGTTTAACACCTGTAAAGCGGACTAATTTACTCAATTCATCTATTTGTTTCCACTTCGGTAAATATTCAATCATATCAGCACCGATAATGAAATAAATTTCTGAGTTTGTATCCCGTTCTTTCAGGAGTTTAATGGTATCTATCGTATATGATGGCCCATTTCTTTCCCATTCTATTGTATCAATCATAAAACATGGATTACTACCGATTGCTAATGTAAGCATATCCAAGCGCTCTTGATTAGACGTTGAAGTTTTGGTTTTATGCGGGGGCACATTATTAGGCATAAAACGTACCTCATCCAAATCTAATTGCTCCCTAACCTCATTTGCAATAATTAAATGACCGATATGAGGGGGATCGAATGTTCCGCCTAAAATACCAATTTTTTTCATATAGTGTGCCCCCTTCCCTAAATAGGAATTTAATTATGATGGAAGAATAATTTGTTTGTTTTCTCTTGATTCTTTATATAAAACAATCGTATTACCAATGACTTGAACCAATTCCGCACGTGCACCTTTTGAAAGCTGTTCAGCCACCGTATCACGGTCCTCTTCGCAGTTTTGCAAGATGCTGACCTTGATAAGCTCACGAACTTCAAGAGCCTCACCAATTTGTTTAATCATATTTTCATTCACTCCGCCTTTTCCAACCTGGAATATCGGTTGAAGGGAATGTGCCTTCGAACGCAAAAATCTTTTTTGTTTACCTTTTAACATTTATGATCCTCCTAATTGTTGTAAAACTAATTGTTTCATTCTTTCTGTATCCGGCATAACACCTGTCCATAACTCGAAAGCCAGTGCTCCCTGGTTTACAAACATATCCACACCGTTTTGAACCTTATTACCACGGTCTTTTGCCTCTTTTAAAATTTTGGTTTCAAGAGGGTTATAAATAATATCACACACAACTGCATTTTGATTTAGTTCTGTCAGAGAAAGTGGTGATGCATGTACGTCTGCTAACCCAACCGAGGTTGTCTGAATAATAATATCATATTGGCCGAGAGAGCTCTCTGCTTCTTTCAGGCTGATTGCTCTCGAATTTATATTCCCATGATAATCTGCCAGCAACTGTTCTGCTGAAATATGAGTCCGATTGGCGAGATCGATTTTTGCTACACCTGTTTTAGCCAGTGCAAAATAAATTCCTCTTGCCGCACCGCCTGCACCAATAATCAAGACATTTTGACCATCTATACGATCGGTTATAGTCAGCAGTCCTTTAATAAACCCAGGACCATCCGTATTGTACCCATATAACAGTCCATCCTTTATGACAACAGTGTTAACAGCACCAACTTCATTTGCAAATTCGTCTAAGACATCGATATAAGGAATAATGCGACTTTTAAAAGGTACCGTTACATTAAATCCGCCGGCCCCCAAAGCTTTCATTCCCTCGACTGCCTGTTGTAGCTCAATATCCTCAACACAAAACGGCAAATATACTCCATCTACTAAATATTTATCAAATGCGTCATTATGAATAAGCGGAGACATTGAATGCTCAATTGGATTCCCTAATACCCCGAACAGCTTCTTCATTTTACTCTCCTTTAAATCAATGATTTACGGATCGTCACTTGCACTCCTTTAGGAACATGTGCGGAAATAACTGCTCCCGGCTTGTTAATCGTTACCCAGCCCAGACCAGAAAATACGATGTCTGTCTTCCCTTCTTTTATAGAGAATTGGTGAGCTACTAGCGGTGGAAAATCATCTAATTCAGAAGGATGCGGCGGTACCAATAATTCGCCTACATGTGTTTTGTACAGCTCGTCTGCTTTTTCTAATTTCGTCCGGTGGATATTTAACTCATTGGACAAATAACAAGTAAATGAATTCCGTTCACCCTGAATAAAGTCAAATCGAGCCAAGCCACCGAAAAAGAGAGTTTGGCCAGCATTTAATTGAAAAACTCTTGGTTTAATCTCTTTCTTTGGAGTAATCACTTTTAAATCTTCTTTACCCACAAAGTGAGCCATTTGATGGTGATTAATGATTCCGGGCGTGTCTATTAACGCTCTTTCATCATCCAGTGGAATTTCGATAATATCCAGAGTTGTTCCTGGGAAGTATGAAGTCGTAATCACATTTTCTTCACCACTGCCCTGTTTAATAATACGGTTGATAAAAGTGGATTTACCGACGTTTGTACAGCCTACGACATATACATCACGTCCCTCACGCAATTCCTCTATACGCTCCATTGCTTCTTCAATTCCATGTCCTTTAGCACCGCTGACAAGCATAATATCAACAGGATGTAAGCCAAATTCAGCCGACATGTGCTTCATCCAGGTAATCAGCTTATTAGGCTTGACTGATTTCGGTAATAAATCACTCTTATTACCGATTAAAACAACTGGATTATGGCCGACAAATCGTTGAATTCCCGGCAGCCAGCTTCCATTAAAATCAAATATATCCACTAATTTGACGATTAAAGCATCCTTACTTCCAATTCCATTCAGAATTTTTAAAAAGTCGTCATCCGTTAGGGATACATCTTGTACCTCATTATAGTGTTTAAGTCGGAAACATCTTTGGCAAATGATTTGTTCTTTTTGAAGTGAGGAAGATGGTGCATATCCTATTTTTTCAGGATGCTCCGTTTGAATAGTCACACCGCATCCCACACAGCTAATTTGTTCTTTTTCCAAGTCTAGTCCTCCCATGTTATCTGTCCTTTTTTACGGAACCATGTTAATATTCTGCGTTCAATTTTACGATTTATTTTAGTTGTCCAGCCATCTGTTTGAGCAACAGGAACGACAAGGATTGTTTGAAACCCGTTACGATTGCCGCCCAACACATCGGTTAAAAGCTGGTCACCGATCACGACTGCTTCTTCTCTTTTAATACCCATAATCTCTACAGCTCTTCTGAATGCAGCTCCCATAGGTTTTTTCGCTCTAAAAATAAAGGGGATTTGAAGTGGATCAGCAAAGGACTTTACACGTAGTTCACTGTTATTGGACACAATTGTCACTTTAATACCATGTTGCTTCATCATTTCAAACCAAGCAATCAGTTCTGGCGTGGCAAGAGGACGATCCCATTCCACAAGGGTATTATCAAGGTCTGTAATAATCCCCTTTATACCATTATCTTTTAATTCCTGAGGTTTGATTTCATAAATACTTTTAACATGCTTGGAAGGTAAAAATGCTTTTATCACTCTATACACCTCTATTAATTCTTTTTCACCGCTATCCATCATAACGGATATTTTAATTTATGTCATAGCCAAATAGCTAAATTTGATGAAAAGTGCAGTCGAAATATAAAACCTTTCGACACATTGCGCCATTATTTAAATCTGTGGATAAGTTTATGCACATCACTAACAGATCATTTACCTTTTTATACGATACGTTTTCCCGATAAAAATTATAGATACACACAATTTACCCACAAGTTATACACCTATCCCTGTGGATAACAGAACGGTTGTTCCATCCTCTTGATTCTGTTAAATTAAGGGTACACCAAGGCAAACTACTAATATATTGTCGTTGCCACCCATTTAGAACAGTAAATTGGAGGTGAAGCCGCAAGGCAAAATAATGCAAAAACTACCAGATGATCTTTTAATTGAATCATATTACAAAGCCAGGCATTTAAACTTAAGCCAAGAATTTATCCGTCTAATTGAAAGAGAAATTGACAGGAGATCCTTATCTTATAAAATATTTTAAGCAGAGCCAAACTCATTTGTATCATGCGCCCTGGTTAAGATCCAGGGCAATTTTTTTGTATTATTATTTTATATACCCTATTGTCTCACCGACATGTACTGGTTGCGGCAAAGCACCTGTTATGTATGGAGTAAAGGTTTCCTTCTCAAATAATAGAACCACGGTTGAACCGAAAGAAAAATACCCGATTTCTTCCCCTTTATGTAGAGTATCCCCCGAATGTGTTCTCTCTATTGAATTAACAAACATGGCACCAACCTTTACAACAGATAGAAATCCTCCGGCATGCTGGATTTCTGTGATTTCACGGTAATTTTTTGATAGAGGGTATTTACCTAATGTCATCCCCCACTTGTTGACTGGATATGACTTTCGTCCAAGAGTACTTTTCCGTGTAACCAATCCCTCAACTGGAGAGTGAATACGATGATAATGGCTTGGACTTAAATATAGTACCATATATCTGCCGCCTAGATATTTTTCTGTATCTTTTGTGTTCCCAAGCATTTCCTCAACTGAATATACCTTCCCTTTCACCTGGAAAGAAGAATCTTCATGGATGGGCCCACTATCCTCCAATACGGCATCTACAGGACTGACAACAGTCCCCTCCTCATGATTAATTTCGCGCGCTCCATTTATTAAAGCCCTTGTAAAAAAGTCATGCAGGGATGTGTATTCCTGAATGGGACGATCCATCTCAGTCAAATTAATTTTGTATTGCTTTGCAAAAGATGGGATTATCCGCCTGCTTGCTTTAGAGTTTGCAAATTTTCTTAAAAGGGAAGAAGTCCATCTGCCATTGGTTAATTCGATTAATAATTGATATACCTTTTCCTTCACTTTCTTCACCTATTTTCTTGTTATATAGCTACTCACATTTAGCTATCTTTCGATTGGATATAAAATTAACAAAAACACCCATGACGATTGAGGGTGTTTGTCTCTACTTAGTTTACTATTCCTTTAAAGGAAGGGAAAGATTTTTCTTACTGATACAGTCAAGTATATCATCATTTCAATTTAAATCGTCTCTTCATCCTCGGAAACCACCAATTCCATTTTCCCATCATTTTCAAGAGGATTGGAACAAGGATTAACCTAATAATCGTCGCATCCAATAAAACAGCAATCGCTAAAGTAAAGCCCAGCTGTTTAATTTCTAATACGCGTGTCAGGATAAATGAAATAAAAACAATGATCATAATTAAGGCAGCCTGGGTAATAAAAGGACCTGTAGATTCGATTCCCCTTGCTATTGATTCTTCATTATCGTGGGATGATTCCCATTCTTCTTTAATCCTTCCGACTAAAAATACCTCATAGTCCATAGAAAGTCCGAACAAAATTGCGAAGGTTAATACAGGCAAATAAGACTGTATAAATCCTGGAGAAGTAAATTGAAGATACTCTTCTCCCCATCCAAATTGAAAGACTAAGACTGTCATTCCGCATGCTGCTGTTACACAAATAATATTTAATAGAATTGCTTTTATTGGAATAAAAATGCTCTTAAAAGCAATTACCAAGAAACAATAGGAAATCATTAAAACAACCACAATGACGATGGGTGTTTTTTTTGCTGTTTCTTCATGCAAATCATTCACTTGAGCTGTAAGCCCTCCAATATAAAGGCTCCCTTCATTCACCTGTTTCTCAAACCGCTCATTTAGCTTAGAGACAAAAGTTTTTGCTTCAGTAGAATCTGGGGCATATTTCAACGTAATCATTACAGGGGCTACATTAAAATCGTCATTAATCAAAAAACTGGTATATTCCTTAAGTTCAGGTAGTTTTATTAATTCTGCTACCTCATTGTATGTATCATCATCACCTAAAAGATTGTCAGTCAATTCTGTAATGGATGAAACCATTTGGACCTCATCAAAGGTTTTGAGGATATCTCCAACAGTCGAAATTTCCTTAAGCTCTTCCATACTGAACCGACTACCTGAAGCCTTCTTTACCAGGAGAACCGGTGAGTATAGACCGGACACAAACTTATCCTCTAAAAGCGTATTTCCTCTTCCAGATGGATAATCCTTTAAGGCATCTTGATTAAGCCCTATTCCCAAATGCATCTGCAATAATGGAGCGGTCAATGCTGCTAGAATAAGCAAACTCCCAATTAAATAAGGAAGTGAGTACTTCATGATATGCTTTGTCCATCGATACAGATATTTTCTCTGATTAGTCTTCTTTTTATATGGTATGGAGAAACTGTTCAGACGATGTCCAAGCAAACATAATAATGAAGGTAAAAAGGTAAGTGTCAGCAACAATAATATAAATAAAACAGCAAATGTGCCCACTGTTAAATTAAGAAATAATTTTGCATGAACAAGAGGGAGTCCGATTAATGAAATCATAACCGTCAACCCAGATAAAAATATAGACTTTCCGCTTGTGGCAATGGCTATGGCGATTGCCTGATGAGAATCATTTTGTTGAAGTTCCTCCCTATATCTAATAATCAAAAATAAAGAATAATCAATTCCTATTCCCAGTCCAATCATCGTGACTACACTTGGTACAATAATGTCAAAATCCTGATATCCCGAAAGACTTAAACATGCAAAGGTAAGAACTACCGCCATTCCTCCTAACATAATCGGGATTAAAGCCGCTGTAAGAGAACCAAATGCAAATAAAAGAACCACAAGAACAAAAGGCATGCCCAATTTTTCCGCAAAGGTAAGATCCCGCTTTTCCATATGGGTCAAATCCTTTATTGTCGGAGTGGCCCCTGTCAAATATAGTTCAAGCCCACCCTTCTGCGCATCCAAATATTCACTAAGTACATCAATCGTTTCTAAAACCCGACCTTTATTCCCTTCAATAAAAAGTAACGCGTAACAAGTGTGCAAATCCTTTGAAACTTGATTCTCCCCCTCCAGCAGAGGGTTCTCCATCGGATTTGCAACTACAGTTACCCCTTCTATCTTTTGGATTTCAGCCAGAACATTATCTACCGGTTCGTAAAATTTTTGTTCATTTACTTTCCATTGATTCGAATGAAAAACAAGAAAATTTTGTTCACCCATATCATCTGCAAAGTTATGCTCCATTAATTTTTGAGTTAGTTCTGATTGTGAACCTTTTACATTTAATTGCGGTGGTGAAAGATGGTTAAAAAAAGATGGTATTAGCATTATTCCGCCAAGAAACAGTAATCCCCAAACTAGCAGAATAACTTTATAATATTGAATGACCTTACAGCCAAAACGGTAAAAATAAGAAGAATTATGTTGGGGTTTAGATTCGTGCATATTGACACCTCAATTTTTTGAGCGTGACAATATTATTTCCTTTTAACGAAAAAAACGGACAAGTATCTTTTGCCCGTTTTGACTATTTTTTCTTCCTTTTTTCTTTCTCTGCTCGATAAAATTCATGGAACATTTTCATTAATGCTCTCTTTTCAATTCTTGAAACATAGCTGCGAGATATACCCAGTTCTTTCGCTATCTCTCTTTGTGTCTTTTCCTTTTTTAGATCTAGGCCAAACCTGCCAACAATAACCTCCTTTTCACGGTCCTCAAGCACATCAATATACTTCTTCACTTTTTCAAGTTCCATATTAAGCTGAATTGTGTCAATTACATCCTCAGACTCAGACTTCAATATATCAAGCAATGAAATTTCATTTCCCTCTTTATCCTGGCCAATCGGGTCATGCAACGAAACATCTTTTTTTGTTTTTTTTATCACTCTTAGATGCATCAAAATTTCATTTTCTATACAGCGGGCCGCGTATGTAGCAAGTTTCGTGCCTTTACCTGAGGAATAAGATTCGATTCCCTTGATTAAGCCAATCGTTCCGATTGAAATGAGATCCTCAGTATCTTCCCCAGTATTTTCAAACTTCTTTACAATGTGAGCTACAAGCCTTAGGTTATGTTCAATTAATAAATTCCTTGCTTCCGCATCTCCTTCCGCCATTCTTTCAATACATTCCCTTTCTTCCTTTGCTGATAATGGTTGAGGAAATGCATTGTTTTTAACATAGGAGACGAGAAAAACCAATTCTTTAATAAAATAGCCAAACGTTGCTAAAACTCCTGCCAATTAAATCAGCTCCTCACTGTTTCCAACCAGTTAGACTATTAGATATGTATGACAGCAGCCTCTATCCCTTGCCTGTCCTTCTGAAAATAAGATATTTGATTTATGCCCAACCATATAAGCAATCATCCCATATTATAATAATAATCTACGGTATATAAGGAGGTGCACCTATGTATCCTTATCATTTTGGAGGACCCAGTTGCGGTTGGGGCTATCCTCCTCCACCATGCCGAAATGGGTATGGCGCCGGATTTGCGATCTTAATTATTCTATTCATTTTATTATTCCTCTTTGGCTTTTGGGGTTTCTGGAGCGGGGGATACCTTGGTCCTAAATAAAGAAAAAAACTTATGCTCTGCATAAGTTTTTTTCTTCTTTTTATAATTCTATAGTTGTGATATCAGCTACAATGACAAATGTGATTGTAACGGCAGTAGCAACCCCCATTACGAATAATAACATGGTAACCAACCCCTTATTCTTCCCATTTACCTAAATTTAACATAATAAAGGGGTGTCCCAAGCGACGTGATGTGAAGAATAATTGACTAATTCTTTACAGGAATGTGAACAGTTCGTTATGCACTATCCTTATTAATCCAGAAAAATTTTGATGTCTTTACTATCATATTGCTAGTCATATCTATCGCCTTCCTTCCGATTGAGCAAATTTTTTTGGACCGGTCAACCTTCGCATACTCGAGTATGGAATATAATTAATAGAATTTATTAATTATAGTTGTTTTTCGATCAAGTATTTCATTTTCCGCCTGACGTATTGAAACGTATTCAGACCTGCCCAATTTATTTGACTTGATTGTAACCGTGAACAGAATCATATTAAAGGTCATGCAATTACCTCCTTAAGCTTCAAATCATCGGTGTTTTTAGCACACTTTATCAATATATTCATCACACCACCAATATAGAACTAAAATTGTATAAAAATCCTATAGTTTAATTTACTATTTTTCACCAAAATATAGACCATTACAGACCTTTAGAAAACCAGAATGGGTAAGTATCTACATATCATAAATTTTAAACAAAGCAAAAAGCCGCAGAAAATTATTCTGCAGCTCTAATGCCAGGCTGTTTTGTCCAAGTTGTTCATGAACCGACAAGTGTTTAAGTGTGTCTTGATATCATCCCACTGCCCATATTACGCATTCTTACAATGCTGGCATTCCATTTCGTTTATTTGTCCATTGCTCACTTCAAAAATACGGTCTGCCATAGCCAGTACCTCCGGATGATGGCTGATGAGAATAACAAGTTTATCTCCCGCATGGGCTTTAATGGCCTGAAGAATGGAGGATTCATTCAACGCATCAAGATTGGTCGTAGGTTCATCCAGGATGAAAACCGAGGCATCATCCAGGAATAATCTGGCCAACGCTAATCGTTGGAGCTGTCCACTTGAAAGATTTTCACCGAATTCTTGAAGATGTGTATCCAATCCTTCTGGAAGACTTTTTATAAATTGATACAATCCTGCTTTCTCACAAGCATCCCAAATTTCTTCATCCTTATATTTTTTATACATCGTCAGATTCCGGCGCAATGTATCCGAAAATACAATTGTATGAGCATCAACCATACTGAAATGATTCCGGTAAGAATCGGCATCATACTCCTCGGCTGGCACTCCATTTAATAGTATGGTACCTTTCGTAACTGGAATATCCCGCAGCAGTAATGAAATCAATGTTGATTTCCCCGTACCATTATCTCCCCTGATGCCAATAATTTCTCCTATTCTCCATTCAAAATTAACGTTTTTATATAAATGTTTGCCTTTTTCATACTCAAATTGAACATCTTTATATTTAATATTACCAATATGGACGAGTTCACGACTGCCTCCCTCATTTACCTCAGGAGTAATATTCATGATTCCTAAGACACGTTTAGCACTGGAAAATGTATGAACAAGGCTCGAGCTAAGCTGCGATAAAGCTAGTGCAGGACCAAAGGAAGAATAAAGCAGCAGCATAGCTAAAAGCCCTGTACCTGCATCCACTTTACCAATTCCGTATAAATAAATAGATATACCAATTTGTATAAACACTGAAAGGTATAATGCCCCATCCGTCAATGCCTTGAGTAGACCTTCATGTTTCTTAAGGGACAAAGTAGAATTATTTAATTCCTCACTATATTCGTCAATTTGATTAATTGTCTGTTGCTCCTGTCCAAAAATGTACAGTTCCTTCAACCCTTTTAATCGATCAAGGATATATTGACTTTGCATGCCAAATTGAACACGATAAGCTTCTCCTGCTTCTTGTCCGCTTCTGTACACACTTTTCGGAACAACATAGCTTATTAACAAATATGAGAACAACGCTGCAACAGCATAAAATGGATGAAAAGACCAAAAAATCGCCAGATAAACAATTCCTGTGATAAAGCTAATACAAACAGGAGCTACTGTGTGCGCATAAAACACTTCAAGCATTTCTACATCCTTAGTAATAACATTCATAAGCTCCCCTTTTTGAAAGCTCATTAATTGCCTATTCCCAAGCTTTCCAAGGGATCTAAAGATATGAGACCGGATAGTAGCCAGAAGACTAAATGCAATGTAATGGGTCATATATTGCTCGCACAGACGAAAAACAGCACGCATTATACCTGCTGTAATAATCATAATCAGCAACAGTCTTCCATTTCCAAAGTCCTTAAGGCCCATTACATCCAAGAAAGCCATCCCTCCTATAAGACTTATGGCTGAAACCGCCAAATAACCTAATGTACCAAGAAGGATTGTCAGCATCATATGTGGAATAAGCGGCTTTAATATTTTCATTAATTGAATCAAATTCTTTCCGCTGCTAATCATACTGCACACCTTCCGATTGATTGTTGTTCTTCAAATAGCTCTGCATAAATGTTCCCATTGTTCATAAGTGTTTGATGATTGCCTTGTTCAGCTATTTTTCCATTGGAGAATACATAGATTTGATTTGCATCTACTAAACGCTGCAAGTGATGGGTAATCATGATAACCATTTTTCCCTGACGGCTGATTCTTTGAATAATATCAAGAATATCATCTTCACTACTACGGTCGATATTGGCAGTAGCTTCATCAAAAATAAACACTTTAGGATTCTTTAACAGCATTCGGGCAATTGCTAATTTTTGGCGCTGTCCGCTTGAAAGATTCGTCCCTCCGCTTTGAATTTTATAATGAAGGTTAGCAGCAAATTGATCTAGCTTCACAAACCTAATAATCTCTTCTGCCTCTTCTACCTCCAAAGTTGGTTTAGCCATCATTAAATTAGAAAAAATCGTACCTTCAAAAATATAGGAACGGTTACTGACACAGCCAATCAATCGATGCACCTGATCAATAGGCAGTTCCGCTAAAGATGTCCCACCGATTTCAATTGTTCCATTTTCCGGTTCAATGAAACGTTGCAGAATATGTGTAATAGTCGTTTTTCCTGCACCAGAAGCACCTGCAATTCCCGTCACCTCGCTTTGCTTGATGACAAGATTGCAATCCTGCAAAGCCGGTTTTTCAGCATATGGATAAGTATAGGTTATATTTTTAATGCATAAATCTCCTGTGATATCCTTATGAACAGCTGGTTCTTCTTTTTGCGAGTCAATTTTTAAAATGGAGGATAATAAATTCAAGGCACTCGTACCATTCATACCTACATGAAAATAGGATCCCAACAGTCGAAATGGTACAAAAAATTCAATCGCCAGCAGAGAAAAACAGATAAAGCCAGTTAAACTTAAGTTTCCATTTTTATAGGCAATCACTGAGCAGACGATTCCCAAAGCTGCTCCTAAATAGGCGATTAAATCCATAATGGTGATAGATTGCAATTGCATCCTAAGCACCTTCATCGTCATATAGCGGAATTCCTCTGCTTCCTTATTCATAATCTCTCCGTATGCCTTTTCTCCGTTATAAATTTTTAAGGTGCGCAGTCCCTCTACACCTTCAACGAACTTTTTACCAACATCCAAGTATTTATTCCAATATGTTTTAAAAATTCTCTTTCCAATTTTTACGCCGGCCACAATGGCAACCGGAATTAAAAAACCACTGATCAACAACATAAGCGCAATTTTCCAATTCAATTTTGCCATTACCACAAATAGCAGGACAGGAGTCAACAGGCTATAAAAAAATTGAGGCAGATAACGACTGTAATAAACATCGATATTCTCGATACCTTCTACCGCGAGCTGGCTAATTTTACTGATTTCCAGTTTGGTAATCTCTTGAGGGGTCAGTGAAAGAAGCTTTTCAAACAGTTCTCTCCGCACCTTATGCTTTAGCTCAAATGATGTATAATGTGTGAGCTTTGTCGAGTAATAATGACAGCCGAACTTTATAGCTATAATCAATCCAATATATAAAATGTAGTACATATCCATAACGATATTATGAACATAGAACAAGGCAGAAAATAATTCCGCAATCTCAAATACAATCACTATATTTATAACAACATTCAATAATTGCAATAATGTAACTTGAACCAAAACAGGGATGATTCCATACTTTTTTGCATAAATCATCATTTCTTTTTGAATCATATTTGTTGCACTTCCTCTTGATTATTAATCGTAGGAATTTTTATAAAAACAATCAATTTAACAACTGCCAACACGCATAGAACAATGCGAACGTGCAAATGATTGACCATTAAACCGCTGATTAGAAGTAATAAATACACGGTTAGTAAAATCGTTAATTTTCTTCTTAAAGTAAGACCACCATCCCTTTGGTAGCTCACTACATATTTTTCGTAAAATGACTGTTTCTTCAGCCAGTTTTCACATTTAACTGAATTACCAGCGAATAAAATTGCTGTCAGTAATAGTAAAGGTGTCGTTGGTAAAATAGGAACTGCGATTCCAATTAAACCAAACAATAGAGATATCCATCCCAATCCCAGTAAAATTAGTTTTTTCATCTGTCTTCCCCCACTAAATATGTATCAATACAAGCCATACTATAGAGCCTAACCCTCCAACTATATGAACGGCCGTACAATTTTTTTGTTTCTTTAAAAAAGGAATTATTGCTGTCAGAGCAATGATAAGCATATAAATGATATAACCAAATAAATTAGAACTCATTTGAAATAAATATATAAATATACTTATCAAGGCTATACAACCACTCCATCTATGAGTAAGTTTTATCGGTCTATTCTTTTTAAACAGGTGTAAAACCCCAAAGAATAAGCAAATAAAAAAAGAAAGTTTATGTAATGTCAACAATATCATTAGAAACCACCCGTACATTATTATTTTGATATATTAATATTATTGATAATGATTATCAATGTCAATGATAAATTTATCAAGTACCTGTAAAGATTCTTGATTAAAAGATTATAAAAAAAAGCCAACTCATTAAATGAGTTGACCTGTATTTTATAGAATTTATTCTTCGTCTTGTATTAACTTCCCATATTTCTTGGATAAAGCAAAAAATAATGCGGATAACGCCAATACTCCAGCAGTAGCAAAAGTTAAGTATTCCTTTACTACTTCACTCATACCTTCCTTTGGCAATATGGATCCTAAAAAAAGAAATACAGCAAACATTAGGAGAGTTGTACCAAAACGTTTATAATCTATCATTTTCTCTTTCAAGGAAACTACCACCTTTCAAATAAACTAGTAATACAGTAACACGATATTCCTCCCTATGCTAATGTAAATAGTGGCAGGCGAACCACTAAAATATATGGACAGAATGGTATCAATAGTTATGAACAATCACATTATTTTTTTAAGAAAACAAAAAAGTTCTGTCTTAGTATTTCGACAGAACTTAAAAATTTTATTTTAATTCTTTTACAATTCCCATTGCCAGTTGAGCTGAATGCAATGCAGCCTTTTCCAGGAATTGATCAAATGATAAATCTGACTCTTTGCCAGCAATATCACTTAATGCGCGCGTTACTACAAATGGAACATTAAACTGATAAGCCACCTGCGCAATAGCGGCTGCTTCCATTTCAACTGCCTGCAGCTGTGGAAACTTTTCTCTTACAAATCGAACACGTTCAGGATCAGACATAAATACGTCACCGGTTGCGATTAACCCTTTTCCAACTCCAACCCCGTCTATGCCTGCGGCCACTTTCTCTGCAAGTGATACAAGCTTTTCATCAGCAATAAATGCTGCAGGTAATTGTGGAACCTGTCCGTATTCATAATCAAACGCCGTAACATCCACATCATGGTGACGTACCTCAGTTGAAATGACCATATCTCCTACATTTAATTCTGGGTTGTAGCCACCTGCTGAGCCAGTGTTGATGATAAAATCAGGCTTAAATTTTTCAAGAAGGACAGCTGTTCCCATGGCAGCATTCACTTTGCCAATACCGGATTTTAACAAAATAACATCCACACCAAACATCTGTCCAGTTGTATATTCTGTATTAGCAATGACAACAGACTCGGCACTTTCTATATTCTCACGCAAATAAGCAACTTCTTCTTCCATTGCGCCAATAATAGCAATTTTCATTAGTATTACTCCTTTATATTACAAAGATTAAAATGACATGTACCATTTTACCATAAATCATCTGCATAAACAGACCACTAATCCTTTATTGGAGCTAGAGTATTCTAGGCATTTTTGGTAGACTTAGTTTGAAAATGAAGGAGGCAAAAAAAAAGTGGAATTTAAATTAGAACTAATTGAAGACAAAGTTGAATTTTTCGAGGCATCCTCAATTCAAAACCTTGAAAAACAAATCCAGCAAAAAATAGATCAAAACAAAGCAATCATGCTATCCGTACACCACATATCCCACCAAATCCACACCACCCCCGAAGGCAAACCCATATACACAGCCGTAGTACACTATAAACTAAAAAGCTGAAGGGCCTTGTTCAGGAGTGAGAAGCATAAGACATAGGCTCGAATGGGATGTTTCTCCCCCGTAGAGGCTATGCTTATGTCCCGAACTCCTAGGCCCTGAAGCTGGATTAACTAAAAAGCTGAGACGACTGTTCAGACCCGAAAAGCATAAGACGAATACTCGGAGGGAGACGTTTTTCCCTCCCGCAGAGTATTTGCTTATGACTCGAGGGACTAGGAGTCGAAGCTGGATTAACTAAAAAGCTGAGACGACTGTTCAGGCCCGAAAAGCATAAGACGAATACTCGGAGGGAGACGTTTTTCCCTCTCGCAGAGTATTTGCTTATGACTCGAGGGACTAGGAGTCAAAGCTGGATTGACTAAAAAGCTGAAACGGCTCATGTTAAGGAACGAAGACTAAAGGCGCCACGTCCTGTGGCAACGTCTTCATGACCAACATCCTGTTGGCCCGCATAAGACATAGGCTCGAAGGGGATGTTTCTCCCCCATAGAGGCTATGCTTATGTCCCGAACTCCTAGGCCCTGAAGCTGGATTAACTAAAAATCCAAAAACGGGTATATTAAGGAACAAAGACTAAAATCGTCACGTCCTGTGGCAACATCTTCATGACCTACATCTTTTAGGCCTCCGAAGCATAAGAGGAGGCACCGTAGGGAGCTTATTAGGGATTAAAGGCTTAAGTACACTACTTCGTGCGGCAACGCCTTTATGACCTGCAGAAATGAATAATAGGAGGTGCTATATATGGGGAGAGAAATAAAGTTTGATGACGATAAGCATGAACTGATTTTAACTCTTACAGGTTTAACAACTTTTTTTGCTTTAAAACGAAAGATTCAAATGCCCTACCCTCTAATAAAAAATGTTTTAGTAGATTATTTCGACGCTCCTACACGGATGATACGGATGCCTGGTTCTTCTATTTCATTCTTAAATATTTATGAAGGAAGTTATAAATATCAGAATGAATGGTATTTTCTTTCATACAGCGGTAGGATACCGTTGGTCATCATAGAATTGCAAGGACATAAAAAGTATAGATATATTATTTTCCAATGTGAAAATCCCACAAAAACCGCATCCGAGATTCGAACACATTTAAGAGATATTGACTGACATGATACATCCTTTTTGAAATGGCTACGATTACCTCTTTGTATTTCCACTCTTCAAATTATCTGGATTTCCCTTAAAAGTAACAATCAAAAAAGCTGCCAAACACGGCAGCTTTAAAAGTATTTTTATTTGGTTAACTAGCTTTGTCATTCTTTATAAGTTTTTCTACCTTTGTCGGTTTCCATCCTTCACCATCAACCCATTCGATATATACACGATACGTGCTTGATCCATCTTTAGGTGATACAGTACCAATTGCCTTATTCGGTTCACCGCCATTTTGTAAATACCATAAGGTCATATTACTTTGATCTATGCCAGCTCCATAGGCAATGGCTTGCTCCATTTCATTCCAATCAGTGGAACCTTTCTCGTATTGTGTAACATGCTCTCCACTTTGTTCCGTACCTACTGGCTTCCATGAAGGATCAGAATACGCTTCTTCCACATTTCCATCAGAAGCTGTTTCTTCAACTTTCTCAGACTCTACTGCATCTTCAGATTCAGAGGAATCTTGATCAGCGTTTTGGTCTTGATCTTGGCCCTCTTCGTCCTCATTCTCAGATGCTTGCTCATCTTCATTCATTGCAGTTTCTTCTTTGTCAGCTTCCTCTTTGTCAGCTTCGTCTTCTTTATTGGTTGCCGATTGATTACTTTCAGGATTGGTATCAGCCTTCTGACTTGCCGGTTCATCATTATTACCTAAAAATATAGTAGCTCCCACAACGACAATAAGGAGAACGACAACTGTAATCAGTATATTGTAGACTTTGTTTACCTTTTTATCCTGACGTTTATCCATACGCGAAGGATATTTATCTTGCCTATCCATATACACTTCCTCCTCAAATTTATAATAAAGATTATTTTAACATGGATAGGTAATCACTAAAAGTTATTCAATTTTTCGTCATATTTTTTATTCCAGGCCTCTTTTTTGATTAATTGCATGTATCCCATTGACCATTTGTAAGTATAAAGGAGTTACCGCACCCGACTTGCTCGCTGTATCCAGATTTACAATCACCATCGCATATTTAGGTTTTTGAAAAGGAAAATAACCTGCAAACCATTTATTGTACATCTGTTTTGTTTTATCTTCCTTGGCCCCAATTTCTGCTGTTCCTGACTTACCAGCAACATCGTACTTGGCTGTATGTAGATTACCCGCAGTGGCATATTTCCCTGTTGTTGTTACTACTCCTCTTAATAATTGCTGTAGCTTGCTGGCTGTTATTTTTGAAATGGCTTTACCTTCTATAGGCTGCTCTTTGAAGGTGGCAATGGTTAATCCGTCATCATCGACCGCTTTAGTGGCAGCTCTAGCCATCATTCTTTCACCGCCTCTGGCAATCGTGGCCATCATATTGGCGATGGCAAGCGGAGTTACTTTTACATTTAGTTGACCAATCGATGTATTCGCCACAAAATTCTCATCCTTCTTCATGGAGGATTCTGTCCATATGACCCCAGATTTTTCTTCCGGCAGTTGTTTAATGAGAGATGTATGGAATACACTTCCATTCCACCCAATTGGTTGAATTAAGCCAAGCCGCTCAGCATACTCTTCAATAAGATTCGGATTTTTATCTGCCAATTCCTTTCCCAGAACTCCAAAAACTTGGTTGCTGCTTAATGCAAACCCTCGCTTAAAATCAACCATTCCTAGCAATCTTCCTGTATTTTTATCAACAGGTCGCCCTAAATGATCCAAATTACCGTTAAATTCTCTTCCATTCAGGTTTAGGCCTTCTTCTATGGCAGCAGCTGCTATAACCGTTTTAAATACGGAACCAGGAGTCTGTGGAGTAATCATTTGATTATGGTTACCCTCATTGTTTACATCTTTATTTACAAGCGGTGTGGAAAACATAGTCAGAATATCATTAGTCTCAACATCTAAAATGATGATTCCGCCTTTTTTCAGCCCACTATCATCAGCAACTTGTTCTGCAAGTTTTTGATAGTCCTGATCCAAAGTAGTCTGTATATTAATTCTTTCACCAGATTGACCTTCGTCCAAATAACGGATATCCACTCCAAACATTGGCAGTCCATTGGCTGCTTTGTGATAAACTAGTTTTTTACTGCCATTACCCTGCAGGAAGATCTGAAAGGCTTTTTGCAATCCTGTTTTCCCTACTTTTGTTTGATAATCAACCGGTGTATAGCCTATTTTATTAGCTTCATCTATTTCATTCTTATTTAATGTCAGGGACCCTAGAAGATGGCTTGCTGAAGGATTTGCTATAACCTCTCTCTTCTTTACACCTATAATACCTGGAATATGAAGATTGTTAATTTGCGCAATTTGGCTATCTGTTAATTCTGTTATACCTTTATTTTCATAAATAAATGGTTCCTCTTCACTCTTTAGCCTTTGTAGTAGTATTTCTTTCTCTATCTCAAGAATGTCTGCCACTTTATCTGCAGGCCAATCTAAATGTTTAACAAATGGAAAGAGTACTAACACCGATTTGTCCTGATAGGATATCGACTTACCTTCTCTATCAAGAAATCCACCTCTCCCATCATCCAAAGTGATTTCGTCAATTCTTTGTCTCACACTATTCTCTAATAAATTTACCCGGTGTTTGGAATATTCCTTTGGCTTCACTATCTGTATATGTACCAGCTTGGCTATTAATAAAGTAAACAGCAATAGAAAAATAATTCCTGTCCCCAATATTCTTTTTTTCATTTAACACACCCCTTACTGTTACCAGTTTCGACGGGGCTTGCCTATTTCAAACTATAATTGAACAAATAAAAAAGGCACCTAAAATAGGCGCCTTGCTGGTTCTTTCTTAAATTTCAAATTATTGAACGGATACGATTACGACTTCCATATCTCCACCTGGAGTAGAAACCGTTACTTCATCACCTGGTTTTTTTCCCATTAAACTGCGGGCAATAGGAGAATCATTTGAAATTTTATACTCAAATGGGTCAGCTTCTGCAGAACCGACAATTATATAAGTTTCTTCTTCACCATCAGGTAATTCTTTAAATGTTACGGATTTTCCTAATGTAACCGTTCCATCCTGAGATGCACCTGACTCAATAATTTGTGCATTTCTAATCATATTTTCAAGTGTAGTGATTCTTCCTTCAACAAATGCTTGTTCTTCTTTAGCAGAGTCATACTCAGAGTTTTCGGATAAGTCACCGAAACTGCGTGCAATTTTAATTCGTTCTACAACTTCTTTACGTTTAACCGTTTTTAAAAGTTCTAATTCTTTCTCTAATTTTTCTTTTCCCTCTTTAGTCATTGGGAATACTTTTTCAGTAGCCAAAAAATTTCACTCCTTCTGTACTTTCACCATGCAGCACCAACCGCTCCATGTGATCATGTGTATATATATGCACTTAATAACTATGTATATACCTTTATTGGTATAGGAATTGCGCGTTCTCAATCGAACGCGCAATTTACACTCATTGTTAGCTTAATTTCTTTTTATCGATTTGTCTATTAATTTTATCAAAATTTTTTCAAAAATGAGTAACTTTTTTGTTATTTTTATGGAAATTGGTGTAAAAACAAAATATTCCTATAAAAGGGATTTTTGCTCCAAAATCGTTTGGATTTTAGTACCAATTACATCAATAGCCACGTAATTGTGTCCGCCTTCAGGAATAATAATATCCGCATAGCGCTTAGTAGGCTCAATAAATTGGTTATGCATAGGACGTACCACAGATGTGTATTGTTCAATGACTGAATCAATTGAACGGCCCCGTTCTTTTATATCACGCATTAAACGACGTATTATACGAAGATCTGCATCGGTATCAACAAATAGTTTAATATCCATTATATCGCGTAATCTCTCATCTTCAAGTACCAAGATTCCCTCGAGAATAATAACGTCCTTAGGTTCAACAGGAATTACATCCTCAGAGCGTGTATGCATAGCATAATCATAAACCGGCTTTTCAATTGCTTCATAACGAAGCAATTTGTTGATATGCTCCAGCAATAGATCATTATCAAAAGCCAATGGATGATCATAGTTTGTCTTTAGTCGTTCCTCAAAAGGAAGATGGCTTTGATCCTTATAATAATAATCTTGTTCTAGAATCATGATGGAATGACCCTTGAATTTTTCATAGATTGCTTTTGTTACACTCGTTTTCCCTGAACCCGAGCCACCTGCAACCCCAATTACAATTGGCTTAGTCATTTTTAGTTGTTCTCCTTCCTCATCATATCATATGGATGAACCGGTTGATCGACTTTTAAGCGGACAGTCATAAGCGGATGTCTTGCAGCATCTAATTCATTGCCGTCCTCATCCCAGATTGTTCCGACTGTTTGCGTAAAGTTTTCGATATTAGGTCCGAAAAATTCAATTTCGTCTCCCGGTTTAAAGTAATTTCTTTGCTGTAACGTGACTATAGATGTATTTTCATCATACGATAAGACAAGCCCGGCAAAGTCATGCGTTGTTTTGTTATTATGATTGCCAAACATTTGCTCCTTATGGCTTGGTACACCTTCAAAGAATGCGGGAGCTGTTTCCCGATTCGCACACTTATTGAGCTCTGTAATCCATTCCTCTTTGAAAACAAAATTGTCCGGATCCGCACAATAAGTATCTATAACCTTGCGATAAACACTGACAACTGTTGCAATATAATGAATGGATTTCATACGGCCTTCGATTTTTAAGCTGTCGATTCCCGTCTCTATCATAGTTGGGATGGATTCAACCAGTTTCAAATCTTTAGGACTCATCGCAAACGGTTGGTCTTCATCTTCAAATAATGGTTTTTCACCATCTTCCGTATTAGCGAATAAATGATAATCCCATCTGCATGATTGGCAGCAGCCGCCTCGATTAGAATCACGGGCTGTCATATGGTTAGATAGCGTGCAGCGCCCTGAATAAGCAATACACATCGCCCCATGAATAAAGGTTTCAATTTCAATATCAACCTTTTCTTTCATTAGCTTGATTTCTTCTCCACTCGTCTCACGTGCCAAAACAACACGATCCAGCCCTTCTTCTTTCCAAAACTGTACAGCTTTCCAGTTTGATAAGGATTGCTGTGTACTTAAGTGGATTTCCAGCTTTGGAGCAGCCTTTTTACAGGTCTCAATTATTAACGGGTCAGCTACTATAATACCTGTTACTCCAGCTTCTTCAATCCCTTTTAAATACTCCGGAAGTCCATCGATGTTCTCATTATGAGCAAAAATATTAGTGGTCACATATATTTTAGCGCCGTATTGTTTAGCAAACTCCACGCCTTCTTTCATTTCTGCCAATGAAAAATTTCCGGCATTGGAGCGCAATCCATATTCCTGACCGCCAATAAATACTGCGTCGGCACCATAACGGACAGCGATTTTTAATTTTTCCAGGTTACCGGCAGGAGCCAGTAATTCCGGTTTTTTTACAATAACGCGTTTTCCGTCAATAATCTCGGAAATTTTATTTTCTGACACGGACATTCGGTCATCCTCCATTCCCTGTTAATAAACAGTCTCCTTGAAAAAGAAGCCTGTATCCAGCGATCTGTTTGCCGGTTGAATTTCTTCAGCTTTCTGCAGCAGTTCTTCCTTCTTATCTTCGTATAGATCCGGATTCTCTGCATATAAATCAATTGCCTCGCGATACAATTTGGTTACTTCAATAAGATAGTCAGAATCCTTTAAGATTCCATCAATTTTAAAGGAGTCTACCCCAGCATCGAGCATTTCTGCCAATTCATCAATAATGCAAATATCATTCGGACTCATAATATGAGTGCCGTTTTCATCTTCAAAGATTGGATATTTAGCGTTACGCTCAGGATCGTGCAGGAATAAGCTTTTTTGATCCTCCAGGCTATCCACTTTCATATTGCGGCCTTGGTAATTAAAGTAATTCCCGATAAGCGTCCGTTTTGACTGAAACATGGCTGTCATTCCATGCACCTGTACTTCAATCTCGACTTTGGCATGTTCTTTAATTTCAATGATAGCGTCCATATTAATTTCCCGGGCAAGGACTGCACGCTTAGCTCCTTTTGTTCCCCAGTAATTACACGTGAACCAGTTGGTCGCTGTTGTTTCTGTATTCCAATGCAGTGGCAGGTTCGGAGCTGCTTCACGAGCAGCCATCAAAACAGCTGGATCTCCAAAGATGACAGCATCAGCTTGATTGGCATCTAAGAAACGCAAATAATCGGACAGCTCGTCCACTTTCTCATTATGGAAGATGGCATTCATAGCCACATATACTTTCTTTCCTTTTGAATGGGCTAGCTGGATTGCTTCTTTAACAGCCTCTCTGTTAAATTCTCCAGCCAGTCTCAGTCCATAACGTTGTTCCCCTATAACAAATGCATCTGCACCTGCATCAATTAATGGGATGATATCTTCAACCTTAGTAGGTGTTAGTAATAGCTCAGGGGTTTTCATGCCTTTTCACCTCGTTTAATACTGATAGCCAAACCATCCCCGACAGGGATAATGACAGTATCAAAGTTTTCCTTATTCATGAGCCATTCATTATAGCCTTTTATTTTATTAACTAAATTTTTTGTTCGTTTAGATTCAATCTCTTCCTGTTCAAGAGCCACCAAGCCTTTAAAGAGAACATTATCGGAAAGGATAATTCCTCCCTCTGCCAAAGACTTTTCATATATTTCAAAGAAACGTTTATATTGTCCTTTAGCTGCGTCGATAAATATACAATCAAAAGGTCCTTCTGGAGAGACAGCTGATTCTGTCTCAAGGGCGTCACCTTTTATAATCTTTATTCTACTCTTCATGTCCGCTCTTTCAATAAAATGATGAGCTTTTTCAATACGTTCCTCATCTCTTTCAATTGTCAGTATTGAAGCTTCTGGCAGCGTATACGCCATTCGTAAAGCAGAATAACCAATTGCTGTTCCAATTTCTAAAATTTTTCGCGGCTTTTGGATTTTTAGAATCTGTAACATAGACTCCATACCGGTTAATTCCATAATCGGAACACCATTTTCCCTTGCATACTCTTCCATTTCACTTAATAAATCATTTCGGGAAGGTACAAGAGTCTGTAAATAGTGATCAAGATTCTTATTCATCCTTATTCCTCCAAACCCTGTACTTTGCTTAATTCAAAAAAATGAGAAAGCCAGGTGGCTTTCTTTAAATACATACACTATTTTTATGCACTTCGAATATTTTAGCATATTTAGGGGAAAGAAGCGAAACGTTTCTTCTCTTCCATAGTTCCCCTCCAAATGCTTAATTATTCGTTATATGTTTTGCCTTATCTTTATTATGTTCTTCTAATGTTTTATTAAAGATGACTTCTCCCGATTTAGTAGCAAGGAAATATAGGTCATCAATATCTGCAGGGTTTAATGCCGCCTGAATAGAGGTTTCACCTGCATTGGCAATTGGTCCAGGGGTTAACCCCTTATGTCGATAAAGATTATATGGTGAGTCGACTTCTAAGTCTTTGTATGTCACCCGATCTTTATGCTCTCCCAATGCGTACAGAACAGTTGGATCAGTTTGCAATCGCATATCCTTCTCCATCCTGTTTTTAAACACAGCAGATATTTTATCCCTATCCACCTTCTCAGTTGCTTCTTCTTCAATTAAGGATGCCATTGTTAATAGTGTATGCGGTGTCCATTTATCCTTGGACATTTCATCCTTATACTTCGCTAAGATTTCGTTGGTTTTTTTTACCATATCGCTAACAATTGACTCTATTGTTGGATCTTCCTCATAAAATGAATACGTTGCTGGATATAAATATCCTTCCAATGGATATCTGACATTCTCGGCAAGAATATCATCCGTTAATAAATCAGGATACTTATTCATCATTTCTTTAATAAATCCATTTTTATTTATAACGGCTAAGACATCTTTTGACTTTTTGCCTGTTTTCTTGGCAATAATTTCTGAAATTTGTTCCAGATCTCTTCCTTCCGGAATAGTAATTCGATAGGTCTCAGCTACAATTCCATTTTTGATTTGATCGATGATTTCCTGAATTGTCATAGATGGTGATAAATTATAGGTTCCAGCCTGGAAACCAGATTCATTTTTAAACTTGACATAGTATTTAAATACTTTCGCGTTTTTTACGACTCCATTATCCTCTAATGTTTGAGAAATCAAACTAATTCCTGAACCACGAGGGATTTCCACCTTGATTGCATCTTTATTATCTGGGTCAACAGGTTTTAATGCGGAGGAGATATACAAATACCCACCAAGTCCAACAAGCGTCATGACAAGGATGACAGCAACTAACGAAACAGTAACAATTTTCCGTACCACTCTAGCTTCACTCTGTCTTTCAAGTAGCTTTATTTTCATTTGCTCTTTCTTCCAATTTTTATCATTATCCAAAAGTGATGCCCCCCTAAGGCATTTTATTACAAGCCCTCTTTATTTATTGCAAACATTAGCGGAATCTGTCAATGATTATCATAAAACTTTTTCTTAAACCGCTTGATTATATAATAAATTTCATGAATTGACCATTACTTTTTTATAACATGCTCTATTTTTCGGAGAATTTACCTAAAATCTCTTGAATAATCATCCTTTCACCATTCCTTGTAAAACCATTTCATCATTATTCCACAATACTTAAATCTACACATAAAAAAACTCCCCCGATAAAACCGGGAGAGCTATATTTTCAGTTTATTCTTCTTCGTCGAAGAATGTATTAATGACTTCTTCAACTAGAGCCCATTCTTCATCATCTTCTATATCATTTAATGTTCCGACTTCACCTGTTTCATCAGGAATATAAGAAGCTACATGGATGAGGTCTTCATCTTCTTCGCCTTCGTTTCCTACTGGTGCAAATACAACGTATTGCTTATCATAATCATCCAATTCGAACGTAAGTAATATTTCGTGTAACTGCTCGTTACCATCTTCATCAACAATTGTTATCATATTTTCTTCCATGTCTGATCACCTCTAAATTATTTGCCGCCACTATCTAAATATCCTTGCAGAATTAAGACAGCGGCCATTTTATCTATAACTTTTTTGCGTTTTTTACGGCTTACATCTGCATCTAATAAAACCCGTTCTGCGGCCATTGTGGTTAAACGTTCATCCCACAAAACGACCGGAACCTTATATCGTTTTTCAAGCTTTGAAGCATAATACTGACTTGCCTCGCCTCGCGGACCTACAGTTCCATTCATATTTTTCGGCAAACCTACGACAAATTTATCGACTTTATAAGGTTTAAGGATTTCATCTAAACGTTTCAGGCCAAGCTGATTTTTTTCTTCGTCAATTGCTATGGTTTCCAAACCTTGAGCAGTCCAGCCCATTTCATCACTGATGGCGACTCCCACAGTTTTACTACCCACATCAAGACCTACAATTCGCATATTATCCCTCTCGTTGCTGCTCTAAATAAGATTTGACCAGAACTTCTATAATCTCATCTCTTTCAAGCTTTCTAATAAGATTTCGTGCATCATTATGACGCGGAATATAAGCAGGGTCTCCTGACAAAAGATAACCTACAATCTGGTTAATAGGATTGTAACCTTTTTCATTTAGAGCATTATAGACTTCCATTAAAACATGGCTAACGTCATGCTCAAAAGAATCCTCCGGGAAATTAAATTTCATTGTTTTATCAAATGAACTCATTCCAACGCACCCCGCTTTCATTCAAAAAGCTATATTTCCATTGTTCCTCTTATTGTACACTACTTAAACCTAATAATAAAATTCGAATGATAGTTTTGGCTAGTCAATACTATCCATGCCAAAATGATTAGATTCAAAAAGAAGGGGGGCAAATCCTTTGCCCCGTTTTTATTTGTTAACCAAATCTTTTACCAGTTCAAGTGCTGCTTCTAAATCAGCAGGGTTCTTACCGCCGGCCTGAGCCATATCAGGACGTCCACCTCCGCCACCACCGCAGCGTGCCGCTACCTCTTTAATGATTTTACCGGCATGGTATCCTTGGTCTATTAAATCTTTTGTAACTGCAGCAATTAAGTTTACTTTTTCTCCTTGCGCACTTCCAAGGACAATGATGGAGGACCCTAGCTTTTGCTTTAAGTCATCAGCCATATTTCTTAAATTATTCATATCCTGAGCCTCTACCTTCGCTGATAAAACCGTTACACCATTAATTGTTTCAGCTTTGGATTGAATATTTCCTGCCTCGATATTGGAAAGCTTGGCTGCTAATGATTCATTTTCTTTTTGTGCGTCTTTTAATTCGCCTAATAGGGAATCAATTTTAACAGGCAAATCTTTTGGATTAGCTTTAACTTTAGCTGCTGCTTGGCGAAGAACACCAATTTGTTCTTTTAATTGAAGATACGCAGATTCGCCCGTTACTGCTTCAATCCTTCTGGTACCAGCCCCTATTCCACCTTCAGAGACAATTTTGAACAGCCCGATAGCAGAAGTATTAGGAACGTGGCAGCCACCGCAGAGCTCAAGGCTATAATCTCCCACTTGGACAACACGTACGATATCGCCATATTTTTCACCGAATAGAGCCATTGCCCCCATTGCTTTTGCTTCTTCAATCTGTTTATTTTCAATCGTTACATCAATACTCTTCCAAATTTTATCATTCACGATTTGCTCAACCTGTTCTAGCTCTTCTTCTGTAACTTGTCCAAAATGAGAAAAGTCAAAACGAAGTCGGTCCGGTCTTACTAAAGAACCCGCTTGGTTGACATGCGTGCCCAGTACATCCTTTAATGCTTGATGCAGTAAATGAGTTGCCGTATGGTTTTTAATGATTTTACGGCGATTTGCTTCATCTACAACCGCTTTCCCATACGCACCTTCCTTCAGTAATCCATATTCTACGATAACTGTATGCAGGTTTTGGCCATTTGGAGCTTTTTGAACATCCTTCACGAATACTCGTAGGTCTTCAGATTCAAAGAATCCTTTGTCCGCAATTTGTCCGCCGCTTTCAGCATAGAAAGGTGTTTGGTCAAAAATGATTTGAACTTCTTCTCCCGCCATGGCATCGTCCGCTTTTTCACCATTTTTAATGATTACTTCCACTGTTGCCGGGCATTCAAGGGTTTCATATCCAACAAATTTACTTTGTACTTTTATGTCACCTAAAATACCGCTTTGTACTTGCATGGAGTCTACATCCTGGCGAGCAGCACGTGCACGTGTCCGCTGAGCTTCCATCTCTCTTTCGAAACCTTTACGGTCGATTTTCATGCCTTCATCTTCAGCATACTCTTCTGTTAATTCAACTGGGAATCCATAGGTATCATAGAGACGGAATACATCAAATCCGTTTACTATATCGCTGCCCCTTTTCTTCTCAGCCTCAATAACTTCCGCAAGTATAGCTAACCCGTCATGAAGAGTTTCATGAAAACGCTCCTCTTCATTACGAACAACCTTCGCTATGAAGTCCTGTTTCTGTTTAACTTCTGGATAATAATCTACCATGATATCCGCCACAACTGGAACCAATTCATACATAAATGGCTTATTGATACCAATTTTCTTAGCAAAACGAACAGCTCTGCGCAGCAATCTGCGTAAAACATATCCGCGTCCTTCATTGGAAGGAAGTGCTCCATCACCTATTGCAAACGCAACCGTACGGATATGGTCAGCAATAACACGAAATGCTACATCTTTATCCGCACTTGTTCTATATTGTTGACCTGAAATTTCTTCAGTTTTATGGATAATCGGCAGGAATAAATCCGTATCAAAGTTCGTGTCACCATTTTGGAAAATGGATGCCATCCGCTCTAATCCCATCCCTGTATCAATATTTTTCTTCGGTAATTCAGGATACTCACTGCGCGGTATTTCTGGATTTGCATTAAATTGAGACAATACGATATTCCAGATCTCAATATAACGATCATTTTCGATATCTTCTTCAATTAAACGAATGCCGATATCTTCAGGATCAAATTTTGTACCGCGGTCAAAGAAAATTTCAGTATCAGGTCCGGATGGGCCTTCACCAATTTCCCAGAAATTGTCCTCAAGCGGAATTAAGTGACTATCCGGTACGCCTAAGCTTTTCCATACCTTAAGGGTATCAGTATCTGCTGGATAGTATGTGATATAAAGCTTGTCTTTTGGCATAGCAAACCAGCGTTCATCTGTTAATAGCTCCCATCCCCATTTGATTGCTTCCTCTCTGAAATATTCTCCAATAGAGAAGTTACCCAGCATTTCAAAGAAAGTATGGTGTCGAGCTGTTTTTCCAACATTTTCAATATCGTTTGTTCTAATCGATTTTTGGGCATTCGTAATCCTTGGATTTTCAGGAATAACTCGTCCATCAAAATATTTTTTTAATGTTGCAACTCCGGAATTAATCCATAACAGTGTCGGATCTTCCACCGGTACTAACGATGCACTCGGTTCAATTCTGTGACCTTTTTCCTGAAAGAAATCTAAAAACATTTGGCGAATTTCTGCCCCAGTCATGTACTTCATAAGATTGAATCCTCCTTTTTTATACACAAAAAAGCCCTCATCCCTAAAAACAGGGACGAGAGCTTGACTCGCGGTACCACCCTGATTACGAAACATCTAAAAAGTTTCGTCACCTCAGAAACCTTAACGCGGTTTAAACGGCGGGTTTTTGCCCGCACTCCGGACTAGCTTTCTGTCTCTCTTCTTCCAAAGTCTCTTTCAGCCATGGAGACTTCTCTCTTTCATGTAAATAGGATTTACATTCGGAAGGGCTTAAACATACTCGGTCCATCAACATATTTCAATATATTCCGTTATAAGTTGGATTATAGTCATAAGTATTTTCTTTGTCAATGTTTCAGGAATTGTTTAAGGGTTATTCCTTAATATTTTACTATGAGTAATAGCAACCTTCAAAAAGGCTAAAATAGGGACAGCAAGAATCAGGCCTAGTATTCCGCTAATCTCACCACCGACAAGCAAAGCAAAAATGATAATAAGCGGGTGCAGCTTTAACGTTTTCCCCATGATAATTGGTGAAAGGACATTCCCCTCCAGAAATTGAATCACAATAATGATAATGGCCACCTTGATGACCATGCCCGTTGACATAGTGATCGCTACGAGCAATGCCGGAACCGCTCCAATCAGAGGTCCGAAATAGGGAATAATATTCGTTACCCCAATAAAAAGGCTCAGCAATAAAGGATACTTCATACCAAATAACCAGAAAAGTATAGCGGCAAAGGATCCCACAATCGTACAGACCAAGAGCTGTCCGCGAAGATATCCGCCCAAAGAATGGTCGATATCCTTCAAGAACTTTTTCGTTGTGTCTCTGCTTTTTTTAGGAAATAATCTTAAACCAAAATCAATAATCTTTTCAGCATCCTTCAGTAAATAAAAGGATATGAGAGGGATGAGTAACACAAAGATGAAAAAATCCGACAGCCCACTTAGCGCTTCTATTAATACAGTTATAGAAGAACTCAGTTTCATTTCTATAGAGCTGATGATTTGCTCCAAACGATCATGCAGACCAAACGGCCAGCTTGAGGTTTGTGAATGAAAACGAGCTATGTAACCTCGATATAACTCTGCCATTTCTGGTGCTCTTTCTGCAACATCAATCATTTGGTTAATGAATACTGGAATTCCTTTATACAATCCATAGCCGACTGCCCCAAAAAACACCAGATAAATCAAACCGATTGCCAAACCTCTATGCAAACCTTTCTGATGAACTTTTTCCACCAGGGGATGAAGGAGGTAACTAATAAGAGCGGCTCCAATAAATGGTGATAATGCAGTTAGAAAAACCTGTATAACAGGAAACCATATTGGTCTGAGCAAGTAAAACACAAATAATACGATAAATAATAATAATAGAAATCCAAGTCGATAAAACCACTTTATCTGTATGTTCAAAAATCCCACCTCTGTACTATTTTCTTTATGTTAAAAGAAAATATGTATGGGGATTCTGCAGGCATACACTAAAAAAGGTTTAAAAGGCAGAGAATCTACCTTTTAAACCCTTAACTTCCAATCAAAATGACTTCATGATTGTTCGTTTAATCTTTCTCATATTACGGCCGGATAGCATTCCATTATTGGACATACTCCGATAGATCGCCATTCCCGCTCCTAAGGTTATTAACGACGAAACCATTTTATTCATAGCAACTCACCTCATAATTTAGGAAGTACGAATCAAAGACTCATCTGTCGGTCTTCTTCGCTAAACAAATCATCTAAAGAACTTAACACTCCATCCTCTTCCACCTGATGGACATGCATAATTCCTTTTTGGATAGATAATTCCACAAAACAATTCCAGCAATAATATTGATTCACGCCAATCTTGCCGATATCTTTGCTGGAGCAATTCGGACATTTCATAGCAATCACCTCATAAAAAAATATCTCTGTAATTGCCAGTTTGTCCATTGCATGCAGAATTCATTCAGCTTAAAGACCGACATTTGTATTTTAACCGCGTATCATAAAATCATAAGGCGTAATGTTTTCCATCCCAATCATTGGATCTGTTTGGAATATTTTTTGCTCATACGTCAAGCCGTCTTCATTGGAACTTTCATTTTCAGTAACTGGATTTTCAGGTTTGGAGATAAGTTCCTTATCAAGGAACCCTTCCTGCAGTTTTTCAAGTAGAGTTGTTCGCCGTTCCTCCTCACCACTGCGACCGACGCCGTATCGTAAGGCTTCCTCTTCACCGCATACAATCAGGAACTGTTTGCTCCTTGTTATAGCCGTGTAAATTAAGTTCCTCCTTAGCATGCGGTGATAGCTCTTAACAACTGGCAATATGACGATTGGGAATTCACTTCCCTGGGATTTATGAATGGAACAACAATAAGCATGAGTTATTTGATTGAGCTCCTGGCGTGTATACTTCGCTTCAATGCCATCAAATGAAACAAAAATCTGATCCTGCTTATCTTCATTTTCCTTTGCATAGATAATCGCAATAATTTCACCCATATCACCATTGTAAATCCCATTTTCAGGCTGATTCACTAATTGGAGAACCTTATCTCCAACCCGATAAACCACATCCCCAAAAGTCAATTCCCTTTTCTTCTTATCGCGATTATCATTAAGAATGCCCTGCAGGAGGACATTGAGGGAATCAATTCCGGCACTCCCTCTGTACATTGGAGCCAAAACCTGAATATCACGGGCTGGGAACCCTTTTTGGCGGGCATTGGTTACAACCTGCCTAATCACATCTGCTACTTGATTAGTGGAACAAGAGAAAAATGAACGATCGCCCTGCGGTTTCCGAATATCTGGCGGCAGCTGTCCGTTTTTTATCGCATGCGCGAGCTGAATAATGGAAGAACCATCTTCCTGTCTGAATATCGATTCCAGACGGGTTACAGGAATAACGGAAGAGGCAAGTAAATCCTTCAATACCTGACCTGGTCCAACTGAAGGCAACTGATCCTCATCACCAACGAGGATGACTTGCATATCATTCGGCAATGCTTTAAAAAGCTGATTGGCCAGCCAAATGTCTACCATAGACATCTCATCTACAATTAAAAGCCTTCCGCTGATTGGATTATCTTCATCACGCTGAACATCCGACCCATTCCAGCCCAATAAACGGTGGATAGTTACGGCGGGAAGCCCTGTGGATTCCTTCATCCTTTTTGCCGCGCGTCCTGTTGGAGCTGCTAAAACAAATGGAAATGGATTTTCATTATTATAATCTTTTGGATTAAGGGACAAACCATGTAATTCTGAATATAATTCAACGATTCCTTTAATAACGGTTGTTTTACCGGTACCAGGACCTCCTGTCAGGATCAGCATCGGAGAATGTAAGGCTTTAAAGATTGCATCCTTTTGCTCCTCAGCGTACTCCATCCCAATTCGCTCTTCTAGTTTGCCTAGCTCCAATAAAAATTCAGATTCAGGAAATTGATCGGCATATGAGTCCTGAGACATAATCCGTTTAATATTCGTTACAATCCCTTTTTCAGAAAAGTAGAGGGACGGCATATAAAACCTTTTCTCTTCTCCAATGATTTTTCCCTCTTCACCGAGTTGGATAAGTGATTCCGTAATTTGCTCAAAAGTGATGGTCACATTTTGATTTTGTTCCAAGAGAGTTTTTACGCTGATCAACAGTTCCTCAGCCTCGGTATACGAATGCCCGTCCTGTACACAAGATCTGTCAAGTGTATAGAGAATCGCTGCCTTAATCCTGGATGGATGGCTTCCTCCAATGCCGAGCTGCAGTCCGATTTCATCTGCGCGAGTAAATCCAATTCCCTCAATCGTTTCGACTAGCTGGTATGGATTTTGCTCAATGATGGAAATCGTGTCCTCTTTATAAGCCTGATAAATTTTCATCGATAGCTGAGGTCCAAACCCCAGGCTGGATAAATTAATCATGATTTGCTCCAGGCCCTGATTGGCTGCCAGAGTATCATACAATTGCTTTGCCTTTTCACCGCTTAGCTTAGGAATTTGATCGAGCAATGATGGATTCGCTAAAATTTTGGAGATTGCCTTTTCGCCAAGTTTTTCGACAATCGATTCTGCAATCTTTTTACCAATCCCTTTAAAAAGAGATCCGGATAAATAAGCAATCACACCCTCCTTTGATTCAGGAACTTCACGCTGGAAGGTATCTACATGAAATTGAATCCCAAAACGGGGATGTTCTTTCATTTTCCCATAAAACGTGTATATTTCTTCCTCATGAATAGGGGGGAAATACCCGGTAATAACAGCTTCTTTTTCATCGTAATTCAAATTCGTTTCTTTCACTCTGATTCGTACAACCGAGTATAAATTTTGTTCATTATGAAAAATGGTAACCAAATGTGTTCCTTTGATGAAAGGTTTGTCATTGTCGGAGAAGACGAACGACTCTTGTTCCACAAGAAGCACCTCCCGTTTATAACAGTTCTTTCATTTGTTTTAACCCATTCAAAGCAAGGATGTGATCAGGCTGGATTTCAACCGCTTTTTCAAAATAAGCGATTGCTTTATCTGCATCTCCCTTAATCCCACCGTAGGCCACACCCAGGTTAAAATACGCATCTGCATGTGACTCATCAATTTCAAGCGTCTTATTCCATGCATCAATCGCCATATCATACATTTCAGCACCTGCCAAAGCCAGTCCATAATGGAACTGAGCTTCTGCATCCGACGGATTTAATTCAACACTTCTTTGGAAATAAGGTAATGCCAGCTTCGGCTGGTCTAAATGAAGCAGACATAATCCCAGCATAAACATCACATCTGCTGTTTCAATTCCTTTTTTGATAGCCAGCTCAAACTGATCCTTCGCCTTCACTAAATCATCGAGCTCATAATAAATGCTGCCCAATCCATAATAGGCAGTCGCAGCTTCCGGATCCAGTTCAATAGCTCTTTCAAAAAATTTAATCGCACGTTGATTGTCGTTCATCGATGCCAATACATTGCCGAAATTGATAAACCCTACTGGGTCATTTGGATTTTCTTCAATCATTTCGGTGAATACTTTTGCAGCATCCTCCCATTTTCCTTGTTCCATATATTGAATACCTAATTTATTTTTATCCATACTATTCACTCCTACATTCCTAACTGAATGGAAATAGTATACCACAAAGTGATAGTCCGTTGTCCCAGAGACAAGCATCTGGGCTAGCAGCGCGCCATCATTTATAAGTTATAGTAAATCCCACCAGTTTACCTTCCTATTTATGACTAGGTTACTCTCTTAATCATATAGATTAAAATATTACACTTTTTGTTAAAATTCTTTGATTTTAGGGTAGAAGTATATCTATGGGAGTGAGAGATATGAAGAAACTACACTATGCAGC
This sequence comes from Bacillus sp. z50, assembly GCF_058313585.1. Taxonomy (NCBI): domain Bacteria; kingdom Bacillati; phylum Bacillota; class Bacilli; order Caryophanales; family Bacillaceae; genus Bacillus; species Bacillus sp. z50. The sequence goes on from NZ_JBZFQL010000001.1 coordinate 1,137,434, forward strand.
TGGACTTTTACTAATAATCGGACTGATTTATATCGGATATACCTTCTTTTTAGATGAAAAGATAAAAGCCGATCAGGAACATGTCATTATGGCTTTAGGTGATTCCTTAACCTATGGGGTGGGCGATCGCCATGAGGAAGGCTATGTCGGTCAGCTTGAAAAAATTTCAGAAAGCGAATCCTCAAATAAAAATTATAAAATCAATAATTATGGAATTCCGGGTCAGGAGTCAGAGGGAGTTATCAAACAATTAGCGAATCCTACAATAAGTGAGAAAGTGAATGAAGCTGACTATATTATCTTATTTATAGGCACTAATGATTTGCGTACAAGTTTGGGCGGTGATTTTCAAACCATCAATCAAGCCGCTATAAAGAAAGGGAAAAAAGATTATCTTGATAATGTAGATGACATTTTGAAAAGCATTCGCATGGTTGACCATGATGTCCCCTTTATTGTTGTTGGATTATATAATCCATTTCCTAATGACGACCGCCTTGACGAAATTCTAGATGACTGGAATCACGATCTAAAAGAAACGGTCAGTAACTACTCATCTATCACCTTCGTACCAACAGATGATTTGTTTCAGGATAAAACAAAAAAAGACTATTTCAGTGATAGCCTCCATTTAAATGACAAGGGATATCACCTGATTGCTAATCGAATCAGCGAAGAAATATAGAAGGCTATGGAGCTTAATCCATAGCCTTTCTTTTTTCATAGTATCTTAAGAAGCCCTTAACAATTTCATTTACGACAATGGTTCCAATTGTACAGAAGAAGATTAGGATCCATTCCCTTAAGCCTATCGGTTCAATCTTGAGTAATTTGGCAAAAGGTTCGATATAAACAACTGCCAATTGTAACAAGATGACACCTATGACAGACCAATTTAAATATTTATTGCTAAATACATCTGTTTTCCAGATTGGTTTACGTAAATGTCTGACATTATATACTTGCATGTAGCTAATAAAGGTTAGTGCCATAAAGGCAACCGTTTGTCCGACTCTCAGTTCATGGTCTGTAAGCTGATTAAATTGTAAATCGAATATGGAATCAATTCCAGCAGCCCATTTCAACCCAATTAGGAAGGCTAGGAGAGAAGCTACACCAATCAACAAACCATTTAAAATCAGGAAGATGACTGAATCCCTCGTGAAAATCCCTTCTTTTTTAGGCCTTGGTTTATCCAGCATAACATCCTTATTCTTATCTACACCAAGCGCAAAGGCTGGAATAGAATCACCAACTAAATTCAGCCATAAAATATGGACGGTCAGTAACGGTGTCGGCCAGCCAAGCAAGATGGCAAAAAAGAGCACTAGAACTTCACCAAAGTTACTTGTAACAAGGAAAAGCACAGATTTTCGTATATTAGCAAAAATATTTCTACCCTCTTCAACCGCTTTTATAATCGTGGTGAAATTATCATCCATTAAAACCATATCAGAGGCACCCTTGGCAACATCTGTCCCAGTTTGTCCCATAGCAACCCCAATATCAGCTGTTTTTAAGGAAGGAGCATCATTAACACCATCACCGGTCATTGAAACAATATGCCCATTTTCTTTGAAGGCCTGAACGATTTGGACTTTATGCTCCGGTGATACCCGGGCGAATACACGAGTATCGACTGCTGCTTCCTTCAATTCTTCAGGTGTCATTTGATTCAATTCGGCACCCGTGATAACTTTATCGGATTCCGTTATCCCTAAACGGTGCGCAATCGCAATCGCTGTTTGCGGATGATCACCTGTAATCATCGTTACTTCAATTCCTGAACGATGAGCTCTTTCAATTTGAAGTTTTGCCTCCGGTCGAGGCGGATCCATCAAGCCTACCATTCCAAAAAACGTCAAACCATTCTCTATTTCTTCTTCATTCAGTTCAGAAATCGCTTCGGCCGAAACTCTTTTTCCCGCCAAAGCCATTACACGAAGAGCGCGGTTGGACATCTGCATCACAGCTTGATTAATTTCAGTTATGTATTCCGGCGTCATTTTTACTATTTCGCTATCTAGTTGAATAGTGGTTATTCTCTCTAGCAGGATATCTACTGCACCTTTTGTCAGTACAATGTATCCATCGCCATCTTTATGTATGGTAGTCATCCTTTTTCTCGTTGAATCGAACGGAATTTCGGCTACACGCGGAAATTCTTTATCTAAATCAGACTTTGTGTAACCATTCACATGTGCTGCTTTAACAAAAGCCACTTCTGTCGGGTCGCCGGTTTCTTCCGGTTCATAAGTGGCATCCGAGCATAATGCCAATTGATTAATCAACCTTTGGTCATCCGCAGAATATGGTACATCTTCCTCTATAACTTTTAAATTAACATAACGCTCAACGACACTCATTTTGTTCAAAGTCAGTGTTCCTGTTTTATCTGAACAAATCATGCTAACCGAACCCAAAGTTTCAACTGCCGGAATTCTTCGTATAATTGCCTTTTGCTTAATGAGGCGCCTTACCCCTAGCGTTAAAACAATTATGACCATTGTCGATAAACTCTCAGGTATAGCCGAAACAGCAAGACTTGTGGAAATCATAAACATTTCTCCAGGATTCCGTCCCTGCATTAATCCTACAATGAACATAACGACACAAACGATAATGGCACAATAACTTAATTTTTTCCCAAGCTGATCAAGATTTTTCTGCAAAGGAGTTTTGCTGGATTCAGTGCTGTGAAGCATTTCAGCTATTTTCCCAACCTCTGTATTCAACCCGGTTGCAGCCACAATTCCAATCCCTCGGCCATTTGTAACTTGAGTAGACATGAATGCCATATTAAGATAATCACCAAGTGGCTGATCAGGATTTTCCAAATTCCAATTCTCGTCCTTATCTACTGGAAGGCTCTCCCCCGTTAAAGCAGACTCTTCAATTTTCAAGGAATGGGATTGAATGATACGAATATCAGCCGGTACTGTCCTTCCGGCTTCAAGTAAGACGCAGTCACCAGGTACGAGCAAGGATGCATCTATTTCCCTGACATTTCCTTCTCTTTTTACCAAGGCTTTCGGTGCTGCTAACTTTTTTAGTTCGTCCAATGCATTTTCTGCCTTTTTCTCTTGGACTACACCAATAATGGTGTTGATAATAATCACAAATGTAATAATTAAACCGTCACTCACTTCACCCACTATAAATGAGAATAAAGCGGCAACCATCAATATGTAATTAAGTGTGTTATGTATTTGTAAAGCAATCATTTTTAACAATGAATTTTTTTGCTCCACTCCGAATTCATTTTTTCCATAGTCTTTTAATCTCGCTTCGGCTTCTTTTTCCGTTATCCCCCTTTCTGCATCAGTTTCAAATACTTCTAATACCTCTTTCTTGGAAAGTGAATAATCGTACTTCTTCACATCCATCTTCATCACCTGCATATGTATATTTTACAGAACGTAAATAGCCTGTTTCTCTACGAAACAGACTATCCACATTCAATTGGCTATTTTATTTACCCAACATAATCAAGTTTTAAACCTTTTTTATAAACTTTATCGATGGTACCTCCACCCAAGCAGACTTCACCATCATAAAATACTGCAGCTTGCCCAGGAGTCACCGCTCTGATTGGCTCAGCAAAAATTACTTCTGCCTGATTGTCATCCAATACTTTCACTGTTACCTTATTATCTGCCTGGCGATATCTGAATTTAGCTGTACACTCAAAAGTATCACCTGGTTTCCTTTCGGAAATCCAGTTCATTTTGTCAGCGATAATAGAATCAGAATAGAGGCTGTCATGGTGAAAACCTTGCTCTACTAATAGAACATTGTTTTCTAAATCTTTCCCAACCGCAAACCACGGTTCACCGCTTCCGCCAATTCCAAGTCCATGACGCTGTCCCAATGTATAATACATAAGGCCGTCATGCTTACCCTTCAGTTCACCACTCATCGTTCTCATCTCACCAGGTTTAGCCGGCAAATATTGCCCAAGAAATTCCTTAAAGTTACGCTCGCCGATAAAACAAATGCCTGTAGAATCTTTTTTAGTAGCCGTTGGCAGGCCAGCCTCCAAGGCAATTTCTCTAATTTTTGGCTTATCATACTCACCAATCGGGAACATAACCTTGCTTAATTGCTCCTGAGTTAATTGGTTTAGAAAATAAGTTTGATCCTTATTATTATCCAACCCTCTAAGCATTTTATATTCTCCGTCTTGGTAAGCCACACGCGCATAATGGCCTGTGGCCAAATAATCTGCACCTAGATCCATGGCATGCTCAAGAAATGCCTTAAATTTAATTTCTTTATTACACATCACATCGGGATTTGGTGTACGTCCCGCTTTATATTCCTCAAGGAAATAAGAAAACACTTTATCCCAATACTGTTTTTCAAAATTGACTGCATAGTAGGGAATTCCAATATGATTGCAGACACGGATGACATCTTCATAGTCCTCCGTAGCTGTACAAACACCATTTTCATCTGTATCGTCCCAGTTTTTCATGAAAATTCCTACAACGTCATAGCCCTGCTCTTTTAAAAGATAAGCTGCAACAGAAGAATCCACTCCACCGGACATTCCGACAACAACTCTAGTTTCCGCCGGGGATTTCATTATACACTTCACCTCATACCTATTTACTTCACTAATCGATTTATCACATTTACAGCAATCTTCGCTGCTTTTTCTACTTCTTGTTCCGTATTGCCCTGCCCAAAGCTGAAGCGAATTGAATTCTTTGTCCGCTCTGAATCTTTTCCAAACATCGAGACAAGAACATGCGATGGTTCAATCGATCCAGCTGTACAGGCAGAACCGCTTGAAACAGCCACCCCTGCCAAATCCATATTGACTAAGAAAGCCTCAACACTCGTTCCTGGAAAACTAATATTCAATACATGCGGCAGTGAATCATCCAGCTTTCCATTGATGGAATAATTAATACCTGCTTCGTCAAATACATGGAGCATTATTTCTTTAAAGGCTCTATACTGCTTCGCTTTCTCCTCACGTGTGTTAGACATCAGCTCAGCCGCCTTTGCAAAGCCTGCTGCCCCAGGCACGTTTTCAGTTCCTGCCCGGCGTTTTCTTTCCTGCTCACCGCCAAGTAGCAATGGCTTAAATGGTACGCCTTTTCGCGCATATAAGAAGCCAATACCTTTCGGACCATTAATTTTATGTGCAGACACACTTAAGAAATCCACAGCTAACTCATGAACCGATATAGGAATGATTCCGTATGCCTGTACCGCATCTGTGTGGAACAATGCCTGATGGTCAGCCAAAAGCCTGCCAATTTCCTGAATAGGCTGAATAGTGCCCACTTCATTATTTCCGAACATGATTGTCACTAAAACTGTATCATCTCGTAATGCTTCCTGAACAGCACTCACAGTTACCTGTCCTTCTTCATTGACAGGCAAATACGTAACCTCGTATCCCTCTTTTTCAAGAGCCTGGCATGTATGCAATACGGCATGATGTTCAATTTCTGACGTAATAATATGTTTGCCTTTATTCTTCATAGCTTGTACACTGCTATAGATTGCGGCATTATCTGCTTCTGTACCACCGCTCGTGAATATAATTTCATCTATTTGTGCACCAATACTTTCAGCCAGCACTCTTCTTGCATCATCAATTAGCTTTCTCGATTCTCTGCCGAATTGGTGAATGCTTGATGGATTTCCGTAAGTCTTCTTCATAACCTCCGTCATCACATCAATAACTTCTGGATGCATAGGCGTTGTCGCTGCATGATCCATATAAACCCGTTCCATGGCCTATACCTCCTTTGCCTAAACAAAATTACTTTATATTAAATGTAGAACATATATGATTGAGTGGAGTCGTCCTCTTCTTCATAGGATGCCAAGTCTTCCAAAGTTGTATTATCCAAAACATCCTTTACAGCATCTCTGATTTTAATCCACAATTGCCGTTTAACAGGTTCTTCGTCCTCAATGCCTTCAACCGGTGTAATTGGGCCTTCAAGCACCTTGATCACATCACCTGCTGTAATTTCATGTGGATCTTTCGTTAGTTTATAGCCGCCATAGGCACCCCTTACACTTTTAACAAGTCCTGCATTACGCAAGGGGGTAACCAATTGTTCCAAATAGTGTTCGGACAAATTATTTGATTGTGCTATCGATTTTAGGGAAGTAGGACCTTCTCCATGTTTCTTAGCTAAATCAATCATAATGGTAAGTCCGTATCTTCCTTTGGTAGATATTTTCATTACTTAGCACCTCAGCCTTACATTTAGTCTACAAAAGTATACCATACATTAAATCATTGCCTATTTTCAATGACTCAGTACAATTCTTCTTAATTTTTTATTTTCTATTTAATCATAGTAAAAAAAACCAGTTTCGACTACAGGAAATCTCATGAAAGGATAAAATTCGCAGCTCTTACGCAAAAACGAAAATATAGGAATGTGAAGCGTTTATCGATATAATGAAAGCATCCTGAAGCTTATTTGTGGAGGTTAGTTAGTTGAATACTGAACCACTCGCATTTCGAATGCGACCTAAGAACTTAGATGAAATTATTGGCCAGAACGAAATCATCGGCAAACAAACCAGTTTATATAAAATGATTAAAAACGGGCATGTCCCTTCTATGTTATTATATGGTGAACCTGGCATTGGAAAAACATCCATTGCTTATGCAATTGCGGGAACCACCAAAATACCGTTCATTGCTTTAAATGCAACTACAGCCGGGAAGAAGGATATCGAAGCAGTTGTTGATGAAACACGTCTGACCGGGCAGGTTATCCTCTTTCTTGATGAGATTCACCGATTCAATAAAGCTCAGCAGGATTATCTTCTGCCACATGTAGAACGAGGCGATATCATTTTAATCGGTGCCACAACGGAAAACCCATTCCATGATGTCAATCCAGCTATTCGGAGCCGCTGCGGCCAAATCAAGCAGCTTACCCGCTTATCTGTCGAAGAAACCATCACACTGCTCCAAAGAGCCCTTTCTGATGAAAAAAATGGTCTGGGAAAAATGGATATCCAAATCACCGAGGAACAAATAAAAAAAATTGCCCTTCACTCAAATGGAGATGCAAGAAAATCGTTAACGCTGCTGGAATCAGCAGTTTTCTCATCAACCAGGGATGAGGATACGTATATCATAGAAGATGAAGTCATTGACGATTTAGGCGGGAATGTAGGAGTTTATGGAGATAAAAAAGGCTCAAACTTCTATAACCTGTTATCCGCCCTGCAAAAAAGCATAAGAGGAAGCGACGTTCATGCTTCTTTATATTATTTAGCTCACCTTCTTGAGGTTGGTGATCTGGTTGCAGTCAATCGGAGACTTTTAGTGATTGCTTATGAAGATATCGGACTGGCAAATCCCTCCGTCGGAAATAATGTGTTGGCAGCTGTTACCGCCAGTGAACGTCTCGGTCTTCCCGAGGCGCGTATCCCGCTTTCAGTGGCTGTTGTGGAAATGTGTCTATCCTCCAAATCAAATTCTGCTTATAAGGCATTGGATCAAGCCATTTCGGATATTCGAAGCGGCAAAGTCGGGGATATCCCTAAGCATTTACGTGATGCCCATTATTCAGGCTCAAAAGACCTCGGGCATGTTGGTTATAAATACCCGCATGACTACCCTATCGGCACTTTCGGTGGCTGGGTCAAACAAGATTATCTCCCAGGCAACTTAAAGGGAACAAAATACTATGATCCGATTGAATCCGGCGAGGAGAAACGATTAGCTGCTATATATGAAAGACTGGAACAGTTTAAAAATAAGCAGTAAAAAAGATTGGCTTCTATTAGCCAATCTTTTTTACATGCAGGTAACAATTCACCCATAACGTTAATCATTCACTCGTTTGATTTTAATTTCCTTCAATGCTTCTCTTACTACCCAGCTTGCTGCAATCAATCCTGCCGTAGATGGTACAAACGCATTAGATGAAGGCGGGAATTTAGCCTTACGAATATCTGCATCCTGGTTGCCCACCACTTTTGTCACTTCATCAAAAGGCACAATTGGGCTCTCATCGGAGAAAATGACTGGAATCCCTTTTCGAATGCCTTCTTTCTTTAATTTTGTACGGATCACTTTAGCTAATGGATCTGTATGTGTTTTAGATATATCCGCGATTTGAAAGCGGGTTGGATCCATCTTATTGGCTGCGCCCATGCTTGAGATGATAGGAATATTCCTTATCAAACATTCTTTCATCAAGTGAATTTTGTAAATAATCGTATCGGAGGCATCGATTACATAATCCGGTTTATAGGCGAAGAAATCCTGATATGTTTCCTCTGTATAGAACATTTTTAAAGCAATTACTTCGCAATCTGGATTGATGTCAAAAATACGCTTTTTCATAGCATCTACTTTTTGCTCTCCAACAGTGGATAATAACGCATGAATTTGTCTATTCACATTTGTTATATCTATATCGTCCTTATCTACCAAGATTAACGTGCCCACCCCGGATCGCGCTAAAGCTTCCACGGCAAAAGAACCCACTCCGCCAATACCTAGAATCGCCACAGTTGTATTTTTTAATATTTCCAAGCCATCTTTCCCGACAGCCAATTCATTACGTGAGAATTGATGCAACATGAATAGCTCCACTCCAATTTCATTTTGTTAGTAAATGTAATTACCTATTTTTATTTTCCTAAACATTTCTGTTCATCTATACGCGCTTAACTCTTTGATTGTATTTTAAACGAAAGCATTTATCGATGTAAAATACAGTTTCAGCTGATTCAGCAGCAGGCCACGATTATCTACCAATCCCTTTACTTGCTATTCTTTCGCTTAGACAATTGAGATAAACCATTGATTAACAGCCACTGCAGTATTGTATCGTTCTAAAATTATGTACCTTTTCTTCATTAGCTGTTCCGTCGTTTCGATTTATGATACCATACTTTCCTACTAGGAATGAAAGGATATATTTTTCATCGATAAAAATAAAAAACTCATTGCAGCAGCTGCAATGAGTTATAACAATTCTTCATAAGTATAGACGCCCCAAATTGTGCCGTTTGATGCCTAGTGCTTTGGCCCGCCCTCGGCAGGTGGGTGTCCTGTTCCACTTTGTTGCAAGTCCTTCACGAAAAAGGCATTTGCGCAAGCGGTAAACTCCGGACTCCCGTTAAAAGAAATGTTCGGTCAAAACAAAAAGGATGCATAACGTACACTTCAGGACATCTATTAATTGATTTAATCATATCAAAAGCAGGTTACTTTTTCAAGCCCGATTCCATTTTTGAGACCTTTAGACTAAGCTCTTTAAGCTGGCTTTCAGATACTTCACTCGGTGCATCTGTCAACAGGCAGCTCGCGCTTGCAGTCTTAGGAAATGCAATCGTATCACGTAAGTTTGAACGGCCGGAAAGTAACATGACTAAACGATCCAATCCCAAGGCAATTCCACCATGTGGTGGAGTACCATATTCAAAGGCTTCCATTAAGAAACCAAATTGCTCGTTAGCCTCTTCTGGTGTGAATCCGAGGACCTCAAACATTTTTTCCTGAATAGCACGTTCAAAGATACGTAAGCTTCCTCCACCCAATTCATAACCATTTAACACAAGGTCGTAAGCAATTGCTTTTACTTCACCAGGGTTTTCGTCAAGCAAAGAAATTTGTTCTCTAACAGGCATTGTGAATGGGTGATGAGCTGCATAATATCTTCCATCTTCTTCTTTATATTCAAGAAGCGGCCAGTCAGTTACCCATAAGAAATTAAATTTACTTTCATCAATTAGGTTTAATTCTTTTCCTAATTTATTTCGTAAATTACCCAATGCGTCTGCGACTACGGATTTCTTATCAGCAACAAAGAGCAGCAAGTCTCCAGCTTCAGCACCAGTAACCTCGATTAAACCTTTTCCGTCTTCATCCTGGAAGAATTTTGCGATTGGTCCTTTTAGACCTTCTTCCTCCATCTTCATCCATGCAAGCCCTTTTGCACCGTAGCGGGCAGCAAATTCACCCAATGCATCAATATCTTTTCTGGAGTAATTAGAAGCAGCACCTTTTACATTCAATGCCTTAACCTGTCCGCCGGATTCCACTACACCTGTGAAGACTTTAAAGCCTGAATCTTTAACGATATTGCTAACGTCAATTAATTCCATCGCAAAACGAGTATCAGGTTTATCAATACCATATCGGCTCATCGCTTCATCATACGTCATTCTCGGTAATGGTAAAGAAAGCTCGATTCCTTTGACTTCCTTCATCACTTTTGCCATCATGCGTTCAGTCAAATCTTGAATATCTTCCTGGCTCATAAAGCTAGTTTCAATATCGATTTGTGTAAATTCAGGCTGACGGTCTGCGCGCAAGTCCTCATCACGGAAACAGCGTGCTACTTGATAATAGCGTTCGATTCCGGAAACCATCAATAATTGCTTAAAGATTTGCGGTGATTGTGGCAATGCATAAAATTCACCTTCATGCACACGGCTTGGTACCAAGTAATCACGCGCACCTTCTGGAGTACTCTTAGTTAAAATAGGTGTCTCAATATCAAGGAAGCCTTCTCCATCTAAGAAGTCACGGATTGCTTTAGTCGCTTTATGTCTCATTTTAAACGTTTCGAACATAACCGGACGACGAAGATCTAAATATCGGTAAGATAAACGAAGGTCCTCAGATACTTCTTCGTTATCTGTAATCGCAAATGGAGGTGTTTTGGATTCATTGATAATGATTACCTCTTCTGCCTGAACTTCAATACTACCTGTTTTAAGGTTTTTGTTTATCGTTCCCTCTTCACGCGCTACCACTTTTCCCCGTACGCTTAATACATATTCACTTCTGATTTTTTCAGCTAGACCTAGGGCTTCAGGTGATAAATCTGGGTTAAATACAACTTGGACAATGCCTGTACGGTCTCTTAAATCGATAAAAATCAACCCGCCAAGGTCACGTCTTTTTTGGACCCACCCTTTGACAGTGATTTCTTCTCCGATTGCTGTTACCGGTACTTCTCCGCAAAAATATGTTCTTCCGTACACTGTAATTCCTCCTATTATCTTCCCAGTTTAGTTTTTAATTCTGTTACTAACTCAGCGAGCCCCACTTGCTGTTGCTCACCGGTTTGCATATCTTTTAAAGAAATTTTATTTTCTTTCAGCTCATCTTCTCCAAGTACAGCCACGATTTTGGCATTTACACGATCCGCCGCCTTAAATTGGCCTTTTGCTTTGCGATCGGAATAATCCTTTTCAGCTGAAATTCCGTTGCTGCGCAACTCATCTACCAGTTTCACAGAGTAATCCTTTGCTTCGTCGCCAAGTGAAACAATAAAACAATCTACACTTTTTTCAATCGGAAGCTCAATATTTTCGACTTCAAGTGCAGATAGCAATCTTTCAATACTTAAAGCAAATCCAATCCCAGGGGTTTCAGGACCGCCCACCTCTTGAACAAGTCCGTTATAACGGCCGCCTCCACAAAGAGTAGTAATTGCCCCAAATCCTTCAGAATCGAGCATGATTTCAAAAGCTGTATGATTGTAATAATCAAGTCCGCGAACCAAGCCTGGATCCACAACATAAGCAATTCCGATCGCATCCAAGTACGCTTTTACTTTGTTAAAATACTCGGTAGACTCTTCATTTAAGTAATCGATAATGGACGGTGCGCCAGACATTAATTCATGATTACGGTCCTCTTTGCAATCTAGTATTCGTAATGGGTTACGTTCTAAGCGATTTTTACAATTTGGACAGAATTCCTCAATCCGGGGCTTAAAGTGCGCAATCAAAGCTTCTCTGTGTTTTGCACGGCTTTCCTTGTCTCCAAGACTGTTGATCACTAGCTTCAGATTCTTTAACCCTAACTTTTTATATATATTCATGGCTAATGAAATTACTTCTGCATCAATTGCCGGATCGGAACTCCCTAAAGCTTCCACACCAAACTGTACAAATTGTCTGAAACGCCCTGCCTGTGGACGCTCGTATCGGAACATAGGCCCAATATAGAACAACTTAACAGGTTGAATAGCATTCCCATACATTTTATTTCCCACAAAGGAACGAACTACCGCTGCCGTACCTTCCGGACGCAAAGTTAAACTGCGGTTTCCCTTATCCGTAAATGTATACATTTCTTTTTGTACAATGTCTGTTGTATCTCCCACACCTTTTTCAAATAACTCGGTACTTTCAAAAATTGGTGTACGTATTTCTTGATACTGATACACTGAGCAAATTTCTTTTGCTACGTTTTCGATATACTGCCACTTTTCTGATTGACCAGGAAGGATATCCTGGGTTCCCCTTGGTATTTGAACGGCCATATCAAAATTCCTCCTTAAAATGCAATCTATAACCATTTCCAATTGGCATGGCTTGGTAATTTTAGGTAAAATAAAAACAACTCCCAGTCCCATGCATATGCAAGGGACGGGAGTTGTTACCCGCGGTGCCACCCTAGTTGGAGCATAAAAAGCTCCCACTTTTACAGTTAACGCCTGTTTAACGTTCATCCCCTACTAGAAACTAACGTTTTTTCAGGGCGAAACCTACGGTGTGTTCGTTCATATGGGCACATGCAGAAGTGTTTGCAGCCTAAGACACTTCTTCTCTGATCATGTGTGATCTATATTACTCTTCACCATCATTGGAATATAATATGTATTTTTATTTAATTAATATTACGAAGTAACTTCCTAGTTGTCAACCCTTAAGAACGTCCAAGTTTCTTTTTTAGTTGTTTCACGTCTCTGACGGACAGGCCAAATTCCGAAGCAAGCTCCACCATGGAATTATTCTGTTCTTTAACCAAAAAATCATGAAAATCCACTCCGAATATTTGTTTACCGGCATTTTGTGTGATTAATCCCTTTTCACTGTATCTCATATCATGAACACCCCTTATTTATTTAAACTACAGATTGTCTTAATCAGTATTCCCGACTGTGTAAAGTATCTTTCATAAAAAATATTTTTTCTTTAACAAACGCCTGGCCCTGATTTTTAAAGAAGGAGCGATTATTATCTTGCTAAAAAAAATTTTGGTTTTTCTATGTGTAACCCTACTGCTTGCGCCGATGAAAAATTCTATACCAACCGCACATGCAACGATCGATAAAATTGTGGTTAATGAGCCATCTATTTATGTCCGGGAGGAGGCAAATATAAAGGCATCCATCATCGATGAAATCCAGGCGGGGAGTGTTTATGATGTCCTGGAAATAGATGAAGATTGGATTAAACTAAAGCTCAGTGACAAAAAAACAGGATGGGTAGCCAGCTGGCTCGTTACAGGCTATAAAGAAGCGGATCTTACCTCCGATTCCGGTATTGTTACTGCAGACGGTCTACGTGTTCGAAAAGGCCCAGGCACAGAGTTTAAGGTACTCGGCAATCTTCCTATCGGAACAGTAATTCACATAATAGAGAAACAGGATAGCTGGATTTCTTTCACCTATGAGGACCATATAGGCTGGATCCACAGCAACTACATACATCGACATCAATTACAAAAACCCTCAAAGAGAATCCGTATAACAGCTTCCGTACTAAATGTACGAGCATCGGATAAACCAGATGCTTCAATCATTGGAACAGTAAAAAAAGATGAGGAGTATACCGTCCTCAAAAAAAATAGAAAAATGCTTAAAATTGAACTTCCATCTAAAAAAGAAGGATGGATCCCAAGTTGGTATACAAAATCAGAGAGTGAACAGAATTCAAGTCTTCAAAGGAATGAGTCATTAATGGGGAAAACTATTATCCTGGATGCCGGGCATGGAGGCACTGACGGCGGAGCATCCGGACCAGATGGCACTTTAGAAAAAAATCTAACGCTTCAGACCGTTAAACTGGCATACGAGAAGTTACGAACAGCCGGAGCGAACGTGGTCATGACTCGTTCCAGCGATCGGTATGTAGCGTTACATGCAAGGGCCAATCTTGCAAATATGAATAGAGCCGATGCCTTTATCAGTTTCCATTATGATAGTAATCAGAATGGAGATAAAAGTGGTATTAAAACATATTATTATCATTCCTATCAAAAGCAACTAGCCTTAACTATTCAAAAATATTTATTGCAAAACGAGACACCGTTAAATGACCAGGGAGTAAAGCAGAACAACCTGCACGTTTTACGAGAAAATCTTCGGCCGGCTGTTTTATTGGAATTAGGCTATATTAATAATCCTGCTGAGGAAGCTCTTATCCAAACAGAATCCTATCAGGAGACCATCACAGATGGGCTTGTAAATGGACTGGATGCCTACTTTTCTGATTTAGAAATTTAGCGTCCCGAATAGCTATGATTTATGAAACCTGTTGTAAAGATCAACAGATTTATTCTTAATAACTTGGATCCTCCCTTTATGCTTTTAATTGATAGCATAAAGGGAGTTTTTTATGGATAATTCTTTGGGTGGAGAATGTAAATTACTTAGAGGTATTGGCTGGTTGAATTATTGGTGTGTTTGGCTGGATTATTGGTAGAATCGGCTGGATTATCGCCCAGTTCGGCGGATTTTCCCCATGTACCGGCTGTATGACTTAGTTCGGTTCCTTTCTTTTCTGCTCTGGCTGGATTTTTGCTCAATTTGGCTTGTTTCTTTCCTGAATCGGCTGGTTTCTTGCTCAATTCGGCTGATTACTCTCTCGAACCGGCTGAATTATCGCTCAGTTCGGCCTGTTTTTCTCTGTATCGGCTAAATCGCTCAGTTTAGCTGATTTCAAACCTGAAATATAAATTCAGCTAGATCACTAATTATTGATTTACAAAAAAACACCTCCATATGTCTGAAATAACTCAGATATATGGAGGTGTACGGTTTTAAAGAAAGCTACTGCGCTGCTTAACTTTTAGTTTTTGCTTTCGAGAATAAGCGTCACAGGTCCGTCGTTAATGAGCTCGACATCCATCATCGCCCCGAATCTGCCTGTTTCCACTTTCAACCCTTTTTCTCTCAGCATTTCATTAAACATATCATACAATTTTTCAGCTTCATCGGGCTTGGCTGCTGCCATAAAGTTTGGGCGCCTTCCCTTGCGGCAATCACCATATAAGGTAAATTGGGAAATCGATAAAATTTCACCGCCCACATCAAGCAAGGAATGGTTCATCTTCATATTCTCGTCTTCAAATATGCGCAGATGAACGATTTTATCAGCAAGGTAACGGCAATCCTCTTCCGTATCCTCATGAGTAATTCCAACTAATAACACAAACCCGGAGGTAATGGCGCCGATTGTTTCACCATCGACACGCACTGATGCTGCCTTTGAACGTTGCAATACCACTTTCATTTTTTTACCCCTAACTCATAATTCTTCTGACAGAATAAATATCGGAAATTTGCTTAATCCGTTCAACTACTTTATGCAAATGACTTACATTATAAATTGATATAGACATGGTAATTGTCGCACTTTTGTTCCTGTCTGTACGACCTGATACAGCCGTGATATTCGTCTTCGTTTCACTAACAGCTTGAAGCACTTCATTTAACAAGCCGTTCCGGTCAAATCCATTTATTTCGATATCAACATTGTATTCTTTTCGAACGCTCTGACTGCTTTCCCATTCTACCGGGATAATCCGTTCTTTACTTTCTTCATCCAATACATTGACACAGTCTGCCCGATGGACCGAAACACCGCGTCCTTTTGTAATGTACCCAACTATTTCATCACCAGGAACAGGATTACAGCAGCGTGATAATCTGATTAACATATTGTCAATCCCTTTTACACGGACCCCGGAATCCTTCTTCTTCGTTTTCGGAATCATACGCAACTCAGAGACTGCATCAAGCAAGCTTACTTCCTGATCTTTTTCTCTCTTTTTACGAAGCTTATCTGTTAACCTTGTCGCAATTTGAGCAGCTGTTATTCCGTTGTAGCCCACTGCTGCATACATATCATCTTCATTGGCAAAATTGAATTTTTCAGCGACTTTCCTCAGGTTCTCAGTAGTACAAACTTCTTTCACATCATATTCCATTGCCTTGACTTCTTTATCGACTAATTCTTTGCCTTTTTCAATATTTTCTTCTCTGCGTTGCTTTTTAAAGAATTGTCGTATTTTATTTCGCGCTTGTGAAGTTTTTGCCAGCTTCAGCCAATCCTGACTTGGGCCATAGGAATGTTTAGATGTTAATATTTCAATAATATCGCCGGTTTTCAGCACATAATCAAGCGTAACCATTTTGCCGTTTACTTTAGCGCCAATCGTTTTATTGCCGATTTCTGAGTGGACGCGGTAGGCAAAATCAATCGGTACAGATCCTTTTGGCAGCTCATACACATCACCTTTTGGTGAAAAAACAAATACCATATCCGCAAATAAATCCAGTTTGAGAGATTCCATAAATTCCTCTGCATTGGTAGAGGCATCCTGGAATTCAACAATCTCTCTGAACCAATCCAGCTTTTTATCCATTCGTTGTGTCGATGTTAGATCTTTGCCTTCTTTATAAGCCCAGTGTGCCGCAATCCCGAATTCAGCTGTTCGGTGCATTTCTGTCGTACGAATCTGTACTTCCAAAGGTTCACCCTTTGGACCAATAATGGTCGTATGAAGAGATTGATACATATTTGCTTTCGGCATAGCTATATAATCCTTGAAACGACCAGGCATTGGCTTCCAGCATGTATGAATGATACCAAGAACTGCATAGCAATCTTTAATACTATTTACAATAATACGGACTGCCGTTAAATCATAAATCTCTTCAAACTGTTTATTTTGAAGAGCCATTTTCCGATAGATACTGTATATATGCTTTGGTCGTCCAAATATATCAGCCTGAATAGAAACTTCCTTCAGCTTTTCCTTCATTCGGTCGGTGACATCTGATAGATACTCTTCTCGCTCCGCCCTCTTCTTTTTCATCAAATTTACAATTCGATAATATTGCTGAGGATTTAAATAGCGGAGAGCTGTATCTTCAAGTTCCCATTTAATCGTTGAAATACCGAGTCTATGCGCAAGCGGTGCAAATATTTCGAGCGTTTCATTCGCAATCCTACGCTGTTTTTCAACAGGTAAATGCTTCAGAGTACGCATATTATGCAGCCTGTCAGCTAATTTAATCATGATTACACGAATATCCTTAGCCATTGCGATAAACATTTTACGGTGATTCTCAGCTTGCTGCTCTTCCTTTGACTTATATTTAATTTTTCCCAGCTTTGTTACACCGTCAACCAAAAGGGCTACTTCTTCGTTAAAGGTTTCCTTAATGTCTTCCAGTGTTACGGAAGTATCTTCTACAACGTCATGCAAAAATCCGCCCGCTACTGTAAATGTATCCATCTCTAAGCCCGCCAGGATGGCAGCAACTTGAATTGGATGGATAATATACGGCTCACCGGATTTACGATATTGCTCCTTGTGAGCTTCTTTGGCGAATTCATACGCTTTTTCTAAGAATGCCACATCTTTATCATTCATATAGTTTCTTGCTTTATCAAAGACCTGCTCAGCGGTATAAATTTGCTCATTTGCCATGAAATCACCTTTTACTCCGTATTTCCACGTTTTTTGCTTATCGTTATCTATGTTAAACCATATAGGTTAATCGTTAAAAAGAGGATTGTTTCTATTATCATCAAAAAAAGTTTTCTTGTAAAGTAACGAACAAGATTTAATCTGTTGTTTCGCTATTATTCGCAATTTGATAATATAAAAAGCGCTCTAATAATTAGAACGCCATTACTATATGCTTAATATTCCATTAATGTGAGTATATCATAGCCGGCAAGTTTTTTCCTGCCCTCAAGGTACGTTAACTCAACTAAAAAAGCTAATCCTGCTACAACTCCGCCAAGCTCTTCAACCAATTTAATAGTCGCTTCCATTGTTCCGCCTGTAGCCAATAGGTCATCAGTAATCAATACTCTCTGACCTGGTTTGATTGCATCTTTATGAATGGTTAACACATCTTTACCGTATTCCAAACCGTATTCAACTTTAAAGGTTTCTCTAGGCAGCTTGCCTTCTTTACGCACTGGCGCAAAGCCAACTTCCATTGCATAAGCTACAGGGCAGCCGATAATGAATCCACGTGCTTCCGGTCCTACAATAATATCAATTTCTTTCTCTTTAGCAAACTTTACAATTTGATCTGTTGCATATTTATATGCCTTCCCGTTATCCATAAGTGGGGTAATATCTTTAAATTTAATCCCTGGCTTAGGCCAATCCTCTACGATCGCTATATATTGTTTTAAATCCATTGCTCAGTTTCCTCCTTGTTTTCCATGTGGGATCGAATCAACTTGCCAAGGTAATCATAAAGCTGATTGAATGAAGCGTATAGAAGCTCTTGTTCCAACGCCATTCTTGCTTGTCTTTCTTGATAGGTCTTAGATTCTTGGAGATCCCGTTTC
The DNA here is from genome assembly GCF_058313585.1 of Bacillus sp. z50. NCBI lineage: Bacteria > Bacillati > Bacillota > Bacilli > Caryophanales > Bacillaceae > Bacillus > Bacillus sp. z50. Next base: position 1,155,785 of record NZ_JBZFQL010000001.1, read on the forward strand.
ATACTGGTCCTTACCAAATCAATGAGTCCGTTATTTATTGTAACAAACTCGAGCTCAAAAAACACCTTTGTCATAAAATCAATATTTTCTTTTGACCAGCCTTTATGAATATTCAGCATGGAACGCAGTTCTTTATATGAAATAGGTCCTTTTTTTGCCAACAAGGCATAATACCATTTAAATTGGTCTCTTGTTGGAAACGCTGAGAAATAATCATTTTGAGTGGTACGAAAGTAAACATACACTCTTTTAGGCAATTTTCCAATAAAAAGTGCTTCAAATATATCTTTTTGTGAAGGTAAATCTGCTAAAACTACATGATAGCCGTCTAAAGTTTCCTGTTGAGCTGCTTCTAAAGAGGTAATATGGATAATTTGATCATTCTCTTTAGTAAATTCCGTCAGCCACACCCTACTCTCTTCCTGAAATAAGATGATTTTGCGTGGAGACGGCACTGTCTGAACATGTATTTTCCCCTTATCGCTGCGACAATCAAATAACTGCCACCCTGGTACAGAAAGATCCTGTAAAAACAATTGGGGCTTTTTTATATTATTCCATTCATTTATCGCCAATTCCCCAATTACAGATACCTTGGCCTGCGGAGATAAATGATCAAGGAACTCTCCTAATCCAAACCCAATGGTATCTAACCCAGCATCATTTTGTTCGAGCTGAAGTTTAAGATGAGTTTTATCTGCCCCAATTTTCCTGGAAGTTGTTATTGAGGCATCCTCAATCAAAATCCGCGGTTTTGGGTTTTGCATCCCGTACGGTGCAAGCTGAGACATTTGCTGAATAAGCGTTAATGAAATTTCATCAATCGCAACTAAGCTATCTATCTCAGTAACAGGCTGGAAATCTTCTTCTGTTAGAATTTCATTAGCCTGATTGATCAATCGTTGTCTCAATTCCTCAACATCTTCTATTTTCAATGTCATACCAGCAGCCATAGGATGGCCCCCAAAATGAGGCAGCAGTTCTCTGTTTAAAGATAAGTTTTGAAAAAGATCAAATCCTGGAATACTGCGTGCAGAACCCTTTGCTGTTCCTTTCTCACGATCAATACTTAATACGATCGTCGGACGATAATACTTTTCTACAAGCTTACTGGCTACAATCCCTACTACACCAGTATTCCATCCTTCACGGGCAATAATTAGGACCGGATTGGTTTCAGGTGGATAGTTATTCTCCAATTCCTCAATCGCTTCCTGGGTCATTTCTTTTACGATTGATTGCCGCTCTTTATTCAATAAATCTATTTCGTCGGCTATCGAATCAGCTTCTTCCTGACTTTCTGTAAGTAAAAGCTCTACAGCTGGATCTGCCGATTCCAATCTTCCTACAGCATTTATTCTCGGTGCCAATCCAAATCCAATGGAATCCTCATTTAAGGAATCGCGCTGAATACCTGCTTTTTGACAAAGGGCAAGGATTCCCGGTCTCGTTGATTTCTTTAATGCCTGAATCCCTTTAATCGCAATTAATCTATTTTCATCATGAAGAGGAACCAAGTCAGCTACTGTTCCAATTGCAGCAATGCCAATCAACTCATCAGGCAACTCACCAAGTAAAGCATGGGCCAATTTCATTGCCACACCTGCACCTGCCAACTCTGAAAACGGATAAGTTTCACCCGGCTTTTTGGGATGAAGGATAGCTAATGCCTGCGGTAACTCAGGACCCGGTTCATGATGGTCCGTCACAATATAATCCATTCCCAATTCTTTCGCCACTTGAGCCTCATGAATGGCCGAAATGCCACAGTCTACTGTGATAAGTAACGTAGTTCCCTGTTCTTTTATGAATCGAAAAGCCTCTTCATTTGGGCCATAGCCTTCTGTAAAGCGATTTGGAATATACCATGACACATGTTCTGCTCCCATTATTTTAAGCGTGAGCATTAAGATGGTCGTACTGCTGACCCCATCGGCATCATAGTCTCCGAATATAGTAATCTTTTCGTTGTTTTTTACAGCTTTCACAATCCGTCTCACAGCTTCTTCCATACCTGATAGTAAAAACGGATCATAGAAATCCTGCTGGGCTGCATACAAAAAAGACCGCGCTTCTTCTACGGTCTTTATTCCTCTGTTGACCAATAATGTAGCCACAATACGAGGCTGTTCAAGTTCTTGCATGAATAGATTTATAATGGTTTCATCAGCTTTTTTTAAAAGCCAACGTGTTTTTGATTGTAACATATTGTCACCCCTGACCTATCTATTATAAAAAATATCTATCAAAGGTTCAATGAGTGATTCTAAATATTTATGATTTTGGGTGAGTGTTAAGATCATTGTCAGCCAATTCATTATAAGCGATCCGTTCATTTGTTAGTTCTTTTATCTGCTTAGTCAGAGAGATAATACGGACTGCCATTACAGAACCAACAATGATTCCACCCATGGCAACAGATCCTAAAATAACCAAAATCAAGGGCCAATGAGCCGTTCCAAATACATAATTAACATCCACCTTATCCACATTAACAACAGCAAAAATAGCAACGATAAGAGCAAATACTATCCCAAGAATCACGTACCACTGAAGTTTTTTCATATTCCTACTCCTTTATAAAGTATTATGAAAAATTTTAATAAATCATGTATATAGTCTTAATCCCCTTATCTTACAAAGAAAAAACGTACTCCATGTTTGTTAGTCTATTGTTTACCTTTACTAGATCTTGCATACACAGCAAAAAAAGCACACAAAATAATCAGTTATAACACATAAAGTCTTTTTGTGAACTGGTGTAAGCTACCATAAAAACAGCCCGCTTCTCAAGAAAAAGAACCGGGCTGTTTTGTATGAAACATCATTAAACTTGTGGTTGATCGTTGTTTACGCGCTTTTCTTTATATGTTTTGATAACACCTTTCTTCTTCAGCTCTTTGCCTTTTAGGATTCCATAAATAGGGGCTGCAAGCAGAATAGAAGAATACATACCAGTTACCAAACCGATTAATAGAGCAAGGTTAAAATTAAAGATTGATTCGCTTCCAAGGAACATCATCGCCAACACAGTAACTAACACAGTTAGAACAGTATTGATAGACCTGACCATTGTTTGGCGAACACTGATATTGATAATCTCATTAATTTCTTCCTGAGTCTTAATGCGTTTTTTCATTTGCATATTCTCACGAATACGGTCAAACGTAACGATTGTATCATTGATCGAATACCCAATGATGGTTAATACAGCGGCTATAAAGGTTAAATCCACTTCGATTCTAAAAATACTAAATATCGTTATTATCATAAACGCATCGTGCAGGAGCGCCAATATAGAAGGTAGAGCCATTCTCCACTCAAAGCGTAGGGTCGCATAAATAACAATACCAATTGAAGCAATCGCTACCGCAATCAGCGCATTTTTGGCTAACTCCTTACCTATTGTCGGGGATACCGTACTTATATTCGGATTATGCCCATACTTGGAATCAAAGTAATTGTTTAGCTCTGCAATTTCATCTTTTGAAAAGACATCTTTCGTCCGCACAACAGCCGACTTGTTACCCTCACCTGCCATAACGATATCTTGCGAATCAATTTCGTTTTCAGTAAGATCTTTTTGGATTTCATCTACTGATAGTTCTTTATCAGCATTGATTTGAATTCTGGACCCACTGGAAAAATCGATACCTGTATTTAAACCATTTACAAATAAGGATCCTACTCCAATTATGGTTAATATAATAGAAAAGATAAAGAATTTCTTTGCAGGCTTAATGAAATCCCATTTATCAAACTTCGTAGGTAAATATTTATCCTTTTTAAATTCGTTTAAATCATGAATGTCGCTTTTCTTAACCCCAAACCAGCCTGGGCGATTGTTAAGGAAGTTACTGTTCACCCATAAGGACATAATCAATCTTGTACCATACACAGCCGTTATAAAGCTGACTAATATACTGACAATCAAACTGGTCGCAAAGCCTTTGACTGAACTGGTTCCAAAATAAAACAGAACAGCTGCTGCAAGTAAAGTGGTAATATTGGCATCCATTATTGTAGACAAGGAGTGCTTATTCCCCTCTTTATAGGCTGCCTTAATGGAACGTCCTTTACGAATTTCGTCCCGGATCCGTTCATTTGTAATAATGTTCGCATCGACCGCCATCCCCACCCCAAGTATGAGGGCTGCTATACCTGGCAATGTAAGAACAGCATTCATCCAATCAAATACGAGAATGATTAAATAAATATAGGCAGACAATGAGACAACTGCAATCGCGCCTGGGAATCGGTAATAAGCAACCATAAAGATAAAGATAGCCAGGATCCCAACAATTCCAGCTAATAGCGTTTTATTTAATGCTTCTTCACCGAATTTAGCACCTACAGATGTTGAATAGATCTCATTCAGTTTAACCGGCAGGGCACCTGCATTTAAAATTTCAGCGAGGTCTTTAGCCTCTTCTACAGTAAAGTCACCTGAAATAACGGCTGTATCTGAATTGATCACTTGATTCACGTTTGGTGCTGAAATAAATTTAGGATCTTCTTTTGTGATTTCTTCTTTATAGGAATCTTTTCCTTCTTCAAAATCCAGCCAAATAGCTAGTTGATTCTCTGGCGCCATGGCTAAAATATCCCTTGTAACTTGTCCAAATTTATCTGCATCTTTTAATTGGACCTGTACAATAGGTTGATTGGTTTGGCTATCAAAAGATTGGCTGGCTCCTCCTTCTTTTAAATCCCCGCCATCCATTCTTACTTTATCGTTCACATCACGGAAAGTTAGATTGGCTTGCGTTGATAGAAGTTCCCTTGCTTTCTCCTGATCATCTACGCCTGCTAGCTGTACACGGATCCGATTATTGCCTTCAACTTGAATGCTCGGTTCACTGACACCGAGAACATTAATTCTTCGGTCCAATGCGCTGGCAGTAGCCGCCATTGCTTTTTCATCAATTTTTTGTCCATCTTTTGCTGGCTCCACTTTATAAAGAACTTCAAACCCGCCCTGTAAATCAAGGCCCAGCTTAATGTTTTGCATGATATTAGATGTTGTACCAACAAAGGTAACTCCTAATACGATTACAATAAGGAAGAAAGCCAGGATTCTACTTCTCTTAACCATTATGTAAATAGCCCCCTAATCATAATATCCCGATTGAAGCAGCATGGAAGGACGCTACTTTAATAAAACGTGATTATCCGATTTACTCGGTTCCTATGTTTTATTCCAGTTGTTTCAATCTTTTAAAATTTGATTTTACCGTTCTTATTATGAAAGATAGAATACAAAGTGTCAATTTGATTTCATATGAATTGGAAATTAATGCATGGATATATACCGCTTATATTTCTATAAAATCATGAAAATAAATCTTTGAATTCTTCAAGCCCTGAAGCCATATTTTTCTTCATAGCCTCACCTTCTTTTAATGCCTCTATTGTCGCATAATTCATATAATGTGCCACTTTGACACTCATAATATCTTGAAAAATTTCATATGCCCTTATTTCAGGATTAGGTTTCTTCCATTTTTTATTCGTTAAATACATCCAAATATCGTTTCCCTGAACCTCCGGATAACCTAACAATTGAAATTCTTCTTGTTTACTTTTTAAAGCTGGTAACATTTCTGAACGAAATTTCTCATACGGATGCTGTCTGTCCAATTTAATCGTCCTCCAACCCTCATTTTTCATAGATATTCACTTTTTCTGTGAAGCTTGTCATGGTTAGTCCATTTGCATGCATATAGATAATTGTATATGATTGCTGCTTGTTTGAGAAGGAGGGGAATTGAATGTCCAAGTTTATAAGGGGAACTGTTATCTTATTGATTGCAGGATTCATTACGAAGATCTTAGGATTTATTAATCGAATTGTGATTGCCCGCTTTATCGGTGAAGAGGGCGTCGGTCTATATATGATGGCATTGCCATCATTATATCTAGTGATTGCAATCGTTCAGCTTGGAATGCCCATTGCAATCTCAAAATTTGTGGCAGAGGCAGCAGCAAAAGGGGATCATCATAAAACAAAGAAAATACTGGTTGTGTCCTTATGTGTGACCGGAAGTCTTTCTCTAATTTTCACCCCATTACTATTTATGTTTGCTCCATACTTATCAACTCATGTATTCACAGACTCCAGAACTTTACTGCCTTTATTGGCGATTGCACCAATTGTACCAATAACGGCTGTTTCAGCTGTCTTGCGCGGATACTTTCAAGGGAAACAAAATATGAAGCCCTATGCGATTTCAAATATTATTGAACAAATTGTACGTATTTCAATGATAGCCGCATTGACGAAAGCCTTTTTGCCCTATGGAATTGAATATGCAGCTGCCGGTGCCATGGTAGCCTCAGTCATTGGAGAAATTGCCTCTTTGCTATATTTAATGTTGATGTTTAAATTTAAAAAGAGTTTCAGAATGAGAAAACAATTTTTCAACTATGTTTCATCTGGTAAAGATACATTAAAGGAGCTTTTATCCATTGCCATTCCTACTACAGGAAGCAGGATGATCGGATCTATTACTTGGTTTTTTGAACCGATTGTTGTGGCAAGGAGTCTTTTGGCAGCAGGGGTTGCGACTGGCGTCGCTACTGCACAATATGGTGAACTGGCAGGGTATGCCGTACCATTACTTATGCTTCCTTCCTTTATCACCCATTCACTGGGTACATCATTAGTCCCTGCTGTCAGTGAAGCCTATTATAAAGGAAATATCAAACAAGTGATTCACCGGCTGCAGCAGTCGCTCCGATTTGCTTTTTTAAGTGGCTCCCTAGCCGTGGTCACTCTATATGTACTTGCTGAACCAGTCATGCAGGTCATGTATCATAATGACCATGCCAGCATATATGTACGATTTATGGCACCCTTTTTTCTGCTCTTCTTTTTTCAAGGTCCTCTTCAGGCTACGTTGCAGGCTCTTAATATGGCCAGAGCGGCTATGTTTAACAGTCTAATTGGATCAATAACAAAAATCATCTTAATCCTCACACTCGTAACACAGCCGAATATCGGGATTATGGGAGCTGCTATTGCCATCTGTGTATCTACTGTGCTTGTTACTCTTTTACATTTCGCTACTGTTATGAAGAAAATCCACTTAACCATTTACTTGCATGAATACATCATGGCTCTTGTCGTCATGTCCATCTCCGGATTAATCGGACACATGCTCTATGAACAATGGTTAATCGGAATCCCTATGATTCAGCGTTTGATTATTTCGATAGCCGTTATCGTAATTGTTTTCGCAATCGGTTGTTTATTGACAGGCTTAATACGAAAAAAGGAAATCAGGAGAGTTCCTATTATTGGCCCTCTATTATCCAAGATTGCATTATTTCCATAACAATGAACTACTCACTGTTATTAATATATAGGTCGTCATCTTCTAAACTGCAAAACAGAATTTGTTTTACGTCTGTATAACCTTTTTTAGCTAATTCCTGAATTAGCCAGCTCTCTGATTTTCCAATCTCTCTAAGATTTTGCTTTTGTATCACTCCATCTTGAATGAGAGCAAAGATTGGACCTGGCTGTTTATTTTTTTTAATTGATTTTTTCTTGTAAATCGATAATTTCCCGGAAGGCTCAAAAATGGCAAATTCAACATCACTCATTTTTTCTACTTCTTCATCGCGTAACTGTATAAGCAAATCATCAAAATTATAACGCAGCATTCTCATTGCATTTTTGTCAATTTTTCCATTATGTATAATAATAGATGGCTTTCCATCAATCAGTTTGCGGATGAATGGCACTTTAAGTGATATAAAGGCAAGTATAATTTGAATAATGGATATGACTGCTATCGGCAAAATCGCTTTCCACATACTATCATCAGGATTTTCAATAGCTATAACAGCTATATCCGCCATCATCATAAAAACGACTAAATCTAGAAGACTTAGCTCTCCTATTTCCCGTTTCCCCATGATCCGAAAAACCAACAAAATAATAACATATAAAAGGCTAGTACGCCCTATAATTTCCAAATATTCAAGCAACCTATATTCCCTCCAATCAAATACATCTGTTAGTTTGCTGTTAAATAGAAAAAAATAGTCATTTGATTGACTGGTTGTACAAAAATACATTCTAAATAAAAATAAACAGAATAAATTATTTATAGAGATCCAATAGAAGATAAGGAGGTTGACCATAATCGAAACAAAAAACATAGGTTCTGCCATTTTGTACGGAGTTGTAACCATCTTTATTATGGCTGCTTTGTTCAGCTTATTATTTTCTTTGCTACTTAGATTCACCAGCATTTCTGAATCTTCTCTAACGTATATCATCATGGCTCTCTCTTTTTTAACTTTGTTTATTGGGGGATTTATATCCGGTGGAAAGGGGAAAAAACAAGGATGGCTGCTCGGAGGCAGTACAGGCCTAATCTATACTTTAATTGTTTTCCTCTATCAATATCTGGGGCTTGAGACCGTATTTACATCCACGCAGCTAATCTATAATGGCTGTTTTATTATCACGGCTATGATGGGTGGAGTACTGGGGGTAAATATGAACGGCGGATCACGAAACTAAAAAAACCTAGCCATTCGGCTAGGTTTTTTCATATTAATCTTCTTTCGTTGTTGTTACTGGACTTTCTTTTTTCTCAACTACTTGAGAAACAGATCTTCTATCAAATGTTAGACGAGAACCGTCTGGACTCTTGATAATTACTGTACCTTCATTAATAGAATCAACAGTTCCGTGAAGACCGCCGATCGTCACGACTTTATCTCCTCTTTGTAAGGCAGCTTGCATTTGTTCAGTTGCTTTTTGTCTCTTTTGCTGAGGACGGATTAAGATAAAGTAGAAAAACACCAACAGCAAAATCGGTAGCAAAAATTGGGATAATACCATATTATTTTCACTCCTTTCATTACATTAGTAAGAATGGTTAGAAGTTTTTTGCATTTGGTTTATTGAACCCATAATTCTCAAAAAATTCTTCCCTAAAGTCTCCAAGCCGGTCTTCCCTGATGGCTTGTCGAACTTGCTCCATTAAGTTTAGCAGAAAATATAGATTATGATAAGAGGTTAAGCGAATTCCGAATGTTTCGTCACATCTAATAAGGTGGCGAATATACGCTCTTGAATATGTTTTACAAACATGACAGTCACAATTCGGATCCAATGGACCAAAATCCATAGAATATTTGGCATTCTTAACGACTAGTCTTCCTTCAGAAGTCATCAGTGTACCGTTACGGGCAATTCTCGTTGGCAATACGCAGTCAAACATATCAACTCCACGGATTGCTCCATCAATTAGGGAGTCCGGAGAACCAACACCCATTAAATAACGTGGTTTATTGGACGGCAATAACGGAGTAGTGAATTCAAGAGCACGATTCATGACATCCTTCGGCTCCCCTACACTTAATCCGCCAATAGCATATCCCGGAAAATCCAAAGATACTAAATCGCTGGCACTTTGGCGGCGAAGATCTTCATATTCTCCACCCTGTACGATTCCAAATAGCCCTTGATCATTTGGTCTTTCATGCGCATTCAGACAGCGCTCTGCCCATCTGGATGTTCTCTCAACGGATTTTTTCATATATTCATGTGTTGCTGGATATGGAGGGCATTCATCAAATGCCATCATAATGTCAGATCCTAAAATATTTTGGATTTCCATAGCCTTTTCAGGAGATAAAAATAATTTATCACCGTTTAAATGGTTACGGAAATGCACGCCCTCTTCTTCAATTTTTCTGAATTGACTCAGACTGAAAACCTGGAAACCGCCGGAATCAGTTAAAATTGCACGATCCCAGTTCATAAATTTGTGTAACCCACCTGCAGCCTTAATGACCTCTGTACCTGGTCGCAGCCACAAATGATACGTATTGCCTAATATAATATTGGCACCCATTTGTTTCAATTCTTCTGGTGACATCGTTTTAACTGTAGCCAAAGTTCCTACAGGCATAAACGCGGGTGTTTCAAAAGTTCCATGAGGTGTATGAACCCTTCCCAGTCGGGCTCCTGTCTGTTTACATGTTTTAATTAATTCATAACGGATTGCTGTCAATCGTGATACTCCTCTCAAAAATCTTACTTAATAAACATTGCGTCGCCAAAGCTGAAAAATCTATATTTTTCACGAACGGCAGTATTATATGCATTTAATACATGTTCACGCCCAGCAAGAGCGCTAATCAACATAATCAACGTGGACTTAGGAAGATGGAAATTCGTAATCATTCCATCAATAGCTTTAAATTCAAATCCAGGATAGATAAAAATATTAGTCCATCCACTTGCCTCAGCAAAGCTTCCATTGTGATCGCGGGCAATCGTTTCAAGAGTACGTGTGGAGGTAGTTCCCACCGAGAATATATTACCACCCTCTGCTCTAACCCGATTTAATAGCTGAGCTGTTTCAGCATTCATTTGATAAAACTCAGAATGCATATCATGCCCTTCAATTGTATCGGATGAGACAGGTCGGAAGGTTCCAAGTCCAACATGAAGCGTGATAAAAGCTAAATGTACACCCATTTCTTTAATCTCTGCAAGCAGTTCTTCCGTAAAATGCAGTCCGGCTGTAGGGGCAGCTGCTGAACCTTCTTCCCGTGCATATACAGTTTGATAGCGGTCTTTGTCCGATAACCGCTCTTTAATATACGGAGGCAAAGGCATTTCGCCAAGTTCCTCTAATACTTCATAAAAGATTCCGTCATATTTAAATTCAAATTCCCTGCCGCCATGCTCCATCTCTTTTACACAAACAGCTGTAAGCTGGCCGTCACCAAACACAACCTCTGTTCCAACGCGAATACGTTTCGCTGGTTTGGCAAGCGTTTCCCATACGTCCCCTTTAATTTGCTTCAAAAGAAGAAGCTCTATATGAGCACCTGTATCCTTCTTCTCGCCGTGCAACCTGGCCGGCAATACCTTTGTATCGTTTAGAACGAGGCAATCTCCAGGTTTCAAGAATTCTTTAATATGCTTAAATTGCGTATGATTCACATCACCTGTCTCTTTATCAAGGACCATCAATCTGCTTTCTTCGCGTTTTTCAAGCGGAGTTTGCGCAATTAATTCCTCAGGCAGATGAAAATCAAATAAATCTACTTTCATGGTGACACTTCCATTTCTTTAACTAGTAATCATGCAGCACACTCAAATGGCGGAATTTACATCTCTATCTATGACGACAACATTTAATTCATTTAAAACGGCTGATGATATAAAAAAATACTGATAATAAGATACTGACAATAATAGACGTCATAATAGGAAAATAAAATGTAGTATTTCCTTTTTTTAATAAAATATCACCCGGAAGCCGTCCAATTTTAATGAATTGCATTAAAAAACCAACCACAAAAATGGCCACACCTATCATCATAATCGTTTTTGGTAAATGATTCATGAATTTGGCACTTCCAAATTGAAATGGCGATACACATGTTCAGTCACAATCCGGCCGCGAGGGGTACGCTGCATAAATCCAATCTGCATCAAATAGGGCTCATACACATCCTCTATCGTTCCGGATTCTTCCCCAATTGTAGCTGCAATCGTATCCAGCCCTACAGGTCCGCCTTTAAACTTCTCTATAATTCCAAGCAATAACTTTCTATCAATCTGGTCAAGTCCAACCTTATCAACCTGCATTAATTCCAAAGCATAATCAGCTAAACCAAACTGAATATCTCCGTCGCCACGTACCTGTGCAAAGTCACGCACTCTTCTAAGCAATCTATTTGCAATCCTTGGCGTGCCCCTGGACCTGCGGGCAATTTCGCTCGCCGCTGATTCCTCAATAGCCGTATCCAGTACCTGGGCTGTACGTGTCACAATTTCCCGCAGCTGTGACTCAGTATAATACTCCAACCTGGATATGACACCGAAACGGTCACGTAATGGTGCTGATAAAGCACCTGCTCTTGTTGTGGCTCCCACAAGGGTGAAAGGAGGCAAATCCAATCGAACAGAACGCGCTCCCGGTCCTTTACCGATTACGATATCGAGGCAAAAATCCTCCATCGCTGGATACAATACCTCCTCAACAGATTTTGGCAGTCGATGGATTTCATCAATAAATAAAACCTCACCAGGCTGAAGAGAACTTAAGATAGCAGCTAAATCGCCAGGGCGTTCAATAGCAGGTCCAGATGTAGTCCGAATTTCCACTCCCATTTCATTCGCAATGATTGTGGCCAATGTCGTTTTACCAAGTCCCGGTGGGCCATACAGCAGCACATGGTCAAGCGCCTCTTCTCTCATTTTGGCTGCTTCAATAAATACACGTAAATTCTCTTTTACTTTATCCTGCCCAATATATTGTTCAAGTGAATGGGGTCTCAGACTATATTCAAACGTCTCATCCTGATTTTGTGCATGCAGGTCCATGATTCGCTCTTCCAAGTTGTCCACCTCCTATTTCAACATAAGCTGTAATGCACCTTTTATATATTCTTCCGTTGTTTTCTCCTCTTTTTCAAGCTTCGGCACCAATTTCTTAACTTCTTTCTCGGAGTAACCAAGTGCCTGCAAAGCAAGCAATGCTTCTTCCAATGCAATATTCTTGGTGGAGTAGCTCAATTCTTTTCCATCTGCTGTTTGGAATAAATCAGGGAATGCATCTGGAGAAACATCTTCAAGCTTCCCTTTTAGGTCAAGGATCATTTGTCTTGCGGTTTTCTTTCCAATGCCCGGAAATTTAACAAGAAACTTCTCATCCTCAGATTCAATGGCTTCCACAACCTGATCGACTCTTCCACTCGCGAGTACAGCAAGCGCACCTTTTGGCCCGATACCTGTGACATTTAATAATTTTATAAACAGTTTCTTTTCTTCTCTTGAACTAAAACCGTACAGTGCCTGTAAGTCTTCACGTACATAGTGATGTACGTATATTTTCTTTTCCTCGTTCGTTCCGGAAAATACAAATGGATTTGGCGCATGAATTAAATAACCAATCCCGTTATTCTCGACTACTATATATTCAGGACAGACATAGTCTATCCGACCTTTTATAAAATCGTACAACGTTTACCTCTCCTCTAATTCGACTGTAAACCATTGTACCATACTACATTTAACCATTATACACTACCAGCACAAATGTTTGATTTTTTGATTTTTAAGAAAACAGCCAAAAGAGCTGTCGCAGGCAAACGATCAGCTCTTTTATAAATTATTGAAGCGTTTTAGACGTCGGTGTTGAATAAGATTTATAAACTTCCAAGAACTTAAGATATCTTTCTTTATTTACGATTCTAACACCATTCTGCAATTCAGATTTTTCAGTGGATTCCAGCTTCTTTAAATCAATTTGATAGAAAGATTGAATGATTTGATCCCTGGCAGGCTTGCCGTTAAAAATAGTAATCGTTCCATCAGATTTAATCCCAAAATACCCATTTCCCTTTAATAAGGGAGAAATATCATCAACATACGTTTGGAATACAAGCTGCTGATCGTTTTGGTCCACCAATAGCCACTTATCATATTTTCTCCAAAAATCATCCATGGAAATAATCGTTTCCTCGATTTTTTCTTCACTCATCTCTCCATCCAAATATACTCGCTGAAGAATGACTGTTCGCTGGATTGGAGCAATTCCAAGGACCGGACTATCCTGACCGGCATCGTTTCTAACCGCAACACCTACGTGATCATTCATACCTGGAATGACTATTAAACAAAACAAACAAGCCACCAGGAAAAAGTACCGTCCATTCATCTAACCCACCTCACTAAGATGTAAATCAACTCTCCACCAGTATCCCCAAAAAATTGAAATTAATACGAAAAGCTGAGGCGACTGTTCAGGAGCGACAAGCATAAGTAAGAGGCACGCAGGGGACGTCCCTTCCCCGAAGTGGCTATACTTATGACTCGAGGGCCTAGGAGCCGAAGCTGGATCTCACGAAAAGCTGAGACGACTGCACTAAGGACCAAGGACTAAGAACGCCACGTCCTGCAGCAAAATCTTTGTGACTATTGTTTTCTAGAGAGCGGTCCGCTCTTTGTTTATATGTTACCGAATGACATCTTCGTAAGTTACTTGACCTTCTTTTATTCTAATTACATAACCTCTTAACAAATCTATTTCATGAGAGCAAGCGCAATTAAATACATAGGTGTCACCTAATTTGTCCGCTCCAAAATCTTCATGAATATGACCACCTAAATAAATGAGGGGGTTCAGGTTCTCTATCTCCATGCGTAACGACTGGCTTCCCACTCGCTCCCCTCCTGTTATTCTGTCCTGTTTCTCGAATAGCGGAGTATGAGCCACGATAACCAACGGTTCTTTACTTTTTAGTTGTAAGGTGTTTATTTGCTTACGAAATGCTGTTTTCAGTTGATCCTCAGAAAGCTCTCGATTTGTGAAAAAAGGTGTTTCCTTGATATATTCAAAGCCCGTAAAGTGAATACCCATATGCTCAACGACTTTACCGTGTAAATTTATGCCGCTCTTTATTTCCGAGTCTACCCAGTCATCGTTTCCTAACACATAATATATTGGAATATCCAAATGTTTAAAAAGACTCGAGATTTCTTGGGCAGATTCCTCCTGGATTGCTTTAAACATCTCAAAAGTGACACTAAATGGTTTTGGATATAAGTCACCCGGGAGAATTAACACATCAACATCTTTTTCTCTTATGACTTCTATGATATGTTTATAGATGTTTCTGTTACCGTGTATATCAGCGACCGAAAGTATATTCATATTGATTCGTTCTCCTCTATCTATTCTAATCATTTGGTTTATTATACTGATTTCAGCTGATTACTGCGGTCTTTTCTGCTCATATTCATTAGTAAGTATCCTTAGCCTTCAGACAGATATTGCTTCTTTCCAAGCTCATGACAAAAAAGATGAACATCCACGACGCTCATCTTTCAATTATCTATTGGTTATTTCACTATTCCTTGCATTTTTGCACGATTAATTTTTACAAAAGCCTTATCTTCGACTTCAATTCTCTAAAAAAATAGATTCTCTTCGGTAAATCTTCCACGGTAATATCCCAAAGGGAGTCGAGACGACGGTTGGAACCCCATAATTGATCACGGCAGATGCGATTCCATTCTCTATAAATATCTGTTGGAAAACCAAGCCCAATCAAAAAGAATGGATTATCCCGATATTTTTTAAACTGAGGAAAAGTAAGAATCTCTTTCAATGAGCAATTATTAAAAATTAGCAATCTGTTGGCATACTGCAAATAATCTATCATAGGCGGTGCTTCAGCCATCAAATCAAAATCAATAAGGAGAAGCTCACCATCATCTTTTCTAAAAAAATTGTGATGCGCCAGGTCGCCGTGAATGATAACAGGATCTTCATCCACTTCCTCAAGCTCGTATGGACCCAGCTTATCCAATGCCCATTCTCCCATTCTTAAATATTCGGTCAGCATCGAGTCAGGAATAACTCTATTGAGCATATTTCTATTAGATGTAAATTCTTCGAATCGTTCTCTCCATTTTGACACTTGTGAAAAAGTGTATTTTTTCACTGTCAAATCATTGATTATTGTAGCAGAGGCCTCATGCATCTTATTTAACAATGTCAAACCTTCTAATCGCTCCGAATAATTTTCATACGTAAAGCTTCTTGGATGCTTCGTTAAATATTCTATAAAACCGATTGATTTACCTTTGCATTCAAACGGCTTAATTTCATCGGAAAACACATAAGATCCATTGAACCCTGCTTTTCGCAGCTTTTTTAAAAATTCGAGTTGCATGAGTAATCTTGTTTGATTTACAAATTGTTTGGCGATAAATATACCCTTATTTGTACTAACCTTAATCAACCTTGGTTTGATAGCTTTCATCTCATAAACTACGATATTTTGTTGACTTAAATAAGCAAGGAGGCAGTCTTTTAGACTGCCTCCCTCCTGCTCCCTCATCATGATTGACCTTCTTGCTCACTGCTCTCTTCCTGTGTCCTTGGCATATCAAATGCTGCCGGCTCGATATGCGGTATCACATGCTGGCCATTGGGATTGTAGGAAGGAGATCCTGGTTCAAACTGCTGACCCCCATACCTTTGATGAAATTGGGAATCCTGAAAAAATGGTTGTTGAGCAGCCTGCTGATACATAGGGTTAGTCATGCCTTGTTGCCCAAACTGCCCCATTGGTTGGCTCATACCTTGCTGTTCTAATTGATTCATTGACTGACTCATGCCTTGGTGGTCATATTGATCCATTTGCTGACCCATTCCTTGGTGATCATACTGGCCCATTTGCTGACCTGTACCTTGTTGGTCATACTGACCCATTGAATGACCCATTCCTTGGTGGTCATACTGACCCATTGAATGACCCATTCCTTGGTGGTCATACTGGCCCATTGAATAACTCATGCCTTGTTGATCATGCTGACCCATTGAATGACCCATTCCTTGTTGATCATGCTGACCCATTGAATGACCCATTCCTTGGTGGTCATACTGGCCCATTGAATGACTCATACCTTGGTGGTCATATTGATTCATTGGCTGGTAAAATGTCCCCTGTGTTCCTGTATCAGAACAGCCGCAGCCTTTCGGTATATATCCATCAAACGGAATATATTGCTGTTGCTGCTGCTTATGATGATGATAATCCATCATATGGTTTGACGATTCCATCCCATAATGGGAAGATTCATGGCCATGATGCCCAAACCCAGGTTGTTGAAAGTATCCCTGTGTTCCTTGTACAGGGTAATGACCATGTGATGACATGCTTCCCCCTTGATGCTGAGGGTAGTACCCTCCCTTGTTACCCATAAAATGGGATGAATCGTGATACCCATGGTGAAAGGTAGAACTATCTCCGAAATCGTCATCATAACCCCAGTAAGGCTGCTGCATATACGGTTGCTGATAAGCCGGTCCAGTCATATATGACTGATTAAAATAAGGCGTTGGATAGGCCATGCATGGATGCATCATAACTGGCGGGCAGCATGGATCATAATATGGAATCATAGGCGGACAATATTCCGGCATATACTGCGGCATTGGTTGCGGTTTTGGCATTGGCATTGGCTGTGGCTTCGGCATTGGTTTTTCCATTTTCTTCGGCTTTTCTTTTATGACTGGCTTCTCTTTGACTTTAGGTATCTCCTTAATAATAGGCATAGGAGGAGGTGTTTGCATTTCCATTTTGGCCATATTCATTAAATAATAGTTGTTGATATCAATTTCTGGTACAACAGGTTTTACAATGGCCTGTGGGGCGACATACGGCATTTTAGGCTTTTCTTTAACAGGCTTTTCTTTTTTAATATCCATCGGTTGAATTGGCATCTCCTTCACTGCTGGTGGTGGTGGTGACACAATCGGCATTTCTTTCGGTTTACTCGGAACTGTTTCGGTCTCTGCTTTTATACTTTCCTTCACATTTGAACTCCCACCTGAAATAGGAACTTCCTTTACGGTTCCAAAATTAATCTTTGTATTGCCTCCTTTTTTTACAGATGGAGACGTATTATCTGGTATTTTAATTTTCATGCCAGGCATCAGCATATCCGGATTGCTGAGCTGTGAATTCATTTTCTTTAATGTTTCAAAATTTACTCCATATTTCTTAGCAATCTTCCATAATGTGTCGCCCTTTTGGACGATGTGTATTTTCACGCATAATCCCTCCCTACGCATATGTCCATATATACTATGATTGATTGGGCAGATTGCTATTGATTCAAGAAAATTTATGCGGAATTATTCTTGTTTATGATGGAAATCCCTCTATGTTACAATAAAGACAACCAGTATTTTAAAATAACACCTAAGCAAGGGGGGCATAAGTGATGATCCAGAAAAAATATACAACAGAGGAACGGCGTAAATACATCCTATCCATTTTAAAAGAACGTCATGAACCGATTACAGGAAGTGAGCTCTCTGTTATTTGCTCAGTCAGCCGCCAAATTATAGTTGGAGATATTACCTTGCTTAAAGCACGGAATGAACCAATCATTGCCACGCCAAGTGGGTACATTTATATACATCAAATCGATCCAAAATTGGAACGGAAAACAAGGATTATAGCGAGTCTCCATACACCTGAACAAGCGGAAGAGGAACTAATGCTTTTAGTGGACTGCGGTGTTACGGTGAAGGATGTAAAAGTGGAACATCCTATGTACGGTGACTTAACAGCATCCATTATGGTCAGCACCAGACAGGATGTCCGGCAGTTTATCGCCAACCTAAAAAATACAAATGCCTCTCTCTTGTCCCAGTTAACCAATGGTTTACATCTTCATACCATTGAAGCTGCAAGTGAAGCGGAGCTTGAGCAAGCAGTACAAGCATTAAGAAATGCAGGTTTTTTGAAAGAATAAAAAGATATGCTGCGCAACTTTAATTATGTGAAAGAACAATATAAATAGGACCCCTGCTGAATATAGCAGGGGTCCTTCGTTTAATCTTAAGTGATAATTAATAACTATAATAACTGCCCATAACCGTGACTTGGCAACCCAAGGCTTCCATTTCAGCAATGGCGCCAGGCAACAGAATATCATCCATCTTTTGTTCGATATCGATAATGAAGAAATAGTTGCCAAGTCCTGTTTTTAATGGTCTGGACTCGATTTTGGAAAGGTTAAGCTTCCTCCACGAAAAGGCTGATAACACTTGATGGAGAGCTCCGGCATGGTCAGCTGGAAGCAATACCATAATCGTTGTTTTTTCTCCTTTTTGTTGAATAGGAATCATATTTTCCGATAACGGCTTATGGCCCAGAACGACAAATCGTGTATGGTTATGAGAATAATCATGTATATCCCATTTTACAATCGAAAGTCCATATTCTTCAGCAGCCATTTCATTTGCAATCGCTGCTGTCAACTCATCCGGATGCTCTTGAATATAGTGAGCGGCTGCAGCAGTGGAGGTAATACTTTCACATCGTACGCCTTTCATATCTCCATGCAGGAATTTGTGACATTGGGCTATCGCATGACTGTGCGAAATAATCCGATTAATCCTGGTTAACTCATTGACATGAGAAGGATGAACCATTAAATGCTGGCGAATAGGGGCGGAAAACTCTGCAACTATCGGAATCGGGACTTCATGAATCAAATAATCCAGTGTGATATTGACTGATCCCTCCAAAGCATTTTCTAATGGAACAACCGCATAATCAACCAGCTTAGCTTCCACAGCATCTATACATTCAGGAATTGTCATAAATGCCTGCCTTTGTCCATAAGGAAATAATTTTGATGCTGCCAAATCACAAAATGTAGCTTTTGGCCCTAGATAGGCAATACGTATGTCCACAGTGTTCTCCCCCTGCTCTAAACCTCTCTGTTTCTCTATCTATGTATTTATTTTTCAAGCTCCTGAGCCTAATATTTCAACCTTATCCACGAATTCAAGCCTTTTTAAACGGTTTATAAATTCGTTCATTTCCATATGCATCTCACCTGTATTTAACGATAAGGTTACATTTGCACGTCCCTGAATCGGAATAGTTTGATGGATGGTCAGCACGTTGCATCCCGAAGATGCAACGATACCGAGTAATTCAGAAAGCGTGCCTGACCTGTCTTCCAAATGGAAAAATAGCGTAATAATTTTTTCTTTTACAACTGAATGAAAAGGAAAAACTGTATCTCTGTACTTATAAAAAGCACTTCTGCTTAAATCGACGCTTTTGACAGCCTCCCAAACAGAAACAGCCTTTCCTCTTTCAATCATTTCTTTAGCCTGCAAAGTTTTCTGCATCGCCTCAGGCAATACATCTTCCCTGACTAAATAAAATTTCTTATCAGCTTTATTATGCAAGCAAGTTCACCCTCTTTTGAACCATCCTTAAACTTTATGCTTAATCTACAAACTCAAATTCATATTCCATTAAACGAACTATATCTCCGTCAACTGCTCCGCGCTGTCTAAGAGCTTCATCCACACCCATTGCTCTAAGCTGGCGGGCAAAGCGTTTAATAGATTCATCACGGCTGAAGTCTGTCATCTTGAATATTTTTTCAAGCTTATCGCCAGTAACAACAAAGGTACCGTCCGACTCTCTTGTAATAGTGAATTCTGCTTTCTCTGCCTCATGTTTATAGAGAACACGGTGGACACCGCTTGTCTCTTCTTCATGCTCAAGTGGGAATTCCGGAGTTTCCTCAATTTTATCGGCCACAGCAAACAGTAATTCACGCAAGCCTTCATGAGTAACCGATGAAATCGGGAAGACTGGTACATCATCTTCTAGCTGCTCTTTAAAAGCCTTTAAATTCTCTTCAGAATCAGGCATATCCATTTTACTTGCTGCGATAATTTGCGGCCTTTCCGTTAGGCGTAAATTATACTCTTCAAGTTCCTTATTAATTGTCACATAATCTTCATAAGGATCACGGCCTTCCTGACCGGACATATCAATGACATGGACGATTACACGCGTACGCTCAATATGGCGCAGGAATTGATGTCCAAGCCCAACACCTTCATGAGCCCCTTCAATCAGTCCAGGTAAATCAGCCATAACGAAGCTGCGTCCATCACCAGTTTCAACCACACCTAGATTAGGGACAATCGTAGTGAAATGGTACTCAGCAATCTTTGGCTTTGCAGCTGAAACAGACGATAGCAATGTGGATTTACCTACACTCGGAAATCCAACCAAGCCTACATCTGCCAGTAATTTCAATTCCATAATTATATCACGTTCAACCCCTGGTTCACCCTTCTCAGATAGTTCAGGAGCTGGGTTTGCAGGTGTAGCAAAACGAGTATTACCACGTCCGCCTCGTCCGCCCTTTGCAATAATGGCACGCTGGCCGTGTTCGGTTAAATCTGCAATAATTTCACCAGTATTGGCATCTGAAACAACTGTGCCCGGAGGAACTTTGACAATCATGTCAGCTGAATTCTTACCATGCTGATTTTTAGACATTCCATGTTCCCCTCGGGGTGCTTTAAAATGCCTTTTATATCGGAAATCCATTAGTGTGCGAAGTCCTTCTTCTACTTCAAATACAACATTTGCTCCATGGCCTCCGTCTCCACCGGCCGGACCGCCCTTAGGTACATACTTTTCTCTTCGGAAAGCGACCATTCCATTGCCGCCATCTCCACCTTTAACGTAAATCTTGACTTGATCCACAAACATGGGTGGTAACACCTACTTTCTGCTTTTGCAACTCTTTGATTGTTATCTTACCGTTATTTCAAAATAAAAAGAATTAATATCCTCTGTAATGCCCGATATTTTTAAAGGCTCTTTTACCTGAAACATTTTTATTAATTCTTCTTTATTGTTTACTGGTCCCTGAAAATCAAAACCAATCTTTAATGAATCCTCATCTGTTTTGCTGAGCAGGATGGTTAAATGCAGGATATCTAGTGCTTCTATTTGCCTATTCACTTCATTGAAAAACTTCTTCATCCAATTGGTTATCAATTCATCCAATTCCGGATAGCCTTTTATATCATCCATAATTTCATATGTAATATGGAATTTGTAATGAAGCCACTTACCTGTCAATAAAAGTTCGGAAAGCATCGGCATATTCATATTTGAAATTTTTGCTTCCTGTTGTGCTTCAATAATGATTTCATCTACAAGACCAGATACTCTATCCATTTTACCTAATGCCATATTTCCTTTAATCAGCTGTATTTTGTTTAACCAATCATGACGTGCATGCCTCAGTAATTCTACAGTCGTCCATTTTGTTTCCATCTTAATACATTCTCCTGTCGGATTGGAATAATGAGGTCCTGGAAAAATCGCAAATCATCTATTACAGTATAACAAATTTAGCGAAGTTTCAGGAGAGGAATATATTCGCCAGCAGTAAATAACTTGGGGTACATACGGAAGTATAATGGTTTTAACCAAAAAACTCATATCTAAAAAAGAAAACTCCAACCAACAAGGTTAGAGCTTCTTTTGACTGTTACTTATTATGCTTCTTGTGCTACTGGGTAAACGCTGACTTGCTTCTTGTCACGACCCAAGCGCTCAAATTTAACAACTCCGTCAATTTTAGCGAAAAGAGTGTCGTCTCCACCGCGGCCAACGTTCAAACCTGGATAGATTTTTGTACCACGTTGACGGTAAAGGATAGAACCACCACTTACGAATTGTCCATCAGCACGTTTAGCGCCAAGACGTTTAGAAATGGAGTCACGACCGTTCTTTGTAGAACCTACTCCCTTTTTGGAAGCGAAGAACTGAAGATCCAATCTTAACATGTATTCCACCTCCTGTTAGCTAAGAATAATTTTCATGTATCTACCATAGTCACGTTCAATCGTTTGTAAGGAAACAAGCATGCCTTCGAGTAACAATTGTACCTTGTCATCGCTATCCGTTTCCGGAAAATGGACTTCAAGAAAACCGCCATCTTTACCTGCCTGTTTAATGATGGGTTCAACAGTAGTTAAACTCATCACGGCATTTACAGAGCCAAAAGCTACTGCAGATACCCCTGCACAAACGATATCCTGACCTTTTTGTGCAAAATCGGCGTGTCCTGATATACTGAACGAAGAAATTCGCTCATCAGCTCGCACTACCTTTACTTTAATCATACGCGTCGCCTTAGAAGCTAATCTTTTCGATTGTTACTTTTGTGTAAGGCTGACGGTGACCTTGTTTTTTACGGTTGTTCTTTTTCGCTTTGTATTTGAAAACGATGATTTTCTTTTGTTTGCCGTGTTTTTCAACTTTACCTGTTACAGTAGCGCCTTCAACAACTGGGCTTCCAACTTTCACATCTTCTCCACCTACAAAAAGAACTTTATCGAAAGTAACGATGCCACCTTCTTCAACGTTCACTTTCTCAACGTAGATAGATTGACCTTCTTCTACTTTCACTTGCTTTCCACCAGTTTCGATAATTGCGTACATACCTGCACCTCCTTAATTGTCTAAGACTCGCCGACGGCAGGCGCCATAATGGACTTATTACCTGACGTGTGCGGTTGTAGCATGGGTGCTACAAACTTAACATAAAAATACTATCATAATCAGACAAACATTGTCAATCATGATTTACTAACATACGGATAATAGGCTTGTTTTTTTATTCCTTCCTCTGTACGCTTCATGCGCTCTTCAAGATCCTTCTTATTTCCGAGGGCTCGAATTTCAAAACGATTGGCCCCTGTCATTCTTCCCTCCGTCACAAATATATTTTTAGTGCCTGACAGGATATGTATTTTCACCGCATGAATATTATCCTTGATATACGTGTAAAAGGATGAATCAACCACAACCCATACAGAATCATCCAAGCTATATTTTAATGCCTCTAACTGACGTTCCAATTCATATATCGCGCTCTGACGGCTTTTTATTAATCCTGTTCCGCTGCATTCCAAGCAGTCTTCCTGAAGAATTTCATATAGATCTGGACCTTCTTTTTTGCGTGTTAGTTGCATGAGTCCCAGTTCGGTAAACCCAATGACTACAGAACGCAGCGGATCATCTTTTAAGGCTGTTTCCATCGCTGCCTGTACTTGATGGCGATGCTCAGGAGATTTCATATTAATAAAGTCTATTACAATAATCCCAGATAAATTGCGCAGAATCATCTGTCGTCCCACTTCTGTTGCGGCGAGTATATTTGTATCTAAAATCGTTTTATTTATGTCATACTTTCCAGTAAACTTACCCGTATTTACATCTATCACATGCATGGCTTCTGTTTTTTCAAAAAGTAAATACGATCCGTTCGAAAGCCAGACTACCTTTTTGACTGCTTTCTCCAATTCTTCAGTAACGCCGTGGGAATCATACAGATCCACTTTATCCTTTTGAAGCTTTGTTTCCCATGCTTCAGGTAGTACAGAACGGAGTAATTGCATTCCTTCTGCAGAATTAGTCCACAGCTCCCCAGTTGTCCCAGCTGTCCAGCTTTCTATCAGATTTAGAATGCGATTTTGATCGCTTATAAGTGCTGGCGCTTTACTTTTTGACGCTTTTCTTTGTAATTGCTCATAACGTTCACGCATCTCGCTAAGCCTCGAGATAAAGGCTTCTTCATCCGCCTCCAAGAATGATGTACGAACAATCACACCTTCATCCTTTTGCAGATGCTTGGCTGTTATGTGTTTCCACTTCTGAACAGTCTTCCTATCTGCTTTTTTAGAAGTACGGACAAAATGTTCACCCTTTATATAAACGATTTCCGGTGAAGACACTTCAATTAACGCACTTATTTTAGCGCCTTTCGTTCCTTCTGGATCCCGCAGAATGCGTACAAGCAGTTTTTCACCTTGCTTTACATATGTTTTTGCCTGAGAGTCTAAATGGTAGTTCGGTGTTTCTTCAAATGGCAAATAGGCATTCTTATCAAACCCAATATCAACAAAAGCTGCGTTCATACCCGGTACAATTTCACGAACAATTCCAATGTAAACATTGCCGGCAAATGGGCCCTGCCCTTCTCTTTCAATATGTATCCTCATCAGCTTATCATCTTGCAATAAACCGAGACGTCGTTCTTTTCCTTGAAAATCAAGCACTATTTTTTTCATTAAAAAAATCCTCTCGTTGGCTCATTAATCTTACTTTAACGAGTCAGGAGAGGAGCGTCAATAAGGATACAAAAGTTCTCCAATAGGCCGATATGCCAATTTTGATGTAAAACAGGCATGTAAAACCTCCGCTTCATCCAGCTTCCCTAATTCTTCATCCTTGTTTTTCACGATTATAATATGCTTATTGTCTCTACGGAAATCCTCAAGTATTTTATAAATCTTTATATCCTTTTCCGCTTCCAGCCGTGATATCGCTCTAATATCCTTATTATGCCCATAATGTCTTTCCATCAAAAATCGTAAAAATACAAATTGACGGTGTTTCCACTCCTTCCATAAAGAAAAGGTCAGAAAGCCAACAACCATCCACCAATTCATATTTAGCGGATTAACAGCGACCAATCCGATTAAAGCAAGAAACAGACTGACTCCGGAAATGATAATAATTAGGCGGTGTGCATGCAGGAAGGGCATCCGCTTGCTTAATAAAACAAACAACGCTTTTCCTCCATCCAGGGGCCAGATAGGGGCTAAATTTATAAATAAAACAATAAAGTTATATAGAATTAAACTGGTATAGATATAATCTGATATAAAGCCTATTGTGTAAAAAAGATAAGTCAGCAGCAAAATCCAAACATGCTGCAAAGGGCCGGATGCCAACACAATTAATTCCTCATGCCATGGCCGGTTTCCATGCTCATCTGTCTCCAGCTCTCCGCCAAAAGGCAAAAGTGTAACGGATTTTATCCTCCAGCCAAATAACTGCGCAGCAATAGCATGACCCAGCTCATGACATAATACGATTGCAAACATTAAAAGCAATTCAGTAAACCTGGCTGTCAACACACCAAGAGCAAGTAACAACCAGGTTAATGGATGAATGCGTATTTTCGTAAGCACAGGCCATATTTTATTCAAACGAGATCACCTCATTAGGATCAATAAACTTTCCATTGGCTTTCAATGCAAAGTAAAACTCCCCCTTGTCCGGCTCATCCGACGGTGATACTATTCCTACCTTCGTTCCTTTCTTAATTTGTTCATACAAATTGACGTTTATCTCCTGCAGGTGAGCGTACCATGATTCACTCTTATCCGGATGCTGGACAATAACTGTTTTTCCGTGTGTCTCCTTCTCACCTGCGTAGATAACGACCCCCTCTTTAATCGTGTCAACCGATGTACTATTGGATGTTTTGATTAAGACCCCCTGTCCATCCTTCACAAAGCTTTTCATAATGGTGCCTGTTGCCGGCGTGGCAAAACGATTATCAGCAGCATTATTATTAGGTTCATTCACCGATTCCTCAGGCAAAAAAGCAAATGGCTTTCCGACTGTATCCTCAAACCAGCTAGATACTGACGCAAATTGAAATTCCTTCTGATAGACTTGGTCAAGGGTAGTTTTCGCTGTTTGGGTCCATGGAGCAGAAGTTCGATAAATAATGGCCATGCACAAAACCAAACAAACAGAAGCAAGGATACGAAATAAGATCCAATCTTTGTTTACAATAGGCGGCTTTTTATGCTCACTCACCCCTTCTTCATATACGAAAACATTTTCAGAACCCCATTCTTTCTCATCTTCCATTTCCGGCCATGTCGGTCTTTCGTTCCTCTTACTGGCATTCATCATTCTTTCCCGTTTTTTTCTTCTCTCGGCAATGCGCTTACGAACTTCTGAGCTACTTTGGCTGCCCATCCTTTCACCTCTCTTATACAGCTCTTTTCTAAAAGATATGTATAGTCGGTCCAAGCTATGCCATGCAGACATACAAAAAAGGACCTCTAATCAGTTTGATTAGAGGTCCTCACTTACTATTACTTAACACCAAATAGTTTTTTTATCCGCTTAAACATTCCTGTTTTCTCATCTTCAAGTGGTTTGAGCGGGATGGATTCACCTAAAATACGTCTTGCAACGTCTCGATAGGCAACAGATGCTCGATTATTCGGGTCAAACACAATCGGCTCTCCCTGGTTTGAACCCTTAATTACGTCATCATCATCAACTACAATCCCAATCAAATCAATGGATAGATGAGTAGTAATTTCATCAATATCTAGCATATCGCCCATTTTTAGCATATGATTTCGAATACGGTTGATGACTAGTTTTGGAGATTCGACATTTGGTTCCTTCTCCAATAACCCGATAATCCGGTCCGCATCTCTGACTGCAGATGTTTCAGGTGTTGTTACAACAATTGCTTTATCAGCACCAGCCACTGCATTTTTGTACCCTTGTTCGATACCGGCTGGACAATCAATAATGATATAATCAAAATCTTGTTTCAAAGTATCAATTAACTGCTTGACCTGTTTAGGATTTACGGAGGTTTTATCCGCTGTCTGTGCTGCAGGCATTAAATAAAGACGATCATCAAAACGCTTATCTTTCACAAGCGCCTGATGGATTTTGCATCTTCCTTCAATCACATCTACCAAATCGTAGATAATACGATTTTCAAGGCCCATTACTACATCCAGATTTCTCAAACCTATATCAGTATCGACCAAACAGACTCTTTTCCCCATTAACGCTAAGGCAGTTCCGACATTGGCAGTAGTAGTCGTTTTCCCTACTCCACCTTTACCGGATGTTATTACTATGGCCTCTCCCATGGCTATACGCCCTCCTCAAATAAGGATAAATTAGGTCTCACTTTACATAAAACTTGTAATCTATCAAAAATCATCTCACCAGATTGATCTAAATAAGCACATTCCATTTTGTGGTCATCCTGCTCATCATAATCAAAAGAGTTATATAAAACATCTCCAATAACGATTTGGGATGGCTTAAACACAGATGCAGACACGACACATTCTTTATTGCCGTGTATACCTGCCAGCGCCTTCCCCCGCAGTGTACCCATAATAAAGATATTACCGCCGGCTTTAACGGTCGCACCGGGATTTACATCTCCTATTAAGAGCATGTCACCCTTCACTTCCAAAACTTGACCCGAACGGACAACCCTCACGATTTTTGTCACAGCCACTTCTTCAGCCAATCTTTTGGCTTCTTCATGCAAAATGACATTAGATTCAACATTATTAACAACCATGTATCCCTTTTTTTCTACTAAATCGACCAAAGCTTTCGCTTGTTCGTCCGTTAAATAACGATTACCGGTATGTATGGTGACATGGATACTTGATGTTGTTTCAATCGTTGAATTATGAATAGACAATTTTTCATCCAAATCTCTTAAAGCTTCAGAAATAGATGAGTGATCATCAATCACAATCGTTAAACCTTGTTTACTTCCTTTGATCATAACATGCTGAACATTCTTCTTTCCCATGACGTCGTGCTCACCTCAATGCAATTTAATTCGACATGAGCGCTGACAATTCCTTTTTTATAGAATCAATACCGTTTAATTATCCTCTTCAACAGTCCATTTTTTAATCCACTTTGCAAATACATAAGCGAACAGGATTAGGAAGATTAGATTCAAAATTAAGGTAGGCAGCAATCTCATACGTGCAAATTCAATGAACGTCAATGAAGTATAACCAATTAAGGTATTCACCTCATAGACGATAATTTCTAAAATAGATATAGCAAGCAAACATACAGATGAGACTATCCCAAGATTAATTTGCAGTACTTTCATCAGTTGAGTTGCGAAGTACACCATTAACGGCAAAGTAAATAAATAAACACCCAATACTTCTGTATAGACGACATCATAGAAGATTCCCATAACAAAAGCATATATGATTGCCATGTTCCTTTTTCCGTATACCCCTAAAAACACTAGAAAGATAATAATAAACCTTGGCACCAAGATGTAGGGTGTTGTATATAATTTCGCCGAAAATATTTCAACAAAAATCCCTTCAGATATAAAAACAAGGACAGCTAAAAGGAAGATTTTAAACCTTATCACAGGTCATCCCCCTCAGTGCTATCTGTATCTACAGTAGTCATTGTACGTTTTACAATCATTACGTTATTCAAATCATAGAAATTAGCTGCCGGCTTAACCAAAGCTGTTTGGGTTAATCCGTATTGATCGATAACGACCTCCTTGACCGTACCTATGACTAAACCTTCTGGGAACACCCCTCCAAGCCCGGATGTTGTCACATTCTCACCTTTTTTAATTTTAGCATCATAATGGAGACCTGTTAATAGCAAGGCTTGCTTATCTTCGTCATATCCTTGAATAAATCCATAAGATTTTTCTTTACTTTGCACCATTGCTGAAATACGGTTTTGTGGATCTAGAGCTGTCATTAATTGTACTGTAGAGGTAAATTGAGAAACACTTTTGACCTTTCCAATCAATCCCTCAGCAGTAATTACAGCCATATTTTTCTCAATCCCATTTACACTGCCCTTCGAGACCGTCAATGTTTCATGCCATCTCTCCGGACCTCTGCCAATGACAGTTGCATGAGAAACTGTATGATCACTTAAATCTTCTTTTTTCTTAAGTATATTGCTTAATTCCTCATTTTCTTTTTTCAAATCATATATCTCTGTTTCCAACTTCACATATTCTTCCAGGCGTGATTTAAGATTCTTATTTTCTTCATATGTATTCCTTAAATCTGAAAGATTCTCAAAAAAGCCCGCTACAGCAGAAGCGGGCTTATGGAAAATTGTTTGAACAAAGCCGGCCGAGTCCTTCATAAACTGTTCAGGCCAGCTCAATTCATCCCTTTCCCGAAGTGAGAACCCAATCAAAGCCACCAGAAAGATGATGCTAATCAGCAAGATAATCAATTTTTTGTTTAAGAAAAATTGTGGCATATCCTTGCTCCTCTATCATTATTATCCTCTTTCAGGATTTTTGCGTTCTATTATATTATCTTGAATCTTTTACTTTTGATTTGAACAAATGAATATGATCAAGTGCCTTACCAGTACCAATTGCTACACAATCCAATGGATTTTCAGCAATTAGAACAGGCATTTTTGTTTCTTCACTGATCACTTTATCCAGGTTGCGTAATAATGCGCCACCACCTGTTAGAACGATTCCGCGATCCATGATATCAGCAGCAAGCTCAGGCGGAGTTTTTTCAAGCGTATTTTTAACCGCATCTACAATCGCATACACTGTGTCATGAAGAGCTTTTGCAATTTCATCAGCAGTGATTTCAATTGTTTTTGGTAAGCCTGTTAATAAGTCACGGCCGCGAATCTCCATGTTTTCAATATCTTCAGGATCACCAGCTGAACCGATTTCAAGCTTAATAGCTTCAGAAGTTCGATCACCAATCATCAAATTGTAGTTTTTACGGATATAGTTAATAATCGCTTCATCCATTTCGTCTCCTGCGATACGAATAGATTGGCTAGTCACAATACCGCCCAAAGAAATAATCGCGACTTCAGTTGTACCGCCACCGATATCTACAACCATGCTGCCTGTTGGTTCCCAAACAGGTAAGTTTGCTCCAATAGCAGCTGCAAACGGTTCTTCAATTGTATAAGCATCACGTGCCCCGGCTTGTCTAGTTGCGTCAACAACAGCTCTCTCTTCAACGGCTGTAATTCCGGATGGAACACATACCATTACATATGGCTTACGTGCAAATAAACCTTGGTTTTTTAACGCTTGTTTCATATAATATTTCATCATGGTTGCAGTCGTATCATAATCAGCAATAACGCCATCTTTCATAGGGCGCAAAGCCACAACATTACCAGGTGTACGGCCGATCATATTTTTCGCATCATTACCGACAGCAACAATGGATTTTGTATCTGTTTGAAATGCAACAACGGAAGGCTCACGTACTACAATGCCTTTTCCTTTAACATAAACAAGTGTATTGGCGGTTCCTAAATCAATTCCTAAATCTCTATTTCCAAGCATCTTTTAATATCTCCCTTTCTGAAACATATTCCATATTAGGTACGAGTTTTTTTATTTTCTTTTTCATATCATAAAGTTAAGTTCTTCAGTAATGTAATGAAAAATAAATTCTTTAAAAAGCATACGTAATATTATAGCTCATCCTCATGTGAATTCCTAGTATTATAAATATCCTTTTTCTTTAAGACTTACATATTTTTTCTCTCCGATAACCAAATGGTCTAAAAGTTCTATTCCCATAATTTTCCCACATTCAGCTAGACGTTTGGTTACTTCTATATCTTCTCGACTTGGAGTGGGGTCTCCTGAAGGATGGTTATGCAAGCATATTATAGATGCTGCTGATCTGCGGAGAGCTTCTTTGAAGACTTCACGGGGATGGACAATTGAGGCGTTTAAACTGCCGATAAAGATTGTTTGTTTATGGAGTATTTGGTTTTTCGTATTTAAATATATACATACAAAATGTTCCTGTGATAAAAAACGCATATCATTCATACAATAATTGGCACAGTCCTCTGGCGAACGAATCACGTACCTCTCTTCATTCGTCAAATTGCTGATTCTTCTTCCTAATTCCATAGCTGCAGCAAGCTGCACAGCTTTTGCTTCCCCAATACCTTTAATGCTAGTCATTTCTTCAATACTTGCCTCTTTCAAAAGACGCAGCCCGCCAAACTTAGCCAAAAGTTGGTTAGCCAGATTCATCACTGAATCTTCCTTTGTTCCAGTCCTTAAAAGAAGTGCCAGTAACTCTTGGTTTGACAGACTTTCCGGTCCAAATTGGATAAACCGTTCTCTTGGGCGATCATCCTTTGGATAGTCTCTTATCATGATTTGCGTTGTATCCATCCATATTCTCCATTCCATTGACGGAGTGAGGCTGTTCTTAAGGATGTACTAACTTTTCAAGTTCCCTCTTAAGTCTGGAAACCGGGAGCCCTACAACTGAGAAGTAGTCACCTTCGATTCTCTTCACCAGCAAGGAACCAAATCCCTGTATCCCGTAGGATCCCGCTTTGTCAAACGGTTCTCCGGTCAATACATATTGTTCAATTTCTTCTTTTTTTAATGGCCAAAATTCTACATCTGTTTTTTCATAAAACAAGATAGAATCTTGCCCTCTTAATAAGGCAACTCCTGTATAAACCTGGTGTACATTACCGGATAAACGATTCAGCATGGAAATTGCTTCATCTTTATTTTTCGGCTTACCAAGGATGTCACCATCCATTACTACAATCGTATCTGCGCCTATCACAACGGAATCACGGTTAGTTTCAGCGATAACAGTTGATTTTATGCGTGCTAATTCCATCACTATTTCGTGAGGTTCCATTCCATCCTGATAGGTTTCGTCTGCATAACTTACTTTCACCTGAAATGGTATGTTCAGCATTTCAAGCAATTCTTTTCTCCTTGGGGAAGAAGAAGCCAAGATTAAATCCAATCCTTTTCGCCACCTGCCATAAGAATTTATATAGATAGGGAGATACATATTCATCCTAACAGAATACGACACCATTCTCAATTCTTAAAACAAAATAAAAAAGAGTACCCCGAAATGTGAAGTACCCTTTTAAACACAAAATGTATTTTTTATTTCCCGGAAAATACATTATAATCTATACCATTCATCAAAAAATTGAAGTATACATTTTTGAAGCTGCATTAAGGATGCTTCTTCTGGTTTAGATTGATAGGTAGACCAAGTTTTATTCATACTTTCACTTAAATTATGGAGATTTTGCAATTCTTTCGGAATATTCTCCAAATTAATAGACTTTATATCTGGCTTTTCTTTCGTTTCACTTTGTAATAGGCCCTCTGAAGCCAATTGTGTGTATTGACCGGTGTTGTGAATCATATTATGGATGACCTCTGTTTCTTTTGGTGTGTAAGCTTTTTTTGTTTGGCCCTGAAAACGGATTTCCTTCCAATACGTATCGACACCTTCTCCTCTATATAAAAGTGCCAATTTCTTTGTATCCTGCAACGTAGCCGCTGCTCCTATATAAATAAAATATTTATCCTCCTGTTTAAGAATGATAGCAGGAATTCCATCCCCTTCAATAAGCGAGGCACGTTGTTCTGCAGCCTGTTTACTCGAGTAGACGCCTCCCTGGACGACAAAAGCATTCATATCCTTGACCATTTGCTTCTCCTGAGGCGCTTGTTTATTGGAACCAAGCAGAGGAACAGAGTCCGGTACTTTAACAGTTTCCTCTCCGCCGCCGAATAGGACAATTTTTAATATTACAACTCCAAATAATGTCCCGATTATAAGTGCTACCAAAACAGGAATTCCCGCTGCAAGAACTGGTAATTTATTCATTTTTACATGGTCAAGAAAAGCCGTTTTTTGTGCCAGCTTTGTTTTTGCCTCGTTTTTTTTAACAGATTTTTCTTCGGGTACTGCCCAAAGAGACGGTTCTTGTTCATCCTCAACCGTGCTGGCAATTTCTTGGATCGTATCCAAAGTATCTGGATCTTCACTTGGAATCCATTTGTATTCCTTTTTTTCGCCATTTATGTTTACGATGATTGTTCGTTCCCGGGTTGGCTTATCCATTCCTTTGCCTCCGCGTTTTTTGTTCATCTTATCATTCCGTAAAAAAAAAAGAACAAGACTCTTGTCGTCTTGTCCAAAAAGGTTTCGCCAAATTTCTAGGATTCTCTATCCTCAACATTCTCTTCACGTATTTGATCAAGAGGCAACGGCAAATAACCTTCACCTTGCTTTTCACCGCATAATTTACGTTTCATTCCAATTAAACAGATGGATACCGCTTTCCCATCCTTAAATAGTACATAGGAATCTGTATGATTTAATCCCCATTTATCTCCTGTATCCGGACCAATGATGACATCCAAAAAACCTGAGGTAACAAGTTCGTTATATGTTACTGGATTTACTAACGGTTCTTTATTGAATTCTTTATTCTTATAATAAACCGTACTGGCATTACGCATGATATAGGCCTTAGAGACGAAGGCCTGCTTTCTCGCCTTTTGTATGACATCACCAATCACCAGGACAGCCATTGAAGCTATAATACCCAATATGACAATAACCGCCAATAACTCAATTAAGGTAGCTCCATTTTCATTAGACTTCCTATTTATATTCCTTATCATTTAACTCACAACCTGAATGCTTCTATTAAACTACTCATCATCTTTTTTTGAATCCTCATATACATCCGGTGCAATGCTTAATGGATTATCTTTATTAGCTGGAGGAGGCACCTCTATATCCGGCAATTGGTTTTGCAAATCTAATCGCATTCGTTATGATTTCAGTTGATGATAAATCCTTTAGATAATAGGCCGCTTCTTCTGCTTTATCAAACCGTACTTCGAGTTTAATAGCACCATTTTCCGCATAAGAAAAGGTTTCAATAAATCCTCGTTCCGACAAAAATCCAATCAAATGTTTTAAAAGAAGTACTGTTTTAACAGGGTATTGGTTTGCCCATTTAACCTTTTCTGTTAATTGAGCAACAGAATTGCTATTCTCCTGAGATACAACCTTCTGCTGTTCCACTTCAATCATTTGAGCAGTCATTTCATATTCTTGTTCTAATGCATTCAACTGGCTTTGATTGCTCTGATATTGCCAAAAGTAAAGGATTCCGCAGAGAATACCGAGAAACACTGCAGATAAGATAATCAGGAGTACACCACGGTTTTTGCGCTCTTTTTTTGGCAGCAAGTTAATTTCTACAAGCATCATCTCACTCCTTTAAGAGCCAATCCCCCGGCTAAAAAAAGGACTCCGGCAATTCAGGTTCCTTATTGGTTTGTATATATCCCTTTGGAATACTCACCACAGTTTGATCATATCTATTTTTTATGTCAGTGATCACTTCAGTTAGATAAGGATGATCACCGGTTATGATTATTTTAGTGACCTGATGCTGCTCATGGCTTAAGGAATATTGATAAAAGCTTAGCACCCGATCAATTTCTGTATAAGTATCCTCCAACAATTGCATATAATCTTCTTTGTCACTGGAATATTCCATGATTTGCTGATCTTCATTTATACGCAATAGTTCCCATTCACTACTTTGCCCTGTAATAGGGATATTTTTCATAAAGATCGGCTTATCATTTACAAAAACACTTGTGTTGACGGTATGCAAATTAAATTCAATCAGTAAGAGATGGTCTTTCGAATCTCTTTTTCCTGCATGAAAAAACAGCCTGTACAGCGACAAAGGCGAAATATCTGCTTCTATAGGATAAAGCTGAGATTTTTCAAGCAAAGTGGCGTACTCCGATACCACCTCTTCTTCAGCAGCGAATAACAGAATTTCCTTTTTTCCTCCGTCTCTTCCAACAGAACCACATCAAAAATGGGTTCCTCAAATGGAAGATGTATACTCGTTCCCATTTCCAAATATAAGTATCCCTTGATTTCATCATCTTTAATATCCTTTGGAATGGCAACCTTACGAATGACCAAACGGGAGTCTGGTACTAAAAACCGCACCTGACGTTTCTGTATTTTTCATTTAACAACACAATCACCTAAAATATCCTTTAGAAGGTCAAAATCAGTAATAATGCCGTCCTTTATAACACCGGCAGGTAAAAAATGCTCACCGCATTTATGAACAATCGGTGGGTCCAGCTGTTTAAGTTCTACATAACGAATCACATGGTCTTTTAATACCAGGTTCACAACCCGATTGCTGCCTGAAAATAAAGTAAAAGCCATTATAACTTCTCCCTTCCAAATCAATCACAAAAATTGTAAATACCAGTCTAGCAAGAACTCCCCAAAAAAGTAGGCCACCAGTGTACCAACGACGATGAACGGTCCAAATGGAATCGGCTTCCGCCGCTTCACAAGACCGATTAACATCCCAATGACTCCAAAGACAGCTCCAAAAAAGGTGGAGAATATAAAGGCGAGAATAACTCCCTTTACTCCCATCACAAATCCAATTAAACCGAATAATTTAATATCTCCGCCACCCATGCCGCCTTTGCTGATTACAGCGATAAAAAATGGGATTCCAAACCCGACAATAGCACCAGCTATACCGTCCCACCATGGGTCCAAAGGAATAAATACCCGAATAAACAAAAAAACAACTGTAAAAAACAGCAGAATTTTGTTCGGTATAAGCATGTACGTAATATCCGATATAAAAATAATGATCAGCAGGGAAATAAGTGCCCATGCCACAAACAATTCAGCAGTCCAGCCCAGCAGCATCGGAGCTGCCATAAATAGAATAGCCGTTGTCAGTTCCATCATCGGATAAATAGGTGAAATGCCCGCCTTACACTTACGGCACTTCCCCCCTTGAAACAAGTAAGACAATACAGGGATAAGCTCTATCGGTGTCAATGTATGGCCGCAGGCCGGACAAGCCGACCTCGGAGCCACAATCGATTCCTTCGCTGGAATCCTCAAACCTACCACATTATAAAATGAACCAAAGATGAGACCGGTGAGGAAGATTAAGAGATAGAGAGTAAACATTACAATCATGTAATATTTTCCATCTAATTCTTCTCGAAGTGCTACAAATTTTTTCATTGGCATTGACGTATATTCATATTGGGTATCCCCTAAAAGATCCTCAAGCTTTGTCGGGTAATAATTTTTATTATCGTAAATCTCCAAAACTCTTATTTTTGGAGTGCTTTCCGCTCCATGTGTTACGTTAGGAGCCTGCAATACCGTTGGAAATAAAATAATAATAGCAATTGCTAGTTTTAGCCGTCTTTTCATATACCCACCCCTCTAGCCTGTATTTTAAATAGAATCTATTCTTCACTCATACAAATTACCTATATTATCACTTATTATACATTCTTTACCATTATATTGTATATTTTTCAATAAATTATCTGCTCTATTTATAAATATTAATCTTATAGGATATTGTTGATTTACAGAGATAGGTAGATTTAACCTCATCTTTTTATCAAAATAGTAATAAATCCTTGAATTACTTCGATTTCTCTTTCAAAACTTTTATCAGCTGTTCCATATATGAAACTCACTTCCAAACAAATAGCTTTAGTCTATTTCTCTTGAACAAAAAAGACGTATTCCTCCTCTCTAGTAGTCGGAATACGTCTCTTTTATTTAATATATTGCGCCACTTTGTTACGTCCGGCGCGTTTTGCTCCTGTATACATAGCCCGGTCTGCATGACGGATTAATGAGTGAGGATCATCCGCATCAATTGGAGCGGTTGAAACTCCAATTGATGCAGTTACTCTTACATGAACCCTCCTGCTTTCACTACCTAAATCAGATACTAATTCATACGGCTTTGTTCCAATTTTTTGACGTACCAGTTCGGCAAATTTATAGCCTTCCTCCACTCCTGCACCAGGGAGGACAAGCACAAATTCTTCACCGCCATATCTGGCTGCAATCCCTTTAAATTGTACGAGTGAAGACAAACGTTCTGCTACCTGGCATAAAACTTCGTTCCCACCCAAATGTCCGTAAGAGTCATTTATTGACTTAAAGTGATCCAAGTCTATTAAGATAAGAGTTAATGTATCCAGCTTTCTTCCCCTTATCAGGATAAATTGTTCTTTTAAGTAATCTTCCAGAAAATAGTTGTTATATAGATTTGTTAAAGAGCAGCGTTCACTTTTGGCTTTTGTTTCTTCATAATGCTTCGCATTTTCAATAGCTGAAGCCAGATATGTAGAAAGAATATCTGCAATCGTTATCTGACTGTTTTCAAAAAAGTTTCTTTTCGAAGATATATGAAGGACAATCCCTTCCATTTGCTCTGCATTTAAAACCGGAACAATCAAGACGCTTTCTGCCCAATCAGGAATACCATGGTTTTCGTATTTCTTCAGGGAGGCAGAGCTCTGAATCAGCAATGTTTTTTTTGATTTCCATACTTCTCCTAACAAGCTGTCTGTTGCCGAGATTAAATTCAAATGGGGCATACCAGTCTCATTTTTACTTTCATAACGAACCATACGAAGGCGATTATTGGCTTTGCTATCCACACTAAGAATATAGGTTTCGTCCACTGGGAAAATCCTTGAAATTTCACCCAAAAATAAATCCAGTACTTGCTTGACTTCTAATCTTTCTGTCAATCTGTGACCAATTTGGCTCGCTTTTTGCAAATCTTCATTCATATGGTCAGCCCGATAATACAGTCTCATCACAAGAGCCAAACTCACAAGCGGTACGCCAACAATAATAATGGCTACCACCCCCAGCTCCTGATAGGTTGAATACAATAATAAACCGATTGGAAAGATGATAATACTGGATACGATATCCGCAACCTGATCTTTTGCAACAAACTCTACTTTTGCCTTATATACAAACACATCTATGAGTAAAGCACAAATAAAATTAGATAAGAACCAGACAATTTGGTGGATTACAATTAATGAAAATACACTTATATCCGATAAGTCCAAATTAGAATGCTGACCGCCAAGCAAATAATAGATTAATCCGCTTGTTAATGAATTAATAAAAAACATTAAAGAATTCATCGGAATGCGGAAAAGCTCATCCTTGCTTATTTTTATTCTATAGAGCAATGTTATTACTCCGATTTGCGAAAGGATTATTTCAACAAATAATCCGTACTCAAGGAATAGAGCCAAGGATACACCCTGAAGGAGAAAAATTGGCAATCCATTTATCATAATAGGGTAATACGTAATAATACAAAGCAGTAATAGGAACAGAAGAATATCAATCGAAAAAAAGCTTCCTAAAATAGGATACTCCGTATATGAAATATATAAACTTGCAGGGACGATCAATAACCAAAGTATCCAAATAATGAAGCGTTTTTGTTTTGTAACCATTACCGCCCCTCCGTTCAGGAATTTCATCCATCTTATGTCAAATTTTATCAAAAATTCTGACATCTGTCACACAAGTATTTACAAAAACAGGTCTTATGGAGGATTGTCATGAACATCATTACTTTTACATGAATTTAGTTATGACTTTCGAATAATTTCATTGACGATATATGGACGAATAGACGCCAAAAAATATAAAGAGCCTGTGACCAATAGCATATCTCTGTCTTTCATTTTGGCTAATATCTCATTTATTCCTTCTACCCAATCTTTTTTTACATCCTTATGAGGGTGTCGGCTATGTTTAAAAAGCTCCTCTGCCTCATTCATTCGTTCTAATGGAATCTCCGTAAAAGTTATACTTGCTGCCTTTTGTTCAATCATCTGAATCATCTTTGTATAATCCTTGTCCTTTAAGGCCGCAAACAAAATATGTATATCACAATTTGGGTAACGATCATCAATCGTTGAAAGCAGAGAGTTTATACCTGACACATTATGTGCGCCGTCCAGGATGATTAGCGGCTGGTTCGACACAATCTCAAAACGCCCTTTCCATCTGGCAGATGCCAGTCCTTTTCTGATACTTTCTTCCCGAATCGAAAAGCGATACGTTTCACTAAGTAATATTGAACTGATGACAGCAAGCGCTGCATTCTCAACTTGATGGCTTCCAAGCATGCTAATATGTAAATTCTCCAGTAAGTATTCTCGCCATTTAACCGTGAAAACTTCCTGATTTTTAGGGTGAGAGCGGTTCAAAATCTTAAATTCTTTTCCTAGCGTATATAAAGCAGCATTCATTTTCTCTGCCTGTTTTGTTAGGGGCTCTAATGCTTCCTCATCTTTTACACCTGTAACAACTGATGTTCCATTCTTGATAATACCTGCTTTCTCTGTTGCAATTTCACCCAAAGAATTTCCGAGAATGTTGGTATGCTCTAAAGAGATGCTGGTAATGATCTCCAAAAGCGGTTCAATTACATTAGTGGAATCAAGTCTCCCCCCAAGTCCGGTTTCAATAATAAGAATATCCGGTTGCTCATTTTTAAAATGCAGAAAAGCTAATATAGTCGTTACTTCAAAAGCAGTTAGATAATCCCCTTTTTGCTCTGATTCATTTATTACAGGGAGGAGGTAATTTAATAATTCAACTAGCTTATTGTCCGAAATCATTTCCTCATCAATCATAATTTGTTCGTTCAGCTTTTCAAGATAGGGAGATGTAAAGGTACCTACCCGGTAGCCCTCTGCCACCAAAATATGTTTTAAAAATGTAAGCGTAGAACCTTTGCCATTTGAGCCTGCTATATGTATACAAGGAATGCTGCGCTCCGGATTTCCCAATTTACGTAAGACTCTTTCCATTCTTTCCAGGCCAAAATCCATCCCAAGTTTTGCTGTACGGTCTGCAAGAAACTTCTCTGCCTGTTGATAATCCTGTATCATTTTTTTCACTCCTCAACCATTGCGCTATGTATTAGTATGACATGATTGAACAAAAACACCCTGTTCAAATGCTTCGAACAGGGCGCAATAAAATGTCTTAAGCCAATTCTTCTAAATCCTTCAGGCGGCTTTGTACAGCCTCACGTTTTTCAACATAGTCTGCCAGCTTCGCTTTTTCTTCTTCAATCACCTTTTCAGGCGCTTTTTTCATGAAGCCTTCATTGGATAGCTTTTTCTCAATTCTTTCTACTTCTTTTTTCCATTTTTCAAGTTCTTTTTGAAGACGTTTTTGTTCCTCTTCAATATTTAATAGACCTTGCAATGGAAGAATTAATTCAACACCCGTTACGATAGCTGTCATCGCTTTATCATCAGCAGGGATGTCTGTACCAATTGTTAATTCCTCTGGATTACAGAAGCGCTCGATATAGCTGCTGTTTTTCTCAAGAACAGCTTGTGTTTCTGCATCTTTCGCCTTCAAAGAAAGCTTGATTTTTTTGCTGAGCGGCGTGTTCACTTCTGCGCGAATATTACGTACTGTACGAATGATTTCGACAAGCAATTTCATTTCATCAGAAGCTTTTTCATCCGTTAAGTCCGGATTTACAACAGGCCAAGATGCTGTTGTGATGGACTCCCCTTGGTGAGGAAGGTTCTGCCAAATTTCTTCAGTGATGAATGGCATAAATGGATGTAACAATCGCATCGTTTGATCCAATACGTACGCAAGGATAGAACGTGTTGTAAGTTTAGCTTCCTCGTCTTCTCCATATAGAGGGAGCTTCGCCATTTCAATATACCAATCACAGAAATCATCCCAAATGAAGTTGTATAATGCACGGCCAACTTCACCGAATTCATATTTATCTGCCAGTCTTGTTACAGTTTCAATCGTTTCGTTTAGACGAGTTAAAATCCATTTATCCGCAACTGATTTTTCGCCTGTTAAATCAATCTCTTCATATTTCAGCCCATTCATATTCATCAAGCAGAAACGGGATGCATTCCAAATTTTATTGGCAAAGTTCCAAACAGATTCTACTTTTTCATAGCTGAAACGTAAATCCTGACCTGGTGAGCTTCCAGTTGTTAAGAAATATCTTAATGAATCCGCACCATATTTCTCAATAACCTCCATTGGATCTACACCATTACCAAGAGATTTACTCATTTTCTTGCCATGCTCATCACGTACAAGTCCATGAATCAATACATCTTTGAATGGACGCTCTCCAGTGAATTCAAGTCCCTGGAAAATCATTCTTGATACCCAGAAGAAAATAATATCGTATCCAGTCACAAGAGCTGCTGTTGGATAATAACGTTTAAAGTCTTCTGAATCTGTATCAGGCCAGCCCATTGTGGAAAACGGCCATAACGCAGAACTGAACCATGTATCCAATACATCTGTATCCTGCGTCCAGTTTTCGATATCTGCAGGATCTTCCATTCCTACATGTACCTCGCCTGTTTCCTTATGGTACCAAGCCGGAATGCGGTGACCCCACCAAAGCTGTCTGGAGATACACCAGTCATGGATATTATCCATCCAATTCAAATATGTTTTCTCAAAGCGTTCCGGTACGAATTCTACTTTACCTTCAGTGGATTGCATTTCAATTGCACGCTCTGCCAATGGTCCCATTTTAACAAACCATTGTGTAGATAAATAAGGCTCTACAACAGATCCGCTTCTTTCAGAGTGTCCAACCTGATGGATATGCTCTTCAATTTTGAACAACACTCCCTGATCCTGAAGATCTTTCACAATTTGCTTACGGCAATCGAAACGGTCCATACCTTCATATTTGCCAGCCTTCGCGTTCATCGTTCCGTCTTCATTCATAACTAGAATGCGTTCAAGATTATGACGATTACCTACCTCGAAGTCATTAGGATCATGTGCTGGTGTAATTTTTACAACGCCGGAACCAAAATCCATCTCTACATAATCATCGCCAACAATCGGAATTTCTCTTCCTACGATTGGCAGGATAACCGTTTTTCCAATCAGGTGCTTATAACGGTCATCTTCCGGGTGAACTGCAACTGCTGTATCGCCAAGCATTGTTTCCGGACGAGTTGTCGCAACTTCAATATGCCCGCTGCCATCTGCAAGTGGGTAGCGCATATGATAAAAAGCACCCTTAACCTCTTTATGAATTACTTCAATATCAGAGATCGCTGTTTTTGTACTTGGATCCCAGTTAATAATATATTCACCGCGGTAAATAAGGCCTTTTTCATAAAGTTTTACAAACACTTCACGAACAGCTTTTGAAAGTCCCTCATCTAGAGTAAAGCGTTCACGAGTATAATCAAGGCCCAATCCAATTTTTGCCCATTGCTCACGGATATGAGATGCGTATTCCTCTTTCCATTTCCATGTTTCTTCAACAAATTTCTCACGTCCCAAATCATAACGTGAAACACCTTGATTGCGCAGTTTTTCTTCTACCTTCGCTTGAGTTGCGATTCCCGCATGGTCCATACCTGGCAGCCATAATACGTCATAACCCTGCATTCTCTTCATTCTTGTCAAAATATCCTGAAGCGCAGTATCCCATGCATGACCTAAATGCAGTTTACCCGTTACGTTTGGAGGAGGAATTACAATCGTATAAGGTTCTTTTTGTTTATCCTGTCCCGCTTCAAAGAATTTACCCTTTAACCACCAATCATAGCGTCCTTTTTCGATTGATTGAGGATCGTATTTGGTTGGCATACCAATATCCGTTTGTTGCTCCATTTTTCATTCTCCTTTACTTTCATAATTGGTGAAAAACGCAATAAAAAAACCGCTTCATCCTCTATATAAAAAGGACGAAACGGTATGTCTCGCGGTACCACCTTTGTTCCAATACAAATAACTGTTGTATCGGCACTTCATTTCGTTAACGGCTCTTCACCGGTTATCCGCTACTATTGACGTTCACGGAAACAGCTCCCGGGCGACCTTCTGCGATTACGGTTACTGAAGGAATCTTACAGCCGATGGATTCCTCTCTCTTACAGTCTTAATCACATACTCTTCCCATTCAAAGCTTTTCATTGTTATTTTGGTTTCTCATAATCGGAAATCATTTTTTAATACTGTTATCATACATAAGTATGCATCTACTCGTCAATCATTGTTTCCCATTTTTCTATATTTTATTCAAGCCTATGTCCAAGGTGTCATCGTCAATTCTCATTCTTAGACGCTTTAAATAATGCTGTACAGACACCCATTCAGGGGTAATTTTATATTCTATCATAAAGGGGGAATTTACATGCGAAAAAAGGTAACTCAATACAATATGCCTCCGTGGATTCGAAATACAAGAAATGTCTTACAGCAATTCTCCATTCCCTTTGCCGTTTTTCAAGGAATCCGGACATTCTTTTTTCCGACCACTTTTGATTTATTTCTGCTATTATTACTGATTGGTCTTGCTTTAGCCTTCCACTTTGATATTCTGTAATCTTTTATAACTATTCATTTAGACCAGGTAGGTTTGCCTGGTTTTTGTTTGATACAGCCTATCATTTTATTATGTTGATGCCATATCTTTTATTTCTCTTCCTTCGCCTTTTTGCTTTCTTCTATTTGTTCCATCCTCATAATAATATATTCAATGTTTTTTAATAACCAATACTGCCTTTGGAATCTTCGGCAAAATTGTATTTCATCCTGTTTACCTTTTTTTCTGGAGTATTGTTCTACTACCTTGATACAATTAGCCGGATAGGCTAAATAGGATAAGAATAAACGCAGCTCACCCTCCTTGTAGGGAAAATACTTCAGATAAAGATAGATCCACTCAACTATTTCTTCACCCTGGATTGGATAAGTTTTTAACTGCTTAACGACAAAAGGCAATAAGTCGAAATAGGCAGGTGCGGTTTTACTCTGTTCAAAATTGATAAAATGGCCATAACCATTTTCACTATATAAGAAATGATGAATTGAGATATTTCCATGGGTCACCACACTGCGTACTTTTTCTTCTTCCTTTGTTAGGTCAAACCACTCCTTCAGTTTATTTAAGGAATACGTCAGAGCCTGAGACAAGTCATAAAAGCACATACTAAACAACTGCTCAAACGGAGACATATACCACTTCTTTTCGATGGTTGTTACCATTTCACGAATAAATTCCTTTTGCTCCTCCCACTCCTTGACTGTTTTTTCATAATGCTCTTCCCGTTCCTCTTTCGTAATGTTAATTTCTTTGCCAGATAGCGTATGCATTCTTGCCAATTCCCTGAACATCTGCTGGTGTCGTTCTGCCCGTTCCTCTATATGTTCATCCGGCAGCCAAGGCATAAGGTAACTGATTTTATCATGAGTTAATACTCCATATCTGCCATCAACTGTTGGAAAAATCGGAACAATTCGGTTATATCCATTTTGATATAGGTTCTGCACATTTTTGATAAAATCAATGCCTTTGGTTGCCGGGATGGTTTTAATCGCAAATATACCATTGTTCGTATATACTTTTTTTACTTTTCCAAAATCCTCGTAAAATTCAAGTTCCAATTGATAGTTTCTTAGAAACTCAGATATCCACTCCTGATCTTTTCTTAACATTCCTCTGGCACCCTTTCTGCATGTGCCCTTTTTGGAAACCAATGAAATCTATTTCAGCTGCCCTATCATAAGTCATTATTTTTTAATGAGCTATGCAGCCATGTTTCTCACAGTTAAATTGCATTGTACTATTCCTATTAAAAAAGCAGAGCATATAATGCTGTGCTCTGCTGTTAACTAGACCTATTATTTATAAGAAGCAGCAGCTTCAGGAATATAAATTACCTGACCAGCTTTTAGATCGGATGTTAATTCCAACCCGTTTATTCTCGCGATATGCTGAACGCTCGTTTTATATCGATCTGCCAGAACATCAATATTTTCTCCATTTTGGACAATACAGACTCTTACTTTTGATTGTTGTGATTCTTCCTCCTCTGTAAATAAATCGTATAACAAAGATTTAGACTTACC
The DNA here is from genome assembly GCF_058313585.1 of Bacillus sp. z50. Lineage (NCBI taxonomy): Bacteria > Bacillati > Bacillota > Bacilli > Caryophanales > Bacillaceae > Bacillus > Bacillus sp. z50. Next base: position 1,200,382 of record NZ_JBZFQL010000001.1, read on the forward strand.
TTCAGTTTGATCTTCGTTCTCCTTCCCATTCTTTCTTTTAGAATCAGACGATTGATACTTTTTCTCTACATACTGATTGGATGTTTGTTCTTTTTTCTGTTGACGTATGCGAGAAACATTTGTTTCCGGTTCTACTGCAGCTTTATTCAAATCTGGTGCTACATTCGCTTGAGATTGGTGCGGCTGTACTCTGTCATATTCAGGACTTTCCTCTTTTTCATATTCTGAACTTTCCTCTTTTTCATATTCTGAACTTTCCTCTTTTCCATACTCGGCAGTAAAAGGAACGACTTCCATTAATTCCGGAGGACCCTCATCAAATCTATTATCATATGGAATGGAAAAAGATTGGTTTTCATCTTTTTGCTTTTGTCTGTCAACTAATTGGTCCGGTTCAAAAGCAAAAGGGCTATAGTCCTTGTCTGTATGATCTGACTCATCATTCGGCTGTGTTTCTTCATAATCGGCTGGTTGATGCAGTCGGGGTGACAATTTAGTTTCAACATAAAAATGGTCATCCTGGTTATGATTACTCTCTATATAAGAAGTTGGGTTCTTGAGATAAATCTCAGGCGAATCTGCCAAATCCTCCTGCTCCTGATCCTCATCCTCAGAATTTTCCCGATATAAATGCACCTCTATCTGTTCTTCCTCTTGCTCATTATGGACTTCTGCCTGAATAGTAATCTCCTCTGCTGACTCCTCAAAATCTTCGTTGATTTTATTCCATGTATGAGTATGATGCTCTTCCTGAAATCGCCCGGATGTTCCATTTTGATAGTTTGAAGTCTCTTCCCGTTCCTCTGTCTCTGTCACTTGCGTCTGCTCTTCAGGCAAATTATCGTAAACTCCACCAATCCATAAATCTGCTCTAATTTGCAGATATCCCTTTTCTGGCAGCTTATAATCAAAGGTATGCACACCTATATTAAGCTCATCCATTTCCCGAACTCTTTCTGCAGGAATCGTTATATCTACAGGAAATTGCTGATGGAATTCAAATAAATGATGCTCCCTTTGTTCGATTACAGAAACATAGCGCCGAAACGGATCTTCTGCTCCTTCTTCCTGTCCTGTTGCCTCAGTGGCCTTATATTCCCCCATTAAATCCAGAGTCCCTTTAAGAATCACATACTGTTCTACTTGATGAGCTGAAACATTTGGTTCAAGCGAAATGGAATACAGTTCCTCAACTTCCTGTCCCCTTTGAAACCACACACTCTCTTCTAATGAAAATCGTAATGACGATGCATGATCCTCAGACACCCAATTTCCTCCCTTCAGCCCTTTTCATCTAAATGCCATTATCAGCCTATGCTGCAGATACAGAAAATATGTGCTTTGTTAAACGTATGTCTGGAGAATAAAAAAATTCCCCCGAGAGCATACTCGGGGGAATCTACTAATCACTTTATCTCATTCAAATTGGAGCATGGACTCTCGCCTAAAACAAAGGTAAGCAGCAGTAAGAAGTCGATTAGTTCAACTAATGCTCCGTGTGGAATGAAAGTAATTCCTCAACGGACATTGTTTCACTTTATCGTTTAATTGCTTTAAACGCTTTTTGGGCAGCCTGTATAGTCTTTTGAATATCTTCATTACTATGTTCAACTGAAAGAAAGATTCCTTCAAATTGAGAAGGCGGCAAGAATACACCATTTTCCGCCATTTCTTTATAATAATTCGCAAAAAATTGAAGATCTGATTGTTTTGCAGACTCGTAATCTTTAACCTGTTCATTAGTAAAGAAGAAGCCAATCATAGACCCTGCTCGATTACACGTTAAAGGTACTTGGTAGGTTTCAGCTGCTTCCTTAAACCCTGCCTCTAAGAGATCTGCTTTTTTAGTAAACTCTTTATACGTATCCTCATTAAGCTGGATTAACGTTTCATAACCGGCTGTCATCGCAATCGGATTTCCTGATAATGTACCGGCTTGATAGATGGAACCGCTTGGCGCAATTTGGCTCATGATCTCTTTTTTACCGCCGAATGCTCCTACTGGAAGTCCTCCGCCAATTACTTTTCCTAGACAAGTTAAATCTGGAGTAACATCGAAATGACCTTGCGCACATTGATAATCAACACGGAAACCGGTCATAACTTCGTCAAAGACTAATAAAGAACCGTGATTTTCAGTAATTTCTCTTAATCCCTGCAAGAAGCCTGGCAGTGGAGGGACTACTCCCATATTTCCCGCAACTGGCTCTACAATTACAGCTGCTATATCTTCGCCATATTGGTCAAAAGCAAGTTTTACACTCTCAAGATCATTGTATGGAACTGTAATGGTATTTCGCGCAACGCCCTCTGGAACACCAGGGCTATCTGGCAAACCAAGTGTAGCAACTCCTGAACCTGCTTTGATAAGCAATGAATCTCCATGTCCGTGATAACATCCTTCAAATTTAAGGATCTTATCTCGTCCTGTATATCCTCGTGCCAGACGAAGTGCGCTCATGGTTGCTTCTGTACCGGAGGAAACCATCCGTATCATTTCAATTGATGGGACACGATCAATTACAAGCTGTGCCAATTTATTTTCCATTAAAGTTGGAGCACCAAAGCTTGTACCAGTTTCAGCAACCTTTTTAATCGCCTCTACTACCCGGTCATTTGCATGGCCAAGAATCAGCGGTCCCCAGGAAAGAACATAATCAATATATTCATTGCCATCAATATCATAGATTTTTGAACCCTTTCCTCTTTCCATAAAAATCGGATCCATATTTACAGATTTAAAAGCACGGACAGGGCTGTTTACGCCGCCCGGCAATAAATTGATGGATTCCTGGAATGCTTTCTTAGAATTTTCATATGAACGCATATGCTGCAATCTCCTTTATATATGGAATTAATTTGATTCTTTTAACCATTTTGCTGCATCTTTTGCAAAGTAAGTAATGATTAAATCTACACCGGCACGTTTCATACCAGTTAGCATTTCCATCACAATAGCTTTTTCGTCAATCCAGCCATTTGCACCAGCTGCTTTAACCATGGAATACTCTCCACTTACATTATAAGCTACAAGAGGCAGATTTACTGTATTCTTCACATCGCGAATGATATCGAGGAAAGCAAGAGCTGGCTTCACAATGATAAAATCCGCTCCCTCCTGAACGTCTGATTCAGCTTCACGCAAGGCTTCAATACGGTTGGCATAATCCATTTGATAGGATTTTCTATCACCAAATTGAGGTGCTCCGTTTGCTGCTTCACGGAATGGACCATAAAATGCGGATGCATATTTAACGGCATAGGACATGATTGGGATGTGCTGATAGCCTGATTCATCAAGACCCTGGCGAATCGCAGCCACAAATCCATCCATCATATTGGAAGGAGCAATAATATCCGCTCCTGCTTCCGCCTGGCTGACAGCTGTTTTAACCAAAAGCTCCAGACTTTCATCGTTTAAGATTTCATCATTTTCAACCATACCGCAGTGACCGTGGCTTGTATATTCACATAAACATGTATCAGCTACAACAAGAATTTCAGGATAGTTTTCTTTTACAAAACGAATCCCTTTTTGGACAATCCCATGTGTATGAAAAGCACCTGTCCCACATTCATCCTTATTTTCCTGATCCGGTACTCCAAAGAGAATGACAGATTTGATACCAAGTGAAGCCACTTCATCCATTTCCTCTTTCAAACGATCCATGGAAAATTGATAGATTCCTGGCATAGAAGTAACGGGGTTCTTTTCATTTGTACCTTCCGTAATAAAAATCGGATAAATAAAGTCTTCTACATGTAAATGTGTTTCACGCACAAGCGCTCTCATAGATTCATTTCTTCTTAATCTTCTGTGTCGATTAAATTCAATATTGGCCATTTTAAGGTCCTCCTATATTACGAATAATACTGCCTTAATTCTTTCATCATTTCATCTACGGTATATTGCTCCGGACATAATGTGACAGCCACGCCCAGTTCTTCGGCTCTTTTCCTCGTGACCGGTCCGATTGCAACTGTCACTTTATCTATCAAACAGTCAAATAAATGATGTTTTTTCACGGTCTTCATAAAATGATTTACTGTCGAAGGGCTCGTAAATAATAGAATATCTATCTTTTTATTTGTAAGTACATCCACCAAGGCTTGTTCACTGTCTTCTGGCATACGGTTGCTGTAAATAACGGACTCCTCTGTATGTATACCTGCAGCTATCAGCCCATTAAATAGATAATCTCTCGCCAAATCACCCTTTATAATGAGCACAGATTCGCTCGTATCCACTACTTCCAGAAACGCAGGCAAAAAAGATTCAGCTACATATTTCGGTGGGATAAAAGTAGGCTGCAGACCATGTTCCTGCAAGGCTGCTTTCGTTTTTTTACCAATGGCTGCTATTTTAGGATAGATTCCTTCAAATTCCATTTCGTTCAGCATCTCACAAAATAGATCAACACCCGGCTTGCTTGTGAAAACGATCCAATCAAAAGATTCCAGCCTGCTCAGCTTTTCTTTTACTGATTCAAGCCTATCTGCATCAACCTTTTGAAACGAAAGAAGAGGCACCTTAATTGGTACCCCTCCATGCTCAGCAATCATGGCACACAATTGTTCGGCCTGCGCTTCTTCTCTTGTAACCAATACGCCTTTACCCGAAAGAAACAAGGAATGCTTCATTTAGCTTTCCATCTCCTCTTTAACCTTTTCAATTAAAGTCTTTGCTCCCCGTTCGATTAGGCGATTGGCAGCTGTTATACCTAAGCTTTCAGGATCATCTCCTGAAATTTGTTCACGATAAATGGTACGCCCATCAGGCGTTCCGACGAGTGCCTGGAATTGTAAGGTCCCTTTTTCGTCTTTATATGCAAAACCTGCAATTGGAACCTGACAGCCACCCTCCATTTTATTGAGGAAGACACGCTCCGCTGTAACAGCTTCTTTTGTATCCTGACAAGTTAATTTAGCTAATTCCTGCAATAGCTCATGATCGTCTGCTCTGCATTCAATCGCCAGCGCCCCTTGGCCAACTGCAGGTATGCAAGTATCTTCATCAAGGAAATCACTGACAACATCCTTTTTCCAGCCTAATCTCGAAAGACCTGCTGCCGCCAATACGATTGCATCATATTCTTCATCTTTTAATTTTTGAATACGTGTATCCACATTCCCTCTAATCCACTTGATTGTTAAATCCGGACGTTTTGCCAACAATTGAGCACTTCTTCTTAAGCTGCTTGTACCGACAATCGCACCTTCCGGAAGTTCTGCAAGCGTTAGATTATTTTTTGAAATCAACACATCACGATGATCCTCACGCTCTGGAATACAGCCAATTGTTAACCCTTCTGGAAGCTCTGCCGGCATGTCTTTCATGCTATGAATGGCCATATCAATTTCCCCATCTAGCATGGCTTGTTCGATTTCTTTTACAAAAAGACCTTTTCCTCCGACCTTAGAGAGAGTTACGTCTAAAATCCTGTCACCCTTTGTCACAATTTCTTTCAATTCAAATTCAAACGGTAATCCCAGATTTTTCAGCTGGTCAATAACCCAATTAGATTGTGTCAATGCTAATTTACTTCTACGTGAACCGATAATGATTTTTCTCATGATTTACCCTCCATCAATAGACATGAAATGCTGATATGCTGCCGAAAAAGAAGAAATTCACTAGCACTAACAAGAATGAACCAATATTCCAATAAGCGAGTGATTTCCCATAAATCCGGTTGTTAACTTTAAGATATAAATAGATTCCATATATAATTAGGCAGGCAAATGAGCCAAGAATTTTACTATCATACCAATTAATATCCGAAACGATTATATAGGCCCATTCAAGACCTAGTATTAATGATAATAATAACAGAGGTACACCGATTGCTACCAGTATATAAGACAGCTGTTCCAGTTTCGCCAGATCTCCCAGCCTGTTCAGCCTTTTCCCCCATTTCTTTCGCTTTAATAAATCGTACTGTATTAGATACAAAATTGAAAAGACAAAGGAAAGAGCAAACGCTGCATAAGATAGAATGGCAACTGTAATATGAATCATGGATAGCTCAGATAACACCTTAGTTTGCGCTTCTGCCGTAGAATAGGATTCTAATGTTGAGAATATATGAATGACCATCAAACCAAACCCTATTACATTTGTAAAAAACATAAAAAAATCTGTCCGTATTATCCGGTTTAGGATGAGTGAAAAGGTAATCAATATCCACACGTAAAAATATAATCCTTCAAATAAGGTAAGAACCGGGAATCTTCCCACTTCAAACATATATAGACATAAAAAAATTGTTTGCATCAACCAAACAATCGAAAGAAACCAGAAGGCTGCCTTATGAGCCTTCCGATTATTTTGTAAAAAATCTATGAAATAGAATAAGACACTAAGTCCATATAATATAATTGTAATTTCTTGCAATCTATTTAAATTAATATCAATCATATATCCCATCCTTGCTTAATATGGTTGTGACACCACTTTCAAGACAGGTCTATTTTGCTGGACCGATGTTTTAGATTGGAATGGCATTGCCGCCTTAAATTCCTGTTCTTCTACAAGCTCCTCAATATTGAAGATCGAGACAAATGCCTGTAAAGCAGCCTCTGGATTCTTCATTTCTGCCATATCTTTTGCATAAAGAATCGGATCTTTAAGCATCTGATTAATGATGCTCTTCGTATGCTTATTAATAACCTTCCATTCTCTTTCACTTAGGCCTGGTAATTTACGCTGCATACTCTCCATTGTTTCTGCCTGAATATCTAATGCTTTCTCGCGCAATGCAGAAATCACAGGAACAACACCAAGCATTTTGATCCATTGATTGAATTCAACCAGCTCACTTTCAATCATGATCATAATTTGTTCTGCTGCTTCTTTTCTTTCTGCCAGGTTCGCCTGAACGATACCTTCTAAATCGTCTATATCATAAAGAAAGACGCTGTCCAGTTCCATTAGTTTAGGATCTAAATCACGCGGTACGGCAATATCAACCATAAAAATCGGACGGCCTTTTCTTAAAATGTTGATATTTTCCATCATTTCTTTTGTAATTACATATTCCTTTGATCCAGTCGAACTGATTAATATATCTGCATCAAGCAGGGCACATTGCAATTCCTGAAGCATTTTTGCCTGTCCAGAGAATTTAGATGCCAATATTTCGGCTTTTTCCAAGGTTCTGTTAATTACCGTTACTTGATTGGCACCATTGCTATATAAATTTTCAATGGCAAGCTGGCCCATTTTCCCGGCACCGACTACGAGGATTTTCTTATCCTGAAGCGAACCAAAGATTTTTTTACCAAGCTCAACCGCTGCATAGCTGATTGATACCGCATTTTTATTGATTTCCGTTTCAGAGTGAGCTTTTTTGGCAAGCGTAATCACCCGTTTAAACAGATTATTAAACAATACTCCGACGGTATTTTCTTCCTGTGCCTGCTGGAAGCTTTTCTTCACCTGTCCAAGTATTTGAGTTTCTCCCAATACCATGGAGTTCAATCCACAGGCAACCTGGAATAAATGATTAACTGCTCCGTCCTGCTCATAAACATATAAATAGGAGGAAAGTTCATTTTGGTCAACCGCGAACCACTCTGCTAAAAATTCTTTAATATAATATCTGCCCGTGTGCAGCTGATCCACTACTGCATAAACCTCTGTCCGATTACAGGTGGAAACAATGATATTTTCAAGGATACTTTTTTTCTTACTTAATGATTTCATCGCTTCCGGCAGCTGTCCCAATTCAAAACTGACTTTTTCACGGATTTCAACAGGAGCAGTTTTGTAATTAAGACCGACAACAATTATATGCATTTCCCCTGTCACACCCCCATCTGAGCATATTCTTTTGCAAGTATATCATTGGTGTATATGAAAAATTTTCCACAAATTGTGAACATTATCGTAACTCTATATCAATTAAACATGTAAATGAGAAATTCTCATGAAATAAAAACCTGGTATAATTAATGTATAATAGGTTAAATCTTAATTGCCAAAATGTTTCTCTGACAGTATTATGTGTAAATTAAATCACTAATTGTACATTATCAAAGATTAGAATAATTATCAATAATAATAAACCGGGAGACTACATATGAAAGAATATCGTTATTTTTCAAGCACTATTTTGATTGGCTTTGGTCTTTTTTATTTTTTAAAATCAATTAACTTTTCCCTATTGTCACCTTATTATTCATGGGGATCTCTTTGTATTATTATCGGATTAGCCTTTCTTGCTGAAAGCAGGTTTGGCAGTCATTCTGATTTTATACTGCCTGGAATCTTGCTCACTGGATTCGGTTTACACCAATACATAGCCGTCCATTTGGAAAACTGGCCAGCTGAGCATACAGCCCTATTTTTATTTATTAGTTTGGGTCTTTTATTGCTTCATCTAAAAAAAGGAGCTGGTAAAGGCCCGGGGATTTTATTCCTTGTTGTCTCTATCATCTTTATATTCCATGAGAGAATCTTAACTATACTGGGCTTGGTTCATTTTGTTGATTTCTTTAATCACTACTGGCCTGTTCTTTTAATGCTCATTGGCGGATTCATTCTATTTAAGAAAAAATAAAAGCAGATAGCATGTCAACCCTACCTATTGTGGTCAGGGTTGCTGCATTAGGCTATCTGCCTTTCTTTTTTATAATCTCTTTTCGTAACTTGTTACTATTAGAAAAAAAAGAGAGACAACTTTTACTGTCTCCTTGTTTCACTAAAGCCCTCATAGTTTACGTACAATTGTTCATGATATTTGGTAAGCAATAGGCTGCATTCTTAAAGATTCCGTTTCCATTCTCTTACATTTATCTAGATGAAAAAGCCACTTCCAAAAAGAAGTGACTTTCTTGTTATTCCGCTAAAGCCCCCGTTAGCTCAATAAGAATCCATTTATTGAAACATAAAAAGGAAACATAGAACCAACGATACACATATAAACCCAAAACCCTTTTTTACCTTTTTGAAGTTCACCTAATCCCATCACTAACATCAAAAAACCTAATAGTAAAGTCATATAAGAGCTAAAATCATAGTTTTCAGTTATCTTACTATAAACAGATAAACTAATAATACTTATTGCTAAGATAATTCTTAACGTTTGTAGCATATTTCCCTCCCACAATACATATGTACATATTAAAAAAATACCTTTTCCACTTTGCTTTTTGCAAAAATTCGCAAATCTCTTATAGAGCTAAACTGCCCCGATTATGGAGAATTAGAAATTTACTAGGAATATTGATCACTATTCAAATATATGAGGTTTTTCTGCTTTCATAGATATGTGACCACATTCGGTGCAAACATTAACAAGTATCTTAGAACCACCTTTCCAATCCAGTTTTTTAGCTGGTTGCAAAGTGCCTCCAAATCCTGCCCATCTAGCTTCTCCTATTGCTGCACTACCGCATTCTAAACACTTCCGTTCCGTCATTTTTTCGCCTCAATTCCGTTATTTTTGATATAATAATTTATTCCATTACCTAGACATTTTTGAGCACAAGTTAAACAACACACTTCATTTAACCTGCTCCGTTACTACCATAAGAAATTCAACAAAAAAGAGCATTAATCCTTCTTCTTGGATCAATGACCCCGTTAGTTGAATACTATCCTTTTAGTCTGGGGCGGAATTTAATTCACTAATTCCTCTCATAATGCCTCTTATAATTAACTGCCCTAAGATATAAACAACAGAAATGAATATAATTGCGAAGTCTCTTCCGAAAGGTTTAAACCAACTTCCATCATCAACAATAAAAAAATAGCCAAACAACAAAGAAATAACTGTCATTATAAAATTGACTCCAAGAAACAAAGGGAATTTTATGTTTCTCGATGTTATGCCTACAACAATTATGAACAATAGAAATACGGGAAATAAGAAAACAACATCGTGCTCCCCAAGATGACAGTAGTTATATTCGTATAAATGAAATAAGAATGGAACTGGAATAAGTGCTAAAATGATTTTAATAAAATTCATTTTATGTATGCCTCCATATAATCTAAGTTAATATTACTATTTCAACATCTTTGTCAGGATTCCTTCTTCAACTAAACTGCCCCTTTAGCCTAATAAAAAAGACCGTCAATCTGACAGCCCTGATCTTCTGCTATTGCTTGATTTGTTAAATTTCACAATAAACAAGGTACTTTTTCAATCGCTTTTAATTTCATAACTTCTTACTTTCTCATTTTCATCAAACTCTAGGATTAACCATTCACTATCAATGGGGATTAACCCTCTTTCATCACCTAGATAATATACAATATTATCTTTTTCCTTAAAATAATTTGTTTCGGTCGCTGTTCCTAACAACACTGTTACTTCATCCTTTGTCATCTTTACCAAATCGTATTCTTCAAATAAATTATCAACCATATGTACTCTTGATGACTCATCACTCAGCCATCTATCAATGTTAAAGTGTGATTTGTATTCATTAATACCTAACATAATTCCGCAACATAAAGGAAGAAAACCAGCAACAACCATTGTACTTATAAATTTATTTTTATAATCTCCAATGCCCCCAAAATTATCATCTGAAGCTTTCCACAAAGCTAATTGAAAGGCTAATAACAAGAGTAAAGGCAAAATAATTGCCGTAACACTTACAATGTTGTACGAAGAATGTGCAAGTCTAATAATAATGAAGTAACCAACATAGAGGAATACATAGAATATGCAGTATAACCCAAACAACCACGACCATATGTTTTTCATTTTCAAAACTCCAAAATTTATCTATTTTTGTTTCGTTTTCAGTATCCATCTATTCCTCATACTATTCCGCTGTCTTACAGTCTATATATTACCACAATAACCCAATTACTTCTTCCGCTAAACTGCCCCGTTAGTAAAAAAGCGACTGCTCCTCTTCCGCAATCGCATCTGTTTGTTTAGCAAGATTTTATTTCTAATTCTCATCCTTAAAAATAATTTTAGCAAATACTGCACCAACAATAGTCATTATGCCTGCAAAAAGACCCCTATATATCGACTTATCCCAATCTACAAAAGAATCTACAACGGTAAGTATTGTGGCAACAAATGCAGATGTAAAGATGATTTGTGGTGTATTTAATTTTGCATTTAATTTCATATTTGAATTCCCCATTTCGGTGTCATCGTGCCCCGTTTACCCTATTTCCTATATTTATTCTACTTTCAAAAGGCTTTATCCTTCTTCCGCTAAACTGCCCCTTTGGCTGAATAAGGCAAGGTAAAACAACAATCCTTACAAGCATATATTTGAAAGTTGCTACCCTAAGATAATCTCAGAGGTCTTTTATTATGCACATCTTTTTTTAATACTTAATATGATTCACATAGTATCATTAGACTGTTTCTTATATTTTTCGCTTTGTAAAGCAAAGAAAACCCACATTATAGTAATAAAAGTTACGTAACCAGTGCTATTTTCAATAGGTCTTCCAATAATCCATCCAATTATATCTGCACTTAATAAAGCTAAAAACGTAAGGGTGACGATGAGAAGAACGGAATGAATAAACAATTTAGGGAATCTAATCATTGATATACTTGTGAAGTTAAACATTAAAAACGCCTCCTGATAATAGAGTTAGCACATAAAATTTACTAAGTCTCCTTAATAAAAGAAATTCTGTATTATAGACCAATTCAATATTACCATATTCAGTAAATAACTATCTCTAGCATTAAAAAAATCTAAATGTTCTTCTTCCGCTAAACCAGCTAATAGGTTGTCAATATCTCTCTGTATATTTCATTTTTTTATATGCTATACTGTTTTTGGGTATGCCAAATAACCCTCCAGTTTCTTTTTGGAAGGTTTTTCTTATGTTGGATAAATATCATTTCCTAAGCTAAATCTAGGAAATTCTCGTTCTTTTTCAATAAAGCATAAATCCAGTGAAGCAGCTTGTTGATACAAGCTACAATGGCAACTTTTGAAGGTTTTCCTTCTGAACGTTTTCTATCATAGAACTCTTTGAGCTTTTTATTTCTAGAGCCTCTTATCCCACATAAAACAGCTAAATACAAACTATGCCTTAGCCTACTGGATCCTCGTTTGGTTATACGATTTATGTTCGCAGTAAACTTACCAGATGAATAGACACTGGGATCTACTCCAGCGAAGGCCACTAACTTTTTAGGGTGATTAAACCGATCAATTTCTCCTATCTCCGAAATGATTGTTGCCGCAATCTTTTCACCGATACCAGGAATCGATTGGATAATCTTATATTCTTCTATTTCATTTGCCAGGGATACCATTTGGCTCTCTAAATCCGTAAGGTGTCCTTGGTAGTGAAATAAAATATCGATATACATACTAAGATTGATAAGATGGCTTTCATATCGCACTTTCTGAAAAGGATTTTGAGAAGCTGAATGAATGAGCTTTCTTGCCTTTTCTTTGGCCCACTGTACAGACCGACTGGGACAATGTTCTCGTATCCTATCTTCTAGCTCTTCCTTGCTAGCCCTTAGAACCTTCTCCGAGGTAGGGTATTCCTTTAATACCGATAAAGATACTTTCGAAAATAGATCCCCAAAAACCTTTCTATATTCAGGGAAAACCTGATCTAAAATCGTATGGAAATGCAATTTTGCCTCCACATACATATTCGTCATTATCTCTTGTTGTCTCGATAGATTCCGAATATTTAGAAGTTGAATTCCTCTCCTTTTTTGAGGTTCAAATTCTTCTTTATAATAGAGAACACATAATTGATACGCATCAAACGCATCAGTTTTCACCTTTCTTAAACTGGCCTTCTTCGCTTGATGAGAAATGATTGGATTCAATAAGATATAAAGTATGTCATTCTCTTCTAAGCATTGAACAACTGGGGTATGATAATGTCCTGTTGATTCCAATATAACCACAGGCATCTGCCCAGTTGTTTCCTTCATTTCTTCTAAGAAATAGATAAACTTCTCCAACTCTTCACGATTATGCTTAATCGAAAAACTTGTTCCATACGGCTTTCCTTTATCTAAAAAAGCCTGTACTTCACTTTCTTCTTTGGCTATATCTATACCCACAACTGGGTTCATTCTTTCTCCTCCTCTGATAAATTCACCAGTATCCCTATTTCCTCCAAGTAGTATTATAGCTTCGCTTGTTATACGAGATCTCAGTCCCAACCAGCCTCAAACATATTTCTACAAGTAGGGGGTGAACAGTTTAGCGGACGGGATCATTTGT
>NZ_JBZFQL010000010.1:0-62500 GCF_058313585.1 Bacillus sp. z50
AACCAAATAGTCCGGTAATGATGGCGAAGAGGCCACACCCGTTCCCATTCCGAACACGGAAGTTAAGCTCTTCAGCGCCGATGGTAGTTGGGACGCGAGTCCCTGTGAGAGTAGGACGTTGCCGGGCTATTTTTTATATTGGAGGATTAGCTCAGCTGGGAGAGCATCTGCCTTACAAGCAGAGGGTCGGCGGTTCGATCCCGTCATCCTCCACCATTATTGTGAGCCATTAGCTCAGTCGGTAGAGCATCTGACTTTTAATCAGAGGGTCGAAGGTTCGAGTCCTTCATGGCTCATTTTTTATAGATAAATAAGCGAGTGAGCAGGAACGATAACCTCATTGGCCTAAGTTCTTATCACTGCTTTACTGTATAATGCGGAAGTAGTTCAGTGGTAGAACATCACCTTGCCAAGGTGAGGGTCGCGGGTTCGAATCCCGTCTTCCGCTCCAATGCCAAGTTATATGCCGGGGTGGCGGAATTGGCAGACGCACAGGACTTAAAATCCTGCGGTAGGTGACTACCGTGCCGGTTCGAGACCGGCCCTCGGCACTCTATATGCGCCCGTAGCTCAATTGGATAGAGCGTTTGACTACGGATCAAAAGGTTAGGGGTTCGACTCCTCTCGGGCGCGCCATTATATCGGGAAGTAGCTCAGCTTGGTAGAGCACTTGGTTTGGGACCAAGGGGTCGCAGGTTCGAATCCTGTCTTCCCGACCATTTTAAAAATTTGGGGCCTTAGCTCAGCTGGGAGAGCGCCTGCTTTGCACGCAGGAGGTCAGCGGTTCGATCCCGCTAGGCTCCACCATAGTCCGGTAATGATGGCGAAGAGGCCACACCCGTTCCCATTCCGAACACGGAAGTTAAGCTCTTCAGCGCCGATGGTAGTTGGGACGCGAGTCCCTGTGAGAGTAGGACGTTGCCGGGCAGCCAAAACCAGTTCAAATTGAACTGGTTTTTTTGTATTTTAGGGAAAAAAGATCCTTTTTACAGGAAGGTTTCAGGGTTTTAAAAAAGGAAATTTGGGTAGAATTGAAGTATTGGTTTTTTATAAAAAGGTTAATTGTGCAGTATACATATAATAAGTTAGAGTAAAGTATAATGATTGCCAAATTGAGGATGCTTTTGTATAATTATAGTCAAATATAGTCAAAGTCAAAACAGTGAGAGGGGGAGCCTATATGAAAAATATATCCGATATTATTGAAAATTATTTGAAGAGCGTTCTCGATATAAGCGAGAAAGAATTGGTAGAGATAAAAAGAAGCGAAATTGCTGATAAGTTCCAATGCGTTCCCTCTCAAATTAATTATGTGATCAATACTCGTTTTACGATCGAAAGAGGTTATCTGGTAGAAAGTAAACGGGGTGGTGGGGGTTATATTCGTATAATGCGGGTACAGTCCCATGACAGAGCACATTTAATTGAACAAATCAGTAATTTGGTTGGACAGCGTATCTCTCAAAGTAATTCTGAAGATTTAATTGGCAGATTAGTTGAGGAAGAAGTTATATCTTCACGGGAAGCAAAAATCATGTTGAGTGTAATGGACCGTTCTGTACTCCATTATGATTTACCTGAACGAGATGAATTGCGCGCGCGAATCTTAAAAGCGATGTTTATGACATTAAGGTATAAATGAGTTGCTACGGAGAGGGTGAAAACAATGCTTTGTCAGGAATGTAACGAAAGACCCGCTACGATGAAGGTTACAAAAATCGTTAACGGCAAACAAATGGAAGTAAACCTTTGTGAATATTGTGCTGAAGAAAAAGGCGATTTTTTTTCATTCAATAATCTGTTAGCAGGTTTATTAAATATGGGATTAGGTATGAAATCAGCCGACTCTAAATCGCCCTTTAGTAATGAAGATCAACTGATATGTCCCCATTGTGGATTAACATACCGTGAATTTGTTAATATCGGTCGGTTTGGATGTTCGGATTGCTATAAGACATTCAATCCATATTTGGAATCCATATTAAGAAAATTGCATGGAGGGAATGTTCATCATAACGGAAAAATTCCTAAACGTGCTGGCGGAACTTTACATATAAGAAAGCAAATAAATGATTTAAAGGCTCAAATCAATGATTATGTTGAGGCAGAGGAATTTGAGAAGGCAGCAGAAGTCAGGGATCAGATTCGTTCATTAGAGAAGGAAATTGAAGCCTCTCAAGAAGGGGGCGAACAAAAATGACAATTGAACACTTTATGGAGAATGCCATCAGCTCATGGATGAACCAGGAAGGGCCGGAATCGGATATTGTATTGAGCTCAAGAGTCCGATTGGCCAGAAACGTAAAAAATGTCGCCTTTCCGATCGTTTTTTCACAGGAAGAAGCCAAAAGATTACTAAAAAAAGTTGAAGATCGTATTGGCGGTCAGTATCTTTCAGGATTAGGACATTTGGAAATGGTAAAAATGATAGATCTAAATCCATTAGATAAGCAAGTACTGGTAGAAAAACATTTAATAAGCCCTCTGTTGGCAAAACATAAAGATGTAGGTGCCTGCCTTATTTCAGAAAATGAAGAAGTCAGCATAATGGTTAATGAAGAAGATCATATCCGAATTCAATGTCTATATCCTGGACTGCAAATTTCTGAAGCTCTCGAAGTAGCAAGCAGAATTGATGATTGGGTAGAGAGTGAATTGGACTATGCATTTGACGAAAAGATTGGATATCTAACAAGTTGTCCAACGAATGTTGGAACTGGATTAAGAGCATCTGTCATGGTTCATTTACCGGGCATTGTGTTAACAAGACAGATAGACAGAGTGGTATCTGCTATTAATCAATTAGGATTGGTTGTGCGCGGTATCTATGGTGAGGGCAGCGAGGCACTGGGAAATATATTTCAAATATCCAATCAAATGACGCTCGGAAAGACCGAGGAAGACATCGTTGATGATTTAACCAGTGTAGTGGAACAGATTATTATGCAGGAAAAGGCAGCAAGGGACACATTAGTACAATCATCAAACATACAATTGGAAGATAGGGTTTTCCGTTCACTTGGTATACTGTCTCATGCCAGAATCATTGAATCCAAGGAAGCGGCAAAATGTTTATCAGATGTTAGATTAGGTATTGATTTAGGTTACATTCCTAATATATCTAAACATATATTAAATGAATTAATGATTGTTACTCAGCCTGGATTCCTTCAGCGATATGCAGGAGGGGAGTTAAATTCAAAAAACAGGGATATTCGAAGGGCTACTTTAATCAGGGATCGATTATTGATGGAAGATAAAACACAAGATGAATAGGAGGAAAACATAATGATGTTTGGTCGATTCACAGAAAGAGCACAAAAAGTATTGGCACTTGCACAGGAAGAGGCAATTAGGCTTGGGCATAATAATATTGGCACTGAACATATCTTGCTTGGTTTAGTGAGAGAAGGGGATGGAATAGCTGCTAAAGCGCTCTATGCTCTTGGGTTAAGTCCTGAAAAAATTCAGGAAGAGGTTGAGAGCCTGATTGGTAAGGGATCTGAGACTGTACAAACTATTCATTATACTCCTCGTGCTAAAAAAGTCATTGAATTGTCTATGGATGAAGCCAGAAAGCTGGGACATTCTTATGTAGGTACTGAACATGTCTTATTAGGGTTAATTCGCGAAGGCGAAGGTGTAGCAGCCCGTGTTCTGAATAATCTGGGTGTAAGTTTGAATAAAGCAAGACAACAGGTATTACAACTCTTAGGCAGCAATGAAGCAGGTATTCATCAGGGAGGATCATCTTCTGTAGCAAGCACGCCTACCTTGGATAGCCTTGCCCGGGATTTGACTGCGATTGCGAGAGAAGGCAGCCTGGATCCGGTAATAGGAAGAAATAAAGAAATACAACGGGTTATTGAGGTATTAAGTCGTCGTACTAAAAATAATCCTGTGCTTATTGGTGAACCGGGAGTCGGTAAAACAGCAATTGCAGAAGGACTCGCCCAACAAATCATTAATAATGAAGTTCCTGAGATCCTTCGAGATAAAAGAGTTATGACACTCGATATGGGGACAGTTGTTGCCGGTACGAAATATCGCGGTGAATTTGAAGATCGCCTTAAAAAAGTGATGGATGAAATTCGTGCTGCAGGTAATGTTATTCTGTTTATTGATGAACTCCATACCTTAATTGGTGCAGGCGGAGCCGAAGGAGCAATTGATGCCTCCAATATTCTAAAACCTTCATTGGCTAGAGGGGAATTGCAATGTATCGGAGCCACAACACTTGATGAATATAGAAAATATATTGAAAAAGATGCAGCTTTGGAAAGACGCTTTCAGCCAATTCAGGTTGACGAGCCAACAATTGAGGAATCTATCCAAATACTTAAAGGCTTGCGCGATCGCTATGAGGCACATCACAGAGTATCAATCACAGATGAAGCAATCGATGCTGCAGTTAAGCTATCTGATCGGTATATCTCCGATCGGTTCCTACCAGATAAGGCAATTGACCTGATTGATGAATCAGGTTCCAAGGTAAGACTCCGTTCCTACACTACGCCGCCTAATTTAAAGGAACTTGAAGTTCGCCTGGAAGAGGCACGAAAAGAGAAGGATGCGGCTGTTCAAAGTCAGGAATTTGAAAAAGCGGCATCATTGCGTGATATCGAACAAAAGCTACGTGAAGAACTTGAGAATACAAAACGTGAATGGAAAGAGAAACAAGGGAAAGAAAACAGCGAAGTTACTGTAGAAGATATTGCGCACGTTGTATCGAGCTGGACTGGTATACCGGTTACGAAGCTTGCACAAACTGAATCTGATAAGCTTCTGAATATGGAGGAGATTCTCCATAACCGTGTGATTGGTCAGGAAGAAGCAGTTATAGCTATTTCTAAAGCTGTGCGTAGAGCAAGAGCTGGACTGAAAGATCCTAAACGTCCAATCGGGTCATTTATCTTCCTTGGTCCTACAGGGGTTGGTAAAACAGAATTAGCTAGAGCACTGGCCGAATCAATGTTTGGCGATGAAGATGCAATGATTAGAATTGATATGTCTGAGTATATGGAAAAGCATTCAACATCCCGCCTTGTTGGGTCACCTCCAGGATATGTTGGGTATGAGGAAGGCGGACAATTAACAGAAAAGGTTCGTCGTAAACCATATTCCGTTGTGCTTCTTGACGAAATTGAAAAAGCGCATCCGGATGTCTTTAATATCCTGTTACAGGTATTAGAAGATGGACGTCTGACAGATTCAAAGGGTAGGACAGTTGATTTTCGTAACACAATTTTGATTATGACTTCCAATGTCGGAGCTCACAGTTTGAAAAAGAATCGTTATGTTGGGTTCAATATGCAGGATCAAGGCCAGGATTATAAAGATATGAAAGGCCAGGTTATGGAAGAATTAAAACGTGCTTTCCGTCCAGAATTCCTAAACAGAATTGATGAGATTATTGTGTTCCACTCTCTGGAAAAAGAGCATTTGAAATCGATTGTTACGTTGCTGGGTGACCAGCTGATTAAACGCTTGGCTGAGCAGGATATTAATCTTGAATTGACGGAAGCGGCAAAAGGAAAAATTGTAGAAGAAGGCTATGATCCTGATTATGGAGCACGTCCTTTGAGAAGATCTATCCAAAAACATGTTGAAGACTTCTTATCAGAACAACTGTTGAAAGGAAAGATTGAAAAAGGTAAAAAAATTACTATCGATGTGGTTGATGGTGAGTTTACTGCCAAAACAGGGGATGAAGTAATAGCTGCTAAGTAAGAAATATTGGTTTGAGGGCACTGCCATAGGGTTGTGCCCTTTCCTTACAGATAGCTATAAATACTTTATAATGACAAATAATAAGAATAAGAATAGCGATATAATCCGTAAAATAAAAAGAGAAGCACATAATTAGTTAATTTATTCCCCGGAGAGGATTAAAGAAATATGGCAAAAAAGAAAACGAAATTTATCTGCCAAAGTTGTGGATATGAATCAGCAAAATGGATGGGGAAATGCCCTGGCTGTAATGAATGGAATACCATGACAGAAATTGAAATAACAGCTAATAAAAATCAGAGACGTACAGCTTTTACCCATTCGGATCAGGCAATGGCTAAGCCTACATCGATTAGTTCCATAGGTACGGAGCAGGAACCTCGCGTATTGACAGATTCAAATGAACTCAATCGTGTTCTTGGAGGAGGAATTGTACCTGGGTCCTTATTATTGATAGGTGGAGATCCAGGGATTGGAAAATCTACTTTATTACTGCAGGTTTCATCCCAGCTAGCGAATAATAATTACGATGTTTTGTACATATCTGGCGAGGAATCAGTGAAGCAAACAAAACTGAGGGCTGTTAGACTGGGGGTATCTTCAGACCATCTCTATGTTTATTCTGAAACAGATATAGGGATGATTGAACAAGCTATCAATGAAATGAACCCTAATTTTGTCATAATCGACTCTATTCAAACAGTATTCCATCCTGATGTAACATCTGCTCCAGGCAGTGTATCACAGGTTCGTGAATGTACAGCTGAATTAATGAGACTGGCTAAGACAAAGGGAATTGCAATATTTATTGTTGGCCATGTTACAAAAGAGGGTAATATTGCCGGACCGAGACTATTGGAACATATGGTGGATACCGTGCTCTATTTTGAAGGGGAACGTCATCATACTTATCGTATTTTAAGGGCAGTCAAGAACAGATTTGGTTCTACAAATGAAATGGGTATTTTTGAAATGAAGGAAGAAGGATTAGAGGAAGTTTTGAATCCTTCGGAGATATTCCTCGAAGAACGTTCTCAGGGCGCAGCGGGTTCAACTGTCGTAGCTTCGATGGAAGGAACACGGCCCATACTTGTAGAAATACAAGCCCTCATTTCTCCATCTATCTTCCCTAATCCAAGAAGGATGGCAACAGGAATTGACCATAATCGTGTCTCTTTGTTAATGGCTGTTCTGGAGAAAAGAGTTGGTCTCTTACTTCAAAACCAAGATGCATATTTAAAGGTCACCGGTGGAGTAAAGTTGGGTGAGCCTGCTGTAGATTTGGCTGTAATTGTCAGTATAGCTTCAGGCTTTAAAGACGTACCTACTAGAGCAACGGATTGTATTGTTGGTGAAGTTGGATTAACCGGTGAAGTTAGAAGGGTATCGCGGATAGAGCAAAGAGTAAAGGAAGCAGCGAAGCTTGGATTTGAGCGTATTATCGTGCCTGCCAATAATTTGGGTGGCTGGAAACCTCCGTCAGAAATCAAAGTGATTGGAGTCAATTCGGTAAGCGAAGCTTTAAAATATGCATTAGGGGGTTAAGGTAATGGATAAAAAGGCAGCAGAAAAAGCCAAGGCGCAAATCATTCAATTGGTATCCCCAGGCACACCCTTTAGAGAGGGCCTCGATAATGTTTTGCGTGCCAATACGGGTGGATTAATTGTGGTTGGATATAACGATAAAGTTAAAGCCCTTGTAGATGGAGGATTTAAAATCGGCTGCCCTTTTTCACCCAGTTATCTATATGAATTAGCTAAAATGGATGGAGCCATTATCCTTAATGAGAAAGTAGAGACCATTATGCTTGCGAATGCCCATCTTGTACCAGATAAAACGATACCTTCAATGGAAACCGGAATGAGACATCGAACAGCCGAGAGAATTGCTAAAGAGACGAAGGCATTGGTAATAGCCATTTCTCAACGAAGAAATATCATTACTCTTTATCAAGGAAACTTTCGATACGTGCTGAGGGAATTGTCTGTGATATTAACAAAGGCTAATCAAGCGATGCAAACACTTGAACGATATCGTTCTGTTTTGCAGGAAAGTATTCATAATTTAAGTAAGCTGGAATTTGAAGAGATGGTAACATATGCGGATATTCTATATGTAATGCAGAGGCTTATAATGGTTATGAGAATTAAAACCGAGCTTTTGATTTATATGAATGAATTAGGTGTTGAAGGAAGGCTGCTGCGTTTGCAATTACATGAAATGCTGCATGTGGTGGAACAGGAGGTAATGCTTGTCTTAAAGGATTACACAATTGATTCGGAGGGCCTTAAGCCAGAACAGGTTTTTCAGGCATTTGTTGATTTATCCTATTCAGAATCTGTTGAGGACACAGCTATTATGAAAACTCTTGGATATACAGGGTTTGTACCGATGGAACAGATCGTCTCACCCTGTGGGTATCGGGCCCTTCATAAGATACCAAGGCTGCCCTTTAGTATCATCCATAATCTCGTAAAGAGGTTTGGCAAGCTATCTAATTTGTTGAATGCAAGCGTAGCGGATTTGGATGACGTAGAGGGTATAGGAGAAGTAAGAGCTAAAAAAATCCACCATGGGCTGAGACATATAAAAACAGAAATTGGGCAGCACAGCTTATAAGATAAGATAAAATATGGAAGTTCTGACATCTGTCTGACGTATAATCAGGTTATAATAATAGATAATGCATAAAAAGGCTGATATATGCTTTTTGTTACAGTGTAATTACATCTTCTTTACAGCAAGTTAATTAATGGGTAAAAACTATTAAAGCAGGAAAGTCCTCGTTTATAATTATTAATGGGAGGTGAAGGAATGTTAAAAAGAATTATACAACTGTGTTTCTTAATCGTAGGAGGAGCTATAGGAATCATCGTATTGCCAGATTTATTTTCATTAATTACTGATAATTCATTTATTACTAATCCTATTTTTACTGGTTTCGCAGGTGCAATTATTTTTTATATCATTACTTTCTGGATGGTTGATCATGTAGTACATTTCATTAAATGGGTGGAAGAACAATTAATTATTGCTCCCATCACGGATATTATATTTGGAAGTATGGGGCTTTTACTTGGCCTTCTATTGGCCTTCCTTATTGGTCTTCCGCTGAATTCAATTCAGTTACCGATCATCAACACAGTCGCTCCAATTCTCTTGACTTTAATATTTGGTTATTTAGGCTTCCAGGTGGGCTTTAAAAAACGGGATGAGCTAACCAACCTTGTGACTAACTCGGTTAAAACAAGGAAAAAAGGTACAGAGCAAGATGGCGATACAGAAGCTGCTCCATCCAATATAAAAAGGAAAGTTCTCGATACAAGTGTAATTATCGACGGACGTATTGCAGATATTTGTAAAACTGGCTTTTTGGAGGGACCTATCGTTATTCCGCAATTTGTGCTTGGTGAATTGCAGCATATTGCTGATTCTTCTGATGCA
The DNA here is from genome assembly GCF_058313585.1 of Bacillus sp. z50. Lineage (NCBI taxonomy): Bacteria > Bacillati > Bacillota > Bacilli > Caryophanales > Bacillaceae > Bacillus > Bacillus sp. z50. Next base: position 9,176 of record NZ_JBZFQL010000010.1, read on the forward strand.
TTGAAAAGAACAAGGGGAAGAAGAGGGCTCGATATTCTGAATAAAATCCAAAAAGAGCTTCCAATTGAAGTCGAGATGTATGAAGGTGACTTTGAAGACGTACAGGAAGTAGATAGTAAGCTGGTCAAATTAGCCAAGGTATTGGACGGTATTGTTGTAACAAATGACTTCAATTTGAATAAAGTCTGTGAGTTCCAAAATGTCCAGGTATTAAATATTAATGATTTAGCAAATGCAGTTAAACCGGTGGTTATTCCTGGTGAAGAAATGCTCGTCCAGGTTATCAAGGATGGGAAAGAGCAAAATCAGGGTGTAGCGTATCTGGATGACGGAACGATGATTGTGGTTGAAGAAGGCCGAAATTATATCGGTAAGAAGATTGAGGTCATTGTTACATCCGTTTTACAGACTTCGGCTGGACGTATGATATTTGCGAAACCAAAATTATTGGAAAAAGCATTATAAGAGAAATAGCTATCGATGATATAGGAGTAGAAGATGGATTATGAAGTGATTATCCCTGCAGCTGGGCAAGGGAAAAGAATGAAGGCAAGTAAAAATAAGCTTTGGATTGAACTGAAAAATAGCCCGATTATCGCACATACCTTGTCTGTGTTTGGCACGGATAAGCATTGTAAACAAATTATTTTGCCAATCAATCCTGCTGAAAAAGAAGAATTTAATAGGCTGATCAAAACATTGTCACTACCGACTCCTATTGTATTGATAAATGGCGGCAGCGAGCGGCAATATAGTGTCAGTAATGGGTTGAAAGCCTTAAGTGACGAGGCAGAAATCGTCCTCGTGCATGATGGAGCAAGACCGTTTATTAATCATTCTATGTTAAGAAATTTAATTGCTGATGCAAAAGAGTTCGGTGCAAGTGTGTTAGCTGTACCTGTTAAGGATACGATTAAACAAGTCAGAGATACCATGGTAGAGAAAACAATCGATCGATCAAGCTTGTGGGCAATTCAAACCCCGCAAGCTTTTCGTGTGTCTCTGTTAAAAGAGGCACATGAGGCAGCGGTTAGCGCAAATTACCTTGGAACAGATGATGCGAGTTTGGTTGAGCAGATTGGGAAGAGAGTAGCCATAACAGAAGGAAATTACGATAATATTAAAATTACCACACCAGAGGATCTATATTTTGCTGAAGCGATTCTGGAGAAAAACTTAAAAGGAGACCGTCATGTTTAGAATAGGACAAGGTTTTGATGTACATCAATTAGTAGAAGGACGACCATTGATTATTGGGGGTATTACTATTCCTAATGATAAAGGATTGCTTGGGCATTCTGATGCGGATGTTCTGCTCCATACTGTAGCAGATGCATGTCTGGGTGCTGTCGCAGAGGGAGATATCGGCAAGCATTTTCCGGATACTGACCCGGCTTTTAAAGATGCCGATTCTAAAAAGCTTTTAACTCATGTATGGAAACTTGTAAAGCAAAAGGGATATAAGCTAGGCAATATTGATTGCACAATCATTGCAGAGCGGCCGAAAATGCGCCCTTATATCGATCAAATGCGTGAAGTGATAGCCGGTCTACTTGAAGGTGACATGGAACAAGTAAACGTAAAAGCTACTACAACTGAAAAGCTTGGATTTCCAGGCAGAGGTGAGGGCATAGCGGCTCAAGCTACGGTTCTTTTAATAAAAGAATAGAACTGGTGGTTTTAAACCAGATTAAAATAGTGGTAAAATGAATCCTACTTAGGTACTTTATCATTTGGGAGGAAATATTAATGACTAGCAGTATACGTGTTCGGTACGCTCCAAGTCCAACTGGACATCTTCATATCGGTAATGCCAGAACAGCTTTATTTAACTATTTATTTGCACGCAGCCAGGGTGGCAGCTTTGTTATAAGGATTGAAGATACAGACCAAAAAAGAAATATTGCCGGTGGAGAAGAAAGCCAATTAAAGTATTTGAAATGGCTGGGCATGGATTGGGACGAAAGTGTCGATGTACCTGGTGCATATGGACCTTATCGCCAATCAGAACGTACTCATATTTATGAGGAATATTATCGTGATCTTATTAAAAGAGATATGGCTTATAAATGCTATTGCACAGAAGAAGAACTAGAACAAGAACGTGCGGAACAGATGGAACGTAATGAAACTCCGGCTTATTCGGGTAAATGTCGCCATCTGACAGAAGAAGACCATGCAAGGCTCGAAGCGGAAGGCAGAAAGCCAAGCATTCGCTTTGTTGTTCCAAAAGGTAAAGTATACACATTCAATGATATGGTTAAAGGTGATGTATCGTTTGAATCTGATGGCATTGGAGACTTTGTCATTATTAAAAAAGATGGAATTCCTACGTATAACTTTGCAGTAGCAATTGATGATCATTTAATGGAAATATCTCATGTACTTCGCGGAGATGACCATATCACCAATACGCCTAAGCAATTGATGGTTTATGAAGCCTTTGAATGGGATCCTCCTGTTTTTGGCCATATGACATTGATTGTCAATGAGAGCCGTAAAAAATTAAGTAAGCGTGATGAATCCATTATTCAGTTTATCGAGCAATATGAAGAACTTGGCTATTTGCCTGAGGCTCTGTTTAATTTTATTGCGCTTTTAGGATGGTCTCCAAGCGGTGAGGAAGAAATCTTCTCGAAGGAAGAATTTATCTCAATCTTTGATGCAGACCGATTATCTAAATCACCAGCTTTGTTTGATAAACAAAAGCTTACGTGGATGAATAATCAATACATGAAAAAGGTTGATACGGAACGAGTGCTTGAATTGGCGTTGCCTCATTTACAGCAAGCAGGTCTTGTACCAACTGAAATGTCTGAGGAAGAACATCATTGGGTACAAAAGCTTATAGCTTTATATCAGGATCAAATGAGCTACGGAGCAGAAATCGTGGACCTATCAAGCATCTTCTTTAAGAAAGAGATTGTTTATAATGATGAAGCGAAGGAAATACTGGGAGAAGAACAGGTTCCTGAGGTATTGAAGGCCTTCCTTGATGAAGTAAAGAGTATGCCTGAATTTGTTGACAGTGAGATTAAGGCAGCAATTAAACGAGTGCAAAAAGAAACAGGCCATAAAGGCAAAAAATTATTTATGCCTATCCGTGTAGCGGTAACCGGACAAGCTCACGGTCCTGATCTGCCAAAAGCAATCGAGCTTTTCGGCCGCAATCGAGTGATTTCTCAATTAGAAGAACTTTTACGTTAACATTTTAACCGTAATATAATATAGTATAATTAAACATTCATACTTAAAGTGATGAATGGGGATAAGTAGGATTAAAGAAGATGTTTATTAGAGAATAACCATCATTGGCTGGAAATGGTTATAACCTCTCTTAATCTGAATGCACCCCTGAGCCCTTCTTTGAACGCCTGGTAATTTAGGTCAGTAGAGGAAGGCGGCATACCCACTGTCGTTAAAAAGGGGAAAGTTGGAGCTCGATACTTAAGCTCAAACAGAGTGGAACCGCGCCTATAAGCGTCTCTGTCTTTTGGACAGGGCGCTTTTTTTATGCAGAAAAATGGCCGATGATGGGAGAAACAGGATGTTTATTATACGATCTTTAGGAAGGATAAGTTACCGTGTTTCCATCTTTCGTAAAGTACATCTCTAGAGAAGAGAAAAGTACTGCTTGTTTTTGCTTTTATGCGTTTAAGGAGGGGTAACATCATGTGGAAACGGTTAAAAGAAGATATAGACGTTATATTTGAACAGGATCCTGCAGCAAGATCGACAATTGAAATCATCCTGACGTATTCAGGTTTACATGCTATCTGGAATCATCGAATTGCACATTTTTTTTATAAGAGAAATTTCAAATTTATTGCCAGGGTCATCTCCCAGTTTAGCCGATTTTTAACCGGTATAGAGATACATCCGGGAGCGACAATCGGCAGGCGCTTTTTTATTGATCATGGCATGGGTGTCGTTATTGGAGAAACTTGCGAGATTGGTGATAATGTGACTGTATACCAGGGGGTTACACTTGGAGGTACAGGTAAAGAGTCAGGCAAACGTCATCCAACAGTTGAGGATAATGTATTGATTGCAACGGGGGCTAAAGTGCTCGGCTCCATCGTCATAGGGGAAAACTCGAAGGTTGGAGCGGGTTCAGTGGTTTTAAAAAATGTCCCTGCCAACTCAACGGTAGTCGGCATTCCCGGTAAGGTAGTTATCAAAGATGGCGTACGATTAAAACAAGATTTAAATCATCGGGACCTTCCTGACCCTGTAGAAGATCATTGCAATCGAATGGAACAGGAAATTGATATATTAAAGAAAGAGATAATGGATTTGCGAAAGGAGTTAAATAAACGTGAGCGTTCAAATTTATAATACACTGACAAGAAAAAAGGAAACCTTTCAGCCGATTGAAGAGGGAAAGGTTAAGATGTATGTGTGCGGTCCGACTGTATACAACTATATTCATATAGGGAATGCGAGACCGGCGATTGTATTTGATACGGTCCGCAATTACTTACAATATAAAGGCTATGATGTAAAGTTTGTTTCTAATTTTACAGATGTTGATGACAAGTTAATCAAAGCAGCTCGTGAACTGGGAGAAGATGTACCGGCTACAGCTGACCGGTTCATTAAAGCTTATTTTGAGGATGTTGGAGCACTTGGATGCAAAAAAGCTGATGTGCATCCAAGGGTAATGGAAAATATGGACTTAATCATTGAATTTATTCAGGCCCTAATAGATAAAGGAATGGCTTATGAATCCAGTGGGGATGTGTACTACCGTACAAGAGATTTTAAAGATTATGGAAAGCTTTCGCACCAGTCCATTGATGAGCTGCGGGTAGGCGCGAGAATAGAAGTAGATGAGCGGAAACAGGATGCACTTGATTTCACTTTGTGGAAAGCGGCTAAAGATGGTGAAATTTCTTGGGATAGCCCATGGGGCAAAGGAAGACCGGGTTGGCATATAGAATGTTCTGCGATGGCTAAAGAATACTTAGGTGATACGATTGATATTCATGCTGGAGGACAGGACTTAGCATTCCCTCACCATGAAAATGAAATTGCACAGACAGAAGCTTTAACCGAAAAGCCATTCGCAAATTATTGGATGCATAATGGCTATATTAATATTGATAATGAAAAAATGTCTAAATCTCTCGGTAATTTTGTAATGGTACATGATATTATTAAGCATCATGATCCGGCAGTATTAAGATTCTTTATCCTATCCGTTCATTACAGAAATCCAATTAATTACAGTGAAGAGTTATTAGAGTCAACGAAGATTTCATTGGACCGCTTGCGAACTACTTACGAAAACTTAAAACACCGCCAAACGGCAAGCACCAATATTACTCATAACGATGCGGAATGGTTCGAGAAAATCGGAGAATTACATGCAATGTTTGAAGAAGCAATGGATGATGATTTCAATACCGCAAATGCTATTTCGGTATTGTTTGAACTATCAAGGCAAGGAAATTATTATCTGTTAGAAAAAGTGACCTCCGATGCAGTTATTGAAGCATTTTTAAATGAGTTTCGTATTTTATTTGATGTACTCGGTATTAAGCTTGAGGTTGAACAATCGCTTGATGCTATGGTAGAAAAATTAATTGAAGAACGTAATCGGGCAAGAAAAGAACGTAATTTTACTCGCTCTGACGAGATTAGAGATGAGCTAAAAGCAATGAATATTATTTTGGAAGATACTGCCCAAGGTACACGCTGGAAACGGGGATAAAAAGAATGCTTGAGGACTTAAAGGAATTAGATGTAACGGCTTTGGGAAGTCTGGCTCTGGCCTATATTGGAGATGCGGTATATGAAGTATATATTCGCCATCATCTGCTATCTATTGGACAAGTAAAACCAAACAGGCTTCATAAAGAAGCAACGAAGTATGTATCTGCTAAATCACAGAGTGCAGTCGTACATTATTTATTAAATGCGCATCTTCTAACTGAAGAGGAAGAAGCTGTTATCCGCAGAGGGAGGAATGCTAAGTCAGGCACAATCCCAAAAAATACAGATGTGCAAACATATAGATACAGCACAGCTTTTGAAGCATTAATTGGTTATCTATATGGGAGCAAGAAACAGGAACGTCTTGATGAAATTATAGAGTTGGCGATTCAATTTAAAGAGAGGAGTGAAGTGCAGAGATGAGCGATGATTTAATTATGGGACGTAATACCGTCTTAGAGGCATTGCGATCGAAACGCGATATTCATAAGATTTGGATTGCAGAAGGAGCTACGAAAGGGCAGATTCAGCAGGTAATCGCGGTTGCAAAAGAAAATAAAATTATGATACAAACAGCACCAAAGAAAAAACTGGATCAAATGATTGAGGGGAATCACCAGGGAGTTATTGCTCAGGTGGCGGCCTATCAATATGCAGAAATTGACGACATGTTTAAGCTGGCGGAATCCAGACAGGAAGACCCATTCATTCTGTTGCTTGATGAATTGGAAGATCCGCACAATTTGGGTTCTATCTTAAGGACAGCTGATGCATCCGGTGTTCATGGTATCATTATTCCCAAGCGGAGAGCGGTTGGGTTAACAGCTACAGTTGCTAAATCATCGACCGGGGCAATTGAGCATATCCCGGTTGCACGCGTAACGAATTTATCACGCACGATAGAAGATTTAAAGGAACGCGGTGTATGGATTGCTGGTACAGATGCGAAGGGAAGCCAGGATTATCGGTTGATGGATGGAACGATGCCTCTTGGGATTGTAATTGGTAGTGAAGGGAAAGGAATCAGCCGGGTAATCAAGGAAAAATGCGATTTCTTATATCACTTGCCAATGGTGGGGCATGTTACCTCTCTCAATGCAAGTGTGGCAGCCAGCTTGCTAATGTATGAAGTATATCGAAAGCGATATCCGTTAGAGGGATAAAGATGGAAACCATACTGGTGGTAGATGGCTATAATATCATAGGTGCATGGCCTGATTTGCGCAAGCTGCGCGATCAGGACCTTGCTGCCGCTAGAGACCGTTTAATTGAAATGATGGCTGAATTTCAAGGTTTTTCCGGACACCGGGTTATAATTGTATTTGATGCTTACTTCGTACAGGGAATGGAGAAAAAGTATAGAAATTCAAAAGTTGATGTTATTTTTACAAAGGAAAATGAAACAGCTGATGAATGTATCGAAAGGCTGGCTTCTAAATTAATAAAAATAAATACTCGTGTGTATGTTGCGACATCAGATTACACGGAGCAGCGAACCATCTTTGCGCAGGGGGCTTATCGGAAATCTGCCCGTGAACTGTTGCAGGAGATGGAATATGTAGAAAAAGAGATTGAAAAAAAGGTCGTGCAAACAAAGGATGAACAGCCTGTATCAAGGATCCCGTTGAGTCGAGAAGTGTCGGAAATGTTCGAAAAATGGAGGAGAGGAAATCTGTGAGGGCATTGACGCTATAAAAGCGCTTACTGTATAATATTGCTATCTTTGGTATCTTACGGAGGGATCGGTGTGGCAATTTCTATCGGGGTAATGCTGGATGATGATTATGGTCATATGGAAGATGAACTGTTAGTCGACCGGGTTCATCAAGGGGACAGCGGGGCCCTGGATTTTTTGATCCACAAATACAGAAACTTTGTAAGGGCTAAAGCGAGAACCTATTTTTTAATAGGTGCAGATAAAGAAGATATTGTTCAGGAAGGTATGATTGGTTTATTCAAGGCCATCCGAGATTATAAGGAGGACAAGCTTACATCCTTTAAAGCGTTTGCTGAGCTCTGTATTACCAGGCAAATTATTACTGCAATTAAAACTGCGACAAGGCAGAAACATATACCGCTCAATTCCTATGTCTCTTTGGATAAGCCTATCTATGATGAAGAGTCAGATCGCACATTGATGGATGTTATAACAGGTGTTAAAGTTATGGATCCAGAGGAATTAATTATTAATCAAGAAGAATTTGATTATATTGAGCTTAAAATGAGCGAGCTGCTAAGTGATCTGGAACGAAAAGTCCTGTCTCTGTATTTAGATGGACAATCCTATCAAGAGATATCAGAGGAATTGGATAGACATGTTAAATCAATTGATAATGCATTGCAAAGAGTAAAGCGTAAATTGGAACGGTATCTAGAAGTTCGCTAGTTTAGTATATTCATAGGGTTATATCTTTAACCCGCTTATTGACAGACAATTTCCTACATGATAAATTTGTATTGGACTTGTTAATTAAAATAAAGGTGCATTTTTATGAATAAAAAAGTTATCATCGCATGTACAAAATGCGGTTCAAGGAACTATTCAACGAATCATAACCAGTCTAACCAAGAAAAGGTGCGACTGGAGCTAAATAAATTTTGTAAAACTTGTAATACGCACACACCTCATAAACAAACAATCTAATGATTTGGATTGTAAAACTGTATTGGCTGGAGGTTTCAAATTAATGCGACGCATTCTAGAATTCTTCCGAGGCGTTTCTCGAGAAATGAAAAAGGTAAGCTGGCCTAAGAAAAAAGAGCTTACAACCTATACGATAACTGTTTTATCAACAGTCATCATTATGGCAGTGTTTTTTGCGGTTATTGATCTAGGGTTATCCGAACTTATTCGTGTCATTCTTAAATAGTGAATAAACAGCACAAAACATGGTATAATGAAAACTAGCATAAGAAAAGACTTGAAAGCCCGGAAACGGGTTTTTTAATTTGTCTAAAAAATAGATTCGATACTTAGCAGGAATCTGCTGGATTTAAAATTTGCGCAAAAATTAAAAAATAACAGCTGACAAGATATATTTGAATATCACTGTTTGCAAGGAGGGAAGGACGTTTAGTCCTAATAGAATATGGAGAAAAATTGGTATGTTGTTCATACGTATTCCGGATATGAAAATAAAGTTAAAGCGAACTTAGAAAAACGTGTAGAGTCAATGGGTATGCAAGATAAGATCTTCCGTGTCATTGTTCCGGAAGAAGAAGAAACTGATTTCAAAAATGGTAAGAAGAAAGTAGTTAAGAAAAAGGTGTTTCCAGGGTATGTACTCGTGGAAATTGTTATGACAGACGATTCTTGGTATGTTGTCCGCAATACACCAGGTGTAACTGGGTTTGTAGGTTCGACTGGATCAGGTTCTAAGCCGGTTGCGTTAATGCCTGAAGAAGCAGCAGTGATTCTGAAAAGAATGGGTATGGACGAAAAAAGAATTGAAATCGATTTGTTTATTGGCGATTCAGTTAAAGTTAAGGAAGGTCCTTTCGCTGAATTTGCTGGTACAATAGAAGAGTTGGACAAGGCTAAGGGTAAACTGAAAGTTCTTGTTAATATGTTTGGCCGCGATACCCCGGTTGAATTGGATTTTGACCAGGTGGAAAAATTATAATCCTGAAAAACTTGCCTTTCATATTAAAAAGTGATAATATTTCTAGGGTCAGTATGTCTCAAGACAGAGACCTGAACTAATGGTAAATTCTTTATGAGTGAAATAAAGAATGATTGTATATTTGAGTGGGAGGGCAAAGCCCAATTACCACATCACGGACGATAAGGAGGTGTGTCTCGTGGCTAAAAAAGTAATTAAAATCGTGAAATTGCAGATTCCTGCAGCTAAAGCTAATCCAGCTCCACCGGTTGGTCCAGCATTGGGTCAAGCAGGTGTTAACATCATGGGTTTCTGTAAAGAGTTTAATGCTCGTACAGCAGAACAAGCAGGTCTAATCATTCCTGTTGAAATCACAGTATTTGAAGACCGTTCTTTCACTTTTATTACAAAAACTCCTCCAGCGGCTGTTCTTCTTAAGAAAGCAGCAGGAATTGAGTCTGGTTCTGGTGAACCAAACCGTAATAAAGTGGCAACAGTTAAGCGTGACAAAGTACGTGAAATCGCTGAATCCAAAATGCCTGACTTAAATGCAGCAAGTGTTGAATCAGCTATGCGTATGGTAGAAGGTACTGCACGCAGTATGGGAATTGTCATCGAAGACTAATTGTTGTATGGAGGTTGCGAATGTACGGTACATCGCAACCTTTTTCGTGGGAGGTCAATTCCGTTAAAACCACAATATTAGGAGGATATAATAATGGCTAAGAAAACTAAAAAATACGCTGAAGCTATTCAGCTTATCGATCGTACAAAAGCTTATTCCGTAACAGAAGCAATTGAATTAGCGAAGAAAACAAGCTTCACTAAATTTGATGCAACTGTAGAAGTAGCATTCCGTCTTGGAGTTGATCCTAAGAAAGCTGATCAACAAATCCGTGGAGCGGTTGTACTTCCAAACGGTACTGGTAAAACACAACGTGTATTAGTATTTGCTAAAGGTGAAAAGCTTAAAGAAGCTGAAGCTGCAGGTGCTGATTATGTTGGAGATACTGACTACATCAACAAAATCCAACAAGGTTGGTTTGACTTTGATGTTATCGTAGCAACACCTGATATGATGGGTGAAGTTGGTAAATTAGGTCGTGTATTAGGACCTAAAGGTTTAATGCCAAACCCTAAAACAGGAACTGTTACATTTGATGTTGAAAAAGCAATCAATGAAATTAAAGCTGGTAAAGTAGAATACCGTGTTGATAAAGCAGGTAACATTCATGTTCCTATCGGAAAAGTTTCCTTCGAAGATAGCAAGCTAGTTGAAAACTTCACTACAATTTTTGAAACTCTTCAAAAAGCGAAGCCAGCAGCAGCTAAAGGAACTTATATGAAGAATGTAGCTGTTACTACAACTATGGGACCTGGAATCAAGGTAGATCCATCTTCTTTCTAAGCTAAAAAATAAAATTTGACAACAGGGTAGTTATTTAATATAATTACAAATGTTGTTATAAATAATTTAACATTTATGCCATAGACAGCAGGTGCGGTTAAAGCTTAATTTCCTGCCGAGGTATTCGATCATAATAGAACTATTTTGTTCGGACTATCATCGTACCTCCATGTCTGTCATGATATGGAGGTTTTTTTACGGGTGTGAATGGTAACATTCTACAGGAGGTGTTAATATGAGCAATGCGAATAATGTTAATGCAAAGAAACAAATTGTTGATGAAATCGCTGGTAAACTGAAAGACAGTGTATCCACAGTTGTTGTTGACTACCGTGGTTTAAACGTTGCTGAAGTTACAGAACTTCGTAAACAATTACGCGAAGCTGGCATCGAGTTCAAAGTTTACAAAAACTCCATGACTCGCCGTGCTGCTGATCAAGTTGAACTTTCTGACCTTAACGAAGCTCTTACTGGACCAAATGCGATTGCATTCAGTACTGAGGACGTTGTAGCTCCGGCTAAAATCTTGAACGACTTCGCTAAAAAACACGAAGCTCTAGAAATTAAAGCAGGTGTAATCGAAGGAAACGTTGCAACTGTTGAAGAAGTTAAAGCTCTTGCAGAACTTCCATCTCGCGAAGGTTTGCTTTCTATGTTGCTCAGCGTGCTTCAAGCACCTATCCGCAACTTGGCACTTGCTACAAAAGCAGTGGCAGAACAAAAAGAAGAACAAGGAGCTTAATTGCTTCTTGATTAGAAATACGTATACAACGATTTATTAAAAACTAAGGAGGAACTTATAATGACTAAAGAACAAATCATTGAAGCAGTTAAAAATATGACTGTTTTAGAACTTAACGATCTTGTAAAAGCAATTGAAGAAGAATTTGGCGTAACTGCAGCTGCTCCTGTAGCTATGGTTGGTGCTGCTGGCGGAGAAGCTGCAGCTGAAAAAACTGAATTTGATGTTGTTCTAGCTAGCGCTGGAGATCAAAAAATCAAAGTTATCAAAGTAGTACGTGAAATCACTGGCCTTGGTCTTAAAGAAGCTAAAGAAGTTGTTGATAACACTCCTAAAGCTATCAAAGAAGGCGTTTCTAAAGACGAAGCTGAAGAAATCAAAGCTAAACTTGAAGAAGTTGGCGCTGGTGTAGAAGTTAAGTAATTTTACACACATCATATGAAAAGGCTCGCTGCAAATACAGCGGGCTTTTTCTGACTTTAGAAATAAAAGTTGGAATTTAGGTTTTCGTTAAAACGATCCGAAATGCAATTGGTCAGGAGGGATCTGGGTTGTCAGATCATTATTATTCCCGCAATCCTCAGGTTGATAGTAATCCTGATGAATGGAGCTATACTTTAAGAGGGAAGACATTTCGTTTTAAAACAGATGCTGGTGTTTTTTCTAAACGTGAGGTTGATTTTGGTTCAAGATTGTTAATCGAGGCCTTCGTGGAACCTGAGGCTTCCGGCAAACAGCCAATCATTGATGTCGGCTGTGGATATGGCCCGATAGGTTTATCTTTGGCTGATTCTTTTTCTGACAGAACAATTCATATGGTAGATGTGAATGAAAGAGCTCTCCATTTGTCAGGGGAAAATGCTCGAATCAATGAGATCAAAAATGTTAAGATTTATGAGAGTTCTGTTTATCAAAATGTTACGGAAACTGAGTTTGCAGCGGTTGTTTCGAATCCGCCCATCAGAGCCGGAAAAAAAGTAGTTCATGAAATACTTGAAAGAAGTAAGAGTGTTTTACAGGATGGCGGCGAGTTGTGGATTGTCATTCAAAAGAAACAGGGAGCTCCATCCGCAATGGCTAAAATGGAAGATGTTTTTGGAAACGTGGAGGTCATTATAAAGAAAAAAGGGTACTATATTTTGAAGTCTAAAAAAGTTTGACTTGACAATATGCCTATGTTAATATTAAAAAATGCATATATATAATTTGGGACACCCTGCACATTTTGGTAAAGAAATAAATAAATGTGTATATGTTCTGGAAAATATGGAAAAAATAAACCAATACTATGCGTTTTTGAAATTGAGGTTTTCAGATTGAAACCCTTTTTCTTTTTTGTTCTATCAGCTTGTATAGGGCTGTTGGAATATAAATTCTATCATAAACGCTTTATTTGAGGGGTGAATCAGTTGACAGGTCAACTTGTTCAGTATGGACGACATCGCCAACGCCGGAGCTATGCGCGCATTAGCGAAGTGCTCGAATTACCGAATTTAATTGAAATTCAAACCTCTTCCTATCAATGGTTTCTTGATGAGGGCTTAAGAGAAATGTTCCAGGACATTTCCCCTATCGAGGATTTTACAGGAAATCTGTCTCTTGAGTTTATCGATTATAGCCTCGGAGACCCGAAATATCCTGTGGAAGAATCTAAGGAGCGGGATGTAACCTACTCCGCCCCATTACGGGTTAAAGTAAGACTTGTAAACAAAGAGACGGGAGAAGTTAAAGACCAAGATGTCTTTATGGGTGATTTCCCTCTCATGACGGAAACGGGAACGTTTGTTATAAACGGTGCCGAACGTGTTATCGTATCCCAATTAGTACGATCCCCGAGTGTATACTACAGCGGGAAGGTTGATAAAAACGGAAAGCGTGGATTCACAGCTACCGTAATTCCAAACCGCGGAGCATGGTTGGAATATGAAACTGACGCGAAAGATGTAGTTTACGTAAGAATCGATCGTACAAGGAAGTTGCCGGTAACGGTTCTTTTGCGTGCTCTTGGATTCGGCTCTGATCAAGAAATCATCGATCTAATCGGTGATAACGAGTACATCCGTAACACATTGGAAAAAGATAATACTGAAAGTACAGAAAAAGCTTTGCTTGAAATCTATGAGCGTCTTCGCCCAGGTGAACCACCTACGGTCGAAAATGCGAAAAGTTTGCTTGTATCACGTTTCTTTGATCCGAAGAGATATGATTTGGCAAATGTAGGACGCTATAAAATTAACAAGAAACTTCATATAAAAAATCGTCTTTTCAACCAAAAAGTAGCTGAAACTTTGGTGGACCCTGAAACAGGAGAAATCTTAGTTGAAAAAGATACTTTGTTGGATCGCCGTACTCTCGATAAAATCATCCCTTACTTAGAAAATGGGATTGGCTTCAAAACGTACAACCCTGTTGGGGGAGTCGTGGAAGAAGATGTACTGGTTCAAAATGTAAAAATCTATGCACCGAGCGATGCTGAAGGTGAAAAAGTAATTAATGTTATCGGCAATGCTTATGTAGAAAAGAAAGTTAAAAACATTACACCTGCTGATATTGTATCTACTATCAGTTACTTCTTTAACTTACTGCATGGTGTTGGCGACACAGATGATATCGATCATTTAGGTAACCGACGTCTGCGTTCAGTTGGTGAGCTATTGCAAAACCAATTCAGAATTGGTTTATCCCGTATGGAGCGTGTGGTTCGTGAGAGAATGTCCATCCAGGATACAAACACAATTACACCGCAGCAGCTTATTAACATTCGCCCGGTTATAGCTTCTATTAAAGAATTCTTTGGAAGCTCCCAGTTGTCTCAGTTTATGGATCAAACAAATCCACTTGCTGAATTGACACATAAACGGAGATTGTCTGCACTTGGACCTGGTGGTTTAACAAGGGAACGTGCCGGAATGGAAGTTCGTGACGTTCACTATTCCCACTATGGACGTATGTGCCCAATTGAAACACCTGAGGGACCAAACATTGGTTTGATTAACTCACTATCTACATTCGCAAAAGTAAACCCATACGGTTTCATTGAAACGCCATATAGAAGGGTAGACCCTGCGACAGGCAAAGTAACTGATCGAATGGATTACTTGACTGCTGATGAAGAGGATCTTTATGTAGTGGCACAGGCAAATGCCCCGCTAACTGAAGATGGTGGATTTATGAACGAGGAAGTTGTAGCTCGTTTCCGTGGTGAAAATACAGTTGTTAAACGTGATCGCGTTGACTATATGGACGTATCACCTAAACAGGTTGTATCAGCTGCAACAGCTTGTATCCCGTTCCTTGAAAACGATGACTCCAACCGTGCCCTTATGGGAGCGAACATGCAACGTCAAGCGGTTCCGCTTATTCGTCCGCAGGCTCCAATTGTTGGTACAGGTATGGAATATGTATCCGGTAAAGATTCCGGTGCTGCTGTAATTTGTAAGCACGATGGAATCGTAGAACACGTGGAAGCCAGAGAAATCTGGGTAAGACGTGTTAGTGAAGTAGATGGTGAAGAGGTAAAAGGTAATCTTGATAAATACCGTACCCTTAAATTCATCCGTTCTAACCAAGGAACATGTTATAACCAACGTCCGATCGTTAAATCGGGTGACCGTGTTGTTAAAGGAGAAATTCTTGCAGATGGTCCGTCCATGGAGCTTGGCGAATTGGCATTAGGCCAAAACGTACTTGTTGCCTTCATGACATGGGATGGTTATAACTATGAGGATGCCATCATTATGAGTGAACGTCTTGTTAAAGACGATGTATATACTTCTATTCATATCGAAGAATATGAATCTGAAGCTCGTGATACTAAACTTGGACCGGAAGAAATTACACGTGACATTCCAAACGTTGGGGAAGATGCCCTGCGCAACTTGGATGACCGTGGAATCATTCGCATCGGTGCCGAAGTTAAAGACGGTGACCTTCTAGTTGGTAAGGTAACTCCTAAAGGGGTTACGGAGCTGACTGCAGAAGAAAGATTGTTACATGCAATCTTTGGTGAGAAGGCTCGTGAAGTTCGTGACACATCTCTCCGTGTACCGCATGGCGGTGGAGGAATTGTCCATGATGTTAAAGTCTTTACACGTGAAGACGGTGATGAACTGCCACCAGGTGTGAACCAGTTGGTACGTGTATACATCGTTCAGAAACGTAAGATCCATGAAGGAGATAAAATGGCCGGTCGTCACGGTAACAAAGGGGTTATCTCCCGAATTTTACCTGAAGAAGATATGCCTTTCCTTCCGGATGGAACACCTGTCGATATCATGTTGAACCCATTAGGGGTACCATCACGTATGAATATCGGTCAGGTATTGGAATTGCACTTAGGTATGGCTGCAAGACAGCTTGGAATCCATGTGGCAACTCCTGTATTTGACGGTGCGCGTGAAGAAGATGTTTGGGATACAATCGAAGAGGCTGGTATGTCTCGCGATGCGAAAACAATTCTTTATGACGGCAGAACTGGAGAACCATTTGATAACCGTGTTTCCGTTGGTGTCATGTATATGATCAAACTGGCACACATGGTTGATGATAAACTTCATGCCCGTTCAACAGGACCTTACTCACTTGTTACGCAACAACCATTGGGTGGTAAAGCTCAATTCGGTGGTCAGCGTTTTGGTGAGATGGAGGTATGGGCACTTGAAGCATATGGTGCTGCATACACACTTCAAGAAATCCTTACAGTTAAATCTGATGATGTTGTTGGTCGTGTGAAAACTTATGAAGCAATTGTAAAAGGTGACAATGTACCTGAACCGGGCGTTCCGGAATCTTTCAAGGTTTTAATCAAGGAACTTCAAAGTTTAGGTATGGATGTTAAGATTCTTTCTGGTGATGATAAAGAAATTGAAATGCGTGATCTGGAAGATGATGACGATATTCACCAAGCAGATACATTAACCATAGATCCTGATGTGAAAAGTCCCGAATCAGAAACAGTTGGTACAATCGAGTAACCTTAGTGATATTGGGATACGGAAAGGGAGGTAGGCCCCTTGTTGGATGTAAACAATTTTGAATATATGAAAATAGGCCTTGCTTCACCGGATAAGATTCGCTCTTGGTCTTTCGGAGAAGTGAAAAAGCCAGAAACTATAAACTACCGTACACTTAAACCTGAAAAAGATGGGTTGTTCTGTGAGCGCATTTTCGGTCCTACAAAGGACTGGGAATGCCACTGCGGTAAATATAAAAGAGTACGCTACAAAGGTGTAGTTTGTGACCGTTGTGGTGTTGAAGTAACTAGAGCTAAAGTGAGACGTGAGCGTATGGGCCATATTGAATTGGCTGCTCCGGTTTCTCATATTTGGTACTTTAAAGGAATTCCAAGCCGTATGGGTCTTTTGCTTGACATGTCTCCGCGTGCCTTGGAAGAAGTAATTTATTTTGCTTCTTACGTTGTTACAGAAGCAGGAGATACTGCTTTAGAGAGAAAGCAGCTTCTATCTGAAAAAGAATACCGTGCATACCGTGATAAATACGGCAACAAGTTCCAAGCTGGGATGGGTGCAGAATCCATTAAAAAGCTTCTTCAGGATATCGATCTTAACAAAGAGGTAGAATCCTTGAAAGAAGAGCTTAAAACAGCTCAGGGACAACGCCGTACACGTGCGATTAAACGTCTTGAAGTATTGGAAGCATTCCGTCATTCAGGTAACGAACCTTCTTGGATGATTCTGGATGTACTTCCGGTTATTCCTCCTGAGCTTCGTCCAATGGTTCAATTGGATGGCGGCCGTTTTGCAACATCTGACTTGAATGACCTGTATCGCAGAGTAATCAACCGTAACAATCGTTTGAAACGTCTGCTTGATTTAGGTGCTCCAAGCATCATTGTTCAAAATGAAAAGCGTATGCTTCAGGAAGCAGTTGACGCATTGATTGATAACGGTAGACGTGGCCGTCCTGTAACAGGACCTGGTAACCGTCCGCTTAAGTCTTTGTCTCATATGCTTAAAGGTAAACAAGGTCGTTTCCGTCAAAACTTACTCGGTAAACGTGTTGACTATTCTGGTCGTTCCGTTATCGTTGTAGGACCAAACTTGAAAATGTACCAATGTGGTTTGCCGAAGGAAATGGCAATCGAACTATTCAAGCCTTTCGTAATGAAAGAACTTGTTGAAAAAGGATTGGCTCATAACATCAAATCAGCTAAGAGAAAGATCGAAAGACATTCTCCTGATATTTGGGATGTGCTTGAAGAAGTAATTAAGGAGCATCCGGTTCTATTAAACCGTGCCCCGACACTTCACCGTCTAGGAATCCAGGCGTTCGAACCAACATTAGTTGAAGGTAGAGCTATTCGACTTCACCCGTTAGTATGTACAGCGTATAACGCTGACTTTGACGGTGACCAAATGGCTGTTCACGTACCTTTATCTGCAGAAGCACAAGCGGAAGCCCGTCTATTGATGCTAGCTGCGCAAAACATCCTTAACCCTAAGGATGGTAAACCGGTTGTAACTCCATCACAGGATATGGTTCTTGGTAACTATTATCTGACAATGGAAAGACCAGGTGCAGTTGGAGAAGGTATGATCTTCAACGACACTAATGAAGCAGTACTTGCCTATCAAAACGGATATGTTCACTTACACACTCGTGTAGCTGTTCATGCTAGCTCTTTAAATAACGAAACGTTTACGGAAGAACAGAATAAGCAATTATTGCTTACTACTGTTGGTAAATTGATATTCAATGAAATTCTTCCTGAAACTTTCCCTTATATTAACGAACCAACAAGATCCAATCTGGAAGAAAAAACACCAGAGAAATATTTTGTTGAAAAGGGAGCAAATGTGAAGGAAATCTTAGCGAATCGTGAGAGAATCCAACCATTTAAGAAGAAAATTCTTGGTAACATTATTGCTGAAGTCTTTAAACGTTTTAAAATAACAGAAACATCCAAAATGCTTGACCGCATGAAGGATCTAGGATTTAAATATTCGACTCGTGCAGGTATTACTGTAGGGGTTGCAGATATCGTCGTTTTACCTGAAAAACAAGAAATTCTTGAAAAAGCTCAAGGTAAAGTAGACAGTGTCATGAAACAATTTAGACGTGGTTTGATCACAGAAGAAGAACGTTATGACCGTGTTATCTCAATCTGGAGTGAAGCGAAGGATGATATCCAAAGCAAACTGATGGCATCCTTACATCACTTGAATCCAATCTTTATGATGAGTGATTCCGGAGCCCGTGGTAACGCATCTAACTTTACGCAGCTTGCGGGTATGCGTGGATTGATGGCCAACCCGGCTGGTCGTATTATTGAGCTCCCAATCAAATCAAGTTTCCGTGAAGGCTTAACAGTATTGGAGTACTTCATCTCCACTCACGGTGCGCGTAAAGGTCTTGCCGATACAGCATTGAAAACAGCCGATTCCGGTTACTTAACAAGACGTCTGGTTGATGTTGCACAGGATGTTATCGTTAGAGAAGACGACTGTGGAACAGATCGCGGCTTAGAAGTAAGAGCTTTGAAAGATGGTACAGAAACAATTGAAAGCCTTGAAGAACGTCTTGTAGGACGTTATGCAAGGAAGAAAGTTAAACATCCTGAAACAGGCGAAGTTCTGATTAATGAGAACGAAATCTTCACTGAAGATCTTGCTCAAAAAATCGAAGAACTTGGTATTGAAGAAGTGACAATTCGCTCTGCGTTTACATGTAACACTCGCCATGGTGTATGTAAAAAATGTTACGGACGTAACCTTGCAACTGGTCAAGAGGTTGAAGTTGGTGAAGCAGTCGGTATCATCGCGGCTCAATCCATCGGTGAACCTGGTACACAGTTGACAATGCGTACTTTCCATACAGGTGGGGTTGCCGGAGACGACATTACACAAGGTCTTCCGCGTATTCAGGAGTTGTTTGAAGCACGTAACCCTAAAGGGCAGGCAGTTATTGCTGAAATCGAAGGTACGGTTACAGCGATTAACGAAGTCCGTGACAAACAACAGGAAATCACAATTCAAGGTGCAGTGGAAAGCCGCTCTTATACAGCTCCGTACTCTGCGCGCTTGAAAGTGAATGTAAATGACACAGTTGTTCCTGGTCAGGAACTTACAGAAGGTTCTATTGATCCAAAAGAACTTCTTAAAGTTACAAATGTACGTTCTGTACAGGAATACCTGTTAAAAGAAGTGCAAAAAGTATACCGCATGCAAGGGGTAGAAATTGGCGATAAACACGTAGAGGTTATGGTTCGTCAAATGCTTAAGAAAATTCGTGTTATCGATGCCGGAGAAACCGATGTATTGCCAGGAACATTACTGGATATTCATCAGTTCACAAAAGCAAACCATGAGGCGTTGCTTCAAGGTAAAAATCCTGCTACGGGACGCCCGCTATTGCTTGGTATTACAAAAGCATCTCTTGAAACGGATTCCTTCCTGTCCGCCGCATCCTTCCAGGAAACTACTCGTGTCCTTACAGATGCAGCGATTAAAGGAAAACGTGATGAATTGCTTGGACTTAAAGAGAACGTTATTATCGGTAAGTTAATACCTGCTGGTACAGGTATGCATCGTTACCGTAAAGCTGTTCCGGTTCTAACTGAACAAAAGGAAGAAACGGTTCCAGCTGAGTAACCAATCTACATCAGAAGAGGTAGCCGGATGATCAATCCGGCTAATCTTCTGTATATATAAAGTAAATAAGGGTAACAAATTAATTTTTTTCGTGCGATTGTTGACATTTATGTTTTATAAATGGTACTATAGCAAAGGTGCTCCTATTAACCTGTTACTTTGGAGGATATTAATGATGTCTTATGAAAAAGTATCTCAGGCAAAGAACCTGATAATAGGGACGAAACAAACAGTGAAAGCTCTCCGAACAGGAAATGCCGAAACAGTTATTATTGCTCTTGATGCTGATTCAACAATCACATCAAAAGTAATTGATGCTGCTAAAGAGTATTCCGTTCCAATCGATTATGTAGACTCGATGAGGTTGCTCGGAAAAGCATGCAAAATAGATGTTGGAGCAGCAGCTGTTGTCATTATGAAATAGAAAACTGTTTTTGCAGTTGATGCAAAAACTTTGTTTTTACCCTTTTATGAACCACCTGGATGTGTGGGACTAGGGGAACCAATTTTGAAGGGAGGAAACATCATGCCAACTATTAACCAATTGGTACGTAAGCCACGTAAATCTAAAGAAGAAAAATCAAAGTCTCCAGCTTTGAATAAAGGTTACAATAGCTTCAAGAAATCCCAAACAAACGTATCATCTCCACAAAAACGTGGGGTATGTACTCGTGTTGGTACAATGACTCCAAAGAAACCAAACTCCGCGTTACGTAAATATGCGCGTGTACGTTTGACTAATGGAATCGAGGTTACTGCTTACATTCCTGGTATCGGCCACAACTTGCAAGAGCACAGTGTTGTATTAATCCGTGGAGGACGTGTAAAAGACCTTCCAGGGGTACGTTACCACATCGTGCGTGGCGCTCTTGATACTGCAGGCGTTAACAACCGTATGCAAGGTCGTTCTAAATACGGTACGAAAAAACCTAAAGCAGCTAAAAAATAATTTTAAAACCAAAATAATTACTTCTTTGAAAGGAGGAACAAAATATGCCTCGTAAAGGACCTGTTTCAAAAAGAGATGTATTACCTGATCCGATATATAATTCCAAGCTTGTAACAAAATTGATCAACAAAATGATGATCGATGGAAAAAGAGGGACTTCCCAAAAAATCCTTTATGCTTCTTTCGATATCGTAAGAGAGCGTACTGGTAACGATCCAATGGAAGTTTTCGATCAAGCTTTAAAAAATATCATGCCAGTTCTAGAAGTTAGAGCACGCCGTGTAGGTGGAGCTAACTACCAAGTACCAGTTGAGGTTCGCCCTGACAGACGTACTACTCTAGGACTTCGTTGGTTAGTAAACTATGCTCGTCTTCGTGGTGAAAAAACTATGGAAGAGCGCTTAGCTAACGAAATCATGGATGCAGCTAATAACACTGGCGCTTCTGTTAAGAAACGCGAAGATACACATAAAATGGCTGAAGCTAACAAAGCTTTCGCTCACTATCGTTGGTAAAATCAAAACTACTAAAAATCTATATCCACAAGGAAGGAGAAAGACCCAATGGCTAGAGAGTTCTCCTTAGAAAAAACTCGTAATATTGGTATCATGGCTCATATCGATGCTGGTAAAACGACGACTACTGAGCGCGTTCTTTACTACACAGGTCGTATCCACAAAATTGGAGAAACTCATGAAGGTGCATCACAAATGGACTGGATGGAGCAAGAACAAGAGCGTGGAATCACGATCACATCTGCTGCAACAACAGCAGCTTGGAAAGAACACCGTGTAAATATCATCGACACACCAGGACACGTAGACTTCACAGTTGAAGTTGAACGTTCCCTTCGTGTACTTGATGGTGCGGTAGCAGTACTAGATGCACAATCCGGTGTTGAACCACAAACTGAAACAGTTTGGCGCCAAGCTACAACTTACGGAGTACCACGTGTTGTTTTTGTTAACAAAATGGACAAAATCGGTGCGGATTTCTTATACTCCGTAAAAACTTTACATGAACGCCTTCAAGCGAATGCACACCCAATTCAGATACCAATCGGTGCTGAAGATGACTTCGAAGCAATCATTGACCTAGTGGAAATGAACGCAGTATTCTATGGTAACGACCTTGGTACTGATATCGAAGTTCGTGAAATTCCTGAAGAGCACATGGCAATAGCAGAAGAATACCGTGAGAAGTTAATAGAAGCAGTAGCAGAACTTGACGAAGAATTAATGGAAAAATACCTTGGCGGTGAAGAAATCACTAAAGAGGAATTGAAAGCAGCTATCCGTAAAGGTACTGTAAACGTTGAATTCTACCCAGTTATCTGTGGTTCTGCATTCAAAAACAAAGGTGTTCAGTTAATGCTAGATGCTGTAATCGACTACCTTCCATCTCCATTAGATGTACCTGCAATCAAAGGTATTCTACCGGATACAGATGAGGAAGTTGAACGTCATGCTGATGACAGCGAGCCATTCTCTGCGCTTGCTTTCAAAGTTATGACTGACCCTTATGTTGGTAAATTAACATTCTTCCGTGTATACTCTGGTACTTTGAGCTCCGGTTCATACGTACAAAACTCTACTAAAGGAAAACGCGAGCGTGTAGGACGTATCCTGCAAATGCATGCGAACTCCCGTCAAGAGATCTCAGAAGTACACGCTGGGGATATCGCCGCTGCTGTAGGTCTAAAAGATACTACAACTGGAGATACTCTATGTGAAGAAAAGAACCTGGTTATCTTGGAATCCATGGAATTCCCTGAGCCAGTTATCTCTCTTTCAATTGAACCTAAATCTAAAGCAGACCAAGACAAAATGTCTACTGCTCTTCAAAAGCTTCAAGAGGAAGATCCAACTTTCCGCGCTCATACTGACCAAGAAACTGGTCAAACTATCATCGAAGGTATGGGTGAGCTTCACTTAGATATTCTTGTTGACCGTATGCGTCGTGAGTTTAAAGTAGAAGCTAATGTTGGTGCACCTCAGGTTGCTTACCGTGAGACTTTCCGTACACCTGCACAGGTTGAAGGTAAGTTTGCTCGTCAATCCGGTGGACGTGGACAATACGGTCACGTTTGGATCGAGTTCTCACCTAATGAAGAAGGTAAAGGCTTCGAATTTGAAAATGCTATCGTTGGTGGTGTAGTACCACGTGAATACGTTCCTGCTGTACAAGCTGGTCTAGAAGACGCTCTTGACCGCGGTGTACTTGCTGGCTACCCATTAATCGATATTAAAGCAAAACTATTTGATGGTTCTTACCATGACGTTGACTCCTCTGAGATGGCATTTAAAGTAGCAGCATCTTTAGCACTTAAAAATGCAGCGAAAAAATGTAATCCAGTTATCCTTGAGCCAATGATGAGCGTTGAAGTTGTTATCCCTGAAGAGTACATGGGTGACATCATGGGTAATATCACAGCTCGTCGTGGACGTGTAGAAGGTATGGAAGCACGCGGTAACGCACAAGTTGTACGTGCTATGGTACCTCTATCTGAAATGTTCGGTTACGCAACAACATTGCGTTCCAACACTCAAGGACGTGGCGTGTTCTCTATGACTTTCGATCACTACGAAGAAGTTCCTAAGAGCATCGCTGAAGAGATTATCAAAAAAAATAAAGGTGAATAATTGATTTTCATTCTTTATTAAAGTATAACTACTTATGTAAGCCAAGATAGAAGACATTGTCAACTGTCTTGGCACATAGTATAAAATAACAATTTTCTTATATTAAAGGAGGAAATTCCTAAAATGGCAAAAGCTAAATTTGATCGTTCTAAACCACATGTTAATATCGGAACAATCGGTCACGTTGACCATGGTAAAACAACTTTAACAGCTGCAATCACTTCTGTACTTGCAAAAGTAGGTGGAGCTGAAGCTCGCGCTTACGACCAAATCGATGGTGCTCCAGAAGAAAGAGAACGTGGTATCACAATCTCTACTGCACACGTTGAGTATGAAACTGAAACTCGTCACTATGCACACGTAGACTGCCCAGGACACGCTGACTATGTTAAAAACATGATCACTGGTGCAGCACAAATGGACGGCGGTATCTTAGTAGTATCTGCTGCTGACGGCCCAATGCCACAAACTCGTGAGCACATCCTTCTTTCTCGTCAAGTAGGTGTACCTTACCTTGTTGTATTCATGAACAAATGTGACATGGTTGATGACGAAGAACTTCTTGAACTAGTTGAAATGGAAATTCGTGACCTTCTTTCTGAATACGAATTCCCTGGCGATGATATCCCAGTAATCAAAGGTTCTGCTCTTAAAGCTCTTGAAGGAGAAGCTGAGTGGGAAGAAAAAATCAACG
Source organism: Bacillus sp. z50 (assembly GCF_058313585.1). NCBI lineage: Bacteria > Bacillati > Bacillota > Bacilli > Caryophanales > Bacillaceae > Bacillus > Bacillus sp. z50. The sequence continues at coordinate 33,540 of NZ_JBZFQL010000010.1, forward strand.
AGCTTATGGCTGCTGTTGACGAATACATCCCAACTCCAACTCGTGACACTGACAAACCATTCATGATGCCAGTAGAGGACGTTTTCTCTATCACTGGTCGTGGAACAGTTGCTACTGGCCGTGTTGAACGTGGTCAAGTTAAAGTTGGTGACGTTATCGAAATCATCGGTCTTGCTGAAGAACCAAAATCTACAACTGTAACAGGTGTAGAAATGTTCCGTAAGCTTCTTGATTACGCTGAAGCTGGTGACAACATCGGAGCTCTTCTTCGTGGTGTAGCACGTGAAGAAATCCAACGTGGACAAGTACTTGCTAAACCAGGTACTATCAACCCACACACAAAATTCAAAGCAGAAGTTTACGTATTGTCTAAAGAAGAAGGCGGACGTCACACTCCATTCTTCTCTAACTACCGTCCACAATTCTACTTCCGTACAACTGACGTAACTGGTGTTGTAAACCTTCCAGAAGGAACTGAAATGGTTATGCCTGGAGACAACATCGAAATGTCTGTTGAACTAATTGCTCCAGTTGCGATCGAAGAAGGAACTAAGTTCTCTATTCGTGAAGGCGGACGTACAGTAGGCGCAGGCGTAGTTGCTAGCATTACTGAATAATTCTTACTTATTAAAACAGGCGGGTGTACAACCGCCTGTTTTTTTGTTTTGTTTTTTCCTGCGAAATGTGGGAAGTTGGATACGTTAATTTGTTCATATTAGGATTCATTCCCCAGCAAATATCTACCCTTATCTATTAATACAACCTCATATACACAATTCTCCACGCTGTTTACAAAAAATTGAAATTATTTAACACCCATAAACTTCCTACGATGTAAAAAATCAGATACAATAGATATATGCAAATTTTTAGTGGGGGACAAAGGATGATAGGAACGTTAAAATCTATGCTTCACCCTCGAGAAACAAACATCGAGATGAGAAGCGTAATGACAAAAACTCATTACATACTTTGGTTTGGTGGATTACTTCTATTTAGTACGATTTTATTTGGGGTCTATGGATATCTAGGGTTGGGCAGCGAAAACTTGTCAGTATATATGGAGACTGTAAAAGAAAACAGATGGGAAATGACCAAGTTTTTATACTTCATTGGCAAACTAGCTGCTGGTCTCTTATATCCGTTATTATTCACACTATATTTTACAGTACTATTTTGGATCGTATTTGAGGACCTCTCATTTCGAGGAGTGTGGAAGCTTCAGCTTATTCCTTTAATAGTGATGCTCATAGCGAAAACAATAGAACTAATATTTATGCTGTTACTCAGGGTACCTGAACACTCATCACCATTTAGTCTAGGGATCATGACGCAAATGCTAACACCACAGATCTTTTGGGTAGAATTAGCTGCAAATATTACTATATTTGTACTGTTGGCAGGCTATCTTCAATATCGAATTTTCCACAAGTCACTTGATTATAGTAAAAAGAGAGTGATTATAACTGTATCATTATCCTGGATAATATATATATTGCTGGATGGTGCAACGGATACATTATTTAGAATCATGAAGGTGATTATATGAATTTTAGCCTTAGGGAGAAAAAATGGTCTCTTGTATCCTTAGCTGTATTTTTATTTATACTTACAAATACCATTATTATTTACAAAATAGATAAAATTGATCGTACAGTCCTTATTACAGACCCTTATATCACGAAAAAAGGTACATTAAAGGAAACGCTTCAAACGGAAGGGAAGGCTGAGCCTTCTGAGATATATAAGATTTATTATGAAGAACCTAGAGGGATGCTCGATGAGATCCTGGTGGAAGAGGGAGAGGATGTCCAAGTAGGAACGCCATTGCTAACCTACATTATAGATAACGATAGCAGCGATGTTATAAAACAATTAGAAAATGCTAACAAACGTCTCTCTATGAAAATAGATAAATTAAATGAAGATATATCCGTGCTCCAGTCAGAAGTCCAAGAGTATGAAAGCTTGCAGACTGTTGAAGAAGAGGAGAAAGAACCGGATTTAGATAACACACGAATATTGGAGTATGAGATAAAAAACATAGAATATGAAATTAAGATGATCGAGCTGCAAATTGAGGATAATCAAACACAGATAGATATGGCCAACAGTGCTGAAGATCAAATTACAATAGAAAGTAAAATTGATGGAACTATTGTGCATAGGAATGATTTTAGCAGAACAGCAGATAATCCGTTATTGACTATTATGAATCAAGCCTCTTTAGTAGTGGACGTTTTGGTTGGGGAAGATGACATCCAGCGAATAAAACTGGATCAGGAGGTCATAATTAAACCAAAGCATTTGGATTCAAAATTGATTACTGGTAAGGTAATAAAAATAAGTGATGTTCCGTTTAGTGAGGATCATAAGAAAGATAAAAGCTTCTATAATATATCGATTCAACCAGAAAATCTAAGTGAATCATCAGAAGAAAGTACAGAGAGTCAGATTTTAATCGGATCACATGTGGCTGCTGATATCACATTGAAGGAACTTAACAATGTAGTAGTTCTTCCAAAGAAAACTTTGGCAGGAAATCATGTGGTGCTTCTTGAAAAGGGAAAGCTGAAACAAAAAAAGATTACGGCAGGATTAGAATTCGATGAAAAGGTAGCCGTAACCAAAGGGCTTAAAGAAAAACAACGTATACTTCCTGCAGCTGATGCGAGCATTAAGGGTGATACAAGGTACATAAAATTCGTGGACTTTGATCACATAAATAAGAAGGCTTATAAACAATTTAATAATGAAGAGAGATTGTGGTTACTGGCACGAGGTCTCATACAATAATCAGTTGGTGAGTGGTGAGAGAGGAACAAGCTTCCCTCTCTTTTGTTATTTACATGTAAGAGAAAGCTGGTATATTTATGGAAAGAAGAACGATAACTTGAAAAAGTAGAAGTGAGATTGTATACTAATATTCGTGTGATAGAAGAAATTATTTTTAACTGTTGCATACCCAGAAAATATAATGTATAATAGACAATGTTGGTCTTTTCATTGCGATGATGTGGAAGGTTGCTGACACACCCGGCCGCTTTGCCATGGCGCGTGTGTAAGGAGATTTCCACGGAGAATGTCTATTACAAAATAGGCGATAAAGGAGGGAAAATAATGGCAAAACAAAAGATTCGCATTCGTTTAAAAGCATATGATCACAGAATTCTTGATCAATCTGCTGAGAAAATTGTAGAAACTGCAAAACGTTCTGGTGCAGCTGTTTCCGGTCCGATTCCACTTCCGACTGAGAAAAACGTGTACACGATCCTACGTGCGGTTCATAAATACAAAGATTCTCGTGAGCAATTCGAAATGCGCACACACAAACGTCTAATCGACATTGTAAATCCTACACCACAAACTGTAGATTCACTAATGCGTTTAGATTTGCCGTCTGGCGTAGATATCGAAATCAAATTATAATCGTTCTATAAAAATAAAAAAAGAAAACACTAGGAGGTGTGACTCATGACCAAAGGAATCTTAGGTAGAAAAATCGGTATGACTCAAGTATTCGCTGAGAACGGTGAACTTATCCCGGTAACAGTTGTTGAAGCAGTACCAAACGTTGTTCTTCAAAAGAAATCTGTTGAAAATGATGGCTACGAAGCTATCCAACTAGGTTACGAAGATCTTCGCGAAATGCTTTACAACAAACCACAACAAGGACACGCTGCTAAAGCGAACACTGCTCCTAAGCGCTTCGCTCGCGAAATTCGCGATGCAGATCTCAATAACTATGAGGTAGGTCAAGAAGTCAAGGTAGATCTTTTCGCTGAAGGCGAAATCGTTGATGTAACAGGAATCTCAAAAGGTAAAGGTTTCCAAGGACCAATTAAGCGTCACAACCAATCTCGTGGCCCAATGTCTCACGGATCTCGTTACCATCGTCGTCCTGGTTCAATGGGACCAGTTGCTCCAAACCGCGTATTCAAAGGCAAAAAACTTGCTGGACGTATGGGTGGAACTCAAATCACTGTACAAAACCTTGAAATCGTTAAGGTTGATGCAGAACGTAACGTAATCCTTATCAAAGGTAACGTTCCTGGACCTAAAAAAGCTTTACTTAAAATCAAAAGCGCGGTTAAAGCGAACTAATCTATCGAGAAAGGAGGAAAATCGCAATGCCGAAAATTGCTCTTTTAAACCAAGCTGGTTCTCAAGTAGGCGATATCGAGCTTAACGAATCAGTATTTGGTATTGAACCAAATGAGAGTGTTGTAACTGAAGCAATCCTTATGCAAAGAGCGTCTTTGCGCCAAGGAACTCATAAAGTTAAAAATCGTTCTGAAGTAAGTGGCGGTGGCCGTAAACCATGGCGTCAAAAAGGAACTGGACGTGCTCGTCAAGGTTCTATCCGTTCCCCACAATGGCGTGGTGGTGGTGTGGTATTCGGACCAACACCAAGAAGCTACTCTTACAAACTTCCTAAGAAAGTACGTCGTTTAGCTATTAAATCTGTACTTTCCGCTAAAGTGAACGAAGAAAACGTAATCGTTCTTGATGCTTTAACTTTTGAAGCACCAAAAACTAAAGAATTCACAGCTGTATTAAAAGGCTTGAATACTGAAAACAAAAAAGCGTTGATCGTAACTGCGGATGTAGACGAAAACGTTGCACTTTCCGGTCGTAACATTCCGGGAGTAACAATCGTTGAAGCTAACGCTATTAACGTATTGGATGTTGTAGGGCATGAGAAGTTAATCATGACTAAAACAGCTGTTGAAAAAATAGAGGAGGTGCTTGGATAATGGAAGCACGTGATATTATTAAGCGCCCCGTCATTACTGAAAGCTCAGCTGACATCATGGCCGATAAAAAATACACTTTTGAAGTTGACGTAAGAGCTAATAAAACTCAAATCAAAGATGCTGTTGAAGAAATCTTTGAAGTTAAAGTTGAAAAAGTTAACGTTATGAACTACAAAGGTAAATTCAAACGCATGGGTAAACATGCTGGATATACAAACAAACGCCGTAAAGCGATTGTTAAACTAACTGCTGATAGCAAAGAAATCGAATTCTTTGAAGCATAATTTCTAAAGAAAAGGAGGGACACAACATGGCGATTAAAAAGTATAAACCTACCAGTAATGGTCGTCGCGGAATGACTGTTTCCGATTTCGCTGAAATTACAACGGATCAACCGGAAAAATCATTATTAGCACCTTTACACAGAAAAGGTGGCCGTAACAACCAAGGTAAGTTAACTGTTCGTCATCAAGGTGGCGGTCACAAGCGCCAATACCGTATCATTGATTTCAAACGTGATAAAGATGGCATTCCAGGACGCGTTGCTACTATCGAGTACGATCCAAACCGTTCTGCTAACATTGCACTAATCAATTATGTTGATGGGGAAAAACGTTACATTCTTGCTCCGAAAAACTTGGTGGTAGGCATGGAAATCATGTCTGGACCAGAAGCGGATATCAAAGTAGGTAATGCTCTTCCATTAATTAATATCCCAGTGGGTACTGTTATCCACAATATCGAGTTGAAACCTGGCAAGGGAGGACAATTAGTTCGTTCCGCAGGTACTTCTGCTCAAGTTCTAGGTAAAGAAGGACGCTACGTACTAGTACGTCTTAATTCCGGAGAGGTTCGTATGATTCTTGCTACTTGCCGTGCAACAATCGGTCAAGTTGGTAACGAGCAACACGAACTTATCAACATCGGTAAAGCGGGACGTTCTCGTTGGTTAGGTAAACGCCCTACTGTACGTGGTTCTGTAATGAACCCAGTAGATCACCCACACGGTGGTGGTGAAGGTAGAGCACCTATCGGACGTAAGTCTCCAATGACTCCATGGGGCAAACCAGCTCTTGGATTCAAGACTCGTAAAAAGAAAAACAAATCAGACAAATTTATTGTTCGTCGTCGTAAAAAATAACGCGGTTGTACTACGGTTCGCGTGTAGAACCGTAGAGCAATCACGAAGGGAGGCACAAACATGGGTCGCAGCCTAAAAAAAGGACCATTTGTTGACGATCATCTCATCAAGAAGGTTGAAGCATTGAATGAAGCTGACAAGAAACAAGTTATCAAAACTTGGTCAAGACGTTCTACAATCTTCCCACAATTCATCGGACACACAGTTGCTGTATACGATGGACGCAAACACGTACCAGTTTATGTAACGGAAGACATGGTAGGCCACAAGTTCGGTGAATTCGCACCAACTCGCGCTTACAAAGGTCATGCCGGAGACGATAAGAAAACAAGACGTTAATCAGAGAGGAGGGCATAAATATGCAAGCAAAAGCTGTTGCTAGAACAGTTCGTATTGCTCCTCGTAAAGCTCGTTTAGTATTAGATCTAATCCGAGGTAAGCAAGTAGGCGAAGCAGTTGCTATTCTTAACTTAACTCCGAAAGCAGCTTCCCCTGTTATCGAAAAAGTATTAAAATCTGCTGTTGCAAACGCAGAACACAACTACGATATGGACGTTAACTCGCTTGTCATTTCTGAAGCCTATGCTAACGAAGGACCAACACTTAAACGTTTCCGTCCACGTGCAATGGGTCGTGCAAGCGCGATTAACAAACGCACAAGCCACATCACAATCGTTGTATCAGAAAAGAAGGAGGGATAATCCGTGGGTCAAAAGGTAAATCCGGTCGGTATGCGTATCGGGATCATCCGTGATTGGGAATCCAAATGGTTCGCAGAAAAGGACTACGCTAAACTTTTGCACGAAGACATTAAAGTACGTGAGTACATTATGAAACGTCTTCACGATGCATCTGTTTCTAAAATCGAAATCGAACGTGCTGCAAACCGCGTGAACATTTCTATCCACACTGCAAAACCTGGTATGGTTATCGGTAAAGGTGGTACAGAAGTTGAAGCGCTTCGTAAAGCACTTAATCAATTAACTGAAAAACGTGTTCACATCAACATCATTGAAATCAAGAGAGCTGATTTGGACGCTAAATTAGTAGCGGAAAATATCGCGCGTCAATTAGAAAACCGTGTATCTTTCCGTCGTGCACAAAAACAAACTATCCAACGTGCAATGCGCGCTGGTGCAAAAGGTATCAAAACTCAAGTATCTGGACGTTTAGGTGGAGCTGATATCGCTCGTGCTGAACACTACAGTGAAGGAACTGTTCCACTTCATACTCTTCGCGCTGACATCGACTATGCTACAGCAGAAGCGGACACTACTTACGGAAAGCTTGGAGTAAAAGTATGGATCTATCGTGGAGAAGTCCTTCCTACCAAGAAGAAGTCTGTGGAAGGAGGAAAATAATATGTTATTGCCTAAACGCGTAAAACATCGCCGTGAACACCGCGGAAAGATGAGAGGCCGTGCAAAAGGCGGTACAGAAGTAGCATTCGGTGAATACGGTCTACAAGCTCTTGAGGCTTCTTGGATCACAAACCGTCAAATCGAAGCAGCTCGTATCGCAATGACTCGTTATATGAAACGTGGCGGTAAAGTTTGGATTAAAATTTTCCCTCACAAACCATACACTGCAAAACCTTTAGAAGTACGTATGGGTTCCGGTAAAGGGGCACCTGAAGGTTGGGTAGCAGTAGTAAAACCTGGTAAAATTATGTTTGAAATCGCTGGAGTATCTGAAGAGGTAGCACGTGAAGCCCTTCGTCTTGCAGCTCACAAACTTCCAGTAAAATGCAAGTTTGTAAAACGTGAAGAAATTGGTGGTGAAGCAAATGAAATCTAATGAGATCCGTGATTTAACCACTGCCGAAATAGAACAAAAACTTAAAGCACTTAAAGAAGAGCTTTTTAACCTTCGCTTCCAGCTTGCTACAGGACAATTAGAAAATCCTGCACGTATTCGTGAAGTTCGCAAAGCGATTGCACGTATGAAAACAGTTGTACGTGAAAGAGAGCTCAACGTAAACAATTGATAATGAGAGGAGGTTCACACAATGAGTGAACGCAACCAGCGCAAAGTATACACTGGCCGTGTTGTTTCTGACAAAATGGATAAAACAATCTCTGTTGTCGTTGAAACAAAGAAAACACATCCTTTGTATGGCAAACGCGTGAAATACTCCAAAAAATATAAAGCTCATGATGAAATGAATGAAGCAAAAGTTGGCGATATCGTTAAGATTATGGAAACTCGCCCATTATCCGCAACTAAACGCTTCCGTTTAGTAGAAGTTGTAGAAAAAGCGGTTATCATTTAATATAAATGTTTCGGATTTAGTAATTCCGAAGGGAGGTTACGCAGATGATTCAACAGGAATCTCGTTTGAAAGTAGCTGACAACTCTGGTGCTCGTGAAGTACTTACAATCAAAGTTCTTGGCGGTTCCGGTAGAAAAACAGCTAATATTGGTGATGTAATCGTATGTACGGTCAAACAAGCAACACCAGGAGGCGTTGTTAAAAAAGGTGACGTTGTGAAGGCAGTTGTTGTTCGTACTAAACGCGGCGTTCGTCGTACAGATGGTTCATACATTCGATTCGACGAAAATGCATGCGTGATTATTCGTGATGACAAGAGCCCTCGTGGAACACGTATTTTTGGACCTGTTGCTCGTGAACTTCGCGACAGCAACTTCATGAAAATCGTTTCACTAGCTCCTGAAGTTCTTTAATAAACAGTGATATAGACTTTTCAAGGAGGTGCGAATCTCGTGCATGTAAAAAAAGGTGATAAAGTAGTAGTCATCTCCGGCAAGGATAAAGGGAAACAAGGCGTAGTTCTTGAAGCATTCCCTAAGAAAGATCGTGTTCTTGTTGAAGGTGTAAATATTGTAAAGAAACACGCTAAGCCTTCTCAAGCGAACCCACAAGGTGGTATTTTCGAACAAGAAGCAGCGATTCATGTTTCTAACGTTATGATTATTGATCCTAAGACTGGTAACCCTACTCGTGTAGGCTATCAAACAGTCGACGGCAAAAAAGTACGTGTAGCAAAAAAATCAGGTGAATCTTTAGATAAATAAGTCATAAACGAAGGGAGGTACAACAAGTGAACCGCCTTAAGGAAAAATATCAAAAAGAAATTACTCCTGCTCTAATGAGCAAGTTTGAATACAATTCAGTAATGCAAGTTCCTAAACTTGAAAAAATCGTTGTGAACATGGGTGTCGGCGATGCCGTTTCAAACGCGAAAGCATTGGACACTGCTGTAGAAGAATTAGCAACTATCACTGGTCAAAAACCAGTTGTAACTAAAGCTAAGAAATCTATCGCTGGTTTCCGTCTTCGTGAAGGCATGGCAATCGGTTGTAAAGTAACTCTACGCGGAGAGCGTATGTATGAGTTCCTTGATAAATTGATTGCAGTTTCCCTACCACGTGTACGTGACTTCCGTGGAATCTCCAAAAAAGCATTCGACGGTCGTGGTAACTACACATTAGGTGTTAAGGAACAGTTGATTTTCCCTGAAATCGACTACGATAAAGTAAACAAAGTCCGCGGCATGGACATTGTTATCGTAACGACAGCTAATACTGACGAAGAAGCTCGTGAGCTTCTAACTCAATTCGGAATGCCATTCCAAAAGTAATCGCTAAATAAGGGAGGCGAAAAAGTGGCTAAGAAATCAATGATCGTGAAACAACAACGTACACCAAAGTTTAAAGTACAAGAGTACACACGTTGCGAACGCTGCGGCCGTCCGCATTCTGTATACCGCAAATTTAAACTTTGCCGTATTTGTTTCCGTGAACTAGCATATAAAGGACAAATTCCAGGCGTTAAAAAAGCTAGCTGGTAAAACCCGAAAACGGGAAGGAGGTTATCATTGTGGTAATGACAGATCCAATTGCAGATTTGCTAACTCGCATTCGTAATGCGAACATGGTTCGTCACGATAAATTGGAAGTTCCAGCTTCCAAAATGAAAAAGGATGTAGCTGATATCTTGAAACGTGAAGGTTTCATCCGTGACGTAGAATTTATTGAAGATAATAAACAAGGTATCTTGCGTATCTTCTTAAAATATGGTGCTAACAACGAGCGCGTAATTACTGGTATCAAACGTATCAGTAAACCAGGTCTTCGTGTATACGCAAAAGCAGGAGATGTTCCTCGCGTATTAAACGGTCTTGGAATCGCAATCGTATCTACTTCTCAAGGTGTTATCTCTGATAAAGAAGCACGCGCTAAGAAAATTGGCGGAGAAGTAATCGCGTACGTATGGTAATAAACATTTCACTGATGAATGGAGGTGCACGAAATGTCCCGCGTAGGTAAAAAACCTGTAGAAATTCCAGCTGGAGTTACAGTTACTTTGAACGGAAATACAGTAACTGTTAAAGGACCAAAAGGTGAATTGACTCGTACTTTTCACTCTGATATCGAAATCAAAGTTGAAGATAATATCGTAAATGTATCCCGTCCAACTGATGAAAAACTTCATCGTTCATTGCACGGTACTACACGCGCTATCATCGCTAACATGGTTGAAGGTGTCTCCCAAGGCTTCGAAAGAAATCTTGAGTTAATCGGGGTTGGTTATCGTGCTCAAAAACAAGGTAAGAAACTTGTATTGAATGTAGGATACTCTCACCCAGTTGAGATCGAACCAGAAGAAGGAATTGAAATTGAAGTTCCTGCTAACACAAAAATCACAATCAAGGGTACTGACAAGGAGCGCGTTGGAGCTTTAGCTGCTAACATCCGCGATGTACGTCCTCCTGAACCTTACAAAGGTAAAGGTATCCGTTATGCTGGCGAACAAGTTCGTCGTAAAGAAGGTAAAACTGGTAAGTAAAGGCCCTAAAGCTTAGGAAAGGAGTGTCGTAAATGATCACGAAGGCTAACAAAAACGCTACTCGTAAGAAAAGACATGCACGTGTCCGCGCTAAATTAGCGGGTACACCGTCTCGTCCGCGTTTAAATGTTTTCCGATCCAATAAGCACATTTATGCACAGCTTATTGATGATGCTAATGGTGTTACTTTAGCTAGTGCATCAACACTTGATAAAGAAATTAGCCTTGAGTCCACTAGTAACGTGGATGCAGCTAAAAAAGTTGGCGAAGTAATCGCTAAACGTGCTGTAGAAAAAGGTGTTTCCGAAGTTGTTTTTGACCGTGGAGGATACTTATATCACGGACGTATACAAGCACTTGCAGATGCTGCACGTGAAAACGGATTACAATTCTAATAGACAAAGGAGGGACATATTAGATGCGTCGCATTGATCCAAATAAATTAGAACTTGAAGAACGCGTAGTTACAGTCAACCGCGTAGCGAAAGTTGTTAAAGGCGGACGTCGTTTCCGTTTCACAGCGCTAGTGGTTGTCGGAGATAAAAATGGGCATGTAGGATTCGGTACTGGTAAAGCACAAGAGGTGCCAGATGCAATCCGTAAAGCTGTTGAGGATGCGAAGAAAAACCTGGTTACTGTACCAATGGTTGGAGTTACAATTCCTCATGAAGTAATCGGACGTTTCGGATCTGGTGAAATCTTAATGAAGCCAGCTTCTGAAGGTACTGGAGTTATCGCTGGTGGACCAGTTCGTGCCGTGCTTGAATTAGCAGGTATCGCTGATATCCTTTCCAAATCTCTAGGCTCTAACACACCTATCAATATGGTACGTGCTACTATTGATGGCATTAAACAAATGAAAAGTGCGGAAGAAGTTGCAAAATTGCGCGGTAAATCTGTAGAGGAACTGTTAGGATAAGGAGGGAAATCAAATGGCTAACAAATTAGAAATTACCCTCACGCGTAGCTTAATCGGTCGTCCTGAAGATCAACGCGTAACAGTAAATACTCTTGGTCTTAAAAAAATGCACCAAACTGTAGTGCATAACGACAATGACGCTATTCGCGGTATGATTAACAAGGTATCTCACCTTGTTACTGTTAAAGAAATCTAAGCTTACTAACGTTTATATAAGGAGGTGCCAGCATGAAACTTCATGAATTAAAACCTGCAGAAGGTTCTCGTAAAGAACGCAAACGCGTAGGCCGCGGTATTGGTTCAGGTCATGGTAAAACTGCCACTAAAGGACACAAAGGTCAAAACGCCCGTTCCGGCGGTGGAGTAAGACCAGGATTTGAAGGGGGTCAAACTCCTTTATTCAGACGTTTACCTAAACGCGGATTTACAAACATTCATCGTAAAGAATACGCAGCAGTTAACCTTGAAAAATTAAATCGCTTTGAAGATGGTACTGAAGTAACACCTGAATTGTTAATCGAAACAGGTGTTGTGAAAAGCGAAAAAGCAGGAATCAAAATTCTTGCAAAGGGTAATGTAGAGAAAAAATTAACAGTTAAAGCACACAAATTCTCTGCAGCTGCTAAAGAAGCGATTGAAGCCGCAGGCGGTAAAACTGAGGTGATTTAATGTTCCGTACATTGCGTAATTTCATGCGAGTGAAAGATATCAGGAATAAAATTCTCTTTACTCTTGCAATGCTGGTTATCTATCGCATCGGGTGCTTTATACCTGTTCCCGGTGTGAATGCAGACATTCTTGCAATGAACGATGAGTTAAGTGTATTTGGAGTTTTGAACTTCTTCGGTGGAGGAGCTTTAAGTAACTTCTCTATCCTTGCAATGGGGATCATGCCATATATTACGGCTTCGATCATCATCCAGCTATTGCAAATGGATGTAGTTCCTAAATTTGCAGAATGGGCAAAGCAAGGTGAAGTTGGAAGGCGTAAATTAGCTCAGTTTACCCGCTATGGAACCATAGTTCTTGGATTTATTCAAGCACTTGGAATGTCATATGGTTTTAATAACATGGCTAATGGAGCTTTGATTGATAATCCAGGAATTACGACATATCTGTTAATAGCTACTGTATTAACAGCCGGTACCGCATTTCTATTGTGGCTCGGTGAACAAATCACTTCTAAGGGAGTAGGAAACGGAATTTCGATCCTTATCTTCGCGGGTATCGTATCGGCAATTCCTTCTACGCTCAACCAGGTTTATGCATCCATGTTCGAAGATGCTGGAGATGCATTATTCCTTAATATAGCAATTGCTGTATTGATTGTACTTGCAATCATCGCTGTAGTTGTTGGTGTAATATTTATTCAACAGGCAAACAGAAAAGTACCTATTCAATACGCTAAGCAGGTTTCAGGTAAAAGTCCAGTCGGTGGACACAACACACATTTACCTTTAAAAGTAAACTCTGCTGGTGTTATTCCGGTTATCTTTGCAGTTTCCTTTATTATTACTCCGCCAACAATTGCATCATTTTTCGGTGAGAATAGTGTAACAACATGGATTACTAAAACATTTGATTACACACAACCCGTTGGAATGATCCTTTACGTTGCTTTGATTATTGCATTCTCCTATTTCTATGCTTTTATTCAGGTTAATCCGGAGCAATTGTCCGAAAATCTGAAGAAGCAAGGTGGATATGTACCAGGAATACGTCCAGGCAAAGCCACTCAGGAATACTTCACGAGAGTATTATACCGATTGACTTTTGTTGGGGCTCTATTCCTTTCATTCATCGCAGTCCTTCCTGTAATATTTATCAAGCTAGGCAATCTTCCATCATCTGCCCAAATAGGTGGAACGAGTCTCTTGATTATAGTTGGGGTAGCCTTGGATACAATGAAGCAATTAGAATCGCAACTTGTAAAAAGACATTACAAAGGTTTTATTAAATAAAAGGTTTCGGGGACTATTATGCTCCCCAAGCCTATTATTGTTTAGGGGGAAAAAGTGTGAATCTTGTATTAATGGGACTGCCAGGAGCCGGTAAAGGTACTCAGGCAGAAAGAATAGTAGAAGAATACAACATCCCTCATATCTCTACTGGAGATATGTTTCGGGCAGCTATGAAAGAGGAAACACCACTTGGTTTAGAAGCTAAATCATATATGGATAAAGGTGAACTGGTACCGGATGCAGTTACAATCGGTATCGTACGTGAACGTTTAGCTAAAGATGATTGCCAAAAAGGCTTTTTGCTAGATGGATTTCCACGCACAGTTGCTCAGGCTGAAGCACTTGAACAGCTTTTAGCTGAAATGGATCGTCAATTAGACTATGTCATTAATATACAAGTCAATAAAGATAGCTTGTTAGAACGATTGACAGGCCGCCGCATCTGTAAAGATTGCGGAGCTACCTACCACCTAGTATTTAATCCTCCTGCCAAAGAAGGCGTGTGCGACCGCTGTGGTGGAGAGTTGTACCAAAGAGCTGATGATAACATCGATACGGTGCAAACCCGTCTCGAAGTAAACATTCAACAGTCGCAGCCACTGATTACCTTCTATGAAGGAAAAGGATATTTACGAAATCTTGACGGACAACAACCGATTGATAAAGTCTTCGCGGATATAGAAGAGCTTCTCGGGAGCTTGTCTCGATGATCATTTGTAAAACCCAACGCGAGATTGAAATCATGCGTGAAGCTGGGCGTATTGTTGCTCTGACACATCAGGAACTGCAAAAATACATTAAACCCGGTGTTTCAACAAAGGAACTGGATGCTATTGCGGAAAAGTTTATACGCAAACATAATGCAATTCCGTCCTTTAAAGGGTATAATGGTTTTCGTGGCAGTGTTTGTACATCCGTTAACAACGAACTTGTACATGGCATTCCTGGGGATAAGACATTAAAAAACGGCGACATTATCAGCATTGATATTGGTGCACAACTTAATGGCTATCACGGCGATTCAGCATGGACCTATCCAGTTGGAGACATTGATGATGAAACCAGGAGACTGCTTCAAGTAACAGAAACATCCCTCTATAAGGGGATTTCGGAAATAAAGCCAGGCCAACGTCTCTCTAATATCTCACATGCTATTCAAACATATGTCGAGGAAAACGGCTTTTCTATAGTAAGAGAGTATGTCGGACACGGTATCGGTCAAGACTTACATGAAGCACCGCAATTGCCTCACTTTGGTCCGCCGAATAAAGGCCCGAGATTGAAGCCGGGAATGGTGCTGTGTGTTGAGCCAATGGTGAATGCAGGAAGCCGCTATGTTCAAACATTAGCCGACAACTGGACAGTTGTTACAGTTGATGGGAAGAACTGTGCTCATTTTGAGCATACCATTGCGATTACCGAAGAAGGCTATGAAATCTTAACATTAGTTTAAATGTAGGTGATCTTGATTGGTCCAAAAGGATAGATCTCCCCGGTTGGGACAATTTGTTCGGGTCACTCAAGGCAGGGATACCGATCAATATGCCATAATTGTAAAAATTATAGATGAAAAGTTTGTTTGTATTGCTGACGGAGACAAGCGTAAGTTTGATTCTGCCAAGCGTAAAAACATACTTCATCTTCATTTGTACGAAGACTGGTCTCAGGAAGTGGAGAGCAGTTTAGGGGAAACAGGTCGCGTAACGAACGGAAAGCTCCGTTTCGCTTTGACTTATTTTATGAAAAGCCAAGAGAAGAAGGGAGAAGAACTGTAATGGCAAAAGATGATGTTATTGAAGTTGAGGGTACAGTTACTGAGACTTTACCAAACGCTATGTTTAAAGTTGAATTAGAGAATGGCCATACTGTCCTTGCCCATGTATCAGGCAAAATCAGAATGCATTTCATTCGTATTCTGCCAGGTGATAAAGTGACGGTAGAGCTATCTCCTTATGACTTGACCCGCGGAAGAATTACGTATCGTTTTAAATAATCTCGGTTGCACTCCGCATTTTATAAGGAGGGAAAACAATGAAAGTCAGACCATCAGTAAAACCAATCTGCGAAAAATGTAAAGTTATCCGTAGAAACGGTAAAGTAATGGTTATTTGTGAAAACCCAAAACATAAGCAAAAACAAGGGTAATATTTGAAGGAGGTGCACATAAATGGCACGTATTGCAGGTGTAGATATTCCTCGTGAAAAACGAGTTGTTATTTCTTTAACTTATATTTTCGGTATTGGTAGACCAACTGCTGAAAAAGTACTTGCAGAAGCTGGAGTTTCTCAAGATACTCGCGTACGCGATCTTACTGAAGATGAATTGAACAAAATCCGTGATATTATCGATGGATACAAAGTAGAAGGTGACCTTCGACGTGAAGTTTCCTTAAACATCAAACGTTTAATGGAAATCGGTTGCTACCGTGGATTACGCCACAGAAGAGGACTTCCTGTTCGTGGACAAAACACTAAAAACAACGCACGTACTCGTAAAGGCCCACGTAAAACTGTTGCTAACAAGAAAAAATAATAAGTAAGGAGGTTTTGTCGATATGGCACGCAAAACGAACACACGCAAACGCCGCGTGAAAAAGAATGTAGAGTCAGGTATTGCTCACATTCGTTCTACTTTCAACAACACAATTGTTACAATTACTGATGCACACGGAAATGCTATTTCTTGGTCAAGTGCTGGTGCACTTGGTTTCAGAGGTTCCCGTAAATCTACACCATTTGCAGCGCAAATGGCAGCAGAAACTGCAGCTAAAACTTCTATGGAACATGGTATGAAAACTTTAGAAGTTACTGTTAAAGGCCCAGGATCTGGTCGTGAAGCAGCTATTCGTGCATTACAAGCAGCTGGTCTTGAAGTTACTGCAATTAAAGACGTAACTCCAGTACCTCATAATGGTTGCCGCCCGCCTAAACGCCGTCGTGTATAATATTGTTTGAATAGAATTTATTTCCCTGTCTATAATGGGGTAATATAGTGATTTTTCTTTTCTCAAGGAAATCACAAATATGTTGCGCACATTGGGAGTATATATTGGGGAATTTCGGTTAGATGCAAACCACTACCTTCTTCTAGCCGGGGTTTCGACGTTACGAAGGAGGGTATTGTTGAATGATCGAGATAGAAAAACCAAAAATTGAAACGGTTCAAATCAGCGAAGACGGAAAATATGGTAAGTTCATCGTTGAACCACTTGAGCGTGGATATGGAACAACTTTGGGTAACTCCTTACGTCGTATCCTACTATCCTCATTGCCTGGTGCTGCCGTTACATCTATTCAAATAGATGGTGTGCTCCATGAGTTCTCTACTATTGAGGGTGTAGAAGAAGATGTAACTGCTATTATCCTAAATATTAAGAAACTCGCATTAAAGATTTATTCTGATGAAGAAAAGACTCTTGAAATTGATGTTCAGGGGGAAGGGGCAGTAACGGCTGCAGATATTACACATGATAGCGATGTGGAAATCCTAAACCCGGATTTACTGATAGCTCACCTTTCTAAAAAAGCTCACTTGCGTATGCGCTTGGTAGCTAGAAGAGGAAGAGGCTACACGCCAGCTGATCAAAACAAACGTGATGATCAACCAATCGGTGTAATCCCTATTGATTCCATTTACACACCAGTATCTCGGATGACATATCAAGTTGAAAACACTCGTGTAGGTCAACTGACAAACTATGATAAACTTACAATCGATGTATGGACTGATGGAAGCACTGGTCCAAAAGAAGCTATAGCTTTAGGTGCGAAGATTGTAACAGAACATCTGAATATCTTTGTTGGTTTAACAGACGAAGCTCAAAATGCTGAAATTATGGTTGAAAAAGAAGAAGACCAAAAAGAAAAAGTTTTGGAAATGACAATTGAAGAGCTTGATCTTTCTGTTCGTTCTTACAACTGTTTAAAGCGTGCTGGTATTAATACAGTACAAGAGCTTGCTAATAAGACTGAAGAAGATATGATGAAAGTTCGTAATCTTGGCCGTAAATCACTTGAAGAAGTGAAAGCTAAGCTAGAAGAACTAGGTCTTTCCCTACGTAAAGACGATTAATGAATGAATAGATAGAATCAGTTATTTCAACAAAGGAGGGAAACTTTCATGGCATACAGAAAGTTAGGACGTACAAGCGCACAGCGTAAAGCAATGCTTCGCGATTTGGCTACTGATTTAATTATCAACGAGCGTATCGAAACGACTGAAACTCGTGCGAAAGAATTACGTTCCGTAGTCGAAAAAATGATTACTTTAGGTAAACGCGGAGATTTACATGCACGCCGTCAAGCTGCTGCATACATCCGTCACGAAGTAGCAAACGCTGAAACTGGGCAAGATGCAGTTCAAAAATTATTTGCTGATATCGCGCCTCGTTACGAAGAGCGTCAAGGTGGATACACTAGAATCATGAAAATTGGTCCACGTCGTGGAGACGCAGCACCAATGGTAATTATCGAGTTAGTTTAATGATGTAAGGGTAGGGGTGGACAGAGTATCTGACACCCATATCCTATATTAAATACCTTAATCCAATGATTCTGGTATAAGCTAACTAAAGCATCATGCGTTTACGCATGTGCTTTACTCTTATTTTACTGAATAATCCAAAAAACGATAGAGCGTTACGATAGGCATGAATTGGGTGACGATCCAATTGATGTTTGTCTAGCTCTCGCACCCCTTGTACAGACAAAACGTACGTTGTCTGACATTAAGATAAGTGAATGCTGCTCTTAATTCAGGAAATCCATTGGGATAATCCGGAAGGGGTGCAGCGTTTTTTTATATCCAAAAATAGTTGAGCTAAGCAGAGAATAGAGCAGCACAGGGAGGAAGCTATGAGTAAACCGTTGGCTGAAGTTAGTAATATATCCTTTCAATATGAAGCGAAGACGAATAAAGCTCTGGATAATGTATCGTTTAAAGTCCAGGAAGGTGAATGGCTCGCTATTGTTGGGCATAATGGTTCCGGCAAATCAACATTGGCCAAGCTATTAATAGGGCTCTATTTTGCTAATGAAGGAACGATCATGGTCAATGATATGGTCATGAGCGAAGGCACTGTTTGGGATATCCGACAGCATATTGGAATGGTCTTTCAAAATCCTGATAATCAGTTTGTAGGTACAACTGTGCAGGATGATGTGGCTTTTGGTTTAGAAAACGCCGGCATTGAGAGAGAGGATATGATAAACCGTGTCCAGGATGCATTAAGGAAAGTTCGCATGGCTGAGTTTCTCGATCAAGAGCCGCACCATTTATCAGGTGGACAAAAGCAACGTGTTGCAATAGCAGGTGTACTGGCCTTGCGCCCATCTATTATTATTCTGGATGAAGCCACCTCCATGCTTGATCCTTTGGGTAGATCAGAAGTACTTGGCATTATTAGAGAATTGAAGGAAGACAAACAATTGACAGTAATATCGATCACTCATGACTTGGAGGAAGCTGCCCGAGCTGACCGGATGATTGTATTGAATCAGGGGAAAATATTTGCGGAAGGCAGTCCGGCTGAGATATTTAAGTTAGAGGAAGAACTTGTGAAATTAGGACTTGATATCCCGTTTTCTATAAAACTTTCTAAATCATTAAGAGAAAATGGTATCCAGGTTTCTGATCAAATCACCGAAGAAGGGCTGGTGAATGAACTATGCAAATATCACTTGAAGAAGTAGAGCATACCTATCAACTGGGGACGCCATTTGAGCATCGCGCTTTATATGATATTAATGTTCGTTTTCCAACTAATTCTTTTATAGGTGTAATTGGTCATACTGGCTCAGGCAAATCTACTCTCTTACAGCATTTAAATGCCTTGTTAAAGCCAACAAAAGGGAAAGTCACCATTGGAGAAAGAGTTATCTCCGCAGATAAGAAAGAAAAGAATTTGAAAGCCATCCGTCAAAAAGTAGGAATTGTCTTTCAGTTCCCTGAACACCAGCTTTTTGAGGAAACCGTATTAAAAGATATCTGCTTTGGACCCATGAATTTTGGTGTGAGTGAGGAAGATGCCAAAAAACGTGCGTATGCAGCGATCAAATTAGTGGGTCTGGACGATTCGATTATGGAGTCTTCTCCATTCGATTTATCCGGCGGTCAAATGCGAAGAGTAGCTATAGCAGGAGTACTGGCCATGGAACCGGAAGTTATTGTTCTGGATGAACCTACAGCCGGGTTGGATCCAAGAGGGCGAAAAGAAATTATGGATATGTTTCATGCCCTTCATAAGGAAAAGGCTCTTACAACCATATTGGTTACACATAGCATGGAAGATGCAGCAAGATACGCAGACGAACTGATTATCATGCATAGAGGAACGATTGTCAAAAAAGCCTCTCCAAATGAAGTATTCTCTGATCCAGAGGCGTTAATGGATTTAGGACTGGCAGTGCCTGATACCATTCGATTCCAGATGGAATTTGAACAAAAGAGCGGTTTAGTCCTCTCCAAGAAGCATCTGTCATTGGATGATTTGATTAGCGAGATATCAAATCTCCTGGGAGGTGGACAACAATGATGGATAAATTTATAATGGGGCGCTATGTTCCAACTGATTCAGTTGTCCACAGAATGGACCCAAGGGTAAAATTATTATTAGTCTTTTTCTATGTATGCATCGTATTCCTGGCTAATAACTGGATATCGTACGCCATTTTAATTACTTTTACCTTAGTATTGCTAGGATTAACAAAAATTAAACCGCTATTCCTATTACAGGGATTAAAGCCGGTAATCTTTTTAATCATTCTAACATTGCTTATACAACTGTTTTTCACAAAAAGAGGAGAGGTTGTCTTCTCGCTCGCCGGTATTGATATTTATGACGAAGGAATTAAGATGGGGATCTTTATATCCTTGCGTTTTACATTATTAATCTTAGTTACTTCTATCTTGACGCTTACGACAACGCCGATTGAGATAACGGATGGAATGGAATATCTATTGAACCCTTTAAGGAAAATTAAATTCCCGGTTCATGAGCTTGCATTAATGATTTCTATCTCATTACGCTTTATTCCAACGTTGATTGAAGAGACGGATAAAATTATGAAGGCACAAACCTCAAGAGGCGTCGATTTTTCATCGGGCCCGCTGAAGGAAAGATTGAGTGCAGTCGTCCCGCTCCTTGTTCCATTATTTGTAGGTTCTTTTAAACGTGCTGAGGAGCTGGCTACAGCGATGGAAGCAAGGGGATACAGGGGCGGAGAAGGCAGGACCAAATATCGTGCTCTTAAGTGGGAATTTCCTGACATGATCTTAATCATCTCTCTCATCCTCTTATCAATCGCTCTTATCCTCACTAGAAACTAAATAGGGAGAGTACTGGAATGATACGTTACAAATGTACAATAGCTTATGATGGGACAAATTTTGCCGGCTACCAAATTCAGCCTGACAAGCGTACGGTTCAATTGGAATTGGAAAAGGTCCTAATGACCATGCATAAGGGAAGAGAGGTCAAGGTGGCTGCTTCAGGGCGTACAGATGCCGGTGTTCATGCCAAAGGGCAAGTCATTCACTTTGACTCTCCACTTGAGCTGCCTGCGGAAAGATGGAAAAAAGCACTGGGAACTATGCTGCCTGCAGATATAGCCATCGTAGATATCGAGAAGGCAGATCCTGAATTTCATGCCAGGTTTAATGCGGTTGGTAAAGAATACCGTTATAGTATTTCGTTGGCTGAAGTAAAAGATCCCTTTATACGAAATTATGCCTATCACTATCCTTATAAACTCGATTTAGCTATGATGGAGAGAGCGACAGAGTATTTAACCGGGACCCACGATTTTACCAGTTTTTGCTCCGCTAAAACAGAAGTGGTGGATAAAGTAAGAACGGTCAAGTCAATTAATTTTCTTAAAGATGATCAACAATTGGTCATACGTTTTGTTGGAGATGGCTTTCTGTATAATATGGTACGGATTATGGTAGGTACTTTATTGGACGTTGGAATTGGTAAACGTCGTCCGGAGGATATGAAGGATATCATAGCTGCCCAAGATCGCACGAAAGCGGGGAGAACCGCACCAGGACACGGGCTATATTTATGGAAAGTAGATTATAAATAAAATCTAAATTCCATGACAACTAATCCAGGTGTAACATTTTCTTGACAATGGCCGAAAAACGGTATATCATATCCTTTGGTATGTTAAAACCACGAGAATAGCCCCGGAAACTATTTCGTGTTTAGATAGAGCCACAAATTTTATCAAAAAAATGAAACAATGAACTATTTTTAGGAGGGTAAATCAATGCGTACGACGTATATGGCGAAAGCTAGTGATGTAGAACGTAAATGGTACGTTGTAGATGCCGAAGGTCAAACTTTAGGTCGTCTAGCATCACAAGTAGCCTCAATTCTTAGAGGTAAACACAAACCAACTTATACTCCACATGTTGACACTGGTGACCATGTGATTATTATCAATGCATCTAAAATCGAACTGACTGGTAAGAAATTAACTGATAAAATTTACTACCGTCACTCCATGCACCCAGGTGGTTTGAAAACAAGAACTGCTCTTGAAATGAGAACTAACTACCCAGAGAAAATGTTGGAGCAAGCTATCAAAGGTATGCTTCCAAAAGGATCTCTTGGTCGTCAAATGGGTAAAAAATTAAACGTATATGCTGGAGCTGAGCATCCACATCAAGCACAAAAACCTGAAGTTCTTGAGCTTCGCGGTTAATATTAAAGGAGGATATAACATTGGCACAAGTACAATATTACGGTACTGGTCGACGTAAGAGCTCCGTTGCTCGTGTGCGTTTGATTCCAGGTGAAGGCCGCATCATTATCAATGATCGTCAAATCGATGACTACATTCCATTCGCAGCACTTCGTGAAGTAGTAAGACAACCTCTAGTTGTTACTGAAACAACAAACAGCTATGACATTTTAGTAAACGTTAAAGGTGGAGGCTACACAGGTCAAGCAGGCGCTATCCGTCACGGTATCGCTCGTGCATTACTTGAAGTAGATCCAGAATACCGTCCAGGACTAAAACGTGCAGGATTGTTAACTCGTGACCCACGTATGAAAGAGCGTAAAAAATACGGTCTTAAAGGCGCGCGTCGTGCACCTCAGTTCTCAAAACGTTAATTTTACAATTGCGTTCAAAAGACTCTCAGACATTTGTCTGGGGGTCTTTTTTTGTTATGTTTGGACATATTGACCAACAGACGGCTTAGTTGTGTAAGCGAAGTTTGGTTTGGCTGGAGTGATCCAGATTAGCTCGGTTACGTATGATTAATATTCGGGATGGATTGGCTGGATTATGAGCTAATTCGGCTGGATTAATAATCCGTTTGGCCGGATCAAATAGAAAGTGGCTGGATTCATTAGATATTTGGCAGAATTAAATAAGAAGACGAGTATATTCTAAATAAAGTGGCTCGAAAAGAGACCCTGATAGCACATATCGATCCGATTAACACCTCCTTATATACGATATTTTATAACTTCTCCTTACATTTCCCATTTATCCCATGGCATGAGTCTATGCCATCCATCAAACAATAGAGTATATCTTAACTAAGTTCTATTGATGATTATATTTTGATTTAGAGGTGGTTTAATGAATACAGTTGTAAATCTTGCTGCTTTTCGTAAAGAAAAGCGGTTGAAATATGAGCGTGAGATACTGAAGGATTTTTCGCTTGAACTTTTAGGGAGGCAATATCGCCATCTTGCTAAAGGGTTAAAATGCTTTCCGGGATACTCGATTGAGCCTGCTGAAGAGCATTGCTATGATATTGCAGTGGAGGGATTCCTTCTAGGTGGATATTATAGTAAGTTTAATCGGTATGGAGAGTCGCCAGAGCGGATAAAAGAGAGAGCAAAAAAAGAAATTGATATGCTCTCACAGCAATTGTTTTACTACCTTTATCAATCGGAGGAAAATGGCTCTCCCTTTATACAAGAAACATTGCGCGGTTTGACGGATGAATATGTAACGGCATGGTGGATGGAAGGATACGCAAAAGGAATTAATCGCTATAAAATGAGGATGAAATAGATCTAGCTTGTTCTATCTAAACTCCTTGTCCCATAAGATATAGTAATAGTGGATTATGGGGTAAAGGGGATAAGATATGAATGTTCATAAGAAGGTTCTCACGACCTGTTTTGTGGTTGGGGTAGTTCTTCTGTTTTTAATGATGTCATACAGGATGAACCAGCGTGTATCATTTCAGCAGTGGAATCTGCCCTTGGCTGGAAAAGTTATTGTCATTGACCCGGGACATGGAGGGATAGATGGCGGGGCGACCTTTAATGGTGTAATCGAGAAAAATGTAACATTGCCAATTTCGTTAAGACTAAGGGATTACCTGCAGGAACAAGGTGCCCTTGTTTTAATGACAAGAGAAAAAGATGTAGATCTTGCTGGTTCTGACTCCAGGAGTATACGGGAAAGGAAGCGGACGGATTTAATTACACGAACTAAATTTATAAACAATTCTGAGGCGGATTTGTATATTAGCGTGCATGCCAATGCCTTTCCACAGGTAAATTCGAAGGGAGCCCAAACATTTTATTCACCTAAGTTTTCTGAAAATAAGCAAGCAGCTAAATTGGTCCAAGCGGAGTTTATTCGTAATTTAAAAAATACGAAAAGGCATGCCAAACCAATGGAAAGTGTATATTTAGTCAAGCATGCGAATAAACCGGGAGTTCTGGTAGAAGTAGGCTTTCTTTCAAATGATGAAGAAAGACGCAATTTACAAAACAAAGTGTATCAGGATGATATCGCACTCTCAATCTATACGGGAGTGATTAGATATTTTTTAAAGGAACATGAAGAAGATTGAAAATACAGAATCAATTTAGCAAATGATACCTATTGAATATGTTATACTAATAGCGGTTACAAATACATACAAGGTAGGTGTCGTTCGTGCTTACAGAAGCAAAGGTACGGGAATTACTTGTAGAATTAAAAGATCCATTTTTAAATAAAACCCTTAAAGAAACAAACGGTATTATAGAGATAAAGATTAAAGAGGAAAAGCGGCATGTGAGCGTGAAAATTGCCATTGCTAAAACAGGTACGGCTGAACAGCTGCAAATCCAACAAGTGGTTGTAAATACATTAAAGGAGGCTGGGGCGGATACAGTTGGCATTCGTTTTGCTGACTTGCCAGAGGATGCCTTGGCTAAATTCCGTGAGTCTTTGCCGAAAGAAGAAAAAGGATTACTCGATAGTGACACTACCTTTATTGCAATTGCGAGTGGAAAAGGGGGAGTCGGCAAATCTACAGTCTCTGTAAATCTGGCAGTGGCTTTGGCGCGCCTTGGTAAAAAGGTTGGCCTGGTGGATGCTGATATTTATGGTTTTAGTGTTCCGGATATGATGGGGATTGATAAGCGTCCAACTGTTAAAGAGGAACGTATATACCCAGTTGATCGTTTCGGTGTAAAAGTGATCTCTATGGGGATGTTCGTTGAGGATAATGCACCAATTATATGGAGAGGTCCGATGCTTGGAAAGATGCTGAATAACTTTTTCCAGGAAGTAGAGTGGGGAGATTTGGATTATTTGTTGCTTGACCTTCCTCCTGGAACTGGAGATGTAGCCTTGGATGTTCATTCCATGCTGCCAACCTGTAAAGAAATCATCGTTACCACTCCGCACCCTACAGCTGCGTTTGTTGCTGCTAGAGCGGGTGCTATGGCAATTCGCACAGAGCATGAGGTAATTGGTGTTGTTGAAAACATGTCTTACTTTGAGAGTAAAACAACCGGCGAAAGAGAATACGTCTTCGGTAAAGGTGGCGGAGAAAAGCTAGCGGAAGAGCTTAATACAGAATTATTAGGCAAACTTCCTCTTGGACAGCCTGATTGGAATGATGAGGAGTTTGCGCCATCAATCTACGCAGAAGATCACCCGACCGGAAGGATGTTTACAGATATAGCTGAGAAAGTAACTGAAATGGTTAATAAATGATAAGTAAACGCCTCCGTTGAATGGAGGCGTTTTATTTATGTTTGATTTTCTTTCTTATTGTTTGAACTATTCTCTTTAGATTTTTCATCAGCCGCTTTTAGTAGGATATCTTCTATCTTTGCCTTATAGAGCGGGCTATCAATGACCTCTGTTAAGACGGATTGAAGCTCTTTGCGATAGTCCTTACCTTGCATAATTTCTGTGAATTCTTTTCTCATATCCGAATCCTTTAGGACATTTGTTAATAATGCCATATATTCCGGATCAGTCATTAAATCTTTAAGAATCTGTTTATGAGAGGATTCCAGTCCATTTGCAAGAGATTTTACAAACTTCGGATCCTTGAATGCATTCTCCCAGAACTTTTTTTCTTTGTCAGAAGTTAATACTGTCTCAATGGTATTTGAAATATCCTCCTGATTCATAATTAATTCGGTTTTAACTGATTCATCTTGAAGGATATCCTCTATTGCTTTCTTTCCTTCATCTGATTTTAAGACATCTACAATGATTTTTTTAGTTTCACTATAGTTTTCTTCGCTTGATTCTGTATTCGTTTCACTGCAGCTGGTTAAAGTGAACAGGCATAAGATAAGACCAAGAGCACACTTGAATATAGTAGTCATCTATTGAATCCTCCTCTAATAAATCTACATTGATAATATGAATCGAGAATAAAAAAATATACGTGTTTAAATGAATTAATAGATTTTCATGACAACGGTTGGTACAATTTAGTAGAACATACATAGAGGGTGGGGAAAAATGAGCAGTCGATATTGGGTGAAGCTATTTATGAATACCTTGCTGATAGGTGGTGTTACAGCGGGGGTCGTTGGTTTATTTGCAAAATGGAATGAGTTTTCACTTAAGACACCAGTTGAATTACTAGTTGGCTTTTTGTGGATGGCTGGAGTTGGGTTAATATTCAGTGTTATTAGCCAGATGTGTTTTTTTGCGTATTTAACCGTTCATAGACTGGGAATGGAAATGTTTAGATCTGTTTTTGTCTGGCATGCCATTCAATTGGTGCTTACTGTATTTGTATTAGTTGACCTAGCTTATTTACGGTTTGTGTTTTTTGGAAATAAAACAGAAGGTGCCTTTTCATATATATGGTACCCTATCTTAATTTTAGTAGTAGCGTTAATAGTAGGTGTGCTGAAAGTTAAACAAACAAATAAAAGTGCCTTTATACCTACCTTGTTTTTTATGGTTGTAGTAACAGTAATAGAATGGTTCCCGGTGCTTAGGGTAAATGATGAAAGTTATATGTATTTCATGTTAATCCCTTTGCTTATCTGTAACACTTATCAGCTGTTGATTTTGCCAAAATACCATGAGAAATCAAAAGAAGCTGCGAAGGAACGTATGAAACGCACGCAGCAAAAAGCCGCACACTCGTAAAGAAGTGCGGCTTTTTTAGTTTAATTGAAGAGTCTCCCTAATCATTAAATGACTACTGTTTACCATATAGGGTATCCTGCTAATTTCATGGCTGGTTGATTTAGAGTTGGATATCATTTCAGAGACAGAGAGTAGTTTCAGATTTTTATTAGTCAATTCCTCTTTAATGAGGGGGATCGCTTTAGCGGTTTGTATGGCGGCATCAGAAGCGTGAAGTAAGATGATATCCCCTTTTTTGGCCTGAGCGACATTCTGGGCAATAATCTTTGTCCCTGGGTTTTTCCAATCCATAGAATTGACACTCCAATGAACCATTGTAAGGTTCGACTTCTCGGCAATTTTTAATACTCGTCTATCTACATCCCCAGTAGGAGTCCGTAATAGGAGCGGCTTTTCGATTCCAGCTTTTCGGAAGGCTTCAAGCCCTCTAGATATATCATTTTGGATGCCAGGCTCTTCAAGCTCCGTGTAATCGATATAGGAATATCCTAGAAGGCCAATCTCGTAGCCCTGTTCTTTAATCATCTTAACAATATGGGGATGCCGTTCAACCCAAGAGCCTGCTAAGAAAAACGTGGCAGCATGAATTTTTTCCTGTTTTAAAGCTTTTAGAATATCCTCAGCCTTTTCATCGCCCCAGCCGATATTAAAGGTCAAAGCTACTCCTTTTTCTCCTTTGTATATAATCTTGGGTTTCCCATTGATTGAGAAAGAGGGTGAGACTGCGAGGAATTCCACATAAAAAAATAGGGCTGTGAAGAATGTAATAATTAGTAATAATATTAGCTGCTTTCCTCTGCGTGCATTTGTTACATAAAAAAAGGGCATGTTATTCACCTCATCTAATTAATCAGCTTTTAATGTAATGTATTTGCTGGGTGGGACAAATATTACAGTTAAAAAAATAGCTTGTATAAAATTTAAAGGAATGATGTAACATATCCCTGTTGATCATTAGGTAGGAGGGATATCGTGCTGGGGGTTTTACTGACGGAAAAAGAAGGTATGGAATTAGAGTTTTTAATTAAGAGAGAAATGGATGAAATTCGTACGGATGAAAGAATAAAAATCCATCATCCAATTGTTCAAAGAGCAATTGAAGAAAGATATAAGCTTTTGTTAAAACTCCTAATTAGAATTGCTCCGAAAAGCGAGTATTTAAGGTATTTGAATACACCTATAAAAACAGAAAATAATTTTGATAAAAAGTGTTGACTTGGAATTTAAATGCTGATATATTTATATACGTTGTCACGAACGAAGTCGAAACGAAAGAAATCGACTAAAAAAACTTTTAAAAAAGTTGTTGACAACAAAAAGCGAATTTGATAATATATAAAAGTCGCTGAAACAAGCAACACAGATTGTTCTTTGAAAACTAAACAAAACGAAACGCCAAGCAAGTCTAAAAAACAAGAGATTTTTAAAATCTCGTCAATTTGCTTTAAAATTTAGCTAGATCAAACATCTTTCGGAGAGTTTGATCCTGGCTCAGGACGAACGCTGGCGGCGTGCCTAATACATGCAAGTCGAGCGAATCTGAGGGAGCTTGCTCCCAACGATTAGCGGCGGACGGGTGAGTAACACGTGGGCAACCTGCCCCTAAGATTGGGATAACTCCGGGAAACCGGTGCTAATACCGAATAGTTTCTCTTCTCACATGAGGAGAGAAGGAAAGTTGGCTTCGGCTAACACTTAGGGATGGGCCCGCGGCGCATTAGCTAGTTGGTGAGGTAACGGCTCACCAAGGCAACGATGCGTAGCCGACCTGAGAGGGTGATCGGCCACACTGGGACTGAGACACGGCCCAGACTCCTACGGGAGGCAGCAGTAGGGAATCTTCCGCAATGGACGAAAGTCTGACGGAGCAACGCCGCGTGAGCGAAGAAGGCCTTCGGGTCGTAAAGCTCTGTTGTCAGGGAAGAACAAGTACCGTTCGAATAGGGCGGTACCTTGACGGTACCTGACCAGAAAGCCACGGCTAACTACGTGCCAGCAG
>NZ_JBZFQL010000010.1:63652-65221 GCF_058313585.1 Bacillus sp. z50
ATAGAAAAAGATTGACTCTTTTTTTATGTGAACATGATTTAAAACGGGATAGGGGCCTATAGCTCAGCTGGTTAGAGCGCACGCCTGATAAGCGTGAGGTCGATGGTTCGAGTCCATTTAGGCCCACCATATAAACCCATACCCATAAAACGGGGCCTTAGCTCAGCTGGGAGAGCGCCTGCTTTGCACGCAGGAGGTCAGCGGTTCGATCCCGCTAGGCTCCACCAAAATCGTTCTTTGAAAACTGGATAATGTAATGTAAGGCAAAGTAAATGCGTTTTAATAAAAAACGAGTAAGAGTTTTTTAACGGTTAAGTTAATAAGGGCGCACGGTGGATGCCTTGGCACTAGGAGCCGATGAAGGACGGGACTAACACCGATATGCTTCGGGGAGCTGTAAGTAAGCTTTGATCCGGAGATTTCCGAATGGGGAAACCCACTGCCCGTAATGGGGCAGTATCTTACACTGAATTCATAGGTGTATGAAGGCACACCCGGGGAACTGAAACATCTAAGTACCCGGAGGAAGAGAAAGCAAATGCGATTTCCTGAGTAGCGGCGAGCGAAACGGAATCAGCCCAAACCAGATGGCTTGCCATCTGGGGTTGTAGGACACTCATTGTGGAGTTACAAAGGAACGGGGTAGATGAAGCGACCTGGAAAGGTCCGTCAGAGAAGGTAACAACCCTGTAGTCGAAACTTCGTTCCCTCCCGAGTGGATCCTGAGTACGGCGGGACACGAGGAATCCCGTCGGAATCCGGGAGGACCATCTCCCAAGGCTAAATACTCCCTAGTGACCGATAGTGAACCAGTACCGTGAGGGAAAGGTGAAAAGCACCCCGGAAGGGGAGTGAAAGAGATCCTGAAACCGTGTGCCTACAAGTAGTCAGAGCCCTTTTATGGGTGATGGCGTGCCTTTTGTAGAATGAACCGGCGAGTTACGATCCCATGCAAGGTTAAGTTGATGAGACGGAGCCGCAGCGAAAGCGAGTCTGAATAGGGCGTTTGCAGTATGTGGTCGTAGACCCGAAACCAGGTGATCTACCCATGTCCAGGATGAAGTCCAGGTAACACTGGATGGAGGTCCGAACCCACGCACGTTGAAAAGTGCGGGGATGAGGTGTGGGTAGCGGAGAAATTCCAATCGAACCTGGAGATAGCTGGTTCTCTCCGAAATAGCTTTAGGGCTAGCCTCGAGTTTAGAGTCTTGGAGGTAGAGCACTGTTTGGACTAGGGGCCCTCATCGGGTTACCGAATTCAGACAAACTCCGAATGCCAAAGACTTATACTCGGGAGTCAGACTGCGAGTGATAAGATCCGTAGTCAAAAGGGAAACAGCCCAGACCACCAGCTAAGGTCCCAAAGTATACGTTAAGTGGAAAAGGATGTGGAGTTGCCCAGACAACCAGGATGTTGGCTTAGAAGCAGCCACCATTTAAAGAGTGCGTAATAGCTCACTGGTCGAGTGACTCTGCGCCGAAAATGTACCGGGGCTAAACGTATCACCGAAGCTGTGGATGCATACCGTATGGTATGCGTGGTAGGAGAGCGTTCTAAGGGCTGTGAAG
>NZ_JBZFQL010000011.1:0-52247 GCF_058313585.1 Bacillus sp. z50
GTCCCAGTGTGGCCGATCACCCTCTCAGGTCGGCTACGCATCGTTGCCTTGGTGAGCCGTTACCTCACCAACTAGCTAATGCGCCGCGGGCCCATCCCTAAGTGTTAGCCGAAGCCAACTTTCCTTCCAACACCATGTGGTGTTGGAAACTATTCGGTATTAGCACCGGTTTCCCGGAGTTATCCCAATCTTAGGGGCAGGTTGCCCACGTGTTACTCACCCGTCCGCCGCTAACCTCCGGGAGCAAGCTCCCTTAGATTCGCTCGACTTGCATGTATTAGGCACGCCGCCAGCGTTCGTCCTGAGCCAGGATCAAACTCTCCGAAAGATGTTTGATCTAGCTAAATTTTAAAGCAAATTGACGAGATTAAAAATCTCTTATTTTAGACTTGCTTGGCGTTTCGTTTTGTTTAGTTTTCAAAGAACAATCTGTTTCGTTGTCGTTTTGGCGACTTAACTATCATACCAAGTTAGCAACCTCATGTCAACAACTTTTTTTATTTTTTTCTTTATCGCTTGCTTCGTATTTAATACTGCAGCAGCGACGTTTATTAATATACCACCTTGTTTTTTATTTTGCAATACTTTTTTATAAAAGTTTTTGTTTTTATCCTTTCTTTTACTATGAAGCTTAGATTTATATCCTTATCTTCATATATCAATTATACGAATGAAAGAAAATAAAGAAGAAGCTGCCCTTAATCGGCAGCTTCTTCTTTAAAATCTTATCTATGTCTCATTAACGGGAATAACAGTACATCACGAATTGAAGGTGAATTAGTTAGTAGCATAATTAGACGGTCCATACCAATTCCAAGACCTCCTGTTGGAGGCATACCATACTCCAATGCTTCTATATAATCATCGTCCATCATATGTGCTTCATCATTACCTTGTTCACGCTCTTTTAATTGCGCTTCAAAGCGTTGACGCTGATCAATTGGATCATTCAGCTCAGTGAAGGCGTTCGCATGCTCACGTCCCACGATAAATAACTCAAAACGATCAGTAAAGCGTGGATCATCCTCATTCTTTTTAGCCAACGGAGAAATTTCTACCGGATGACCATAAATGAAGGTTGGTTGTATTAACTTCTCCTCGATTTTTTGCTCGAAGAATTCGTTAACAATATGACCGTATGTCATAGATTCAGTAATTTGGACATCATGTTCTTTAGCAAGCGCACGCGCTTCTTCAACTGATGTTTCTTTCCAGAAATCTACACCTACGTATTCTTTAATTGCATCTACCATATGAAGTCTTGTCCATTTTGGTGTTAAATCCACTTCATAATCACCGTAAGGAATGACAGTTGTTCCTAAAACTTCTTTTGCAATATAAGCAATGACATTTTCAGTCAAGTCCATTACATCATTGTAGTCAGCATAAGCTTCGTAAAGCTCAAGCATTGTGAACTCAGGATTATGTCTTGTGGACACTCCTTCATTTCTAAATACTCGGCCGATTTCGTATACTTTTTCCAAACCACCAACAATTAGCCTTTTCAAGTGTAATTCAATGGCAATACGCATATACATAGGCATATCAAGCGCATTATGATGCGTTATAAACGGACGTGCAGATGCACCACCAGCAATTGAATGAAGCATTGGTGTTTCAACCTCAAGGAATCCTTGGTCGTCAAAGTAACGTCTCATTGCCTGAATGATACGACTGCGTGTTACAAATGTTTTTTGGCTTTCTTCACTTGTAATTAAGTCTAAATATCTCTTACGATAGCGCTCTTCAATATCTTTTAATCCATGATATTTTTCCGGAAGAGGACGAAGGGACTTAGTAAGATATGTAAACTGGCTTACTTTTATAGAAAGCTCTCCCACTTTAGTTTTAAATACCGTTCCTTTAATACCTACAATATCGCCAAGGTCAGCCATAGTGAATAGCTCATAAGCTTCTTCCCCAATAGCATCCTTACGCACATATATTTGAATTTGACCGCTCACATCTTTAATATGAGCAAAGCCTGCTTTTCCTTTTCCACGCTTTGTCATAATTCTGCCAGCTATAGATACTTCCGCATTCTTTGCTTCTAAATCCTCTTTTTCCACATCTGCATATTCATTGCTAATTTCTTGAGCCAAATGTGTACGTTCGAATCTTTTGCCAAATGGATCTATGCCCATTTCTTGGATGCGGTTCATTTTGTCACGTCTGACTTTTAATTGGTCGTTTAATTCTTCATAATTGCTCATCTTATTTCCACTCCATCTCTATCACGTATATACTGTTCCTTTATTTTACACAACCTTAGAACCTAATATATAAAAAATATCATTATCCTTTTAAAAGTATCATAAAAACTGCCGGTTTTACCGGCAGTTTCTACATACTTATTATACAGTATATCAGGTACTGTCAAATCATCAAACTGCACGAACGGCTTCATGGAGTTCAATATCTTCCACCATATTATAAAGCAGCCCTACCAATTGTTCACGTGTGTTGCACTCATTTATCTCATTTCTGATTTTACCGCTTCCTTTAATACCTTTCAAATACCAAGCTGCGTGTTTTCTCATCTCACGCACAGCGATAAACTCATCCTTCAATGCAATAAGGCGGTCAAGATGCAGGACGCAAACATCGATTTTTTCACGAACAGATGGCTCCGGCAAAAGGATCCCATTTTCTAAATACTTAACGGTTTGGTACATCATCCACGGATTCCCGAGTGCAGCACGACCGATCATGACTCCATCACAGCCAGTTTCTTCAAGCATCCTCTTGGCATCCTGCGGAGTCTGTACATCCCCATTTCCAATAACCGGTATATTGACAGCTTCTTTTGCCATACGGATATAATCCCAGTTTGCCGTTCCTTCATACATTTGAACCCGAGTACGTCCATGGACAGATATCGCACTTCCGCCCGCTCTTTCAACTGCCCTTGCATTCTCTTCAACAAATATATGCTTGTCATCCCAGCCAATTCTCATTTTAACCGTAACCGGTTTATCTACTTTATCAACTACAGCTGAAACCATCTCATAAATCTTATCCGGATTTAGTAACCATCTGGCTCCCGCTTCACATTTAATAATCTTGTTAACAGGACAGCCCATATTAATATCAATTATATCTGCATTGGTGTTCTTATCCACAAACTGAGCTGCCTGAACAAGCGATTCTTTTTCTCCACCAAAAATTTGAAGGCTCAATGGCTTTTCTCGTTCATCAATATAGAGCATGTTGAGGGTTTTTTCATTTCCATAAATTATTCCCTTATCACTAACCATTTCTGCACAAACAAGCCCTACCCCAAATTCCTTAACTGTTAAACGAAATGCTGAGTTACAAACTCCGGCCATAGGTGCAAGTACAACCGGATTCTTCATTTCGACATTGCCAATCTTCAACAATTCAATTCCTCCCTATCCTTTACTTGCACTTATCATTAAATCTATTTAACGAGAGGTTTTAGTTCCTCCACTGTAATGTCCAACTGATTTGCAATATCCTGCAAAAAGCGCTCAGAGGGTATTCGGTTGCCTCTTTCTACCTCGCCAAGCATTGAGACAGAGACAGATAACTCCCTTGCAAATTCCTCTTGAGTAAAACCTTTCAGCTTTCTAAATGCCCTAATACGCCTTCCCCATTTTTCCGCTTCCATATCCGAACCCCTTCTTTTTCGGGGATATCATCCATGATTTCCCTTATAGGTTTTTCCATATTAGGCAGAATGATGTCCTTATCTATCTCCACGAGCGGGATAACCACAAAGGCCCTATCAAGCATCCGCGGATGAGGGACAATTAGGTTTTTCGTTACAATATTTTCTTGATTATATAACAAAATGTCAAGGTCTATTGTTCGCGGACCCCACCTAATTTCCCTTTTTCTGCCAAGATTTTGTTCTATCTTCATGCAGGTAACCAATAGTGTTTGTGCATCGAAAGTTGTGTTTATACAAACAACCATATTCAAAAATTTACCTTGTTCTAAATAGCCTACTGGATTTGTCTCATATATAGATGATAAAGATATAATCTCAATTTCAGGTACTTCTGCCAATTCGCTTATGGCATCCTTTAAATTCGATTCTCTATCCCCTACATTTGTACCTAATCCAATATAAACTTTATTCATCATGCTGCTCTTGCTCCCTTATAATCTCAACTGCAACAAAATCGTAGTGACCCGGTATCGGTGGGTCTGGTTTCACAACCTTGATTTTGCATGAATGAATAATTGAATATGTGCCTAAAATTTCTGCTGATATCTTTTCTGCCACTGCTTCGATTAGATTATATGGCTTTCCTTCCACAATAGCCTTACATAAAGTGTATATTTCAGCATAATTAACCGATTTATTCAGATCATCTGTTTCTCCGGCGACTTGCAGATCCAAATACAATTCTGCACTTACTCTATAACGCTGTCCAAGCTTATTTTCTTCTTCATAAACACCATGGTATCCATAAAATTCCATATTTTCAAGAATTATTTTATCCATTTACTTTCACCTTTCCAAGCATCGCATCCATCATACGGGCCATACGGGACATCTCTTTCACATCATGCACCCTTATGATTTGACACCCCTGCTGAATCCCTAAACATATTGTCGCCCCTGTACCTTCCATTCTTTCCTCTACTGGTAGATCAAGTGTTCTGCCGATCATTGATTTACGTGATGTTCCCAATAAGACGGGGTAACCCAGGCTGGTCAATATGTCTAAATTTCGCATCATCAGCAAGTTCTCCTCCAGTGACTTCGCGAAGCCGATACCTGGATCCAGCACAATTTTATCGTTACTAACTCCAGCATCTTTAACAATCTGAATACTTTCATATAAATCATTTAAAACATCACGCAAAAAATGATCATAGGAAGCCTGCTTACGATTATGCATGAGGATGATCGGAGCGCCTGAATCGGCAGCAACACGGGCCATTTCCTCATCACCTTTAGCTCCCCAAACATCGTTTATGATAGTTGCCCCTGCATGAAGTGCTTCTTTTGCCACATCCGCTTTATATGTATCTACCGAGATCGGTACATTGATCTCTTTTGTTAATTCCTTAATAACAGGAATGATTCGCTCCAATTCTTCATCTGACGAAATTCGCTGATGGCCAGGTCTCGTCGACTCACCACCGATATCAATGATATCTGCTCCAGCTTTTATCATTTCCTTTGCACGCAAAACCGCTTGTTCTACTTTGTTAAACTGGCCTCCATCAGAAAACGAATCCGGAGTGATATTTAAAATTCCCATAATCTTAGTGCTTTGTCCAAGTTCCAATCTATATTGTCCACATTCTAGAATCATCTTTTTTTGTGGTAGTTCCATAATAATTTGCTCCTTTAATTAGACTCCGAAATTACTCTATGCAAATCACTATACCACATGTTATTTGTAAAAAAGAAAGAAACACAGAAAACCAAAACAAAAGGAGGCATTTAGCCTCCTCCATATGTTTAGCTTATTTACTCTTCTATACGATTAATCTTCAAAGTTATATAATGGTGTACTTAAATATCTTTCACCATTATCCGGGATGATTGCTAGAACTTTTTTGCCGGCACCAAGTTTTTTGGCAACTTCCAATGCTGCAAAAATAGCTGCCCCTGCAGAAATACCACCAAGAATACCCTCTTCTTTAGCAGCTTTTCTTGCTTGTTCAAAGGCTTGTTCATTTTCAACTTTTATAATTTCATCATAAATATTTGTATTTAATGTATCAGGTATAAAGCCTGCACCAATCCCCTGAATTTTGTGAGGCCCTGGAGTACCGCCTGATAGAATCGGTGAATCCGCTGGTTCAACTGCAATAATTTTAATATCTTTGTATTTCTCACGCAGCACTTCTCCAGCACCCGTAATAGTTCCGCCTGTACCTATACCGGATATAAAGGCATCCAATTGATCGCCCATTTGTTCTACAATTTCTTTACCGGTTGTTTTTCTATGGACTTCTGGATTGGCCTCATTTTTAAACTGCTGCGGCATAAAGTACCCATGTTCATTAACAAGTTCCTCCGCCTTAGCAATTGCACCTTTCATTCCATCTTTACCAGGAGTAAGAATAAGTTGGGCTCCATATGCCTTCAATAAGTTACGGCGTTCCATACTCATTGTATCCGGCATTACCAATATAGCTTTATACCCTTTTGCTGCTGCAACCCATGCCAACCCAATGCCTGTATTACCGCTTGTTGGTTCAACTATCGTTGTACCCGGCTTTAGAAGACCTTTTTCCTCGGCATCTTCAATCATGGCAAGTGCGATACGATCCTTAACACTGCTTCCCGGATTCATATATTCCAATTTCAAATAAACCTCTGCAGATCCATCTTCTACAATCTTATTTAATTTAACAACAGGTGTATTACCTATTAATTCAGAAATATTATTTGCTATTTTACCCAACTTATCCACCCCTAATCCATAGTATTTTCATTGGTTTTATATACAATTTAGCTATTTTTACGCTTTCTGTCAACTATTATACTTCTAAATTCCCAGATTTTCTCGCATCTAACCATGTGAAATAATCTTTATGGCTCATTTACAGTATATAAAAGAAAATAGAGCACATGACTCTATTTTCCATAAATCCAATCCACATCATACTGTTCCCAAAGCATATCTGCAGATACAGGTATATTCATTTGTTCCATTGCAGTCTTTCTTTTAAGATTAGATTTTATTTTTCCAAAGGATAGTTCGGATTTACCAATCTGATCACGCAAATAGAGTATCGCATATCCATCCTTGATCTTAATTGGCTGACTCCATTCCCCTGGTTTTAATGAAGCCGCAGTTTCTTTATATTCTTCAGGGACAGACTCGGAATCTAAAGATATATACCCTAATTCTCCACCATTATTGGCCGTATATTTATCTTCCGAGCGCTCTATTGCCATTGCAGCAAAATCAGTTCCCGCCTTCAATTCCTTAATAATCGCATTTGCTTTTGCCTTTTCACTAAGTACGATATGGGATAGACGATAGAGATCAGTGAACTTTAATAAGCTTTCATTACTTTTATAGTAAGACTCAACTTCCTTGTCTGTTATAACGGCATCCTTTGTCAACAACTTCTCAAGCAGAATTGAAACTTCAAGTTTCTTTTTGTGCTCCTTATCACTTATATGAGCGGGTGAATTTCCAGTAAAACCATATAACGCTTGCCGAAGAACAGCCTCCACTTTCATCTCATCCTCAGAAACAGTCAGCTGATGCTTAGCCGCCAATTGAAGAATAACTTCTTCATTTACCATTGTAGTTAATACATCTTTGCCATGTATCCTTTCCAATTCAGCGAGCCAGTCTGGACGGCTAATCTCTTCATCCCCTACTGCAGCAACAATTTCCGTTGCATCTTCCTTCATTGAATTTTCCCCCACCGTAAAGTAAAGGACAGTCACAATATTCAATAGAATTAAACCGGCGATAATGGACCAACATTGCTTACTTGACAAAGTAACTCCTCCAATAAATTACTTAGCTGTGTCTTTTAGCTCCTGAAGCTCCTCTTTGGTAAATATATATTTTTCATTACAGAAATGACATTGGGTTTCAGCCTGACCATCTGTCTCGATCATATCTTCTAATTCTTCTTTTCCAAGACTGATTAAAGCATTTGCTATCCTATCCTTGGAACATTGACACTGGAACGATATTGGCATTTTTTCTAATATTTTTACGTTTGTTTCTCCCAATACTTTATTAAGTACTTCTTCCGGAGTTAAACCATCCTGAATCATTTTGGATATAGGCGGAATTGATCCTAGAGCTTTCTCTATTTTTTCTATAACCTCTTCTTCCGTGCCGGGCATTAGCTGGATAATAAATCCACCCGCAGCAAGAATCGAGTCATCCGGATTAACCAAAACACCGACTCCTACAGATGAAGGAGTTTGCTCAGAGGCAACAAAATAATAAGTAAAGTCTTCACCAAGCTCGCCTGAAATTAAAGGAACTTGGCCAGAGAAATTATCTCTTAATCCAATATCTTTAACAACAGTTAACGTACCATTTGTACCAATAGCACGTCTTACATCAAGTTTTCCATGTTCATTAGACTCAAAATCAACATGAGGGTTTGTCAGATATCCCCTAACCTCACCCTTTGCATTACTATCAATGATAACCGGACCAATCGGACCATCACCCTCAATTTTAATAGTAATCTTTGCTTCGCCTTTTTGCATGGCTCCCATCATTACAGCCGCTGTCATTGCTCTTCCCAACGCAGCAGATGCTGTACGCCAAGAATCCTGTCTTCTTTGTGCCTCTGCAATAGTTTGCGTACTTGAGACTGCATACGCCCTTACTTGTCCATCAAATGCTAGTGCTTTAACTAAATAATCGTTCATGATAAACTCCTTCCAAATCCATTACAGGATTATTGTTGTATATTCTTTGAATAGATGATTTGCAGACCTTTTAATGTTAAATACGGATCGACAACATCAATTATGGATGTTTCATTTGCAATCATAGATGCTCTTCCGCCAGTAGCGATAACCATAGGATTCTGCTTACTCTGTTTTTTTATCCTGGTTACAATTCCTTCTACCTGTCCAATAAAACCATATAAAACGCCGGACTGCATAGCGTTTACTGTATTCTTCCCAATGATATTGGCAGGACGAACAATCTCTATCCTGGGCAGTTTAGCAGCCTTCGAATAGAGCGCCTCTGTAGAAATTTCAATTCCCGGGGCAATCACCCCTCCTAAATACTGGCTATGCTCATTTACATAACAATACGTTGTCGCTGTACCAAAGTCTACTATAATGATTGGCGCTCCATAATCATGAATTGCAGCCACAGCATTCACGATTCGATCTGCCCCAACTTCTTTAGGATTATCATATTTTATATTTAATCCCGTTTTAACACCAGGCCCAACAACCAAAGGCCTCAGTTGAAAGTATTTTGTACACATTCTTTCAAGTGAAGACATTATGGGAGGCACAACAGAGGAAAGAATCATTCCTTTTACATCATGGAAGGTTAACCCAACATGACTCAACAACTGATTAAATATCATTCCGTATTCATCTTCAGTTTTTCCCCGATCCGTACCAATTCTCCAATGAAAACAAAGATCATCATCCCTATAAACACCAATCGAAATATTCGTATTCCCCACATCCATCACCAATAACATGCAAAAACCCCCTATCGAAAAAGCTGAGACGACTGGTCAGGAGCGACAAGCATAAGACGAATACTCGGAGGGAGGGTTCTTCTCCCGTAGGGTATTTGCTTATGACTCGAGCTCCTAGGAGTCGAAGCTAGATTACATCAAAAAGCTAAAGGGCCTTGCTCAACCGCGACAAGCATAAGAGGAGGTGCGGAGGGAGAGCGCTTTTTCTCTCCCGCAGCAGCTACACTTATGTCTCGAGTGGTTAGGCCCTGAAGCTAGATTACATCAAAAAGCTGAGACGACTGGTCAGGAGCGACAAGCATAAGACGAATACTCGGAGGGAGGTGCTCTTTCCTCCCGCAGAGATCATGCTTATGTCCCGAGCTCCTAGGCCCTGAAGCTGGATTAATCAAAAAGCTGAAGCCCCTTATTTAACGAACAAAGACTAAGTATGCCACATCCTGTGGCAACGCCTTCACGACCAACTTCCTGTTAGCATTCTATCCCTTTTCAAAAAAAGTGCCCCATTCATATGATGGGACACTCAGAATTCTTACAATTTATTAGGATCGTTTGTTTCCATATCCGGTGGTGTAGGAGGAGTTTGATCATCTTCTCTTTGCTCGGATATTGTATCGTCTTTGGATAGATCCTCAGACAGAATTTCCTTTTTAGCTGATACATTCACTGTAACATCGCTCGCTACCTTACGCTCAGGCAACTTACCATAATCCGCTAAGTGGCGAATTTGTTCAGCATCTAACGTTTCAATCTCAAGTAATGTATTAGCAATTAAGTCTAACTTACTGCGGTTTTCAGTAAGAATTTTTCTTGCACGTTCATAGCAAGTTTTGATGATATTTTGGATTTCGATATCAATTTCATAAGCAATCTTATCAGAATAGTTTTGCTCACTATTAATATCGCGACCTAAGAATACTTGGCCTCCTGAAGCCTGGCCAAATTGCATCGGTCCGAGTTTATCACTCATTCCATATTCAGTTACCATTTTGCGGGCAATACTTGTAGCACGTTGGAAGTCATTATGAGCTCCTGTACTCACTTCACCAAAGACAATTTCTTCAGCAACACGTCCGCCCAATAATCCGGTAATCTTATCGAACAGTTCAGGCTTAGTCATAAAGTAACGATCTTCACGCGGAAGCATTACAGCATAACCACCTGCCTGGCCACGCGGAACAATTGTTACCTTATGGACCATATCTGCTTCGTCAAGTACCAACCCGATAACCGTATGTCCGGATTCATGGAAGGCAACAATATTTCTTTCTTTCTTAGAAATGACACGGCTTTTTTTAGCAGGACCGGCA
This sequence comes from Bacillus sp. z50, assembly GCF_058313585.1. Classification (NCBI taxonomy): domain Bacteria; kingdom Bacillati; phylum Bacillota; class Bacilli; order Caryophanales; family Bacillaceae; genus Bacillus; species Bacillus sp. z50. Next base: position 10,458 of record NZ_JBZFQL010000011.1, read on the forward strand.
ATCACACGATCCGTTGCTTCATCAATGTCGCTCATATCTACTTTTTTCTTATCTTGTCTTGCAGCTACCAAAGCAGCTTCATTCAAGAGATTTTCTAAATCAGCACCGGAGAAACCTGGGGTTCTCATCGCAATTGCTTTAAGATCCACATTTTCATCAAGCGGTTTGTTTTGTGCATGTACACGAAGTACAGCTTCCCTTCCAATTAAGTCAGGACGGTCAACCGTAATTTGTCGGTCAAAGCGGCCTGGACGTAAAAGAGCCGGGTCAAGAATATCAGGTCGGTTTGTAGCAGCAATGATAATGATACCTTCATTTGCTCCGAAACCATCCATTTCAACAAGCAATTGGTTCAGGGTTTGTTCACGTTCATCGTGTCCCCCGCCAAGGCCAGCTCCACGCTGACGTCCAACTGCATCGATTTCATCGATAAAAATAATACATGGTGCATTCTTCTTCGCATTTTCAAAAAGGTCACGCACACGGGAAGCACCCACACCCACGAACATCTCAACAAAGTCTGAACCACTGATAGAGAAGAAAGGTACACCTGCTTCACCAGCTACTGCTCTTGCAAGCAAGGTTTTCCCTGTTCCCGGAGGTCCTACTAAAAGTACACCTTTTGGAATTCTCGCACCTAATTCAGCAAATTTACGAGGGTCCTTCAAGAACTCAACAACTTCAACCAGTTCTTGCTTTTCCTCATCAGCACCTGCTACATCTTTGAAGCGCACTTTTTTCTTTTCTTCACTGTAAAGCTTAGCTTTACTTTTACCAAAGCTCATTACTTTGTTTCCGCCACCTTGCGCACTATTCATCAAGAAGAAGAACAATAGCAAAATAATGACGAACGGAATAATTGAAGTTAAGAATGTTACCCATACACTTGTTTCTTTTGCTGGAGCAACTGTAGATTTTACACCCTGTTCATCAATTAAGTCAGTAACCTCTTCAGCCTGTTCTGCAAGGATATATGTTAAATAATACTCATTTTCCTTAGCATCCTTTAATTGACCCTTAACAGAATATACTCCGCGTTCCACCTGTAAATCAGCGGATTTAACCTCACCTTTTTCAAGGCTTTCAATAAACTCATTATTAGAAATATGTTTAGTTGGCTCGGAATTTTGGTTAAACACACTTACTACTCCGATAATCGCCACAAAAATAAGTAAATAGAATATGGTATTTCTAAAAATACGGTTCATCCCTAACCTCCTCCCAAAAAACTAAATATAGTATTCGTATCTACAATCAGGTTACTTATATATTTTATATAAAGATCATAGCACAGTCTATTATGTGAATAGAACGGTTATTAATCATCTATATCCCTATTTGGCAGTTTCGTAAACTTCCCTTTTTAACACGCCAATGTATGGAATGTTTCTGTATTTTTCCATGTAGTCAAGCCCGTATCCGACAACAAATTCGTCAGGTACATTAAAGCAAGCGTAATCCGCATGTATATCCGCTTTTCTTCCGGATGGCTTATCCAATAATGTGACAAGCTTGATGGATTTAGCTTTTCTGTATTTAAATAAATCCACTAAATAAGAGAGGGTAAGACCGCTGTCTATGATATCTTCAATAATCAGCAAATCTCTGCCTTCTACAGATGTGTTTAAATCTTTAATGATTTTAACTTCACCGCTTGAAACCGTAGAAGTACCATAGCTGGAAACATCCATGAAATCCATTTCCAAATAGCTGTCTACATGCTTTAATAAATCGTTCATAAAAGGCATTGCACCTTTCAGCACACCTATCACTAATGGATTAAGATCCTTGTATTCCTCTGTAAGCAAAGCCCCGAGTTCTTTAATTTTGCCTTGGATTTCTTCTTCTGAAATCAAAATTTTCTCAATATCATTATGAATCGTCATTCGGTAGTCCTCCTAGAAGAGCATTATTCAACATACTTTATCATGATGGCTGGCATCGGGGTCTTTTCTAAATTAATCTTTTGCAGACCTGGTATCCAAACAATTTGATCATTCTTATTAACAATAATTGGCCAACTCTCCCGCTCATGCACAGGTATCTTGTGTTCAAGAAACAGCTTTTTCAGTTTTTTATGGCCCGTGAAGCCTTTAGGCTGATAACGATCTCCATCCCGCTTATTCCGCACCCTTAATGGTAAGTCCTCTTCACTTAAAGGTAAAATACATGTATATCGAGATGCATGCTCCCATTTTTCAGATAAGGGATCCAGCAGTACTGTTTCAATAACGGCGCCATTCGCAAGAGCCGTCTTCCCCGGTATACGGAGTTCCTTTGATAAAGTTACTGATGGCAGCCTTCCAAAATGGAAAAGCAACTGATCATATGCTTTCGTAACTTGAAGCCCAGAAGGTAATTGCACGGAGGTGGAAGGATTGGATTCTGTCAATAAAGACTGAATACACTCTATATGTACGTATGAAAATACATAAGGTTTCACTTGATAAAGATAGTTTAATATTAGATGAATCACCCTCCTTTGTAAAGGTTTTGGCACCTTTCCAAGAGAAGATATGGGAACTTTTAAAATCCCGTCCTTTTCAGTTAATTCAAGAGAATTATACTCTTTTTCAGCTAACACCATCAAAAACCCTTCATCTTGCTCCAAATCCTCGCTAAACCGTTGAATATGATCAAGCGCTTTACTATTTTCCTTTTTTATCATCGGTAATATGTATTTGCGGAATCGATTTCGGGTATAAATATCCTTTTCATTACTCGGATCTATGCGTGGGTTGAGATTCATCTCTGTACAATATTCCAGAATATCTTCTCTTGTAACAGCAAGAAAAGGACGTATGATCCATCCACCCCCGAATAATCTTTTCAGAGGAATTCCAATCCTCGCCATCCCAGAAGTCCCTCTAATAAGGTTCATTAAGACTGACTCCGCTTGATCATCCTTATGATGAGCAAGAGCTAATTTTTGCGCCGCATACTTTTCCATTATATCCCTATAAAATGCATATCGACAATCTCTGGATGCCTGTTGTGGATTTTTACCTGTATCTTTAATATATTTTGGGACATCTATCCGACTTCCTTCAAATGGGATTCCCCATTCCTCACATATTTTTTCTACAAATAAATACTCCTCAAATGATTCTTCACCTCTGAACATATGATCTACATGGGCAACCACAAGGGTTAGATTATAGGATTTTTTTATGCTATTTAAATAAGCAAGCAATGCCAATGAATCCGGCCCACCGGAAACACCAACCAAAATCGTGTCATTATGATTAATCAATTGTTTTTTATTAATATAAGCAGTCACATTCGCCTCTAACATAAATATTCCTTTCTACCGTTGCTTTCAATTAATTATTATCGTACCACTCTTACAAATGGAATCCAAAAATTATCTTTCAAAAAAAACGGTAGAGACAGCGTTATTGTTTGTATTTGTTGTGAACTTATACAACTTGACCAAACATATAAAATGCATATAGCAAAGTAATGATAGCAACTAAAAAAAACGTTTCAAAGAAACTGCTTTTATCATTGGATTTTCGTTTCCTCATCTGTACTCGACTGGTGTTAACTGGAGTATTCTTTTTTACAGCGGTGCGGGTAGCGGTTTGTTTTGTGTGTAAATGAGATATGACTTCCTTTTTCATATCAGTTGCCGTTATGTAATGACCCTTCAAAGCTTTTAAAAGAATGGACTCCAACTCTCTGAGTTCCTGCTTGTTTTTCACCAATTCCTTTAATTGGTTAATTCCTTCTCCGTTTTTATTAAACCTTTTTTGATAGGCTGCATTGATCACTATCATAGCGAGCGCAAATAAATCATATGATGGCTCTGCTCTTCTGCCCCCCAGCTCCCAATATCCCCGGTCAAAATACTCAGTGTATTCTTTAATCGCACGACCGATTTGCGTGGTTCCCCCTACATCTATAAAACGGACTTTAAAATCGGGTAATTGTACTATCAAGTTTTCAGGTTTTAAATCCCCAAAAACCCATCCTAGCTTATGCATTTCCTCAAGGCTGTTTAGAAGCTGCAGCATGAGTACACCAAGCCAATCTGAACTTCTTTTTTGCACAAACGTTAGAAAGGAATCTCCGGAAATATACTCCATCACGTAGAAAGGAATAATTTTTCCACTCCCTATACAATCATCCACATCTATCAAATAAGGTCCTAGGGATATTCCCTGGACCTTTGCAAATGATTTTAATACATTTACTTCTGCAGCAATAGTAGCACTGTTATCACTAAACTTGATTGCTACTGATCCATCCGAAGAATCTGCGAGGTAAACAATTCCATTAGCGCCATACCCTAATTCTTTTCGAATGATATAACTCTTATGATGCCATTTGCCCCTGATTACTGATCCAATTGGGAAGCTACATGGTTTCTTCGAAGTATTGATCATCGTCGCCTACTATTCTCCTTATAGAAGACTCTTTATTAAAATACTTAATGGCCTCACGAATAGCCGGACCAGTCGGGGTAATCCCTCCAGTCGTTAATTTGGCGAAAATTTTAGAAAGAGATTCAAGTCTAGGACTCCAGTCCATTACTCTTTCCACTTCGGTTCTTTTCCCGGGAAATATAAAAACTGAGAACTGATTTTCACCACTTCTCGCATTTAGACTTATAGACAAATCTATAAGCGCCTCTTTAACCGTTGGCAGCTTATGCTTCATACTGGCACTTGTATCAACCAATACAAGAACCTCCATTTTTACTTTTTCTCCCAGATCCTCCACTACCTCCATTACCTCGCCGCGTTTATCAGGTGGTAATTCTTCCATAGTGATATGATTCCCCAATATTTGCTGAAGCTCTTTATTCACTACGCCCTGTATCGTTTGGTTCATTGCCTTCCTAGTGACCATTTGTACAGTTTGTGATAATTGCTCAGCATAGACGATTTGATGAATGCCAGCACCAGATGATGCTATATTCTCAATCTCTTGCATTCCCCCCTCGTCTATAATGTCCTTATCCATAACACCAATTACATTTACAGTAATTCCTTCCTCACGTGCTAGTGCAGCCATCGCTGTCGGGCTCTCTCCCTGATTGGAGCAGCCGTCTGTCAGCAATAATATTTGTTTAACTGTACCTGTCTTCATTTCATCATCCTCCTATACCGCTATTATTATTTCCATCTTCGCCTATATATAGGCGCTTTATACGATTAGGAGGATATTATTATTGAGCTTTTTTCTTCTTGGCACCGACAGGTATACTTGTCCATTTTGGAATATTATGATTGATTTGTGCGACGACAATTGTCATATCATCTTCAATTTTTCCTGAGCTTGTCCTGATTACCTCCTCGAGAATAATATCAGCTATTTCCTGTGGCCTGTCAGTCCCGATTTCTCTAATCTTTCTAATCATCCATGCTTCATAATTTTCTACATGTTTTGGCCCCTCAAATATTCCATCACTCATCATAATTAAAAGGTCACCGGCCTTTAATTGGTCATGAACCACATCCACATCAAATTCTTTGATAATACCAATTGGCAAGTTATTAGATTGGATTTTCGTAACCTGCTGCCCTCTCTTTATAAAGCTTGGAGTTGAACCCACTTTTAAAAATTTAACACTCGCATCCTGCAAATCAATCATCGATAAGTCAAGTGTTGAAAAGATTTCATCTGTAGTCCGCAATGAGAGAATCGAGTTAATCGATTTAATAGCTACCTTTTCCTCTATTCCAGACTCTAGTATTTTTTGCAGTAGCCCTAAGGTTTCTGAGCTTTCATTATGGGCCCTTTCTCCATTTCCCATGCCATCACTAATGGCAATCGCATGCTTCCCTTTTCCGATGTCAATCATGGTGTAACTGTCCCCTGATACAAGCCCTCCTCCCTTTGCAGCATGGGCTACACCAGTTTCTACTGTGTAGCGTTTGGCAGAACGGAATGTTAAGCGGCATAAACCTCCCTGAAACGAACTGCACTCTTCTTTGTAAACAATGATATGCTCTTCCAATATATCTGAGAGCATGGGGCCAATTAATTTCTCACCTACACCACTTCCCTCGCAATCTGGGATTTGCATATCTATATCAACATTCCCTTGTTCCAGGGAATAAATTTCTATTTGGTGGATATCCAAACCGAACCCCCGTATGGAATCCAGTAATTGTTCTTCATGAATATGGAGATTTTCGCGTTCTTTTGTAATCTCCTTAGCAAAGTCCTCCATTACCTTTGAAACTCCCTGGAGTTGATCTGCCACGAGCTTTCTACTTTCTCTCACTTGTTTTTTTAATTTTTGGTTTGCATTGTAATAAGAGATCTCCTGAAGCATCGCCTCCGTCACTTTATCATATCTTGTACAGAACCGTTTCCATTCTCTCTGCGTGGCCTGCGGAACTTGCCCGGACTCGTCCTGTAAACTCTCAACCAACTCTCCCATCATTCCATACGTATAATCAAAATTCTTCGCCCAGCAATGATCCTTTTTGAAACAGGTCTGGCATGTTTTTTCAGTCACATTGCTAAGAAAATAATCCAACTCACGTTCCTTTTCTACCTCCTTCGTTGTTTGTTCCTCCATCTGTGAAAAACTATTCGATAAAGCCTGGAAAACAGATGAAAATTGATTCACTCTTTGCGCAGTAACATCTCTGACCCTCCTGACATAACGTTGCTGTTCATTCGTATGCTCTGCTGTTCCAGGAATATGTTTGGCTACTTTTGAAATAAGGGTAGCAGGGGTCATAAAAAATAAAGCAATAGCCAATAAAGATTCATATAGAGTTACTGATATATTTTGACTCCCTTCCCCATAAAGGCCAATTAATAATGTGGCAATTATTAAACCTAATGATGCCCCTATTTTTTTCCCTTCTTTAAGAAGGCCTCCTAATAAACCAGAGAAGGCCAATAAGCTCATCTGGAAAAGGTTGCTCAGATTGGCCAGACTGAATATTAAACCAGTTACCACTCCTACTGTCGATCCAATTGAGGCTCCTCCAGAGACTGCAAAAAGGAGAACTAAGTATCTGCTCAATGTATGATCAAGAGATATATGATAAATCGACCAGCCGATCGTACCGGTCATAACAGAGGCCAGCATGATAATCAAACTGATAACTTCCTCTGTCCTTAGTCCCTGTGGACTTTTTTTCATAGCAATCAGTGGGATACATTGAATAAAAATCATGGTAAGAATAAGAGCTAAACCTGCTTCAACACCGATCATCATGGCATCGTATATCTCAAACTTCATATATTTCAAATAGCGTTCCGTTGCTCCTGCAATTCCCATGGCTATTAAAACATATACACCAACAACTTTAAATTGATTCTCCACTGATGGCTGTCTTAGCTTATATAAGAGGAGGAATAAGGCACATGAAGCAAATAAACTTAAACCTGCTGACCAGGAGATTGTTAACGCACCTCCTATTGAGGCGACCATAACAAGCGGAGAACGTTCCCGCCTCATCATGTATACTGCTGCAAAGAATGGGAGAGAAAAAGGAGCCAACTGTGAAAGGATAAGCGCCCTTCCCAGGAGAAATCCCAAAACTACTAATATATATCCTTGTTTCACGAAGTAATCCTCTAGCTTCGTTACATACTTGTCCACTAATTGAGTAGGATTCCATTTGCCAGCATCATATTGAACATCCGTTACCGATCCATACATTGTACTTTGTGTTTTATCCACATTACCACTCCCTAACAGGTGATTGTCTTTTATTATAAAGGGGATATAATCCTAAATTTGTCAGAACGGAGGATGAGTTTTTATAAAGTGTTCGACGGCATTCCATGTGAATGGGCAGAAGAAAACACAAAGGTTATCGAAGGAATCATAAAGGAGAATATTTTATTAAACTACTTTGTAGGAAAGGCTAGAAGATAGAAGAAATAGATACTTATTTAAATGTAATATTCTAATTATTGGCTAAAATATTTAAACCATTGACAAAGTATTTACTAGATTGTAAGATAATTTTTGTGTTTAAAAGTATATTTGATTATGGCGGTGTAGCTCAGCTGGCTAGAGCGTACGGTTCATACCCGTAAGGTCGGGGGTTCGATCCCCTCCGCCGCTATTTTGAGGCCCCTTGGTCAAGCGGTTAAGACACCGCCCTTTCACGGCGGTAACACGGGTTCGAATCCCGTAGGGGTCATCTATACAAAAAACCAGGGATATATCCCTGGTTTTTTTGTGTTTATAAAGAATATAACTCTTCTAGATTTATCACTTCATACTATTCCATCTATAAGAACACTCAACAATCAAACATTTTTAACATGATGGCTTTATTGATTTTTAAATGAACAACATTTACTGACATGCTCATTCTAGTCAAATCCTTTAAACAGCAGGATTATACTACCCTATCTATGCCATATAATCCCTATATCAATTGATAATCAAATGTAAAAAACAAAAACAGACCAACAACTGATGTTGGTCTGTTATATAAATTGCCATTTTGTTTCAGCAGCAAGGTTTAGCCGCGTCTTCCGCCTCTGCCACCTCGTTTGGATTCTGTGTTCCTCTTAAGAGATGACATACGCTCTTCACTATCTTTCAAGAAGCGGGCCATTTTTTGTTCGAAGCTTTCTCGCGGCGGTCTGGAATCATGTCCTCCTCTTCCTCCCCGAGAGTCATTTCTTCCACCACGTGAATCGTTTCCTCTGTTATAACGAGGTCGTTGTTGATAAGATGATTGCGCAGGTTGTTCGCTCTCCTTCTTCTCAACAGCTTTTTTTATAGAAAGACCGATTTTGCCATCTTTCTCTACATTTATGACTTTTACTTCAACTTGATCTCCCACTTTTAGGTGATCATTAATATCTTTTACATAATTATCAGCAACCTCACTGATGTGGACAAGTCCTGTTGAACCCTCGGGCAGCTCAACAAATGCTCCGAAATTAGTGATTCCTGTTACCTTACCTTGTAACTTGCTGCCTACTTCGATTGACATAAAAAAATTGCTCCTCCTTAAGAAATTAAAAAAATAAAATAATGGAAGTTATAGCTTCCCCTTATATTATAATCACTTAAAAAAATATGTGTCAACGTGAGGGATATCTACTTGCCCTCATTTTCGGGAAGATTGAATATTATTTCTCCATCATCTGATAGAAAATATTCTTTACGCGCAAACTTTGCTATATATTCATCATCATTCAATTTAATGATTTCTTCCTTTAATCTTGCTTCATCCTTTTGAAGATCTGACAATTTCACTTTCAATTCACTTTTATGTTCTTCTTTAGCCTTCAAAGCGGAATGTTGAGAAAAGAGTGTTGTAAGAACGATCCCAGTTGTTATGATGGCAAAAAGCCCAAATATTACAAGCCTTCTTGTCAATCCTAATTTCTTTTTCTCAAAGGACTGGGTTCGTTTCTCTTGATATTGGGCATATGGCGTATCGATTTGTTTGATATTTTCCTTCTTTTTATCAAGCGATCCCATTTCCTTTCCTCCTTTAAGACTTATTTGTCCATTTTTTTAATAATTTATTGATAGTATTCTTCAACTTTTTTCCAATTCCTGCTAGTTTATCAAAAAACTTTTCGACAGGTGATCGCACACCGCCCGGAATTGTCTTCCAAAGCCATGACGCTGTACTAGTAAAGGGATAGAAAATCACCCTTACTATCGATATTAATGCCTTTAAAAGATACTTGGCAAGCCATAATAGAGGATTGACAAACTTTAGCAACACTTGAAATATAAGCAATATAACAGTAATAATTAGCGCAATTAACCCTTTTATTGGCCGAATGAATAAGAGAGCTCCCAATTTAACAAGGAATTTACTGAATTTATTAACCCAATAAATAGTCATTTCCAGCAATCTTTTATATGAATTTCTAAAAAGGGCTTGATAGGCGGAATAACCGCATAGCAGTGCCAATAAGATATAAAAGCGCCATTCTCCCTGATTGGATTCGTATAAAACATAGAAAATGAGCAAGGCCTGAATGCACCAAAATAAGATGTCATTAATAAAAACAAACCATACTTTTCTCTTTGCTCTAACTAAAAAGCGGTTGTATGTATCAAATGCTGCTCCAAAGTAAATACCCATGCCAATCATGGATAACAGGGTTACAAACTGGGTGTCCAGACTCATCTGAACAGTTTGCCAAAGAATCCTTTAGCTTTCTCCCCGCTATGTTCGTCCAAGTAATTGATTTCAAGTATTTTACCTTTAATTGATACAATTCCTTTATCGACATCCAGGTTTTTCATTTGTAGATTTTGCCCTCTGACCGAAAGAAACCCCATGACCGTTTCGAGAAGGAACTCCTCATTGTCAAAGCTCTCTACCTGCTTAACACCTGATATATCGAGAAGCCTTCTACCCTTCATGCTAATATCGTGATCAGGTCCAGCTGATTTACTCGTTTGGTTTGTATCATAATATTGGTTCATCCTAATCCCCCATTATCAAACATTTGTACAAGTGTATGATAGGATGATAGGAATTAGACCATGCTTAAAACGACTCTGATAGTTTTGCTTCTTTTATGAGGGTATACATTCCTGCTGCCTCATCCTTCTTCGTTGTCTCCAGAAGTTTATCTACACGGACAGTCAGTACTTTTTGCCCCAATCTGATATCCAAAATATCTCCAATCTTTACATCGGCTGAAGCTTTGGATTCTTTACCATTTATTTTAATTCTTCCCTGATCTGCAACTTCTTTTGCAATTGTTCTCCTTTTAATAATCCGGGAAACCTTTAAAAACTTATCTAATCTCACTATGTATTCAACCTCCATTTATTCCTTTATATACCTGACTCTTTGGCTTGTTCCCAAAACTCATCAAGCTCTTTAAGTGTATAATCGCTCCATGCTTTTCCTGATTCCCTTACGCAATCATTTACAAACAAAAATCTCTTTCTAAATTTTTGATTTGTCCGATGTAGCGCCTCTTCAGGGTTGATTTTTAACAATCTAGCCACATTTACAAGGGCAAACAGAACATCTCCAAACTCTGATTCTATATTATGGGTGTCTGGTTTATTCTTATTCCACTCTGCTTTAAATTCATCAAGTTCTTCAAAAACCTTTTCCCAGGCAGGTGAAACATCATTCCAATCAAAGCCCAATTTAGAGGCTTGCTTCTGAATATCATAAGCCTGTATAAGATTCGGAAAATGGGTGCTGACATTCAAAATGGAATCAGAGGTATTTGAACCTTCTTCCTTTTTAACCCTCTGCCAGGTTTCCTCTACATCTTTTGCTGATTCTGCCCTTTCATTACCAAAAACATGGGGATGTCTGCGCACCATTTTTTCAGATATCCCTTGAATGACATCATCAATGGAAAAGTACCCTTCATCTTCCCCGATTCTGGCATGTAACATCACCTGAAGTAATACATCACCAAGCTCTTCAATTATGTGATCAACATCACCTTCATTAATTGCATCAATCAGTTCATAAGCCTCTTCCAGTAAATACTTCCTTAGCGATTCATGAGTCTGTTCTCTGTCCCATGGGCATCCCTCCGGAGATCTGAGTTTATCAATGATCTCTCTCAGCTTCCAAAACTCCTTATATTGATTTTCTTCCTTCTGAATCGGAGGTACATAGACTGACGTTAAATTGCTCAATTGCATGGCACGATCCAATTCATAAAGTGGCATACGTTCAACTGATTCGGAGCTCATCCCCGCACCGGTCACTAAATAAACTTCATGATCATCCGGATATTTTTCCATTAAGGTCAGTTTCACTTCGGAAGCAACAAAGGCGTCATAAACCTGACTTACAATCATATGCTGAGTGATATTGACATCCCTCAATGAAAGGTCCGTACCATCTAGAAATTGAAAACCCTCAACCGGATCCACTTTAATGGATGTGAACATGGCATCGAGGAAGCTTTGGCCGCCTTTAATATGTACAGGTATCCCTTTCTTTTCACCTTCCGAAAGTAAGATTTGTACAGTCTTTTCAGCGATTAGCGGATGCCCCGGCACACTATAGATTACATCCTGGACCTTAGCCTTCTGAATTAGAATTTCTGCAATTTTCTCATAAACTGCTTCGAACTGATCATGCTCCTCATAGATGGAGTCAAAGCTCTCAACCTTCAGACCCTCAGCCACCAATTCTTTCAATACCGGGTGTTCAATAGTTCTCGCATATACGAGCTCTGTATTTTTCAGTAATTTATAAATGCCCAAAGGCATTTGATCAAGCTCTCCTGCCCCTAAACCTATAATTGTGATTTGGTTAGTCACACTTCAGCTCTCCTAACGTTTGATTTTCCCTTTATTCATAATTCTTATCAAATGATGTCCTCCAGGTAGATGGGCCAATTCATCATTTTCAAATAGATTCATTTTAAGCAGCATATACAGATAAATCATTCCTCCGATTGCAACGGAACTTAATGCATGTATGGAGGCCAGTATTCTTGACTGACCAAGTTCCCCCACAAAAAAGGAAAGTAAAGCTGAATAGCCTTTTAATACAATATACATGACAATTCCGGCTATCACCAGGCTTGCTATATGATGAAATTCCATATTCCTTCCAGTTATATATTTCCCTACCAGATAAAGCAGCAGGATACAAGCAGCCATCAGCGCAAGAAGACTTGCGTAGGCAGCCCCTTTTATTCCGCTTCCGGCAATCAACCAAGGATTTAAAAGGACTTTAATTCCTACCGATAGCAGAATAACCATAACTGATGCTTTCCAAAACCCCATTGTTTGCAAAATAGTTGAGCATGTCACCAGGAGGGATGCGAACAATATTAAAATAGCGAGAACGCTTAAAGCTCCAACCCCTTCATCATCTTTAAAAAGCATAATATTTACTGACTGAATAATTCCAGCCAACCCAATAGCTGCTCCAACCCCAATAGCAGAACTGATTTTTATAGCCAAACGGCACATTTTCTTTACTTCTTCAATTGCTTTACTTTTTTGCAAGCTGGTTAATACCGGGACAATTGACAAAGAAAGTGAAGTGGCTACAACAAGCCCTACCTGTATCAACGGTTGCCCTCGGTCATAAACACCCTTCATCGCTTTCGCTTCCTCTGCAGGTATCCCTTGAGACAGGAGATTCGTATACAGTTGGAAGGAATCAATTAGTTGAAGAAGGAGCAAGTACATATTACTTAAACAAAAAGCTAACCCCTGAAATAAAAGGACTGCTCCCGTTTTGATCAATATTTCCTTTTCTGGCATCAGGGTTGGAAAATAATCACGGCGTTCTCTCCATAAATAAAGTCCCAAAACCCCCATAGCGGCAATACCGCCAATTAACGACCCTGCTATCGCACTTTTTCCAACAGTGTATAAAGAATATTCTAATTTCATAAGCAAATATGTACCAATCAAAATAAAGGTAACTCTAAATAGCTGCTCAAAGGTTTGGGAAAGTGCAGTTGGAAGCATATTTCCAGACGCCTGATAAGTACCCCTTACAATGGAAATGAAGGGCATTAGCAAAAAGGAAAAGGCCACCATACGAATTAACGGGGCAAGTTGAATATCATTCATAATCTTCGCTATCAAGTCCGCTCCCAAGTACAAGAATAAAAACAATATAATTCCGAAGAGAGCAACCCATATAAAAGAAGCTGCTATTATTTTATTCTTTTCTTTTTTATCATTACCAGACCTGTTAAATTCGATCAGTAGCTTAGAGATACCAACCGGGAATCCATAAGTAGCCAGAACAACAGCTATTCCGTAAAATGGATAAACCTGTTGATAAATATAAAAACCCGTGTCCCCAGCCATATTCTGAAAAGGAATTCGGTATACAGCACTCAATATTTTTACGATTAAAGCTGCTGCTGTCAGAATAACAGCGCCCTTTAAAACTTTGTGTGAAGAATCATTCTGACGGCTCATCCAAATAAAGCACCTCTCTATCTATTTCCAAAACATTATAACATAAGCAAAAATAATCATTATTTGGAGTATTGGTTGCCTCTTTTTCATAGTCATGTCCTGTTTTTAGGAGACAAAAAAAGGTTAATTGGAGACTCCTTGGAGTTTTCACAATTAACCGTTAAACAATAATATATTATTGTTCCATTTGCTTCGCAAGGAAGCTTGCAGCTGTTTCGATTGCTTTTAATTCAATTTCACCAACTGTAGCTTCTTTAGCAAAAATCACAACTGCGCCGATTGGATCGCCGTTTGCAACAATTGGAGCCACTGTGTAGGATGCTACTTCTTCATCAACGCCATCTACAAGTGAAAAAGAACCTTTTTGAGTATGTAGAACTGAGTTACGATCCTCCATAATTTTCTCTAAAGAGTCACTGATTGCTTTATTAAGGAATTCCTTTTTAGAGCTTCCTGCTACTGCGATAAATGTATCACGGTCACAGATTAGAACTGGGTTTCCTAAGCTATCATAAAGTGCCTCTGCATATTCTTTAGAGAAGTCTCCAAGTTCACTGATAGGAGAATATTTTTTTAAAATTACTTCGCCATCTCTGTCAACGAAGATTTCCAAAGGATCTCCCTCACGGATTCTCAATGTTCTTCTGATTTCTTTTGGAATAACAACGCGTCCTAGATCATCTATACGACGAACAATACCAGTTGCTTTCATTCTATGTTGCCTCTCTTTCATCGGGTTGATTTTTTGCGACACATCCTGCTGCCCAAATCGACTATGCCGCCGATGTTGTACATAGTATTTTTCTAATGGTAACTTCTATACATAAAGAAAATTTTTTCTTTATGTATCACCATAAAAAGGAGGGCATTGGTACACTTGATTGCTTTAAAAAGCACATAGTTCACATTTTACTATTCAGTCTTTTCTTTAACCTTTTTGTTACGTTCCAACTCAGAAACTAATTCAAAGGCAGCATTGAGCCAGTCCTGAACCGGTACTTTCTTTACGTAAAGAACCATTTTCAAGCGATTAGCCTCCATACCCAGTCCGACCATACGACCAAACTTTGAAGCAGATCTGAATAATACATGTCCATCAATTTCTTTACTTGTTTTTTCAGAGGTGATAATAGTAACGTCATCTTTTGTTTGTTTAATTAATTCTACACCTGCCCGAATGGCAAGAACTTTAATTTCTGCAATTTTAAACAGGTAGGTAACTTCTTGTGGAAATTCTCCAAATCGGTCAAGCATTTCCTCCTGAAGTTCATCCAATTCCTCAGAAGTTGATATGCTTCTGAAACGTTTGTACATTTCGATTTTTTGATTGCCGTCAGAAATATAAGAATCCGGAATATATGCATCTACTTTAAGATCAATTTCAATCAGATTATGGACTTCTTTATTGGTATCCCCTTTTCGTTCCTGAATTGCCTCTTTGAGCATTTGGGAATAAAGGTCAAATCCAACAGAATCGATAAAGCCATGCTGCTCCGCACCCAAAAGATTACCTGCACCTCGAATGGTCAGATCCCTCATTGCTATTTTAAAGCCTGAACCCAACTCTGTAAATTCCTTTATTGCCTGCAATCTTCTTTCTGCAACCTCTGTCAATACCTTATCCTGCCGATAAGTAAAATACGCATATGCTACACGATTGGATCTTCCAACCCTTCCCCGTAGTTGATATAACTGGGATAAGCCCATCCTGTCTGCATCATAAACGATGAGTGTATTTACATTAGGAATATCCACTCCAGTCTCAATTATGGTAGTACTTACCAACACATCAGCCTCACCCTCAAGGAAACTGTACATGACAGATTCAAGCTCACTTTCTGTCATTTTTCCATGCGCAGTCACGATTTTGGCATCCGGGATTAGCATCGACAGCTCTTCAGCTCTTCTTTCAATATCTTCTACACGGTTATACAGATAGTATACCTGTCCTCCTCTTGCCATCTCCCGCTCAATTGCCTCCCGTGCTAGCATCGGATTATATTCCATTACATAGGTTTGCACAGGGAAACGATTTTCCGGAGGTGTCTCAATTACTGAAAGATCCCTCACACCAAGCATGGACATATGCAAGGTTCTTGGTATTGGGGTAGCTGTCAGAGTCAGAACATCTACATTTGTTTTTAGTTGTTTAATTTTTTCTTTATGTGTTACACCAAATCGTTGCTCTTCATCTACAACAAGTAAACCAAGATCTCGATAAACGATGTCCTTAGATAAAATTCTATGTGTTCCAATAACCACATCAACTGTTCCGTTTTTTAGACCTTTAATTGTTTCATTCTGCTGTTTTCTTGTTCTGAATCTACTTAAAAGGCCGATGTTGATTGGGAAATCCTGAAACCTTTCACGCATGGTCTCATAGTGCTGCTGTGCAAGAATGGTAGTTGGCACTAAAAAGGCAACCTGTTTACCATCAGCAACAGCTTTAAATACTGCCCGAATGGCAACCTCAGTCTTCCCATATCCTACATCACCGCATAGTAAACGATCCATTGGACGTTCACGTTCCATATCCTTCTTGATTTCAACAATAGATCTCAGCTGATCTTCTGTTTCCTTATATGGAAAAGAGGCTTCGAAATCCTTCTGCATTTCTCCATCCGGCATAAAAGCATAGCCCTTCGCGGTCTCTCGTTCTGCATATAATTTGATTAGATCATCAGCTATATCCTGGACCGTTGATTGAACCTTACTTTTTACGCGTGTCCAATCATTACCGCCAAGCTTATACATCTTAGGTTCTTTACCTTCTGAACCAACATATTTCTGAATCAGGTCAATTTGATCTACTGGCACATAAAGCTTATCAGTTCCCTGATAGCGAATATGAAGATAATCTTTATGAATTCCATTAATCTCTAATGTTTCAATACCAATAAACTTCCCTATCCCGTGATTTACATGGACAACATAATCGCCAGGCTTCAATTCCGAATAATTTTTTATACGTTCGGCATTGGACATTTTTTGCCTTCTGGCTGATTTTCTTGTTCGCTTATTAAACAGTTCTTTCTCCGTAATGAGTGCTAGTCTCTGCATAGGAAGCTCGAATCCAGTCAGTAGCTGCCCCTCCATAATTTGCAGGGATTCTATCTTAATATCATCTTTATTTTGTACAAAGCTTGCATCGACTTCGTAATCCTCTAGGATACGCTCTATTCTCTTGACCCGCTCCTCATCGGCACCCATAAGAACAACTGTGTATTTTCCTTTTTTCCAGCGTTCTACCTCAGCTTTAAATAAATTCATCTGCCCATGGAAATCCTGCATTTGCTTGCAGCTGATATTTACGATGTTTTGAGGGCTTGTTTGAGGTACATGCCTTAAAAACAATGACATATAAATATGCGGATATTTATGTTGACTCATAAGTGAAGAGAGTGAATGAGATAGAGTAATATCATGAATAATTTTCCCCTCATCAAGTAGAGTTGTATAATATTCAGCCTCTTCTTTATCCAGCTGTTCACCCATCTCCTGAATTCTGCTGATTTCATCAAAAATGACGATACTCTCTGTCGGAATATAATCTAGCAAACTAGCCTGTTTATCATAGGCCAGTGACATATATTGAGTGATATGGTCAAACTTATTCCCGCTTCTAAGCATATCAATTTCATGCTCGATTTGCTGAACCATCCGCTGTTGTGCATCTGCATTTTTAATTCTTTTTAAGGATTGGCTTAAGCCGGCTTCTAAATGCTCTGCTATTTTAGCCACATTGCCCTTATTCAAAATAATTTCATTGACCGGGCTGATAAATGCCTTTTCTACCTTTTGTAGCGATTTTTGATCTTCAGCTGAAAATATACGAATGGAATCAATCTCTGTATCAAACAATTCAATCCGGAAAGGGTTTTCTTCTGTCAGAGGATAGATATCCAATATTCCGCCTCTAAGAGAAAACTCACCTGGAGTCGATACCATATCCGTTCTCGAATATCCAAGCGAGATTAAATTCTCCAATACGCTCTCGATATTCAGATCATCGCCCACATTCCATTCAATCAAGGATTCCTTCCAAACAGAACGAGGTGGAAGCACCTTTTTAATACCGGAAATCGGAGCAATAATAACTCCGCCTTTTTCCTCTGTTGCAAGATAATTAAGTGTTTCTATTCTCTGTGTACGCAGTTCAGGACTGGCAATACTTAATTCAGCAGCAATCAATTCATTTGCTGGAAATAGAAATACTTTATTTTTATTTAAAATCGACGTTAGGTCTTCATATACTTTTTGGGCATGTAAAAGATTCGGTACCACCACTAGAAGGGGCCGATTTGTTTGTTCATATAGCGCTGCCATAAAGAGAGAACGCGAAGAACCTGTTAAACCGGCTAATAATTGTTCCTTCAGACCTTCCTGTAGCCCATCTGTAATGGATCGAATATCTTTGTTATCTGTAAGTAGTTGCTGCAATTTATTCATATAATCCGTCCTCCCTTCAGCCTTCTACATAATTTATATATTTATAGTTGGTCTGCTATGTGAAAATAATAAACAGAAAAACGCTTTGGAATTTTCATCCAAAGCAGTCCACTGTCTTATTGTATTAAGTGTTCAAGCAAATGATAGTCTGGATTTTGATCCAGCGTATTCTGGCAGCTTTCACAAATTGATCGAATGCGAATAGTTCCATTCTCACCATATTCAATAATCTCTTTTCTTTCCTCGGTTGAAAGAAAATCATAAACCGATTGATATAATTCATCCTGCTGTTCGCTAATCTCACCTAAAGTGTGCCCACAGTGCCTGCAGCAATAATGTAGCGTCATATCATACCCTCCGCTTTATTATATACCGCTAGTATGCACCATTATCTTATTGTTTATTCAGTCTAGTGGATGGATATGATTATTGCCCATTAAATGAGTTCATTACCTTTAAAAATGGCTCATTAAGCCATTGATCGCAGACTTTTAAGGATTTATCAATTGCCTCCTTCATGATTTCCCATTCATCATCCTTGAAATTGGTTAAAACGTAATCGGGTACGGGAATTCTTCCTTCCGGCCTGCCAATTCCAACTCTTATACGGTTAAAACTATCTCCGCCCAAATGCTGGATGGTTGATTTCATCCCATTATGACCGCCGGCGCTTCCCTTTTGTCTGAGTCGAACTTTACCCCTTGGTAAATCAAGATCATCATAGATGACTGCAATATCATCCAGACCTATTTTATAAAAACGGGCTAACGGAGCAATGGCTTCCCCCGAAAGATTCATATATGTCAATGGCTTTAATAAAACGACCTTTTCTCCATTAACGGTTCCTGTTCCATATAAGCCATTATATTTACTTTGATTCATTTTAATATTCCAGCGTTCAGCCAAATAATCAATGATTAAAAACCCGATATTATGACGTGTTCGCTCATACTGTGATCCTGGGTTTCCAAGACCTACAATCAACTTCATACCTTTACACATCCTTGTGAATATCAAACTAATTAGTTTCCTCTTAACATTTTATACTGTTTCATCCTCAAAGGAAAATAAGGATAACAAAAATTTGTGATTTTTTTAGCATGTCCTCTTCTCTTTTTTGTCATGATAAAAAAGGCTGCTGAGAAACGACAGTTCTCAACAACCTTCTTAATTCACGACCTATATTGCTCTATCTTAGTTTAATCTTAGTCTTCTTTATTATCTGTTGTCTCGGCACTTTCCTTTTCTTCAGCATCATCATCCGTATCAACTGTAGGAGGAAGGATAGATGCAACGACTTCATCTTCATCCTGTGAAATGGTATAAGAACCTTCAACATTTAAATCAGCGATGATAATGGAATCGCCAATTTTTAATTCAGAAACATCATATTCGATTGAGCTTGGAATATCATCAGGCTTAGATGATACAGTTACTGTGTGCAGAGATTGTTGCAGCATACCGCCGGATTTTACACCCTCTGCCTGTCCAACAAGATCAATCCTAACTTCTACATCCATTTCCTGCGACATATTTACGATTAAAAAGTCAGCGTGCATAATATGCCCTTTTATAGGATCTTGTTGATACTCTGTAAGCATTACCTTTTCCTTACTACCATTTATCTCAAGTGATAGTACGCCATTGCGTCCACTTTCTTTAATCGCCTTTAAAAAACTACCTTCATCTACAAATATTGTCTTCGCTTCTTTTTGATTCCCATATACTACTGCAGGGAAATTACCTTTTGCTCTTAATTCTCTTAAAGATGAGTGTCTCAAATCTGTTCTTTCACTTACTGTTAAATTTGTAACCATTTTGCTTCACCATCCTAATCTATTTTAAATATCACCCTTTCATATTCCCTAATCTCCCGAACTCGAAACAATTCACTTATCACTATGGGTAAGTTACATTGAATGATAACTAAAAGAAGTCTGCCTTATGGCAGACTTCTGATCAATCGAATAATGTACTTACTGATTGTTCCTCATGAACACGGATAATTGCCTCTCCAATTAAAGAAGCCACTGATAGATTTACGATCTTATCAATTCTTTTTTCTTCTGGTAGTGCAATGGTGTTTGTAACAGCCAGTTCTTTAATTTTGGAGCTTTGAATTCTTTCAATTGCCGGACCTGATAGTACTGGATGTGTACAGCAGGCATATACTTCTTTTGCTCCATTTGCAATCAACGCATTGGCAGCGAGTGTAATCGTACCGGCAGTATCAATAATATCATCAATTAAGATAGCTGTTTTTCCTTCAATGTTGCCAACAATATTCATTACTTCTGCAACATTTGGTCTTGGACGGCGTTTATCAATAATAGCAATAGGTGCTTTTAAGCGATCAGCCATTTTACGGGCTCTTGTTACTCCGCCATGATCCGGAGATACAATAACGATATCCTCCAAATTCTTCTGTTGGAAATAATCCGCAAGAATTGGCACACCCATTAAGTGATCAATCAGAATATCAAAGAATCCTTGAATTTGAGGAGCATGAAGATCAAGTGTAATGACACGTGATGCCCCTGCTGTTTCCAATAAATTAGCTACAAGCTTGGCTGTAATAGGTTCACGTGCTCTTGCTTTTCTATCTTGACGCGCGTAACCATAATAAGGCATAACAATATTAATGGTCTTAGCAGACGCTCTTTTCAGCGCATCAATCATAATTAGCAGCTCCATTAGATGTTCATTTACAGGCTGGCTTGTTGATTGAATGACATAAACATCACATCCGCGAATACTTTCTTCAATATTGATTTGTACTTCACCATCGCTAAATTGCGACACTGTGCATTTTCCTAATTCAACGCCAATCTCTTTAGCAATTTCTTCTGCTAATCCGGGATTCGAATTAAGAGAAAAAACCTTTAAATTAGGATCTAAATATCGATTTGACATTATGGGCCTCCAAGACTATTTTTTAAGATTTAACTTGCCTACATAATTTTCTTTGTTTACCTGACGTGCACGGGCAACTGATAATGCCTCACCTGGAACATCTTTCGTAATCGTTGAACCAGCGGCAACATATGCTCCCTTGCCTACAGTTACAGGAGCAACCAGGTTCGAGTTACAACCGATAAAAGCTCCGTCTTCAATCGTAGTCAGGAATTTATTTTTACCATCATAATTTACCGTGATGCTTCCGCATCCAACATTTACACCTTCTCCAACAATTGCATCTCCTAAGTAACTTAAATGAGATGCCTTGCTTCCTTTACCAAAGGTGGTTTTTTTGATTTCAACAAAGTTCCCAATTTTAACATCGTCCATAATATTGGATTGAGGACGAATGTGGGCGAAAGGTCCTATTTGAACCTCAGATCCAATTTGGCTATCATGTGCAACCGATTGGCGAATAACCGTATTATCTCCGATATTACAATTTTCGATTTCCGTATTCGGCCCTATTTTACAGCCGCTTCCTATTACTGTATGACCAGTAATAGTCGTACCTGGATATATATATGAGTCCGTTCCTATTTGTACATCCTTATGGATATATGTGTTTTCTGGATCTACAATAGTGACTCCATTACGCATATGCTGTTCATTAATACGACGCTTCATATATGTTTCTGCCTGAGACAGTGCTACTCGATCATTAATACCTAGCGTTTCTGCAAAATCAGGTGTCTCATATGCAGAAATAATTTCTCCCTGTTTCTTTAGTATCTCAATAACATCCGGTAAATAGTATTCACCCTGTGCATTATGATTAGAAACATTCTTTAAGCAATCAAATAAGAGCTTATTATCAAAACAGTAAGTGCCAGTGTTAATCTCTTCAATAAGCAATTCTTCTTCAGTTGCATCTTTATGTTCTACAATTTTCTCAACCAAGCCCTCTTTGTTTCGCACGATACGACCATAACCAGCAGGATTGGTTGTTCGTGCCGTGAGGATTGTAGCTTTTGCTTTTTGCTCAGCATGCAGATTTAATAATGCATCTAACGTTTCTGCTGTAATAAGAGGTGTATCTCCGCAAATCACAAGAGTTGTGCCTTCTTCACTACCAAGTAGGTCCTGTGCTTGCATAACCGCATGGGCAGTTCCTAATTGTTCTGCTTGCAGTGCATATTCAGTCTTGTCCTTTAAGACTGACTTAACCTCTTCAGCGCCATGACCAATAATCGTTACAATTTTCTCCGCCTTAATGGATGATACGTTATCTATAACATGTTCTACCATCGGCTTGCCGCATACGGGATGTAATACTTTATATAAGCTGGATTTCATTCTCGTCCCTTTTCCCGCAGCTAGTATTACAGCATTTCGGTTCGTCATGATTGCCCTCCGTTTACCTTTTTATCCATTACGAATATACCTTAACTCCATGTTCTTTTCAAGAAGTGGAGTCAAAACCATGAATTAATTTATAAATTTGTGAAGAGAAATGCACTGGAGAGTATTAGAGGAATTTGTGAAGAAAAATAAAAAAGAGCCTCTCAGATGGTCGGCTCTAGATGTTGATTTTAAATTTTCTATCTATTAAGATGCTCCTGCTCCTTCTAACTCTACCTCTTCCATTTCACCAATACGGTGATACTCGGCAAGAACAGCTTCCTGGATTTTACCGCGCGTTCCAGAATTGATTGGATGAGCGATATCACGGAACTCTCCATCTGGTGTGCGTTTGCTTGGCATTGCCACAAACAGGCCATTATTCCCATCTATAACTCGAATATCATGAACAACAAATTCATTATCCAAAGTAATGGATGCAATCGCCCTCATTCTACCATCTGTATTGACGCGGCGTAATCTTACGTCAGTCACTTCCATCTATGTCACCACCTTTTATAATGCGAATTACTAAACTATTTCCACAAAAATTATGATATTCCTTCTTTTTTTTGAAAAATATAGAAATAATTGTGAAACTTTTTAATAACTGAATATAATCGCAGTATAAAAGGCACTGAACATCCAATCGGTTATGCCGATTACTTCCTACTTAGATCAGAAGAAATTCCCTTTATTTACCTTAATTGTTTTGTCCTTCATATTCACATCCGTCAATTTAATCAAAGATAGGTACTCATCGACAAGACGCTCCTCAGAATTTTCAGCTTCAACTAACACAGCAATCCCTGCTACATTTGCATCAAATTCCTCAATTAAGTTAATCATACCGTTTACGGTTCCGCCGGCTTTCATGAAGTCATCCACAATCAAAACCTTCGAATCCCTTTTGAGACTTTTCTTCGACAAGACCATTGTTTGAATTCTTTTATTTGAGCCTGACACATAATTAATGCTTAATGTCGGGCCTTCTGTTACTAATGAATCTCTTCTGACAATAACCACCGGAACATTTAAATAGTGAGCTACTGAATATGCTAAAGGAATACCTTTTGTTGCTACTGTCATAACAACGTCAATATTTTGGTTTGCATAATGTGAGGCAATTAGTTTTCCTACGTTACCAATTATTTTTGGCTGACCCAAAATATCCGTCATATAAAGGTAGCCGCCTGGTAACAGCCTTTCCGGTGTCTCCATCAAAGCACATAAATCCTTGATGATTTGGTCAGATTCCTCCATACTCACGCCAATAATATACTTTACTCCGCCTGCCGCTCCAGGGACAGTAACCAACGTTCCATTCCCCATTGCTTCCAAGGTCTGTTTAATAATCACGAGATCCTCACTGATAGAAGATTTCGCAGATTGATATCTTTCTGAGAAAAAGGATAGTGGAATAAGGGTGGAGGGATGATCCATCAAATAGGTTGTCATATCTACAAGACGTTCACTTCTGCGCAATTTCATTTTTACCCCCAGAACACGAATATTTTATTATGATTTTATATTAATGTCCGTGCTTATTCAATATCCAGCCTGTTTCCAAGCAGGCGAACTGCATAAACATGTTCACAAAAACCCATTAACCCATTATAAATCCTTTGCATACGTGAATCATGTTCAACCAAGCCAAATACTGTAGGTCCGCTTCCACTCATTAACACAGCGTCAGCTCCGAACCTGCTCATTTGTTCCTTAATCATTTTCACTTCAGGATACATTTTTAACGTTACACTCTCTAAAACGTTTCCCATACTTTGACACATAGCCTCATAATTTTGATTATATATAGACTCTACCATTGAATTTATATTAGGGTGTGCCAATTCATTTATCTTCAAATTACGATAGACATCTGCTGTAGATACCCCTATTGTCGGCTTCGCCAAAACTACCCAGCAGTTTGGAGGTGCTGGCAAATGCTCAATTCTTTCTCCCCTGCCTCTTGCGATTGCTGTACCACCATGCACACAAAATGATACATCTGATCCTATCTCAGCTCCAAGCTCTGCAAGCTGGTCCATAGAAAGGCCAAGGTTCCAAATGCGGTTTAACCCTCTTAATGTTGCTGCAGCATCACTGCTGCCACCTGCAAGACCTGCTGCCACAGGGATATGTTTATCAATGGTTATTTCAATACCTGTATTAATCTCGTATTTCTTTTTCAATAATGCTGCTGCCTGATAAGCTAAATTCCGACTATCATCCGGCACATAGCGGTTATGCGAGTTAATTTTTATGGTATTGTTATTTAGTTCCATCAGTTCGATCCGATCTGCTAAATCGACATTCGTCATAACCATTTCAACTTCATGGAAGCCATCTTCCCTTTTATATAAAACATCCAGTGCCAAGTTAATCTTAGCAGGTGCTTTCTCCATCCATTTCATTCTGTTCACCTACTTATCCTTTTGTTACCTTCTCACATTGTACATTTTCGTAACACCAATCGCCACTATTCGTATAAATTTTTCTCTTTAATTTGTGGCGAACAAGAAAACCCCAGGATATAAATCCCTGGGGTTTAATTGCCGTACCGAACAAGTATTAGTTTTCGGAAAGTCGAATGTCACAGCATTTATGATCGATTGGCTAATTGCTGCTCTGCTATTTCAATTGCCCTTTTCACCATATTCCCTGCATCAACGGCTCTAATTCCGCCCCATCCTTCTTTCTGCACTACATCCCAGAAACCAAGTTCCTTAGCAAGCTCTTCTTTAAACTTTTCAGACATCATACTTCTTCTGCCCAAGTTTAACAGCTCCTTTTTATCGGTACGACCTTTATATCATTTATCTAAAACTAAATTTCATAACAGCCAATATATTCATGTAGGCAAATAAAAAAGCAGAGAACTATTGTTCACTGCCGTTACGCCATTTTTCCTGATGTCTCTTCAGTAAATGTTAATTCTACCGTTTCTGTTAATACATCTGCATAGCT
This sequence comes from Bacillus sp. z50, assembly GCF_058313585.1. Taxonomy (NCBI): domain Bacteria; kingdom Bacillati; phylum Bacillota; class Bacilli; order Caryophanales; family Bacillaceae; genus Bacillus; species Bacillus sp. z50. The sequence continues at coordinate 36,013 of NZ_JBZFQL010000011.1, forward strand.
GTATGAAACTCTTTCAAAAGAGTTCTCATCCTGATCTAATTCGACAACGAATACTGAGGGATAAGTTTCAGCTAATACACCTGAACGTTCGATAGTTTTTCTTCTACCGCCATTCGCTTTGAGTAGCAACTTCTGTCCCAAATGGGAATCCAAAATCTGTTTAATATCATTCAAACTTTTTGGCATGCTTCGTCCACCTCACTAAAAGTAGTATATCACATAGACTAATGACGGTCAAATAAAATAATAAATTATATCAGTGATCAAATTTGTTTGTCAATGTTTTTCACAAGAAAAATACCGTTTTTTTCTCTCTTTTATTCTACCCTATTCGACAGATAGATATGTATGTAAATTCCAATTACATTATGTTTAAGATTATAGAGAGGATAAATGATTTATTTTGTTGAATAAAACTATCTTGGAGAGCCACTTCTACAAAACATTCTACCCTTCACTAAACACGAGTCAGCGGAATCAATTTAGCAGGGATCAATACTGACTTTATCCCTTTATCTGGTGAATATAAAAAAAGCACCGATCATTAACCATCGGTACTTTTGGCATTAGCAATCATTCTGTTAAGAATCTGCTTATAAATAGTACTAATTCAAGAGTTGAGAGATAGGTAAGAACCTTTTAAAAAACCATATGATATGGGTTAGACAATCAGTCATCTGTTTCAAGCTTTTCCTTCGCCTCGTTTGTATGATAAGGCATTCCGATTCTAAGAACACCCTTCGATTCAACTCCTCCAAGCCCTTTCTCACCCGTTAAAGTATTACGAAGAACCTCCCATACATTCACATGATCCATAAAAGGCGTAAGACTTATCTTTCCAACAATATAAACCGGATCTAATGCATGGATATTCACACGGGAAGGAGAACTGGCAAAATTAGCACCAGCAACGATTAATGATTCAAAATGAGATTGGCAAGCACCTGCAAAGATAACTAAATGGTCCAAATGGTGAATTTTTTTCCTAGCCTCCTTGACGGCCATTACGAAGTCCTTTGAATGCCTATATGCATTTATATCATTAATGGCTCCTTTAGACTTCGAATAGGAATCATGGCCTGTGATGACAAGGATATCAGGCCTGTATTGATCCAATAATTCTCCAATCTTATAAGGCATTTCACGCTCCTTACAATGTTCTCCGTGTACAGGAATTCCAATGCGCTTATAAAGGGTCAGGCATTTCTCCAAATAACTAGGATCTCCATCAAGATGCAGCACCTTTCCAGGGATTTGAAAATAATCAACAGGCTGTCGGTACCCATCTGTGACTTCATATTCTTTTTTATGACGCAATCGCTCAAATTCCTGTGATATAAGATGATTTGATTGATTCACCAAAGTATCTGTATACATATTTCTTGTAGCTCTCTCATCTTCGCCTATTACTTTTAGATCCGAGAGGGGTGCATCTGCTTCCAAACGTATATCTTCACCAAATATGATCGCAATTTTTCCGCCATCATGCTCCAAAATATCTATAACACGAAAATAGATATCGCAATCATACGATTTCCGACCAACTATATCATTAACCTTTATCATGAAAGCCTCACTCCATATTATGTCACTGCAACTAATCAATGGATTCAACATAGGCTATGCAGATCAAGGGTCAGATGTGAAGACAGAAAAAAGCCAGATCAACTTGAACTGGCTTTTTTTGCTTAATATATTTATTTAAAATGAGGTTTAAGAGCATTACTCAAATCGGCAAACTCTTGCAGAGATAATGTCTCTCCTCTTCTAATCGGATCTATACCCGCAGCTTCCAGCCCTTGGAGAATCAGTTCCTTTCTTGCTTTTCCATCAGGAAGCTGGGAAACTAAGTTATTTAAAATCGTTTTTCTTCTTTGAGCAAAACTTGCCCTCGTAATTTCAAAAAAGAAACCTTCGTCTTCAACCTCTACAGCCGGTTTATCTCTGACCTTTAGATGGATAACAGCAGAATCTACATTAGGCTGCGGCACAAATACCGTTTTCGGTACAATCATGGCTACTGCAGCTGTTGTGTAATACTGGACTGCAATCGACAATGACCCATATTCTTTCGTTCCTGGAGCTGCTGCCATACGATCAGCAACTTCTTTTTGAAGCATAACCGTTATGCTTTCAAGGGGCAGACGTTCTTCAAGTAGTTTCATGATAATCGGCGTAGTAACGTAATATGGCAAGTTCGCTACAATATGAAGATCATCTACCTGACCAGTAAACTCCTCCTTAATCACTTTTGCTACGTCTGCTTTCAGTATATCCTCGTGAATAACTTGGATATTATCATAAGCTGAAAGAGTATCTTTTAAGATCGGCAAAAGGCGTTGATCTATTTCAAAGGCTACAACTTTCTTACAGTTCTTTGCTAATTGTTCTGTCAACGCGCCAATACCCGGCCCAATTTCTATTGCTCCGCTCTCTGAGTGAACACCCGAATGGTGAACAATATTTCGTAGTATGTTTGTATCAATTAAGAAGTTCTGGCCAAGACTCTTCTTAAAGGAGAATCCATATTTATCCAGTATTTCTCTTGTTTTAATTGGGGTTGCAATATCTTTATTCATTTATTTCCACTCCATTTATATGTTCGATTGCCTTCATGAACTCTTCCTTTGAGATTCCAAACATCTTCAATCTTGTATATAGCTGTTTGCCATTTGCATAGCCGATATTCAGATATCGACCTAACTTTTCCCGTCTCTCAGCGGAACCTGGACCGCCAACTAAACCAAATAAGACCAAATCATCCTTACTGATTACTTCTTTTAATTCCGAATCCATTAGTTTCGCATTTTTTAATGCATCTCTGATGGCTTCATCAGACGCATGTTCAACACCCAGCCCACGCCCTGACTTATGGATAGCCAAGTGCTTTGGCAGAAACGCATGCTGGCATCCAGGTACCTCCTGTGAAATGATTTGTCTTATTCTCTCTCCCGGAAAATCAGGATCAGTAAAAACAATCACTCCCCTGACCTTTTGCGCCAAGCGAATTTGATTTAACGTTTCCTGATTAATAGCTGAACCATTTGTTTCTATTGTATCAGCATTTAAAGCGCGTTTGATGGCTGTGGTGTCGTCTTTTCCTTCAACGACAATAATTTCTTTGATTTTCATTTTCCCTCCAAAAAAATTTATCTAAAATTTGTAATTTACAATTGATATATTTGTGTTATTTTTGTAATATTAATGTAATGTTAATTTATTCACGGTTAACCCTGCTTATTATAACGCAAAAAAACAGCGGATACGAAATCCACTGTATAAATTACCGTAATATTTAACGAATAACTTTTATTTTGACCTTTTTTACACCCCAGTTATGGGCTTCGGCAGATGTAGGAACATAGACGTCAATTTTATTCCCGTTTATGGCGCCACCTGTATCTCCTGCAACTGCATAACCATAGCCTTCTACATATACTCTTGAGCCAAGCGGTATTAGGTTAGGGTCAACAGCGATAACCTTTTTGTTCGGATTTGCACGCAGGTCAATGCCAACTGCAGTTTTACCCGAACAGCCATCACAGTCAACGGTATAGGCAGTAGCAGTAACATAATATTCATCACTATCACTAGCCTTTTGAACGTTCTTTTTTACATTAGACATTGGCTTTGCTATAGGTTGTTTTTGTTTTGTCCCAACGGAGATTACCTGATCAGTTTTTTCCTTAATAACATTTTCTGAAATCAGCTTTTTGGACACAACTTTCCCATTTTCTTTAATAAGCTCATATTTCTTACTTACGAGACCGTTAACGCCTTCAGTGGTTACTTTCTGTTTTCCTGAGGTTAATGAGGAATCATTTCGCTTGATAGTCTCATATGCAATCGGTTCTTCTACTACATCCGTATCTTTTTCAACACGTGTAATAGACAAGGATGTTTCCTTACTAAGCTTTTCGTTTATCCCAGGTTCAACACGATCCAAATCACCAATATGTATATTGGCAGTATCTAAAAAGTCCTTCACAGGGGTCGAGACTGTCCATAGTATTTTTTCATTTTCACCATCAATTACGGTAACAGGAAAAGCCTTCTCAATATGTATAATCATACCGGCTTCTATCTTGTCATTCATATCATGGGACAGGAAATCCTCGTTCCTTAGCTGTATATTTTCCTCTTTTAAAACATCTTCCACTGTCTTCGCAGTCGTAGCAAAGCTCTGCTCTTTGTCATCTATTATGACATTTATATCAACAGCAGGCTCCCACACAATGTGTAAATCATCTTTTATTTTAGTCGTTTCAGGTATACTGAGATAGTCCTTCGAATCTACTAATATGTCATGTTCTTCAAGTAATTCACTTATGGTATCAGCATGGGTTTTTACCTTTTGCTTTTCTCCATCCAGGCTCAGTGCCACTGTCTTCTTTGTTCCTTCAAAAAATAAAACTCCGGAAGCTAATAGAAATACAGCGATACTAGTCATCATTAATATTACCTTTGGCGTTTGCCGCGGCCTGGAAAATAGGTTTTTCATGTATTTATTCACGAAAAAATTACCCCCTTTTCACTGAATGCATTATATAAATATATAAATAGACTTGTCAAATAATACCGCTCTCATGCTTATTAGAGTAAGGATTACATCGAGACAGTTAATGACATTCAATCTACCTATCCATATACATATATTTTCTCAGTAAAATGGGGGAAATCTGTCTTTAAATCAATTTAAAAAGCGTCTTGGCATTACTCATAGTTGCTTCAGCAACTTCCTCATAAGAAACCTCTTTCAGCCTTGCTATTTCCTCAGCAACAAGTTTGACATAGCCAGGTTCATTTCGTTTCCCTCTAAACGGGTGAGGGGCCAAATAAGGACAGTCAGTTTCAATCAATAATCTATCCAAAGGCACAGCCTTTGCAACCTCTTTTGGTTTAACTGCATTTTTGAATGTAACCGGCCCGCCTAAAGAAATATAAAAATTCATGTCTAAGCATACCTGTGCCGTTTCCACACTGCCGCTAAAGCAATGCATAATCCCGCCAACTTCTTCTGCATGCTCTTCCTTAAGGATCGCTACCACGTCCTCTGTAGCATCCCTGTTATGAATGATGATGGGAAGCTTGAGTTTTTTAGCAAGACGAATCTGACGTCGGAATACATCCTTTTGGATATCCTTCGGTGATTTGTCCCAATGATAGTCTAAGCCTATTTCTCCAATTGCCACCACTTTTGGATGCTTGGTCAACTCTTCAATCCATTTAAGATATTCATCAGTTAGGTCGATTGCATCTACCGGATGCCAACCAATCGCTGCATACATAAAGTCATAAGTTTCTATTAACTCCATTGCTCGTTTAATAGTTTTCTCATCAAAGCCAACAACGATAACCCGCTCTACTCCATTCGCTTTGGCTCGACTGATAACTTCTTCCAAATCATTATCAAATTGCTCATCATTTAAATGCACATGTGTATCAAATAACAATGTTAGCACTCCTTTACCATTTGCCTAGAATACCTCTCTATACCCAAAACAATAGGGATGTTTCACATGTAACATCCCTACGTTTAAAATCAATTATTTAACCTGTGCCCCATTTGGTAAGGATTCCGCAATAGAGGCTAACGCCAATTGACCATCAAGACTACCTGCTAAAATCATCCCTTGAGATAATACACCACGAAGTTTAACCGGTTTTAAATTCGTTACGCAAATAACCTTCTTACCAGTCAATTCTTCGGGTTTGTAATGCTCCGCAATGCCTGAAACAACCTGACGCTGCTCATATCCAAGATCTAATTGAAGTTTTAACAGTTTGTCTGCTTTTGGCACGGGCTCAGCTTTTATTACTTGAGCTACTCTGAGCTCCACCTTTTTGAAATCATCAATCGTAATCTCTTCTACCTCTGTAGGTTGTTCGATTTCCTTTTTCGCTTCTTGGACCGGTGCAGCTGGTGCCGTACTTTGCATCGCTTCCTTAATATAAGTTACTTCTTCTTCCATATCCAGGCGAGGGAAGATAGGCTGTCCTTTTTTAACAGTTGAATTTTCAGAGATCAACCCAAACTCTTTCAAGCTATCCCAGCTTTGTAATAAAGGATCCTGACAATCCAATTGCTCAAATATTTTTTCAGGAGTTACAGTTAGGAATGGCTTCAGCATGATAGCAACTCTTCTTAAGGATTCTGCTAAATGAACCATTACAGATGCCAACTCGTCAACTTTAGCTTCATCTTTCGCTAAGGCCCATGGTTGAGTTTCATCAATGTATTTATTTGTGCGGCTTACCAATTGCCATATAGTAGATAACGCAACAGAGAATTGCATATCATCCATTGCCTCTTCATATTTTACTACCGTTTCCTTATTAGCTTGCAGCAGCTGCTGATCAAATTCACGCTCTGACCCTTTATAAGCTGGTATTTTTCCTTCAAAGTACTTATTAATCATTGCAACAGTTCTGTTCAATAAGTTTCCAAGGTCATTGGCTAAATCAAAGTTAATTCTTTCAACGAAGCCTTCTGGAGTAAATACGCCATCCGCTCCGAATGGAACCTCACGTAATAAGTAATAACGAAGGGCATCCAAACCATATCGATCTATGAGCGTTACAGGATCTACAACATTCCCTTTAGATTTAGACATTTTGCCGTCTTTCATTAATAACCAGCCATGTGCAAATACTTTTTTAGGAAGAGGTAGATCAAGTGCCATTAACATGATTGGCCAGTAAATAGTATGGAAACGAACGATTTCCTTACCAACCAAATGGACATCTGCCGGCCAATAATTCATGTACTTGGAGTCATCATCAGTACCGTAACCTAAAGCTGTAATATAATTAGATAATGCATCAATCCAAACATAGATAACATGCTTAGGATCACCCGGCACCTTTATGCCCCAGTCAAAAGTTGTTCTGGAAACAGCTAAATCCTCTAAACCAGGCTTTAAGAAGTTGTTAATCATCTCATTTTTACGTGACTCTGGTTGAATGAACTCAGGGTTCTCTTCGTAAAACTTTAATAATCGGTCAGCATATTTACTCATTTTAAAGAAGTACGATTCTTCTTTTACCTTTTCAACTGGACGTCCACAATCAGGACAATTGCCATCTTCCACCTGACGATCTGTGAAAAATGATTCGCATGGAGTGCAATACCAGCCTTCATATTGATCAAGATAAATATCGCCCTGATCAAGCAAGCGTTTAAAAATCTTCTCAACAACCTTCTTATGTCTTTCTTCAGTGGTTCTAATGAAATCATCATAAGAAATATCAAGCTTGTTCCATAGTATTTTGATGTCTCTGATCATACCATCAACATATTCCTGCGGGCTGATTCCTTTTTCTTCTGCCTTTTGCTGAATCTTTTGCCCATGTTCATCTGTACCAGTTAGGTACATAACATCATATCCACGCATTCTCTTATAACGAGCCATTGCATCTCCTGCAACTGTCGTATATGCATGTCCAATATGAAGATTTCCACTTGGATAGTAAATTGGGGTAGTAATATAAAAAGTATTTAATTTTTCCTTCATCTTTTCCACTCCTTAAAGGCCTTGCAATAAAGTACGTAAGATTTGCTTATAAATACATTACATAATAGTACATTATAAAGGAATTTTAATTATTTTTATACATATGAACCCAGGGCGCTTTTGGAAAATTTTATTACACACATATATTGAAAGCTTTTTCACAAATAATTATTGTAGACAAGATGTAATAATTATATGAATATATTTAATTTTGTAATAAAAATACAATTAGGCGCAAAATATATTTGTTTTATTTTGAATCTTTTATAATTTGTCGTCAATTTTTCCATGTAAATGATTCATTTAATGTATATTAATGTAAATTTATATCGTTTTTTAACTGTTTTTTTCATAAAACCTCACTAAAAATGGAATAAACTACTATTATTATGCAATCCAAAAACATTGACGGTTTTGGGAATGCTTGGTATTATGAAAACATCCTTAAATTTTGTCGAATAATGACGAATTTTATTAAAAAAATATTTTACTATGAGAGGAGTATTTTTATGAAATCCACAGGTATTGTACGTAAAGTAGATGAGCTTGGACGGGTGGTAATTCCAATTGAGCTTCGTCGTACTTTAGGAATCGCAGAAAAAGATGCTTTAGAAATTTATGTTGACGATGAAAAAATTATTCTAAAAAAATATAAGCCGAATATGACTTGCCAAGTTACAGGTGAAGTATCCGACAACAACTTCACACTTGCTGACGGTAAATTAATCCTTAGCCGTGAAGGAGCAGAACAGCTTCTTAAAGAGATTCAAGAAAACTTGGTTGTAAACAACTAATCAAAAAGCTTCCCTTTCGGGGAGCTTTTTGATTAGCTTTTAATTTAATTCTCTTCAACATGATAAGCCTGATAGATTTCTCTTTTTTGAAGACCCCTATCTTTCGCAACCTTTTTTATCGCTTCATTCGGTTTAAGGTTCTCAGATTCAATATAAAAATCGACGTGCTCTTTCAATTCCATCTCTGTCCACCAGGCTGTTCCTAGATCATCTAACTCTTCCCTATCTGACCCCTCGGTTATGATCACAAACTCACCGCGTATTTCATGTTCATTAGCCCATTGTATAATCTCAGACATTGTCCCTCGAATATATTCCTCAAACTTTTTTGTCAGCTCTCTTGCCAATACTATTTTTCGATTTCCAAAATACTCATACATTATCGTAAGTGTTTCCTTTAAACGATGAGGAGATTCATAGAAGATTATGGTCGAATCCTTTATTTTTAATCGCTCCAGTTCTTTCTTCTTTTCTTTACGGCTTCGGTTTAGAAATCCATAGAAATAAAATGGCTGCGGGACTATACCTGAAGCAATCAGTGCCGTTAGTGCCGCATTTGCACCAGGCAATGATACGACCTTTATGTCCTCCTCTATGCAGGACTGGACTAACTCATAGCCAGGATCTGAAATAGCAGGCATTCCGGCATCGCTTACGAGGGCAATTTGTTTTCCACTTTTCATTTTCTCAATCAAGGATTCCCCGCTCTGATTCATATTGTGCTCGTGATAACTGACTAACGGTGTCTGAATATCAAAGTGATTGCACAGTTTTTTTGTATTCCTTGTATCCTCTGCCGCAATTAAATCTGCCTGCTTGAGGATATTTATTGTGCGAAATGTCATATCATCTAAATTACCGATTGGTGTTGGTACTAAATAGAGAACTGCTTCATTCTCTTTTTCAAAGCTTTTTTGGGCCTTCATTATCTGTTCCTCCCATTTGTACGATCCTTTCCTTGGCGCCCCTGCTTAGCTGTTTAAAGCGATACTCAGCCTGCATAGCCTCTGTCTTTGTCTGATACTCCTCGACATAGCGAAGCACCACAGGCCTTCTCCCTCGTGTATATTTGGCACCTTTCCCATCATTATGTGTATTCACTCTCTTATTTACATCATTTGTATACCCAGCATAATAACTGCCGTCCGCACATTCAAGTACATAAAAATAGTGATTATTCTTGTCCATTGATGATGGTTCTCAATTCTTTGGTATACTCATTATTTTCATCATACACAATTAATGGTGGCAATAATTTTAAATCAGGATTTCCGCCTTTTATTCCTTCAATCAGGATTGTATTTGCCTCTTTATTTGCCTTTGGATACACAAATTGAAGACGTTTTGGTTCTAATCTATACTTTCTCATTAACGTTACAATATCAAGCAGCCTACCGGGTCTATGAACAAAGGCCGCTTTACCGCCGTTCTTTAAAAGCTGGCTGCTCACTCTGATTACATCCTCCAATGTACATTTAATTTCATGCCTGGCTATGGCAAAATGTTCATTTTCATTTTGAATTTCCTTCGCTGGTGTCAAAAAATAGGGTGGATTACAGGTGACAACATCATATTTATCATGGCCGAGAATTGGAATAATTTTATTTAAATCCTCATGGTACATTTCAATTCTATCATCCAGCTTATTGTAGCCTATACTCCTAACGGCCATATCATATAGTCGCTCCTGAATCTCCACTCCGTATATACGCCCCTTGGTGCGTGTACTGAGCAAGAGTGGAATGACACCATTTCCAGAACATAAATCAACCAAATTCCCTTTTTGAATGGGAACATATACAAATTTAGATAATAAAACAGCATCCAATGAAAAAGAAAAGACACTCGGGCTTTGAATAATCCTAAGTGGCTCTCCCAATAAATAATCCAGACGCTCATCATCCTTTAATATATACACTCTACAATCCGCTCCTACCTATATACAGTAAAAAATCAATTATAAAAATAGTCTTTCCTATCGATAGGAAAGACTATCTTTATTTCTTATTTAAAAATGAAAGACAAAACAGGCAATCCCCATCTTTACGTGGACTTCCAAAGTGCAGATTACAAATATGGAAACCTTCTTGATATAGTCTCGCTAAATTATCGTAGCCCTCTCCGACATCCATTAGCTTATTGCCTTTTTTTGCTTGCTTTTTCTGAGAAACCGCAGGCTTTGTCTTTTCTAAATCCAGCAAGCGACGCCTTACATTTTCGTTTTCTAACTTGAGGGAATTATTTTCTTCCAATATTTCTGCGAGATGTTCTTTTAAATCTCCAAGTTGCTTATACAAATCTCCAATTTGAGCTTCCATACTGCTAACCGAATCGAAAATTTCCTTTTTATTCATCAACACCCACCACCTTATTAATCTGTGGCTTGAATCGAGAAGGTGCCTTCCTCCATCATCTCATCCAGCGTATATTCAACTACTCGTTCCTTACCCTGCAATTCTATTTGCATGATTTTTTCAAGAATGTTAAGACCGATTACTTTACCGCGACCAACCGGTGTAACCACGTACTCTCCCAAATCTGGAAGCTGCTCTTTTGCGCTCTCATATTCATCATTCTCATATTTTAAACAGCACATCAAACGCCCGCATAGACCTGAGATTTTCGTGGGATTCAATGATAAGTTTTGGTCTTTAGCCATTTTAATGGAGACCGGTTCAAAGTCCCCAAGAAATGTAGAACAACATAACATCCTGCCGCAAGGTCCAATGCCTCCAAGCATTTTTGCCTCATCCCTGACACCAATCTGTCTTAATTCAATACGTGTTCGGAAAATAGCTGCCAGATCTTTAACCAGCTCACGAAAATCAACTCGTCCATCTGCTGTGAAATAAAAAATCACCTTATTACGATCAAAAGTATATTCAACATCTACAAGCTTCATTTCCAAACGATGCTCAACCACTTTTTCGCTGCATACTTGAAATGCCTGTTCAGCGATTTGTTTATTTTCGTCCACAATCAGCCGGTCTTTTTCATCAGCTATTCGAATAACTTTTTTCAGGGGCAGAACTACATCATTTTCCCCAACCTGCTTTCTGGGTATAACAGCTTTTCCAAACTCTACTCCGCGTACTGTCTCAACTATGATGTATTCATCCTTGGCTATTTCCAAATCACCTGGGTCAAAATAATATATTTTACCCGCCTTTTTAAAGCGGACTCCTACAACATCATACAAGTGTAAACCCCTCCTGAAGGTTAAGCACAAGCTGCTCCATTAACAGCTGTGGGTTTATATTAGCCGAAATTTTTCGTTTTGACTCTAATATTTGATTCATTTGATACGCCAATTTTTTGGGGGAATGTTGAATGGCCAATTGGCGAAGCCTTTCCTCCATATCTTTGTATACAATCTCTTCCGGCTTATCCAGCTGTATATAAAGGAGATCACGATATATATTCAATAGGAGCATTAAGCCTATTTCTGTCTGTTCTCTTTCTTTAAAATGCGAAAGCCAACTCTCCTGAATGACCATAATACCATCCACAGGATTTTTCATTGCTTCAAATAATTTTACCACTATTTTTTGGGCTTGTGCAAACCACTCATCCTCATTTAACGACAAACCTTCATCGACACTGTTCGTCAAACTCGCAATCAAGGGAGCCTTCGTGACAGGTACTCCTGCCTGTATTAACTGCTTACTTAATTCCTTTGGATTTAACGGCATAAAGGATAACGTTTGGCAACGGGATAGGATGGTTGAAAGCATGCGGTGAATTTGATCTGTAAGCAAAATAATTGTTGTCCCTGCATGAGGTTCTTCTAAAAATTTCAATAAACTATTGGCCGCAGAAGCAGTCATTTTATGTGCATGCGTAATAATGTAAACTTTTTGTGATGACTCAACTGCCTTCTTTTGAAATTCCTCATGAAGCAAACGAATTTGTTCCTTTTTTATCGATAAACCATCCGGTTCAATAACATGGACATCCGCATGGTTTTTATGGTCAATTTTTTTACAATTTGTACATTCCTCACAGGGAAGAAAACCGTCTTCTCGGTTATGGCAAAATAAAGATTTAGCCAGAAGAATACTTGTATCCTTTTTACCGGTACCACGCTCTCCTTCAAAAAGATAAGCATGGGCCACACGATTCTTCATTAGGCTATTCTTGAGCATCATTGATACTCTTGGTTGTTGATTGGCTAATTGATCCCACGTGTTAATCATGCTTATTTCCTCTCATCCTCACTGACTGTATAAATTGTTAAAATTGGTAAAACTTATCCACCGGCATTACAAAAACTGTTGCTCCTCCTACCTCGACCTCTACTGGATAAGGTACATAAGAGTCTGTATTACCACCCATTGGAGTAACTGGTGCTACAAGCTGCTCTCTGGATTTGCAGTTCTTCTTTATGATTTCAAGAGCCTTATTCACCCTTAATTCCTCAGTACCTATCAAAAAGGTAGTATTACCGGATTTTAAAAATCCTCCAGTTGTAGCCAACTTAGTTGCTCGGAAGTTATTGTCGACCAAATCACCTAATAATTTAGTACTATCTTTATCTTGTACTACTGCTATTATAAGTTTCATGGCTAAAACCTCCTATAAGGATTATAAAGAAAAAATGACGGTGCGTATTTAAGCTTTACTTATCCATTATACCAGTTATTCTGTAACCATAAAGCAATTCAAGTGATAAATATAAAACCTTAAAGCATTTGCCTTAAGGTCTCCTGTGAATATATGTCCGAATTTGTTGAAGAGTTTCTTGATAAACTTCTTCAAAGCTTTGATTTGCATCAATTACCTTTATTCTATCAGGTTCATTTTTTATTAATAGTTGATAGCCCTCATATACTTTTTGGTGGAAATTGAGCTTCTCAAGATCCAAACGATTTATTTCCCGACTTTTATGATTTTCAATTCTCTTCAAGCCAATTTCAGGATCAATCATAAAGAACAATGTAAGTTCTGGCATGGTATCCTGTATAGCAAAGCGATTGATCTCTCTGACTTCCTCTATCCCAAGACCTCTTGCATACCCCTGATAAGCCAATGAGCTATCTACAAACCGGTCACATAAGACAATACAGCCTTTATTTAATGCAGGTACCACCTTCTCCATAAGATGCTGTCTGCGCGCTGCTGCATATAACAGTGCTTCTGTCCTGGAATCCATTTCAGTATGATCAGGATTTAAGATGACCTGCCGGATTTGTTCTGCAATAGGAATTCCACCAGGTTCTCTTGTCAGTACAATTGAGTAGCCTTCCTTTTCAAGCTGCTCTCCCACTCTTGCTAGTACGGTCGTTTTCCCAGCCCCTTCAGGACCCTCTACCGTTATAAAAACTCCACGTTTCAAGGCAGTAACCTCCAATATTGTAACTACTAGATAGTATATCATATGTGACTTACACAAAGACCTCAATTTGTTGTTGCTTTAAATAAACTCCTCCTTGGATTTTAGCCCCCTGAGTTAGTAAGGATGTGCATTTCTGCACCATGTCATAGGTAATAATCTCTCCCTTTTGAATGAGCGGAATACCTGGAGGATATGGAACAATTGTTTCTGCTGAGATTTCTCCACATGCATGAGCAAGAGAAATTCTTTTCCGCGGCATTATATCCATTTCCTCATAGGATATTGCTAGGACACTCTCCATATGTTGTTGTTTATTTTTTAATGGGTTACTAGCCAGGCTTATTCGTGTTTGTTCTCCTGTAATCCAATTAATCCTTTCTAGCCTTTGTATAATATCATCAACAGAATATGGTTGACTTTTCTTTAATAAAGGCAGAACAAGCAGTACATGCAGCTCATCTGCGAGCTCTGAATAAATCCCTGCTTGCTCCATTAATTTTTGCAGCTCAAAGCCTGACATTCCGTTTTTATGATAGAGAACAAGCTTTAAAGGATCCTGAATATCGCTGTTTTCTGATTCGAAAATGCACAGTTCCTCATGCCTTCGTAAATATTGTTTAAAAGACTCAATTTGCTCTATTAAATATTCCTTATCCTTTTCTGAATAGCTCTCTAAATAAGCCCTCGCTAAATCTAGAGACATCATAATTGGATAAGATGGGCTGCTTGATTGCAGCATTCTTAAATACCCTTCCACACGCTCTTGGTTTACCAATTCACTGTTTATATGTAAATAGGAGCCCATTGTCATAGCAGGCAGGGTTTTGTGAGCTGAGTGAACAACTATATCTGCCCCCAAATTGACAGCAGATGGCGGAAAAGGAGCACCTGCCGCAAAGTGGGCACCATGCGCTTCATCAACTAAAACTAGAATACCCTTTTTATGAGCTCGCTTAATGATAGATGCCAGATCTACTCCCAACCCATAATAATTAGGATATGTAAGAATAATTGCTTTTACATCCAGATGATCATTCAAACTATTATAAATTGTTTCATATGGAACACCAATTGAAATATCAGATTCTATAACAGGCGTCAGAAATATTGGGTTAGCTTTAGCTAGTTTTAATCCATTCATCACAGATTTATGGCAATTCCTTTGTACAAGGACTTTATCTCCAGGCTCAATACTAGCCAAGATCATCGCAAGATTACCGACAGTTGTTCCATTCACAAGAAAGTAACTTTTTTTAGTCTGATAAAACTTCGCTAATAATGCTTCAGCCTCTTTAATACCCTCTTCTGGTTCATGCAAATCATCTAATCCTGCAAGTTCTGTCACATCCCATGACAGGACCGAACTAAAACTCCGAGGAGCCTCAATAGGCAGGACAACACCATTTTTATGGCCTGGAACATGCATGGATATGGACTTCTTATTTCGGTGTTTCTCCAGCATATCTAATATTGGTACTTTAATTATTTTTTCCGCCACTCATACACGCCTCCTTTTCCAACAAATAAAAAGGCTCCTTCCGGTTGAAGGGGCCAGCTGACTATATTATAAGGATGGAGTATAGCGGTATTCAAGTTTTATGAGTAAATACTGGAAATATTCATTTTCTTCAACTTCTCTACATGCTCATTATACAAAGGGTCATTTGTTTCTGTATGAATTAACACATCCTCACATTCCGAGCAAATAAAAATATTATATAGATGCATTCCCTTTTTTTTCGTCGATTCACAGATTGCACATTCTTCGTTAAGATGATCATTTGTTTCACGCTCGCAGTTGGCCATTTACTACACCTCCATACCTCTTAGTATCGCCCCCGGCCACAAACTGTATACAATATTTTAAATTTATATATTATTCTATGCCCACAAGTGAATTTCGTTGTATGTCTTTCAAAATGTCCAACATATAAATATCTTTGAGGAATAATTCATGTAGAAACCTTTGGAATTCACGGCTTAAATGTTGTAGCAAAATGCTGGGGTGTGTTCTTGAAATTGGCATAGCTCAACTATTCGTAGCTTTAATTACATAACCCCAGGAAAGGGGAATCATTAGTATTTGATAGGTGGCTTCCTTTGTCTTTTTCGTATCTTTATTTCGGGGATAGGTGGGGAGCAGGTAGGTGATAGATCGGGCGTAGGTGCTTCATAGGTGGAGCATAGCTAGCTGCTTTCCTCCATACTTCACCTACCTTTCAACCCCACCTATACCCCGGTATAGGTGGGGCATAGATGCTTCATAGGTGGAGCATAACTGCTTTCTTCCACACTTCACCCACCTTCCCCCGAGTATAGATGTCCCATAGGTGTTGAATAGCGCAGCTTTTCTATAGCTTCCACAAGTCTTTAAGGTAGTATCCTTTACGAAAGATCCTTCCCGACTCCTCACCCATCCAGCTCTAACAAGTATCCAAAATCCTCCCTGGTCCCTATAAAAACAACACAAAAAAACCAGCTCATCAACTGAACTGGTTTCTTAAATTGCCCGGCAACGTCCTACTCTCACAGGGACTCGCGTCCCAACTACCATCGGCGCTGAAGAGCTTAACTTCCGTGTTCGGAATGGGA